>NZ_MDDR01000066.1 GCF_001870435.1 Pseudomonas costantinii | reverse complement strand
CCTTGGTGTTCGGCGGTGAGGCGGTTTTGGCTGTCGTATTCGTAGGCCAGCGCCCAGTGGCCGTCTTCGACGCCCAGGAGGTTGCCTCGGCGGTCGTAGGTGTAATCGACGATTTTGCCGTCGGGGAGGGTTTTTCTTACGAGCCGCCCGGCATGGTCTCGCTCGTAACGGGTGACGAGCTGACTGCCATCGTCGCCGTGTTCGGTCTTTTCCTGTAGGTTGCCGTTGAGGTCGTAGACGTAGGCCGTGCGTTGGCCATCAAACCCGGTTTCCTGCTGGATCAGGCCATTGGGGTGGTACTGGAGTCGGTAGGTTTCGCCGACTTCGTTTTCGATCGCCGTCAGCAATAACCGAACGTTGTCGTAGCGGTATTTGACTTGGGTGCCATCAGCATTGATGCGGCGGCTGATCAGATGCAGGCCGTCGGCATACTCGTAGCGAGTAACGCGGCCTAGCTCATCACGTTCAGCGGTGATCTTTCCGTAGGGGTTGTAGCTGTACTCCCGTGTGGCGCCACCTGGCAGTACGACGCGAACCAACCGACCCACACTGTCCCACTGATATTGGGTCAGCGCTCCGTATTCATCCTCGCGCGCAACCTGCCGCCCCAGATCGTCATAGCGATAGCGCTTTACGCCGCCATTCGGCAGTTGTTCCTCAGTGAGCTGCCCGCGCTCATTCCAGGTCAGCCGATGGCAGCTGTGATCGGGATACCAGACGCCGATCAGTTGCCCATGTTTGTTGTAGCTGTAGTCGGTGACGTTGCCATCGGGGTCGGTCTTGCGGGTGACATCGCCCTGATCATTGCGCTCGTATTTCCAGACCGCCTGGCCACGCCGTACAACTCGTACGAAACCGTTGTCATGCTCGTAGGAGGTCGGTTCATCATCCCCCGGAAACAACGCCACCAAACGACCGGCCTCGTCGTACTGATACGCCGCCACCGCGCCCAGCGGATCCTGCTCGACCGTCAGACGACCTTTGTCGTCATAGGATTTGAGATGCTCGGCGCCGTCCGGATCAATGCGCTGCACCAACCGCGCACGTTGATCGTGGACGTAAACTTCCTGGCTGCCATCAGCGTTGTGAACCGTGACACGGCCGTTGTCATCCCACACATACCGTGTGTCCATCTGCGAAAAGCTGGCCCAGTGCCGGACGCATCGTGCGGCCTTGCCCGAGCGTTCCCACTCCCAGAAGAAACTCGCCCCACCGGCCAACTGCCGTTCGAGAATGACGTGCTGATCGTCGTACCGATAAACCTCGCTTTCACCTACCGCGTTGGTCGCCGAAACCAACCGGCCGGCGGCGTCATAGGCGTAGGAAATGACGTTTTGCTCAGTGACCCAGACAAACGGGCCCGGTCCCTCGGCCCGATGAAGCTGATAGTCCACTGTAACGACGCGGCCAAGTTCATAGCGCAAAAGCAGCGAGCGACCCACACCGTTATCCAGCCGCTCAATCCGCCCCAACAGATCCCGGTAAATGCGCAGTCGGTTGTCATACGCATCACTGATTGCTGTCAGCACACCATTGCGGAAGTGATAGAACCGCGACGCCTGCGCCAGCACTAACTCATCAGGCAATGAGCCCAAGTAAATCGCCGCTTCGGCCAAACTATTGGAAATCGCCGGACGAGAGGCAGTGGGCAACGGAAACTCAGTAATGCGATTTTCGTGGTCTGTCCACACCACCGAATCACCCGTCACCACCAGCCGCTGCGCCAGCGAATGACTCCAGCCAAACCCCAACCCGCAATCCACTTCCACTGCACTGGTGCGATACAACCGCGTCCACTCAAACGGCAAAATCCCGTCCAGCGCACCATCGGTCAGGGTCAGTAATTCCTCCCCGGTCACCATCGACACCGGGCAACCGTTGGTTGCGGTTTTGTCCGCAGGCGCCGCCGCATCCCCGTTCGGGTTCTTGCCCGACGCAGGCACATCGTCGACATGCTCCTGCCTGACCAGCGCCGTCTGCTGCGTCTTGCTACGGACCGCAGGCACCGGGTTCGAGACCAAAGTTTCCCCAGCCTTTAAGGGCACAGCCGGAATCGTCTTGATCGACGTCGCCGCGCTACCGAGCAACAAAGGCTTCACTGCCTCGGCGTGCGCTTCCAACTTGGGCACCACAAGCTGCTCAGCCAGCGTCTCCAACCACTTGCGTGCACGTCCGGATTTGATATGACTCAAGACCTGAACACCCAGGCGAATCCGAACCCCCATGCCTCGCGTCGACCAGATCAAAAACAGGTTGATCAACACCTCGCCGGTGATTTCCCCCATCAACTCATTCATTTCCGGCGGCGGTAGCATCCGCATCCAACTGACCATTGCCGACAGATAGATAAACAACAGCGGTTCATCGCTAAGCACCAACAGGCCACTGGCAATGGCGTCGTTACCCAGCTTCAAAAGCTCATCAAGTTCGGCTTGGGAGATGTAGTGCAGCAATTTCTCGCTGTTGGGCTTGATGTTCGCCAACAGGTCAAGAACCTGCGTGACGTTGTCCCAAAGGTTGTAGAGCGCCTGGACCATCCCGGTTACAAATGAAACGCCCTGCACGAAACTGCGTTCGAGAGGTTTGGCTTTTGAGAAGTCGCCCCATTGGGCTTTGAAGGTCTTTGCCCACTCGTCACGCAGACGAACTTCCAACCCCCCAATCACCGACTGATAAGACGCATACAGCGCCTTGACGTGATCCTTGGAAACATTGGGGTAAAAGGTGACTTGGTACCGCTGATCGCGGGTGCACTCTTTGAACTCAAGAATGCCGCTGGGGCCAATGGTTTGATGGATTGGCGCACCCATCGGGCTGCCATCTTGTGCAATGGCTTGCAACATCACCGGCGTGTTGCCGATGGGCACAAACCGCGTGCTTTCGAACATATGCACCAGGGTCAACAAACCCTGGGCTTTGCACATGGCAACCGTGCTACTCGGGGCTTTGGAAGAAACCGGCGCTACCAGTGCGACGTCTTCCCCAACCTTGAATACCTGCTCGCTTTCCAGTGCCGAAGCACTCCAGAAACTCTCGGCCCACTCGTCAAAAGTGTTCAGACACTCCCGGAAATCACGAAAGACGCGTTCAACGTCTGGCGCTTTGGGATTCATGGGGGTCAAGACAAACTTGCCAATGACCGGGATCAAAAGGCAGACCTATCGGGCAAGGCGTTAACGGAGAAGTACATCGGCGGTCCCTCGCACTGATTGATCAGGCGAGAGACTTTGGAGAGGTTCGTAAGGAAAAGAAGTCGGCGCTATTCGCCAGCAGGAGTAGGGCGTTTCGCCAAAAACCTCGGCAATCCGAGGCTTGGATGTAGGTGCAGGATTACAGGTTGTGAGTTCTTACAGCTTCAACTGCCCAATCGCCTTGTTCAACTCTCCAGCCAAGGTCGCCAACTCATTGCTGGTAGTCGCCGAGTCCACCGTCTGCTGCACGGTGTTTTCAGTCACATCACGAATGCTCACCACCGCGCGGTTCATCTCTTCGGCGACATGGCTTTGCTGCTCGGCGGCGACGGCGATTTGGGTGTTGCTCTCGCGCATCTGCGCCACTGCGCCGGTGATTTCGGCGAGGGCAGCGCCGGCTTCCTGGGCCTGTTGTACGCAATCATCGGCTTTGAACGAGCTTTCTTGCATAAAGTCCACCGCGTCGCGGGTTCCGGCTTGCAGCGCTGAGACCATGCGGGTGATTTCGTCGGTGGAGTTTTGCACGCGTTTGGCGAGGTTGCGCACTTCGTCGGCGACCACGGCAAAACCACGGCCCATTTCCCCGGCGCGGGCAGCTTCGATGGCGGCGTTGAGGGCGAGCAGGTTGGTTTGTTCGGCGATGCTGTGGATCACGCCGACCACGCCATTGATTTTCTGGCTGTCCTCGGCCAGTTTCTGGATCATCTCGGCAGTCTGTTGCACGCCGGTGGACAGCCCGGCAATCGAGCGTTGTACGCGGGTCACCACTTCCTGGCCGCTGCCGGCGAGGGTGTCGGCGGTCTGGGACAGGTCGCGGGTGGCGCCGGCATGTTGAGCGATATGATAAACGGTGGCGGTCATCTCATTGATGGCGGTGGCGGCCTGGTCGGTTTCGCTTTGTTGGCCGAGCATGCCGTGTTGCACCTCGTTCATGCTGCTGGCCAGTCGTGCGGCGCCCTCGTCCAGTCGCTGGGCGGTGCGGGCGACGGTGTTGACCACGCGTTGGTAGCCGGCTTGCATGGCGTTGAAGGCACTGGCCATCTGACCGACTTCATCCTTGCAGGCCAGGGGCACGCGGGCCGACAGGTCGCCGGTTTTCTCCACGTGCAGCATCACGTCCTTGAGGGTGTTGAGTTGGCTGAGCAGAAAGCGGATCAGCAACTGCGAGGCACCGAGCATCGCCAGCATCAGGATCAAGACCGCCACGGCATAGTTGGCGAAACGTTCGCCGAACACTTGGCTTAAGCTGCGTCCGTACGCCAGCACGGCAACTTGTTGACCGTCGGCGCGAGCGATCACGTCAGCACCGATCAGTGGATTTTCGCCGAAAAGCGGCATGTGATTGAGCTCGACCCAACCACGGGCACTGCTCAGGGGGGATAGATCTTCATCTCCCAACTTAGGCGTTTGGCCACGGACAAACGTCAGCCATTGCTCGTTCTTGGGCAGCGCCTTGTCGGTCGGCCAGGCACTGAGCAATTGCGCCTGCGCCTGCGCCGAAGCTTGGGATGCATCGCTGCGTGCCTGTTGTTCGAGCTGCACGGCGTACAGCACCAGTAGCAGAGTGGTGATGAAGGCGACCGCGTTGACGGCCCAGAATTTGTATTTCAGCGAGATATTGCTAAGCCAGGCACCCATGGAAGGTTTTCTCTGATAGCGGAAACAGCATTGGCAAGGTGCCATTATTGTGCCGCTACTCAGGAAGCCGGTTTTGACGTGGGTCAATGCGCCGCATCAACCCACAGCGGGCAGCCTAAAAAAGGCGCGGGCGCAGGCAGTGCTGTGCTCGGCCAGGTCTTCCACCGTTTCGTGGCGGTGCAGGGCGACTTCTCGCAGCACCTCCGGTAAATAGGCGGGTTCATTGCGGCCATTTTTTGGCTTGGGGCGCAGGGTGCGCGGCAGCAAGTACGGTGCATCGCTTTCCAGCATCAGACGGCCCCGAGGAATTTCCCTGACCAGCGGGTGCAGGTGCGTCCCACGACGCTCGTCGCAGATCCAGCCGGTGATACCGATATGCAAGTCGAGATCAAGGTAGCTGAACAGCGCCTGTTGCTCGCCGGTGAAGCAATGCACTACGGCGGCGGGCAGATGGTCGCGGTAGTCCTTGAGAATTTCCAGCAGGCGCTGGTTGGCGTCGCGCTCGTGGATAAACACCGGCAATTTTAACTCGACGGCCAAGGCCAGGTGTTCTTCGAAGACTTTTTCCTGCTGTGGGCGTGGGGAAAAGTCCCGGTTGAAATCCAATCCGCATTCACCCACCGCACGCACGCGGCTGTCCTTAAGTAAGCCGCGCAAGCGTTGGGCGCTGTCACCGTTCCAGTCGCTGGCGGAGTGAGGGTGGATGCCGGCGGTGCTGAACAGATGTTGGCCGCTTTCATCGAGTTTTACACACAATTCCAAGGCCTGTTCACTGCCGTCGACACTGGTGCCGGTGAGCACCAATTGTTGCACGCCGGCGGCATAGGCGCGGTCGAGAACGGCTTGGTGCCTCTCGTCGAAACTAGGGTTGGTCAGGTTGACGCCGATATCAATGAGTTGCATGGTGCTATCTCCGCCTGCGGCCGGAAAGCATATCAGAGCAGTAGATTTATAAGAAAAACGAAGAACTACAGCGAGTTATAGCTGTCTTTGAACGTTGCAAGTGACATCGTGGTGGGTCGTTCGCCTTCCTCAGTGCCACCCTTGCGCACTTTGCCAGCGCTCACAGCGCTCTGTTTCTGACCCCCAACGCTTCGTTTTTCGCGAACGCGCTGGCCAGTATTCTTTCCGGAGAGCGGATGATCCGACCCTCGGCGTTGCTTATGTTGTGCCTGACGTTACTGCTGCCCATGGCGGCGGTCGCACGTCTGGACGGGCCGCTGGAAGTGACCAAGCCTGGCAAAGTCCGTGACTTGGCGCAGATCCGCTCCAGCCGCACCCTGCGCGTGCTGGTCAACCAGAGCCGGAACAGTTCCGGTGAGGTCCAGGGCCAGGCCATCGGTGTCGAATACCACCGCCTGCGTGCCTTCGAGCAATACCTGAACGGTCATGCCCGTGACGGTGAGGAAATCAACCTCAAGATTATTCCCAAGGCCAAGGACCAACTGCTCGGCGCGCTGGCGCGTGGCGAGGGTGATCTGGTGGCCCCCGGTGAATTGCTGGATGTGAAAGCAGCACACAAAATCAGCACCAGTGACCCGATTGCCAGCGATGTGCCGTTGTGGCTGGTGGGGGTGAAGGGGGAGCGACGGTTTACCAAGTTGGAGCAACTCTCCGGACGCACCCTGGCGCTGACCACTGGCAGTGCGGCGGCGGATGCGATCAGTCAGGTCAACCAGAAGCTGGCCCTGCACAAGCAGCCACCGGTGAAGGTGGAATGGGTTGACCCAACATTGGCCGTGGAAGATGTATTGGAGATGGTCCAGGCCGGGATCTTCCATCTCACTATCGTCGAGAAACCGATTGCCGAGCGCTGGTCGAAAATCCTGCCTAAATTGCGCTTTGATCGACAGGTGGCTATCAGCGAACCGGGTGATGAATACTGGTTCGTGCGCCAGGATGCCTCGATGCTGCGCGCCAGCATCGATCGTTTCCTCAAGACTTATCGAGCGCCCTCCGACCAGGACGTGGCGTTCCAGCGTATCTACCGACGCCTTTATCAAGTGCGCAACCCATTGGCCCGCGCCGATCGCCAGCGCCTCGAAAAGCTGCGTCCGGTTCTGCAAAAGCATGCTCGCGAGCAGGGCATGGACTGGTTGAACCTGGCGGCACTGGCTTTCAAGGAGTCCGCCCTTGACCCAGGCGCCCGCAACAGCGGCGGCCCAACCGGACTGATGCAGATCACGCCTTCGGCGGCGCAGCGGGTGGGGGTCAACAATATCGAGAGTCTCGACAGCAATGTGCAGGCGGGTGCCCGCTATTTGGCGATGATCCGCCGTAAGTTTTTCGCGAGCCCAAAGCTGAACGAGCGTGAACGTATGGCGTTTGTGCTGGCGGCTTACAACATGGGCCCGGAGCGGGTTCAGGGTATGCGAGCGGAAGCTCGTCGCAGAGGGCTTAACCCAAACCAGTGGTTCTTCCAGGTCGAGCGCATTGCCATGGAGCAGGTGGGGATGGGCGGCGTCAGCTATGTTAATAGCGTCAATAAGTATTACTTGGCGTTCAATCGGGAGCGGGAGTCCCTGGAACCGTTGGCGTCAAAAGTCGCCTCGCGCAAGTGATCAAATTAATCGATATATATTAGGTGTTTTTTCGGCTTTTGTTATTGCTTAATCTGATTAATATAGCGGCCAACCAACCCCTACTTTGAAAAGGATTATCACCATGAGCCCACTGATTAAAAGCATCCTGTCTACTCGCGCTGGTTACGGCCTGACTATCCTGCGTATTTTTGTCGGCATCATATTTGCCGCTCACGGATCGCAAAAACTCTTTGGCTGGTTTGGCGGCTACGGCCTGGCGGGCACCGCGCAGTGGATGGAAAGCATCGGGCTGGCGCCGGGTACCTTGATGGCCGTGCTGTCGGGTGGTACCGAGTTCTTCGCAGGTCTGGCACTGATCATCGGTTTGCTGGTACGCCCTGCGGCACTGGGCCTGACCATCTTGTCGCTGGTGGCAATCTTCTCGGTGCATATCCATAACGGGCTGTTTATGGCGAACAACGGTTATGAGTTTGCGCTGGCCTTGCTGGGTGGCTCTCTGGCGGTCCTGTTGGAAGGTGCTGGCAAATTGTCAGCCGACCGTGCCATCACTCACTGATACCTGTCGTAATACCCTGAAAAGGCCCGCCATGAGCGGGCCTTTTCGTTGCTCTAGATTCTTGACACTGCCCCATCAGCTTCTCTAGGATGCTGTTCATGCGCCGATTTAAACAGCTAATTGCGGGGCGCCACTGGGACTCAATGCAGCCCGACAGAAGCATGCACTCATCAAGAGTCAGGCTTCGAAATACCGCTAAAGCGCTGGTTCGGTGTTGCCTCTCACCTGCCCGCAGACTTTTGAGGCAGAGACACGATACGATGAATGCACTACGCCCCCTCATACGCCTGGCTCCGATCACTGCGGACCTGACCCAACGCAATCCGAAAATCCTCCTGGGCGGTAAGCACCAGCCGACACTGTTGCGCTACCTGGACGGCTGGCCGCGTCGAACTGGGCGGCCTTCTGCGTTCCTGATCCAGTTTGTGGAAGATGGCGATTCTCTGGCCCGCTTTGCCAGCGACAGCTTTGACCTCGCGGTTATCCAGGCGCCCAGTGCCAGCGATGCCGAAGAGGTGATTCGCCAACTGACGCGCATTGCCCGTCAAGGGCTGATTGCTCGCCGTTGATTGCTCATCATTGAGTGATCAGTGAAATGAAGCGGCAGCAGTTGAACGACGTCGGCAGTGGTACAGAAAAAGTACCCAGGCGATCAGGCATAACGCCAGCGGCACCGGAATAATCATGAGTAGCTTGAGGTTTCGTTCTGCTCGATGCACCTGGGCATACGCCTCAACCTTGAGCGCGTGCAACTCTATGGGGAGCCGCAGGCGTTCTTTGTTGAGCGCTTGCAGCTGGGTGTTGGTATCCACCGCCTGGGTGCCGAAGCCTGTGGTCTGTGGATTCAACTGTTGCCACGCCTTCTCTGTTCGCTCAAGTCGTCGTTCCAGTTCACCCGCCTTCTGCGTGTAGGTCTGGGCGGCGGCCTCTCGCAGGTGCTCCAGCGGGTGCGGTGGTTGGCTAACCATTGCACGTGGCCGAATGCTCGTAAGTACATCGGGAGCAGCCAGGTTATCCAATGTATTCAATACAAACAGTGCGTTGCTGTTGGGGGCGGAATTGATAACGGCGTCTGCCAGTAAATCAGTGTCGGCGACCACTACCACCTGGATTTGCGCGGCCTTTTGCAAGCCCGGTGGCTGTCCGTCGAGCCCGTCGGGAAATGCCGAATAGGCAGGCCCCTCGAGGCGTGCAGCAATTACATATTGTTGCACAGGACTGGACGTGTTCTTGATGAGTGAATCGAATGCGGCCGCCGATGCAAAGCGTCCAACGTCCAGGAGCACAGAGTCTCTTGAGCTCTGCAGCAGAGGGGTGAATGTCGTACGGCTTTTTCTGGCGCGAGAGAGTGCGCCGCTGCTGGATACGATCACTGAATTCAGTTTCCAGTTACTAATATCGCTCGCAGTCATCGCTTGCCGTGGCAGGTTTAACCTGGCCGGATGCCGAACCGGTGGCTTCCCAGGGCCGAATGTCGCCGATGAGGCGTAGAGATTATCGACCAGTAGCTTGTCCATTGGCATCTGTATGCCCCAAGCGGCAAGCAGGCCGTCCAGCTTGGAGGCTGTTGGCTCGGTGCTCGCCTCCATCTCGCTTACAGGGTCGACGAAAATCATTAGTTTGCCTCCCCTCAATACAAACTGTTCAATCGTAAAGAGGGCTTGCTCGGGCAATGAGCGCGGGTGCACGACCATCAACGTTTTGATCGATTGAGGCACCTGTTCAGTGTTTGATGCCAGGTTTACAAGGTTGAAATGCTGGTGCATTTGCTCCAACACTTGCCCGGCAGATTCATTCAACTCCACCCCAGACAGTAAGCCAATAGTGAGGGGAGCGGGGTGCATCAAATTATAAATCAGGTGGCTGATTTCATATTCAAGCAAGGGCTCGTGGTCGGGGCTGAATGCATCGATGCGTTGTGCACCCTGGCCTGCGTGGGTGCCTATAAGGCCAAGGAATCCTTGCTTGTCGTCAAGGCCGAACAAGCCGGCTTTATAGGCATCCTCTGAATAGGGCTCCGGATCAATAATGTGTAAATTAATCATGCCCTTTGCCGCTTTTTCATACTCCTTGAGCAGGTCCTCCACACGATCACCATAGCGTTTCAATGCTTGGCTTTTTTTCGGGTAATGACTTGAGTTGAAGAAATACAAGTCTACTGGGCTTTCAATGGTCGTGAGTAATTGCCGCGCCGGGAGTGACAAGGTATGGTTTTTTTGTTGAGAAAAGTCCCAGCGTACATCGGGAAGATTGTTTATCCACACCAGATTAAATGCCAGGAAAAGTAACGATATGACGGTAAGTGTCATACCCGCACGAAGAACGGATCGCATAGGTTGCTTTCCTTCTCAACCGGCTTTGCAGTTGAGTGTGACAGTCGTTGCAGAGAGAAAGGCAAGTATCATGCTAATGAAGTACAAGCTGTCGTGAAGTGTCAGTTTTCCATTGCTGATAGTGCCGAAGCGTAAGAGTGGATTAAGCGAGGTTAAATTGTCGATCAACCAGACAGGTGCCTGATGCTCAAGTGCATCCAAAACTGCTGAAAGCCCGCTGACGGTAAATAATAAACCTAGCGTCAATAGGAAAATAACAACGCGTTGGCGCGTCAGAGCGCAAATGAAGCAACCGACAGACAGGTAAGATCCCGCCAGCAACCAACTGGCCAGAAACTGTGATGCGATAACAGTATTGTCCACAGCGTTTAGATAGTTGGCGATGATCACGGTGGGGAAGGTCAGGATTAAGGCAACGCCACACATGACCCAGGCAGCCAGAAACTTTCCGATCACCAATTCTACTGAGGTGATCGGCAGTGTTTTCATGATGTCGAGGAAACCGGCGTTGTGTTCGTCTGACCACAGCTGCGTCGACAACGTGGGGATCAGCAGTAGATAAAGCCAGGGGTGTAACTGGAAAAAGACCTGTAAGTCGCTACCGTTGTGTTCTATCCACTGACCCGTATGCAGACCCAGTGTTGCGCACAACCCGAGAAACACTGCAATGCATAGGTAGGTGCTCGGCATGAAGACATAACTGGCAAGTTGACGTTTGAAAATGACGGGCAGCAGTTTCAAAGGGATACCTCTTGGCTCAGATGATGAACGACTTCATTCAGGCGACCCGGCTCAAGACTCAATGAGGTTATGTTCCAGCCACGGCGGGCGATCAGTGCGCTTACATGGGGATAGATGGTGTGCCCCGGCATAGCGAGCACAGTGACCGTGCCGGGTGTATGCCGATCTTCTTCTATACCTGCTACGCCGGGCAATACGGCAAGTGCCAGTAAGTCCAGTGGTGTTTCTGCGGACAGGGTTACGGCCCGGTAATGCCGGGAGTTACGTTGCAAATCGGGCAGCGGGGTGTCAGCCATTAAGTGGCCATTTGCAATAACCAGAGCGCGAGTGCAGAGATTGGACACTTCGTCACAGTGACGGGAGGCGATGATGACTGTCATTTCTTCGGTCAATGATTGGATAAGTGCTCTGAACTTTAGTCGTTGATCAGGTGACAGTCCCTCGGTCGGTTCGTCCAGTAAGAGTAAGCTGGGCGAATGCAGGATGGCTTGTGCGATGGCAACTTTGCGTTTCAGACTGATGGAGAGTGTATCGATGGGGTAGTTGAGCACAGACAATAACTCAAGGTGCACGGCTGCCCGGTCTACTCGCCTGTTTTTTTCGGCCCCACTGAACCCTCGAATGGTTGCAATAAAGTTGAGGGCGCCTTTGACTGACATCGTATGATGGCTGAAGCCTCCTTGGAGTTGATAGCCGAGGAGTTTTCGTGCTTGAAGTGAGTGAGTTTGGGTATCGACCCCATCAATATTGATATGCCCGCCGGAGGGTTTAGCTAATCCGGATATCAAATTCAGCAGTGTTGTTTTGCCGGCACCACTCTTCCCGAATAGGCCTATGCATTCCTTGTGCTGGGCGCAAAACGAAAAATTGGTGATTACATTTTTTTTGCCCAAGTGCTTTGTCAGGCTGCTTATCTCGAGCATTTTTTTACCGAATGAGTTTTGCGGGGATGTATAAACAGGCCGCTCGCCATGAGCGGCTGAGCGATGAAAAGGTTACGTTCAATATTGACGTTTGGGAACGTGGCGGCGCAGCTATAAGAAAAGTCCTACGTTTGGCGCGATAACTTGCTGAAACAATTGCGTTGTTTCGAGGCTTATTAATGGTCGGATGTTTATCCGGCAGTTAGGTAAGGTTTGCTCTTTTGTAATGAGGCCTGATTTTCATGATGCTTCTACGTACCCTTGTTCTTGAACGTAACGGTCAGGACGCTCCGGTAAATGGTGCGCTGCTCTGCGGGTTTGCTATCGCTCAGACCGACTCCAACTTTCTTGTCTATAGCCTGGATGAAGAGACCGAGCCCGGTAACTCGAGGGTCTACATCGCGGCGTTACGTAAAAAGCTCGAACGGTATTTTCTGGGGGGTGTTGAGTCCAAGGAGGATCTGCAAGTGGCCATGCAAGCCTTTAAGCAAATCCTGATGGTAGCGGCTTCCGGGACCAAGACTGGCACTGTTATCGAGAACCCGGTCGCCTATCATTTTATTGATTTGAAAGGCTGTAAGTTGCCGCCAGCCAGGCCTGAGGATCATCATTCAATGATCATCAAGAAGGCATTGGTGATGAAAGTGATTACCTTGGGTATGTCTGCTCCTGTGTTGCCGGCGATTGAAAGTGCTGCGTTGATCGTGCCGTCCATTCGCTTCTCGTCGCAAATGTCCTCGTCGCCCAGAGTTGCGAACCCGTCCGAGCCCTCCCAGCAGTCTTCACATGAACATATCGTTGGAGAGCAGTTGAGCTCTTCCGGCGCCATATCGGAGGTGGTGGAGCTGGCCGAGTCCAGTGCGGGGCCTGCTCAGTTGGCGCCGAGTGAGCCCGCACCGTCGAAGCTCCCAGCCCAGATGGGGCACGCATCTTTGCTCGAGGTAGACAGCACGCTGACCAGTCTCGCCAAGGTCGCCCAAGAGTTGGCACAACAAAAGCTCGTGATCATTGAGCGAGAGGAAATGCTTGAGCTGTGGCAGGTTCGACTGCAACAGGCGCAGAGCGAACTGGATGAAAAGGGGCGTGAGTTGGAGCAGCGTGGTACTCAACTGCAAAACCAAGCACTGGAGGTTGGCCAGAAGGCCGAGAAGCTGACGCTTGCTATGTCGCACTTGTCGGGTATGCGACAGCGCCTGCAAGGTGTGCTTCTTGAACTCGACCAGGCCTTGGATGGCCAGGGTTGAATCGATGTGTTCTCTGATCTGGCTACTTTTCAGGGTTCATTTATCATCAACCCCTGCCAGTCGACGCCAAGGCAAGTTGCCGTCGGGTATTGGCACCATTGGACATTGCCCGGGGATGCTAGCGTTTGAGTACCAAGCTGATAACCAAAGAAGGTCATGAGGCGCTGAAAAAAGAGCTGGATTACCTGTGGCGTGAAAAGCGACCGGATACCACGCGTAAGGTGACGTGGGCAGCCTCCTTGGGGGATCGCAGTGAGAACGCGGACTACCAGTACAATAAGAAGCTGCTGCGTGAGATCGACAGGCGGGTACGCTACTTGCGTAAACGCCTGGAAGACATGCGCGTGGTGGAGTACATGCCGGAACAGGAGGGGCGGGTGTTTTTCGGTGCTTGGGTTGATATCGAAAATGAGCAGGGGGAAACCAAGCGCTTTCGCATTGTGGGTTATGACGAGATATACGATCGAATGGATTACATCTCCATCGACTCGCCCATGGCCAGGGCATTGCTGCGCAAGGAAGTGGATGACGAGGCGATGGTCCAGACTCCGAGTGGCGAAGTGTGTTGGTGGATCACCGGTATCGAGTACGTAAAGTAGAGGTTAATGGCCCGCTCCCCTGAAGGGGTACGGGCCACCGGTGTTTCAGCCCTCGCGCAATACGGTCAGTGGGCTGGCATTCAATGCACGGCGAGTGCCGAATACGCCGGCACCGCCGATCAATACCGCCCCAATCACGGGCAGCAGTAACAGCCATGGGTGAGGGTGCCAGACCAGGTCAAACGCGTAGCGGTACAGCACCCATGTCACCAGTTCTGTACCCAGCGCCGCCAGCAGTCCGCTGACGGCACCCAATAATCCGAACTCTATGCGACGGGCCTTGACCAGCAACTTGCGCTCTGCGCCCAGTGCACGCAGGAGCGCGCCTTGGCGAATTCGCTCATCCAGGGTTGCTTGCAAGCCGGAGAACAGCACTGCCATCCCCGCTGCCAGAACAAACAGTAAGACGTACTCCACCGCTAAGGTCACCTGGGCGAGGATGCTACGCAGTTGCTCCAGCAAGGCCTCGACCTGCAGGATAGTGACCGCTGGGAAGGCGCGGGACAGGTCGACGATCTGTTGATCATGGCCAGGCGCCAGGTAGAAGCTGGTCAGATAGGTCGCGGGCAGGTCCTTCAAGGTGCCCGGTTGGAAGATCATGAAGAAGTTGGGTTGGAAGTTATCCCAGTTGATGGTCCGCAGGCTCGTGACCCGGGCTTCGCGATTTTCCCCTCCGACGGTGAACACTAAATGATCGTTTAGCTTAAGTTTCAGGCTTTCAGCGACTTTGGTTTCCACCGACACCCCTGGAACCTCATCGGTCGGCTGCTGCGACCACCAGGAGCCTGCGGTCAGGACGTTGCCTGGCGGCAGGTCGGCAGCCCAGGTCAGGCTCAAGTCACGTTGCACGGCACGGTCACCGCTGGAGTCTTTGCTGACAATCTCCTGCACCGGTGCACCGTTGATGCTGATCAACCGGCCGGGCACCACTGGGTACAGCGGCGCCGCTTGCGCCTGTAACTCCAGCAGGCGAGCGCCAAAGGCGTCCTTGTCGGCTGGCAGAATGTTCAGTGCGAAATAGTTGGGCGCATCCTTGGGTAACTGGTTTTGCCAGGTATCCAGTAACTCTCCGCGCAGCAGGGCGATCAGTCCCATGGACAACAGAATCAAACCAAACGCCAGGGACTGGCCTGCTGCCGCCAACGGGTGGCGCAGTAATTGACCCAAGCCCAGGCGCCAAGGCAGGGATGCACGCGCCAATAGCCGTCGCAGGCTTTGTAATAACAGCAGAAGCAAGCCGCCCAGGATCAGTGCAGCCACCACGCCACCGCCAAGTAGCGCGAATGTCAGTACCAGGTCGAGGCTCAGGCGCCACATGATCAGGCCGAGAGCAAACAGCGCCGCGCCATAAACCATCCAAGTGCTGGATGGAATAGGTAGCAAGTCACGACGCAATACCCGCAGTGGTGGCACGCGGCCCAGCGCCGCCAGGGGAGGCAAGGCGAAGCCGGCGAGAGCGACCAGTCCGGTGCCGATTCCTGCAAATGCCGGTAGCAATCCACCGGGCGGTACGTCCGCTGGCAGCAGATCGTGCAGGAAATAGAACAGGCCAAATTGCGCCAACCAGCCGAGCAGGGCGCCGGTAAGGCTCGCCAGCAGGCCAAGTACGCTCAGTTGCAGGCTGAACAGCAGCATGGCTTCGCGTCGTGACAAACCGAGGCAGCGCAGCAACGCACTGGCGTCGAAACGCCGGCTGGCAAAACGGTTGGCCGATAGCGCTACGGCCACGCCGGCCAGCAGCACCGCTACCAGGCTGGCCATGTTCAGGTAGCGCTCGGCCTTGCCGAGGGCGCCGCCGATTTGCTGGTTTCCATCCCGTGAATCCTGCAAGCGCTGGTTGGCGGCGAGGTTCGGCTTGATCAGGTCGCGATAGGTTTGCAGCGCCGTACTGCCTTGTGGTGCGCGCCACAGTTCGCGGTAGCTCACGCGGCTGCCGGGCTGGACTACGCCGGTGGCGTCGAGGTCCGCGAGGTTGATCATTACCCTGGGCGTGAGGCTGTAGAAGTTGCCGGCGCGGTCGGGTTCATAGGTCAGAATGCGAGCCAGGCGCAGGGTCTTCATGCCGACATCGATGCTGTCGCCGACTTTCATGTCCAGCGCAGTCAGAAGCCGCGCTTCCACCCAGGCTTCACCAGGTTTCGGGCCGCCTCCTGGGATTTCCTTGCCGAAGGGCTCGGTCGTACTTTTCAGCTCTCCACGCAGCGGGTACTGCTCGTTGACCGCCTTGATGCTGGAGAGCTGGATGCCGTTATCCGTGGCGATGACGCTGGAAAACTCAACGATTCGCGCGTGATCCAGGCCCAATTCGGTCCCGGATCTGATTTGTTCCGGGCGGGCCGGCGAGCTGCCTTCGAGCACCAGGTCTGCACCCAGGAACTCGGTGGCACGCAACAGCATGGCGCCGTTGAGGCGCGCACCGAAGTAACCGATGGCAGTGCTTGCGGCGACTGCTACCAGCAGGGCGAAAAATAACACGCGCAATTCGCCGGCGCGGGCATCGCGCAGCAATTGGCGCATGGCAAGGCTGAACAGGCGCAACAGCGGCAAACGTGCCATCAAGGCTCCAGGGGCTCGACCATCAGGCCGGCTTCAAGGCGGATCAGGCGACGGCAACGGTGGGCCAGGCGCTCGTCGTGGGTGACCAGTACCAGGGTTGTACCGCTCTCTTTATTGAGTTCGAACAGCAGGTCGCTGATGCGCTCTCCCGTATGGCTGTCGAGGTTGCCGGTGGGTTCATCGGCAAACAGCACGTCCGGCTCGGCGGCAAATGCGCGGGCGATTGCCACACGTTGTTGTTCGCCACCGGAAAGCTGGCGTGGCGAGTGGGTCAGGCGTTGGCCCAGGCCGACGCGCTCCAACAGGTGTTTGGCGCGCTCGCGGGCATCTTTGCGGCCGTCCAGTTCCAGCGGCAGCATGACGTTTTCCAGCGCATTGAGACTGTCGAGCAGTTGGAACGACTGAAATACAAAGCCCACGTGCTCGGCACGAATGCGCGCACGCTGGTCTTCGTTGAGGGGGCTCAGGGCTTGCCCTGCGAGGGTAACTTCGCCGCTGCTGGGCAGGTCGAGGCCAGCCAGGAGGCCGAGGAGAGTGGATTTTCCGGAACCTGAGCTGCCGACAATAGCCAGGCTATCGCCCTTGTTCAGTTCCAGGCTCAGTTCGTGCAGGATAGTCAGTTCACCTTCCGCGCTGGGAACCACTTTGCTAAGGTTTCGCGCGGTGAGAATGCTTGCGCCCATGGAGAATCCGATGCGAATGTGGTTTTTGAGTGCTGGCCTGGCCTTGATGTGCATGGCCCAGAACGCAGCGGCGGGTACAGTCCTGATCGTTGGCGATAGTATCAGTGCCGGTTTCGGCCTGGATACCAGCAAAGGGTGGGTCGCACTGCTGGAGCAACGGCTCAAGAAAGAAGGTTTTGACGATAAAGTCGTCAATGCATCCATCAGCGGAGATACCAGTGCTGGAGGCCTGGCGCGGCTGCCGGCGGCGCTTGCAGAGCATAAGCCGGGTGTTGTAATCATCGAGTTGGGTGGCAATGATGGTCTGCGCGGCCAGCCTCCTGCGCAATTGCAACAAAATCTTGCTTCGATGATCGATCAGTCCAAAGCGGGCGGCGCCAAGGTATTGCTACTGGGTATGCAGTTGCCACCCAATTACGGCCCGCGTTACACCACGGCGTTTGCTGAGGTCTATGGCGTGTTGGCCAAGGAGAAAAACGTCCCGTTGGTACCGTTTTTCCTTGAGGGAATTGGTGGCCATCCGGAGCTGATGCAGGCAGATCAACTGCACCCGGCGGTCGGTGCGCAGGGCAAGTTGCTGGAAAATGTCTGGCCGACGCTAAAACCTCTGCTATGACGCTTTTCTACCGGCAGGCTTTCGGCTAAGGTGGCGCCCCCCTGATCTGGAGCCCTCGATGTCGCGCCCTGCCTGGTCCCTGTTTAACTACCAACTGATCGAGCCTGACGAGCAGCTGGATTTGTTCGCCTGCCAGGAAGTCCGGGTGCATTTGGTGGCGCGTCAATTGGAGTTGGGTGGCTCGATCGACCGCACGCTCTGCGGCACATTATTGCCGGCGCAGCCTCGTTGGTCGTCGGTGAGTCGCTCGATTTTCCAGGACCAGCGGCTGTGCCCGCTGTGCCGGGCGATTCTCGAATCGCAAAAGCGTGGCACGCCGCCGATCTGGCCGGAGCTGCGCTTCGAGCTGTAGAAAGGGTCGATTGATGCTTGAGGCGCGCATCACGTATACAATCAGGTTTTTCCTACCCGTCGTTCTGCGAAGGATTTTCCGGATGTTGTCGCGCCTCTCCGTCGTCACCTGCTGCCTGTCTCTCGCCGCTCTCTGCGCGGCCGGTTCGGCGGCAGCCTTGCAGTTGCCCTTGCCGCCACCTGGTGAGGACATTGTCGGTCAGGTCCAGGTGATCAAGGCCAAGTACGAAGACACCTTTGCCGACCTGGGCACCACCTATGACCTGGGCTATTCGGAAATGGTCGCGGCCAACCCGGGTGTCGATGCCTGGTTGCCCGGCGCCGGCACCGAAATTGTGCTGCCCACGCGGTTCATCCTGCCGCCCGGCCCCCGCGAAGGCATCGTGATCAACCTGGCGGAATACCGGCTCTACTACTACCCCAAGGGTCAGAATGTCGTCTACACCTTCCCATTAGGCATTGGTCGTGAAGGCTGGGGCTCACCGATCGCGCATACCAGTATCATCGCCAAGACGCCGAACCCGACTTGGACGCCGCCCGCGTCAATCAAAGCTGAACACGCTGCCAATGGCGACCCGTTACCCAACGTGGTGCCGGCCGGCCCGGATAACCCGCTGGGACCCTTCAAGTTCACCTTGGGCACGCCGGGTTACTTGATTCACGGCTCCAACATGAAATTTGGTATCGGCACGCGTACAAGCCACGGCTGCTTCCGTATGTTCAACAACAACGTGTTGGAGATGGCCGGGATGGTGCCGGTGGGTACATCGGTGCGCATCCTCAACGATGCCTACAAGTTCGGCAGCAGTGGTGGCAAGGTTTACCTTGAAGCGCACACGCCACTGAATGACGACGGTACACCGTCGGTGGTCGACAAGCACACCGCGGTGATCAATGCCTTGCTCAAGCGTGAGGACCTGGCCAAGAACCTGCGGGTGAACTGGGATCAGGTGCGTGATGTGGTCGCGGCCGAAGATGGCCTGCCGACGGAAATTGGTGTGCCGGGTGGCAACGCTCCAGTAGTGTCCAGCGCACCGGTCGATTTGCAGCAATAAGTCTGCTCGATCAAAAGCCCGCCATAGCCTTGCGCTGTGGCGGGTTTTTTATTGCCTGGGATTCGAGGTCGAATCCCAGGCAATAAAAAAGCCGATCCAAGAATGGATCGGCTTGATAACAACCCCGAGGGATTATTACTTGCGGCTTGCTTTTTCAAGCATGCGCAGAGCGCGCTCGTTAGCTTCGTCAGCAGTCTGTTGTGCTTTTTGAGCAGCAGCCAGAGCTTCATCAGCTTTACGGTAGGCTTCGTCTGCACGAGCCTGGGAGCGAGCTGCTGCGTCTTCAGTTGCAGTCAGACGAGCTTCGGTTTCTTTGGATACGCTGCTGCAACCGGTAGCCAGAACTGCGGCCAAGGCCAGAGCAGAGAATTTCAGAACGTTGTTCATCGTGTTCCCCTTCAAGGACTTTCTATTAAATGGCTACTTTCTCAGAGTGAGCTGATAGCCGGCGTACATACTACTCATTACTTGTAGTAAGTAAACTGACGTAGCGCAAGAAGCAAAAAAAATTCTTGTGCCGAATCTATTTTGGCTAATCTTTTGGAGGTTTGTATAAAAACTATCCAATTTTTTTCATTTTGCTCGAAACTGGACCTGGGCTGAAAGGTCCGGCCTGCATGTGTTAAGCCTGGTAAACAGATGACAATTTATATATCGACGCTGACACTTGTGGTCCGGTTGCCTTTACCTCACTCGGTATCTTTTGCGCAAGTAGAGGTGACTTTAAGAGCGGCAGTTCGTCTCAAGCTTCAACTGCCGGCAATGTCAGGGTTGATCGAAGCCCTTCCTGTAACCTCCAGCGGCAGGGGATGACGAGTGCGCCTTGAGCTATTGCAGGATTGGTGCCTACTATTCCCTACGTGCTGGTTGTGAGCGCTATAGGTTTTCTCGTTGTCGAAACCGGCACGGGGTGGCGTAGATGTTCCTTCGCCGGAAAAACATCGGTAAGGTAGGGTCGAAATTCAAGACCCGCGAGGAGTAGTGATGAGCGAGGCGTTGTCCATCCACCATGACCAGGCTGGTCATCAGTTCGAGACCAATGTGGACGGTCATCGTGCCTATCTGACCTATATGGACCTCGGGAAGCAGACCCTGGATATCTATCGGACCTTTGTGCCTAATGCACTGCGGGGCCGTGGCATTGCTGCTGCTTTGACTGAAGAAGCCTTGAAGTTTGCAGAAGACGCCGGTTACACCGTGATCCCTTCGTGCTCTTACGTAGAGCGCTATATGGAGCGTCACCAGCGCCATGCCGCGAAGCTGTAACTGATCCAGCGCCTGTGGCAAGCGTCACTACGAAAAACGCCGGGCTAAGCCCGGCGTTTTTGTGTGCGCAATTCAGTTTCAGGTGCGTTTGCGCTTGGGCAATACGTCCTTGAGCTTGGCGTGCATGCTGCGCAGGGTGGTCTCGGTGGCGGACCAGTCGATGCAGGCATCGGTGATCGAGACACCGTACTGCAAGTCGGCCAGATCCTTTGGAATCGCCTGACAGCCCCAGTTCAAATGGCTCTCGACCATCAAACCGATAATCGATTGGTTGCCTTCAAGTATCTGGTTGGCGACGTTCTCCATCACCAGCGGCTGCAGGGCTGGGTCTTTGTTGGAGTTGGCGTGGCTGCAATCAACCATGATGTTCGGCTTGATCTTGGCCTTGTTCAGCGCCTGCTCGCACAGTGCAACACTGACCGAGTCATAGTTGGGCTTGCCGTTGCCGCCGCGCAATACCACGTGACCATAGGCGTTGCCCTTGGTGGTGACGATGGACACGCCACCTTCCTGGTTGATACCCAGGAAACGGTGAGGGCTGGACACCGATTGCAGCGCGTTGATTGCTACCGTCAGGCCACCGTCGGTGCCGTTCTTGAAGCCCACGGCCGAAGACAGGCCGGACGCCATTTCGCGGTGGGTCTGGGATTCGGTGGTGCGTGCGCCGATGGCCGACCAGCTGATCAGGTCCTGCAGGTACTGCGGGGAGATCGGGTCGAGGGCTTCGGTGGCGGTGGGCAGGCCCATTTCGGCCAGGTCCAACAGCAACTGACGACCGATGTGCAAGCCGTCCTGGATTTTGAACGAGTCGTCCAGGTACGGGTCGTTGATCAAGCCTTTCCAGCCGACGGTGGTACGCGGTTTCTCGAAATAGACGCGCATCACTAGGTACAAGGTGTCGGACACTTCAGCCGCCAGCACTTTGAGGCGCTCGGCGTATTCGTGGGCTGCCTTGAGGTCGTGGATCGAGCAAGGGCCGATCACTACGAAGAGGCGGTGGTCGGTGCCGTCGAGAATCTCACGGATGACTTCGCGGCCCTTGGTGACGGTCTGCAAGGCAGCGTCGCTCAGGGGGATTTCGCGTTTGAGCTGATCGGGTGTGATCAGGGTCTCGTTGGATTCGACGTTAAGGTCGTTGATCGGTAAATCAGCCATCGTGTTACTCGTCAGGGTCACGGGTGCCGGCCGCCAGCCATCCCCGTGCGGCGGAGCACAGCATGATTTGAATGCAGGGGGGAGGAACCTTAGCGCGTAACACGGGCCCGCGACAATGGGCAAAGCCGGCTTTAATCCAGCACTGGCTGCACAAAAGCCTCATGGGAGAACTCGCCCGCATGGAGCGAGACCCACTCGCGGGCCATTACTTCGAGCTGCTCAGCTGTTGGCTCGACGTCTTCGTGCAGGCGGCAGTAGCGCTCGATCTGGCACACTTGCTCGCCCATTCGCGCTCCGAACAAGGCATGTTCATCGGTAAAGGAGATGCCGATTCGATAGCCATTTTCCACCTTGCGGCACCAGGCTACATAACCCGGATAACGGGCGCTGGCGCCCAGGGACGGGATACGCAAATCGACGGCCGTACCTTGGCGCCAGGCACGCGGGCAATTGCAGGCGACGCCGCCCAGGCCGATAGTGTGCAGGCGTTGGCGGGTAATAGCGGGAGTGGGGCGTTGGATTAACAGGGCAGCGACATCATCAGGGTGAGGTAAAAAACGACCCATGTACACAGACTCCGAGCACCGTCCAGTTGACGGCGGCAGCAGCAGTATAGTGAAGGAACTGGAATTGACCGACCTGGATATTGATCAGCAATTGCTGGGATTGCCAGGTATTTCGCTCGTTGTGTTTGCAAGCGAAGGCTGTTCCAGTTGTCGCTGGGCACGTCAGCAACTTTCGGGCTGGGGCTTGCCGGTGGACCGCCTGTGTTGGGTCGACGCCGGGCACAACGGCGGTGCGGTTGAGCGCTACCAGATTTTTCATTTGCCCGCGTTATTCGTGGTGTGCGAGGGTCAATTCCTCGGACAATTACACACACGCCTTGCTCGTGCCGACCTTGCCGAAGCGGTAAATCAAGCACTCACCCGTACACCAGAGGATTTGCCATGACCGCAGTTGCACTCCCGTCGCCACGCATTGGCATCATCGGCACCGGCGCCATCGGTGGGTTCTACGGGTTGATGTTGGCGCGTGCCGGGTTCGATGTGCACTTCTTGTTGCGCAGCGAATACGCTGCCGTCAGCGAGCATGGCTTGCACCTCAACAGTACGGTGCACGGCAAATTGCACCTGCACCCGGTGCAGGCCTATGCCCGTGCTGCCGACATGCCTGCGTGCGATTGGTTGTTGGTCGGTACTAAGTCCACAGGCAATTTGGACCTTGCTCCGACCATCGCTCAGGTCGCCGCGCCAGACGCCAAGGTGGTGCTGTTGCAAAACGGCCTCGACGTCGAAGACAGCCTGCGCGAACACCTGCCGCCGTCGCTGCACCTGCTCGGTGGCTTGTGCTATATCGGCGTACACCGCTCTGCGCCTGGCGTTGTCGAGCATCAGGCGTTGGGCCGGGTCAACCTGGGCTATCACAGTGGCACGGCGGCCAACGACGAAGCTCGCCAGAAGGCGATTGTCGAAGAGGGCGCGGCGCTGTTTCACAAGGCGGGTATCGAGTCCCAGGCCATGGCCAACGTGCATCAGGCGCGCTGGCATAAGTTGGTGTGGAATGTGCCGTATAACGGTCTCTCCGTATTGTTGGGCACCGGCACTACGGCGATGATGGCGGACGAGTCCAGCCGCGAGTTGATCCAGGCATTGATGGCCGAAGTAGTACAGGGTGCTCACGCCTGCGGTCATGAAATTCCCGCCAGCTACGCCGGGCAGATGTTCGCCATGACTGAAACCATGGATGACTACTTGCCCAGCATGTATCACGACCATGTGCACAAGCGCCCGCTGGAGCTGGCGGCGATCTACGCCAGACCACTGGCCGCTGCCAAAGCGGCGGGTTGCGAATTGCCACGCATGCAGGCGCTGTACCAGGCCTTGAGTTTTATTGATCGGCACAACCGCTGATTTCGGGGGAACACCATGGCAAAAGGATTGGGCGACAAGCTGGTGCTGGCGATTTCCTCACGAGCATTATTCGACCTGAGCGACAGCCACAAGGTCTATTTGGCCGAGGGTGTTGAGGCTTACCGCAAGTACCAGATCGAACACGAGGAAGAGACCCTCGAGCCCGGAGATGCCTTCCCGCTGGTCAAGAAACTCCTGAGTCTTAACGCCAGCCTGGGTCGTGCCCGTGTCGAGGTCGTGCTGGTGTCGCGCAACAGTGCCGACACCGGCTTGCGTGTGTTCAACTCGATCCAGCATTACGGCCTGGATATTTCCCGCGCCGCTTTCGTTGGCGGTCGCAGCCCTTATCCTTACTTGGCCGCCTTTGGTTGCCATCTTTTTCTTTCGACTCATGCTGAAGATGTTCGCAGCGCACTGGATGCCGGCTTTGCTGCGGCGACGATTCTGTCGGGCGGTGCGCGTCGGGCGTCGAGCGAAGAACTACGGATTGCGTTCGACGGTGATGCGGTTCTGTTTTCCGATGAGTCGGAGCGAATTTACCAGGCCGGCGGGTTGGAGGCGTTCCAGGCCAGCGAGCGGGAGTCGGCACGCCAACCTTTGCATGGTGGCCCGTTCAAGGGGTTCCTCGCGGCGCTCAACCTGTTGCAGCGAGAGTTTGCAGACGACGCATGCCCGATCCGCACGGCTCTGGTCACCGCGCGTTCGGCGCCTTCTCACGAGCGGGTGATTCGCACGTTGCGCGAATGGGATATCCGCCTGGACGAGTCGCTGTTCCTTGGTGGCCTGGAAAAGTCTGCGTTTCTGGAAGCGTTCGCCGCCGATGTGTTTTTCGATGACCAGGCTGGTCATTGTGAGAAAGCCAGGGAGGTAGTGGCCACCGGGCATGTGCCCCATGGCATCAGTAATGAACTGAAGATTCAGACCGAGAGCTAAGTCAGTCGAACTCCTGTAGGCGCTGCTAAGCTCATTCAATCTCCGCCATCCTGGCTATCCAGGAGGTTCTATGATTCGTTCGATGCTTTACGCCACGGACCTCGGTCTGTATGCGCCCTATGTCATGCAGCATGCGCTGGCATTGGCCCGAACGTTCAAGGCGGATTTGTATGTTATTCACGTGGTTGAGCCGATCGGGTTGTTCGCCGAATCGGTATTGCAGAGCTACCTTGATGAGAGGGCTTTGAGTGAATGGCAGAGCCAGGGGCTGACCACGGTAATGGCGACGATCGAGCAGCGAGTGCTGGACAGCTTTCGTGAGGAGTTGGGGGAAGGGGAGCAAGACTTGCAGTTGATTCGCTCGGTGCGGGTGATACAGGGGGACCCGTGCGAGGTGATTCTCGACCAACTGCGTAAACTTTCCGTCGACCTGTTGATCGTAGGTAGTCATAGCCATGCTACTGCGGCCGCCACACCGCTTGGGCGCACGGCTGCGAGGGTGCTGCAATTGGCTACTGTCCCGGTTTACATGGTGCCGTCGCTGCAGCGTCGACGCAGTGATGATATTTGATCGGTGAAAACGATAAAAAGTTCTAGATTTATCCATCCTTCCTTTAATATAGTTATATACCGTCGCTGATACCCGTGGCGTCTATCTGCTTTGAGGGACACATATGAAGCTTCAACAACTGCGCTACATCTGGGAAGTGGCGCACCACGACCTCAACGTTTCCGCTACCGCTCAAAGCCTTTACACCTCGCAACCCGGTATCAGCAAGCAGATCCGCCTGCTCGAAGACGAGCTGGGCGTTGAAGTGTTCGCGCGCAGCGGCAAACACCTGACCCGTGTTACCCCGGCCGGCGAGCGTATCATCACTACCGCCGGCGAGATCCTGCGTAAAGTCGAAAGCATCAAGCAGATCGCCCAGGAATTCTCCAACGAGAAGAAAGGCACCCTGTCGATCGCCACCACTCACACCCAGGCGCGTTATGCGTTGCCGCCGGTGATCCGCGATTTCATCAAGCAGTACCCAGACGTGGCGCTGCACATGCACCAGGGTTCGCCGATGCAGATCGCCGAGATGGCCGCTGACGGCACTGTCGATTTTGCCATCGCCACCGAAGCGCTGGAATTGTTCGGCGACCTGGTGATGATGCCGTGCTACCGCTGGAACCGTTGTGTGGTCGTGCCCCAAGGCCACCCATTGGCGAAGCTGCCGAAGCTGACCCTGGAAGCCCTGGCTGAATACCCGATCGTGACGTATGTATTCGGTTTTACTGGCCGTTCCAAGCTCGACGAAGCCTTCAGCCATCGCGGCCTCACGCCGAAAGTGGTGTTCACCGCAGCCGACGCCGACGTGATCAAAACTTACGTTCGCCTGGGCCTGGGTGTGGGTATCGTCGCCAAGATGGCGGTTGATACCAACCTCGACAAAGACCTGGTGGTACTCGATGCCAGTGAGCTGTTCGAGTCCAGCGTGACCAAGATCGGCTTCCGTCGCGGCACGTTCCTGCGGGGTTTCATGTGCGACTTCATCGAGAAGTTCGCGCCGCACCTGACCCGCGAAGTCATGGCCAAGGCGATCCAGTGCCACAACAAGCAGGAACTGGAAGAGCTGTTCGACGGCGTAGAATTGCCCGTTCACTGAGTGGTTTATTTGGCCTCGGTAACCGTAAAGTGTTGCCGAGCGCCTGCCACCAGAATCTCCACCTCATCACCTTCAAACTTGCCCAGCAGGCTTTTACCCAGGGGCGAGCGCGGGGTGATGACGGTCACCGGTTGCCCAACCACGTCCACCTTCAAACCCGCTGCATCCGGCGCCAGGAACAACCACTGCTGGCGACCGTTCTCGTCTTCCAGGCCCAATAGCGCGCCGACTTCTATTCCTCGCTGATCATCGTATGGACGCAATTGCATGGTGTGGCACAGCGTCAACGCCTGCTTGATCTCTTCGACCCGCTTGGCTTGCCCGGCCGCCAGGTAGGAAGCCTCCAGCCCCAGCGTGTCGTATTTGTTTTCGGCGATGTTTTCTTCGTGGGTCGCGGTTTCGTAGGCGGTCTGCGCGGCGCGTTGGGCGATGTCGAGGTCGACGGTGAGCTTTTCCAGGATTAACAGGTGAACGGCGTGTTTATTCATGGTCATTAATCGCAGAATTGCAGGACATTGGCCCGGGTTTTTTCGTTAGGCGCGTTCTGGTCTTGTTGCAACCAGAACTGGCATTTGGGGTTGGACAGGTTGCGCGCATTGTTGCGGGCCTGGTCCAGGGATTGCTGTTGCTCCTGTTTGCGCAGGTTCTCTTGATATTGCTCAAACATACGGTTGGGTGGTTCCGGTGTCGCAACAGCAGGCTTACCCAGTTGCTGAACCGCCTGGGCCACGGGCGCCAGGCTTTGCGGGAACAGATAGCGCGATGCCAGCCAAGCGGTCAGGACAATGGCGATAAACCCAAGCCAGAGGCCCATGGCAATGGCAAAAATGAGCTTTGGCGTCGACAAAGGCATGAGGGCTATCTCCTTGAATGATGAGCAACGTAGCCGCTGTCTCGCCTTGGCGAGGCTACGTGGGGCAGGATGGCGGCGATTGTCGCACAGCCACTGTGCAGAATAATCGCGATCAAGCCTTCTGCATCGGTGCATTTATGCGGACAATCAAGCCTTTGATCGTTGGAGCCCGGAATGAAAGCCCGCTGGGATATTTTTTGCAGCGTCGTCGACAACTACGGCGACATCGGCGTGACCTGGCGCCTGGCCCGGCAATTGGTGGTGGAGCATGCGTGCGAAGTGCGCTTGTGGGTCGACGACCTGCGGGCCTTCGAGCGCATGTGCCCCGAGATTGATGTGCAGTTGGATCAGCAATGGCAAGAGGGCGTCGAAGTGCGCCATTGGCCTGCCGAGTGGGAGGGCGCGCTGGCTGCGGACGTAGTGATCGCGGCGTTTGCCTGCCAACTTCCGTCCGACTATATGGAAGCCATGGCCGCCTGCGAACGCACGCCGCTGTGGATGAACCTGGATTACCTCAGCGCCGAAGACTGGGTGGTGGGTTGCCATCGCCTGCCGTCGGTGAAGTTCAAGGGCGTGCAGAAGTACTTTTTCTTTCCGGGTTTCCGGCCGGGCACCGGTGGTCTGTTGCGTGAGGCGGGGCTGCTTGAACAGCGCCATGCGTTCCAGCAGGACACTGGCGCTCAGCAACAATTCCTGCAAGGCCTGGGTGTATTTCCGGCCGCCGGTGCGCAGTTGATCTCGCTGTTCGCCTACGAAAACGCGGGACTCGCGAGTTGGCTGGACGTGTTGTCGACGGACGGGCGTGCCACTCATCTATTGGTGCCGGAGGGACGCATCCTCGGCGACGTGCAGCGCTGGCTAGGTGTCGAAGGGTTGGCCGTCGGGGATGTTCATCAATGCAAGGCCCTGACCGTGCAGGTGTTGCCGTTCGTGCGCCAGGAACAATATGACCGCCTGCTATGGTGCTGCGACTTCAACGCCGTGCGCGGTGAAGACTCGTTCGTACGTGCCCAGTGGGCCGGGCGGCCACTGTTGTGGCATATCTATAGCCAGGACGAAGACATCCATCTCGACAAACTCGACGCCTTCCTGGCGCTGTACACCGCCGCCTTGTCACCGGCCGCGAGAGCTGCATTGGTCGGGTTGTGGCAAGCCTGGAACACTGATGGCGATATGGCACAACCGTGGAAAACACTGCTGGAGCACTGGCCAGAGGTAAACCAGCACGCCGAAACGTGGTGTCTGGAACAAGGCTTGCAGGCGGATCTTGCGACGGCGCTGGTACAGTTTTATGAAAGTTGGATATGATACGCCACCTTGAATTTTGTAAATCCCATCCAAATTTCGGATATATGCAATGAAAACTGGTAAAGAACTGAAACCCGGTACAGTGATCCGTCTCGAAAACGACCCTTGGCTGGTTCAGAAAGCTGAGTTCACCAAGTCTGGTCGTAACAGCGCAATCATGAAGACCAAGCTGAAGAACCTGCTGACCGGTTACAAGACCGAGATCGTTTACAGCGCCGATGACAAACTGGACGACGTGATCCTCGACCGCAAAGAAGCGACCCTGTCCTTCATCAGCGGCGACACCTACACGTTCATGGACACTTCCGACTACACCATGTACGAGCTGAACGCTGAAGACATCGAAGCCGTTCTGCCGTTCATCGAAGAAGGCATGGAAGACGTCTGCGAAGCTATTTTCTTCGAAGAGCGCCTGGTTTCCGTAGAGCTGCCGACCACCATCGTGCGTCAGGTTGACTACACCGAAGGTTCCGCTCGCGGCGATACTTCGGGCAAAGTGATGAAGCCTGCCAAACTGAAAAACGGTACCGAACTGGCCGTTGCAGATTTCATCGAAATCGGCGACCTGATCGAGATCGACACCCGCGAAGGTGGTTCGTACAAAGGTCGCGCCAAGAAGTAATTCTGGCCAACCCGTACGAATAAAAAGCCCGACCATGAGTCGGGCTTTTTTGTGGGCGTCTGTTAATCAGACCGTTACGTGCAGACGCACATCAACGTTGCCACGGGTGGCGTTGGAGTACGGGCAGACCTGGTGGGCGGCGTCGACCAGGCTTTGCGCATCGTCCTGGGCCAGGCCCGGCAGGCTGATGTTGAGGTCGATATCCAGACCGAAACCACCGGGGATTTGACCGATGCCAACGTGGGCAGTGATCGAAGCGTCATCCGGGATTTTGCGTTTGGTCTGGCTGGCAACGAACTTCAGGGCGCCGATAAAGCAGGCGGAGTAGCCAGCGGCGAACAGTTGTTCAGGGTTGGTGGCCTGACCACCGGCCCCACCCAATTCTTTGGGGGTGGAGAGTTTGACGTCGAGGATGTTGTCGCTGGAAACAGCGCGACCATCACGGCCGCCGGTGGCGGTGGCTACTGCGGTATAGAGAGTTTGCATGGTGTCGTCCTCTTGGGGTTGTAGTGCTAAATATTTGTGCGCTAAGCAGTTGGTAGGAGTGAATGTATAGCGCTAATATTTTGCGCGCAAGATAAATTTACAAATTATTTCCGATGAGCAATCTCTTGGCGTGCCGCATAACCAAATGTGGGAGCTGGCAAGCCAGCTCTCACACTCAGATAATGGGTATTTGGTTTACCGCGTCAGATGTTGGCCTGCAGATTGCCCCGCAAGGCGATCAAATCAGCCTGTAGTTTGCGAAGCTGTTCCAATTCCAGACCGCTGGCGCCGAGGATGCACTGGGGAATACCCATGGCTTTGCCCTGCAAAGCGCGACCGGCGTCGGTCAGTTCCACCACCACCACCCGTTCATCTTCGCGGCTGCGGGTGCGGCTGAGCAGGCCTTCGGCTTCCAGGCGCTTGAGCAGTGGTGTGAGGGAGCCCGGATCGGTCAGCAGGCGGCTGCTGATTTCTCCGACGGTCAAGCCATCCTCTTCCCACAACACCATCATGGCCAGGTACTGTGGATAGGTCAGGCCGAGGGCTTGCAGCAAGGGCTTGTAGACCTTGGTCATCAGCAGCGAGGTGGAGTGCAGGGCGAAACACAGCTGGTTGCCCAGCATCAGGGATTCGCAGGGATCAGGGTTTTTGCTCATGGTGCTGCCTCGAAAAAACGTGTCTGGGCTGGAATCTAGCGGGCAAGTCTTTAATGCGCCAGATAATTCTGTCCGCAGGGTCAGACGAAGCTGCTTTGCAGTGCCTGATCCCAGGGCGGTATTGGGCTGAAGCGGGATTTTAGGTATTCCAGCAGCAGCCGGCTGCGGGCGTTGGCTTGTTGTTCCAGGCGTAGCGCGTAAATTCCGGTGGTTTCCGGGCTGGGCAAGCCGTCTTCACAAAACAATGGCAAGAGTTCGCCGCGTACCAGGTATTCACTGGCCAGCCAGGTGGGCAGGTGCGCAATACCTAGTCCGGCGAGGGCACCCGAGAGCAGCGCTTCGGCGTTATTGGCGCTCATGCGAATACGCTGCGGGCGATAAGTGGTACGACGCCCGTCCAGCTCGAAGCGCCAGGCGAACATGGGCGCCAAGCCGTCCCAATCGAGCCCATCATGCTCGTTCAGCTCCCGTGGATGTGTGGGTGTGCCACGGTTTTTCAGGTAGGTCGGGCTGGCGCAAGCGATGCGCACGATGCTGGCCAAGGGCGTTGCGATCAACCGGGTGTCGACGATATGCCCGGCGCGCAGTACCAGGTCGACCTTACCCAGGTGCGTGCCCTGCATATCGACAAAACTATCGATCAAGTGAAGGTGCACATCCAGCCCCGGGTACACGTTCAGGAAGTCTGCAATCACCGGTGCCAAATGGCGTCGACCAAAGGCTGCCGGTGCGTCCACGCGAATCAAGCCTTCCGGCGCGTGGCTCAAGGACACCGCCTCGGCTCGCGCCAATTGCAACTCGCTGACAATTCGCCTCGCCCGCTCGGCGAAGGCCAGGCCCGCGGGCGTGGGCACCACCGCGTGAGTACTGCGCTGGAACAACCGGCTGCCCACCGAACTTTCCAGGCTGTCGATACGCCGGGCGACCGCCGAGGGTGTCAACGGATGGCGGCGTGCGGCGGCGGAAAAACTGCCCGTTTCCAATACATCGAGAAACAAGCCCAGTTGATCGGTCAGGGTATTCGGGTTCATGAGGCGGGCGCTTATGCGAGATTGGCATAGCCATTGTGCGTTGCTGTGCGTTTCCACGCCAGAGCCGACTGCGTAGCATGCAGGGCCTGGGCTTTTGGAGTAATGAGCGGTGTTGGATTTAGCGTTGTATCTGGTGTTAGGCGCGGCCCTCGGCACGGTAGGCGGCTTGTTTGGCATTGGTGGTGGGCTGATTGCGATCCCCGTGCTCGGCGTGCTGTTCGGTCTGGATCAGCAACTCGCCCAAGGTACCGCGCTGGTGATGGTGGTGCCCAACGTGATGCTTGCCCTGTGGCGTTATCACCAGCGCAACCGCATTGAATTACGCCACGCACTGCCGTTGGGGGTCATGGGTTTCAGCTTTGCCTGGCTCGGGTCGATCTGGGCGGTGGGCCTGGACGCGGGTGCGATGCGTATCGGCTTTATTGCGTTTTTGCTGACGCTCTCGGCTTACAACCTGCTGCGCATGTTCACCCGCAATGCACCGCCCACTGCGCAGATGCGCTATTCCTGGCCGTGGCTTGGGGTGCTCGGCGCTGTCTCCGGTTCAATGGGCGGCCTGTTTGGTGTGGGCGGTGCGGTGGTTGCTACGCCGGTGCTGACCAGTCTGTTCGGCACCACCCAGGTGGTCGCCCAAGGCCTGTCGCTGGCCCTGGCATTGCCCAGCACCGGCGTGACCCTGGTGACTTACGCCTGGCACCATGAAGTGAGTTGGATGATTGGAGTGCCCTTGGCGGTCGGCGGCCTGCTCAGTATCAGTTGGGGGGTAAAAGTTGCGCATGCGCTGCCGGAGCGTGTGCTGCGCGGCCTGTTCTGTGGCTTTCTGGCCGTGTGTGCGGTGATGTTGACCTTTAAAGTCTGAAGCCTTCGAGGATGTACTCCGCCAGGCAGTCGGTGATGGGGGAGTTCATTGTTGGATTGCGCAGCAGCCGCAGACTCATCGACGGCAGTGCTGGAAAGCCCTCGTCGCTGCCGAGTACTCGCAGGTCTTCAGTCACCAGGCTTTCCATGCTGATCATCACTGCAAGGCCGGCATTGACCACCGCCTGTATCGCCGCCACGTTGGAGCTGTGGTAGGCCAGGCGATAATCGCGTCCGGCCGCATCCAAGGCTGCACGGGCCCAGTCGGTGTAGAGGCAGTCGGCGCCGGAAATCGCCAGTGGCAAGGCATCGTGCTCGTCCACACAGAAGCACGACGACGCTACCCACACCATGCGATCAGTACGCAACAGTTCGCCGATTTCACTGCCGGGTTCGCGGCTGATAACCGTCAACGCCAGGTCCCTTCGCTGCATCAATACCAGCGACGACTCGCAGTGCATCTCGATCTGGATCAGCGGGTAGGCCTTGGAGAACCGCTTGAGAATCCCCGGCAGAAAGCGCATCACGTAGTCGTCCGGCGTGCCGATGCGCACCAGCCCGACCATATGTGGTTCGCGCAGGGTATTGAACACCTCACTGTGCAGTTTCAGGATGCGCCGGGCATAACCCAACAACACTTGACCTTCGGGTGTCAGCCGCACCTGGCGGCCATCGCGCTCGAACAGCTTGCGCTGCAATACGTCCTCCTCCAGGCGCTTCATTTGCATGCTCACCGCCGATTGGGTGCGGTTGACTATCTCGCCTGCGCGGGTAAATCCGCCCTGATCGGCGATGGCGACGAAGGTGCGCAGCACTTCAGTGTCGATGCTCGGGTAGCCGGACAATTGATCAATCTCCGAGATGTATTGCATAAGAAACATTCGTTGGATTGATCATATGCTCAGGCACACACTCGCGTCATCCCCACTGGAGGGCGAGAAGATGAAAGGTCAGAAAGGTTTTGTGTTGATAGCGAAACGTCCGTTTTCCCGGTTGTTTCACACAATTGCCCGTTGGCAGACGTTGCACTATGAGCGTCAGTTGCTGGCGAACTTGAGTGATGACGCACTCAAGGACATCGGGCTCAACCGCGGCGATGTGGAGCAGGAGCGTCACCTGCATTTCTGGCAAGATCCACTGCAGAAATGACCCAGGATGCAGTAGGGTAGTCGGCGTGCCCACACGGAGAGACCCATGGCCGTCGACCTGTCTTTTTCACTCAAGCAAGCTCGACGCATGGCGCTGGCGGCCCAGGGTTTTTCCGGGCGCCAGGCGCCTGCATTGATCAAGGCTGGGCATCTCAACCGCTTGATCGATCGTCTCGGTGTGTTGCAGATCGATTCGGTCAACGCAGTGGTTGTGAGGCTGTGGGAGATATGGCACTAAAGGAAACTGGTGGGAAGAAGAGGGAAGAAAACGGGCAAGCCAGGAACGGCGGTCTCTGAACGGACCAAATAAGCCCTGAGCAGTGCCAAAAGGGGCGCTAAGTCGAAAAACAACCGAAACCAACAAAGAGCCCGCATTTAGCGGGCTTTTTGGCACTTGGGCTTTAGATCATCCAGCCGCCTGACCAGACCACCCGTCCCACTACCTGCAAACGTTCCAGGCGATCTGCCGGGACATTGATAGATGGATAGGCCGTATTGGCGCTGATCACCAGGACGCCGCCGTCTAGCTGGCGCTGCAACCGCTTGGCGTAGAGCAAGTCGTCCAAGCGGATGACATAGAAGGCTTCTCCCTGGATCAGGTTCCTGGACAGGTCAACCATCACCGTGTCGCCATCTTTAAGGAACGGCTCGTTGGAATCCCCGTCAACGCGTACGGCGGCGAGCTGGGAAGCCTGCAAACCCTTCTTGTTCAGGCTGTATTTGGTGAAGGCGAGCATCGTTAGAACGCGGGCGCCGTCGCTCCAAGCCCCATGTCCTTGGCTGATACGTGCGTCATATAGCGGCACGTAGGCATAAGAAAGCTCCTCGGCTGGTTGCGCCGGGTTTCCCTCGCTCGGGTGCATCTCCCCGCGACCCGATGCGATCCAGTCCAGAGAGACGCCTACAGCCGCCGCTAGCAGCGCGAGCGAGTTGAACGCGGGCATTCCTTCGCCTGCGATCCACCTATGAAGTGACGATAGTCCGACTTGGGCAGCTTCCGCTGCCTGTTTTCGGGATTCAAAAAGGCTCGCCACCGTTGCTATTCGGGTTTCTATTCCCGGATTCGGAAAAGAAACCGCGTTCTCGCCTAGATGTGGATGTTTCTTTTCCGTGTAAGTCACTGATTCCACGTGCCTTTTATCAATACGAACATTGCCAAGTCCGGAAACGGGAATAAAAACTCCCGCATTCGGTTTACCAAATCCCGTATACGGGATATATTGTGCTGAACCGGCCGTTAGAAAGCCAAAAAACCACCCTGACTGATGGTTATGCAATGGAATCCTTCGACATACCGCTTGATTTAGAACGCCGCTGGGAGTGGATCAAATTCCAACTCCGTGTTCGCGGAACCAATCTTGCCGAGCTGGCGAGAGACCAAGGGCTCAGCGACAGCGCTGTACGTAACGCCAAGAAGCGTCCGTACCCGAGCGTGGAGCGAGAAATTGCTAAGGCTCTCGGGCTCCAGCCAGCCCAGCTTTGGCCCGAGCGCTGGAACTCAAATGGTTCGCCAATTCGTCAGCGTCCCAATCGTGCAGAGTCCAATACGGTATCTCCAAAGCATACCGAAAAAGGTCCGGATGGTCACAGTAAAACCCAGCGGAAAGAGACCGATGCGTAACTGGTATACATCTCAAGAACTTGCAGGCCTTCCGGGGCTTCCAGGATCGGTGCCGGGTATTCGTAAGCTTGCTTTGCGCCTTGAGTGGGAATGCCGGAAACGTGCTGCAAGCAAAGCGGTTGAGTATCCATTCGCCTGTCTACCGACTGAGACTCAAGCCGCGCTGATGGCGAAGTCGGTTGCCGAGGTCATGCCAGCGGTTGTGGCGGAGCCTGAGCAGGCGGTCGCTATCAAAAATGACCAGCCAGAGGTCCGTTCGTCCGCTCGACTGACTGACGCACAGCGGGAGGTCATGGTGGCGCGGCTGTGCTTCATTCGTGAAATTGAGCGGATGACCACGGTAGGCCCTCAAAGCCGTGCAATTGATATCTTGGTTAAACAGGCGCATGACGGAGCCTTGAGCCCCTATCTAATGGAGCGGGTTGAGCTGGCGAACCATAAGAAAGCCGGTGGCCGGGCACTATCCGAGCGTACCCTCAAGCGTTGGATTGCCGCCTACCGTGAAGGTGGAGAAGTTGGACTTGCCCCGCTGCGTCGACGGCCAGATCTGACTGTCCCTGAGTGGGCAAAAGACTTTCTGAGATGCTATCAGCGCCCAACTAAACCGAGTGTTGTAGCGAGCTATTCGGAATTTGCCCGCAACTACACCGGTAAATTGCCCAGCATCCACGCGGTTCTGCGTTTCTTGAAAAAGCTTTCTCCGGAGGCTCTACAGGCTGGGCGCATGAGCCCTCAAGAGCTTAAATCGCTTCAGCCGTTCAGACGGCGGACTACCAAGAACATGTTCCCAGGTGATGTTTACACCGCCGACGGGCACAAGTTTGACGCCGAAGTCATCAACCCGATTACGGGCAAGCCTTACCGGCCGGAAATCACAACCGTCCTGGATGTGGCAACACGTCGCATTGTCGGGGTCTCCGTGGGTGAAGCGGAGTCGGCTATCGGGGTATTGGATGCGCTGCGTGATGCTGTTCGTCGCTGCATGTTCGGCATCTTCTACGTCGACAACGGTTCTGGCTTCGATAACGACATGGTGCGGGAGGTTGTAGACCGCCTCGGCGGGACCATGCAGCACTCGATTCCCTACAACAGCCAGGCACGCGGTCTTTCCGAGCGTGGGCACAAGACCGTTTGGGTTCGGGCAGCTAAGAAGCTAACCAGCTATATCGGCGCCGACATGGATAAGCACGCCGGAACCAAGGTTCACCGGCTTGGCCGCAAGCAACTCAAAGAACTTGGGACCACTCGGTTAATGCCTACCTTCGGGGAGTTCATGGCCGGGGTCGAGGATGAAATAGCGACCTATAACCGGACGCCACATCGCGGCCTCCAAAGGATCAGGGACCCGTTCACTGGCCTTCAGCGATACCCAAGCCCCGACGAAGCCTGGCAATCAGCACTGGATCAGGGCTGGGAGCCGGTGGTCGCTACACCAGAGCTAGTTGAATCGCTGATGCACCCACAAGTCATCCGCAAGACCCATCGTGGGGAAGTTCAGTGGATGAACAACACCTATTTCATGGATGACCTGCGGTCCTTGCACGGACAAGAAATACGGTTGGCCTACGACGTTAGAGATGCTGCACGCGTCTGGGCATACACGTTAGACGGTGAAATGGTTGGTGAAGCGCTGCTGGAAGGCAATGCCTCGGACTACATGCCGATGAGCATGCTGGAGAAGAGCCGCGCCAAGCGTGAGCAAGGCCAGGTCAAGCGTTCGATGGACAAGTTGGAAACGTTGACAGGGCATCGGGTGGAAATGATTGCACCGTCCACCCGACCTTCGGCAACGCTTAGCAATGAGGCGCTAACCCTCGCACAAGAGTATGCCCAAGAGCTTGATGCTGAACGCCCGCAATTCTCTGTTCCAGGGGATGACGTAGCTCGATATCGGCTTTGGATAAAGCTCGATGAGCGCGTGAAGTCAGGAGAAGAATTGAACGCTGATGAAGCCAGGTGGTGGGAGTTGTATCCCTCCCACCCGGACTTCACAGCGATGCAAGAAGTGTTTCAACGCGCGGGGTGAGTCCCGCGTTCTACAGCAGTAAACGAGCCTGCCAGCTCGTTCTTAAGGAGAGACAACACAATGAGTGTAACCAAAATCGTTCCATTGACCAATGTGGGCTTGCTTGCCGGTGCCATGAAGCGTGCACAGGTGCGTCCGGCCGGGCTTCCGGGTCTGGTCACCATGTATGGCCCAAGCGGTTTCGGCAAGAGCGCGGCGGCTGCCTTTGCTGCGAATATGCATCGTGCCTATTACGTGGAATGCCGGGATACCTGGAGTAAGAAAGCCTTTCTACAGTCGGTCCTTCGTGAAATGTCGGTGCATCCGACGCGCACCATGTCGGAAATGGTTGATCAGATCGCCGTACAACTCACTGCATCGAACCGTCCGTTGATTATTGATGATGTTCAATACCTGCTGGATAAAGCAGCAGCTAACGTATTGACGGATATCTATAACGCCAGTCAGGGAACTATTGTTCTGATCGGCGAGGAACGGGTTCCTGCATCTTTGTCGCGACTGGAGCGCCTGCACAACCGAGTGCTTGAGTGGGTTCCGGCCCAAGCCGCCACACTGGAAGACCTGAAACAACTCGCCAGTGCCAGTTATCCGAAGTTGCACATTGCTGATGATCTTCTTGAAGACCTGAATCGTGCAACTAGTGGTTGCCTGCGCCGTGCGGCGGTGAACCTTTACAGGGTTCAGTCCGAAGCCGCAGCGCTGATGCTTGATCGTATCGATCTGTCCGCTTGGGGCAAACGTGGCTGGGATAATGGCGAAGCTCCTGCCCGGAGGACTCGCTGATGGGTAAGGCAACACAACTTCGTTTGGTGGGCGGTAAAGAGCCACGTCAGTACATGTGGGAGGCCGTGCGCGATAACCGTAAGGGCTTCACGTCACGGGAAATCGTGCAGCTTTCTGGGCAATCGGACGGTAGTGTCAAAAACTACATTCGTGCACTCAATAAAGCCGCGCTTATTGAGCTGGTTGATGGTGCTGGAGAGTTTGCCGATCACCGATGGCGCCTCGTACGTGACGAAGGGGCCGAACACCCTAGGGTAACGCTGTCGGGTGATCGCTCAACTCAAGGTGCGGGCGCGGAAAGCCTTTGGCGTAGCTTGCGAATCATGGGTGAGATGACCGCCGCGCAAGCTGCGGAAATGGCAAGTATTGGAGATGTCAGAGTTACACAGGCGTATGCGCTTAATTATTTCAGTGCGTTGACTAAGGCCGGGTACCTCCTTTCAAGCGAATATGACTACCAGGGGCCTCAAACTTTTAAGTTGGCGCCGGGGATGTCCACCGGGCCGCGTCATCCCGTTATTCAGAAATCTGTATCGCTCCAAGTATTCGATCCAAACCTTAACAAGGTGGTGTTCTCCAATGTGGAGTCGGGTGGCGTATCGGGAGAGTCTTCCCCATCCAACGATATGCAAGAGCAGAACACCAGGTTGAAAAAGTTACTGGCTGAGTTTGTTGCGGCCGGAGTTGCTGGTCCTGGAGTCAGCCTTTTGCAGCGCGCCCAATTGGAGTTGGCTTGATGAACCAGGTCGATATTTCAAAGTGGGGCAACCAACCGCCGTTGTTCGTCCGCCTGTTAGCTGCGGAGGTCGGAGAAACCAATCGTACTCGGGCTGCGGAGAGGGTTGGAATCAGTCGAACGGCCGTCAGTCTTGTACTGAACAACAAATACTCCAGTCCCAGCACTAAAGGTGTGGAGCGGCGCGTGTTGGATGCTCTTGGGCGCATTGAGTGCATTGCGGTTGGTGAAGTTCTGACAATTGAGGCGTGCCAAACCTACCGTGAAAAAGAGCCCCCTACGCATAACCCGCAATCAATGCAGCTTTGGCGAGCCTGCCAGCATTGCCCCAACAACCCCAACTGTGCAGGTGCCGGAAATGCAACTGTCCACTGAGATTGTTCAACCACAAGTGCCCGTCGTTCAGATCTACATCTCCGGCCGGAGCCTTATTCGGCTCTACCAGGGAGAGAAGTGCGTCGGGTTTTCTGAAACTTATAAGTTCGCCCGCATTCGTGCGGAAGAACTTGAAAAGACCGAGCAACAACGGGAGGTGCATTGATGCGCACTCGATGCCCCAACTGCGGAACAACGATCAGCCTGGATGCGTTGATCGCCCATGACGGCGCCCGCGATGCGCTGGGGCTTGCCTTCAAGCTTTCAGGTCAACTGGGTAACTCCCTGATTCGCTATGTAGGTTTGTTCCGGCCGGAGACGCGGGAACTGACTATGGATAGGGTCGCCAAGATCCTTGCCGAGGTAGTGCCGGATATCCAGGCCCAGCGCATTGAGCGTAATGGCGTTGTGTTCAATGCCCCGGCTGCTTGTTGGATCTGGGCCATTGAACAAACGCTGGGGGCTCGCGACTCGGGGCGCCTGGCGACGCCTCTTAAAGGGCACGGTTGGTTGTACCAGGTAATGAGCCAGTGGCCGGGCGAAGTCACTTCAAGCGCGCTGATGCCTGTAACGAGTGAGGTCAAGCCCGCCACCCTGGCTCGCCCCAGCCAGACCACCTTTGCATTGCAAGCATTGCAGGAGCGGTTGAATGGTTGATGACTGGCTACAGCGTGAGGTCATCGCGGGATTGATGGGGCTGGTCGCCTTACGCCTGGATGGTGCGCCCGCTGCCGATGCCGTTACTCACACCCTGGACGTTTGGATGGTGGCCTTGAGAAAGGCCCAGCGATGGGACGAAAAAACAGACGCGTTGCGGGTTCGGTCAGCATTTGAGGCCTTGTTCGCAAGCTGTGAACGATGGCCCGCGCCAGCAACATTGATTAGAGCAATACCGGTTAGGCAAAGCCTCCAGGCGCCACCTAAACCGGTTCTTACAGACCAACAACGTGCAAATGGCCGTATGAGGATCGGCGAGATCATCGACGCCCTTAAGCACCGCAACACCAAACCAGACACGAATATGGAGCAGTAAAGAATGGTTATTCAAGAAGGATATCGCAAAGACGCCAAGGGCCATTTGGTCCCGGTGGAACTGATCAAGCCCATTGACCTGGCTCGCGACGAGCTGGTCACTGAGCTTGTTAAAAAGGCCCAGGCCGTTTCCGCACTGTTGGGCGAATTCAAAGCGTCAGCATTCGGCGACATCAAGGCCTTCGTGGAGATGTCGGCCGAGCAATATGGTGCCGCCATCGGGGGCAAGAAGGGGAATGTCACGCTACTGACGTTCGATGGTCGCTTCAAGATCATTCATGCCGTTCAGGACTCCATCAAGTTCGATGAGCGGTTACAGGCTGCGCGAGCGTTGATTGATGAGTGCGCGGCGGAATGGACGCAAGACGCACGTAGTGAGGTTCGCGTCCTGGTCAACGAAGCATTCCGCACGGATAAAGCGGGCGAGATCAGCACCGGCCGTGTGCTGGGCCTTCGCAGGCTGGAGATTCAGGACGGGCGATGGCAACGAGCGATGCAGGCCATCGGTGAGGCAGTCCAGGTGGTTGGATCTAAAAGCTATCTGCGGGTGTATGAGCGGATTGGAGACTCGGATCAATACGCGCCTATCCCTCTGGATATCGCGAGCATCTTTGTTGCGGAACCTACGCCGACGACGCTGCATTGATCTGACACCACCCCTCAAACATCACCAGTTGCCTCATACCTATTGCGAGTACAGCCCACATGGCCAAGATCCACATCACTATCGAAGACGACACCACCGATGGTGTGTCCATCTCCGTAAACAGCAAAGACAACCTGAACCCAGCCAGCGGCAGCAAAGCCGCCCTGATCGCCAACGCAATGATCTGCGGTGGCCGACTCGTTGCCCGCATTCCCTTTGAAGGGGCGGGCCAGCATGTCGGCTGCAACTGCGAGATCTGCCAGGCAATGCTCGAAAAACTCACCATGAAACCAACTATCCACTAAGCGAAACCGCTTCGGGAAACCGGGGCGGTCTGCTCGGCGCGGTGGCCGAGTACTGATGAGCAGCCGAGGTCAAGATGCTTCAAGAGGATTGGGATGCGCTTAAGGCGCAGATGGACACACCCTATGGGGTTATGAAGCTGCAATGTGGTCAGTTTGAGATCGCCTTGGTACAGCAGGTGTCGACGATAAGTAAGAGCTGGCAAACGACGGTGTACGTGGACGGCTATTTCAAAGGCGAGTGGATGTCGTCTGAAAAGGGCGAGCCGAAACATGAAGAGGCCCGCCGCTTTTTGCGAAAGGTCAGCCGCTCAATGTACAGCCAAAAAGAGATCGAATCCCTTCGTAAGGTTTTTGGAAAGCGAGAAGCTACGAAAGCGGCGGAAAAGAAGCACATCTATTTTGATCCGTCCTGGAAGAGCTTTAACTCCCTAAAAAAGCACCTGGTCACGAACAACCCGTCTATTGAAAGACTTCACTGAGCGAAACCGTTCCAGGCGACTGGACGGTCTATCCGGTGTGGCAGCCGGGTACTGATGAGCTGCCGAGGAAGTGAGGGAGAAAGGAGAAAATGAATCGACGTAATGTACAGCTATCGAAGATCCACATCGCCAAGAAAGACCTGGGCCTAGATGACGATACCTACCGGGCTTTGCTCCAGCGTATAGCGGGTGTCACGTCTGCAAAGGACATAACCCCAATGCAAACGGCGGCGGTGCTGGCCGAGTTCCAGCGCTTGGGATGGGAGCCCACAGCAAAGCCCAACGGCAGAGGTTGCACGGTGCCAAATGTTGCGCCAGGCCGGGGAAAACTGGTCGGGAAGATCCATGCGTTCTTGGCAGAGGCGAACCGCCCATGGGAATACGCCGACGGCATGGCGTTGCGGATGTTCAAGGTTGAGCGTGTCGACTGGTTGGACGCTAAGCAACTGGGGAGCCTTGTCTCAGCGTTGGCCTATGACGCGAAGCGCAACGGGAGGCCGACACAATGAGCAATGATCAGTTGTTTGAGGATGACTCTGACAAACTGGACCCACTCAAGGTGCTGGCCCATATGGAGAATCCCACGGTTATGCGCCGTTGGGAGGGGACGATCAAGGAAATGGTGGGGATTGCTGAAGCGGAGTTGAAGGTGAGGCTCCAGGATCGGCCAGACGTCGTGCCCGAAATTGCCCGCTCTGTGGTTTTTGCGATATGCGACACCATGGGGGGCGCAGTGGTTTACCTTCCGCGAGGTGACGCACTCAAGAAGGCCATGCGGGATGCCGCAATCTTCCAGGATTGGCACGACAGAAATATCCAGCCACCCGAGTTGGTGCGTAAGTACAAGCTTGCGTCACCAACCATTTATGAGATTATCTCGCGCCAAAGGCTCCTGCACCGTCGCAACGAGCCTGACTTATTTGGCTATGACGAAGGGACAGTCCATTAAATGATGGTTTTGAGAGCGGTATTAGTGGCTTCTGCCTTGTTCGCATCGACGGCTTACTCGGAAACAACCCCTAATGCTGCTCTCAAGGATGACTTGAGGCAGGCCACAACAAACCGGGCCTTGGCTCAGAGTCTTTGGGCCGAGAATAATGATGCTTGCTTGACCCGCGACACGTCCTCACTGGTCGGTGTCATGAGCGCCGCGAACAAGCAGCTTCACGCTCAGTCAGGCTATTCCGCGTTTTCTGCGTGCCGCCAGATGTTGACCGATATCCTGTTCATCAACGGCGGCTGCTACACCGGCAAGCTGACCCAGGACGAATTGCAGCATTCACGAGATAACTGGGAGCAAGACCGCACCGCATGTGACGAGCAGATCGCGAACCCTTCGGCCATATCGCCCGAGGATCAGTCAGAGGCGGAGTGGGAAGCAGAGCAGCGCAAGGCCGGAACCTCAGAAAGCGATATAGAGCTGATGAGGACCATCAGGCGTTCTTAACCTCATGCCCGTATCTCAAAGCCTCGCCATGTGCGGGGCTTTTTCTTGTGCGTTTAAGAAACACAGCAGTGCCCCTCACCAGGCGAATCTAGACCGGACATCCACTCCGGCAAGGTTCGCCCATGGCTTCCGCACCTCGATCATCCAGGCAGTACGCCCAGCTCGTTATTGACACGCCTTTCGATGCTGAGGTGCGGACGCTATTGGACAAATGCCCACCGGAGTGGCGTGTAAGCGTTGAGTTGATCGTGGCAAGCCACGAGCGCCGTGTCGCCGAGTTTGTGCGGCAGAAGGAAAAGCTGCGCCCAAGGCACCTCACCACATCGCCAGTATTTGGCACCTACCAAGACCAAGCGCCAGCCCGGAGCAATCCCGTTGTTGCTGCGCGCTCGATGGCGGAAATCCGTTCCGTTCTCAAACCAATGAAGGAAGCTCGTTGATGGCCCCTATCCATCGGCGCCCCCGTGCGCCACGCATGACCGACTGGACCTTGATCACCATTGCAATCATGGCGTGTCTGGCAATCGTTGCTCCCACCAAGCTCCCGGTTGTGCTCTACAAGTGCGGCCTGGTGACGCTGGGTGGCGTGCTCGGTTATTGGATCGACCGGGCGCTGTTCCCCTATGCCCGACCGAATCAAGTACGCCGGTATGACCGTCCCATGGCCGGTATCCGACGCGCCCTGGTCGTGCTGGCCTGCATCCTCGGCCTGACGTTGGGACTCTGACTATGCGCTCACGTGTTCTTCTCTATATGGGAGCAGTCGCGTTGGGGCTGGCTGCGATTGCTGTCTACAGCACGCCTGCCAAGGCCGAGATCCCCAGCCAGGCCGAACGCTACCGCCGAGACTTGACTCGCATCGCCCAGGCGGAATGGGGCCTTGATGCTCCGGTGGCAACCTTCGCCGCACAGATCCATCAGGAAAGCCGCTGGCGGTTCGATGCCAAATCGCCGGTTGGTGCGCAAGGCTTGGGCCAGGTGATGCCCTCGACCGCTACTTGGTTGGCTCAACTTTTCCCAAAGGCCCTTGGTAAGGTCGAGCCTTTTAACCCTATCTGGTCCATGCAAGCCCTGGTCAGCTATGACCGCTGGCTGGCGAGCCGCATCCAGGCACGCAACGCCTGTGAGCAAGGGGCGCTGATCCTGTCCTCCTATAACGGTGGGCTGGGTTGGGTTATTCGCGACCGCAAGTTGGCATCGGCAAAGGGCGCCGATCCGCTGACCTGGTTCGGATCAGTCGAGCGGTTTAACGCTGGCCGCTCGGCCTCAGCCTTTAAGGAAAACCGCCAATACCCACAACTCATTCTCCGTCGTTGGGAAGCGTTGTATGTGGCCGCAGGTTGGGGCCAGGGGGTGTGCCAATGAAAGGTTTGCTCGACCTGATCAGCCCGGCCACTTGGTATCTCGCTGTGATTGCTGCGGTCGCTATCGGCCTGCACTTAAACCACCAGGATGGATATGACGAGGGCTTGGCGCGTGGCCGGGCCGAGGGCAGCGCTGTTGTTGAGCGGCTTGGGAAAAAGCACGCCGAGGAAAAGCAGGCACTGGCCGAAGCCGCCGTCGAGGCAGCCCGCAAGGCTGTTGCTGAACTCCAGGCCGAGCAAGCCAGGCGACAGGTGCTTGCAGCCGAGCTTGCTGAAACCAAAGCCAGCCATCGTCGCAACACCGAAAAACTCCAGGGGGAGATAGCCCGTGTCACGACTCTTTACCGTCGCACTCTCAAAGATGAGCCCGAAGCGCTTCCTGTTGGCGTGTTCACTACTGGCTTTGTCCGCGTGTGGAACGAAGCCCTCAATCCCGCCGCCGTCGCTGTGTCTGCCACCAGCCAGTCCACCGGCAGAGCTGCTGATTCTCTTGGCTCCACCGGAGTCGCTGACCAGCTCGACTCAGGAGTGACCCAGGCGGACATCCTCAAAAACCATGTACGCAACAGTGAGGGATACGCCTCCTGCCGTGTGCAGCTTAAAAGCCTTATCGAGTGGTACACCCATGGACGTATTTGATCGCGCATCCGACATAGAGGAAGCGACCCGAAAGGCTGCAATTGCGGCGCAATTGGCACTGGCGCGTCAGCCGGTCGGTGTCTCCGCTACCCACTGTGAAGAGTGCGGAACTGAAATTCCCGAAGGCCGGCGGGTTGCGCAACCTGGCGTTCTTTTGTGTGTGGATTGCAAGTGCATTCAAGAGCGGATGAACCGCCGATGACGACTATCGAAATGCCGGTTTGGCAATTGGTCGGAACGGCCGTGACGCTGCTCGCGATGTTTGCGGGCCTAGTCAAGGTTCTGTTGGCTCAAATGGAAAGCCGTCTGGATGACCGCTTCGGGGCGTTCGCCAAAGACTCCGAGCGTTTGCGCCAGGTGGAGCTTGGCCTTGAACGCCTGCGGGGAGATATGCCGTTGCACTACGTCCGTCGTGAGGACTACGTGCGCAACCAAACAGTAATTGAGGCCAAGCTCGATGCGCTTGCCTTGCGTCTCGAAAATGTCCGACTCAAAGGAGTGCGTGAATGATCATTGACCCAGCCAAGGTACGGCGCGAATCTCTACGCTGGTACATCCTTCTGACCCTCAACACTTCCCGGCCAGTGGATCCTCATGAGGCCGTTGTGCTTTCTACGATCCAGGGAATCTTTCCTGATGGTACGCAGTTGGAACTGCGCCGCGAACTGGATTACCTGGCCGACCGCTCTCTGGTCACGCTGGACAAGTCACCATCTGGGCCGTGGATTTGCGGGTTGACCCACATCGGCGTCGACATCGCGGAATACACCATTGAATGCCGACCCGGTATTGCTCGCCCTGAAAAGTACTGGTCGTGACCCATGCCGCCCCGTAGCAAAGTGGCCGCGCTTCCGGCCAAGGTAAAGGAGTGGCTTGATAACGCCCTCATGGAGTCGAATTTTTCCGGCTATGAGGCGCTTGCGGCAGAGTTGGATCGCCGTGGCTACTCCATCGGCAAAAGCGCCTTGCATCGCTATGGCTCTGAGTTTGAGGTCAAGCTGGCGTCACTTAAGATGGCATCCGAGCAGGCTAAGGCCGTTGTCCAGGCGGCGCCAGACGATGAGGGCGCGGTCAACGAGGCGCTTATGCGCCTTGTCCAGGAGCATCTGTTTAAGCTGCTGATGAGTGGCGGCGATCAGATGGACTTGCCGAAGGTCGCAAAGGCCGTGGCCGAACTGGGTAAAGCGTCTGTCGTCCAGAAGAAATGGCAGGCGGAATACCGTGAGAAGGCCGAGGCGGCAGCATCCCGCGTTGAGAAAATCGCCAAGAAAGGCGGCTTGAATCAGGCAACGGTTGACGAGATCCGCCGCGAGATCCTGGGGATGGCGTCGTGAGCCTGCCACTTGTCCTGGACAGCACTCATGCCTTGAGCGCTCCGGCCGTTCTGCTCGACTATCAGAAAGACTGGATCGGCATCCGTGCGCCGCTCAAGGTCGGAGAGAAGTCCCGTCGTATCGGCCTCACCTGGGCCGAGGCAGCGGACAACGTCCTGGTAGCCGCTGCCGAAAAACCAGCGGGCGGTCAGACAGTCTATTACCTGGGCTACAACCAGGACATGACGGTCGAGTACATCCAGGCCTGTGCCATGTGGGCGCGGGCCTTCAACTATGCGGCCGAAGAGATCGAAGAAGGCATTTGGCCGGATAGCGATCCCGAGAAGCACATCAAGACGTACACCATCGTGTTCCCCAGCGGGCACCGTATTGTTGCGCTAACCAGCCGCCCGTCCAACCTTCGGGGGCGTCAGGGCGTGGTCGTGATTGATGAGGCGGCGTTTCACCAGGACTTGGCCGAGCTGCTGAAAGCCGCGCTCGCGCTATTGATCTGGGGCGGGGAAGTCCATGTGATCAGCACTCACGACGGCACCGAGAATGCGTTCAATGAGCTGATCAACGACATCCGGGCAGGCAAACGCAAAGGCATGCTGTTCCGCTGCCCGTTCCGCGAAGCCGTGGCCGACGGGCTCTACAAGCGGGTATGCCTGCGCAAGGGCATCGAATACAAGCCCGAGGAGGAAGCCGCTTGGGTCCAGGATGTCTACGACTTCTACGGTGATGCAGCCGATGAAGAGCTTGATTGCGTTCCGTCCCAAGGCGGCGGGGCCTTTCTTAGCATGGCCCTGGTCGAACAGCGAAGTAACCGAGACGTGCCGGTGTTGCGCCTGGAGTACCCGCAGGGCTACGAAACAATTCCTGAACACCTGCGTCTAGCTGAGTCCCTGGAGTGGTGCGAAGAGCATTTGCTCCCACTGCTTTCGGCCATTCCGCTAGACGTCCAAAGCTTCTACGGCATGGACTTCGGGCGTACCGGCGACCTTTCGGTCATCTGGCCGTTGCTCAAGGAACAGAATTTACGCAAGCGCACGCCCTTTGTGGTCGAGCTGCGTAACGTCCCGTTCAAGCAACAGGAGCAGATCAAGTTCTACATCCTTCGGCGTTTGCCCAACTTGCTCAAAGGCGCCGATGACGCCAGGGGTAACGGCTCGCAATTATCGGAAGCCACTGCCATTGAGTTTGGTTTCAACCGTATTGAGCGGGTGATGCTCACCGAGGGTTGGTATCGCGACAACATGCCGCCATTCAAGGCTGCTTTGGAAGACGACACCTTCTACGACATCCCGGCCGACAAAGACGTGGTCAGCGACGTGCGAGCCTTCCGAATGGTCAAGGGCGTGGCTCGCATCCCGGAAAAGCGTACCAACGAAAAAGGCGAAAAGGCCGGGCCAAAGCGGCACGGCGACGCCGGTATCGCTGCTGTATTGGCTGACTACGCGTCACGCCAGGAAGTCGAGATCATCGAATATCACCGCGTTAAACCTGCATCCCAGCATGATCGAGAGATCCAGATCGGCGCCGGGTGGCGCTCCAGAAAAGGCATTTGGTAATGGCGCAATCCAAAATCGTCGACCAGTACGGTCGTCCGATACAGTACGACAAGCTCACCGAAGAGCTGGCAGCCGCTCGCACCGCCAGCGTGCGCCAGGTTTGGCACCAGTCGGTCGCTAACGGCCTGACACCTGGGCGACTTGCAAGCATTCTGCAAGCTGCCGCCGACGGTTCGGCTCATGGCTACCTGACTCTTGCCGAGGAAATGGAAGAGCGGGATCTGCATTACGCCTCGGTATTAGGCACCCGCAAGCTCGCAATTTCTGGTTTAGATATTCGGGTGGAGGCTGCAAGCGATGATCCGGAAGACATTCGCCGAGCCGATCAGCTAAAGGAGCTGGTGGCATCCCCAGAGTTTGGCGAACTCCAGGCCGACTTGACCGATGCCATGGGCAAAGGCTATGCCGTCTCGGAAATCATGTGGGACCGCAGCGGCAAGATCTGGAACCCGCTACGGTTTGAGCCGCGTGACCAGCGGTTCTTTCAGTTCGACCGCGACACGGGCCGGGAACTGCGCTTGCTCGATGAGGCAGATCCGGTAAATGGCGTCGCGTTGGCGCCGTGCAAGTTCATCGTCCACCTGCCGCGTATTCGTTCGGGCTTGCCGATCCGGGGTGGTCTGGCGCGCCTGGCAGCCGTGGGCTACATGTGCAAAGCGTGGACCTGGAAAGACTGGATGGGCTTCGCTGACATCTTTGGCATGCCCATGCGCGTAGGTCGGTACGGACCAGGAGCCAGCAAGGAAGATATCTCCACCCTGATGTCGGCGGTAGCCAACCTGGGCAGTGATGCGGCGGCGGTAATTCCAGAAAGCATGCGCATTGATTTCACCCAGGCCGCGAATGTGGCCGGTGCTGGGGACTTTTTCAAAGGCCTGGCCGAGTGGTGGGATAAGCAGATCAGCAAGGCGGTGGTTGGTCAGACCATGTCTACGGACGATGGCTCCAGTCAGGCACAGGCTACGATTCACAACGAGGTGCGTCTTGATCTGCTCCAAGCTGACGCCAAGGCCGAATCCAATACGCTGAACCGCTACTTTGTACGCCCCTGGTGCGATCTGAACTTTGCACCTGGCCGACCATACCCACGTTTGATTATTGATGTACCGCAGCCGGAAAATACCAAGATCCTGATCGAAGCACTCAAGGAACTGGTGCCGCTGGGGTTGAAGGTCGAGCAATCGGTTGTCCGTGACAAGCTCAATATTCCTGAGCCTGCCGAGGGGGCCGAGCTGCTAGGCGTGGCGTCACCTGGTGCAGACTTGCCACTGGCGCGGGCTGCAAACCGGGAGCAAGCGGCTCCAAAGCCTTCCGCAGTGCCAGACATTGTAGATGGCCAGGTTAATGTTCTGGAGGTTGTAACCGGTCCCTACATGGACGACATGGTCGACCGGATCAAGGAGCTGCTGGACTCGGTCGGCAGCCTGGAGGAGTTCCGGGATCGGCTGGTCGAAACCTATCCTGAAATTACTACAAACCAGATGGCCGATGCTATGGCGGATGGCCTGGCAGCCGCCAGCCTGGCTGGCCGTGCCGATATTCTGAGGGGGCTGTAATGGCAGTCTCTCATGGCTCCCTTCCGTTCCAGGAACAAATCGACTATTTCCGGGGCAAGACAGATATCCCGACTCGGGCCTGGACTGACATCTACAACGTCGAGCATGACTGGGCCTTTGTGGTAGCTGGGGCCACAAAGCGTGATCTGCTGGGCGACATGCGGGGCGCTGTAGAGAAGGCGATCAGCCAAGGCTTGACCCTGGAACAGTTCAGAAAAGACTTTGACCAGGTCGTCGGCAGGCACGGCTGGCAATACAAAGGTGGCCGTGGGTGGCGTTCCCGTGTGATCTATGAGACCAACCTGCGTCAGTCCTATAACGCCGGTCGTGAAACTCAGATGGCCGACCCAGAGTTACGCAAGCGTCGACCATATGGAGTCTACCGGCACGGCGACAGCGCACACCCGAGAGCTGAGCATCTGTTTTGGGATGGAACAACATTACCGTTGGATGATCCCTGGTGGGCGACCCACTCGCCCCAGAATGGTTGGGGCTGCAAGTGCAAGAAGTTCATGGCGAGCCAACGCGACGTTGACCGCATGGGGCTGACGGTCGGCCCATCACCTGTTGTGGAGTACGAGGATCGGACCATCGGTGTGAACAGCCCCAATGGCCCGCGTGTTGTTCGTGTGCCCAAAGGGATTGATCCGGGCTTTGACTATGCGCCAGGTCAATCGCGCCTCAATGCCGCAGTGCCACCGCTACGAGCTTACGATCCGTTACCCGATCCAGGGGCGCGGGCCAGTAGCGTGCAGGGTGCGGGTCTGCCCAACCGACGCGCACCTGGTGCACTTCCAGCAGCCCGCGAGATGCCTGCGAATCGGTTGTTGCCCACCGGCTTAACTGACTCCGAGTATGCAGGCCGTTTCCTAGCAGAGTTCGGCGCAACTGAGGCGGCGCCTGTCGTGTTCAAGGACGTGACGGGAGATGCCGTGGTGATCGGCCGGGAGCTGTTCACTAATGCCAAAACCGGTGCTTTAAAGATCAGGAAGCGCGGGCACGCACGGGAACTGTTACTCCTGGCCGACGCGATCAAAGACCCTGACGAGGTATGGGTAAGGCTGGAATGGCTCTATTCCAGGAACAAAGCTGTGGTCCGGCGCCGGTACATCTCGCGCTACCAGATCGACGGTGAGCCAGTACCGGCGCTGTCTGTATTTGAAGTGGGTGACGATGGATGGGACGGGGTAACGACGTTCTCCCCGGAGTCAAATGATCCTGACTACCTGGAACAACTGAGGATCGGTGTTCGGCTGTACCGCAGGCCACAGATCGATAAGAAGTGATGAAACCGCGCGCCGCCACACGCGATTAAACCCTGAGTGTAGGCCTGGAGGTCCTGGCGGGGACTGCTCACTCAATGGGGTAACTGGATAGTAGGAGGTGAGAGTGGCGGGTGCAATGCTAAATGTTGGACTAGACGACGGCCGGGCAAGTGCGGCCCTCAATGAGTTGGCTGACCGGCTGGAGGACTTGAGCGTCCCGCTGCTGGACATCGCCGAGTACCTGCACCAGTCGACCGACAATCGCTTTCGTCAGCAGGTCGCCCCCGACGGCTCGCCCTGGGCGCCGCTGGCTGCGTCAACCATCGCAAGAAAAGGTAATAACAAGATCCTACGTCAGGGCGGGGACTTGCAGGACACCATCCGACACCACGTTAGTGGCAACACATTAGAATTCGGTACGGATCGGCCTTATGGCGCCATTCACCAGCTCGGCGGCAAGATCGACCATGCAGCCCGATCACAGCAGGTTTATTTCAGTGCCAAGAACGGCACGGTGGGCAATCGCTTTGTGAAGCGCAGTAAGTCCAACTTTGCCCAGTGGGTTACTCGTGGGGCGCACTCCACGGTGATGCCAGCCCGTCCATATTTGGGGCTGTCGTCTGAGGATGATGCTGAGATCCTCGCCATCATCTCCGACTACCTTTCGGAACCTCTGTAGGTCGAGTTCAGAGAAAGCCCGCTGACGGCGTTTTAGGGGGCTTGCAGGTACAACCATGGCGGGCAGTCTGACGAACTACCGTTAGAGATGCGTTAGATTTGGCCGTAGGGCTAAAACTGCATGGGGGCTGCGCAGTAATTCATTCTATACGTATAGAATGGGCTCCCCCGATACACCGATCACCCTTTCTTCAACGGCTAAAACCTTAAGCCGTCCTGAAACTCTCCGCTTGATCCTGGCCGCCCAAACTGGCGGCATGAAAAAGACACTTCTCGCACTCAATACCGACCTCTCCGCAACCGTCTCTGACGGCAAGGCGCCGGAGTGGGTCGAGCTGATTCCGGCAGGCCCGACTGTTTCCGGTCGCGACGGCCGTCAGTGGCTGTTCGATGAACAGGGCCAGGCCCTGGTGCTTTCCAGTTTCACTGATCGGGCCATTGATCTACCGATTGACTGGGAGCACTCCACTCAGCACCGCGCAACGAAAGGCGAAGACGCCCCGGCCGGTGGCTGGATCAAGCAATTGGAAATCCGCGACGGTGCCTTGTGGGGCCAGGTCGACTGGACGCCTCGTGCCTCGCTCCAGGTCATCAACCGCGAGTACCGCTTTCTCTCCCCCGTATTCGACTACGACTCCGTGACCATGCGCATTGCGCGCCTAGTCAGCGCGGGCCTGACCAATAAGCCGAATTTCCTCCTGACAGCACTCAACCAAGAAGACCCGGAGACTACGCCAGTGAAACTTTCACCAGCGCTTTTGGCATTGCTCGGCCTGCCCGAGACCGCCACCGAAGAAGAGGCCATTGCGGCTATCAACAAACTCAAGACCGCCCAAGCGGCCAACTCCGAACAGCCGAATTTGGCCCTGTTCGTTCCGCGTGCGGACTACGACGCCTTGAGCGGTCGAGCGACCAACGCAGAGCAAGCACTGGTCAAGCTCCAGAAAGCTGACCACGACAAGGAAGTGGACGCCGTTCTCACCGCAGCCACCCAGACCGGGAAGATCGTTCCTGCGACCTTGGAGTACCACCGCGCTAGCTGCCAGGACGCTGAGGGTTTGCAGCGCCTGAAAGACTTTGTAGCGGCGGCGCCATCGGTGGGCGATCCGACGGACCTGGGCAAACGTAAGCCCGATAACACCGAAACCGCGCTCAACACCGAAGAGCAAAAGGTCGCTTCGCTGCTGGGCATGAGCGAATCGGAATTCATCAAGGGCAAGGCGTAACTCCCCTCTATATAGGAAGCGTTTCATGATTATCACTACCGCCGCCTTGCAGGCGCTGTTCACCGCGTTCAAGGCAGAGTTTCAAAATGCCCAGGCCGCAACCCCTACCGACTGGCAGCGCATCGCCACTCTGGTGCCGTCGTCCTCGGCCAGTAATACCTATGGTTGGCTGGGCCAGTTCCCGACCTTCCGTGAGTGGATCGGCGAGCGTGTCCTCAAGAACATGGCGGCGCACAGCTACTCCATCGCCAACAAAAAGTTTGAGTCTTCTGTCGGTGTTCCGCGTGACTCCATCGAAGACGATGAGATCGGCGTGTATAAGCCGCTGTTCCAGGAGATGGGGCGAGCATCTACCGCGCACCCTGATGAACTGGTGTTTGGTCTGCTGAAAGCGGGGCTATCCACGCTCTGTTACGACGGCCAGAACTTCTTCGACGTGGACCACCCTGTCTATCCAAATACCGATGGAACCGGTACGGCGGTCTCTGTCAGCAACTATCAGGATGGTGAAGGCCCTGCCTGGTATCTGCTCGATGTCAGCCGCGCAATCAAGCCTTTGATCTTTCAGAAGCGTCGTGACTACGCACTGAAAGCGATGACCAGCATGGACGACGAACAGGTCTTCATGCGTGACGAGTACCGCTATGGCGTCGACGCCCGCGCCAACGTCGGGTTTGGCTTCTGGCAGTTCGCTTATTGCTCGAAAGCTCCGCTTACCGCAGAAAGCTACGGCGCAGCTCGTGCCGCAATGAAGAACTTCCGCGCTGACGGCGGCCGTCCTCTCGGTGTTAATCCAGGCCTGTTGGTCGTTCCGTCCCAGCTGGAAGGTGTGGCCCGCAAGATCCTGGTTAAAGACGCCGACAACGGCAACGAGTGGGCAGGCACCGCCGAGGTACTGGCGCCGAGCTGGCTGGGCTAAGGGGGCGGTATGACCATCATTATTAAGGCAAAGCACAACGGTTTCCGCCGTTGTGGTATCGCGCACCCAAGCCAGCCGACCAAGTACGCGGACGACTTCTTCACGGAAGAACAACTGAAAGCCCTGATCAAAGAGCCTCAATTGATCCTTGCCTATGAGGAGGATGAATTCGACCAGGTACAGGACGAGCCCAATGCAGACATCTCGAAAGCTGCGCTTTCGCAAGCGCCCGACGCCGCTCCAGCTACCCAGTCGCAAGCGTCTGAAACAGTCATTACGCCTGTGGCTGCATCACTGGCCGTCGCCGCAGAGCCAGTCCATGTGGCTGGAGCGCCTGAGACTGGAGGTACGGAACCCGTGCTGGGCGGCGCCAGTGACCATGCCGTTGATCCATTAACCGGTCCCGCGCCTTTGACTGCTCCAGTGGTGCAGCCCGCAGAGCCAATCCAAGCAGACGCTACCGAGCCGGTGGGTAAGGTTCTGTCGGTGGAAGTAAAGCCTGAAAAGGCCCGCTCGCCGAAAGCAAAGGATTCTGCGAAATGAACCTCTCACTGCCGTCCGCTAGCCAGCTCTTGATCCGCTTCGGTGCCAGGGACATCACCCAAGTTTCAGTGCCTGACAACAAACGGGTAATTGAGCCGGAGTTGCTGACAGCAGCGGCAGCGGGCGAACCCTTGGACGGTTGGGATGCCGACGATGTGGCAATAGCGGTCATGGCGTTGGCACGGATCGCCGACGCAGTGACACGGGCGCGCAGTGAGGTTTCGTTTTACCTGCGCTTCCGCCCGGCCGGGGAGGACGCCCCGGAGTGGGTGACGGCAGACCTTGCGGAGATCGCTCGGTATCACCTGTACGACGACGCAGGGCGGGAAGAGTCGACCGTGCGGGTGCTTTACAAGGATGTCTTGAAGCGCCTGGAAACCCTGGCCCAGGAGGACAAAGAGCGTGGTGCGGCCGAGGCTGGCCGATCTGGTATGCAGATCATCAGCCAGCCCCGGCTGATGGATCGCCGCACGCTGAGGGCGTTGTGATGCTGGGCGAACTGGAGGACTTGATCGAGACCCGCTTGAACGAGCTGGCCGCCAAACTGCGGAGCCTCAAGGTTCAGAGCTACGGCGGTGAACTGAGCGACCCAGACCTGTTATCCGATTTACTCAAGCGTTGCCCTGCCGTTTTGCTCATGGTCCCAAAGGCGACGTTTCAACGGCGTAGCCAGGATCGTTACACGGTGCCAATCACCTTCCGCCTGATTATCGCCACCCGCCACCCCCGAGGTGAGCGGGAAACCCGGCGCGGTAGTGGCCCCAATGACATTGGCAGCTATGACCTATGGCAAGCCTGCATGCACAAGCTGGTTGATTGGCAGCCCTGGGAGGGCCGTGCTGCGATCAAGCCAACGGAGCTTTCCAACCTGGTCAACGGAAAGTTTGCCAATGACCACCTTTCAGTCCTGGGCCAGTCGTTCGTGATCGAGCTGGATTGGGAGAAGCCGAAAGAGGATCTGCCGGACTTCCTGGGCATGTCCCTGGAGTACCACACGCCATCGGGCAACCCCGAGCCGGTGGTAACAGACCATATCGAATTGAGGGACGTGTAATGCACGTAATCGCTGCACCTGGTCATCGGGTGCCTATGGAAGAAGATCCATTCCAATACATCGAGGGGGAAGAGGCAGTCGACGTGCCGGATACCTCTTACTACCGACGCCGTCTGGCTGCGGAAGAACTTCTGGTGCCCGCGAAGCAATCGCGCGGCAGTGCCAAACAAGTCGCAAAGGAGTCCGCTGAATGAGCATGATTGAATTCGACACGATCCCGGCGTCCATTCGTAAGCCTGGCGTTTACATGGAGTTCAACCTTCGCCTGGCTGTACGGAACCTGCCGACCAACAAACAAAACGTGTGCCTGATCGTTCCGCTTGGCGAGGGCGCGACGGTTGAGGCCAATATCCCAACACCGTTCTACAGTTCGCCGGAGGCCGGAGATTTGTTCGGTGGCACCGTGGCCGAAGAAATGGCCGCCGCCTTTATCGGCGCCTACCGGTACGCTTCTATCTCTGCGGTGGGCGTGGCTGTTGAGGGCGATGCTGAGCCCGATATCAAGGCGGCGCTGGACGCCACGGCCATGGGTGGCTTCACGATTCTGGTTCCTGCCTGGTACAGCCAGACAGCCCTTACTGCGTTGCGTACGCATATTGAGACCTGGACCAACTCGATGGAGCAGCAAGGCATCATCGGAGTGGCAGCCAATACCGCCAGTCTGTCCGCTGCTACTACCCTGGCTGCGTCCTTGAACAACGGCGCAATCAGTCTGGCGTCGTTGCCTGGTACTCCATCGACTGCCCGTCAGGTCGCAGCGGCCTACGCTGCGGTGATCGCCTCTGAGGAAGACCCGGCGCGGCCACTGAATACGTTGATTCTGACTGGGATCAAAGTGCCGCCTATGGCTAAGCGGCTCGGTCGTGTCGAGCAGGAAACGGCCCTGGCTAACGGTGTAACCCCACTGGAAGTCGGTGCGGGTGACGTCATCCAGATCGTCCGGGCGGTAACGACCTATATCAAGTCAGCGGCGGGTGCGACTGATGTGTCGCTGTTGGATCTGACCAGCATTCGCACCTTGTACTACGTGCGTACAGCTTGCCGCGACCGCATCCGCTTGCGTTTTCCGCGCTCCAAACTCTCCAGCAAAACGCCCCCGGCTGTCCGTGGCGAGTTGCTGGATGTACTAAAAAAGCTGGAAGAACTGGAGATCGTCGAAAACGTCGATGCTAATGCGGACGGGCTGGTGGTTGAGCGTTCGCTCCAAGACGCGAACCGGCTCAACGCTTCGATTCCCGTCGATATCGTCAACGGCCTGCACGTGTTCGCCGGTCGTATCGATTTGCTCTTGTAAGAGGTGATTCAAAATGTCTGATAACTACGTAGGGCAGATCGTCCTTGAGATCAACGGCACCGACTACGAGGTCACGAGCGTAGAGCCGAGCCTCAAGACCGGTCGCAAAATCGTCAAGACGATGAACCGCACTGGTCGGCCTACCGGAACCACAAAGGGTATTGAAGAGCACGACCTGAAAATTTCCGTGCCTATTCCGAAATCCGGCGAGCCAGATTGGCGCGCCTTGCTGGACGCCAAGCTCACCATCTATCCACAGGACGGCGGCAGCAAACGTCAGACTTGGACCGGCTGCTCGTTGATGGAGATGGGCAGCAAATACCAGGTGGAGGGTGAGGCAACCCGCGATCTGACCATTGCCGCCTTGAATTACTACACGGAGTAAGGGCAATGACCGAACAACAGCTAAAGCAATGGAAAGGCCTGACCATCACGCGTGAGTTGAATGTGGGGGTTTATTACGCCGGAGTATTCCACAAGACATTCACCCTGCGCGTTCCTGTGACTGGTGACCTTATATCTGCTCAGGAAGAACATCCGAACGGTCCGCTTCAACTGGTTACGGTTGAGGTCTACCGCCGCCAGTTGCTCTCTCTTGGAGACATTCCGGAAGAGGCGCTGACGACAGACCTTCTGCGGGCATCCCTCACGGAGAGTGACCTTGGCGTCATCGCGGACGCCGATGAGGAACTGGAAAAAAAGCTCGCGCCGCAGAACGCGGCCTTGTCGACTGGCGGCGAATCGAGCACGGACTTGTCCAGCGCGGTTACCGCCTAGAGGAAATCAGGCGGATGACTAAGCCTGAGATCGACGCACGTATCGACCTCATTGTCGGCAAGACCACTAACACGCGCTATGTCGCAAAGCGTAAGCGGACGCCTCTCCCAAAACCCAAGTAACGCGAGGCTCATTTATGGGCCTTTCTTGCACCTCTAAGCCTTTCGGGAGTACCCCATGAGTTCCGACCTGCGCGTCGCACTACGTTTTCAGGCCCATGCGGGCAACAGTCGACGTGAGATCGCCCAGCTTACCGGCGACCTTCGCAAGGCTGGTAAGGACGGCGCTAAGTCCCTGGCTGATGAGAGCTGGAAAGCCAGCTCGGCAGTCACTAAGGTCGGCCAGGCCGGTGCCAGCAGCTACAAGACCATTCGCAGTGCCATGCGGGAAACTGCCAAAGCGGGTGGCGAAACTCGGTTGGTGGTCAGCAAGACTGCCGAAGAGTTAAAGGTGATGGCTAACGCTGCTCGCAAAGCGGCCCGCGATGCCAAAACCGAACTTGCCAGCGCGGACAGGCAGGGCGTGCAGCCGCTGCGCCAAAGCGTTGAAAGGACTGAGTCCGCGTTCCGGCGCCTGGCACAGAACGGCGGCCGCAATCTTCGCGTGCTTAAGACTATTGCGACCGGTGTCCGCCAGGAATTCGACCGAATCAAGGGCCTGGGTAGCAGCGCCCAAGGGCAGCTTGCCGGGCTGGGGCTCGGTATCGGCGTTGTATCCGGTTTGACCGGTAACGCTCGCTTGGACCGTCAACTGATCCGCACCAAACAAACCGCCGATATGACACCCGATCAAAAGGATGAGTGGCGTGACGAGGGGTGGCGGATCGCGAAGGCCTATGGCGTCAATCGTGAAGACGTAGACAGCGGCTTCAATACCTTGATTGCCTCGGGTGTGAAGTATGACGCGGCGAAGAAAACCGCCGACGCTATCGGCCAGTCGACATCAGTCACAGGGGCCGACTCCGCAGTGTTGGGCAAGGCGGTGGTTGCGGGTGCAAGTGCGTTCAACATCGACCTGAACAAGGAAGGTGCGGCACTGGATCTGCTCCAAAAAATGACGGTGGCCGGACGACTCGGTAACGCTGAACTGGAAAACCTTGCCGACCTCTTTCCCAAGATTGGTGGCGCCGCTGCGGCCGCTGGCATGTCCATGGCGCAAGCGTTGGCATTCACGGAAACCCTCTCCACGGTTGAGATGCAGCCAGACCGCCTCGGCACGTTGGCCGAGTCCACGTTGCGAGTGTTCAGTACCAAGCAGTATCGGGACCAGGTCACCAAAACCAGTGGTGTGACGTTCTTTAACAAGGACGGTAGCTCACGGAACCCGCAGGACGTTTTCGGCGATCTAAAAGGCAAATACGCCAAGATGAAAACCGATGAGCAGCGCGCCAAGTTCATGGGTGTTGTGTTCAAGGGGATGGACCAAGATACCGTGCGTGGTATGCGCATCATGTTGTCTGGGGATCGTCTGAACACCATGCGTCAGCAGACTAAGGACATCGGTGGCTCTGACGCAGTAATCGGCCGAGACCTCAAAGAAAATACTGAAAGTGCCAGCGGGACAGCCTCTAGGATGAAAGCAACCCTCGGCCAGGCAATTGACCGTATGGCGACCCCGTTGAACAAGGGATTTGCTGATATGGGTAGCTACTTGCTTGACGATCTGAACCTGTCCGGTGAGCAAATGCTAGCTGGCGGTGCGGCGCTCGGTATTGGCGGCTACTACGCCGGGCGGGGTGCCAAATCGGGTGCAGGTGCTTTGCTCAATAAGTTCATGGGCGGGCCTGAGACCCTGAAAAACATCGCCGTGGGCAAGGTTTTGGAGGAAGCCACGGGTGTTACGTCAGTGTTTGTTACCAACTGGCCGGGTGGTGTACTGCCGGGCGGCATGCCCGATCTTCCCAACAGTTCCACGGCGGGCAAGGGGAAACCTGGTGGCTTCATCACTCCTTGGCTTGGCCCTATCGCTCTTGGGGCGACGGCCACCCAAATCAGTGGCGCGTCTACTACGGGCACGGATGCCGGTCGCTTAGACGCGGTCATGCGTAGCAAGCTTTTGAATGATGGCGAACGCACCTATCAAACTGCGTTCTACCGCAACCGCCTAGATTTGGCCGGGCAGAGCCCAGGCCAGAGTTCGGACTGGTTGTCGTCCCAGGCCCAGCGACTGGCGCACCAACAAACCGGTATGACTGCTGCTGGGCTGCCTATCGACGGAGCAAATCAGTGGGCCGCAGGTATCGCTAACCGTGCCGTTTCCGCAGGCGCCGACACTCCAGCGGCCGTAGCTCGCTTACAACGCCTGCTTGATCAGCCCCTCGTCATTGAGTTGCGTACGGACTCCAACATGATCCAGGCCGAGGTCGAGCGACGAACTGACATTCAAATGAGGCGCGGCCGATGAGCTGGGCAGAAACCCTATTGGACGCATCTTTTCGCGGCGTCCCTATCCAGGTCGTCAGCGAAAACCTTCAATGGCAGCGGGCGTTGTCAGAGCATGGCACGCCCTTTAAAGACGGCGACAGCGTGGTCGATCTTGGCCGGGGCGCTCGGCGGCTACCGATGCAGATCATCGTCTATGGCGTTAACTACGAGATCGAACTACAGAACCTGTTGGCTGCGCTTGGTCAGAGAGGCCCTGGTGAACTGATCCACCCGATCTATGGCAGCCTGAGCGTGGTCTCGCACAACGTCGATGTGAAGCATGACGCGGACAATCCGGACTCCGCCCAGGTCACCCTGGTATTTGTAGAGGACACGCCCGACCTGCCGTTTTTTGCTCGGCAATTTGAGTTCGTCGACATCGGCGTCCTGGAGCAGGAAGACGCCTATCGCTGGCAAGACGCGGTCTTTGACCTGTTCGGCCGGATTGACTCGCTGGTGAGTGAGATCCAATCTTGGATTGGTGGCGGCTGGGTGGGTCTCATTGAAAAGGCCCTGGGCCTGCCTGGGATCTTCCTGCGGGTGCAGCAACTGCGCTCGCAGATTCTCGGCGTAGTGTCTGGCGTCATCTCCATGGCAAAGAATCCTTCGGCCGCATTCGATCCCCTGGTCGACCTGTTCCGCACGCCGACGCAGATCCGCAGCTCCATCCAGGACAGCACTCCCAGCACGTCGGCTGCGCTGCTGTCTCGTTCTGGTGTCCCTGCAACCATGCCGGGCGGTGATACCTTGACCACTGGCCCAGCGCGTGCGGCCAACGCGTTCTTGATCAGTGCCCGTCAGGGTGTTGCACCAGATGCCAGTCTGTTGCCTGATCGCATGCCGGACGATCCAGTCGAGGCCAGTGGTTTTGCCTTGGTCGTCCTGGTCATCACTGAACTGGCTGCCGCCCATGCCCAGGCGGTTGCCATCGTGATCGAGGACGAAAGCAAAAATCCAAGCTTGAGCCCTGTTGAATTGGAGGCGCTGGTTAACCTGGTGCGCTCATTGGTGCAGGGTGCAATCTTGTTGCATCGCCGCTTGTTCGATGTGGAAACGTCCCGGCCGGTGATCGAAGCACTACGCAACACCGCCGCGCTGATCCAGGCACGCGCTCGCCAAGTCATCCTGTTGAGCCCGCCGATGATTGAGCGGGAGGTTGAATCATCGGCCAGCCTGCGCCTATTGGCCCATCGTTGGTATGGCGACCATGAGCGCGCTATCGAGTTGATCCGGCTCAATCCTGACTTGAAAACGCCGCACAATATTCCTGTCGGGAGGGTGCTGCGTGCTTACGCTGAATGATCCTGTTCCGTCTATTCGACTCGCTATTGGAGGCCTTGCGCACGACACCTGGGACGGCTGGTCGATTGAATCCGACCTGCTGACCCCGGCCGATGCTTTCGAACTTGAGCTGCACACCAAGAACGCTATCCGCTTGCCTGACGTAATCAAAGAGGGGGCACCTTGCTCGCTGACCCTGGATGGCGACCGGGTTCTCACCGGCCAGATTGACGAGTTTGAACACGATATTTCCCGCCGGGGCATCTCCATGCGTATCAATGGACGAGACCTGGCCGCGCCTCTGGTGGATTGTTCATCGCCTTTCGTATCAATGCGTGAGGCGTCTCTGGCACAGATCCTTGACCAGGTGGTTAAGCCGTTAGGTGCATACAAAGTCGAGATCCGCGCTGACCAGGCTAAAACCCGCCGACGTGTTCAGATTGAGCCAGGGCAAACAGCCTGGGAGGCATTGCTCCAGGTCGCCGAGGCCAATGGCCTTTGGCCGTGGGTGGAACCAGATGGCCGGTTGATCATCGGCGGGCCGGACTACACCACGCAGCCGGTGGGGGTGCTGGTGATGCGGGAGGATGGAGTCGGCAATAACGTAGAGCGTTTAAGTGTGCGTCGCTCTATTGCCAACCGATACAGCCAAATCACGGTTCTGGGCCAGCATGGGCAGTACGCTAATGATGGGCTGGATACCAAGCGCTCTCATCTCCGTTCACAAGTCCAGGACGAGACCTTGGCCCGTCGTGGGATCTTCCGCCCCAAGGTGATAGTCGATAGCTCCAGCGAGAACCAGGACATGGCAACAACCCGCGCCCGTAAGCTTTTGGCCGACAGTCGTCTGGAGGGTTTCGAGATCCGCGCCGTGGTCAAAGGGCATCGCGCCGATAACGGGCAGGTCTGGACCCCAGGCCAGCGTGTCATCGTTCGCAGTGAGCCGCATGGGCTCAATGACACCTACTTCTTGATGTCTCGCACCTTGCGCCTGGCCCGTGGCGAAGGGGCTATTACGGAGCTGCGTTTGCGTGAAGACAAAATGTGGGTGCTGGACGGCAACAAGTTGAAGAAACACAAAGGCAAGTCCAACCCGGACGCGGCCTTTATTCAGATGATCAAGGGGCTCTAATGAGTGTGATGGCGCAACTGGTGCGCGACCAGGTGTGGCGGGTGATGAGCAAGGTTCGTCAGGCGTTCCGCGCTACTGCGGTTAGCAACTCCCATGGGCCGTTGATTGGCGTCGAGATGCAAGGCTTGGCGGGTGAGTCCGTTTCGGCTGAACTGTTCCAGCATTATGGATTCAGCTCGGCGCCTCTGGCCGGGGCCGACTATCTGGTTATCCCCGTGGGTGGTAGCAGCAACCATTGCGTCGTGGTTGCCAGTGAGGATGGCCGTTATCGTCTCCAGCTAAAGGACGGTGAGGTTTCGCTCTATACCGATGAGGGCGACTACGTGCATATGAAGCGCGGCAGGGTCATCGAGGTCGTGACTGATGAGCTGCTGTTTAAGGTCAAGAACAGGGTGCGGTTTGAGACGCCTTTGGTTGAGATGTCCGGCGATCTGCATGTCGAGCGCGGTATCAAGGCTGATGGCGAGATTGAAGACCATGCGCGGTCGATGCAAGGCGACAGGGATGTCTACAATGGGCATGATCATGGCGGTGGCGCAAAGCCATCGCAAAAGCAGTAACTTTCTGATATTTCTTTAATTGCGTCGATTATCTGGAATGTTGTCCTCAAAACCTTAGGCTGCCCATGTCGAAAAAAATCATTGCTTTAGTTCGCTTTTTTAAAAAAGAAATCCATCGTGACGCTTTCTTGCGTGGCAATTTTTATATGAATCGGTTGAAATTCTTCAAGGCTTATGAAGAGCACGGCGTCTGCAATATCGGCGATGCGCATGAAGGGACGTCATCGTGGCATCAGCCCGAAGGTGTCACATTAACTTTAAAAAATAATGATACTGGAGAGGAGCACGTAATAAAGGATTTTGCAGGTCCAATCAGAATTGGGCTCAATCGCCACAATGATTACCATGTCTACTGCATGTCAGCGATTTACGGCGACGACGACTTAAGCTTTGAAACATTTGAGGATCTAAGATCGTACATGATGTTGGACGTTGAGAAGGGCGATCTAGGTGAATACTGCGTAATTGTCCCAGCAAAAGATCTTGTCGAGCGTATAGATCAGGCTCTTACGGCAGAATCTCAGTTAGGTAACCAGGTGGGCCGTGGTCTGGTGGAGTATTTTGACCCCGACACTTTCAATGGCACCTTTGAAGGGGATGAGGCTGTCATGCGAAAGACAAACGGTTTTAGCCACCAGAAGGAATATAGGGTTTACGTATACAACGGAACTTCGGGTGATGACGCAAGAACCCTAAAAGTGGGCGACCTATCTGATATTGCTCACTGCTGCGATAAGAAAGATTTTTATCAAACGCTCATCATTAGCCCAAAAATGTAATTGGGTAATGCGGTAATTGGTCAAACCTTAAACCCCCCTGAAATACAGTCTCGCCTCATGAGCCTGCACCATGCATCACTATGGACGCAGGCATAAACCCAACTACAGGCGACTTGACGGGCCAGCGTATTAGTACGCTGGCAAACGCCGTTTACATCCGCCTCATGACTCCCCTCGGAACCTGGTGGAAAGATCCCACTTTGGGCTCCCGCCTGCACGAACTTCGCCGCGAGAAAGACCGCCCCCGTGTCGGTCGCCTTGCCAAGCAATACGCTGAGGACGCCCTCAAGCCGCTGCTAAAGGATCTTCGCGCCAAGACAATCACCGTATCAGTCACTCAGCCCCACAACGGCTGGCTCACGCTGCAAATCGACATCATCGACGCCACCGGCAATCCGCAGGTGTTTCGCCAACCTGTAAGGGTGATTTGACATGGCCTTTTCCGCTCCCAATCTTGAGACCATCCTGGCAGCCATTCTGCGGGACATAAAAGCGCTCAACGATGAAGCCGACATCGGCACCGACAGCGACCACTACATCCGGTCTGCGGCCATTGCTGCCGCTATCGAAGGCCTCTATCAGAAGCTGGCCTGGCTTTATCGGCAAGTCTTTCCGGATACCGCAGACGTAGAAGAACTGGTGCACGCCGCTGGTATTCGTGGTGTTCAGCGCAAGGCCCCTGTTGCGGCTACAGGTTTAGTTGGCCTAAAGGGCACTGCGTCGGTTGAACTGCTGCAAGGTTCGACATTGACGCACCGTGTGACTGGAGAGCAGTTCGACAGTCTAGCTAGCGCGAAACTTGGCACCGACGGGACCACTACTGTCCAGGTAAAGGCTCACACCGTTGGTTCTTCGCTCGATGGGCTGACAGGCGACTTGGTCCTCACCAGCCCACCGCTTGGCATGGACGCTAACGCTAGCTTTGTCGGTGCAACCACCGGCGGAGAAGATCAGGAGAGCCCGGAATCGTTGCTCGCCCGATTGCTTGATGTCATCCAATCACCACCAGCCGGAGGCAATCTGGCCGACTTCAAGCGTTGGGCTAAAGAGGTGGATGGCGTGGCTGATGTGTTGGTACTGCCAAAGCGGCGCAGTGGTAATTCAATTGACCTAGTTCTCACCGCCAGCACTGGCAGCCCATCAGCCGAGGTTATTACTCGTTGTTTGGAACACGTCACTAGTGTGTGTTCAGTCTTCGCTAATGTATGGGCGTACGCCCCAACGGAGCGGCGGGTCAATTCGGCCGGGCTGGTTGAGCTTGCAGAGGGCTACGCCCTGGCGGATGTGCAGGTCGCAGCTCAATCCGGTTACAACTCTTTGCTGGGAGCCCTCAAACCTCGTGAAACGCTCAAGCGCTCCCAGATAGAGAACATGATCGGCAACTTGGCGGGTGTGGTTGATCGGGCCGTTACTGCCCCGACGGGTAACGTATTGGCATCGGATGATGCAAGTCTGATTGGCTGGATTCGCCCCGGCATTATTACCCTGGGCCTGCTGAAATGACGCAGCTCGCCGACCAACTGCGGATGCTGCTACCTCCTGTGTCCTATGACGGCAATGCGCCGATGCTGTCCGCCACTATTGAGGCCGAGGCTAACGCGCTGACCCAGTCTGACACCCAGGCAGAGGCAGTCTACAGCGCGATCTTTGCCGACTCTGGTATGGGTTTGGCTGACTGGGAGCGAGTTTTGGCGTTACCCGATCCGTGCCTTATAGGCGTGCCGCAATCCATCCGGCAACGCGTCCAGGCGGTTGTTAGCAAACTGCAAGCACGTGGCGGGCAGAGCAAACCCTTTTACATCGCCTTGGCTAAGTCTCTGGGCTACGACATCACCATTGCGACCTTTCACCATGCCCGTGCAGGTATAGCGCGTGCAGGCGACCGCGTTTACGGCGGTGATTGGGACTTCACCTGGCGCGTTAATGCTCCCGCTGTAACTGTCACCTATGCACTGGCTGGTTTAACTGCCGCAGGTGATCCGGTGGCGTCCTGGGGTAACAAATTACTTGAATGTCGACTGGGCCAGATGAAACCGGCCGAGTCCATTTTGCTATTCGGCTACGGAGATAACTGATGCAGAAAATCAGCAGTAGCACCGCGACTGCGAACGGTGCAGGCGAATTCACACAGGGCCAGCCCGGCTCTGGCATTGATGCCACCATGATAACTGTGGCTTGGTTGAATGCTATGCAGCGTGAGCTGGTTAACCTAGTGCAGGGTTCCGGGCAGGATCTGAAGTCGGAAGATGATGGGCAGGTTTTGAAGGCTGTGAAGATGTTGCAGGAGCTTGCGAGCAGTTGGGACAAGATTACGGGTAAACCGACCTCCCGCGACGGTTACAAACTTTCTGATGTCTTTACGAAAGCAGAAACAGGCACTGTGATTCAGAATGCTGTCGCGGCTTTGGTAGCGTCGTCGCCAGCAGCCCTTGATACGTTGAAGGAACTGGCGGACGCCCTGGGGAACGATCCAAACTTTGCAGTGACTGTGGCAAACTCCATTGCTGGAAAGATGCCTGTTGCTGGGGGAGATTACTCTCCTAGTCTTTCTAGCCTTCGTATTAACCGAAACTATTCGGCTATCAATTCTCCTGGCGGATTTATTGTGTATGGGCCTGGTGATGGTGGTTTAAGCAAGGCTCTGGCTTTTATCTGCAACAGATCTGACGGTACAGGCGGATTTTCGTGGCGAACGGTTAGTTCCGATAACACCTGGACCGGCCCGTCAATGACTTACTCTGCCGAAGGCATACTTAACGTTCCATCGTTGGTCATTACCGGAACGACAAGTGTGCCGACTCAAACCATGTCGGATAGCAGTAGTAGCGCCGCCAGCACGGCATTTGTGAAAGGCTGGACCAGTCAGTATCCGACTAAAGACTGGATATCAGCGGTGGGTTTGGTAGGGGGTGACAAAACCGCGCCATATTTACGTGTTGATGCAACTGGCGAACTTGTACTGCTGCAAACGTCAAGGCCAAAAGATACGGCATTGCTCGCTAGCAGCGGCTGGAGCAAAAACGCCGATACTGGGGAAATCATTCAATGGGTTGAGTACGCTCTTAGTGACAGTCCGGGGACCACATTAGTAGACGTTACATGGCCTTTTCAATTTCCAAATCAGTGTTTAAACGTAAGGTCAAGTGTTAGGCAGTCAACTGGATCTTCGAGTGCCCTATCTTTATGTTTCTACCCGCCTACAAAAGCCGGTTGTACGGTAAGAATTGAGGAATGGGCCGCCGTAGTGCAATCGGGCCTTGTTTTAATGGTAGAGGCCAGGGGGGTTTAAAAAGTGAAAATTTTCTATAGCGCAAAAGACAATACATTCTTCAATGAGGTATTCCACGGTACACGGACTATTCAAGTGCCAGACCCCGAATGGGTGCGGCCAACCGTCTCTGTCCCCGATCCAGAGTGGAATCGCCCAAACGTTTCGATTCAAAACCCTGCCTGGAGTGAGGGCAACGAATCACAGCCTAAAACCATTTCTGTGCCTGATGCAGACGCAGTGGCGCCCATGATTGATGTGCCAGATAACAGTGTTTCAGCACCGCTGATTACCGTGCCCAACCCTGTGTGTTTGCTTCCGCCAGAGTCTGAGCTTGTAGACGTTCCCCAGGATGAACACGACGAGATATTCCGCGTTCTTGCGCTGGGCGGTTCGGTTCTTGTGCCTGGCAAAAAAGGGCGCCCGAGTACTGGCCCTGCACCTGGGCCTACGGTGGAAGAGCTGAAAAACCGCGAGCGTGCATTGCGAGATAAAACGCTGTTGCTCACTGATCCGCTGATCGCCCGTCACCGCGACGAGCTGGAGGCTGAGCGCCCTACAACCCTTACTGCTGAGCAGTACAAACAATTGCAGGGCTATCGACAGGACTTGCGCGACTGGCCTGAGTCGGTCGACTTCCCCTTAAAGGATAAGCGACCAGGTGCCCCTGAATGGCTCGCTGTGATTTTGGCGGGGTGACCGCCATTCGGTCTTATCTTGCTGTGCCAAACATCCTGCAATAAAGGCGTGCAGGCCTTTTCTCACGGAGTGCCAAGTATCGCGCCGAACGGTGCCAAATCCGGCGCTGGCTTACAGTGGTGCGCTCCCATTACCTGCCGCTGTTTTCCCGCTTGGGCAATTATTCCCCTTTGATCCTTGAGCAGGCGGCGTGGAGCCAGGGCCGGCGGCGCTCGCTATTTGAATATTGGGGGCATGAGGCTTCTTTGTTGCCCATGGCGCTGTACCCGTTGATGCGCTGGCGAATGGAAAGAGCAAAGCTGGGGCAGGGGATCTACTCGCAGATGGCGCGTTTCGGTCGTGAGCAACAAGCCACCATCCAGCGCGTTCTGCAGACTGTTGAGCAACAAGGCGCACTTGGCGCCGGCAGTCTGTCGACCCGCGAGGAGCGCGCCGGTCCATGGTGGGACTGGAGCGATGAAAAGCACGCGTTGGAATGGCTGTTTGCCGCGGGTTTGGTCACTGTCGCCGGTCGTCGAGGGTTTGAGCGTCTTTATGATTTGCCGGAGCGGGTCATCCCCGGCGAGATCCTTCAGCAAGCGTCTTTAAGCGAGGCCCAGGCCCAGCGCGGCTTGCTGCTGCACAGCGCCACCGCACTGGGCGTTGGCACCGAAAAGGACCTGCGTGATTATTTTCGCCTGGACCCCGCCGACAGCCGCAACCGCTTGGCGGAATTGGTCGAGGAGGGGCTGTTAGTGATGTGCCAGGTGCAAGGTTGGAAACAACCGGCGTACTGCCTGACCGATCCGAAAGTGCCGCGTAAGGTGCCGGCCAGTGCGTTGCTGTCGCCGTTCGATTCGCTGATCTGGGAGCGCACCCGTACCGAGCGTCTGTTCGATTTCCGTTACCGGCTGGAAATCTATACCCCGCAAGATAAGCGGATATACGGCTATTACGTGCTGCCGTTTTTACACAATGAGCGAATCGCCGCGCGCATCGACTTGCGCGCCGAACGCGCCAACGGGTGTCTGGCGGTGCATGCGGTGCACGAAGAAGAGTCGGGGCTTGATGAAGAGGGGATGCGGGCTTTGGCGTTGAGCTTGCGGCAAATGGCCGACTGGCTGGGGCTGGAGCAGGTCCAGCTCAATTGTCGGCGGCCCAGCGCCGCCCGGTTAAGGGCGGCGATGGTGTCTAGCGTTTGACTTGCTTCAGCGTCTCGGCAATCAGGAAGGCCAGTTCCAGCGACTGATCGGCATTCATCCGTGGGTCGCAATGGGTGTGATAGCGGTCCGACAAACCGTCTTCGGTGATCGGCCGTGCGCCGCCGATGCATTCGGTGACGTTCTGCCCGGTCATCTCGATGTGGATCCCGCCGGCATAGCTGCCTTCCGCTTGGTGTACTTGGAAGAATTCCTTCACTTCGCTGAGGATCTGCGCAAAGTCGCGGGTCTTGTAGCCGCTGCTGGCCTTGATGGTGTTGCCGTGCATCGGGTCGGAGCTCCACAGCACCTGTTTGCCCTCGCGCTGCACCGCGCGGATCAGGCCTGGCAGGTGGTCGCCGACCTTGCCGGCGCCCATGCGTGCAATCAGGTTCAGACGGCCGGGGTCGTTGTTCGGGTTGAGGATGTCGATCAGGCGGATCAGGTCGTCGGGGTTCATGCTCGGGCCGACCTTGACGCCGATTGGGTTGTTCACCCCGCGCAGGAATTCAACATGGGCCCCATCCAACTGACGGGTGCGGTCGCCGATCCATAGCATATGGGCCGAGCAGTCGTAGTAGTCGTTGGTCAGGCTGTCGCGGCGTACAAAGGCTTGTTCGTAGTTGAGCAACAGCGCTTCGTGGGCGGTAAAGAAGCTGGTTTCGCGCAGCTGCGGCGAACTGTCCATGCCGCAGGCGCGCATGAAGGCCAGGGTTTCGTCGATGCGGTCGGCCAGTTGGCTGTACTTTTCGGCCAGTGCGGAGTTGGCGATAAAGTCCAGGTTCCACTTGTGCACCTGGTGCAGGTCGGCAAATCCGCCCTGGGCAAAGGCGCGCAGCAGGTTGAGGGTGGCGGTGGACTGGTGATAGGACTGCAACAGGCGATCCGGGTCCGGGACGCGACTTTTTTCATCAAAGCCGATGCCGTTGACGATATCGCCACGGTAGGCGGGCAGCGTGATGCCGTCGATGGTTTCATCGTTGGCCGAACGCGGCTTGGCGAATTGGCCGGCCATGCGCCCGACTTTGACGACCGGGCAGCCGGCGGCGAAGGTCATCACGATTGCCATCTGCAGCAGCACCTTGAAGGTGTCGCGGATTTTTGCGGCGGAGAATTCGGCAAAGCTCTCGGCGCAGTCGCCACCCTGCAACAGGAAGGCGCGACCCTGGGTTACCTCGGCAAATTGACGGCGCAACTCGCGGGCTTCCCCGGCAAACACCAGTGGCGGGTAGCTGGCCAGGTTCTGCTCCACTTGCAGCAAGTGTGCAGCGTCCGGGTACTGGGGTTGTTGCTGGATCGGCAGGGCGCGCCAGCTGTCGGGGCTCCAAGGGTGGCTCATCATGAACTCGATTGGTTGATTGACTGTAGGGCACCAATGTTAGCAGTAATTAGTACGTGACCTGTTGCCGCCGGTTGGCCGACAATCGCGCCTTTGCCGTGCGGTAAACCCTTTAGGAGTAGTGATGACCGAGGAGCGTGTCGAGCGCCTGCTGGCCGAAGTTCATGATGATTTCGGCATGATCCGTGTGCTCGAAGTGGCCGATTACCGTTTTCTCGAGTTTGGCGATGCCATCGAGCAAAGCTGTGTGTTCACCGCCGACCCGAGCTGGCTGGAGTATGACTACACCCGTGCGATGTTGATTGGTGCGCTGTGCCATGAGCAGCCGGAGAGTGCGCTGTTCCTTGGGCTGGGCGCCGGTACGCTGACCCAGGCTTGCCTCAAGTTTCTGTCGCTGGAAGACGTTGAAGCCATCGAGTTGCGTCCCGATGTGCCGCGCCTGGCCATCGAATACCTGGGGCTGGATGACGATCCGCGCTTGTACATCCGCATTGGCGATGCCTTGGAGTTGCTTGACTCCGCCGAATCGGCCGACCTGATTTTCGTCGATCTTTATACCGATGTCGGCCCCGGTGTCGGGCACCTGGCCTGGACCTTCCTGGAAAACTGCCAGAAGAAACTCAACCCTGGCGGCTGGTTGGTGATCAATCAGTGGGCCACTGATGATGGCAAACCGCTGGGTGCTGCGTTGCTGCGCGGGTTGTATCACCGGCATTACTGGGAGCTGCCGGTGAAGGAGGGCAATGTGATTCTGCTGGTGCCTTCGGAGCTGGATCAGGAACTGGACCTTGATGCACTTTCCTCCCGCGCCGAGGTCTTGGCACCGCGCTTGGGTTACTCGTTGCAGGCGCTGATCAAGGCGATTCGGCCGGCAACCTAGTTGCCCGCGATGGCGTCATCAGGTTGTTCAAATACCCTTGAACACGCCGGGGCGCCTCTCGATCATGGCGCGCACGCCTTCCTTGGCGTCTTCACTGTTGAGCAGTTTATCGACCATCGGCGGTAGCGCGGCTGCCGCGACGGTTTCGCCTTCCATGCGTGCCTGGCGTGCCGACATCAACGTTGCCTGCACGCCCAGCGGCGCCTGGCGGGCAATGCGGCTGGCCAGTTCGATGGCGCGGGGCAGCAAGTCTTCGCTGGCCATTACTTCCTGTACCAACCCCAGGCGCAGGGCTTCGTGTGCATCAAACTCATCGCCGGTGAGCAGCCAGCGCATCGCATTGCCCCAGCCGGCGATCTGATGAAAGCGTAACGTCGCGCCACCAAACGGAAAGATCCCACGTTGTACTTCCATCTGCGCAAAGCGTGTGTTGCTCGCGCAGATATTGATATCTGCCGCCAGCATCAGCTCGATACCGATGGTCAGGCAGTAGCCTTGGGCCGCGACGATTACCGGTTTACTGACCCTGGGGCCTGCGAACACGCCCCAAGGATCGCAGCCGCCCAAGGGTGGATGCCAGCCTCCCGCCATCACTGCGCTGACGTTGGCCAAGTCCAGCCCAGCGGTGAAGTGATCGCCGTGGGCAAATACCACGGCCACCCGTGCGTCATCATTTCGATCAAATTCGCCATAGGCCAGGCTCAGCTCATTCAGTAAGTCCAGATCGAAGGCATTGCGCTTGGCCACCCGGTCCAGGCCCAGCAGCAGGACATAACCCTGTAATTCACGGCTGACGCGACTGCTGCTGGCTTGTTTCATCGGGTGTGCCCTCGGGCTTGGGTAAGGGTTTCAGACCAAAGGGTCTTAATAAGTAGGTGAACCGTTTAAGTGTTGTGACCAACAGGGGCGGGCCTTTGAAAAATAGACCCTGCCGGTGTTATCTGCAAAGACTGCGACGCAGCGCGGTTTATCGGTGTTTTCCGATAAAAAAAGCTCCCTTTTTCAGGTATTTCCGGTATAGTGCGCGCCGGCCTTTAACCGGGCCGCGTTTAGGTAGCGCAATTCCCCGAAGTCAGCTTCGGCTGCACGTCCGCACAGCGGACTCTCCCTTGACGAATCTTTTTCCATTCATTCGTTTTCGCAAATCCCCGCCGACAAAGCAGCCAGGGCGACTCTTGAGTCTCAACACGGCATGCGCAGCTTTGGAGCATGGGTCTTTGCGGATGCACTTAGAGGCAGACCCATGACCCAGGAAACCGGCGGCTTCGCCGCTTTTAATCTTAACCCGAACATTCTTGCTGCCGTCATCGCGACTGGCTACGAAGAACCTTCGGCTATTCAGCAGCAATCGATCCCGATCATCATGGCCGGCCAAGACATGATTGGCCAGGCGCAAACCGGTACCGGTAAAACCGCCGCGTTCGCCCTGCCAATTCTGCACTGCATCGATCCTGCCAAGCGCGAGCCGCAAGCCCTGATCCTGGCGCCAACCCGTGAGTTGGCGCTGCAAGTAGCAACCGCTTTTGAAACTTACGCCAAGCAAATGCCGGGTGTAACCGTTGTGGCCGTTTACGGCGGCGCGCCTATGGGCCCACAACTCAAAGCAATTCGTAATGGCGCACAGATTGTTGTCGCCACTCCGGGCCGTCTGTGCGACCACCTGCGTCGCGACGAAAAAGTCCTGGCGACCGTGAATCACCTGGTTCTCGACGAAGCTGATGAAATGTTGAAGCTGGGCTTTATGGATGACCTGGAAGTCATCTTCAAGGCGCTGCCACCAACCCGTCAGACCGTACTGTTCTCGGCCACCCTGCCGCAGTCGATCCGTGCCATTGCCGAGCGCCATCTGCGCGATCCGCAACACGTGAAGATCCAGACCAAGACTCAGACCGTTACCGCGATCGAACAGGCTCACCTGTTGGTTCACGCTGACCAGAAGACCTCGGCTGTATTGAGCCTGCTGGAAGTTGAAGACTTCGACGCCCTGATCATGTTCGTGCGCACCAAGCAAGCGACCCTGGACCTGGCCAGTGCCCTGGAAGCCAAAGGCTACAAAGCCGCTGCGCTGAACGGTGACATTGCCCAGAACCAGCGTGAGCGCGTGATCGACTCCCTCAAGGATGGCCGTCTGGACATCGTTGTAGCGACCGACGTTGCTGCTCGTGGCCTCGACGTTCCACGTATCACCCACGTGTTCAACGTTGACATGCCTTACGATCCAGAGTCCTACGTTCACCGTATCGGCCGTACCGGCCGTGCCGGTCGTGAAGGTCGTGCACTGCTGTTGGTGACTCCACGTGAGCGCCGCATGCTGCAAGTGATCGAGCGTGTAACCGGTCAGAAAGTTGCCGAAGTCCGTCTGCCGGATGCTCAGGCCGTTCTGGATGCTCGCATCAAGAAACTGACCAACAGCTTGTCGCCGCTGGTGGCTGACGCTGAATCGACCCACGGCGACCTGTTGGACCGCCTGACCGCCGATATCGGTTGCACCCCGCGTGCTCTGGCCGCAGCTCTGTTGCGCAAAGCTACCAACGGTCAGGCCCTGACCCTGGCTGCGATCGAGAAAGAACGTCCACTGGTCCCGAACAACGCGCCACGCGGTGATCGCCCAGAGCGTACTGGCGACCGTCCAGACCGCGGTGATCGCGAGCGTCGCGCTCCGGTTCCATTGGCTGAAGGCCGTGCTCGTTGCCGTACCGCGCTGGGTGCGCGTGATGGCATCGCTGCCAAGAACCTGCTGGGCGCTATCCTCAACGAGGGTGGCCTGGCACGTGAAGCCATCGGTCGTATCCAGGTCCGTGACAGTTTCTCCCTGGTGGAGCTGCCGGAAGACGGTCTGGAAAAACTGCTGGCCAAGCTGAAAGACACTCGCGTTGCCGGTAAGCAGCTGAAGCTGCGTCGCTACCGCGAAGATTGATCCGCCCCTGGGCTGATTGATCGCACATAAAAAATCCCCGACTGGTTCGGGGATTTTTTTTGCCTGCTTTTTAAGGTGTGAGGGTCAGCCGAAGCGGTAAATGTCCATGCCCAACGCGCCCATGGTGAACCCCTGGTGCGCCACGCTGAAGTCGCCACCGGCGCCTCGCGCAAAATATAGTGGTAACAGGTGCTCATCACTCGGATGACTGCGCACGGCATGTGGGGCCTGGCGGCGATAGTCGTGCAGGGCCGTCTCATCGTTAGCGGTAAGTTTATCCACTATCCAGTCACGGAAGTCGCGCGCCCAAGGCTCAATGCTCTCTGGCCCGGCCTGCCAGTTCAATTCACCCAGGTTATGGGTGATGCTGCCGGAGCCGATCAACAGCACGCCTTGTCCGCGCAAGCTGGCAAGAGCATGCCCGACTCGGGTCTGTAGGGCAGGGCCCATGCGGCTGGGTAACGAAACCTGGACCACTGGAATATCCGCTGCCGGGTACATCAGCGACAGCGGCACCCACGTGCCATGGTCAAAGGGACGGCGATTATCTATGCGCGCATTCAATCCATCGGCGTGGAGCAACTCGACAATTTCATTCGCCAACTGTGGGTCGCCAGGAGCAGGGTATTGCACGGCAAATAATTCGCGGGGGAAGCCGCCGAAGTCGTGCCAGGTTTCCGGTGCGGCACTGCCACTGACCAGCAACTCTTGGCTTTCCCAGTGAGCCGACACCACCACAATTGCTTTTGGGCGTGGCAGTTCAGCCGCCAAGCGCTGCAGCGCCGGGCCACTGGCGCCGGGTTGCAGGGCAAGCATGGGCGAACCGTGGGAGATAAACAGGCTGGGGAACATAAGTAGGGTCCTGAGCGTTAACATGGTCCCATCTTCAATCAGATCATTGATCTAAATCTAATATAAGTTTTAGCGCCTTTTGATCGAATTTTCAGGGTGATTTATGGAGCCTAAGTTTTGGCAAGAGCGTTGGGCGCGCAATCAGATCGGCTTTCACTTACCCGAGGTCAATCCTTACCTGCAACGATACTGGCCGCAACTTACGCTGGCTGAAGGCGCAAAGGTGCTGGTGCCGTTGTGTGGCAAGAGTCTGGATGTGATGTGGTTGGCCAGTCTTGGGCATCGCGTTATGGGGGTGGAGCTGTCGGAGCAGGCTGTCGAGGCGTTTTTCAGTGAGCAGTCGCTCACGCCACGGATCAGCCGGCAGGGCGCCTTCAACGTGTACCGGGCCGATTTGATCGAGGTGTGGTGCGGTGATTTCTTTGATTTAGGCGCCGACGCTTTGCTCGATTGCACTGCACTCTACGACCGCGCCGCGCTGATCGCCTTGCCCCCGCTGATGCGGGCGCAATATGCAGAGCATCTCAATACGCTGTTGGGCTCTGGCTGTCAGGGTTTGCTGATCACTTTGGACTATGACCAGGTAAAGAAAGCTGGCCCGCCGTTTGCGGTGTCGGATGACGAAGTGAAGGTACTGCTGGGGTCGCACTGGAACCTTCGTGTGCTGGAAGAGCGAGACATCCTGGGTGAGAGCTGGAAGGCCATGCAGGACGGCGTCACCCAACTTGATGAGCGTGTCTATCGACTGACCAAGGCGTAAATCGCGCCCACAAAAAAGGGGCGATTCAATCGCCCCTTTTGCGTTGCTTCCGACTATCAGCCCCGGCGACGCAGTGCGTCGATTCGCTCTTCCAGCGGCGGGTGGCTCATGAACATGCGCGCAAAGCCTTGTTTGATGCCGCCGTTGATACCAAAGGCGGTCAGGCTGTCCGGCATGTGCACCGGCAGGCCTTGTTCGGAGCGCAGATGCTGCAAGGCTGCAATCATCGCCCCGGTACCGGCCAGGCGGGCACCGGCTTCGTCTGCGCGGAATTCGCGTTTGCGCGAGAACCACATGGTGATCGCACTGGCCAGGAAGCCCAGTACCACTTCAGCGAAGATGGTCGCCACGAAGTAGGCAATACCGCGGCCTTCTTCGTTTTTGAAGATCACCTTGTCGACGAAGTTACCGATGATCCGCGCGAAGAACATCACGAAGGTGTTCACCACGCCTTGTACCAGTGCCAGGGTGACCATGTCGCCGTTAGCCACGTGGCCAATCTCGTGGGCCAGTACCGCCTTGACTTCATCGTAAGAGAAGCGTTCCAGCATGCCCTGGCTTACGGCAACGAGCGCGTCGTTTTTGTTCCAGCCGGTGGCGAATGCGTTGGCTTCATAGGCTGGGAAGATCCCGACCTCAGGCATCTTGATTCCGGCCTCGCGGGACAGCTGCTCAACAGTTTGCAGCAACCATTGCTCATGTCGGGTGCGTGGCTGGGTGATGACCTGGGTGCTGGTGCTCATCTTCGCCATCCACTTGGAGATGAACAGCGAGAACAGCGAGCCGGCAAAACCAAAGACCGCACAGAAAACCAGCAGCTGATTGAGGTTCAGGTCAACCCCGTTGGCCGCCATGAACCCGTTGAAGCCGAAAAGGCTCAGGGTGATGCTGGCAATCAGCACGACCGCCAGGTTAGTGGCCAAGAACAGCAGGATGCGCATCATGGTTGTAGAGTTCTCCTCATGCTTAATATGTCGCGTACTGCGGGGTATATAAGGTGCGGCATGGGGTGATTCAACCGAGCGACTATTTCAAACTGTGTCCTACAGCCTGAATGTAGAGCCTTGAAAGGATTTTCCGACCAGGAAAACAGGTTGTGATCACCGCTCTCTTGCCTTGCCGTCCTGTAATTATAGGGGGCTGACCGGCCCGTGGTGTACTGCGATAGGTGCAGAGGGGAGGAAAGGCAAAGAAGTGTTGCCAGATACTCGCTGTACGACCGAATACCAGTCGTACAGCGCAACATCCGTTATTGGCGATAGGACTTGAGGAAGTTACCGATGCGACCAATGGCCATGTCCAAGTCATCCACGCGCGGCAACGTTACTACGCGGAAGTGATCCGGCCACGGCCAGTTGAATGCTGTTCCCTGGACCACCAGCAGCTTTTCCGACAGCAGCAGGTCAAGCACGAACTTCTCATCGTTGAAGATCGGGCAGACTTTCGGGTCGATCCGCGGGAATGCATACAGCGCGCCCATAGGCTTTACGCAGCTGACGCCCGGGATCGCGTTGAGCAACTCCCACGTACGGTTGCGCTGTTCCAGCAGGCGGCCTTGGGGCAATACCAGGTCGTTGATGCTCTGGTAGCCGCCGAGGGCGGTCTGGATCGCGTGCTGGCTCGGCACGTTGGCGCACAGGCGCATATTAGCCAGCATGTCGATGCCTTCGATGTAGCTCTGGGCGTTGTGCTTGGGGCCGGAAATGGCGATCCAGCCGGAGCGAAAACCCGCCACGCGGTAGGATTTGGACAGGCCATTGAACGTCAGGCACAGCAGGTCCGGCGCCAGGGAGGCGGTGCACACATGCACGGCATCATCGTAGAGGATCTTGTCGTAGATCTCGTCGGAGAACACCACCAGGTTGTGCTGGCGCGCCAGCTCGAGCATGCCCAGCAGCACTTCCTTGGAGTACACCGCGCCGGTGGGGTTGTTCGGGTTGATGATTACCAGGGCCTTGGTGTTTGGGGTGATCTTGGCCTTGATGTCGGCCAGGTCCGGGAACCAGTCGGCGCCTTCGTCGCACAGATAGTGAACCGGGTGGCCACCCGCCAGGGTCACGGCGGCAGTCCACAGCGGGTAGTCGGGCGCCGGTACCAATACTTCGTCGCCATTGTTGAGCAAAGCCTGCATGGACATCACGATCAGCTCGGACACGCCATTGCCCAGGTAGATGTCTTCGATGCCGACACCTTCCACTTGCTTCTGCTGGTAGTACTGCATCACCGCTTTACGCGCGCTGAACAGACCTTTGGAGTCGCTGTAGCCTTGGGCGGTCGGCAGGTTGCGGATTACGTCCTGGAGGATTTCGTCCGGAGCTTCGAAACCAAAGGGTGCCGGGTTGCCAATGTTCAGCTTGAGGATGCGATGGCCTTCCTCTTCCAGGCGTTTGGCGTGCTTGAGCACTGGGCCGCGAATGTCGTAGCAGACGTTGGCGAGCTTGTTCGATTTGCTGACCTGCATGGCGATGTGATCCTGAAAATGAACGATCCAGACGGTGTAGAGACAACCGTACTGCTAATCCTGCGAGGCCTGCACCCATAAATACGTTTGAATGCCGGTAGCGCGGGTGCCAGACTGGCGTTTTGAAGAGGCGCAATCATACGTGCCACCTGATCTACGGAAAAGACACAGATCAGGGTTTTTCAGTTGCCGAGGTGTACCGATGGAAAAGCTGCAGAAAACCATTGATGAATGGAAAGCGATGCTCGACCCAGAGCAATACAACGTGTGTCGACTCAAAGGCACCGAGCGCCCGTTTTCCGGCAAGTACAACGCCACCACCACTGACGGCGTGTACCACTGCATCTGCTGCAACGAGCCGTTGTTCGACTCCAGGACTAAGTTCGACGCCGGCTGCGGCTGGCCGAGCTTCTATGAGCCGATTGCCGACAGCGCGATGATCGAAATCCGTGACGTCAGCCACGGCATGATCCGCACCGAGGTTACCTGTGCCAAATGTGACGCACACCTGGGGCATGTGTTCCCGGACGGTCCTGCGCCGACCGGCCTGCGTTATTGCATCAACTCGGTGTGCCTGGACTTAGTGCCGCGCTAAGCCTCGAAGCGTCCCCGCAGAATGCGCGGGGACGATCTATAACGGGGTATCAGTTCGGTCAATTCAATTGCGTACAATTGAATTGCAAGCTATGTTTTTACCCATCTTCTTCATTCGAGGCACTGCCATGAGCGACAAACTGCTGAGCATCCCGTGTACCACCATCAAGGGTGAGCAAAAGACTTTGGCCGATTTTTCCGGAAAGGCCATTTTGGTGGTCAACACCGCCAGCAAATGTGGCTTTACCCCTCAGTACAAGGGTCTTGAGCAACTCTGGCAGCAATACAAGGACCAAGGCCTGGTGGTGCTGGGCTTTCCCTGCAACCAATTCGGTAAACAAGAACCGGGTAACGAAGGCGCTATTTCCGAGTTCTGCGAACTGAATTTCGGTGTCAGCTTCCCGTTGTTCAAGAAGATCGATGTCAACGGCAGCGATGCTCACCCTCTGTTCGTGCAGCTTAAGAAACAGGCTCCGGGTTTGCTGGGCTCCAAAGGTATCAAGTGGAACTTTACTAAGTTCCTGATTGGTCGCGAGGGTCAGGTGGTCAAGCGCTTTGCTCCGACGACCAAGCCTCAGGACCTGACCCAAGAGATCGAAGCCCTGCTCAAATGACCGACGTACCCCATGTGTCCCTGGCCCTCGACGACCAGTTGTGTTTCAAGCTCTACGCCGCCTCACGGGCTGTAACCCGTGCCTACAAGCCGATGCTCGATCAGTTGGGTCTGACCTATCCGCAATATGTGGTGATGCTGGTGTTGTGGGAATGGCAGGACACAATGCCATTGCAGCCGACGGTCAAGGCCCTGGGTGAGCGCCTGATGCTGGACTCGGGCACCCTGACGCCGTTGCTCAAGCGCCTTGAGCAACTCGCGCTGGTGAAGCGTCAACGAAGCACGCGCGATGAGCGTGAAGTGCACTTGAGTCTAAGCGAGGCTGGCGTGCAATTACGAGAACAGGCCCATGGTCTGAAGACCCGTTTGCTGTGTGACAGCGGCGTTGATCTGAACCAGGCCGACACGTTACGCGACGGTCTGGACCAGTTGCTGGCTCAGATCAGAGTTTTGTCGTCCTAGGTACCCAGAGGTCCAGCAAGGCATTGAGTTCTTCCCGGCGAAACGGCTTGGCCAGGTAATCATCCATTCCCGCCGCGCGGCACCGTTCGCGCTCCTCCGAGAGGGCGTTGGCGGTCAAGGCAACGATGGGCAGGTCTGGCCAGCGCCCGCTGCGGCGAATCTGCCGGCTGGCCTCGTAGCCGTCCATCACCGGCATATTGCAGTCCATCAACACCATGTCGACGTGCTGTTCTTCCAGGCGTTTGAGCGCTTCGCCGCCATGGGCGGCCACGATCACTTCACACCCGAGTTTGCTGAGCATGCCCTTGGCCACCAGTTGATTGACCGGGTTGTCCTCCACTAGCAGGATGCGCGCCCGGTGCAGCAGGGGCACGGCTTCCATCTGTATGGGGTCGAGGATCAGTTGCGTGTCGCTGCGCAAATTGCGTTGCAATATCTGATACAGCGCGTTGCGGCTCAAGGGGCGTGCCTGTTGTTGCAACGGTCCCAGGGCCGCCACTTCTTCACTGGGCATGAAGTTGCCATAGGCGGTGACCAGCAAGATTGGGGCACTGATCGTAGGGCGCAGGCGGAACAGGCACTCCGGGCAATCAGTGATCAGCAGGTCGGGGGTTTGCCCGCTTAAATCGTCATCGAGTGAATAGCAGCGTGGTGTAAGCCCCCAATGCGGCAGTAGGGTGGTCAGCAATTCCGTCAGTCCGTTGTCGGCACTGGTGATGGCAATCACGTCACCCACCAAGGGAGCGTGTCGGGCTGTCGGTAAATGCGCAGGCAGCGGCAGGTCGGCGCAGAACTGGCTGCCAAAGCCCACTTCCGAACTGATGCTTAGGCGACCCTTCATCGCTTCACATAGGTTATGTGTCAGCGCCAGGCCCAGTCCCGTGCCGCCAAATTGGCGGGTGATGCCGGCGCCCGCCTGGGTGAAAGGCTGAAAGATTTTAACCTGAGCTTCCTGGGCAATGCCGATACCGGTATCGCACACTTCAATTTTTACCCGGCCCTCATTGGCGCTCAGGCGCACGTCGACTCGGCCGAAGCGGGTGAACTTCAAGGCATTGGAGAGCAGGTTGCTGACGATTTGCCGCACACGCGTCGGGTCGCCGATCACCTGGGCGGGAAACAGTGGGTCGATCAGGCAGGTCAGTTCGACGCTCGGCGCGGCGTTTTGTGACAGCAGGTTGGCGGTGTCTTCTACCAGTGAGCCCAGATCAAACGGGATCATTTCCAGCTCAAGTTGACCGGCGTCGAACTTGGACAGGTCGAGGATATCGTTGAGCAACTCTACCAGCACCTTGCCGGAGTCATGGGCGATGGACAGTTGCTGACGTTGATCGGTATTCAGCGGGCTGTCCAGCGACAGTGCAATCATGCCCAGCAGGCCATTGAGCGGCGTGCGAATTTCGTGGCTCATATTGGCCAGGAACGCCGCCCGCGCCTGGGCCATGCCCAATGCAGTCATCTTCGCCGCCTCCAGTTCGTCGTTGGATTGGCTCAAGCGTTGGTTGCTGGCCTTAAGCTCAAGTGTGCGCGCGGAGACGATATCTTCCAGTTGGCCCAGGTATTCGGTGAGGCGGTCCTCGGCGTGGCGACGCTGCTGGATCTCGGCCTCCATGTTTTCGAATTGCCTGTTGGCGACGCTCACCAGTACACCTATTTCATCGTGTTCGTGCCCCGGCGGGCAGTCCAGATGGGCCTGCTTACTGGTGCTGAGTGCGCGAATAATGCGCACCAGCGGTTGGGTCAGCATTACGTAGAACAGGCCCAGCAAGATCCCGGTCAGCAACAGGCTACGAGCGAACCCGTTGAGCAGGGTGATCTCGGCGCGGTGCAGGAAGCGGCTGCCAAAGGCATAAGTGTCTACGTCCAGGCGCAGCACACCGAGGGCGTCATTGGGCATGTGGCTCAAAAACAGCCGATCTTCAAACTGACGGTTAGCCCCAAACAGAAAGTCGCTGATGGGCCGGTAAGTACTTTCTTTACGTGGGCGATTAACGTCGGCCAAGATCACGCCGTTGTTGTCGATCAGTTGTGCGCGCGTAATCGCCGGGGAGTGCAGCAGGCCCAGGGTCAGCTCCTGAGCGAGTTCGGCATCGATGTTGTAGGCAATACGTGAGGCGGGATTATGGCTAATTTCGATCAGCGAGCTTATTTCACGGTTGATGGAGGCATCTTCGCTGGCATAATCAATGCCGATTTGGATCAGACTGAGCAAGGTTCCCAAGACGAAACCGACCAGCACAGTCAATCGGGCTTGTTTATAAGACAAGCGGTGGGCGAACTTGATATCCATCGGATGTTGAGCCACTTCACGTTTCCCTTCGCCCGGCAAGCATAGCTGAACATCCACAGGCTCCAGCTTGCCCGGCATAAATCGTTTTTTTACGCAGCCTCGTGCGGTCTGCCGCAGGGTTGCCAATACGCCATCTTTTGCAAGAACTTGCCAGAGGAATAATCGTGGATTCTCGATTGAATGCCTTTCTTGAGCGGGCTGATGCAGTGCTCGCCCGCTTGGAACCCTTGTTGCCCGCGCCGCGCCAAGCCATCGACTGGAGTCAGTGCCTGGCCGCTCGTTGGCAGCGCGAAGGCCGTAGTGGTTTTTTGCTCCCGCTGGAAGTGAGCCTGGATATGCGCCTGTCCGACCTGATCGGTGTGGACAAGCAACGTGAAACACTTGCCCGTAACACCCAACAATTTCTCGATGGCCTGCCCGCCAACCATGCGTTGCTCTGGGGCTCGCGTGGCACCGGCAAGTCGTCCATGGTGCGCGCCTTGCTCGCCCAGCACGCCAAGGCCGGCTTGCGCCTGATTGAGATCGAGCGCGACCACTTGGCTGACCTGCCACGTGTGGTCGAGCAGCTGCTTAAGCTGCCACAGCGTTTCATCCTGTTCTGCGATGACTTGTCGTTCGAAGCCGGCGAGGGCGACTACCGTGTGCTCAAGAGTGTGCTGGACGGCTCCTTGGAGCAGGCGCCGGAAAACGTGCTGTTGTATGCCACCTCCAACCGTCGCCACCTGGTGCCGGAAAACCAGAGCGACAACGACAATTGGAAGCGCGTGGATGGTGAACTGCACCCCAGCGAGGCGGTGGAAGACAAGATCGCCTTATCCGACCGTTTTGGCTTGTGGTTGTCGTTCTACCCGTTCACCCAGGAACATTTCCTGGATGTGGTGGAGCACTGGATCGGCGAGCTGGCGAACAAGGCTGGCTTGCAGTGGCAGCGCGATGAAGAACTCGACATCCTTGCCGTACGCTGGGCCACCGGGCGTGGCAACCGCAACGGCCGTTGTGCGTATCAGTTTGCCCGTTACTGGGTGGGCCTCAAGTTGCTGGAGCGTCAACCATGATCGATTTGCAGCAGGCCGGCACCGGTCTGGATGGCTATGCCATGTTGTGTGCGCAGTTGGAGTCGCTACTGGCCGATGAGCGCGATTTCATCGCCAACAGCGCGCAGTTCTCTGCCTTCCTGTTTAACCAGTTGGACGACCTGAACTGGGCGGGTTTCTACCTCAACCGCAATGAAGAGTTGGTACTTGGCCCGTTCCAGGGCCAGATCGCCTGCGTACGCATTCCATTCGGTCGTGGAGTGTGCGGGGCTGCGGCGGCATCGCGACAAACCCAGCGGGTGGAAGATGTTCACGCGTTCCCCGGGCACATCGCTTGTGACAGCGCTTCTAACAGCGAGCTGGTGGTGCCGTTGGTCAAGGACGGCAGACTGATTGGCGTTCTTGACCTCGATAGCCCGTCGCTGGCCCGCTTTACCCAGCAGGACCAGGTGGGTATCGAGCAGCTGGCGGCGATTTTCCTGCGCTTGACCGACTGCTGATCGGTCGTGGCAGGGGCGAGTTGACTCATTCGTTCCTGCCTATTGCGGGGAGTGCAGGCCATTAAGGCGCATTTGTAGCATCCTCTCTAATTCAAGCATGCATTTTTCCAAGGTCTTGATGCTGGTTTCGATCGTTGGCCGATCATCTCCCCGGGCACACGCCTGCTCCAGCGCCTCGCATTGGCCAGCCAACTCGCCGGCCTGCACGATGCGTGCGGCGCCCTTGATCTTGTGGGCCTGGTCAATAATGTCCTGATGTGAAGCCTGCCGAGACAATAAGGTGACCAGTTCCTGGCGGTCATGACTGCTGCTACTCAACAACTCCTCAAGCAGGCGGCGGCTCAACTGTGGATCGCCTCCCGTCAGGGCATCCAGGCTACTGAGGTCCAGCTGTATGCCGGAAGACTGCGGCTTGATCTGCGACAATTGCCGCTCCAGCGCTGTGAGACTGATGGGTTTGAACAGGCAGTCGTCCATGCCTGCTTCAGCGCAGCGTAATTTCTCTTCTGGCTGGGCATTGGCCGTAAAGCCCAGCACGACACAAGGCGGGAGTTGTTCTCGCTGCTCGTACTCACGGATCGAACGACTCAACTCATAGCCGTTCATGATGGGCATGTTGCAGTCGGCTATGACCAGGTCGAAACGTTCCTGACGCCAGGCCTGGAACCCCGCTGCACCGTGCTGGGCGGCGGTGAACTGATGTCCCAGGTAGCCCAATTGCTGGCACATCAGCAAGCGGTTCGCCGGGTGGTCATCCACCACCAGTACGTTGAGTACCGGGGCGGGTGCGGGGGGCGCCGGCTTGAGCTCGTCCACGGCTTGCACCGGCTGCAGACGGGTCATTTTCAAGTTGATGTGCACTTGGGTGCCGACCATGGGCACGCTGCTCAGACTCAGTTGCCCGCCCATCATCGCGCACAGGCTGCGGCAGATAACCAGTCCCAGGCCTGCGCCGCTCCTGGCCAGGTGCCCGGAGTTATCGGCCTGGGCAAAGGGTTCGAACAGGCGCAGTTGGTCGTCCCGACTGATACCGATGCCTGTGTCCTCCACCACCAGTTTCATTTCGACCTGCTGTGGTATGTCGGTGACTTGCACGTCTACCTTGATTTTCACCTGCCCGCGCTCGGTGAATTTGATGGCATTGCTCACTAAGTTGGACAGCACCTGCTTAAAGCGCAACGGATCGATCAGCACATCGGTATCGTCGAGCTCGGGCTTGAATTCCAGTAGTAGGCTGAGGGTTTTCTGGCGTGCCAGGCCGTCGAACACGCGCACCACCGACTCGATGACCTCTCGCAGGTTCACGCGTTCCGGCGCCAGGCTCAAGCGGCCGGACTCGATGCGTGCAATGTCCAGAATGTCGCCGATCAACTCCAGCAAATCCTTGGCCGAGTTGTAGGCCACTTCTATGGCCGGGCGATCAAGATGGCCCTGGTCAGCCCGCTTGAGGGTCAGTTCCAGCATGCCGATCACAGCGTTCATCGGCGTACGGATTTCATGGCTCATGGTGGCGAGGAAGGTGCTTTTGGCCCGGTTGGCTTCATCAGCGCGTTCCTTGGCGGCGCGCAACTCATCGAATAGCTGGCGCCGCTCACTGATATCAATCCAGCCACCGATGATGCCCTGGACTTCGCCAACGGAGTCACGGTACGGAAGGATCCAGTGGTAGATAGTCAGTTTTTTATCGTGAATATGCAGGGTGCGATCGAGAATCAGCGGGTTGCCTTCTGCCACTACCCGTTGGTAGTCGGCATGGTATTGCGCCGCTTCCGCTTCCAGGGCCATGTTCATCTGGATCGCACTTTTGCCGATCACGTCTTCACGCTTGACGTTGAACACTTGCAGGTAGCTGTCGTTGCAGGTCTGCAGCAAGCCCCTGCGATCTCGCACATAGATCGGGTGCGGGGTCTCGTTGACCAGCGCGCGCATGAACTCGAACTGATCGTTGAGGGCGCGCTCGGCCATTTTCCGGTGTTTGATCTGTCGGCGCATGTAGGCGTTCCAGGTCAGGGAAATCAGGAGTAGCAGCCCGGTGCCGATGATGATTTGCGCGATCAACTGGTGGTAGTTGCGCCAGTAGCTGTCGGAGGCGGAGGTGTAGCCTCGCCAGCGGCTATTGATGATGCCCAGTTCGTCCGGGGCAATGCTGAGCAACGCTTTGTCGAGGATCGAACTCAATTCGGTAGCCTTGCGCGAAGTCGCCAGGGCGAAGGTGGCCGGCAGGGTGCCGACGCTGGTGCTGATCTGCAGTTTGTCCTGGAACACTTGCGAAGACAGGAAGTAGTTAGCGATCACCAGCGAGTTCACCGCGCCTTCCACTTGCCCCTGGGCCAGTAACTCCGATGCCTTGAAGGTGTCGCTGGCTTCCACCAGTTGAATCTGTGGGAAATCCTGGTGCAGGATTTTTTTCAGTGGGTTGCCTTGGGTGATCGCCAAGCGTTTACCAGCCATCTGTTCCAGGTTCAAGGGCGCGCCGGGCTCCTTGCGTGTCAACAGCACGTAGGAGTTTTCAAGATAAGGGCGGCTGAAACTCAGTTGAGTTTCTCGTTCGGCGCTGGGAACGATGGCCCCGATGATGTCGGCTTTGCCGCTGCCGATCTGTTCGATCATGGCATTGACTTCACGGCCGCGCTGGATTTCGAAACGTAGCCCGGTGCGCAGGCGAATCAATTCCAACAAGTCTGCGGTGATACCGCGAAAGTTTCCATCGGCGTCGAAAAACGTCAGGGGCGCGAATGTCTCGTTGACGATCACCTTTACGACTGGATGGTCATTCAACCAGCGTTCTTCGCGCTGAGTCAGTTGCAGCTTCTGGTCGGTCAGCAAGATATCGCTTCCAGCGCTCCAACGTTTGGCAATGCTGTCCCGTTCGTTGATGGGGGCGGCTGCCAGCACTGCATCGACGATGCTCAAGAGAATGCGCTGGTCCTGACGCATGGCAAAGCTGAACCCATAAGCCTCATGTTTGCCGAAATTAGCCATACGGATGTTCTTCAGGTAGCCCTTGTTGATCATGTAGTGGGTGGAGATGGTATCCCCCAGGAATACATCGGCCTGGTCGAACGCGACCGCATTCAAGGCATTCTGATAAGACGGATAGGCTCGGATGATTGCCTTTGGGTACAACTTCGCCACTTCGTTCAGCGGCAGGTAATGGTAGACAAGGCTCACGCGTAGCCCGGCCAAGCCCTCACTGAGGCTGCGTGTTTCGCCTTCGCGGGTGACCAGTACCGGTTGATCCACGGCGTACGGTTCTGACAGCGTAAGGTTCGGGTTCGCCGCCTCAAAGCCGTTGGAGGAGCCCAGCAAGTCAATTTCGCCGGTTTCAAGGGCACGGATCGACGCCTCTCGAGTGGGGTAGCGCAACACTTTTATTGGCAAGGCCAGAGTCTTGGCCAACAGCCCTGCGTAATCGGCGGTGAGACCCTCGTAGTCATGACCACTGGAGGTCAGATCAAAGGGTGGGTAGTCGGGTGCCGCAGTACCTAGCACCAACTCGCGTTTGTTCTGCAGCCACTGGCGCTGAGCCTTATCCAGTTGAATGTCCAATTGAACGGGACTTGCGCGGCTCAATAAGGTGAAGTGTACCGGGCCAGCTTCAGAGGCTGCGGACACGGCAGTGCTGATGCACACACCGGCAATCAATATAATCAAATAGTCCTTTATACGCCTGGGCATCCGATTTCTCACACTAGCGCGTTTCGTTTTGCCATCTCGATAAGTTCTACCAAGGATGTGGCTTTGAGTTTTTGCATAAGCCTCTTTTTATAGGTGCTGACGGTTTTGTTACTTAGAAACATACCTTTGGCAATTTCCTTGTTGGTGCGGCCTTGTGCAAAAAGTTGCAGGACCATTAACTCTCGATCATTCACTGTCTTGAACAGTTCCAGTTCCTCGGAGTTACTCTCCAGTCCGCTGGTATTCAACGCCTGGCTGGGGAAGTAGTTGTAGCCGGATAATACGGCGCGGATCGCACTTAGTAGTTCACTCAGATCACCCTCTTTACACACATAGCCATCTGCGCCCGAGCGCATGCAGCGGGTGGCGAACAGCGTTGGGCACTGGGCGGTCAGGATGAGTGTTTTCATCGGGGTGTTCATTGCATTGAATCGGCAAAGCACTTCCAGGCCGTCCAGTTTCGGAATGCTGATATCTAAAATGATCAAATCTGGGAGGCATTCACGAACCATTTGTATCGCGTCACAACCGTTGTCTGTTTCGCCGACGACTTTATAACCTTCGTGTTCCAACAACATTCGAATTGCCAGCCTGATAACGGGGTGGTCATCAATGATAAAAACTGTGTTCATAATCACATTCCATGCAAGTGCAAATAAAGCGGGCACATTAGCTCAGAAGTTGGGGGGGAGTATGAACCTTGGGGGGAGTAGGTATAAAACAGGAGAAATCCTACGGCAAAAAAGGTAACTGCCTACCACTTGTTAAGGCTTTGTGAGGTCGGTTGTAAGTAAATTTTGAATCAGCGCAGTCAGTGGCAGTGCCAAGGGGGGATGTGGCTTTCAGGCGATTTTTCGTAGGTGGGTGGTGTTTAAAGTCCTACATTCATCATCGGAATATTGGAGCGATGAGCTTTGCAAGTTCGTCTTTGTTCAATGGTTTCGACAAATAGCCAAGCAGTGGCAGGCCGCGTTGCAAGGCTTGGGTTGTCAGGTTGAACAGTTCTGTCGGGGGGAGTCCGCTCAGTAGAATGGCGCTGGTTATAAACTGTCGGCGACTGGCAATTTCCACCAGATCCAGCCCTGGTAAATCAGGCAGGCATTGGTCGCACAGCATGAGGTCGAAGGGCTCCTCGGACTGTGACATCGAGCGGATGGCCTGTTCGGCATTTTCTGCGAGTGTCAGTTGATCGAAGCCGAAGCTTTTGAGCAGGCATTGAGTGGCCAGGAGTTGAAAAGGATGATCCTCCACCAATAGGATTCGAAGAGGGTGTCTGAGCATAGAGGGCACACAGGTCAGTCAAACATCGATGGGGGGGCGTAGGAATTACTCGCCAAGTCAGCCGGAAGCGTGCGTGATTATTCCTCGAATGGCTGTGCGAACTCGATCAGGCCGCTCTGTTCCCGTCGTAGGCAGATTCCGTTCGGGGAACAGGCGGCGTGACCGTCATCTTCACTGCGGGCTGGAACGCCCGGTCATCTCCCGTGCCATCTCGGTTGCGTAGCTGTCGGTCATGCCAGCGATAAAGTCGATCATACGCAGGAACGAGGCGTGCAACGGCCAAGCGGGGTTAGGCGCGCTGTTGCCCAGCAAATCGAGGATGCGCCGGTTCTTGAACGATGGCGTGCGTCCGCCATGCTGTTCCAGGGCGGCACCGCAAAAGGCGTTCAACAGAATTTCCAGCGTGGTGTAGGCGCCGATTTCATGCAGGGTCTTGCGCTTGTCCTGGAAGATTTTCTTACGCGCCATGTCCTTGGCATCCAGTACGCAGCGTTTGGCGGGGCCGTGCATGTGCTCTACCAGGTCGCCAGGCAGTGTGCCGGCGAGTAGAGCGTCCTGTTGTTCAACAAAGGCTCGCGCCGCGGCATTGGTCAGGTGTTCGATGGCTTTGCCGCGCAGGATCGCCAGCTTGCGTCGGCGGGAGTCCTGCGAACCCAGTTGCCGATACGTCTGGGGCAGGTCGTCACCTACCAGGTCCAGCAACAACGACTCGACTTCGGCATATTCCAGCAACTCCATTTCCAGGCCGTCTTCGAGGTCGATCAATGCGTAGCAGATATCGTCGGCGGCCTCCATCAGGTAGACCAACGGATGACGGGCCCAGCGCTGTTCTTCCAGCTGTGGCAGGCCGAGCTTGTGGGCGATCTGCTCAAGGATCGGCAGCTCGCTCTGGTAGCAGCCGAACTTGTGTTTCTTGTAGCCCAAAGAGTCGGCGTGGCGCGCGGTCCAGGGGTATTTCAGGTAAGTACCCAATGTGGCGTAAGTCAGTCGAGTGCCACCGTCGAACTGGTGGTACTCAAGCTGGGTCAGCACCCGAAAGCCTTGGGCATTGCCTTCGAAATTGAGGAAGTCGTTACGCTCGGCACTGCTCATATCATCCAGCCAGCCGCGCCCGGCAGCCTGTTGGAACCAGTGGCGAATGGCGTCTTCACCGGAGTGCCCGAACGGCGGGTTGCCGATGTCATGGGCCAGGCAGGCCGATTGCACCACCATGCCCAAGTCACTCGGGTCGCACCAGTCGGGCAGGGCGCTGCGCAGGGTTTCGCCTACACGCATGCCAAGGGAACGGCCGACGCAACTGACCTCCAGGGAATGGGTCAGGCGGGTATGGATATGGTCGTTGCTGGACACCGGGTGCACTTGCGTCTTGCGGCCCAGGCGACGGAACGCGCCGGAGAAAATAATGCGGTCGTGGTCCTTGTGAAATGGGCTGCGGCCCAACTCTTCAGGGCTGTGCAGGGGCTTTCCAAGGCGTTCTCGGGTAAGCAGGGTGGGCCAATCCAAGGCGGGTACTCTCCGTGCGGTGAATGACACCGCCCAGCTTCCCGGTTCCGTCCTGGCGGGGCAAGCGAAAATCTACAGGCCGGCTGCGTCGATATCGATTAACAGCAAACGCTGACCGTTATCGAAGAATTGTCCGGCGGTCAGGCAGTACTGATTGGTGGTGGCATCGCGGTAGGTCGAGGAAAGAGTCAGGCGCCGCTCCTCCCAGCCTTCAGCGAGCAGGTGATAGAAGTAGGGTCGCCACGACCAGTTGTGGCCCAGGTAGCGACTGTCGGCCTGCCAGGCATCCTGGCGCCACTCGAAGTTGGGCGTCAGTTGAGTGCCATGGCGGTCGCATTGGTAAAAGCGCAACAACCAGGGGAAATCCGGCAGTTGTGGCAATTGGCTGAGCGGTGCCTGGCCCTGTGCCCAGGTTTGCAGGATCTTCATCAACTCGACCAATTGCAGGCGCAACTGCATGACGCGTCCGCGTTCTGCCAGCTTTTGCTGGACATAAGCCGTACGCAGTTGGGCAAAGCGTGGCACGAAGGCGTCAGTGGCAAACCAATCGAGCTGTGCCTGGGCAAACAGATAACCCTGCACATACCGCGCGCCGCACTCCAGGGCGAAGTTCAACTGGGCCTCGGTTTCCACCCCTTCGGCAATGATCCAGCACCCGGTCTTCTCGGCCATTTGTGCCAGCGCCCGCACCACCTCACTGCTCGGCCCGCCGCGAGCGGCTTCCTGGAACAGGCGCATGTCCAGCTTGAGAATATCCGGCTGCAACGCCAACACTCGATCAAGCTGGGAGTAGCCGGCGCCGAAATCATCAATGGCGATACGTGCACCGGCTTCGCGATAGCGTGCTACCACGTCGGCCAGGCGCTGGATGTCGCCGCCCAACTCGGTGATCTCGAACACAATGCGTCGCGGATCGACGCCATGCGCGTGCAGCTGTTTCAGGCTGGGCAAGGCTTGGCCGGGACGCAGGCGGTTGATCCAGCGTGGCGAGATGTTCAAGCTGAGAAACCAGTCCTCAGGGGCTTCATGCAAGCGACTCAAGGCATTGTCGCGGATCTGCCGGTCGAGGCGACGCAAAGTCGCGCCGGGCGTACGCGGGTCAGCAAACAGTGGGCCTACGGATTGCAAGCGGCCATCAGCCTGGCGCAGGCGGCCGAGGGCTTCGACGCCTGCAATGCGCCCGGTGGCGGTATCGATGAATGGCTGGAAGCAGGCGAGCGGTTGCCCGTCGATCACAGGGCCTCCTTAATTGAACTGGCGAAAAAAGACCCGGCCCTCGTTTTCGAGGGCCGGGCCGATTCTGTCTGCAAGAATGCAGCCAGAGGGGCTCAACCTTTACGCGAAGCGCCTTGCATGGCCAATTTGATCAGCGGGATCAAACCGGCACCCAGTCGCACCAGGCGCGTCAGGCTGCTGATACTGCCGCCCTTGGCGCCCTTGCCGGTCAAGAAACCTATCAGTGTCACCGCCGCCACACCCCACAGCGGAGCGTGCTTGATACCCAGGCTGTCCTGCCAGTTCTGGCCCATGTTGCGCACCTTGTTCAGGGGCGCCATCAGTTGCTGGGTTTCGTGGCGGATTTCCTGACGGTGCATTTCCATGCGCAGGCGAATCAACGCCTTGCGCATTTCCCGGCGCGAAGTGTTTTGCGGGATTTCAGTCAGGCTCATGGCAACAGGCGCTCCCGGTCATTGGCCAGCTCTTCGAGGGTGGCGTGGAAGGGCGTGGACTCATCGAATATCGCCGCTTTCAGGCGCAACCCGCAGAACCCTGCGGCCAGAATGTAGAACACGCAGAGGCTGATGATCCCGGTCAGGCGGTAGGTGTCCCACACCAGGATCATCACCAGCGCCGACAACCCCACCAGCAACAACAGGGCAAACACCAGAGCGAGGCCGGCAAACAGCAGCAGGCTGACGGTGCGCGACTTCTGCTCCTGCAGCTCGATGCCAAACAACTCGACATGGCTGTGCAGCAAGCCCAGCACCGCCGCGCCCAGGCGTCGTGAAGTGGAGCTTGGGCCCGTGGACGAGCCGGTTTCGCCGATAGACATGATTAGCGCCTTGTAGCCAGCAGGCCGATCAAAAAGCCCACGCCGGCGGCGATGCCGACCGACTGCCAAGGGTTGGCTTGCACATAATCTTCGGTGGCGGTCACGGCTGCCTGGCCGCGCTCGCGCAAGGAGTCTTCGGTCAGCTGCAGGGTTTCGCGGGCCTTGAGCAGGCTGTCGTGGATCTTGGTGCGCAGCTCGTCTGCCTGGTCACCTGCCAGGACGGCGGTGTCGTCCAGCAGTTTTTCGGTGTCACTCACCAGGGTTTGAAAATCTTCCAACAGTATTTCTTGAGCAGTCTTTGCTGTTTTTCTGGCCATGGTTATCTCCGTGAGTGGCTGATCTGTACATGTGGTTTCGAGTCACCGGCATCGGTGAAGGTTCAGTGCGGTTCTCTGGTACAGCTTTTGCTTTGCCTTGGTGCGCATGCTCGAAGGCTTGCGCTGAATCTGGGCGGTCGGGTCGCAAACCTCCAAAAACCTTACCCTAAATAACTGAAACTCGCGGAAAAACCCTGTCGGGAAAGGCCTGTTGCGTTGATCGCTGCGCTAAAGCGGTTCACACCCTCTGAAGAGGGGTGGGACCGGTGGTGCCAATTTAGTGCGCGAAACGCCGGCTTGAACCGCTTTGGTGCTTTTTGCCTTTAATGCAGGCCTGCCAACCTCCATGGAAAATTTGCAAAGTGCAGTGGACACTCTTGTTCACAGCTCCAACACCCTGTTCATTCTGATTGGTGCGGTCATGGTTCTGGCCATGCACGCCGGCTTCGCGTTTCTGGAAGTCGGCACCGTGCGCCAGAAAAACCAGGTCAACGCCTTGTCGAAGATCCTCAGCGACTTCGCCATCTCCACCCTGGCCTATTTCTTTATAGGCTATTGGATCTCCTACGGCGTGAGCTTCATGCAACCCGCGGCGGTGATCAGCGCCGATCACGGTTATGGCCTGGTGAAGTTTTTCTTCTTGCTGACATTCGCGGCGGCGATCCCGGCGATCATTTCCGGAGGTATTGCCGAGCGTGCAAAGTTCGCTCCTCAACTGTGTGCCACCGCGCTGATCGTGGCGTTTATCTACCCGTTTTTCGAAGGCATGGTGTGGAACGGCAATTTCGGTCTGCAAGCCTGGCTGCTCGCGACCTTTGGTGCCAGCTTTCATGACTTCGCCGGTTCTGTGGTGGTACACGCCATGGGCGGCTGGCTGGCGCTGGCGGCGGTGTTGCTGCTGGGGCCGCGTAACGGGCGATACAGGGAAGGGCGTCTGGTGGCATTCGCGCCGTCGAGCATTCCGTTCCTGGCGCTGGGGTCGTGGATTCTGATCGTTGGCTGGTTCGGCTTTAACGTGATGAGCGCGCAAACCCTGAATGGCGTCAGTGGCCTGGTGGCGGTCAACTCGCTGATGGCCATGGTCGGCGGCACTGTCGCGGCCTTGGTGATTGGCCGCAACGACCCGGGCTTCCTGCATAACGGTCCGTTGGCCGGGCTGGTGGCGATCTGCGCCGGTTCCGACCTGATGCACCCGGTGGGCGCGCTGGTTACCGGTGTAGTCGCCGGAGGGCTGTTCGTCTGGTGTTTTATTGCGGCCCAGGATCGCTGGAAGATCGACGACGTGCTGGGCGTATGGCCGCTGCATGGCCTGTGCGGCGTGTGGGGCGGCATCGCCTGCGGCATCTTCGGCCAGACGGCTCTGGGTGGACTGGGAGGTGTCAGTTTGATCAGCCAATTGATCGGTACCGCGCTCGGCGTGGTGGTGGCGCTGGTCGGTGGCCTGCTGGTGTACGGCGTGATCAAGCGGGTGCACGGGCTGCGCCTGAGCCAGGAAGAGGAGTACTACGGCGCGGACTTGTCGATCCACAAGATCGGCGCGGTCAGCCAGGATTAATCGGTGCCTCTTCGTTTGATGATCTGGATCAGGGTTTATCGGCTCGCCACCGTTACTAAGTGCGCCTAAAATGGGCGCCTACCCCTGATTAGGTCCTTTCGTCATGCTTCCTGAATGCCAGTTCTTCGGCACCCTGGGTTGCCACCTGTGTGAAATTGCCGAAGCTGAAGTTATGCCGCTCGTCGAACATGGGCTGCTCGTGGAACTGGTGGATATCGCCGATCCCGAAGACCTGACAGAAGCCTATGGGCTAAGGATTCCGGTACTTCGCCGGGTGGACACGGGTGCGGAGCTGGATTGGCCATTTGACACTGAGCAGGTTGTTGCCTTCCTTCGTTAAGCTTTATCCGATGGCGAGTTTCCAAATATTAAGTTACTGTATATTTGTACAGTGACTGAGTGGAGGGAACGCCCGTGGTGAATGTTGAACAACTGAAAAGCAGCGTCAATCGCATGTCCGCCGACATCGTGCGCGACGCGGTGAATGAGCTGCGCCTCGATGGCCTGGTCACGGAAGGCAAGACGCCATTTAACAAAGTGCATTTCAATACCTGCTTTGCCGAGATCGAGGCGTTGTTTCAGCGTGCCGGTTATCACAAGCAATTAGATGTGGTGGGTTACCAGGGTTTGTTGTACGCACTCTATGATCCCGGTCGCTGGGAAGCGGTAGATGTGCTGCGCTGGCTCAAGGAGTTCACCGACGCCGCCAGTGCATCTCCGATCCTGCGGGCCGAATTGGCCAAGGCTTGAGATCCGCCCTAGGCTGAGTCCTGCTCTGTGCGGGATAATGCCCGCCTGTTTTTCCAGGTTTCGAGCATCTTCATGTCCACATCCGGTTTCTCCGCGTCCGAGCACCAAGCCAGCACCTTGTATTTGCCACCTGGCCCTTGGGCGACGGTACTGGATTGCCTGTGCGAGCATTTCCCGGCTATCAGCCGTGAACATTGGCTGGACCGTGTCGCCCGTGGTCGGGTACTCGACATTAACGGCAGCCCGATCAGCCTGGGCCTGGCCTACAAGGAAGGCCTGTGCATCTATTACTTTCGCGAAGTGCCGAACGAGAAAGTTATTCCGGCGCAGGAAACCATCCTGTACGCCGACGAGCACTTGGTGGTGGCCGACAAACCACACTTCCTGCCGGTTACGCCCGCCGGTGAATATGTCGAGCAAACCCTGCTGCGTCGCCTGATTCGCCGTCTGGACAACCCCTTGTTGGTGCCCCTGCATCGCATCGACCGGCACACAGCAGGGCTGGTGTTGTTCTCTGCCAACCCGCAAAGCCGTTCGGCGTATCAACAGCTGTTTCCCACGCGTCGCATCGACAAATTCTACGAAGCTATCGCCCCGGCCTTGCCTGGGCTGACGTTTCCGAGGGTGCACAAAAGCCGTTTGGTAGAGGGCGAACCGTTCTTTCGCATGCAGGAAGGGCCCGGCGTCAGCAATACCGAAACGGCTGTGGAAGTGCGCGAAAAAAATGGCGATTTATGGCGTTACGGCCTGTTCCCCGTCACCGGCAAGAAGCACCAGCTACGCGTGCACATGACCGCGCTTGGGGCGAGTATCTGCAACGACCCGTTCTACCCCGAAGTGATCAAGGACGCCGAGGACGATTACGCCAACCCACTCAAACTGCTGGCCCAGGGCGTGCGTTTTATCGACCCGGTTACCGGTGAAGAGCGCAGTTTCCGCAGCCGGATCACCCTCGACTGGTAACCCCGGAAACGACAAGGCCCGCGCGAGGCGGGCCTTGTTGGCAAACGCTAAGACTTACAGGTCTTTAACGGTGCGAACCTGATCCTTGTTGATACGGGTCTGCTTGCCGTCAAGTTGTTCGAACTCGTAGAAGCCCGAAGCCTTGTCATATTTAGGGGTGTCGACGGCCTGGATTTCGCGACCGTCATTCAGGGTGATCACTGCAGGCGAGGCGCAACCGGCAAGGGTAGCGAGGCCCAGTGCAAGCATGAAAGCGGCGATGGTCCGTTGAGTCATGAGTTTGTCTCCGAGAGAATACTTTTTGATTGCTGACCTTGTGACGTGTGTGACGTCGACAAAGTTCCTTGTGCGAGGTTCATTCTGACACGCCGGAGCCGGGCTGCAACAGCTCAGGTGTATTGAGATTGACCAGGCGTGGGTCCTCGGCCGGGCATTCCAGACCTACGCCACCCAGTTGCAGGAAGATTTTGCGCGGGCTGCGCTCACCGGCTTCCCATGCACGTTCCACCTGACCTTGCAGCGCGGTGGGGATGATGCAAATCAAGGGTTCCCAGAACTCACCATGGCGCACCATCACCGGCAGCAGCGGGTTGCGTTGCGCCATCCCCCGCAGCGCGGTGAGCAGTTGCAGGTCAATGTTCGGCACATCACACGGCAGCACCAGCAGGTGCCCATGACGCGCGGCGGCCAATCCTGCACGAATGCCTGCCAATGGGCCGGGGAAGTCCGGGCTGTCGTCGCTCACTAACTGGTCGGCATAAGGCGCGTACCGGTCATGGTTGCGGTTGCACGAGATGATCAGGTCATCCGTCAACGGTCGGGCCAGGCACTGTAACTGCTCGATCAGGGGTTGACCGTGCCATTGCAGCAGGCCTTTATCCTGGCCGCCCATGCGCTGGCCACGACCACCGGCGAGCAGAAGAATCGAACAAGGCAGGGGCAAAGAATCAAGAGGCATGGCGGTTCCGCTGCGGCAGGTAAATAGGGCCCTGTGATATAACATCGGGCTGTTCCTTCGACAACCGGACCGAGCCATGAAAGCCAAGGCTGATGCGCCCTTCGTACCCCTGAATATTGCTGTGCTGACCGTCAGCGACACCCGCACCCTTGAGACTGACACGTCAGGCCAAGTCTTCGTCGACCGCCTGACCGCTGCCGGCCACCGCCTGGCCGAGCGCGTACTGCTCAAGGACGACCTCTACAAAATTCGCGCCCAAGTCGCCCACTGGATTGCAGAAGACGTGGTGCAGGTCGTACTGATCACCGGCGGCACAGGCTTCACCGGCCGCGACAGCACGCCCGAAGCCGTGAGCTGCCTGTTGGACAAGCAGGTCGACGGTTTTGGCGAACTGTTCCGCCAGATATCCGTGGCCGACATCGGCACCTCCACCGTGCAATCCCGTGCCCTGGCCGGCCTGGCCAACGGCACGCTGGTGTGTTGCCTGCCGGGTTCGACCAACGCTGTGCGGACCGGCTGGGATGGCATCCTTGCTGAGCAACTGGATAACCGCCACCGCCCGTGCAACTTCGTTCCTCACCTGAAGCAGGCTGAACCCTGTGAATCCCGTGGATAAGCCCGGCAAGACCGGCGCCTTGATGCCGGTGGAAGACGCGTTGCAACAACTGTTGGACATGGCCGAAGCCGCGCCGATCCGTGAGCAGGAAGAGTTGCCCCTGGCTGATTGCGATGGTCGTGTATTGGCGCAAGACCTGATCTCCACTCTCGACCTGCCGCCCTGGCCCAACAGTGCCATGGACGGTTATGCCCTGCGCCTTTCGGACTGGGCGGGCGAGCCATTGGTGGTCAGCCAGCGCATTTTTGCAGGCCAGGCGCCGCAACCTCTGGCTGTTGGCACCTGCGCCCGAATTTTCACTGGCGCGCCAGTGCCGGAAGGCGCGGACTGCGTAGAAATGCAGGAAAACGCGGTGGTTCACGCCGACGAGCGCGTGAGCTTCACCGAGTCGTTGCACGTGAATCAGAACATCCGGCCCCAAGGCCAGGAAACCACGGTGGGCGAGTTGGTATTGACGGCCGGTACACGTCTAGGCCCGATTGAACTGGGTCTTGCCGCATCGCTGGGTCATGACCGACTGAACGTGGTGCGCCGCGTGCGCGTGGCCGTGCTGTCCACCGGCGACGAGTTGATCGAGCCCGGCTTGCCGCTGGGCCCGGGCCAGATCTACAACAGCAACCGCCGCGTGTTGTGCAGTTGGTTGGAACGCATGGGTTGCGAAGTGATCGATGCCGGGATTCTTCCGGATGACCTGGAAAAAACCCGCACACGGCTGGCAGACTTGGGCGGTGTCGACCTGATTCTGTCTACCGGTGGTGTATCAGTCGGCGAAGCGGATTTCCTTGGCATCGCCTTGCGTGAAGAGGGCGAACTGGCCCTCTGGAAGCTCGCGATCAAACCGGGCAAGCCACTGACCTTCGGTCACTTTCGGGGTGTGCCGGTGATCGGTCTGCCCGGCAACCCGGCCTCGACGCTGGTGACGTTTGCGCTGCTGGCTCGCCCTTATCTGCTGCGCCGCCAAGGTGTGGAAGACGTGGAGCCGCTGCGTTTCGAGGTGCCGGTGGGGTTCGTCTGGCCCAAACCGGGTAACCGCCGCGAGTACCTGCGCGGGCGCATCGAGCAGGGCAAGGCGATCATCTACCGTAACCAAAGCTCCGGCGTGCTGCGCAGCGCAGCGTGGGCGGAAGGGTTTGTGGAGGTACTGGAAGGGACGACGTTGGCGATCGGCGATCGAGTTAACTTCATTCCGCTGAGTGAAGTCCTGAACTGATCGCGATCCTCTGTGGGAGCTGGCTTGCCTGCGATAACGGTGTATCAGTCGCACATGTGTGGGCTGACACGCTGCTATCGCAGGCAAGCCAGCTCCCACATTTGGTTCTACATATGTCTGCGAAAACTCAGTAGTCATCCCCACGCTCAGTCACATCCCGCTCCACCGGCTCTGCATTCGGGTCATACCCCACCGGGAACTTGCCTTTCAGCGTCCATGCAAACGCAATAATCTCGGCCACGGTGCGGTACAACTCCTCCGGGATACTGTCCCCCAGTTCCATGCGCGCCAGCAGCTTCACCAGCTCGGCATTCTCATAGATGGGCACTTCATTTTCCCGTGCCAATTTGAGAATGGCTTCGGCCAAGGCGTCGTCACCCTTGGCCGTCAGGGTCGGCGCTTGCTGGCCGTCGTACTTGAGGGCAATCGCCTGGCGCGGCGGGGTTGGGTTTTTCATGCGGTTTCATCCACCCAGCGTTGCTCCAGTCCGGTTCTTGGCCCGCGTGGTGGGGTGCCGAGGTGGCAATCCAAATCGCCAACGTTGATACCCGATGTCACCAGCCGCTCGCGCAAGCTGCCCAAATGGCTTTCGATCAAACTGGCGGTGAACGGTCGAGTTGCCCATAACTGGCTGGACAGTTTGCCCAGCGTCAGTTGTGCCTGAACCTGCAACGGCCCCAATGGCTCCATGTCGAAGGCCAGCTCGACACGCCAGAGCATCTGTTTGGGGTCTTTCTTGTCTTTGCGTTCGGGCTGGTCTTTGTCCGGCGCCGGTTCTTCGCGTTGGAACTTGACCTGCAGCGGGACGATGTCCTGCAAGGTGCGCATAGGGATTTCCAGCTGCCAGGTGGTTTGCAGGCGGCCATCGGCGGTGGTGCCGGTTTGCTCCAGGCTCGACAGCTGGTGGCTTTGCAACCGGGAAATCGCCGCGGCGGCCAGGCGCAGCAGGTTTTCCAGGTCGCCTTCGCCTTCCAGGCGCTGCATCAGCCTGTCCGGCAGCGGAAAGCCCGCGGGTGCCTGACGGGCGCCGATCTGGCCAAGGGTGCTCAGCGGGTTACGCACGAAGTTCGGCAGCACCTGGGCCAGGGTGTTGGCGGCGAGAATGGCGTTGAGGTTGGTGCTGGTGGGCAGGGCGGGCAGCAATTCGGCGACCAGGCGTAGCAAGGCGCCCTTCATGTCCAGCGGCGGTATCTGCGGGTTTTGCCCGGCCAGTAATTTGGCTTCCAGAAAGGCGCCGCTGTTTTGTATCACTTGCGCCAGCACCTTCGGGTTGCTCACCTGTGCCAGGTCGGGCAGGGCGGCGAGCAAGCGATCGGCGGCAGCGCGCAGGTCGGTGGACGTGGTGTCGCCAGCGGGCAGGTTTTGCAAGGCGGTGAAGACCACATCCAGCGAGCCCTGGCGGCTTTGCTGGGTGCCCAGTTGCTGACTGACCGCCAACTGATCCTGGCGGCCGCTCAACGGCACGAAATTCAAGGTTTGCGCGTTCTGCACCACGGCGCTGAGCAAGCTGCCGACCCGCAGCGGCTGCGGGCTTTCCACGGTTAAAGTCGCACCGGCCAGCGCATTAGTGAGCACGGTCACCAACGAGCGGTAAATCGCCGGTTGCGTGGTGCCTTGGGGCAGCATTTGGGTGGTCAGCACCTTGGCTTGCAACAGCGTGCCCACCGGCATTTGCGTGGTGTCGATGCGGGTGAGGGCGGCCACATTGGCGCTCAAGGCTTGCTGCAAGCTGAGGGTCAGGTTACCTGCCGGGGTCTGGCTCACCGCCACATTGCTGCCCAACGGCAAGGGTTGGGTGCTGCTGGCTTGCACCAACGTCTGGCGGCCGCCTTCAAGGGTCAACTTGAGCAATAACTGAAACGCATCGCCGCCTTGTTTAAGGGCGATGACTTCGGCATTCACGGTTTTCCCAGGGTCGATCAACCCTATCTGCGGCTCCAGCAGTTTGAGCAATTCACCGGTCGCAGGCAGCGGGGCAGGCCCGGCCACGGGTGCTGGAGCAAGCGTAGGAAGGTTGATTTCACCGGTCATCGTGCGCGTCGTCTCAGGGGAAATTGCCCTCTTTAGAGTAGGGCATCACATGTATAATGCCGCCCGTCTGCAAAGAGAGCGGTAAAAACCTCACAACTATTTGATCCAGCTCTCTAAAATCGGTCGCCAAAGCCGTTATTGTGCATCTCTCTATAACGGCCGCTGCACCGCCGACTTGAACCGTAAAGGCCCGCGATCTTTTGACCAGCCCTCTTCTTGAAGCCGTAGCGCTCTCCTGTGAACGCGACCTGCGCCTGCTGTTCGAGCACCTCGAACTGCGTCTGGCGGGCGGCGACATGGTGCAGATCAGCGGTCCCAACGGCAGCGGCAAGACCAGTTTGCTGCGCCTGTTGGCCGGGTTGATGCAGCCGACGGCCGGTGAAGTCCGACTCAATGGCAAGCCTTTGACCGAACAGCGCACTGAGCTGGCACGCAACCTTATCTGGATCGGCCACGCCGCCGGGATCAAGGACGTGCTGACCGCCGAAGAAAACCTCAGCTGGCTCAGCGCCCTGCATCATCCCGCTTCCCGCGACGCCATCTGGCAGGCCTTGGCCGCCGTTGGCCTGAAGGGCTTTGAAGACGTTCCCTGTCACACCCTGTCCGCCGGCCAACAGCGCCGCGTGGCCCTGGCCCGTTTGTATCTGCCCGGCCCGCCGCTGTGGATTCTCGACGAACCGTTCACCGCCCTCGATAAACAAGGTGTGGCCCAACTCGAAGAACACCTGGCCCGGCACTGCGAGCAGGGCGGCTTGGTGGTGCTCACCACTCACCACACGCTGGCGCGCATGCCCGTCGGTTACCGCGATCTGGATTTGGGACGGTACTCGGTATGAGTGTGTTCGCCCTGTTGGTCGCCCGCGAAGCGCGGCTGTTGTGCCGCCGTCCGGCCGAACTGGCCAACCCGCTGGTATTCTTCGCCATCGTCATCGCGCTGTTCCCCTTGGCGGTCGGTCCCGAGACTAAACTGTTGCAAACCTTGTCCCCGGGACTGGTGTGGGTAGCCGCCCTTTTATCGGTTTTGCTCTCGCTGGACGGGCTGTTTCGCAGTGATTTCGAAGACGGTTCCCTGGAACAGTGGGTCCTTTCGTCGCACCCCCTGCCACTTCTGGTACTGGCCAAGGTGCTGGCACACTGGGCTTTTTCCGGCTTGGCGCTAGTCTTGCTCTCGCCGCTGCTGGCGATGATGCTCGGCTTGCCCGTCGAATGCCTGCCGGTGTTGCTGCTGTCCTTGTTACTCGGTACGCCGGTGCTCAGCCTGTTGGGGGCGGTGGGCGCAGCGTTGACCGTCGGTTTGAAGCGGGGCGGCCTGTTGTTGGCCCTGCTGATTCTGCCTTTGTATATCCCGGTGTTGATCCTGGGCAGCGGTGCCTTGCAGGCCGCGCTCATGGGGATGCCGGCGACCGGTTACCTCTTGTGGCTTGGCAGCCTGACCGCCCTGGCGGTAACCCTGACACCCTTTGCTATAGCGGCTGGCCTGAAGATCAGCGTCGGCGAATAATGAGGTCTGGCCAAGCGTTATACGTTTAGTCAGTAAAGACCCTAAGCTCCCCGCAAAGACGGGAAGCAACCGTGATGGAAACAGCAATGAACTGGACCTGGTTTCACAAGCTCGGCTCGCCCAAATGGTTTTACGGCATCAGCGGCAAACTGCTGCCGTGGTTGAGCATCGCCGCCCTGTTGCTGATTGGCACCGGCCTGGTCTGGGGCCTGGCCTTCGCGCCGCCGGATTACCAGCAAGGCAACAGTTTTCGCATCATCTATATCCATGTGCCCGCCGCGATGCTGGCCCAGTCCTGCTACGTGATGCTGGCCGTGTGCGGCATCGTCGGCCTGGTGTGGAAGATGAAGCTGGCGGACGTGGCCCTGCAGTGCGCCGCGCCTATCGGTGCGTGGATGACCGCCGTGGCGCTGGTCACCGGCGCGATCTGGGGCAAACCGACCTGGGGCTCGTGGTGGGTGTGGGATGCGCGACTGACGTCCATGCTGATCCTGTTGTTTCTGTACTTCGGCCTGATTGCCTTGGGCAATGCCATCAGCAACCGTGACAGCGCCGCCAAGGCCTGCGCGGTGCTGGCCATCGTCGGCGTGATCAACATTCCGATCATCAAATACTCGGTGGAGTGGTGGAACACCCTGCACCAGGGCGCCACCTTCACCCTCACCGAAAAGCCGGCGATGCCCGTGGAAATGTGGGCGCCGCTGCTGCTGATGGTGCTGGGGTTCTACTGCTTCTTCGGCGCTGTACTGCTGATGCGCATGCGCCTCGAAGTGCTCAAGCGTGAAGCCCGCACCAGTTGGGTCAAGGCCCAAGTGCAAGCCAGTCTGGGAGCCCGTGGATGAGTTTTGCTTCTTTCAGTGATTTTCTCGCCATGGGCCATCACGGCCTGTATGTCTGGACGGCCTATGGCATCTGCCTGGCGGTGCTGGCCCTCAACGTCGCCGCGCCGATCCTGGCCCGCAAGCGTTACCTGCAACAAGAGGCGCGTCGTTTGCGCCGGGAGACCGATAAGTGAATCCGCTGCGTAGAAAGCGTCTGTTGATCATCCTGGCCATCCTGGCCGGTGTGAGCATTGCCGTGGCCCTGGCCATGAGCGCCCTGCGAGAGAACATCAACCTGTTCTACACCCCGACCCAGATCGCCAATGGCGAAGCACCGCTGGACACGCGGATTCGCGCCGGTGGCATGGTGGAAAAGGGCTCGCTGAAACGTTCTGCCGACTCCCTCGACGTGACCTTCGTGGTCACCGACTTCAGCAAGTCCGTCACCATCACCTACCGCGGCATCCTTCCGGATTTGTTCCGCGAAGGTCAGGGCATCGTCGCCCTGGGCAAACTCAACGCCGACGGCGTGGTGGTGGCTGATGAAGTGCTGGCCAAGCACGATGAGAAATACATGCCGCCGGAAGTCACCAAAGCCTTGAAAGACAGCGGTCAATCCGCCCCGACCCCAGCGAAGGAGGGCTAACCGATGACGTCCGCACTGTTTATTCCGGAGCTGGGCCAGTTGGCGATGATCCTCGCCCTGTGTTTTGCCGTCGTCCAGGCCGTGGTGCCGTTACTCGGCGCCTGGCGCGGTGACCGCTTGTGGATGAGCCTGGCGCAGCCGGCCGCCTGGGGGCAGTTTGCCTTTCTGGTGTTCGCCTTCGGTTGCCTGACCTACGCCTTTATGACCGACGACTTTTCTGTCGCCTATGTCGCGAATAACTCCAACAGCGCCTTGCCTTGGTACTACAAGTTCAGCGCCGTGTGGGGTGCTCACGAAGGCTCATTGCTGCTGTGGGCCTTGATCCTCGGCGGCTGGACCTTCGCCGTGTCGGTGTTCTCGCGTCAACTGCCGCAAGTCATGCTGGCCCGGGTGCTGGCGGTGATGGGCATGATCAGCATCGGTTTCCTGTTGTTCCTGATCATGACCTCCAACCCGTTCACCCGCATCCTGCCGCAGATCCCGGCGGATGGGCACGACCTCAACCCGCTGTTGCAAGACATCGGCTTGATCGTGCACCCGCCGATGCTCTACATGGGTTACGTCGGTTTCTCCGTGGCCTTCGCCTTCGCCATCGCCGCTTTGCTCGGCGGGCGTCTCGATGCGGCCTGGGCGCGCTGGTCGCGGCCGTGGACCATCGTCGCCTGGGCCTTCCTCGGTATCGGTATCACCCTCGGTTCGTGGTGGGCTTACTACGAACTCGGCTGGGGCGGCTGGTGGTTCTGGGACCCGGTGGAAAACGCCTCCTTCATGCCTTGGCTGGTGGGCACGGCGCTGATTCACTCGTTGGCCGTCACTGAAAAACGCGGCGTGTTCAAGAGTTGGACCGTGTTGCTGGCCATCGCCGCGTTTTCCCTCAGCCTGCTCGGCACCTTCCTCGTGCGTTCGGGTGTGCTGACCTCGGTGCACGCGTTTGCTTCCGATCCGGAGCGCGGCGTATTCATCCTGATCTTCCTGCTGTTTGTGGTCGGTGGCTCCCTGACGTTGTTTGCGTTGCGCGCGCCGGTGGTCAAGAGCCAGGTCGGCTTCAACCTGTGGTCGCGGGAAACCCTGTTGCTGGGTAACAACCTGGTGTTGGTGGTGGCGGCGTCGATGATCCTGCTCGGCACTCTTTACCCGCTGGTGCTGGATGCCCTGAGCGGCGCCAAGCTGTCCGTTGGCCCGCCGTACTTCAACGCGCTGTTTATTCCGTTGATGGGCCTGTTGATGGTGGTCATGGCGATCGGCATGTTGGTGCGCTGGAAAGACACCCCGGTGAAATGGCTGGCGGGCATGCTGGCGCCGGTATTGCTCGGCAGTGTGGCCTTGGCGGTGATCGCCGGTATCGCCTACGGCGACTTCAACTGGGCGGTGCTCGCCACCTTCCTGCTCGCGGCCTGGGTGTTGTTGGCCGGCGTGCGCGACATCTTCGACAAGACCCGGCACAAAGGCTTGATCAAGGGCCTGCCGAGTTTGACCCGCAGTTATTGGGGCATGCAGATCGCGCACATCGGCATCGCCGTGTGCGCCCTCGGCGTAGTGCTGTCCAGCCAGAACAGTGCCGAGCGCGACCTGCGCCTGGCACCGGGCGAGTCGATGGACCTGGCCGGCTACCACTTCATCTTCGACGGCGCCAAGCACTTTGAAGGCCCGAATTTCACTTCTGACAAAGGCACTGTGCGCGTGGTGCGCAACGGCAAGGAAGTGGCGGTACTGCACCCGGAAAAACGCCTGTACACCGTGCAAAGCTCGATGATGACCGAAGCCGGGATCGACGCCGGTTTCACCCGTGACCTCTATGTGGCGCTGGGTGAACCGCTGGGCGACGGCGCCTGGGCCGTGCGGGTGCATGTGAAGCCGTTTGTGCGCTGGATCTGGTTCGGCGGTTTGTTGACAGGGTTTGGCGGTTTGCTGGCCGCGTTGGACCGGCGTTATCGGGTCAAGGTCAAGAGTCGGGTGCGTGAAACCCTCGGCCTGCAAGGGGCAGCAGTATGAAGCGTTGGTTGATGGTGTTGCCGCTGGCGTTGTTTCTGGTGGTGGCGGTGTTTCTGTATCGCGGGTTGTACCTGGACCCCGCCGAGCTGCCGTCGGCGATGATCGGTAAACAGTTCCCGGCCTTTAGCCTGCCGACGGTGCAGGGTGACAGAACCCTGACCCAGGCCGATTTGCAGGGCAAGCCGGCATTGGTCAACGTCTGGGCGACCTGGTGTATTTCCTGCCGAGTTGAGCATCCGGTGCTGAACAAACTGGCAGAGAAGGGCGTGGTGATCTACGGCATCAACTACAAGGACGACAATGCGTCGGCGTTGAAGTGGCTGGCGGAATTCCACAACCCGTACCAGATGGATATCCGCGATGAAGACGGCAACCTTGGCCTGAACCTCGGCGTGTATGGCGCTCCGGAAACCTTCTTTATCGATGCCAAGGGCGTGATCCGCGACAAGTACGTCGGCGTGATCGACGAAGTGGTCTGGCGTGAGCAACTGGCCGCCAAGTACCAGGCGCTGGTCGACGAGGCCAAACAATGAAGCGCTGGTTGACCGCTGCCGTTTTAGCCTTGGGCCTGGCCGGTGTGGCCCACGCGGCCATCGACACCTACGAATTCGCCAACGACGCCGAGCGCGAGCGCTTCCGCGATCTGACCAAGGAACTGCGTTGCCCCAAATGCCAGAACCAGGACATCGCCGACTCCAATGCGCCGATCGCCGCCGACCTGCGCAAAGAAATCTTCCGCATGCTGGGGGAGGGCAAGGACAACCAGCAGATCATCGACTTCATGGTTGATCGTTACGGTGATTTCGTGCGCTACAAACCGGCGCTCACCGGCAAGACCGCGCTGCTCTGGTTTGGCCCTGCCGGGCTGTTGCTGGCCGGTGTGGTCGTCATGGCCGTGATTGTCCGCCGTCGCCGCGCCGCGCCTACTGATGGCTCCGACGCGCTATCCCCCGAAGAGCGCAAACGCCTCGACCAATTGCTGGACACCAAGACTGATGATTGATTTTTGGCTCGCAGCAGGGTTGCTGCTTCTGATTGCCCTGAGTTTCCTGTTGATCCCTGTGTTGCGCGGCCGCCGTGCCCAGCGTGAAGAGGATCGCACCGCGCTGAACGTGGCGCTCTACCAAGAGCGTGTCGCCGAGCTGCAAGTCCAGCAGGACGAAGGTGTACTCAACGCCGCGCAACTCGACACCGGACGCGCCGAAGCCGCCCGTGAGTTGCTGGCCGACACCGAAGGCGTGGAAAAGCCCCGCGAATCGCGTCTCGGCAAACCGCTGCCGTTGCTCGCCGCTGTTTTAGTACCCGTGTTGGGCCTGGGCCTGTACCTGCATTTCGGCGCCAGTGACAAGGTCGAACTGACCCGCGAATTCTCCCAGCCGCCGGTGTCCATGGAAGACATGACCCACCGCCTGGAGCGCGCCGCTGCCGCGCAGCCGGACTCGCCGGAGGGCCTGTACTTCCTCGGCCGCGCCTACATGGCCCAGGACCGTTCGGCCGATGCGGCCAAAGTCTTCGAACGCACCGTGGCCTTGGCCGGTCGCCAGCCGGAGCTGCTGGGCCAGTGGGCCCAAGCGCAGTACTTTGCCGACAACAAACAGTGGTCGCCCAAGGTCCAGGCCCTGACGGATGAGGCCTTGAAACTCGATCCGAAGGAAGTCACCAGCCTCGGCCTGCTGGGTATCGCCGCCTTTGAAGGCCAGCGCTATCAGGAGGCAATCGACTACTGGAACCGTCTGTTGGCGCAGTTGCCTCCAGAAGACAATTCCCGCGCTGCGTTGCAAGGCGGCATCGATCGCGCGGCCGAGAAGTTGAAAGAGAACGGTGGCACTGTCGCGCACAAGGCCGTGATGAAAGTCCGCGTAGACCTGGCGGCTGATGTGAAAGCCAAGGCCTTACCGAGCGACAGCGTGTTTATCTTTGCCCGCGCGGTAAATGGCCCGCCGGCACCGTTGGCGGCCAAGCGCGTCACCGTCGCCGAGCTGCCGGTCACCGTCGAACTGGGCGATGCCGACGCGATGATGCCGCAGTTGAAACTGTCCAACTTTCCCGAAGTCCAACTGGTTGCGCGCATATCCCGGGCCGGTCAGCCGACCACTGGCGAGTGGATCGGCCGCAGCCAACCCTTGGCCAGCAGCACCACTGCATTGCAGCAGCTGACCATCGACAGTCCGGATAAGTAATTTCGAGGAAACACCTATGACCGCCCTTGCACGCATCACCTTGCTCAGCCTGGTATTGGGGCTGAGCGCTTGTGCGGTCCACCGACCTACAGCGCCCACCGGGCCGACCATTCCACCGTCGGGCCCGTCGACCCAGCCGAGTACCCGGCCTTCCGGCCCGGTGACCGCACCGCCGAAAGCACCGCCCAGCTCCTCGCCAACCTTCGCACCGCCACCGGGTGCTGCGAGCCACTGGGACGGGAACATGAAGGTCTATGTGTTGGAAGACCAGCCCGACACCTTCTACCGCCAGCGCACCTACTACCGCTGGAGCAACGGCTGGAGCCGCTCCATCAGCCCGAATGGGCCTTGGGAAGAGACCGACGTGCACGGCGTACCGCCGGGGTTGAGCAAGCAATACGCGCAATGACAAAAGGCGACCTTCGGGTCGCCTTTTTCTTACCTTGAAATGAGGATTAACTGTGGGGGCGGGCTTCATTCGGCCTGGGATTTACGCCAACTCTTGAGCCCGACGCGGTGTTCTAATCAAATGGATCACCCCGGCCAATATCCCTAGCACAATCCCAAACGCCACAATCCCCACCCATCCAAACCGCGCCATCAACCAACCACTGACTGTCGCCCCAATCGCACCGCCGATAAAGGTGGCTGTCATGTACAAACTGTTGATCCGCCCCTGAGCCTTCGGGTCCACCGCAAACGCTCGCGTCTGGTTGGCAACCAGCCCCGACTGCACGCCGATGTCCAGCACGATCACCCCAAGTACCAGCAAAATGAGTGAGGTTTGCGCCCCGGCCAGTAGCAGAAACGCCAAGGTCACAATGCCCACGCTGGCGCCAATCACTTTACGGCAACCCACCTTGTCCGCCGCCCGGCCGCCATACGACGCCGCAAACGCACCCACCGCGCCGATAACCCCGAAACCACCGGCCCACGCGCTGCCCAACTGCCATGGGCCATTCGCCAACAACGCCGCCAGGTTTACCCAGAACGCGTTGAAGCACGCCCATAACAACGCTTGCACCATCATCGATTGGCGAATCGGGCTGTTATCGCGCATCAACGGCCACAGCGAAGCCAGCAGGCGCGGGTAGGACAGGTTTGTGCTCGTCACGCCCGGTGGTAACAGTCTGGCCGCGAGGAACCACACCGGAACCATGAACGCCGCTTCCATTGCAAAAACCGCGCGCCAGCCATAGGCCTCGCCGACCACGCCGCTGATCGTGCGGCCGAGCAAAATACCCAGCATGATCCCGCTGACTACCGTACCCACATTGCGCCCGCGTTCATGGGGCTGCGACATCACCGCTGCAAACGGCACTAGCTGCTGCGGCACACACGACACCATTCCCAGGCCAAACGACGCGCCGATCAATGCCCAGATACTCGGCGCAAACGCTGCCGCCAAGGCAAAACAGAACGCCAGCACGATCTGTCCGAGTACCAGCTTGCGTCGGTCAAAGCGGTCACCCATCGGCAGCAACAACGCCAACCCAGTCGCAAACCCCAACAGGGCTGCGCCCGCCACCAGGTTGACCGTCGACACTTCGACGCCCATGTCCGACGCAATCAACGGCAGCACCGGCTGCGTACAATAAATATTGGTCACCACCGCTCCGGCGATCACCGCCATCATGATGATCTTGCCCCGCGGCGTAACCGAAGGTGCGGTGGAGTTCTCGGATGTAATCGGCAGCCCACTCATGGCGCTCTCCTTTTATTGCAGGGGGTCAGTTGCCAACCTTACGCAGTCGCGTTTATGTCGATAATCCCCTAGGATCAGGAATCATCCTTCCAAAATTTGATAGGGCGCCATGAATCGTCTTGAGTCGATGTCGGTGTTTATTGCGGTGGTAGACGCGGGCAGCTTGTCGGCGGCGGCCCGCCATTTGGGTATGCCACTGGCCACTGTCAGCCGCAAAGTGGCGGAGTTGGAAACTTACCTGAGCACACGCCTGCTGCACCGCACTACGCGGCAACTGTTGTTGACTGACGCAGGTGCCTCCTACCTCGCGGCGTGCCGACAGATTCTGGAAGACATCGGCGAAGCCGAACGCGCCGCGACCGGCGAGTATGCGGTGCCCAAAGGTGAGCTGGTGGTGACGGCGCCCATCGTATTTGGGCGCTTGCACATCGTGCCGGTGGTGGCGGAATTTCTCGCGCAGTACCCCGAGATCAACATCAACTTGATGCTGACCGACCGCGTGGTGCATTTGATGGAAGAGCAGTGCGACGTAGCCGTGCGCATTGGTGACCTGCCCGACAGCTCGTTCAAGGCGACGCAGGTGGGCATGGTGCGGCGAGTGGTGTGTGCCAGTCCCCAGTATCTGGACACCCATGGTGTACCGGCGGCACCACAGGATTTGACCACGCACAGCTGCATCACTTTCGAAGTACTGGCCTCGGTGGGCGCATGGGTGTTTGGCGCGGGTAAATCGGAGCAGACCGTGCCGGTGCATTCACGGCTGTCGGTCAACACGGCGGAAGCTGCGATTGCAGCGGCAGCGCTTGGGGTTGGGGTGATTCGGGTGTTGTCGTATCAGGTGGCTGATGCGGTACAAAAAGGTGATTTGCAGGTGGTGCTGCAACCCTATGAATCAGCGGCATTGCCCATTAGTTTGGTACACAAAGGGCAGGCGCCGTTGCCGTTAAAGGTGCGCGCGTTTCTGGACTTCGTCACACCACGATTACGCCTGCGGGAAGCAAATATCCCCTGATATACACGGACTAAATGTATGCGGGCTTGCTCGCGAAAGCGGTGGGTCAGCCACCCGTTGAATCAGCTGATATTCCGCATTCGCGAGCAAGCCCGCTCCCACAAGGGATCTCCTTAGCCATCAGGCCACGGGACACTCCCGGTTCAGCGCTTGATCTACCAACAACTGCGCAATCTCAATCATCTGCACCACCGCCAATACCTGTTTGCGGCCTGAGCCATCCAGGTGCTCGGCACAGTCGTACGCACACACAGTCGCCGATTCCAGCATCTCGCTGGCATTGCTTAAGGCAACTTCAGTGTTGAGGCCGGGACGGACGGTGAAGATAATGTCGGGTGGGGTTTGTGATGTGTCATCCAAAGAGGATGGCGGGGGATTCGGGGTAGCCTTTTTCATGCAGTAAATCTCCATTCAATTAGAGCTCGCCACATCCGCGACCAAGCAGAAGGGTGGCGAGCTGTACGCAGGTTGGTCGACCAGGGAATGGAAACCCGGCAGGGCCGGAGCCCTCCCACGCACAGCTCGCCATAACGCGAACACAATAATGCCGCTTGCGCGGCACTGTGCGCCATTCTAACCCGGGCGACCAAGCCCGATCGCTGATAAGCAGCGACTGCGAGAGGCTAACGGTGCGTTATAGCAACTGCAAGCCACATAGATCGTAGGAAAAGTCGCGGAAGTACCAAGAGTTTGTTATCTGTATTCCCCCGTTCACTTTCAACGAGAAGGACCTCATGGATCTCTATGTCGTACGCCATGGCGAAACCTGGGCCAACGCCGAGCATCGTTACCTCGGCGCGCTCGACCCGGAATTAACCGAGCGGGGCAGGGAGCAGGCTGCGTCTCTCAGCAAGAAACTGCCCAGCGGCATTGAGGTGTTAATCGTCTCTCCGCGCGTGCGAGCCCAGCAAACCGCGCAAATTCTTAACGGTGAGTTGAATCTTGAGCCATTAACAATGGGCGACTTTCGCGAGCGCGACGTCGGCGTGTTCGAAGGGCTGACGCAGGCTGAGGTGAGGGCAATGCACCCACAGCTTTGGGCGCAGAACATCACGCGCCAATGGGCCGTTGGGCCAGCGGGCGGTGAGTCGATTGCAGATGTGGTTGCCCGTGTACATCGAGGTTTGGTGGAGCTGGCAGCCCTCTATGCTGCGCGTGTTGTGTTGCTGGTCGCTCATGGCTTTGTGGCGAAGGTGATTCGCGCTCTAGCCAGAGGAGACTTTTCGGACTTCTTCAACTGGCAGCTTTCGAATGGAGAGATGCTGGTTTTGGACGATTTCAACGTCATGGCGTTTCCAGCGACTGCACCGATCTAACCGCTACGTACAACTCTGTGGCGAGCGGGCTTGCCCCGCGTTGGGCTGCGAAGCGGCCCCAAAACCTGGCGGCGAACGCGGTCATTTTATTGGGGCTGCTGCGCAACCCAACGCAGGGCAAGCCTGCTCGCCATAACGTCATTCCATACAGGTTTTGGGCGTGATGCGGAGAGTTCCAGCCCCGGCCATCTCGCTGCTCAGCGCGGGTTCTTTATTCGCCGTGAACACCAGCGGGTAACGGTCGCTCTTGGCCAGTGCGGCATTCACCTGTGCCATGAACGTCTCTTCACTTTTGGCATAGAAAATCCACTGCACCTGCTGGTCAGCCGTCACCGTGCACACAAACTTGGCAAGCCCTTGCGCCTCCACGGCCGGCACGACCTGCTGGCGCATCTGGCCCATCCTGTAGACGTCGCCCGGTACGGGCACGGGGAAAGGTGAGTCGAATTTCCAGGTGATTCTGATCTTGTAAGGCAACGCCTGTTTTTCAGTGACCGAGATCGAGCGTTCGCCCTGGTAGTTCAGGACCTTGGGGGTTTCCGGGAAGTCGGCTGCCTGATAACCGTCCGGGCCCGGATCGGCCAAGGGTTGTCGGCCAGGAGTCTTGTCGAGCACGGCGAGGACGTCTTTTAGCATTTTCGCTTTCTGCGCTTGCTGGTCGGCCGTGCAGTTCTCGAATGCCGCGCTCCCTGCAGGCCCTTTATCCAGGCAGTGATCGCGTACAGCCACCGGCCGTGGTTGAGGGGGAGGGGTGGCGCAGCCAGCGACGAGCAGGCTGGCCAGCGCCAGCCCGCAGAGTCGGTGATAGGCCAGAGGACGGGTTTTGTCAGTGAACATCCGTGTTTTTCCTTAAATCTGCGGAAGTGCCGTCAAGTAGTGGCTAATTAATGGTGCGGATTGTGCCAGACGGCTTCGCCGCAGGCCACTGGGTAACCCCCTTCAACCTTTCACAAACCTTCATCAACCTGCCGCCCGCCAGTCATGTGCAAGCGACAGCACTGACACCTCCCGCGCCGACTGTCGTTTGAACTCAACTGCGGTCACCCCGCATGGCTGTTCCGGCGGGTCGCACTCGGGTAATGTGGCCGCCGCCGGGCCTCCTGTAGTACAACAAATCCGGCGACAAGCGAAGAGGGTGTTTTGATGGCAAGCAGGTTGATCTATCTCATCGGACCATCGGGTTCGGGCAAGGACAGCCTGTTGGATGCCGCACGCACACGCTTGGCTGAGCGCGGTTGTCGCATTGTGCGTCGTGTGATCACCCGCTCGGCGGAAGCGGTGGGTGAAGCGGCCCAGGGTGTAAGCCCGGAGCAGTTTGCCGCGATGGATGCTGAGGGTGCGTTTGCCCTTAGTTGGCAGGCCAACGGGTTGTCCTATGGCATTCCCAAGGAAATCGACGAGTGGCTGGCGGCGGGGGACGACGTGCTGGTCAATGGCTCCCGCGCGCATCTGGCACAAACCCGTGAGCGTTATCCGACGTTGCTGGTGGTGTTGCTGACCGTTGATCAAGCCGTGCTGCGCCAGCGCTTGATAGCGCGGGGGCGTGAGTCTTTGGTGGATATCGACGCGCGTCTGGCGCGTAATGCGCGGTTTACTGCTGACCTGATTGCGGGCAATGCGTGCGGATTATTCGTGCTGGATAACTCCGGCCCGCTGGAGCATACGGTCGAGCGTTTGTTGTGCTGCCTGGACCACGGGCATTCGGCCTGCGCCTGACGCTGACGTTGCACAAGTGTTCTTATGCTTCTATTCCAAATCGGCTCGCCAACGCTTTACGTCCCTTGGGCGTCAAACCGAGCGCCCGGCTATCCAGGTCCTGAGTCACCCATTCACGGCGGATGGCGCTCTGTAGCAACGCTGCGCCCAACGCGCCGGCCAGGTGCGGGCGGCGCATGCTCCAATCCAGGCACGAGCAGGCAAAACGTCGTCGCTGTGCGGACAGTGCCGCTACATCCACCCCAAGTTCGATCATTACTTTTTCACCGGGTGCTGTGAGCTGGTAAGTGTCGTCGCCAATCAGCCAACCGGATGCGATGAAATGGTCATGCAACTGGACCGCCAAGGTGCCGGCCATGTGGTCGTAGCAGGTGCGTGCGAACTGCAAACGATTAGGCGTGTTCGGCACAAACGCTTTTGCGCTGTTTCGGCTGATCACCATCAGGCCTTCGATCGCCTGGGCTATGTGCGGACCCGCGAGGCTGTAGTAACGATGGCGGCCCTGGGTATGCAACTTGATCAGGCCATCATCCTTGAGCCTGGCCAAGTGGGCGCTGGCGGTGGAAGTACTCACCCCGGCAATCACGGCCATCTCGGTGCTGGTACGCGCGTGACCATCCATCAGCGCGCAGAGCATTTTCGTGCGCGCAGGTTCTGCAATCGCACCGGCGACTTGTGAGAGTGCTGCGTCATCGTCATGGGCGTTCATGTTTCGTTCCTGGGCGAATCATTGTTGTGTCAGGGGGCCGATAGTAGCGCTTCTTTGAGAACAGGACGTCCCGAATGACACCGCTACAAGCCGCTACCCATGTTGATCCCTATGCGTATTACGCAGGCCTGAGGCGCCAGGGCGAGCTAATCTTTGATGCTGATCTTGGCCTCTGGATCGCCAGCCGCGCCAAGGTGGTCGAGTCGGTGCTGGCGCATCCCGATTGTCGCGTACGCCCGTTGCACGAGCCGGTGCCCAAGGCGATTGCGCAGGGCGCGGCAGGGCAGGTTTTTGCGCGATTGATGCGTATGAATGAGGGCTCTGCCCATCGGTGCCCGAGGTCGGTGATCGAGCCAGCGTTGGCCGCAGTGGACGCACACACTGTCGCAGCTGCAGTGGGGCGACTCATCGACGGCGTGGATAAGCTCGACGCGTTGATGTTCACCTTACCCGTCTCGGTGGTTGCGGCTCTGCTGGGGTTCCCGGCAGAGCAGTTAGCCTCTGTCGCCGAGCTCACACGGAGTTTCGTCGCCAGCCTCTCGCCGCTGAGCAGTGAAGCTCAACTGCGTACCGCTGATGCCAGCGCGTCGCAGTTGAGGCAGATGTTCAGCGACGTACTTGAAGAAGCCGTGTTGCTGGCGCACATCCGCAGAGGTGGCTGGGAGAATCCGGAAGTATTGAGTGCCAACCTGATCGGTCTGTTGTCACAGACCTGCGAAGCCACTGCCGGTTTGATTGGCAACACGCTGGTGCTACTCGCTCGGCGGCCTGATCTGGTTGAGCGGATTCTGCGCGCGCCAGCCTTGGCGACTGCGCTGGTAGAAGAAGTGGCGCGTTATGACTCGCCCGTACAAAACACGCGGAGATTCGTGGCAGGGCGCTGCACAATTGGCAACCGTGTCTTGGAGGAAGGGGACACCGTTCTGATAGTGCTGGCGTCCGCCAATCGTGACTCCGAAGCGAATCCGGACCCGGACAGCGTTTTGCTCGAGCGGCGACAGCGGCGAATCTTCAGCTTTGGCGCAGGCATTCATCAATGCCCAGGGCAGAAGATCGCCTTGACCATTGCTTCGCAGGCCGTCCTGGCGTTACTGCGTCGTCAACCGACTGTGTTGGCCAGCGCGTGTCAGTTCAGCTATTGGCCGTCTGTTAATGGGCGCATCCCTTGGTTCCGCAACGAGCCTTTAAGTTATGCAGCCGCGATGCAGACCGGTGGCCGAGACTGACGGTTATCCCGTGTTTTCAACATTCCGCAAAACAACCGTCAGTCAGGCTTCGGCATTTTGTGCTTGAGTAAAGATAACTCTAGGGTTACTTTTATTCAGGCCAAGCCAAGGAGGCTGAGGTGCAAAGCAGGTTATTGATCAAGGAGCTGCAAGAGGCGGGTTGGGTGTTGGATCGGGTCACGGGCAGTCATCACATTTTTACCCATCGTTATAACCCGTACACCATTCCGGTGCCCCATCCCAAGAAGGACCTGCCGCTGGGCACCGTCAGAAGCATCAGGAAACGCGCCGGGCTGTTTCAGTTTTAAGGAGAACATTCATGCAATACCCAATGTGTATCGAATGGGGCGATGACTTCACCGCCACCGGTATTCAGATCCCCGATATCCCAGGCGCAGTCACTGCGGGGGACAGTTTTGAAGAGGCGTACAACGCCGCTGTGGAAGTTGCGCACATCATGTTGCAGGAGATCGCGGCAGAGGGTGGACCGATTCCGATGCCAACGTCGGTGGCGAATCATCACGCTCACGAAGACTACGCCGGGATGGGCTGGGGAATGTTGGAGTTGGACATCTCGCCCTATCTGGGCAAGACCGAGAAGGTCAATGTGACCTTGCCCGGTTATGTCATTCAACGCATCGACCGCTATGTGCGGGAGCACAAGGTCAAAAGCCGCTCGTCATTTCTGGCGGATGCGGCTTTGGAGAAGTTGGTGCGCTCTTAAGGGCGTTCAGGCGGTGGCGACTGTGGCTTCACGCGAAACACTCAAGAACCGCAACAACGCCACCAGCGGGAACGCACTGCCCACCAGCATCACGCCCAGCCAGCCGCCGTGTTCATACACGCTGCTGGCAATCGCCGAGCCGAAGGCGCCGCCGATGAAGATGCTGGTCATGTAGAGCGCATTCAGGCGGCTGCGGCTGTTGGCGTCGAGGGCGTAGATGGCGCGCTGACCGAGGACCATGTTCATCTGCACGCAGAAGTCCAGGACCACGCCGGTCACCGCCAGGCCGATCACGCTGTACAGCGGGTGTATGAAGGCCGGCAGGAAGCTCAGCGCGGCAAACAGCATGGCCAGCAGCGAGGCGCGGTGGGTGTGGCCGGCATCGGCGAGGCGGCCGGCGATAGGCGCGGCGATAGCGCCCAGCGCACCCACCAACGCAAACAGTGCGATCTCGCTTTGGCTCAGGCCGTGATTACGCGCCAGCTCCAAGGGCGCTGCGGTCCAGAACAGGCTGAAGGTGGCGAACATGCAACCTTGGTAAAACGCCCGTTGGCGCAGTATCGGTTGCTGGCGCAGCAGGGTGCCGAGGGATCGCAGCAGTTGGCCGTAGCTGGCGCTGTGGTCAGGTTGGCGCTTGGGAATGGTCATCAGCAGTACCAAGCTGATAAACGCCATTAACGCGGCGGCGGCCATGAACATCGCGCGCCAGCCAAAGTGGTCGGCCACGACGCTGGACACCGGCCGTGCCAACAAGATACCGAGCAACAGGCCACCCATGATGCTGCCGACCACACGGCCACGGGATTCGGCGGGCGCCAGGTGCGCAGCCAATGGGATCAGAATCTGCACTGAGACCGAACTGAAACCGATCAGTAACGACACCAGCAGGAACAGGTTCGGCTGCTCGGTGTACGCCGCGCCCAGCAGGCTAGCGATAGCCACTACGGTGGTAGCGATCATCAGCTTGCGGTTTTCCAGCAGATCACCCAGCGGCACCAGGAAGAACAGGCCCAAGGCATAGCCGATTTGCGTCAGCGACACGATCAGGCTGGCCATCGCCGGGGTAAGGCCAATGTCCGGGGCAATCAGCTCGATGATCGGTTGCGCGTAGTAAATGTTGGCAACGATAGCGCCGCAACAGAACGCAAACAGCATCACCATGCCGCGGGTCATCGTGCTTGGGGCGTGTGGGGTGGCGTTCATGGTGTTCTCATCAAAGCGAAGGAAGATTGCGTGCGAGAGTAGAGACAAGACTCCGCGCGGGGTAGACCGTTGGCAGTGATATCACTCATGCCGGAAATTAATGACTGAAACGTTAACTTTTGAGTCGAACGGCAATGATACATTCAGACCCAACTGCCGAAACAGGAAATCCACCGTCATGAAGATCACGTTGAACAAGATGCTCCTGGCTTCAACCCTCGCCGCGGCCATGGCGATTGGCTTGGCCAATGCCGCTGACGCCCCGCGAGTGGGCGTACGCGGCGCTATCACTGCAATTGATGGCGACGCGATACACGTCAAGGTCAATAGCGGCGAAGACGTCACCGTGCAACTCACCAAGGACACCCAGGTTCGCGCCGTGACCCTGGCCAAGATCGAAGACATCAAGCCTGGCAGCTACATCGGCTCGGCCGCCATGCCGAATGCCGAGGGCAGCCTCACCGCGCTTGAAGTCCATGTGTTTCCACCGGCCATGGCCGGTACGGGCGACGGGCACCGCGCGTTCGATTTGAAGGAAGGTAGCAGCATGACCAACGGCACCGTCGGCGACCTGGTGGTCAGCAAAGGGCGCACCTTGACCGTCAAGTACAAAGGCGGCGAGCAGAAGATTGTGGTGCCGGATGATGTGCCGATCGTCAACCTGGAGCCGGGGGATCGCAGCTTGCTCAAGGTGGGGACGAAGGTGGTGTTGTTTGCCGCGAAGGGGGAGGACGGGACTATTACTGCTCAAGCTATCTCAGCTGGCAAGGATGGCGTAACACCGCCGATGTAGCGGCCAAACATCGACTCAAATATGGGAGGGAGCAAGCGCCCTCCCATATGTTTGACCGCACTTATTCGGTTACAGCGGCTTACTGCCCGCTGTAGATCTGATCAAAAATCCCACCATCATTGAAGTGGGTTTTCTGCACGGTACGCCAATCACCAAAGGTCTTCTCAACCGACAAGAACTCGACTTTCGGGAAGCGGTCGGTGTACTTGGCCAGCACCTTCGGATCACGCGGACGCAGGTAGTTGTTGGCAGCGATTTCCTGACCTTCCGGCGACCACAGGTATTTCAGATAATCCTCGGCCGCGGCGCGGGTGCCTTTCTTCTCGACGACTTTGTCGACCACCGACACGGGTGGCTCAGCTTCGGCGGAGACGCTTGGGTAGATCACTTCGAACTGATCACGGCCGAATTCACGGGCGATCATTTCCGCTTCGTTCTCAAAGGTCACCAGCACGTCGCCGATCTGGTTGGTCATGAAGGTCGTGGTCGCTGCACGGCCGCCGGTGTCCAGCACAGGCGCTTGCTTGAACAGCTTGCCGACAAAGGCCTTGGCCTTGTTTTCGTCGCCGCCGTTTTTGAGCACGTAGCCCCATGCCGACAGGTAGGTGTAACGGCCGTTACCCGAGGTTTTCGGGTTCGGCACGATGACTTGCACGCCATCTTTGAGCAGGTCCGGCCAGTCTTTCAGGGCTTTAGGGTTGCCTTTGCGCACGATAAATACCGTGGCGGAGGTGAACGGCGCGCTGTTGTTCGGCAAGCGGGTGACCCAGTTGTCCGGCACCAGTTTGCCGTTGTCCGCCAGGGCGTTGATGTCGGTGGCCATGTTCATGGTGATCACGTCAGCCGGCAGGCCGTCGATGACCGAGCGCGCTTGTTTGCTGGAACCACCGAAGGACATTTGCAAGGTCAACTTGTCGTTCGGGTGCTCGGCTTCCCAGTGCTTCTGGAAGGCGGCGTTGTAGTCCTTGTAGAAGTCGCGCATCACGTCGTAGGAGACGTTGAGCAGGGTGACCGGTGCAGCCTGGACGGCGCCGGCCAGGGCCAGGCCGGCGGCCAGGAGAGAGGCGCTAACGAGTTTTTTCACTGCTCATTCCTTGTTGTTCGAGAAGGTTATTGGTTGAGTGGGGGCAATTTGCCATCGACTATAGCGGGCGCCGCATAGACGTTTAAAGATTAAAACGCTCTTTGCTTATTCCATTCTTTTGAAAAGATTATTGCCACAACGCGAGCAAAACGCCGCATTGGGCTCATGGCTGTCTTTCTTGCACACCGGGCAATCGTGTTGCAGCTGTTCACCGCGCATGGCATTCGCCAGTTCCGCCGTGAAAATCCCGGTAGGCACCGCGATGATCGAATAACCGGTGATCATTACCAGCGACGAGATCACTTGGCCCAGTGGCGTCTTCGGCACGATATCGCCGAAGCCCACGGTGGTCAGGGTCACGATTGCCCAGTAAATGCCTTTGGGAATACTGGTAAACCCGTGCTCCGGCCCCTCGATCACGTACATCAGGGTGCCGAACACTGTCACCAGCGTGCAGACGCTCAGCAGGAACACCACGATCTTCTGTTTGCTGCCCCGCAGCGCCGCCATCAGGTAGTTGGCCTGTTTGAGGTACGGCCCCAGCTTGAGCACGCGGAAGATCCGCAGCATCCGGATAATCCGGATAATTAGCAGGTATTGGGCGTCGCTGTAATACAGCGCGAGGATGCCGGGCACGATAGCCAGCAAGTCCACCAACCCATAAAAGCTGAACGCATAGCGCAACGGCTTGGGCGAGCAGTACAGCCGCAGCCCGTACTCGATGGCGAAGATGATGGTGAAGCCCCACTCGATGTAGGCCAGCAGGTCGGCGTAGTTGTCGTGCACCTCCTGGATGCTGTCGAGGATCACAATCACCAGGCTGGCGAGGATGATCAGCAGCAGGGTGCTATCGAAGCGTCGGCCAGCCACGGTGTCACTCTGGAACACCATTACATACAGCCGTTGACGCCAGTTGTTGCTGTCCATGGAAATCGCCTGAATCGAATATCGAGCAAGCCTAGGGGGATTCGAACGGGCTGTCCACGCGGGGTTTAAACATCCGTTGGCTGGCGCGTGCCAGCCAGCAGGCGAGGATAAACGGCGCGGTCAGCGCGGGCAGGTGCAGGGCGGCGAAACCTGGCGTGAGGATGATTGCCAGGCCGATGCCGAGCAGCGGCAACCAGGATTGGCGACGCGTTTGGCTCAATGCCAGCGCAGCCAGCGCCGGGTTATAGCTGTGCAGGCCGAGGAGGGCGCTGGCGGGTTCGTCCAGCAGCAGGGCGATCAGCACGCCGATGCTGGCGCCGATCATTGCCCATAAGGCCGCGCGACGGTTGGCCAGCAGCAGACCCAGTGCAATCAAAGTGCCGGCCAAGGGGCGGTCCAGCAACATGACTTGCGCGAGGCCGGTAAAGGGGGCAGCCAAGACGGACAACGTGTCGGGCTCGGTCACGACAAGCGTGCTGTCCGGGGCAGTACCCAGCAGCAACCAGCCGAGGCCGACGAAAGGCGTGGTATAGGCAGGCAAATCATTCGGTTGAGTCGCGTGTTTGAGCCATTGCCGTGTGAGGATCGCGCTCAAGCCACCGCACGCCAGAATCAGCGGCGGCAACAAGGCCGACCAGGCGAAGTGTTGGCTGATCAACAAGCCCAGCAGCACACCGTTGTAGCTATAAAGACCGGCCTGGCGCTCCGCCTTTGGATAACCCCGGCGCTGGGCCGTGAGCAAACCCGCGACGCCACCCAATAACGCGCCACCGAGCAAAGCCGGGGCGCCGATCAGGATGGCCAGCAGGCACAGCAGGCCACACAACGGTTGGCGCTGGAGGAAGATCTGGCTGAAGCCGTTGAGCAGGGCTTCGGCCCAGTCGGGGCAGGTCTGGTTGTGCATTTTGGTTGAGTCAATGAGACCGAATCGCCCCCTTCGCGGGCTTGCTCGCGAAGGGGCCCTTACAGGCGCTAAATCAACGTCTCGATACGCAGAGAATTGGTAGACCCCGGCTGCCCAAACGGCACCCCCGCGGTAATCACCAACGTATCCCCACGCTGCGCCATCCCCTGGGCCTGAGCGATTTCCAGCGCCGTGGAACACACCTCATCCACCTGACGCAGCCGATCATTGACCACCGAATGCACGCCCCACGCCACGCTCAAACGCCGCGCTGTCGACAGGTTCGGCGTGAGGTTGAGGATTGGTGCCACCGGCCGTTCCCGCGCCGCGCGCAGGCTGGAGCTGCCGGACTCGCTGTAGTTCACCAGCACCGCCACCGGCAGGATGCTGCTGATACGCCGGATCGCGCAGCTGATTGCGTCCGACACCGTGGCATCCGCTTTGGGTCGGCTGACGTCGAGTTGCGTCTGGTAATCCGGGCCGCTTTCTACTTGGCGGATGATCTTGCTCATCATCTGCACGGCTTCCAGCGGGTAGTCGCCGGACGCGGTCTCCGCTGACAGCATCACCGCATCCGCACCTTCGGCCACGGCGTTGGCGACATCCGTCACTTCGGCGCGGGTCGGCGCCGGGGAGAAGCGCATCGACTCAAGCATCTGGGTCGCTACCACCACCGGTTTACCCAGTTGGCGGCAGGTGCTGATGATGTCTTTCTGGATTTGCGGCACGCTTTCGGCCGGCACCTCAACACCCAGGTCACCTCTGGCCACCATGATCGCGTCGCTCAGCTCGGCAATTTCCTGCAAGCGCTGTACGGCAGACGGCTTCTCGATCTTGGCCATCAAAAACGCCTTGTCGCCGATCAGTTCGCGGGCTTCGCGAATGTCTTCCGGGCGCTGCACAAACGACAGCGCCACCCAGTCCACGCCCAACTCCAGGCCGAAGCTCAAATCGCGACGGTCCTTGGCCGTCAACGGGCTGAGCTCCAGTAAGGCTTGTGGCACATTCACACCTTTGCGATCAGACAGTTCGCCGCCATTGAGCACGGTGGTGTCGATTGCATCGGCATGTTTGGTGATCACCCGCAGGCGCAGCTTGCCGTCGTCCAGCAGCAGGTCCATGCCGGGCTCAAGCGCAGCAATGATTTCCGGGTGCGGGAGGTTGACCCGGCATTGGTCGCCCGGCGTCGGGTCCAGATCCAGGCGCAGGGCCTGGCCACGCACCAATTGCACTTTGCCCTCGGCAAACCGCCCGACCCGCAGCTTTGGTCCTTGCAGGTCCATCAGGATGCCCAGCGGGTAATTCAGCTGGCGCTCCACCTGGCGGATCCATTGATAACGCTGGGCATGATCGGCATGTTCGCCGTGGCTGAAGTTGAGGCGGAAGATGTTCACCCCGGCTTCCACCAGCTCGCGGATGTCGTCGATACCGTCGATGGCCGGGCCCAGGGTGGCGAGGATTTTGACCTTCTTGTCAGGCGTCATGTGCAGGGTTCCCAAGGATCAGAATGGCGCGGAAGTCGTTGACGTTGGTGCGGGTCGGCTCGGTGACGATCAAACCGTCGAGTGCGGCGAAGTAGCCGTAGCCATTGTTGTTATCCAGCTCATCGCTGGCAGACAGGCCCAAGGCTTCGGCGCGGGCATAACTGCATGGGGTCATGATTGCACCGGCGTTGTCTTCGGAGCCGTCGATGCCATCGGTGTCACCGGCCAGGGCGTAGACGCCGGGCAGGCCCTTGAGGCTGTCGGTCAGGCTCAACAGGAACTCGGCGTTGCGCCCACCACGGCCATTGCCGCGCACGGTGACGGTGGTTTCACCGCCGGACAAAATCACACACGGCGCGGCTAAAGGCTGGCCGTGCTGCACAATCTGGCGAGCGATACCGGCGTGCACCTTGGCCACGTCCCGGGCTTCACCTTCGAGATCGCCGAGAATCAGCGGGCTGAACCCGGCCTGGCGGACTTTCACCGCCACCGCTTCCAGGGACTGTTGCGGGCGGGCGATCAATTGGAAGTGGCTGCGGGCAAGCACCGGGTCGCCGGGCTTGACGGTCTCCGAGGTCGGGTTTTGCAACCAGCTGCGCACCGAGGTGGGGGCCTCGATGCCGTAGCGCTTGAGGATCGCCAGGGCTTGTTGCGAGGTGCTCGGGTCGCCGACGGTGGGGCCGGAGGCGATCACCGTGGCCTGGTCGCCCGGCACATCGGAAATCGCGTAGGTGTAGACGGTTGCCGGCCATGCCGCTTTCGCCAGTCGGCCGCCTTTGATGGCGGAGAGGTGCTTGCGCACGCAATTCATCTCGCCAATGGTCGCGCCGGATTTGAGCAGGGCTTTGTTGACGGCCTGCTTGTCGGCCAGGGTGATGCCTTCAGCGGGAAGGGCCAGCAATGCAGAGCCGCCACCGGAGAGCAGGAAGATTACGCGGTCGTCTTCGCCAAGGTTGCTGATCAATTCCAGCACACGCTTGGCGACCGCAAGCCCTGCCGCATCGGGGACCGGGTGTGCGGCTTCGACCACTTCGATTTTCTTGCAGGGCGCGCCGTGGCCGTAGCGGGTGACCACCAGGCCTGAGATTTCGCCTTGCCAGCAGTTTTCCACGACGAGCGCCATGGCAGCTGCGGCTTTGCCGGCGCCGATCACGATCACACGGCCGCTGCGGTCGGCGGGCAGGTAAGGTTCAAGGACGAGCCGGGGGTGAGCGGCGTCGATGGCTGTGGCAAACAGCTCGCGAAGCAGGTGTTGCGGATCGACCGACATAAGCGGGCTCCCGGGGGATTCTTGTTATTAGATTCAAGACGATCGTTCCCACGCTCTGCGTGGGAATGCCTCTTGTGACGCTCTGCGTCACGCTTTGGGACGTGGAGCGTCCCGGGCTGCACTCCCACGCAGAGCGTGGGAACGATCAGCGGTGGAGCAGGTTATTTATCGCGAATCGAAAAATTCGCCATATGCTCCAGGCCCTTGATCAGCGCGGAGTGGTCCCAATTCCCGCCGCCAATCGCGGTGCAGGTGCTGAACACTTGCTGGGTGCCGGCGGTGTTCGGCAGGTTGATCCCCAGCTCCTTGGCACCGGCCAGCGCCAGGTTCAGGTCCTTCTGGTGCAGGTTGATGCGGAAGCCCGGATCGAAGGTACCCTTGATCATACGTTCGCCATGCACTTCGAGGATCTTCGACGAGGCGAAGCCGCCCATCAGCGCTTCACGCACCTTGGCCGGGTCGGCGCCGTTTTTTGAGGCGAACAGCAGCGCTTCAGCCACCGCCTGGATGTTCAATGCGACGATGATTTGGTTGGCAACCTTGGCGGTCTGGCCATCGCCATTGCCGCCGACCAGGGTGATGTTCTTGCCCATGCTCTGGAACAGCGGCAGTGCGCGTTCAAACGTCTGCTGCTCGCCACCAATCATGATGCTCAAGGTGCCGGCTTTGGCGCCGACTTCGCCACCGGATACCGGGGCGTCGAGGTACTGCGCGCCGGTTGCGTTGATCTTCGCAGCGAAGGCCTTGGTGGCGGTGGGCGAGATCGAACTCATGTCGATCACCACCTTGTTCGGCGACAGGCCGGCGGCCACACCGTCGGCGCGGAACAGCACATCGTCGACCTGCGGGGTGTCGGGCACCATGACGATGATGAACTCCGCTTCCTGCGCCACTTGCTGCGGGTTGGCCAGGGCCACGGCGCCAGCGTCGATCAGTGCTTGTGGTGCCTTGCCGTGGTGTTCGGACAGGAACAATTGGTGACCTGCTTTCTGCAGGTTCGCGGCCATGGGTTCGCCCATGATGCCGGTGCCGATAAATCCGATTTTAGCCATGAAGAAATCCTCTTGTTATTAGGCGCATTGATCGTTCCCACGCTCTGCGTGGGAATGCCTCTTGTGACGCTCCGCGTCACGCTTTGAGACGCGGAGCGTCCCGGGCTGCATTCCCACGCAGAGCGTGGGAACGATCAGTGAGAGTTAGATCGCGTTATGGGTTTTGAGCCAGCCCAGACCCGCTTCGGTGGTCGTCAACGGCTTGTATTCACAGCCGACCCAACCCTGGTAACCGATGCGGTCCAGATGCTCGAACAGGAAGCGGTAGTTGATCTCACCGGTGCCCGGCTCGTTGCGCCCTGGGTTGTCCGCCAACTGGATGTGATTGATCTCACCCAGATGCGAGGCCATGGTGCGGGCCAAGTCGCCTTCCATGATTTGCATGTGGTAGATGTCGTATTGCAGAAACAGGTTGGCGCTGCCCACCTGCTCGCGAATCGACAGGGCTTGTGCTGTGTTGTTCAGGTAGAAGCCCGGGATGTCGCGGGTGTTGATCATTTCCATCACCAGCTTGATACCCACTGCTTGCAGCTTCTCGGCGGCGTACTTGAGGTTGGCGACAAAGGTTTTTTCCAGGATTTCATCGTCAACGCCCTGTGGCCGGATACCCGCCAGGCAGTTGATCTGGGTATTGCCCAGCACCTGGGCATAAGCGATGGCCAGCTTGACCCCGGCGCGGAACTCCTCGACCCGGTCCGGGTGGCACGCCAGGCCGCGTTCGCCCTTGGCCCAGTCCCCGGCCGGCAGGTTGAACAGCACTTGGGTCAGGCCGTTGGCGTCCAGTTGCGCCTTGATTTCGGCGGAGCTGAACTCATACGGGAACAGGTATTCGACCCCTTCAAACCCGGCATCAGCGGCCGCTTTAAAACGGGCAAGGAAATCCTGTTCGGTAAACAGCATGGACAGGTTGGCGGCAAAGCGCGGCATAGGGTTCTCCTTAATCGAGCAGGGAAATGGCAGTCGGCGCATCGTTGCCGACCAGCGCCAGATCTTCGAATTCATTGACGGCGTTGATCTCGGTGCCCATGGAAATATTGGTCACGCGTTCCAGAATGATCTCGACGATCACCGGCACCTTGAATTCTTCGATCATTTCCTGAGCCTTGCGCAACGCAGGTTGGATCTGGCCCGGTTCGAACACGCGCAGGGCCTTGCAACCCAAGCCTTCGGCGACGGCGACGTGGTCTACGCCATAACCGTTGAGCTCCGGAGCGTTGAGGTTGTCGAAGGACAACTGCACGCAGTAGTCCATTTCGAAACCGCGCTGAGCCTGGCGGATCAGCCCCAGGTAGGAGTTGTTCACCACGACGTGGATGTACGGCAGCTTGAACTGTGCACCCACGGCCAGTTCTTCGATCATGAACTGGAAGTCATAGTCGCCCGACAGCGCGACCACTTTGCGGCTCGGGTCAGCCTTGACCACACCGAGTGCCGCCGGAATAGTCCAGCCCAACGGGCCAGCCTGGCCGCAGTTGATCCAGTGGCGTGGTTTGTAGACGTGCAGGAATTGCGCACCGGCAATCTGCGACAGGCCGATGGTGCTGACGTAGCAGGTGTCTTTGCCGAACACCTGGTTCATCTCTTCGTACACCCGTTGCGGCTTGACCGGCACGTTGTCGAAGTGGGTCTTGCGGTGCAGGGTGGCCTTGCGCTGCTGGCAGTCATGCAACCAGGCGCTGCGGTCCTTGAGCTTGCCTGCGGCTTTCCACTCGCGGGCCACTTCAATGAACATCGTCAGCGCGGAACCGGCGTCGGAGACGATGCCCAGGTCCGGGGTGAATACGCGGCCAATTTGCGTTGGCTCAATGTCGACGTGAATGAATTTGCGGCCTTCGGTATAGACGTCTACCGAGCCGGTGTGGCGGTTGGCCCAGCGGTTACCAATGCCCAGCACCACGTCCGATTTGAGCATCGTCGCGTTGCCATAACGGTGGGACGTTTGCAGGCCGACCATGCCCACCATCAGCGGGTGATCGTCCGGGATCGTGCCCCAACCCATCAGGGTTGGGATCACTGGAATACCGGTCAACTCGGCGAACTCCACCAGCAGTTCGCTGGCGTCGGCGTTGATCACGCCACCACCGCTTACCAGCAGCGGGCGTTCGGCCTGATCCAGCAGTGCCAAGGCCTTTTCTACCTGGATACGCGTGGCCAATGGCTTGGCCAGGGGCAGCGGCTGGTAGGCGTCAATGTCGAATTCGATTTCGGCCATCTGCACGTCGAACGGCAGGTCGATCAGCACCGGACCAGGGCGGCCGGAGCGCATTTCATAGAAGGCTTTCTGGAAGGCGTACGGCACTTGGCCGGGCTCCATCACCATGGTCGCCCACTTGGTGACTGGCTTGACGATGCTGGTGATGTCGACGGCCTGGAAGTCTTCCTTGTGCATCCGGGCACGCGGGGCTTGGCCGGTGATGCACAGGATCGGGATCGAGTCGGCCCAGGCGCTGTAAAGGCCGGTGACCATGTCGGTGCCCGCCGGGCCCGAAGTGCCGATGCACACGCCGATATTGCCGGCTTTGGTGCGGGTGTAGCCCTCGGCCATGTGCGAGGCGCCTTCAACGTGGCGAGCAAGGACGTGATCGATGCCACCGACCTTCTGCAAAGCCGAATACAGCGGGTTGATCGCGGCGCCTGGGATACCGAAGGCGGTGTCGACCCCTTCGCGGCGCATCACCAGAACGGCGGCTTCGATTGCTCTCATTTTGCTCATGGTTTTGGTGCCTCTTGCGTTTTGTAATTGTATACAAGTGGTGTCTGATCAAAGTGTATTCACGGCGAGCCGCGCAGGTCAATCCATTTTACTCATTGGCCTTTGCGTTCGTCGGAAGGCCTTTTCAGCGGATATTTTCGACGCGTGGAGCCTTTGTGCGAAATTATTGTATACAAAAATAAATGTCATTGTGTTCTATTTGTTTGATCGAGCATCTGATCAAACAGAACTCCACCGCTTTCCCCATAAAAAGATAAGGACGGCACCATGAGCGCTTTAACCTTGAAACTCGCCACCCAACTGGCCAGCCAGGCCCTCACCGCAGGTCGTACGATTTCAGCGGCGCCGCTGACCATCGCAGTGCTCGACAGCGGCGGCCACTTGATCACCCTGCAACGGGAAGACGGTGCGAGCCTGCTGCGTCCGCAGATCGCCATCGGCAAGGCCTGGGGCGCAATTGCCTTGGGCAAGGGCTCACGCCTGTTGGCGCTGGACGCGCAGCAGCGGCCGGCGTTTATCGCGGCGTTGAACAGCCTGGGGCAGGGCAGCGTGGTGCCGGCGCCGGGTGGGGTGTTGATTCGGAGTCAGGAAGGCGTCGTGCTGGGGGCGATCGGGATCAGCGGGGATACATCGGATATTGATGAGCAGTGTGCGATTACGGCAATTGAGGGGGTGGGGTTGTTGGCGGATGCGGGGGTTTCAGCTTGATTTGATGTGAGGGCTATGACCTATTCGCGAGCTTGCTCGCGAATGCGGTGGTCAGTCAGTCAATTTAGTGACTGACACACTGCATTCGCGAGCAGGCCCGCTCCCACATTGGTTATGCGGTGTTCAATCAGAAGTGATACTTGACCAGCAGGCTCGCCGTGTCCTGATTGGTCTTGAACGCGCCGGAATCTTCAACCCCGTACTTGTTCTTCCAGTAGTCGTATTCGATACCGACGTACAACTGCTTCTCGCCCCAGTGCAGCGCCTTGCCCAGGTCATATTTGATCTGTGGGTTGATGTGCAGGTTGGCGTGGTAGGTGCCGCGCTGGTTCTTGTCGTTGTCGACTACCCAGTCTATGTAACCGTCGATCAGTACATTGGAGCTGCCCACGGGAATGGTGTAGGACCATACCGGAGTGATTTGCCAGATGTTGTTGCCTGGGCGATCGCCTGCTGGGTGGCGTTGGTAGAAGTTCAACTGAAAGTAATCAAAGCCCGGCACATTCAGGTCAAAACCAGGGCCGATCAGGTAGGAGTTGTTATTGCCCTCACCGAACTCATAAGTGAAGGCCAACAGCACATCTTTGATCGGGCCGAATGACAGGTCTTTGTCGAAGATCTTGCCGAATGACAACCGTGGGCTGAACTCGCCGTAATACGTGTCGGGGCCGACGTTGCCGTCTTCCTTGCCGTTGTAAAAGATGCGGTCGACGAACAGGAAGTTGTCGCCGTACTTCCACGCGTCGGCATGTTCGAAGGTAACGGTTTGCTGGATCTGTGGGTTGATGGTGAAGTTCTTGCCCCACAGGTAAGTCAGGCTGTTGTTCTGCCACTGCAATAAGTCACCGGCTACCGCTTGGCCGCCTGCCAGCAGGGATCCTGCCAACATCAGGCCTTTCAACATAGGTTTCATTCGGTTGCTCCCGAGTCAAAGTTTATGGTTTTTTTTCTACGCAGGCGCTCTGGTGTGGCGCCTTTTGGTTCGCTGCAAAAATCGTCTGTTTGGTCAGCTTTAATGCTTTTAGCAAGAGCTGCGCCAAGGTGTTTAAAAAGCCAATAAAACGCCTTCGGCTGCACTTGATGCAGTCGAATCCGGAGGTTTTTTGTGCACGTTGGCCGCAGACATGGAGCCAGGATAAGTTGGCCCTGCAGTCAGCTTTTACATTCGCTGTTTTTTTTTGAGTCGATTCGAGCGGGCGCGGAGAATACTGGCTCCCAGGCCTTGGCTCAAGTGCGCTGTTAGAGAGCGCGTGGGGCGAGAATGGGGCGCAGCTTGTGGCCGGCCCCGGGTGAATGGCGTGCATGGGGGTGTTTCCTGTTCGTTATTATTTTTGTTGTTGTTTTAATAACAGGCGCAATCAATGCGTGTGGGCGACGACGGGTCGTTCAGAGCCACCGAGGATGTTGAACAGTATGTTCAGCGACAACGCGCTGAGGGTGGCCATAGCTATCCCGCTGTGGGTAATCGGGCTCATCCATAGAGGCAGCTGCGCGAAAAACTCTGGGCGTACCACGGGGATCAAGCCCATGCCGATGCTCACCGCCACCAGCAGTTGGTTACGACGGTCGGCGATATCGGCTTCCTGCAGGATCTTGATGCCGGTCGCCGCGACCATGCCGAACATGGCAATTGCCGCGCCGCCGAGTACGGCGGGTGGAATGGACGCCACCAGAAATGCCGCTTTCGGCAGCAGGCTGAGCACAATCAAAAACGCGCCGGCCATGATCGTCACCGAGCGGCAGCGCACGCCGGTCATCTGCACCAGGCCGATATTTTGTGCGAACGAAGAGTGGGTAAATGTGTTGAAAAAACCGGCAAAGAAGGATGCTCCGGCATCACACAACAAGCCGCGACGCAGCATTTTTGGCGTGACTTCCTGGCCGGTGATCTTGCCCAGGGCGAGGAACATGCCGGTGGATTCGACAAAGATGATCACTACCACCAGACACATCGACAGGATTGGTGCCAACTCGAACTTGGGCATGCCGAAATGCAGCGGCGTCACCACTTGCACCCACGGCGCCTGGGCCAGGCCGCTGAGGTCGACCATGCCGAGCATGCCGCACAAGCCGTAACCCAGGGCCATGCCGATCAGCACCGAGATGTTTACCCAGAAGCCGCGCATGAAACGGTTGATCAACAAGATGGTGCCCAGTACCAGGGCGGCAATTGCCAGGTAAACCGGCGAGCCGAATGTCGCGGCGGCGCTGCCCCCCCCGGCCCAATTCACGGCAACTGGAAATAACGAAAGGCCGATGGCAGTGATCACGGTGCCCGTCACCAACGGCGGGAAAAAGCGCACGACTTTGGACATGAACGGCGCGATCAGCATGCCAAAGAACCCGGCGGCGATGGTTGCACCGAAGATCCCCTGCAAGCCGATACCGGGCATGCCGGCCATGGCAACCATGCTGCCGACGGCGGCGAAACTGGCGCCCATCATCACCGGCATACGAATGCCCACCGGGCCGATGCCGAACGATTGCACCATGGTGGCAATGCCCGCTACCAGCAAGTCGGCGTTGATCAGAAAAGCGATTTCTTCACGGCTCAGACCGGCGGCCTGGCCAATAATGAGGGGGACGGCGACGGCGCCGCCATACATCAGCAAGACGTGTTGCAGGCCTACCAGAATCAGTTGCAAGAGGGGCAGCCGCACCATCGCGGGTGCGGCAGAAATCTGCGTTTCTAACTGGGACATGCAACACCTCGGATCTTTTTATTTTTGTGTTGTTCGGCATTCAATTGCCGGGTGGCGCTCAATCTTCCAAACACCACAGATCTCAATTGTGGGGGCTGGCAAGCCAGCCCCCACAATTGATTCTGTGTAACTCCGTCAGTTTGTGCGGGCCCCCTGGTTGATCCAGGTGCCAATCAAATCCCGCTCCTGCTGGGTCATCTGGGTGATGTTGCCCAGCGGCATAATCTGGCTGGCGACGGCCTGCGCCTGAATGCGCGCTGCCTGCTGCTGGATCTGTGCCGGGGTGTCGAACATCACGCCCGCTGGTGCAGTACTGAACAGTGGGCTGGTGGGCTTGGCCGAATGGCATACGGCGCAGCGTTCCTGGATCACCCCATGCACCTTGTCGAAATCAATCGACGCCTGGGCCGGTACAGGTGCCGGTGCCGCGACAGGTTCGGCGGGGGCGGTTGTTGCTGCGGGTTTCAAACCACCACCCAGTGCGGTTTCCGGCAATGGCTGGTACTCGATCACTGCAGGCGCCTTGGCCACATCCGGTGCGGTGGCAACTGGTTTAGGGCCGGTGACATACGCCAGGCAAATCATCGCCAACGCGCCAACCGGCAACGTCCACGCATACTTCTGGCTGTTATGACGGGTGTTGAAGTAGTGACGCACCAACACCGCCGCCACCGCGATCCCGGCCAGGATCAGCCAGTTGTATTGGCTGCCGTAGGTGCTCGGGAAGTGGTTGCTGATCATGATGAACAGCACCGGCAAGGTGAAGTAGTTGTTGTGGCGTGAACGCAGCAGGCCTTTGGCCGGCAGCGCTGGGTCCGGCGTGCGGTTCTCCGCGATGGCTGCCACCAATGCACGTTGTGCGGGCATGATGATGCGGAACACGTTACCCACCATGATCGTACCGATCACCGCACCCACGTGCAGGTACGCACCACGGCCACTGAACACTTTGCTGAAGCCGTACGCGGCGCCAATCAACAGTACGAACAGGATGAAACCGAGCAGGGCAGGGCGCTTGCCCAGGGCCGAGTCGCAGAGGAAGGAGTAGATGAACCAGCCGGCCAGCAGCGAGCCGAGGCCCAGCAATACACCTTCCGGACCGCTGAGGCTGCTGCCCGGGGCCAGCAGGTACAAGGTCGGGTTGGCGTAGAACACCACGCACAGCAGCGCGATGCCGGACATCCAGGTGAAATAGGCTTCCCATTTGAACCAGTGCAGGTTGTCCGGCATGGTCGGCGGGGCCAGTTTGTATTTTTCCAGGTGATAGATACCGCCACCGTGGATCGCCCACAAGTCACCGGCGAGGCCGTCCTTGGGGTTGACGCGATTGAGGTTGTTTTCCAGCCAGACGAAGTAGAACGAAGCGCCGATCCAGGCGACGCCAGTGATCATGTGAACCCAGCGCACGCTAAGGTTCAGCCATTCCATCAAATGTGCTTCCACAGTCTTTACCTCTCGCCTGTCACTCTGTCGTCGAGTGATCAGACCTTCTCTTATTGGTGGGGGGCGAGGATCAACCGCTCATCCTCTTTGAAAAAATGCTCATCGCAGTTATTGCCTGTGCCACTGCGATCAACCACCAGGAAGTCATCCCGCTTTTCGATCGTCAGCACCGGGTGGTGCCAGACGCCGCGATGGTAATTAATGCCCTGCCTGCCGTTGGTGACGAAGGCGCGGACCAAGCCCGATACAGGTTCATCGCCAAGTGGCGCGACCACGATCAGAAAGGGGTTGCCGAGCAGCGGAATGAAAGCCTGGCTGCCCAGCGGGTGTCTCTCCAGCATGCACACGGTCAGCGGCATGTCCTGCGCGTCGGCGCGGAAGATGCTGATGATTGCGTTGTCCTCTGGCGTGGCGGTTTGCACCGTCGCCAGTTTGTGAAAGCGCATGGTCGACCCGTTGTTGATCATGAAGTGATCGCTGCCATCGGTTTCGATAACGTCTCCGAAAGGGGCGAAGGCTTCTTTGGTCAGGGGTTCGATCATCAGTGTGCGCATGGCTGTCTTCTTATCCAAATTCTTGATCGTTCCCACGCTCTGCGTGGGAACGCTGCCTTGGACGCTCTGCGTCCGATCAGTTACCGCTTACTTGGCGACCTTGCCGAGGACGCGCAGGCGGCTCACACCACCATCCGGGAACACGTTCAGGCGGATGTGGGTGATTGGGCCCAGTGCCTTGATCTGCTCGGCGAAGGTGTGTTCAGCGTGCATTTCCAGTTTCTGCGACGGCAGCAGTTCGCGCCAGAACAGTGATTGCGTTTCGATCTGGCTGTCGGTGCCGCCCTTGACGAATGCGCCCTGAATCGAGCAAGTGTCCGGGTAGTTGCCCTTGAAGTGCAGGGTATCGACGATGATTTTCTCGATCTCGCCAGGGTGGCCCAGCGCGACGATCACCCAGTCATTGCCCGGTGTACGGCGACGTGCGGTTTCCCAGCCGTCGCCCATGTTGATGCCACGGCCCGGGTTGAGAATGTTGCTCATACGGCCGAAGTGCTCATCGGAGCAGGCCAGGGCGCGACCACCGTTGAGGGCCGAGGCCAGGTCGACTTGTTCGTTGTCGCCGACCGACGACCAATCGCGGAACGGAATGCCGTACACGCGCAGACGCGCTACGCCGCCGTCCGGGTAAATGTTGAAGCGCAGGTGGCTGTACGCCTGGTCGTTGTTGATCTCGTGGTAGTGGTGGCTGTTGCCTTGCAGCTCGACGGCCGACAGCACTTCCACCCACTGGGTGTTCTCATCAGGGTCGCCCGAGGCCAGGAAGCAGGCTTCCAGGGAGGCCGACGGCGGGAAGTTGCCGGTGAAGAATGAAGTGTCGATGTCCACGCCTTTAATCGAGCCCGGTACACCCAGGCGGATTACCGCGCTGTCGTAGCCTTCGAAGCGCTTGCGACGCGACTCCCAGCCATCCATCCACTTGCCGTTATCATCGAAAACGCCCTCCTTCCACACGGCCGGGGTCGGCTGGAACAGGCGGTTGGCGTCAGCGAACCAGTCATCGGTCACCGAAAGAATCTTGGTGCCCAGGCGGGCGTCGGCCAGGTTGACGAACTTCTCGAAAGGTACGGCGTAAGCTTTCATTCTTCTTGTCTGCCTTAAATTGAGTGGCTTGGGATGCTCGCCAGGCCCTGGGCGTCATGAGCGCTCGGGCGAGGTTTGCTAAAGGGTCAGTAATCGGAACAACGCGATCTTGTTGATCTCGGCCAGTGCGCATTTGAACTCGGCGTCGACCGAGTGGTGAATGCGCGTTTCGAACGCGGCAAGGATCTGATGCCGGTTGCTGCCTTTTACCGCCATGATGAAGGGAAACTTGAACGTGGCCTTGTAGGCATCGTTCAGCTCGGTGAAGCGTGAGAACTCTTCGGCCGTGCATTGGTGAATACCCGCGCCAGCTTGTTCATCGGTGCTGGCTTGGGTCAATTGGCCCTGGACGGCCGCACGGCCTGCCAGGTCCGGGTGAGCGTTGATCAGGGCCAGTTGGCTGGCATGATCGGCGCTCAACAGGATGTCGCTCATGCGCTGGTGCAGGGTTTCGATCTCATCGATCGATGGGTCCTGGCCCAGCTCGAAGGCCTTTTCGGCCACCCATGGCGAATGTTCGTAGATATCGGCGAAGGCGTTGATGAATTCATCGCGGCTCAAGGTCGACGGTTTCAGCGTTTGAAAGGTGGTCATTTCGCCGCTCCCGTGTACGGGTGGGTTTCGTGCCAGTGACGGGCAATGTCGACACGGCGAGTGAACCACACCTGTTCGTGACTTTTGGCGTATTCGATAAAGCGCTTTAAAGAAGCCAGGCGCGCCGGGCGGCCGATCAGGCGGCAGTGCAGGCCGATGGAAAGCATCTTCGGTGCGTCGGCGCCTTCGGCGTACAGCACATCGAAGGCATCCTTGAGGTAGTCGAAAAAGTCATCGCCCTTGTTGAAACCCTGCACCTGGGTGAAGCGCATGTCGTTGGTGTCCAGGGTGTAGGGGATCACCAGGTGCGGCTTGCCGGTAGGGTTGTTGGGTTCCCAGTACGGCAGGTCGTCGTCGTAGGTGTCGCAGTCGTAGAGAAAGCCGCCTTCCTCCATCACCAGTCGGCGGGTGTTGGGACCGGTGCGCCCGGTGTACCAGCCCAATGGACGCTCGCCGGTCAGCTCGGTGAGGATACGGATAGCTTCGAGCATATGCTCGCGCTCCTGGGCCTCGTCCATGTATTGGTAGTCGATCCAGCGGTAGCCGTGGCTGCAGATCTCGTGGCCGGCCTCGACCATGGCGCGGATCACATCCGGGTGGCGCTGGGCGGCCATGGCCACGGCGAAGATGGTCAGCGGGATATCGAATTCTTTGAACAGCTTGAGAATGCGCCACACACCGGCACGGCTGCCGTATTCGTACAGCGACTCCATGCTCATGTTGCGCGCGCCTTGCAACGGCTGGGCGGAAACCATTTCCGAGAGAAAGGCTTCGGACTCTTTGTCGCCGTGCAAGATATTGCGCTCGCCGCCTTCTTCGTAGTTGAGTACGAAAGACAGCGCGATGCGTGCCTTGCCCGGCCAGTGGGGGTGAGGAGGGTTACTGCCGTAACCGATCAGGTCGCGTGGGTAGTCAGCGCTCACTGCAGTCTTCCTTCTTGTTCGTGGTCATTCATGTGGCGTCCGGGCAGTGAAAAGACTGAGTGGCGTCACAGCGATGAGTGATTGTATACAACTTATTGTCAACTTTGTAAGCCTACATTTCTGCATTTTTTCCGCAGGGCTCTGTGCAAATGATCTAGCAAGAAACTTGCCTGACTGGTCAGCTAATGGACAAAAGGTCGTTTAAAAGCAAGGTTTACTCGTCAATTGGCTTGTCAGGCAATGCAGGTGGGTGGCGCGTAAGGTTTGTGATTTTTATTGTGTACAATTTTTTTAAAAAGTGTCTTAATCAGCCATCGCCGGCTTTTTTGATGCCCTGAAAAAGTGCGGACTTCTTATCTACTGACTTCGGGAGGCGCGTAGACGCCATGGGACGCTTGACCACACACGTTTTGGACGCCGCACACGGCTGCCCCGGCAGCGCGATCAAGGTTGAGCTGTACCGCGTCGAAGGTGCGCAACTTGAGCTGGTCGCCACCGCCGTGACCAACAACGACGGCCGCTGCGACGCGCCGCTGCTGCAAGGCGACGACTACCGCAGTGGCGTGTATCAGCTGCAATTCAGCGCTGGCGACTACTACCGCGCCCGTGGCGTGCAATTGCCGGAACCCGCCTTCCTCGATGTGGTGGTACTGCGCTTTGGCATCAGTGCTGAACAGGATCACTACCACGTACCGCTACTGATTTCGCCTTACAGCTACTCCACCTACCGCGGTAGCTAAGCGTCACCTCGCTTCACACCCCCAACGCTCTTCGTTAGTTTTTCGCCCGCCCACACTGCGGGCTTTTTTTTGCCTGCCGTGGGCTCAATTATCTAACGCCTTTTGGCTCTCGAAGGTGCTTAGGCTGGGTGTTTTCCTCATTCAGAAGAAAACACCATGAGCCCCGATACCGGCGAACCAGACATTGCTGCCGAAGCCGTGCGAGAGGAAATTCGCAACCAGTTGCGATGGCGAATCAACGCCTGCACTCATCCCAGCCGCCTGATTAATCAGATCGCCCTTGCCGATTTGCGGTGTGGTGAGTCGACACAGGCGCTCTCCTATCTGATAGGACGCTCGCCCAAAGTCTTGAATGTGCTTCGAGCCGCGCTGCGCAAGGTATTCAAGGTCGATCCGGATAGCCTGTTGTTTACAGAGCCCAAACCGCCCGGCGCACCCGAGAAAGTCGACACGCTGACCGATCGAGCATTGTTGCTGCTGGTCAAGCCGTCGGTGGCAATCAACGTCAATTCGTTCACCGCTCTGAGCGTCAAGGGCGACCCGGACCGTCGGTTGCCTTATACCCCGTTGGAAGTATTGCAACAGGTTATCGCAATGCCGCTCTCTGATCGGCTGGCCCGTGCGCACAAGACCTATTGGAACACCCTGGCCCAGGGTTCCTGGCTCACACGGCGGGAGCGTTGGGTCGAGCTGCACACGGCGCTGTTCGCTGACCGGGCGTTTATCGCGCGGCAATTGGACGAGCTGTCGAGTGCGGGAATGGTGATGGTCCAGGCCATCATCGATGCCCCAGCCGCTGAGGCTCGGCGGCGTGCCGGCGGGGATTGGGCTCGCGTGCAGGTGGGCCAGTTGATGTGGCCAGGTTCGCCTGCAGTGGCGATCCCGGGCGCATTGCATATTTATCGTGAGGGCGAGCCCGTTGAAGCTCCCCATGTCATTTATCTGCCGGGCGTGGAGCGAAATTTTTACGAATTCCCGAGTTTCACCGTTCTTCAATGCGGCCTGCTGGAGTTGGGCAGAGCGTGCTTTCACCAGCTCTGGCAGTGTTTACCGTTAAATCGGCGCAATGGGTTATGTCCCCCCACAGGCTTGTCGCCGGCAACCGGTTTTGCTCGCGGTTTGGAGATTGTGGGCGATGCGTTGGCGCAAGGCGCACGGGCTTTGTTGGAGGGGCAATGGGACAACGAAGTGGCCTGTGCTTTGACGATTAATTTGATGCACGTCTTCTCTACAGTGCGCCCCCGGCCTCAGCCGTTGGATGCTGTGCCCTTTCTCAAGCACGTGGAGGGCACTAGAAAGCAATTGATCGGCGGCGCTCGGCTGGGTCACATTCGCGACCAAATACTTAAATGGGATCAGCAGCGACGAAGTGCAGAAATTGTCTTTGCCGGTATGCGACCCGGTCTTGCGCTGCTAACTCAGCAGCAGCAGGTCAAACGTTTCGAAAAAGGGTTGGTTGTGCTGTTAGCCCCCGATGACCCCGGCGCCCTGACATCTGGGTACAAAGAGTTGTTGTTGCTGGTGAGTCAAATCGAAGCCCATGCGCAGGCGTTGAGCGCATTGGTGAAGGATGCGTCGCAACGGGCGCTTGATCTGGCGTTTTGGGCCGAGCGCCCTGGCGGTTCGGGGACGCCCAGGCGTGCTTCCGTGTTCATGAGCATCCAGGCCGAGGCTTTGCGCTGCGAGGTCCAGTTACAACACCGGCTCAAGCTGCTCGGTACGGCCCATCGGGACTTGATGATTGAGGTGATAGAGCAGCCTCTGGCAACCAGGCGCTCCGATAGTCAAACCCGAGTGATGTCAATCGCGATCGGCAATGAGCCGGATGCCTTTTATCCGCTCCATAACGTGTGGGTGGTGACCACCGCTGCGGCGGTAAGAGTCCCGACTCGTCAGCATCCTGTGGTTCTGTGCGCGTTTGGGGAGGAGGGTGGCGTGATAGCTTTCTCTGGGTTGGATGCATTGACCCAAGGTCTCAAGGCAAGTCTTGGCAGCCGGGACGATTCGGTGCTGTGGGGCTATGTGGAGCGAGACAAGCGTCGCGACTTACGCGCGCATGCAGTGCGTGAAGCCTTGAGCGTGCGATACGTGGATATCAAGGGCAAGCCTGCGTTTGCCGCCCTCAGGAAACTGCTTGGGACCTATGATCGCTTGCACAAAAGCACTGAAGAGATCACCCGTATTTTCAGTGAGGTGACGGATGCCGCGTTGAGTCGCTCACTGTTGATGGTTGAGCTGGAGGGCTACCTGAAGGTTCCTGTGAGCAGTGTTCTGAACCAGGCTCTAGCCAACGTTGAGCTGATACGCAAGATCGCGTCTGAATCGAAGAGGCTGCCGACAGGGTTGGCGAGCGCATCCCGCGCCCAGCGTAAAGGCTTTCGCCGTGTGTGGCGTCTTTACCTGAGCAGTGCTTTTGCATTTGGACGCCGGCTTGAACACTGCTTGCCTGACCTGGGCTCGTTTGCCCGCCGCGCTCTGATCGCCCGTTTGAGCCAGGATGGTATGCCCCTGCAGCTGGATATCGACCAGCCATTGATTGACATGCCCGATGATGTTCACGGCAGATTCTGTGGATGGGAAAGCACTTGTGCCCCAGGTGATCGCAAACAAATATTGACCCCGACCCCTGAGCGCACGACCTTCAGCCTGCTGCAACTGGCGCTGCATAACCTCGACCCCAAGGCGCCTTGGACGAAATGGCGATTCAATCGTGCACGCTATCTGCAACCCGACTGGAAACAACGGCTGAATGCCGATTATCTGATCAATATGGTGAGCTCGCTGGATATCGGTGGCCAGTACGACACATTGATCAACACGACTTTTTATCCCTCCGTTGGCGCCGATCACATGCCCAGTGAGGGGCGAATTCCCGAGTTATTGAATCGCACGCTGCAAGCAGGCTTTAAACATCATCTTTATTCGGCGGCCCAGAGGGGGCTGACGGTGAATGCACAGAGCGTATTGCGCACCGCGATGGCTGCGCGCACGCCCCAGGATCTACTGAAGAATCAGCATCGATTGCAAGTGCACGTGGTGCATCTGGTGGGGCACACGATGCAGCATGATCGTTACATCGCAGGGATAGTGGTTGTTCAAGACATGCACACCGGTCTCTGCGTGGTCTATTGGCCCGAGGCCCCGCAAGGGTGGGTTCTTACCGAACACAGCAGTTTGAAACAGGCCCGGGATGAGTTGAATCGAATCGGCGCACTGCCGGACAGCATCAAAGTGCTGGCGCGACAGATCGCACCTGGCTGGGCATTTGAGGCAATCACTCATCATCCTGCTGCTTCTGGGACCGACCAGGCATTCAATGTTCTTGATATTGCGCCGGGTGTTTTCATGCTGATGGGGGTATTGCGGGGGACCGAGTTTATTCGTTCATTCAGCGTCAAACATCTGGAACCGACCGCACTGCTTGATGAAATAGAAAAAATAATCCTTGAGCAGGTTGCCAGTGATCCGCAGGACTGGCTGGCAGTTGTCGCCACTTCCCACAGCGATGCCCAGGCATTGCTCTATCGTGCCAGCGTGCTTGAGCTGCAACGTCAGGCTCAAGCGGTCAGTCGTTCCGGCAAAGAGTTGGAAAAGTATCGAATCCAGCGGCTTGGAGAGCAAAGCGATACCCGCAATCGTAGAATAGTTGCGTTTTTCTCCCCGCTATTTGGCTTGCTGAATGAAGTCTATGAGTTGCTGCTCGCGGCGCGGCAATATCACCGCTATGGCGATGTCCGTGATGCGGTCGATGTAGGGTTCATGACCTTTTTTTTGGTTGTCGATCTGTTATCGAACCTTATACCCGGTCCGAAAAAACCGGGCGTTGCAGCGTCACGTGTCGTGCGCCCCGTATCGAGGGCTGCCTTGGGGCGCATCCACCGTCTGCGTATGACCGCGCAGGGCGGTTTGCCCCGCTTGGCGCCCCCTCCCGGGACGCCACTCAAAACCCTGGCGCATTTCAAAATCAAGGGTGTGCCCGAAGGTGCCGTGGCGCTGAAAGGGCCGGGTGATACAGGTGTGTATGCGAAGGATGGCGCACTCTTTGTGGAGGATGGCACGCACCATTACCCGGTTTACCGGCGCAGCAACGAGCAGCTGTTTCGACTGAAAAACCAACAAGTCGCGGGCCAGGACGAACTGATCTTGAACATCCATCAGCCGGGCGAGTGGTTGCTCGGCGCAGACGCGCCTCAGCCGTTGGCGGGGACGAGTTCGGGAGTGCTCAACCCGTGGCGTGCGCCAGTGTCGCCACCGCCTGATTGGTGGCCACCCATTTTGCGCACGGCGACGGAAAGTTCGATCCTTCAGTCAACTACGGTGGCTGACCATTGGGTGAGTTGGCGTATGCCTGCTCCGAATATTTGGCAATTAACCTCCCCCGCCCCTGGTGTGTTTCACGTTCCAGTGGATGCCCAAGGTTTTTCCTACAATATTGTGCGAATCGCCCCCCCGAATACGGGCATGGGAGATCCGTTAAGTGGTTATTACAGGCTGCTTCCAGAAGGCAATCAGGCGCCTTTGAACCGTATCGTATTTATGACAAGGAATGAGCCACTGGTTTCATGGGCTGTCGTTGATATCGAGCGATGGACAAGCACGGCGCGTCATGATCAGCCCCTTCCAGTGTCATTCACTTCTGGGAACGAATGGGTGCCCCACGCCCCACTGTTCGACAGGCCGCTGGCACAGGATGTGGGTGAAGCCTTTCCCACCATGACAAGCACAAGCCGAGATTTCACCGTCGCAAGGATGGTTGAGTTGTCGGGACCGGGTCGCTCTGCAACGGCGACTCACCTGCTCAACCTCCGTGCGACGTTGGACGGCTGGTTACCGTCACCTCCCGCCAGGCGTGGGCAAACGGACGACTTGCTGAGGATGTTGCGGCCTATCGAAAGGCGTGGCGAAAACCTATTTATCGGTTACGACGGCAAGGCCCCCGGTCTTACGCGTGTCGACTTTGAGGTGCCGGGACTGGACCGCTCGTTGCGGCCATCCGGTTTTCATCTCCAGCGAGCGCGATACGCAGCGCAGCTTGAAGCTGTCAATCGCACGCTGGAGCAGCAGGGTTTCAGTGTTCATGAGCTGCGAGTATCCCGCGGCGGTCGGCCCACAAATGAGCTTGTCGCGACGCATCCCAATTCGAACACGTTGTACTACCTATCAGTCCATTGGGTTGAGAAAGGGTCTATCAAGTTTTATAAAAGGCTGACGAATGATTGGCTCAATAAAGTCATCAGCCGATATCCGGGTTCACCTACATTCAAGCGAGTCAAAAGTGCCATGGAGCAAGGGCGCTTGGTTCGGATCGTCGCAGGCATTCAATGGCCCGTTTCGGGAACGCTTCCACCCAGTGTCTATTTTGTCAAAGTGAATCCGTCCTAGCCTTGATCAGCGAAATAACGCCTGCGCCGCCAAATAACCCCGCACTGACGCGGTTGAACCAGCTCTGACCCTTGCCGCTGCGCAGATACCGCGCGGCGCCATGGGCGCTCAGGCCGTAGGCCAACTTGCATAGCAGGTCGAGTAGGGTCCAGGTGGCGATCATGGTCAGCAACTGTGGCAAGAACGGTTGCTGGCTGCTGAGAAACTGCGGCAGGAAGGCGGCAAAAAACAGGATGTCCTTGGGGTTGCTGGCACCCAGTACAAAGGCCCGGCCAAACAGCGCGCGAAAGCGTGGGGTCGGCAAAGCCTGGGGTACCACGGCGCCTTGGCTTGGTTGGCGCGATTGCAACCAGCTCTGCCAGGCGAGGTAAAACAGGTACACCGCGCCGACGATTTTCAATGCACTGAACAAGTGTTCCGAGGCCAGCAACAGTGCGCCCAGGCCCAGCGCCGAGGCACTTAACAGGCAGATCGAGGCAAACACGCCGCCAAGAAATGCCGGGTAGGAACGGCGCAGGCCGTAGTTGAGGCTGTTGCTGATCATCAGCAACGACAGCGGACCGGGGATCAGGATCACGATCAGAGCCGCGCCGCTGAACAGCAGCCAGGTTTCCAGATTCATTTACATTCCTCCATTCATGCAAAAGCCCCACCCGAAGGTGAGGCGGTTTTTAAGCCTTTCCTGCGTTACAGGAAAATAAACTTGGCGATAAAGATCGCGCAAAGCACCCACAGGCTGATGGAAATCTCACGGTATTTACCGGTACCGGCCTTGAGCGCCACATACGTGATAAACCCCAAAGCAATACCGTCGGCGACCGAGAACGTCAGCGGCATCATGATCGCGGTAACGATCGCCGGAATGCTGTCGGTGGCTTCATCCCAATTGATATGGGCCATGCTCCCCATCATCAGCATCGCCACGTAAATCAGCGCACCAGCGGTGGCATAAGCCGGGATCATTCCAGCCAGCGGCGCGAAAAACATCGCCGCCACAAACAGGATGCCCACGGTCACTGCGGTCAACCCGGTGCGACCACCGGCGGCGACGCCGGCAGCACTTTCCACGTAGCTGGTCACCGGCGGCACACCAACCATGGCGCCGAACACGCTGGAAGCACTGTCAGCCTTCAGCGCGCGGGACAGGTTATCGATCTTGCCGTCGGCATTCACCAGCCCAGCGCGTTGTGCGACGCCCATCAGTGTACCGGCAGTGTCAAACATGTGTACAAAAAGAAAGGCGAATACCACGCTTATCATACTGACATTGAATACACCCTTCACGTCCATGGCCATCCAGGTCGGTGCCAGGCTCGGTGGTGTAGAGAGAATGCCGTTGTAGTGCACCAGGCCCAGGCCCCAACCGGCCAGTGTGACGGCGATGATGCTGATCAGGATCGCGCCGAATACCCGGTGGTAACTGAGGATGGCGATCAGCAGGAAGCACACGGCCGCCAGCAGCGGCGCGGGCTCATGCAGCGAACCGAGCTTGATCAACGTGGCCGGGCTGTCAACGATGATGCCGGCGGTCTTAAGGCCGATCACTCCGAGAAATAACCCGACACCCGCGCCCATGGCATGGCGCAGGCTCACTGGAATGCTGTTGAGCAGCCATTCACGCACGCGGGACAGGGTCAGGCCCATGAACAGCACACCGGAAATAAACACCGCTCCCAGCGCGGTTTCCCAGTGGTAGCCCATGGTACCGACCACGGTGTAGGTGAAGAACGCATTCAGGCCCATGCCCGGCGCCAGGCCGACCGGCCAGTTGGCGTAGAGGCCCATCAACAGGCAACCCAGCGCGGCAGCGATGCAGGTGGCGACGAACGCTGCGCCGTGATCGATACCCGCGTCGGCCATGATGTTCGGGTTGACGAAGATGATGTAGGCCATGGTGATAAAGGTGGTGAGACCGGCGATCAGCTCGGTCTTCACTGTGGTGCCATGCAAGCTGAGTTTGAACAGGCGTTCCAGCCAACTGTTGTTGGGCCGGGCGATTTCCAGCATAGGGGCTTCGGATTTGCGGCTTTCCACAGCGAGTACTCCTCAAGAGTTTTATTGTTATTTCCAGCGCCGGTCACATGAGTGGGCAACAGCGCTTTGAGGTACTGGCGGGTTTTGTTGACCAATAGGTCAGGAACTCGCACGAAGCGAATTATGCTTTTGTATACAAATAAAGCAAATAATGTTTTCGATTATCTGAGCGAAAGGGGATGAAAGGCTAATTCACGGCACTCAGCGCCTGATTGACCGCCAGCCATCCCGCCACTGCCTCTTCTCCGGCTTCGCTGAAGGCGCGTTGCAACAACTTCACCTGTTCGCGGCGCAACGACTGTTCGAAACGCAGGCCTTCTTCGCTTAATTCCAGCAATCGTTTGCGCTTGTCGGTCTGCGACGCAACGCTGTTCACCAGGTGCATTTCCTGCAATTGGCGCAGCGGCATGTTCAGCGCCTGCTTGCTCACGCCGAGTAATTCCAGCAGCTCCTTCACGCTTAGGGCGGGGTAGCGCGCGATAAAAAACACGATGCGTTGATGCACTCGGCTCAGGCCGCGGCGTTCGAGCATTTCGTCGGCTTTGGCGGTAAACGCTTGGTAGCCGAAGAAAAACGCTTCCATGGCTTCCTGCTGGCTGGTCTGGTTTTTAAGGTCAAGCATATTGACGTATCCACACAAGTCGTCGTAATTTCGGTCAACCAGTTTGACGTATTTCCCACAGGCTTCGCTACCGGTGACCTTATGGCCTTCTCTGAACGTGTTACGCGCCTCAAAAGCTCCTTGATCCGTGAAATCCTCGCGGCGGCCCAGCGCCCGGAAGTGATGTCGTTCGCCGGTGGCCTGCCGGCCGAAGCCATGCTGCCCGCGCTGAGCTGGGACGCAATGCCCCTGAATATTGGCCAATACGGCATGAGCGAAGGCGAACCGCAATTGCGTGAATTGCTTGCCGCCCAAGCGCGCGCGTTGGGCGTGCCGTGCCAGGCCGGCCAGGTGCTGGTGGTCAGCGGGTCCCAGCAAACCCTGGACCTGGCGGCCAAGCTGTATATCGACCAAGGTACCCAAATTATGTTGGAAGGCCCGACTTATCTGGCTGCGTTGCAGATATTCCAATTGTTCGGCGCCGATTGCCTCACCGTGCAACTGGAAGCCGATGGCCCTAACCTGGCGGCCCTGCGCGCCAACCTTGAGCGCCATCGCCCTGCGTTCATCTACCTGATCCCGACCTTCCAGAACCCGTCGGCCGTGCGTTACAGCGAAGCCAAGCGCGAAGCCGTCGCCGCGTTGCTCGATGAGTTCGGCGTGACGCTGATCGAAGACGAACCGTACCGCGAGCTGACGTTCGATGGGGGGAGCGCGCAACCCATCGCCGGTCGCTTGAAAAAAGCCAGTTGGATCTACACCGGTACCGTCTCCAAAACCCTGTTGCCGGGCCTGCGAGTCGGCTACTTGATCGCCAGCCCCGATCTGTTTCCGCACCTGCTCAAGCTCAAGCAGTCGGCCGACTTGCACACCAACCGCGTCGGCCAGTGGCAGGCGATGCAATGGATCGGCAGCGAAAAATATCAGCAGCACCTGGTGGAACTGCGCAGCTTTTACCGCGAGCGGCGCGACGCATTCCAGGTCGCATTGGCGCGGCATTTCAGCGATTTGGCCGACTGGCAAACGCCCCAGGGCGGATTATTCTTCTGGTTGACCTTGAAACAGCCGCTGGACACCCGCACCTTATTGGCGCAAGCGTTAGACCAGAACGTCGCGTTCATGCCCGGTGAACCATTCTTTTCCGAGCCGGACCAGCACCTTGGATCATTGCGGCTCAATTTCAGCCATATCGACCCGGCCCGTTTGGACGAAGGTCTCAAGCGTTTGGCCGCGGTGGTCCGTCAAGCACAGCACGCGCAAGCGGCATAAGGGGAGCCCCATGTACAAGGTTTATGGCGATTACAAGTCGGGCAACTGCTACAAGGTCAAGTTGATGCTCAACCTGCTGGGCATTCCGTATCAATGGATCGATGTCGACATCCTCAAGGGCGACACCCAGACCGCTGAATTCCTGGCCAAGAATCCCAACGGCAAGATCCCGGTGTTGGAGCTGGAAGACGGCACCTGCCTGTGGGAATCCAACGCGATCCTCAACTTCCTTGCCGATGGCAGCGAGTTTTTGCCGACCGAGCCGCGCCTGCGCACTCAAGTGCTTCAGTGGCAGTTTTTCGAGCAGTACAGCCATGAGCCATACATTGCGGTGGCGCGGTTTATCCAGTTCTACCTGAACATGCCTGAAGATCGCCTTGAAGAATACAAAACCACCCACAAGGGCGGTTACAAGGCGTTGAGGGTGATGGAGCGTCAGCTGCAAGCCACGCCGTATCTGGTGGGCGAGCAGTATTCGATTGCCGACATCGCGCTGTATGCCTACACCCATGTGGCCCATGAGGGTGGTTTTGATCTGGCGCCTTATCCGGCGGTGCAGGCCTGGTTGAAGCGCGTGGCGAGCCATCCAAAACACGTAGCGATGTTGGACTGACTCACCCCACCCCTGTAGGAGCCCGGCTTGCCGGCGATGGTGCCCTTAAGATCGCCATCGCCGGCAAGCCGGACTCCTACAGGGGCAGCATTTCATTTTTCAGTAAATCGAAACACTGCTGCGCCGCCGGGCTTAGCCCCATCCCGCTACGACTGATCAACCCGATCTCCCGGTTCACCCCGGGATGATTGATGTTGATCCGCTTCAATCCCTCCAGGCTGTCCGCCGCCGACTCCGGCAATATACTGATCCCCAACCCCTGACGCACCAACGCCAAGACCGTCGACATGTAGTTGGCCTCCATTCCTGCGTTCATCGTCAGTCGCCTCTCATCAAACAACGCATCCACTTGCTCGCGCACGCTGCTGTCGCGCCCGGTGAGGATGATTGGCTGGTCCGCCAGTTGCTCCAGGGTCAACTGGCGATGACGGGTGAGCGGGTGGTCCAGCGGCACAAACGCACACAACCGATCATTCAGTACCGGTACGAATTCCAGGCCGTGGCTTAGTCGCGCACGCACGCCAATACCGAAATCCACCTCACCTGAACGCACCTGGGCATGAATACGGTGGGCGACCAGGTCATGCAGGCGCACTTCGATCCCGGCAAAGCGCTCGCGAAACAGGCGCAAGGCCGGGGGCAGGGCACCGGCGCATACGGAGGGCAGGGCGGCGATGGTGACCACGCCCCGGCGCAGGGCTGCGAGGTCACGGGAGCCGGTGACGATGTTGTCCAGGTCCAACAGCAGTTTTTCCATCGGCCCGCGAGCATCCTTGCCTGCGGTGGTGAGGCTTACATGGCGCGGGCTACGGTCGAGTAGCGCGACGCCGAGCCAGTCTTCCAGTTGCTGCACCTGCACGGTCAGCGCCGAGGGTGAAAGGTGCAGCTCGTTGGCCGCCTTGGTGAAGCTGCCGGTGCGTGCTACCGCCAGAAAAGCCTGAATGTGTTGGATGCTGTTTTTCATAAGAGCAGCTTCATTTTGTTTTTCCGAACACTAGCGGCTGAATATTCCAATTTACAAAGATTAACTCGCTTCCAATACTCCAGGGAAAACAATAACCGGCCACAAAGGCCGCTCTGGAGTAACCCATGCTCGCTACCCTGGGTGTCATTACCATCCTGTGCCTGCTCGCTGCCGTCATGAGCAAACGCCTATCGCCGTTGGTGGCCCTGATCGCCTTGCCGATCATCGCTGCGTTGCTCGGCGGGTTCGGCCTGCAAACCAGCGCCTTCATCATTACCGGCATCAAGAACGTCGCGCCCGTGGTGGGCATGTTTGTGTTCGCGATTCTGTTTTTCGGGATCATGACCGACGCCGGCATGCTCGACCCGATCATTGACCGCATCCTGCGCACGGTAGGGACGCGTCCTACACGGATTGTCGTCGGTACTGCGACCTTGGCACTGCTGGTGCACCTGGACGGCTCTGGCGCGGTGACTTTCCTGGTGACGGTCCCCGCGATGCTGCCGCTCTACACACGGTTGGGCATCGATAAGCGCATCCTCGCCTGCGTGTGCGCTATGGCGGCGGGGGTTAACTTCCTGCCCTGGACCGGTCCGGTACTGCGCTCGTCAGCCGCGTTGCACGTGCCGGTGGCGGACCTGTTCCAGCCGTTAATCCCAGTGCAGATCGTCGGCCTGATCTTCGTATTTGCCTGCGCCTGGTGGCTGGGCCACCGTGAAGAAAAACGCCTGGGCCTGGGCGCCGGTTCCACGGTGGATGCCGTGCCGCAACGGGTGCTCAGTGACGATGACATCAAGCTGCGCCGCCCACGGCTGTTCTGGGTCAACCTCATCCTCACCGTGTTGGTGATGGTGGTGATGATTGCCGGCTGGGTCGATCCGGTAGTGATGTTTATGCTCGGCACCGTGGTGGCGCTGTGCATCAATTACCCGAACGTGGACGCCCAGCGCGCACGCATCGACGCCCATGCCAAGACCGCCCTGACCATGGCCAGCATCCTGCTTGCCGCCGGGGTGTTCACCGGCATCATGCAAGGCACCGGCATGCTCAAGGCGATGGCCGAAGTGGCGGTGGCACAGATTCCGGCGGGTCACGGCAAGTTGATTCCGGCGGTGGTGGGTTTTATCTCCATGCCCTTGAGCCTGCTGTTTGACCCCGACTCCTACTATTTCGGCGTGATGCCGGTGATCGCCGAAGTCGGCAAGGCCCTGGGCGTCGACCCGTTGCAAGTGGCCCAGGCCTCGCTGCTGGGCGTACACACCACCGGCTTCCCGGTCAGCCCGCTGACCCCCGCGACCTTCCTGCTGGTGGGCCTGTGCAAGATTGAACTGGCCGATCACCAGCGCTTTACCATCCCTTTTCTGTTTGCCGCGTCGGTGTTGATGACCCTGACCGCGTTGCTCCTGGGAGTGATTTGAGATGAAAACCTTGCGCATCGGTTCCGGCGCCGGCTACTCCGGCGACCGTATTGAGCCCGCCGTGGAGCTGGCCGAACAGGGCGACCTGGATTATTTGGTATTCGAATGCTTGGCCGAACGCACGATTGCTTTGGCACAACAGGCACGCATCAGCGATCCCCAAGGCGGCTATGACCCGCTGCTGAGTGAGCGCATGCGCCGGGTGCTGCCGTTTGTGGGTCGGCACGACGGTCGGCGCCGTCTGCGGGTTATCACCAACATGGGCGCGGCCAACCCCGTGTCGGCGGCCATTGAGGTGCGCCGAATCGCCAATGAATTGGGCTTGAACCTCAAGGTTGTGGCCGTGGTGGGTGATGACGTTTTGGCTGTATTGCAGCCAGAGCAATTACTGGATAACGGTCAAACCCTCGGTTCTTTGGGCGACCGGCTGATTTCCGCGAATGCCTACTTGGGCGTCGATGGCATCCTTGATGCGCTGCGCGCGGATGCCGATGTGGTGATCACCGGGCGCGTGGCCGACCCGTCGTTGTTTCTGGCGCCGCAGATGTTTGAGTTCGGTTGGGCCGCGGACGATTGGCAGCGCTTGGGCCGCGGAACGCTGGTGGGGCATTTGCTGGAATGTGCGGGGCAGGTCAGCGGCGGCTATTTCGCTGATCCGGGTTTCAAGGATGTGGATGACCTCGCGCGCCTGGGCTTTCCGTTGGCGGAGATCGATGCCGAGGGCGAAGCGTTGATCACCAAGGTGGTGGGTTCTGGTGGGCGGGTTAACCGGGCCACCTGTACCGAGCAATTGATCTACGAAGTGCATGACCCTGCGGCGTATCTGACGCCGGACGTGACGGCCGACTTTTCCCAGGTCGCCTTTGTTGAAGAAGCCATGGATCGAGTTCGTGCTAAAGGTGCTGGTGGCCGCACAAGGCCTGAGCAGTTGAAAGTCAGCGTCGGTTACCTGGAAGGTTGGATCGGCGAAGGGCAGATGTCCTACGGAGGCCCCGGTGCTGTCGCACGCGCGCAACTGGCGCGGGATGTTGTGCTCAAGCGGCTTGAACTGATGGGCGTAAAAATGCAGGACGTACGCGCCGAGTTGATCGGCATGGACTCGCTCCACGGCCCACGCAGCAACGTCGAGCCTTGGGAAGTACGCCTGCGCGTGGCCGCCCGCTGCGAAGAGCGCAGCGACGCGGTGCGCGTCGGCAATGAAGTGGAAACCCTCTACACCAACGGCCCGTCCGGTGGCGGCGGTGCGAGCAAGAGCGTGCGGCAGGTGGTGGCGGTGGCGTCGTTGCTACTGCCGCGTAGCGCGGTAAACCCGAGGATCGAAGCATGAAACTGCACACGCTGGCTCATTCCCGTACCGGGGATAAGGGCGACACGTCGAACATCTCGATCATTGCGTATCGCGCTGAGGACTATCCGTTGCTGTGTGAGCAACTCACCGCCGAGCGCGTGGCCGAGTTTTTCGGCGGCTTGCTGGAACCGGGCACAGCGCCGGTACGACGTTATGAGTTGCCTAATGTGCAGGCACTGAACTTCGTGCTGCCAGGTATCTTGCGCGGTGGAGTGACTCGCTCACTGGCGCTGGACGCCCATGGCAAGTGCCTGGGCTCGGCCCTGCTTGATCTTGATTTGATAACACCGAACTAAATGTGGGAGCAGGCAAGCCAGCTCCCACAAGGGTTAAGCAGTGTTAGTCAGATCGCCGCGAAACGCTTATCCAGATAATCGATGATCACCTTGGAGTCATACATCCAGGTGGTCTGGCCATTCTCTTCGATGCGCAGGCACGGCACTTTGATCTTGCCGCCTTGCTCCAGCAGGGTCTGGCGATCCTGTTCGTTGTTCTTCGCGTCCTTCAGCGCCACCGGCACATTCAGACGGTGCAGGGTGCGGCGGGTCTTCACGCAGAACGGGCAGGCGTGGAACTGATACAGGGTCAGGTCCTTGGCTGCAGCATTCACCTGCGCTTGTTGCTCGGCCGAGCGCTGCTTTTTGCGTGGACGGGTAATGAAGTCGCCCGCGATGATGACGTGGCCGAGGCCCACTCGAAGTGCTTTGACGAACATGGCTGAAACCTCTTGCCCGATACAGAAGGGGCCGCAGCTTACCTGAATTTTGCAGGCGAAAAAAAACCGGCGATGAACGCCGGCCTTTTCCTACCGAGCCTGTTACTTGATCAGGCTGAGGAATTCGCTACGGGTGGCCGCGTTTTCGCGGAACTCACCCAACATCACCGAAGTGATCATCGACGAATTTTGTTTTTCGACACCGCGCATCATCATGCACATGTGTTTGGCTTCGATCACCACCGCAACGCCCAAGGCACCGGTCACCTGCTGGACCGCATCGGCGATCTGGCGGCTGAGGTTTTCCTGGATCTGCAGGCGGCGCGCGTACATGTCGACAATACGCGCGACCTTGGACAGGCCCAGCACTTTGCCGCTTGGAATATACGCAACGTGGGCCTTGCCGATAAACGGCAGCAGGTGGTGTTCGCACAACGAGTACAACTCGATGTCCTTGACCAGCACCATTTCGCTGTTGTCAGAGCTGAACAAGGCACCGTTGGTGACTTCTTCCAGGGTCTGTTCATAACCGCGGCAAAGGTACTGCATCGCCTTGGCGGCACGTTTTGGCGTGTCGAGCAGGCCCTCGCGGGAAACGTCCTCGCCGAGTTGGCCGAGGATCGCGGTGTAATTCTGTTCCAGGGACATGAAACTACCTGTGGGATTTTCGCAAAGCGCAAGGTTACGGTGGCGGGCACATCGCTGCAAGCCTGACGATGGCACTTGTTACTCGTCGCGGCCTTCCATCATGGTGCGCTTGAGCATCACATACACCGCACCGGCGCCGCCGTGGCGGGCCTGGCACGAGGTAAAACCGAGCACCTGAGCGTGCTGGCGCAGCCAGGTGTTGACGTGGCTTTTGATCATTGGCCGCTTGCCGTCCAGCCGCACGGCCTTGCCGTGGGTGACGCGCACGCAGCGGATTTCGAATTTGGTGGCCTCGGCGAGAAAGGCCCAGAGGGTTTCGCGGGCTTTTTCCACGCTCATGCCGTGCAGGTCAAGGCTGCCTTCGAAGGGGATCTGGCCAATCTTGAGCTTGCGCATCTGGCTTTCTTGCACGCCGTCGCGGGCCCACATGAGCTCGTCTTCGGGGCCGACGTCGATCACGAACTGGTCCGACAGGCCATCCACGGTGGTGGCATCGGTGCGCACGGTCGCAGCCTGGCGCAGCTTGGCGATCTGCGCCCGGTCAGCCTTGGGTTTGCCGGTGTCGGCGCGGTCGTGCTTGATCGGCTTGACGCCGCGCAGCTCGTTTTTGAACAGGGAAAAATCGTCGTCTTGCATGTCAGCCTCCGCGAAGGGCGGGCAGTTTACCTAATCGCGGCGGCCAGGGCGCAGGAAACGCTATTCAAACGCCATCAGTCGTGTTTTTTCATCAGGTGCGAAGCGATGTTCAGCGACAACGGTTGGCGCATCCGCCGACGGCTGCGGCGCCACAACCACACGCCCAACCACAGCACCAGCAGGCCGATTACCAACAGGATAGCCGAGCCGCCCGGGCTGGTATTCAGTTCGCCAAGGGCCGGTGAATGACCAAACAACCCGGCGCCACCGGCACCTGCCAGCAGCACACCTACTATCGCCAGCAGCGCGGCAAAGCCGGCAACCAAGCGCAGACGCCAGTTGCTTGGGCCTTTGGGGCGCAAGCGACGAGCGTCAAAACCATCGGATATCTTCATTCCGACCTTTCCTCCAGGGTATCGGCCCTTCGACCGGAAGATACACAGGTTGTTCCGGGGGCAGGGGTAAATGCGCCAAATGAGAGGGCTTTGCGGATGAGCGGGGCCCTAAACAGGCCGCACCGCTCATCAGAGGGGCGATCAGATCAGATCTTTGGTCAATGCGAGGGTCGCGAAGTTGTCGGCCATGATGGCCATTTCGGTCTGTTGTACGTGTTCGGCACTCAGGATGCCGCCTTTGTAAGGCAGGTCGCGGGTGGCGCAGGCGTCTTCCACCAGGGTGCAGCGAAAGCCCAGGTTCTTGGCGGCGCGTACGCTGGTGCTGACGCTGGAGTGGCTCATGAACCCGCACACGATAAGGTCCAGGGAACCGAGGTCTTGCAGGTGTTTTTCCAGGCCGGTGCCGTGGAACGCGCTGGGCAGCAGCTTGCCGATGATGGTTTCGTCGCCAAGGGGCTCCAGGCCGGAAATGAACTCACCGCGTTCGCCCTGCGGGTCAAACAGGCCACCGACGGTGCCCAGGTGGCGTACGTGCACAATTGGGCGCCCGGCGTTGCGTGCCGCTGCGACCAGCTGTTTGATGTTTTCGACAGCCGCGGCCATGCCGGAGAGGGCGAGTGGGCCACTGAGGTATTCCTTCTGGGCGTCGATGATCACGAGGGTCGCATGGTTCAGATTGGCTGCTGCGTAACCGCGACCGCTGAGTTGAAACATCGTCTTTGGAACGGACATTCTGGGGCTCCTGTGAGGGGGGCTTTTGCGACATTGTCCACTGGCTGAGCGGTTCTGTGAATCGCTACCCTCGTAAGGTACGCCGTTGTTGGCGTGCAGCCATGTCAAGTGGGCGGCTTGTTTAACGCAATGATGGCAAATTGGATGAATTCCGACGTACGGCGAAGAGTTTTCATACATCGAAGGGACAGGCGAAGGCTGTTAGAATCGCCAGTCGTTTTTTCCAGGAGCTCTCCCCCGTGATCACATCCCGCCTGCGCACCTTGCGCGACCACATTCGTTGGGCTGTCAGCCGTTTCCATGGGGAAGACCTGTTTTTTGGACATGGTACCGACAACGCCTGGGATGAAGCCCGGCAGCTTGTGCTGGGAGCTTTGCACCTGCCTTGGGAAATCGCCGACAGCTACTTGGACTGCAACCTGGAAGAAGAGGAAATCTCCCACGTGCAGCGCTTGCTCCACCGCCGCATCCATGAGCGCGTGCCCACCGCTTACCTGTTGAAAGAGGCCTGGTTCTGCGACATGTCGTTTATCGTCGATGAGCGTGTGTTGATCCCGCGTTCGCCGATCGGCGAACTGATCAAAAACCAATTTGAACCCTGGCTGGCTCAGCCACCGGCACGCATTCTCGACCTGTGTACCGGCTCCGGTTGCATCGGCATTGCTTGCGCCTACGAGTTCCAGGACGCTGAAGTGGTACTGGGCGACCTGTCCTTCGAGGCGTTGGAAGTCGCCAACCAAAACATCGAGCGCCATGGCGTCGACGAGCGTGTGTACACCGTGCAAGGCGACGGCTTCGACGGCCTGCCGGGCCAGCGCTTCGACCTGATCGTGTCCAACCCGCCGTATGTGGACGCCGAAGACTTCGCCGACATGCCGGACGAATACCAGCATGAGCCGGAGCTGGGCCTGGCCTGTGGCGATGATGGCTTGAACCTGGTGCGGCGCATGTTGGCCGAAGCGGCGGACCACCTGACGGAGAAGGGCTTGCTGATTGTCGAAGTCGGCAACAGCCAGGTGCACGTCGAGGCGTTGTATCCGGAAGTGGACTTTGCCTGGCTGGAGTTCCAGCACGGTGGGCATGGGGTATTCATGTTGACGGCTGAGCAGTGCCGCGAGCATCAGGCCGTCTTCGCCGCCCGCGTTTAACTCGAAGTGATCGTTCCCACGCTCCGCGTCCGCTCGTGACGCAGAGCGTCACCGTATGCATTCCCACGCAGGGCGTGGGAACGATCTGTTAACGGTGTGTTGCAATCCAGATCAGCAACCCTGCCTGAAACACCGTAAATGCCACCAGGCATGTAATGGTAAAGCGCAAGCCGCTGTCCTCACGCTTGAACTTGGTGACCTTTTCCTCTTCCTTGCGCAGCTTCACTTCATGCTCGGCCAGGTTCTGCTCGGCCTGTTGCAGCATCTGCGCGGCCTCGAGGATTTCCACGAACTGCACCTTCTCGGTGTTCCAACTGTCTAGCACCTCGCTGACCTTCCCCGGCTGCACGTTACCTTTGAGGTGCTGCACATCGGCATAGGCCACATCAAAACCCTGGATACGCAGGAAGTGGTCGCGGCGCAGGCGTGTGGCTTCGTTCAATGCGTCCTTGTTGGCCAGGTCCACACCATCCACGCGATAGTGTGACCACTTCTTTTTCGCCCACGCAGCGCCTTGGGCAACGAGGAAGCGACCAATACCACGGTTGGCCGGTTCGATTTCCAGGCTGTTGCCCGGGCCGAAGTGCACGCGGTGTGCATCGTGATCGACCCAGATATCCAAGTGATTCTGCTCGCGACGCACCCGCTGGCCCGGCAACTGGATGACCATGCGCAGCAGGCTGTGATGTTTGTCGTTGCGCTCGGCATAGCCGAACTGCACAAACCGCAACGGCCGCACGCCGGTGGCGCGATCGGTGGCCAAGGGCGCCAGGCGCAGCATCTTGAAGTGTTCGGCCTGTACGTCCGCCCACGGCAGGGCCGCAGCCTCGACGGCTTCGGTTTTTTCAGCCGGGGTGTCGGCGGTAGGTTCTGGTGTTGCTTCGGTGGTTGTCATGCGGCGCGATCCTGTCCAAGCCCTGCGAGTCGACAGTCTTTTTACTGTCGACTCTGGGCTTATCGGCCGTTTTTCAGAGGACTGGAGGCAAATAGTGCTTAACGGGGCTGAAGTCCGTCGATAAAGCGCACGATACGCTGGCCCAGCTCAGCGGCGAGCGGGAGTTGCGGGTCGTTGTAGGACTCCAGTTGCTCCTTCACATCCTTGGGCACGATGCGCATCACGTGGTTCATGCCTTCGATCACCGTCAACTGAGCGTCCGGCTTGGCTTTTTTCAGTTGTTGGGCGTCGCCGACGCCGACTTGGATATCGTTGGTGCCCTGGATGATCAACGCCGGCATGTTCAGCTTGGCAAAGGCGACTGATGGGTCGGCACGAAACAGGCTGATCAGATAAGGCTGCACGCTGGGGCGGAAAATACCTTCCAGCGGGCCAGGCACATCGGCATCCACTTGGCCGGCCTTGAGATGATCGAGAATCTCATTGCTGCGAAGCAACAGGGCAGGGGGCAGGTGATTGGCCAGTTGCTGGCGAATCACCTGGTCCACCGGCCGGGCGCTGCCGGACAGGGAAATAACGCCGGCCGGATCAAGTTGCGGCGCTGCCAGGGCGGCGACCAGGGCGCCTTCGCTATGGCCCAGCACGATCAACGGGCCCATGCGTTCATCGGCCTTGAGCAGCTTGCCCCAGGCCACCGCGTCGGATACATAGGCGTCCAGGGTCAGGTTGCGTTCGTCGGGGGTGGCGGCCAGGCTGGCGGCGACGCCGCGCTTGTCGTAGCGCACGCTGGCGATGTTATGCCGCGCCAACACCCAGGCCAGGCGCTTGAGGCTGTCATTGCGTGCGCCTTCGGCGCTGTTGCCGTTGCGGTCGGTGGGACCGGAGCCGGCGATGATCAGCACCACCGGCACCGGCTTGTCGGATTTTGGCAGCAAGAGCGAGCCAAACAGCTCACCACTGCCGGTGTCCAGGCTGATGGGTCGTTGCAGTACGACAGGGGAGGCGGCGAAGCCAAGGCTGGAAAACAGGGTGAGGGTCAAAAGCAGAACTCGCAGCATCATCGCGCCATTATGAGGAAGGTGCCGGTTGGACAGACGTCTACCGGTAAGGTTTCGAGGATGAACTAGTCGGTTAGCCTGCGTATACTGGCTGCCTTAAGTTATTACGGTTGACTTGATTCAACTGATTTCACGGAGCGCCCTGCATGTCTGGCAATACCTTCGGCAAGCTGTTCACTGTCACCACCGCGGGCGAAAGCCATGGCCCGGCGTTGGTCGCCATTGTCGACGGCTGCCCGCCTGGCCTCGAGCTGTCCCTGGAAGACCTGCAGCGTGAGCTCGACCGCCGCAAGCCCGGCACCAGCCGCCACACCACCCAGCGCCAGGAGCCCGACGAAGTCGAGATCCTCTCCGGCGTGTTCGAAGGCCGCACCACCGGTTGCGCCATTGGCCTGCTGATCCGCAACACCGACCAGAAGTCCAAGGACTACTCGGCGATCAAGGATTTGTTCCGTCCGTCCCACGCCGACTACACCTACCACCACAAATACGGTGAACGCGACTACCGCGGCGGTGGCCGCAGCTCGGCCCGCGAAACCGCGATGCGCGTGGCTGCCGGTGCCATCGCCAAGAAATACCTGGCGACCCAGGGCATTGTGGTGCGTGGCTACATGAGCCAGCTCGGTCCGATCGAAATCCCGTTCAAAAGCTGGGACAGCGTGGAAGACAATGCTTTCTTCAGCCCCGACCCGGACAAGGTCCCGGAGCTGGAAGCCTACATGGACCAGTTGCGCCGTGACCAAGACTCCGTCGGCGCCAAAATCACCGTGGTCGCTGAAGGCGTGAAGCCGGGCCTGGGCGAGCCGATCTTTGACCGCCTCGATGCCGAACTGGCCCACGCGCTGATGAGCATCAACGCCGTGAAGGGCGTGGAAATCGGTGCGGGTTTCGCTTGTGTGTCCCAGCGCGGCACCGAGCATCGCGATGAGCTGACGCCGGAAGGTTTCCTCAGCAACAACGCGGGCGGCATCCTCGGCGGTATTTCTTCCGGTCAGCCGATTGTTGCGCATTTGGCGCTCAAGGCTACGTCGAGCATCACCACACCGGGCCGTTCGATCGACGTACACGGCAACCCGGTGGATGTGATCACCAAGGGCCGTCACGACCCATGCGTCGGCATCCGTGCCACGCCGATTGCCGAGGCCATGATGGCCATCGTGTTGATGGATCACCTGCTGCGCAATCGTGGGCAAAATGCCGATGTGCGCGTGAGTACTCCGGTGCTGGGCCAGCTGTGACGGTTTGACCGTGACAGCGCTCCCGTACTGGCGACTCTCCAGCTTCTACCTCTTCTACTTCGCCCTGCTGGGGGCGACGGCGCCCTTCCTGGCGCTGTACTTCGATCACCTGGGGTTCTCCAGCGCGCGTATTGGCGAGCTGGTGGCCATCCCCATGCTGATGCGTTGCGTGGCGCCCAACCTGTGGGGCTGGCTGGGGGATTACACCGGCCGGCGCCTGGCCATCGTGCGTTTTGGCGCGGTGTGTACCCTGGCAAGCTTTTCACTGATTTTCGTCAGCAAGACCTATGCTTGGCTGGCTTTGGTGATGGCGCTGCATGCCTTCTTTTGGCATGCGGTGTTGCCGCAATTTGAAGTGATCACCCTGGCCCACCTGCAAAAACAGACCTCGCGCTACAGCCAGATCCGCCTGTGGGGCTCTATTGGTTTCATCCTTACCGTGGTGATCATGGGTCGTCTGTTCGACTGGCTGAGCCTGGATATTTACCCGGTGGTGGTCGTGGTGATCATGGCCGGCATCATCGGCGCCAGCCTGTGGGTGCCGAATGCGCAGCCCGCCACCCATGGCAATCGCCTGGCCGGTGACGGCTTCCTCAAGCAATTGCGCAGCCCTGGAGTACTGGCTTTTTATGCCTGTGTGGCGCTGATGCAAATGAGCCATGGGCCGTATTACACCTTCCTCACCCTGCACCTCGAACACCTGGGCTATAGCCGTGGCGTGATCGGTATGCTCTGGGCCTTGGGCGTGGTGGCGGAAGTGCTGATGTTTCTGGCCATGAGCCGCATTCTCTCGCGCTTTTCGGTACGTCGGGTGCTGCTGGCCAGTTTCCTGTTGGCGGCGGTGCGCTGGTTGCTGCTGGGTTCATTTGCCGAATTTTTCTGGGTGCTGTTGTTGGCGCAAGTGATGCACGCCGCCACGTTTGGTAGCTTTCATGCGGCGGCGATTGCCTTTGTGCAACGCAGCTTCGGTGGCCGCCAGCAAGGCCAGGGTCAGGCCTTGTATGCCGCCTTGGCCGGCACCGGTGGCGCGCTTGGCGCCCTTTACTCCGGTTATAGCTGGAACCTGTTGGGACCGACCCTTACTTTTAGTATCGCCAGCGTTGCAGCATTGGGCGCCGCCGTTATCATTGGCCTTCGATTGCAAGAGCCGAACCAAGGAACCGTGCAATGAGTTACGTAGCCGTCTACCACGCAGCCACACCGGATACCCCTAACAAAGTGCTGACTCACGTCGACGACATCACGTCGACCCTGGCTGAGCACCGCGTGCGGTTCGAGCGCTGGCAGCCCAGCGCTATTGCAAAGGGTGCAAGCGACGCAAAAATGATCGCGGCGTATCAGGAGCAGATCGACGTTCTCGGCTACGGTTCTGTGCAAGTGCTCAGCGTGACGGGTGACCACCCGCAGAAAGCCGAGTTACGTGCCCAGTTTCTCGAGGAGCGCCGCTACGGCGACGACGAGGTGCGTTTTTTCATCGCCGGCCAGGGACTGTTTACCTTACACATTGGCGATTATGTGTACGCCGTACGCTGTGAGAAAAATGATCTGTTAGTGATTCCGGCTGGAATACCACATTGGTTCGACATGGGTGAGAACCCGCACCTTGTAACACTGCATCTGTTCAACACAGCTAAAGGTGGGGTGCCTGAGTTCACCGGTGATGATATTGCTCGCCGCTTTCCAGGGTTGGACGACTAAGCACAAGTAATTCAAGGTTCAAGCCCGGTAAGTTGGAAGTTGTCGTGGGAATAAACCTAATTATTTGTAGGGCGTAGCTGTTTATTCTGTGCCTTATGCTTTCATTCCATTCGATATGTAACTCTCTCCGACATCAATGTTTATATCGCCTGTCAATAGGAGGAATCCGAAGGGTGGTAGGGCATCAGCTAATAGGAGGAGAGAGTCATGAGTGGTTCAGAGGAGCCGTATCGCCTGTTGATTGACGTGCCGACGGTGGTCAGAAAACGTCTGGGCTTGTCCGGCAAACCCTTGACCCCTACAGAGTTGGAGATCTTGCGCTGGGCCTCGGAAGGCAAGACCGTCTGGGAAATCAGCCAGATTCGCGACACCTCTGAAGCCACGGTGAAGTTTCATCTGCGTAACATCTACGGCAAGTTGGACGTGACCAATCGCGTGCAGGCGATGAATGAAGCGGCACGCCAAGGCCTGTGCTAAAGACATAAAAAAGGGCCGCGACGCTCAATGGCGTCGCGGCCCTTCTTATGTCTGTTACTTACGCCGAATGGTAAGTCGGCAGGGCGAAGCGGTTTTGGCTTTGCAGCATTGAAATCTGTGGGAGTTCGCTGGCTTGTTCGGCCAGGTCACGGCGAATGGCGCTGATCACCCATGTCAGTTGCTCGGCAGTGTGCAACTGCTGGTAGGAAATCGAACGCTTGACCTGTTTGCCTTCGCTGTTACGCAGGGTCAACAGGATGCCGCCGTCGGGACGTGGCTGAGTCATGACGTCGTATTGGGAGAACACAGAAGCGAATTTATCTTGGATCAGGCTCATGTCTATCAGCTCCGTTGGCTCAAGTTGGCAAGCATGGAGTGATAGGTGCAGTGATTGTGCCAGTATGTGATTTTTAAAAACTTCTTATAAATCAGCAGTTTGAAAAAATAACGATTTTCCGTTTTCGTGCAATTTGCATGAATGGCCATCGTGCATCCTGCATTTTGCGCTATCTGGGCCAATCGTTTGGGGCTGGGTTACTGATAATGACTACTCGCAGGCCACGAAATTCCTTTTTTATGGTGGGCGGGTACGGGATACAAAACTTTTCAAATCCCGCGTGTACAGCCAAAGAATGGCTGGCGTATTTTCCAGCAAGGCATTCGGCCTCCTGTCTGCAGGATTGCCGCTGTTTCTGGATCAGACGAAGAATAAGAAAAAGGACGTTCCGCCATGAGCCATCAGCAAGACGACATGATCACCTGGGGCATGATGCTGCGTAAGGTCCCCGATATTGTTCGAGCCCTGCCTCGCGTGGTGCGGGGCATGCGCGCCGCGAATGTCACCGACCCTGCGCAGCCTTGCGGCCTGGGGTGGTACTTCGAACAAGCCACGCTGCGTAACCCCGATGGCGCCGCGTTGTTATTTGGCGAAAGTGTACTCAGCTACGACGAAGCCAACAGGCGCGCTAACCGTATCGCCCATCACTTGCACGCCCAAGGCATCGCCAAGGGCGATGTGGTAGCGCTGTTTATCGAAAACCGCCCCGAACTGCTGTTGAACGTGTTGGCCGTGGCCAAGCTGGGCGGTATTTGCGCGATGCTCAATACGTCGCAAACCCAGGCGGCGCTGGTGCATAGCTTGAATCTGGTGAACCCGGTGGCGGTTGTGGTGGGCGCAGAGTTGGTGGCCGCCCATATGGCAGTGCGTGATCAAGTGGCGATTGAGGCGCACAGAACCTGGTTTGTCGCCGATCAACAGACAAGCGTGGTGCCGGATGGCTATACCGACCTGATGGCTGCCAGTGCCGAATGTTCGGTGGATAACCCGGCCAGCAGCGGGCAAATTTTCTTCAACGATCCGTGCTTCTATATCTATACCTCCGGCACCACGGGCTTGCCCAAGGCCGGCATCATGAAGCATGGCCGCTGGACCAAGACCGCCGTCAGCTTCGGCAGCATCGCTTTGGACATGGGCCCGGAAGACGTCCTGTATTGCACCTTGCCGCTGTACCACGGCACCGGCCTGTGTGTGTGCTGGGGCTCGGCGATTGTCGGTGCCTCCGGGTTCGCCATTCGCCGCAAATTCAGTGCGAGCCAGTTCTGGGACGATGCGCGCAAGTTCAAGGCAACCACTCTGGGTTATGTCGGTGAGTTGTGCCGCTACCTGCTGGATCAGCCGCCCAGTGCGCAGGATCGTGATAACCGCGTGACCAAAATGGTGGGCAATGGTCTGCGCCCCGGCGTCTGGTCGCAGTTCAAGCAACGCTATGGTGTTGAGCATATCTGCGAGCTGTATGCCGCCAGCGATGGCAATATCGGTTTCACCAATGTGTTGAACTTCGACAACACCATCGGCTTTTGCCTGCAACGCTGGGCACTGGTGGATTACGCCCACGACACGGGTGAGCCGATACGTGGCAGTGATGGTTTCATGCACAAGCTGCAAGCGGGCGGGCTGGGGCTACTGCTGGCCAGGATCGATGAAAAGTCACCGTTTGACGGCTACACCGACCCGGAAAAAAACCGCAAGGTGGTGCTGACCGACGTGTTCGAGAAGGGCGATCGCTATTTCAATACGGGTGACTTGTTGCGCAGTATCGGCTTCGGTCATGCGCAATTTGTCGATCGCCTGGGGGACACCTATCGCTGGAAAGGTGAAAACGTCTCGACCACCGAAGTGGAGAACGTGCTGCTGCAACACCCACAGATTGCCGAAGTGGTGGCCTACGGCGTCGAGATCGAAAACACCAATGGCCGCGCGGGCATGGTCGCCATCACCCCAAGCGAATCCTTGGCCGCGCTGGACATGCGTGAACTGCTGCAGTTCGCTCATGACCAGTTGCCGCACTATGCGGTGCCGTTGTTCCTGCGCATCAAGGTGCAGATGGAAACCACCGGCACTTTCAAATACCAGAAAGTGCGGCTCAAGGAAGAGGCTTTCGATCCGGATAAAGCCGGCAATGACCCGGTCTATGCGTGGCTGCCGGGCTCGGACTGCTATGTGCCGGTCACCGGCCAACTGTTGGCGCAGATCCAGGGTGGGCAGTTCCGTTATTGATTCTGCCTATGGCCGCTTTTGGCAAAAAAGGCATGACAGTCGGGAGCTCCCTCGCGACACTGGCCACCTCATGCCGTACCCGCCAAGGAGCCCCCTATGTCAGATCAGCCTAAACAAATGGACGAAGACGAAGCCGCCGAGTTTGCCGAGCAGGTCTTTGATGTGGCCCGCCGAGGTGACGCGGCCATGCTCGCTGCGCTGCTGGCCAAGGGTTTACCGGCTAACCTGCGTAACCACAATGGCGACACCTTGCTGATGCTCGCGGCCTACCACGGCCATGCCGACGCGGTAAAAGTGCTGTTGGAATTCAAGTCGGACCCGCAGATCGCCAATAGCAAGAACCAGTTGCCGATTGCCGGTGCAGCGTTCAAGGGCAACCTGGAGGTGGTCAAGGCGCTGATCGAAGGCGGGGCGCCGGTGGATGCCTCATCCTCAGATGGTCGTACAGCGTTGATGATGGCGGCGATGTTCAACCGCGTTGAAATGGTTGACTACCTGCTCGGCCAAGGCGCCAATCCCAAGGCCACCGACGCTCAGGGTGCGACCGCGCTGGCGGCGGCGCAAACCATGGGCGCAGTGGATACGGCGGCGTTGTTGCAGAAACTGGTGTAGGCTTTGCGCCCTCAAAATCCACACCGCCACAGGATCACCCCATGAAAACCGCCCTCGTCGAACTCATCAGCAAAATCAGCGCCGGCGTCATGGGCGAAGAGGAGGTGGCGCGCATCGCCGGCGAAGCGGCTCAGGCCTACGCGGAACCGGCAGCGTTCCTGGCGGCCAACCCGGATATCAACTACGACGACACTTTCCCGATTTCGCTGGGAGAGTGGGTGGTGGTGGGTAGCCTGCCGGACACGGTGTTGTTCCAGGCCGACACCTATGTCGATCTCTTCGCCCAGATCGTCGCGTCGTTCGGCCCGGGCGTGGCGTTCAACCTCAAGCCCAAGCAATTGGCCAAGACTGAAGACCTCACCGCGCTGAACCGTATTCAGATCCAGATGAGTGCCCTGAGCCCGGAAGACGGCGGTTATGTGCTGATGAACTTCAGCCAGTTGCTGGACGACGAGATTCAGGCGGTGCTGGTGTATGGCAACGACCTGCCACGCGTGCTGGAATTGTGCGCCGAAGTCGGTATCAAGGCCGAGCCGTCGCTGGAAGCGTTGAAGATCGCGGTCCACGTCTGAAATAAAACGGAACCCCTGTCAGGGCTGACTATCCTACAAGTGCATGCCCTCACTTAGGAGCGACACCATGGGTTCCACTTTTAATGGTCTGATCGGCCTGATCATCCTCGCGCTGGATATCTGGGCGATCATCAACGTGTTCAAAAGTGGCGCGAGCACGGGCGCCAAAGTGCTATGGATCCTGTTGATCCTGCTGTTGCCGGTACTGGGTTTGATCATCTGGGCCATTGCCGGGCCGCGCGGTAACGTGCGGATCTGAGTGATTCAGCGGGGCTGAGTCTACGGTGCATCTGACACACCGCAGGCTCAGCTTGCTGGCTGTGACAATCGGGCCAGCGCCCGTCGGAAACCGTCTACCTTAGCCACATTCCCCCGGGTTCTGTGGGTAATGACGCCATAGGCATAAGGCAATAAACCCTCCAGCCAGTCTCGTGGGCGGGCGTCGGCGCAGTTCTCCAGTGTCGCAACGACCCAGTCGGGCAGCCATGACATATCGCGATCAGAAAAGTTGACTTCACCTGCGATCAGCAACGCCAGGGTGGTGCGCAGCGATGATGTGTCCTTCATCAAGCGTTCCTGAAGTGCCAGGCAAGCGTGCGGGTTATCCAGCAACACACGCAGATCGTTGGGCTTGGTCAGCTTCAACGATGGCGTAAGCAGAGCGGACAAGGCCGGTAACGCATCCACCCAGCGTTTATGCACCTCCTGATCAATCCCGATGAAATCCAGCGCCGGGGGCACAAGCAGCGTGTCACGGATGACCGTGGGGCTCAGGTAGCGCAGGCGCAGGCTCATGATGTCCATGAAGAGCCGGTCACTGGCGCATAAAGACTTCACGGCAGAGGCGGTGGAGGGTGGAGGGCCGATAATGAACGTCGCATTGCGCCGATGGGGCAGGTAGTGAATGTCGCCCCAGCTGCCGCTCAGGCGCTGAGCGAGCCATGCCTGGGGCGTAGAACCGGTGAACGGGTCCAGGTTCATGGGCACGCCAAAACCGTTGAATACCACATGACCGCGGGGATTCAGGCGGCGCTTCAACAGTTGATGGAACCCATGATCAAACACGATCGGGGCATAACCCTCCTGAGTGTAGAGGTCGACAATAATGACGTCGTATCGGTTTGGGGTCTCGGCCAGGAAGTGCGCGGCATCGTCGATCACACAGTCAAAGTCGAGAGGCGCTGCCAGTCGGTTTCGGTTGTCGAGGCTGCGAACGAGGGCGGTCTCGTCCAGATCGACGGCCAACAGGCTGGCCACCCTGGTACTGGCTGCGATCGGTGCCAGTGCCACACCGTCCGAAAGCCCCAGCATCAGCACCGAGATGCGCTCCTTGGACGAATCCCCCAGGAAGCCGATACAACCCATGTCGTCATAATATTGGCCGCAGAAAATCTGTTCATGGCGAATAGATTCAGGCCGGTCCTTGAGGTCTGGCATGGTTAAAAACAACTCCGTTTTCAAGAGGCGGGTGACGGCGACGCGCGTCAGTGCGCGAACGCTGCTGGGTATTTGTCCAAGTAGGCATCGCCGAGCTGCGTATCCTTGGTGCGCATGAACGTCTTGAAGTCGGGTACCAAAAACACCAGCAATGACAACAACAGCACCATGACGCCCAGCAGTGTGATGGTCAGTGCGACTCCCAGATGAGCGATCAGGCCGTTCATTGCGAAACTGCCCAATGGGCTGGCCGCGGCAGACAGAAACGACACCGTGGCAAAGATCCGGTTGCGATGAAGCTTGGGCGTCGCTAGCAACCTGACGGCGGAGGTGGGGATGTTGATCAACATCAGGCCTACGCCACCGCAGAAAAAAGCCGCCGGCACGAGCAACGACGAAGAAACAGTACCGACCACCACCAGGTTGAACCCCAGTAACGCAAAACCCGCAGATACACATAGGTCGCGAGGGATGCGCTCGGATAACCAGCCGATGATCTTGTAGCTGCCCGCCAGGATGCCCAGCCCGAAGCACGAGTCCAGAAGACCGATGTAGGTGACCGGGTAGTGGATGACGTCTTTTACGTAGAGTGGGAGCAGGATGGTGAAAAATGGAAACAAGGCAAAGTTGATCAGCATCGCAACAATGGCCAGGTAAAATTCGACCTTCACGCCGTACACCACCTTGAAGCCGGAATAGATCATGCGCAAGCCGCTGGCGGCCGGGGCTTTTTCGCCTTGGCCGGTGGCACCGATGTGGCTCGGTATAGTCGCGATGAGCGCCGCGGCGATCAGGATCGCAAAAAAATCGGCGGCAAAGGCGAACGTGATACTGAACCCGTAGATCAACCCACTGGCGATGACCGGCCCCAGCAGGATCGAAAAGGACGACATCACGCTTTTGGTTCGAAAGGCCAGGGAGACTTTATCGTCGTCTGCAAACAAGGGAATGATCGACGCCTGGAGCGGGTCGCGTACGCCGACGACCGCACTGCTGATCATCATCAGCGCGCCCACCGTCCAGGGGTTGAACGACCCCGTGGCGGACAGGATCACCATCAACACGGCTGTCAGCAAACTGATCCAGGAGGCCAGCTTGATGATCAGGATCTTGTTGTACTTGTCCCCCAACCATCCCAGCAGGGGTTTGGCTAACACCTCCGCTGCGATGGAACAGGCAATCATGTTGGCAAAATAGAGCGCGGAACCGGTTTCCTGCAGGGCCCACCAGGCCACCGCCAATTGATTGCAGCGTCCCCCCAGGACCATCAGCAAAAAGCTGAATTGCACTTTCAGCAAGCGTCGGTCGATGCCGGGAAAACCCCACGTAATGCCTGAAGAATTTGCACTCATTGAGGTACCTTTGATCCGGAGGGGATGACTGCGCAATCAGGGGCGTTCACGGCGCGACCGGGGTGGAGTGATCAGGGTAAGTCGCCAGATACTGCTCGATGCCACCCTCAAGGCTATAGAGGCGCGCGTGCGGGTTGATACCGCGAACGGCCAGCAGGGCGGCCTTGCTCCTGACTCCGGATTTGCAATAGAAGACGATACGGCGGCTGGTATCGAGCTCTTGCTGGCGATGGATGATGTCTTTGAGCGGAATCAATCGACCGCCCAGCGAGCCTTGCAGATGTTCATGGCTGTCGCGTACGTCGACCAGTTGAAAGGGCGCCTGTGACTCGACCCAGTCATGCAGTGCGTCGGGGGAGAGCCAGTCGCTGTCGCGCCATGCCGGCGTGGTCGAAGCGCCCAGCGTTGGCACAGGAGGGCGGTCCTGGGTTTTATGGATGTTCAACAGGTGGAAACTGTTGTCCAGGCAATCGATGGACAACAATTTGCCGCTCAAGGGCTCCCCGGCATGGAGGATGAGCTTGAGGACTTCGTTGGCTTGAAAGCAGCCGAGCAGGCCGGGTATGACGCCAAGAACACCCGCTTGCGCACAATTTTGCGTCAAGTGCGGAGGCGGTGGTGTTTCGAACAAATCCCGGAAGCACGGCCCCCGTTCCTGGGTGTCTCGGTTGTAATGGTTGAATACCGACACCTGCCCCTCGAACTGACTGATCGAGGCATAGACCATCGGTTTTTCGCAGGCGATGCAGGCATCGCTGATGAGGTATTTGGTGTCGAAGTTATCCGTGGCGTCGACAATGATGTCGTAGCTCGCCAGCAGTGACAGGACATTATCCGGGTTCAACGTGGTGGCAACGGTGTTGACGACGATGTCCGGGTTCAACTGGTGGACGCGACGTTTGGCTGCCGACACTTTCAGTTCGCCCACATCGGCAACCCCATAGAGAATCTGTCGATGCAGGTTGCTCATGTCGACGATGTCGTTATCAACGATGCCAATCGTGCCTACGCCGGCGCCTGCCAGGTACAAGAGCACCGGGCAGCCCAGCCCTCCTGCACCGACCACCAGCACCTTGCTGTCTTTGAGACGTTGCTGGCCCTGGGGGCCGACCTCGCTGAGGATTATCTGGCGAGCGTAACGGGAGGTGTCGGTCTTCAGGTTGCACTGCATGTCAGCCACCTGCCACGGCGTTGATCAGAATCAACTGCGCATCACTGGCCAGGGGGCGGCCGCGGTCCTGCTCACTCATCACCGGCATGCCGTTGACGAACAAGCCCACGAACGGCAGTGGGTGAAGATCCTCAGAGAAGACGGGGCCAATCAGGGCGGGAAACCGCGTGGTCAGATTGCCCAGCACCTCGTTGACACACAAACCCTCAGTGACATGGGTTTTATGCTGGTCGGTGTAGGGCATGAATTGCCGGGGAAAGTGTACGACTGCCATGGGTCATCCTTGAACGGTATCAGTGGTCAGTTCACTGGAGAACGTATCCAGCCTGGAGGTGATCAGCTTGCCGATTTCTGACAGCTCGGCTGATGCCTGGAGCGTGGCCAGGCTCTGGAGGAAATACTGGTGCAGAAAATCCAGCCGCTCGGGGCGTGCGCGCACGGAGCCGCTGGCCACCAGGCGCTTGTGGTAGTTCACGGCGCTGACCGCGAACAGGCAGGCCAGCAAGACACCCCGAGGGTTCTTGCCGCCGGTGCCCGATGGCAGGACATAGTTATTCGCGCTGTCCTTGAGCTGAAAGTCGTAAATCTCGGCGATCATGCTGCACCAGATATGCGACAGCTCATGCACGAGCAGTTCTTCAAGGTCCGTCATGCTGGTGAACGCGGCTTCGCCCAGGAACATTTGTTGTGGCAGTACGGGATTGGTCAGGCTGACTTGTTGCGTCAGCAACTTATATATATTAACCGGCAGGTCGAATAGTTTGCTCCATTGCGGGAGCAAGGCTTTAAGGTTGCTCTTCGCTTCGGCCAACATGAACTGCTCGGCGTTATTCAGCGCTTGATGGGGCGGAAACTCAGGTGCGCCTTCGACGTGCTGGTGATACAGGGCGGTGGCAAAGTCGGGTTGCAAATAAGTGGCTAAAGGTAACTCGCTGCCCGCGATATTTCTGCGTACGACGGCGACGAGGGTTAACAGTTTCGTGCTGTTGAAGTGTGAGTTTACAAATGGCAAGCCATTTATTTCACTCAGTATCTCTGATGGCGACATTCTGATTTACCGTCTTCGTCCATGGTTTCAGTTTGAGAAAATCGATCAAGTCCAGGCTTTTTATTCGATAGGCAGAAAAATTGGCCAGGGTGCTGTCTATGGTTTTTTCCGCGACAGGCAGTGTCATCAAGACTTCTTTCAAACAACTGAGTGTGCGATGTCCGTACCACATGTTTTTCAGGTAGTGCAGGGTATGTTGTTCGTGTGCTGGCGTGATGATTCGTTCCGCCGTCCAGTGCCTTAAAAACTGCCTGATATGTATCAGAGGCTCACTGAGCGAAAGATAAGGCTCCTGTGCTTGATGCACCAAGGTCACTTCGTCATCGGACATATCCGGGTCGCTGGCGAATTGTCGATAGACCTCACCAAAGCCAGTCATTCCCAGCGTATCCATTTCACACGCGCGAATGGCCCCCATGGAGGACAAGCCCCAAATACGCCAGCCCGCGTCCAATGCCCCCAGTATCTCGGCATGGCCGACTGCAGGGTGTGCATGGAACACACCATCGACAATGGCGAGGTTCGAAGGCGGTGATTGCGCCACCAGGCGTTCGATATCGCCGCGTTTGACGGGCGGGCATAGCACCAGGTCGTCACTGCACAGTAATTGGCTGTCGATGCCTTGCAGGGAAGGGCCTGCAAATAGCATGCATGGCTCAAGCGCTTTGTTTGACATACGTAAGTAACCTCGGACCGACCCTTTTCAACCCGGGTTCAAAGGCTTCAAGCCCCGGAATCATGATTCTGACCACCGTGATGTCGTCTGTGGTCTTGCTGAGCACAACCCTCAGCACGGTACTGAGCCCGATACCCTGCAGCCGCCCGATGAGCAACTCCCAGGCCGATTCGATGGTGGGGATCGCGGCCTCCTGGCAGTCGATGGCGGAGTAATCGATCATCTGGTCACGGGCGGTGGCCACGGTACGCAGGCGTGAGATGGCTTCGAGCTCGACCGCACGGCCCTTCTTCTCGAAGTATTTGACCCGCTCAATGATGTCGTCCCGGCCTCCGTGGATGTGACTCAGACGGCTTTGGGCCGCTTCGCAGATCGCACGAATCAAGGCAATTTCCTTGATGGGATGCAGCCCTGAGCCAGTAGCGACAGAGATGGGGGCCTGGGGGGACTCCTCCATGATGAAAGCCTGGAAGTAGGCCAGGCCAAAACAGTTCTCGGTGTAGCGAACCGACAGGCTTAAGCCCGCGTCATTGATTTTGCTGATCAGCGCGTCGGTCTCTGCGCTGTAGTGGTCCAGATTGACCAGGCAGGAACGGTCATGCAGGTGATTGAAGGCTTGAACATCGCGCTCCATCAGTTCGCACACCGCGTGCACCGAGGCTTCCACCAAGTCATTGCCTGAGGCCAGGCCACTGGAGCTTTCGCCGAAGAGTTGTTGTCCGGGGTTCTCGGGGTAGGGAATGAACACCAGTTCGGCGGGGGCAAGGACATTTTGCTGGCGCAATACATCTTCGACTTCGATGGCCATGATGAGCGAGTCGGCATTGGCAGAGAAGCCATACAGCATGCAGAACTGATTGAACGCTATTCGGCCCTCATGGCTTTCGATCAGTTGCCTTGGCGTGGTCTCTAACAGCTTCAGTTGGGCGGTATTGTATTGCGCAAGGCTGAATTCGATAGCCTCCATGTACGCGCCTATCTTGGCTTCTGCCGGCCGCAGGCCCTTACCTGCATTGACGCACAGCGAGCCTTTGAGTGCCGCGGGTCGAATACTGGCAAATACGGGAATACCGATCCGGTCCAGCCAGGTAGTGTCTGTTACTCGGGTAATGCCCAAGCGTGGGGCGATATCATTGACGATAATTTTTAATGTTTCTTCGGCACTGCGACGACGAAGGCTCGAACTAAGCCTTTGCATAAGTTGGCACCTTGGCGTGATGAAAGGTAAACAAGCACACACTAAAAAACGGGAGGGAATCACTTCCCTCCCGTTTTTTCAGGCTGCGATTTTTACTTCTTCAGCCAAGGCCAACGTCAACACGTTGTTGTTCGACTGATGCGCCACAAAACCGGCGTGCATCAGACTTTCATCGTTCAGAATAACGGAGAACTTCTCCGCTGTTTCCGAATCCAGTTCCAGCTCGAAGGTTGCATTGTTAACGAGAGCGTCCATTTTGTTTTTCCTATCCATAGCATTGCGTTTGAGGGTGTGTGTTGCGCAACGGCTATCAAACTTGCAGCTGAGGAAGTGCATGTCAAGGCAATATGCTGAGTTTTAACTCGGCCTTTAGTTGGGTGGATAGGCTGGGAAATTACTTGGAATATTGGCTGGTAACTGCATCTGCATTCCATGCGAAAAGTAGCCGAAGTCTAATGCAGTAGCAGGTTTGCTCCGTCGTTCTGAACAAGGAGGCGTTGTCTTGAGTGGGGTTCGAACTTGGTTGTTTGCTCAAGGCTCAGCCGGTTCCATGACCCCCATAACGGGGACGGCTTCTTTGGGCAGGGCTGCTGGTACCATTCACGGGAAAGAACTGCAAAGATGATGGCAAAACAGTGGCGGCTACAGCGCGCCATTCGTGCCGGTAAAATGTTTGCAACTGCGTTGCCACAGAATGGCCAGGCCATTTGTATTTTGTGTATCGAAATATTCGCTGCACAGAATTTTCACATTCCAACCAAGACAATTCGCGGGCTTTATACGCCTGCCAAGGCTCTATCTCTGGGCCATTAAAGGCTTGGCAACGTTGTATATTCAGTAATTTATAGCCTTGCCGGCCTTGATCGGGCACCATTTGCGCCACCGCGTTAACCGCCTACCCCAGCCAGCCTGGGCGAGGGACGGACGCCACTGCATTATTTCGCAACTTAAACTTCCAATGGGTCCTGAAACGACATGGCAAACCCGGACGCCCTGAGTCAGCAGCGAGCTTCTAATCGCCTGCTGCAACCGACCGTCAAATCCCATCTGGCGTACACGCTGCTCTGCGCACTGGTCATGATGGTGATGTTCTCCCTGCTGCGCCTGGCGCTGCTGGTCTACAACCGCGAGATGATCCTCGACACGCCGGCTTCGACCTTCCTGGAAGCGTTCGCCAACGGCCTGCGCCTGGACATCCGTCTGGTGATGTACGTGCTGATCCCGCTGCTGCTGGCATTGTTCAGCGTTCGGGCCATGGCGGCACGTGGGTTCTTCCGTTTGTGGCTGACCGTCGCGTCCAGCATTGCCCTGTTCCTGGGCCTGATGGAGATGGACTTCTACCGCGAATTCCACCAGCGCCTTAATGGCCTGGTTTTCCAGTATGTGAAGGAAGACCCGAAAACCGTTATGAGCATGCTCTGGTACGGTTTCCCGGTGGTGCGCTACCTGCTGGCCTGGGCCGTGGGTACGTTGATTCTGAGCATCGCTTTCAAGGGCGCCGACCGCGCAACGCGCCCACGCGGCCCGTTCAGCGGCGGCAGCATTGGTACGCGCCAGGTAGCGCCGTGGTACACGCGCATTGCGGTGTTTGTAGTCTGCCTGTTGATCGCCGTGGTCGCCATCCGTGGCACCCTGCGCCAGGGGCCGCCGCTGCGTTGGGGTGATGTCTACACGACCGAATCGAACTTCGCCAACCAGTTGGGCCTCAATGGCACCTTGTCGCTGATCGCGGCGGCCAAATCACGCTTCTCCGAAGAGCGTTCCAACATCTGGAAAGCCACCCTGGACCAAAAGCTGGCCACCCAGACCGTGCGTGACATGTTGGTATTGCCTTCCTCCGAGAAGCTGGTGGATACCGACACCGCCGCCGTGCGCCGTGACTACACGCCACCGGCCGAGAAGACGCTACCGATCAAGAACGTCGTGGTGATCCTGATGGAGAGCTTCGCCGGTCACTCGGTGGGCGCATTGGGCCGCCCGGGCAACATCACGCCGTACTTCGACAAATTGTCCAAGGAAGGCCTGCTGTTCGATCGCTTCTTCTCCAATGGCACCCATACCCACCAGGGTATGTTCGCCACCATGGCGTGCTTCCCGAACCTGCCGGGCTTTGAATACCTGATGCAGACCCCGGAAGGCAGCCACAAGCTGTCGGGCCTGCCGCAGTTGCTCAGCGCGCGTAAGTTTGACGACGTGTACGTCTACAACGGCGACTTCGCCTGGGACAACCAGTCGGGCTTCTTCAGCAACCAGGGCATGACCAATTTCATCGGGCGTAATGACTTCGTCAACCCGGTGTTCTCCGACCCGACGTGGGGCGTGTCCGACCAGGACATGTTCAACCGTGGCCTGGAAGAGTTGAAGGCTCGCGAAGGCGGCAAGCCGTTCTACGCACTGCTGCAAACCCTGTCCAACCACACGCCGTACGCGTTGCCGACGCCATTGCCGGTTGAGCAAGTCACCGACCGTGGCAGTCTCAACGAGCATTTGACGGCCATGCGCTACTCCGACTGGGCCTTGGGCCAGTTCTTTGAAAAGGCCCGCAAGGAGCCGTACTTCAAGGAAACCCTGTTTGTGATCGTGGGCGACCATGGTTTTGGTAACGAACAGCAGATCACCGAGATGGATTTGGGCCGCTTCAACGTGCCGATGCTGATGATTGCACCGGGCATGCAGGAGAAGTTCGGCGAACGTGACCACACCGTGGGCACCCAGATCGACATCGTGCCGACCATCATGGGCCGCCTGGGTGGCGACACCTTGCACCAGTGCTGGGGCCGCGACCTGCTGAACCTGCCTGAAGGCGACAAGGGTTTTGGTGTGATCAAGCCGTCGGGCAGCGACCAGACTGTAGCCTTGGTCACCGCAGACCGCATTCTGGTACTGCCGAAGGACATGCCACCGAAGCTGTGGGATTACGAGCTGGGTGCCGAGCCGACCGGTAAAGTGATTCCTGAGTCATCTGACGAAGCTGCGCTGAAGCAGAAGCTCGAGTCGTTCCTGCAGACGGCGACCAAGAGCCTGCTGGATAACACCGCGGGTGTGGTTGACGGTAAGCCGGACTAATTAACCGGCAATAAAAAAGAGGCCTCTGAGAGGCCTCTTTTTTTGTCTGGATTTTATATTCGGCCAAGCAACAACAGCACCAGCAGGACGACCAGTACAACTCCCAGAATACCCGACGGGCCATAACCCCAGCTACGTGAGTGCGGGAACACTGGCAGGCCGCCAACCAGCAGGAGGATCAAGATAATGATCAGAATGAGGCTCATGGTTTTTTCCTTATAGGCCTTCTACAAAGACCGGTTATTTAACGATAGGCCCGATGAGTTAAATACCGACGCCTTAATAAATCCGACTGCGGTGACAAGTCGATAATTCCCTGTTTTTTTAAAGCGTTTCGCAAACATGCTTATTTCTTTTGGTGTGCTCGCGTCTCTAACGCTTTAGTTGAAAAAGATTGAACTTACGCTATTCGTTGCCCTCGTACCCGGCCGCAGGTTTGCCCGAGGCATTCATCAACTGGATGGTGCGTGGGTGCCGGAAAAACCTTCGCTACACTGCCGATCACTTCTTCTGAGAACCACAAGGCAGCTTTCCTATGCAAAATCGCATGATGATCACTGGCGCCGGGTCCGGCCTGGGTCGTGAAATCGCTCTGCGCTGGGCCCGTGAGGGTTGGCAGTTGGCCTTGTCGGACGTGAGCGAGCCGGGCTTGCAGGAAACTCTCAAGCTGGTGCGCGAGGTTGGTGGCGATGGGTTTATCCAGCGCTGTGACGTGCGCGACTACAGCCAGCTCACCGCCTTTGCCCAGGCGTGTGAAGTGAAGCTTGGCGGTATTGATGTGATCGTCAACAACGCCGGCGTGGCCTCGGGTGGTTTCTTCGCCGAGTTGTCCCTGGAAGACTGGGATTGGCAGATCGCGATTAACTTGATGGGCGTGGTCAAGGGCTGCAAGGCTTTCCTGCCGCTGCTGGAGAAGAGCAAGGGTCGGATCATCAACATCGCTTCGATGGCGGCGCTGATGCAGGGGCCAGCCATGAGTAATTACAACGTGGCCAAGGCGGGGGTGGTGGCGCTGTCGGAAAGTTTGCTGGTGGAGCTTAAGCAGCAGGAAGTGGGTGTACATGTAGTGTGCCCGTCGTTTTTCCAGACCAACTTGTTGGATTCGTTTCGTGGTCCGACGCCGGCGATGAAGGCGCAGGTGGGTAAGTTGCTTGAGAGCTCGCCGATTTCGGCGGCTGATATTGCCGACTATATTTATCAGCGGGTGGCTGAAGGGGAATTCATGATTTTGCCCCATGAGCAGGGGCGGATGGCGTGGGCGTTGAAACAGAAAAATCCGCAGTTGTTGTATGACGAGATGGCTTCTATGGCGGATAAGATGCGGGCTAAGGCGCAGGCTGTTAAGGGTTGAGTGGGTGTGTGTGTATCCGTTGTTTGGGTAACGGCCTCTACTGGTTCCGCTCTTACGGCCAGCCCTTTCAAGGTCTTTAGATAGAACAGGCAATAAGTAACCTGTGGCGACCCGACAAGCCCGCTCGCTACAGGGACAGTGCTCGCCCTTAACTGGTTGGTATCAGCCAGATATGGCCAGTTTTTCAAAGACCTTGAAAGGGCGGAACCATACGCGGCCGTGACCGCAGCAACGGATATGCACTCACTATGGCTATCGCCGGCAAGCCACATACGCACATTGATCGCAGCCACAGTGATTTTTATGGTGTATCAGTCGACCTTCAACACCAATTTCCCAAAGTTCTCACCATTGAACAGCTTCATCAGCGTCTCCGGGAACGTCTCCAGCCCCTCCACAATATCTTCCTTGCTCTTGAGCTTACCCTGTGCCATCCAGCCAGCCATCTCCTGCCCGGCGGCGGCAAAGTTCGCCGCATGGTCCATCACCACAAACCCTTCCATACGCGCGCGATTGACCAGCAACGATAAATAGTTGGCCGGGCCTTTCACCGCTTCCTTGTTGTTGTATTGGCTGATAGCGCCGCAGATCACCACTCGCGCCTTCAACGCCAGGCGGGTTAGCACTGCGTCGAGGATGTCACCGCCGACGTTATCGAAATACACATCCACGCCTTTGGGACACTCGCGCTTGAGCGCAGCGGGTACATCTTCGTTTTTGTAGTCGATGGCTGCGTCAAAGCCCAGTTCCTCCACCAGGAATTTGCATTTGTCGGCTCCACCGGCAATGCCCACCACACGGCAGCCTTTGAGCTTGGCAATTTGTCCGGCAATGCTGCCCACCGCACCGGCGGCGCCTGAAATCACCACGGTTTCGCCGGCTTTGGGGGCGCCGGTGTCCAGCAGGGCGAAGTAGGCGGTCATGCCGGTCATGCCTAGAGCTGACAGGTAGCGGGGCAGTGGTGCGAGTTTCGGATCGACTTTGTAGAAACCGCGCGGCTCGCCGAGAAAGTAATCCTGCACGCCCAAGGCGCCATTCACGTAGTCCCCGACAGCAAATTTAGGCGTGTTCGACGCGATCACCTTACCCACGCCCAGCGCCCGCATCACTTCACCGATGCCGACGGGCGGAATGTAGGACTTGCCCTCGTTCATCCAGCCACGCATCGCCGGGTCGAGGGACAGGTATTCGTTGTGCACCAGCACTTGCCCGTCCTGAGGGGTGCCCACCGGGACTTCTTGATAGGTGAAGGTTTCCCGCGTGGCAGCGCCGACCGGGCGTTTGGCGAGCAGGAATTGGCGGTTGGTCTGGGCGGTCATGGTAGGGACTCTTTTAGAAATGAACCTTGATTGATAGACCCAGAACGGCTCGGGAGCAAGGTTCACCGAGAGGTGCGAATGCCCACCGATAGGCTTCACTGATAGTCAGGTTGGTGGCCTTATCACTGTGATCCATGCAGCGCCAACCGGCCTTCTGATAGTGCTGACGTCCCCGTCGCCGCGTTGGCTAGACTCGACCCACGGCTATTTCTCCCAAAGGACATCCCTATGAGCATGACGTTTTCCGGCAAGGTCGCCCTGGTGACCGGCGCCGCTGCTGGTATTGGCCGCGCCACCGCGCTGGCGTTCGCCGCAGAAGGCTTGAAAGTCGTGGTCGCCGACCTGGACGTGGCAGGCGGTGAGGGCACCGTTGCACTGATCCAGCAAGCCGGTGGTGAGGCGCTGTTTGTGCGTTGCAACGTTACGCTGGAAGCCGATGTGCAGCAATTGATGGCACAGACCGTTGCCGCCTATGGTCGCCTGGACTATGCCTTCAACAACGCCGGGATTGAGATCGAGAAGGGTAAGCTGGCCGACGGTAACCTGGATGAGTTCGACGCCATCATGGGCGTTAACGTTAAGGGTGTGTGGCTGTGCATGAAGCACCAACTACCGCTGCTGCTGGCCCAGGGTGGCGGGGCGATCGTCAACACCGCGTCGGTAGCGGGGTTGGGGGCGGCGCCCAAGATGAGTATCTATGCTGCATCCAAGCACGCCGTGATCGGCCTGACCAAGTCGGCAGCCATTGAGTACGCGAAGAAGAAAATCCGTGTCAACGCGGTGTGTCCAGCGGTGATCGACACCGATATGTTCCGTCGTGCTTACGAGGCCGACCCGCGCAAAGCTGAGTTCGCCGCCGCCATGCACCCGGTCGGGCGTATTGGCAAAGTCGAGGAAATCGCCAGTGCGGTGTTGTACCTGTGCAGCGACGGAGCAGCTTTCACCACGGGCCAGGCGCTGGCGGTGGACGGTGGCGCAACGGCTATCTAGGACTCCACGCCGCTCTCTATTCGAAAAGGTTAGGGAGACTGTGGGGCGTTTCCATGGCTGGCACAAGGCCTCGTTTGAATGTGTATCAACAGGTAAATAAGTCAATAAAATCAATACTTTAATAAATGTTGATGGCTGGCTGTGCAGGGCTTCTGTGCTTAACTGTTTCGGGTTGAATAACAGACAGTTGAAGTGAGTGGCTCATGGATTTAGGGATCGATCGACAGGCCCTTGTACCGGTGGTGCAGCAAATCGTCAGCGCGGTGGCGCAATGGATTCGCAAGAGCGGGGCGAGCCCAGGCACGCGCTTGCCATCCATCCGTCAATTGGCCCTCGACAACCTGCTCAGTCAGTCCAGCGTGATCGAGGCATTTGAGCGAATGGTGGCCCAGGGCTTGTTGGCGTCAAAACAAGGCTCGGGATTTGTGGTGGCTCAGCCACCGGTCTCCCATGAAAGTCACTGGTATGAAGGTGCGGAGCAGGGCTGGGGCGTCTATATCGATAGCCCATTGGGCGAGTTGAAGCTGGGTTGCGGCTGGTTGCCGGACGCTTGGCGCGAAAGTGATGACATCTGTTACGCGATACGCGAAGTCAGCCGTACCGACACCGCCGGTCTATTCAACTACAGCACGCCGTTAGGGTTACCGGCGTTGCGTGAGCAACTGCTCAAGCGGCTGACCCAGATGAAGGTGGTCACCAGCCTCGATCGTATCCTCACCACCCATGGCGCCAGCCACGCACAGGACCTGTTGATACGCACGCTGCTCAAGGCCGGCGATACAGTGGTGGTCGAGACTCCAGGGTATGCCAACCTCTACCGTCAGTTGGAGTGCCACGGCGTCAAGCTGCTGGAGGTGCCGCGCACGTTGGGTGGCCCGGATATTCCGGTGCTGGAGGCGCTGCTGCAAAGCCATCGGCCCAAGTGCCTGTTCATCAACAGCCTGTACCACAACCCCACCGGCACCAGCCTGTGCCGCGCGGTGGCCGAGCGTCTGCTGCAACTGGCGCGCAGCGAAGACTTCCTGATCGTTGAAGAGGACGTCTACGGTGACTTGCAACACGTCAGTTGCACGCGACTGTCGGCGCTGCCCCATGATGATCGGGTGATCTACGTCTCGAGTTTTTCCAAGACCCTCAGCAGTGCCTTGCGGGTGGGCTATCTCAGCGCCAGCGTAGCCATCATCGCGCAAATGGCCAGTCTCAAGACGCTGACGGGCATCGGTACTTCGCGGTTTGCTGAGGCGGTGGTCGCTATGTTGCTGGCTAATGGCACCTACCGTAAGTGGGTGCAGCGCCTTCGCAAGCGATTGAACGCGCAAATGGCCTCTACTCTGCAAGTGCTGGAAGATGAGGAGTGGGAGGTGTTTGCCGTGCCTGCCGGGGGCATGTTTGTATGGGCGCGGCCTGGTGTGGGCGACCGTTCACAGTTGCAGGCATGTGCTCGACGACTCTGCGTGTTGTTGTCGCCGGGCGCGCTGTTCAACCCAAAGGGTGAACACAGTGATTGGCAGCGCATCAATGTGGCCTATGCTGCTGATCAGCGAGCACTGGCGCTGTTCCACGCCATGGGGCCAGCCAGATCGACCTCAACCATTCTGAAAACGACGAACATGTAGCTTTTTGCCATTATTGTGGCGTCAACGTCTTGTGTCAGTCGCTCGTCGTTGCGAATCTCGTTGTATGGAAACCAGGCTTGATGGCATCTGCCATTGCAAGAGGATTCAAGTGCAATGATTTCGGCCGTGCAACGACGTTTCGCCAACCTCGGTATGGCGAAAAAACTGGGCTTGGGCTTCACTCTGGTACTGCTGCTGACTGCCTTGGTGGCGGCCATTGGCGTGTGGTCCCTGCAAACCGTTGGCCAGCGTTTCGAAGGCCTCAAGTTGATGTCTTCGCTTAACAGCGGCTTGCTCAAGGTGCGCTTGATCGAGCAGGACTACGCGTTGCACGCCGACCCCAAATCTGTCGATGCCCTGCATGAGAGTGTTGATGCCTTGGCGGCCCTGGCAGCCAGCCTCAAAGCCCAATCCGCCGTCAATGTGCCGGTGATGGCCGATGTCGAACAGGCGTTGGCCGCTTATCGCAAGGCGTTCGACGAGTTTGTCGAGTTGACCCAAACCAAGGACCTGGCCCTGGAAATGGCCAGTTGGTCGGTGTCCAGCGTGGCGAATAATCTCGACGTGTTACAAGCCGGTCTGGCTGACGATGGCGCCTATGGCCTCAAGGAAAGCCAGGGCAAGGACGGCGCGGAGTTTATCGAGCAGGCGGGGCAGGTCAGTCAGGTTTCACGGTTGATGTTGCAAGCCATGAACGAAGCACGGGTGCGTCTGGATCAGAGCCGTAAGGCCGATGCAGACAACGCCGAGCAGGGCAAAATCGAGCAGGCAGACCAGGCGCTGGCTCAAGTCGAGCAATTGAAAACGTCGGTCAAGGATGCGGGTTATCAAACGGTACTCAACGAAGTGTCCGGTCATATCGCTGCATTCAGCGAAAAACTCGGCGAATACACCGGGCTGCTGGCCCAGGAAAAAGTCGTCTACAAGCAACTGCATGATCGGGCCGATCAGGTCGTCAGCCGGGTCAATCAGGCCTATGACGCCGAAGACCAGTCGATGCAGGCGCAATTGAAGAAAAACGCGGTGCTGATAATGGGCTCGTCAGCCTTGGCCCTGTTGGTGGGGTTGATCGCAGCGTGGGTGATTACCCGCCTGATCGTTGCACCACTGCGCAGCGTGATCGCAGTGGCTCAGCAAATTGCCTCCGGTGATTTGAGCGGGCGGATGGAGATCAGCCGTCGGGATGAGATCGGCCAGTTGATGCAGGCGATGCAGCAGATGGGCAACGGCTTGAGCCAGATGGTCAGCGGGCTGCAGGCGGGAATCGAGCAATTGGCCAGTTCGGCGCACTCACTGTCCAGTGTCACTGAACAGACCAACGTTGAAGTCAGCAGCCAGAAGGAAGAGACCGAGCAAGTCGCTACGGCGATGAACCAAATGACTGCCACGGTGCATGACGTGGCGCGCAACGCCGAAGAAGCCGCGCAAGCCGCGCAAACCGCTGATGACAAGGTCGACAGCGGCCAGCAGGTGGTGCGCCAGAGCCTGCAACGCATTGAATTGCTCGCGACTTCCAGCACTAATGCCAGCGCCAGCATCGAAAGCCTGAGTGCGGAAATCCAGAACATTGGCACCGTGTTGAGCGTGATCAAAAGCGTGGCGGAACAAACCAACTTGCTTGCGCTCAACGCTGCCATCGAAGCGGCCCGCGCAGGCGAGCAAGGCCGTGGCTTTGCGGTGGTGGCTGATGAAGTGCGTGCGTTGGCCAAGCGCACCCAGCAATCGACCGAGGAAATCGAACGCCTGGTCAGTACCTTGCGCAACGCGGCGCAGTCGTCGGTGCAGCAGATTCAGCAGAGCGGCGAGTTGGTGAAATTGGCGGTCAGCGATGCCCTGGAAACCGAAAGTGCCTTGGGTAGCATCGCGGCCGCCGTGTCATTGATCCAGCAGATGAACCAGCAGATTGCCGCGGCGGCCGAGGAGCAAAGTTCGGTGGCTGAAGAGATCAACCGCAGCGTCACCAGCATTCGTGCGAGCGCCGATCAGTCGGCGTTGAGCATGCAGGGCAACGCGGCGTCGAGCATCCAGTTGGCGCAGTTGGGGGCGGAGCTCAAGGGCATGGTGGGGCACTTTCGCCTTTGATCGCAGCGTGCAGGCAGCGATCAAAGGGCGGGGGAGCGATCAGGCGTTGTTGGCGAGGAAGGTCAGCAGCGCTTCATTGACGAAGTCCGGGTTTTCCCGGCTGGAGATGTGCCCCGCGTCCGGAATCAGGATCAGGCTGCAGCCGATCAGTTCGGCCATTTCCCGGGACTCAGCGGGCGGCCGAGGTTTGTCCTGCTCGCCGCACAGCACCAGGGTGGTGTCAGCGTCCAGGCGTGGCAGTTGATCCAGTATGTCAGCGCGACTGAAGATCAACCTGCCCAGGGGCACGATGCTGTGCAGCAGGCGTTCCTTGGAAAAGCCCAGCAGTGCCTTGCGGAAATCCTGATACAGCGCCGATTCGCGATCGATTTCCGGGCGGAAGAAGATCGGTGCGATCACATCCAGCAGTTGCTCAGGAATAGCGCCGGCGTCTTCGATCATCTTGAACAGCGAGAAGTAGTACTGTCGCGTAGCCTCGGGCTCGGCGCCGAGGTAAGTGTCCATCAGCACCAGGCTGTTGATGCGTCCAGGTGCCAATAACGCCAGGCGTGCCCCCCACATGCCGCCGACCGACAGGCCTACCAAGTTGATTTGGGCAATGTCCAACTGATCCAGCAGGGCCAGGGTTTGGCGTGCCATATCGTCCAGGGATTGGGTGTGTACCGGCAGCGGGCCCGACTCGCCATGGCCCCACAGCTCGGGGACGATCACGCGGTACTGTTGCGACAGGGCTTCAATTTGTGGGGCCCACATGTCGCGGTCCCACAGGTAACTTGAACCCAGCAGGACGACCGGGCCGTTGCCCTGGTCGACGTAGTGCAGCGGTTGTCCATCAATCACGGCAACAGGCATAGCAGGCCTCTAACTTCACGGAGTGAGGGGCACTTTTTTACGCTAGTCGGGGGCGGGGGGATAGGTGCAAATTGATGGCATGTGGCGAGTCGCTCGCCACATGGGGGGAAAGAGCTGATCAGTCGTAGATGGCTTTCTTTTTCCAATCTGCGTCGGTGTCCACCACTTTCAGGCCTTCGGTCAGTTCGTTGACCTCGTCCTCAGCCGGCTTGCTGTTGGTCAGTACCGTAGAGTTGGCGCGGGCCAGTTGTTTCTCCAGTAACTGCAACTGCGCGCTGTAGATCACCGGCTCCGGCTGCTTGCGCAAATACTGTACGCCGCGCTCGAAAGCCAGGCGTGCCTGGCCGGGTTGGCCTTGTTGCAGGGCGTGCTGGCCGAGATTGTTGAAAAACTCGATATGCAGCAGCACCAGGATATGGCGAATTTCCTTGATCCAGTGCTTGGCCTCGTTGGTCGGCAGGAAACCATCCTGGGCGGCGCGGGTGACTTGGCCGTGCAGGGCTTCCAGCAGGAAACGCACATCCTTGGCCTTGGCTTCGGTCTGGATCGGCGCAGGAGGGTTGGTCACAGGAATTGATTCGCCCTGGGCAATCAACGTATTCAACTCAGTGATGCGCGCCTTGATCGGTGCACTGGACTTGTTGAGGTTCAACAGACGCTGGTTGACGTTGAGCTCCAGGCGGGTCAGTAACAGTTTGAGCGTCGGGGTCATCAACTGGCCAGGGAACGTCTCGGTGATTTCACCGCAACGACGCAGCCGATCATTAAGCTCGATCTCGGTGCGTTTCTTTTCCAGCTTGTTGTTTTCCACCACGTGGTTCATGTAGCCAATGGCGATCAGTATTACGATCCCGGCAATTACCAGCAGGGTGATCATGAGTGGTGTCACCGGTGCGACCTCTTTATAGGGTTTGCTGTGGAGTGTAGTGACTGGGCCATCCGGCGGATAGGACTGTTCGACCAGTTGCCCGGGTCATTTCTTCTATATAGGAAAGAGTTCCCTGCGTAGATGCACATTGCCATCATTTGCTTGGGCGAACTATAGCGCCTTGTCGGGTGCCAGAATATAGGCGTCAAAGCCCGGACGGTCAGAATGCCCGCAAAGGCCTGGAAAGCAGGGCGAAGTCATTGATTTAAATAAATTTATCCTTGGGGGTTGACGACCTTTCAATCCATCCATAGAATGCGCGCCACTTACAGCGTAAAGCACACAGCGAAACGCGGTAGGGAGTGAATGTTGTACGTGTGTCCCCTTCGTCTAGTGGCCTAGGACACCGCCCTTTCACGGCGGTAACAGGGGTTCGAGTCCCCTAGGGGACGCCATATGCGGGAATAGCTCAGTTGGTAGAGCACGACCTTGCCAAGGTCGGGGTCGCGAGTTCGAGTCTCGTTTCCCGCTCCAAATTTAAGCAGTGTTGCCCTCGGGTGGCACTGAGTGAAACCAGGGCATAATCTTCGGATTTAACCTCTGGGCACTGAAACACACACCATGTGTTTCAGTAGCGTGTCCCCTTCGTCTAGTGGCCTAGGACACCGCCCTTTCACGGCGGTAACAGGGGTTCGAGTCCCCTAGGGGACGCCATTTGCGGGAATAGCTCAGTTGGTAGAGCACGACCTTGCCAAGGTCGGGGTCGCGAGTTCGAGTCTCGTTTCCCGCTCCATATTTAACGAAAACGCCGATCAGTGATGATCGGCGTTTTTGTTTGTGCTTTTTTTCTCCTGCGCGATACACGAGGTGTACAGGTCTTGTTGTGAAGCCTGTAGGAATGGTCTGTACTTCTTGCTGTGTGGGTGTGCACTCGTTCCGCGATCTCTACTCTGGTCAGCCCATTCTCCCTGTTCACTTCAGAGAACTGCCCAGATGCTTCAACTTGATTTCTACTCAACGCTGGTCGCCGCCTCCCTGGTGTTGCTGCTGGGACGTTGGTTGGTCTCTCGGATCGGCTTTTTAAGGGCCTACAGTATTCCGGAACCGGTCGCCGGTGGTTTATTGGTTGCCGCCTTGCTTCTGGCGTTGCGCGTACTGGCCGATGTCGAGGTTCGTTTCGACGCTTCATTGCAAGCCCCATTGATGTTGGCGTTTTTCGCCACCATTGGCTTGAATGCGGACTTTGCCAGCCTGAAAAAAGGCGGGCGTGTGTTGGGTCTCTTCCTGTTGGTCGTGACGGCCCTGCTGGTGGTGCAAAACGCCATGGGCATCGCCTTGGCCAAGGCGTTGGGGCTTGATCCGTTGATGGGCTTGCTGGCCGGCTCTGTCACGCTGTCGGGCGGGCACGGCACCGGTGCCGCATGGGGCGCGGTGTTCAGTGAGAAGTATGGCGTGGCCTCCGCGTCTGAACTGGCGATTGCCTCGGCGACCTTTGGCTTGGTACTGGGTGGTTTGATTGGTGGGCCGGTCGCGCGCTTGCTCATCAAGCGTGTCCAGGTGCCTGGTGTTGAGCAAGCGCAACCGCGCCTGCCGAAAGGGTTCGAGCAGCCCAATCAGGAACGCATGATCACCTCGTTTTCGTTCATTGAGACGTTGGCACTCCTGGCGATCAGCCTGCAGATCGGCACGTTCCTCAGTGGTTTTATTCAAGGTACGGCATTTGAACTGCCAACCTTCGTGTGTGTGCTATTCGTCGGTGTGGTGTTGCGCAATGGCTTATCGGCACTGGGCTGGCACCAAGTGTTTGAGCGCGAAGTGTCGTTGCTGGGCAACGTCAGCTTGTCGTTGTTTCTGGCGATAGCCCTGATGTCGCTCAAGCTCTGGGACCTGGCGGCGCTGGCCTTGCCGATTGTCATCCTGTTGGCCGCACAGGCGCTATTGATGGCTCTGTTCGCGATTTTCGTGACGTTCCGCGTCATGGGCAGTAACTATGATGCGGCGGTGTTGGCGGCGGGGCACTGTGGTTTCGGGTTGGGTGCCACGCCGACTGCCATTGCCAATATGCAGGCGGTGACTCAACGCTTCGGCCCTTCGCAGATTGCATTTCTGGTGGTGCCGATGGTGGGGGCGTTTTTCATCGATATCACCAACGCGGTGGTGATCAAGTTGTACTTGGCGCTGCCGTTTCTGGGGGCGGCGGGCTGAGGGGGCTAAAGCCAGTCTGGTGGATAGGGGTGAGTGTGATAAAAGCTGCGTAGGGCGAGCACATCGCGTTCCACGCCTTTTTGTATCCAAGCCTGATAAGCCGTTTGTACGGTCGCCTCGCCAACTGGCCACGACAGACAGTCGATAATCGCCGAGGCTGCCTGCATGCCGGACATCAGTGCCTTGATCACACCGTGGGAGGCGCAGGGTTCGAGCGTCGCAGCTGCGTCACCGACTAAAAAGTAACCAGGTCCGGCCGTTGTGCGACTCAATCGCCACGAAACATCTGCACCGCGAATCCGGCCGACGGCTGTAAATGGCTCCAATAGCCTTGGTGTTGAGCGGTGCTTAGTGTCTTCGGTAAACGCCAGTTGGGTCCAATGAAGGCAGTTGCGGCTGATGCGGGTTATCCAGTGCCAACCGTATGGGCTGGCAAAAAGCCCTAGTTTGTTATCCGGCAGGCTACTGTTTTCGCAGTAGCCATACCGTGCGATCAAGCGCGGTGAAAAACGGCGCCAAGGTATTTGTAGTTGGCGTTGTAGCCAGCCGTGATGCCCTGTGGCGTCTACTAAGAAGTGCGCGGTCCATTGCGTCTCGCCCGCTTGGACGCCCTGAACGCGGCCTCGTTGTTGCACTATCTGGCCGGCAGTCTTGATATGTACGACCTGTACGTTCAGAGCGCGTGCCCGTTCAAGCAGTTGTTGGTCGAGCAACGCGCGTGGAATTTGGAAGCCCTGCCAGGCAACATCGCGACCCTCGTTGTACGAATTGAAACGCGGCAGGCCGTCCCAGTGCACCCAATGGCCTGGGTGGCGTGGGTAATCCAGGCTGGTGACCTCTAGTTGATGCAGCAGTGGCTCAACCCCAGGATGCAACGTTTCCCCCGGCTTATGTCTGGGGAGTAGGTTTTTCTCAAGCAGGGCTACACGCAGACCTTTTTGTGCACAGTAAATAGCCGTCGCACACCCCGCTGGGCCTGCGCCTACGACAACAACGTCAAAGTGACTCATCGTATTGTCGCCAAGCTGTTCCGTTCTGGCGGATAAGCAGTGCATCTTGGCTCATATACAGTTCGACCTCTTGCTCTATCTCCACTTGGCGAAGCTTGAAGTTGTGCGCGGGTGTAGTGATCGCGCCATGCTTGTACAGCCTGTAGTAATACACCTCGCCCTCCAGTCGAAAGCCGGCTTCTTGCTGAGCGGCCTCGAAGGTGTCGTCCGGTAATTGCACCAGGGAAAACGACAGCAGAGGCCAGCGTTTTCGCTGTTCATTGTCCGAACCAGCACCGACTACCTGATACGCGCGGCGCATCCCCAGCACACGCTGATGGTATTGCTCGGTGCTGGTCTGCCCTGTGACGGCCAAGGACAATCGACCAGTCAGCGCGGCCTGTGTGTAATCGCTGTACTCGTAGGCGTGGTACTGCACTCGCATGTGGCCTTGCACTTCAATCACTGTGGGGCCGCTGCGACCATCCCAGGCTGGGTTATCGTGTAGGCCGATTTCATAGTCAGTCAGAGGGATTACCGTGGCTGAAACACTACGGGGCTCAAAAGTGCGGGTGGAGTCAGGTGCCACCCCGGGCCAGTACGAACCCAGCGCTGCACAAATTCGCGCATCCTCGGTAAATGGGCTGGCTAGCTGATAGCCGCACAGCACATTGGCAAAGGGCGCATCGACCAGGCCTCGACCGATTTCCCAGCCTGGGCCAAAGACGCCGCTGGCGAAGTCCGGTAGCCAGGACTGCCGTTGTGCGCGTTGCACAGGCAGGGTCGCGCGTGGTGTTGTGAAGGGCTGGGGGTGGGAGACGATCGCGGTGACGCTGCGGTCTTCAGGGGAGAAATAACCACCTGTAAGGGATTGATTGATGAAAAAACGCACATCGGACAGTGGGTTGACCCGCGTATGCCACACCTCTGGGCAAGGTAGCGCTGGGCAAGGGAAAATGTCGGGGTTACTGGACCATTGTTTTAGCTCCCGTTGCCCACACAGTGGGAAAAAATCTGGCGCGCCGATGATGGAATAAGCGGCGATACTCGTAAGTTCCAGCGCGGGGCAATGCGCGCGTACCCAACCGTCGGCCATTGCGTCCTGGTAGTGCAGGGCTCGATAACCACCCGCCCTGACGATGGCCTCGACATCTTCCCGTTCGTTGAGGTCTTCAATCGAACCGTCGTCGCGCACATGATGGCGTCCATGCACCAAGCCACCGGTGCCCGAAGGCATCATGAAAGATAGTGGCTGCCCTTGATAATAGGCCAGTTCGACCAGTGTTTCCTTGACGTCGGGCACCAGCAAGCCAGGCGCGAACTTACCGACATCCGCCCAATGGCATAATCCCTCGGTAATGACGAAAGGCGCGTTGAGAATGTCAGGCTCCTGCCAGCCCGTATCACGAAAGCGCCTGTGGATCTGTCCGATCTTTTCATTGATCTGGTGATTTTCCAGCTGCACTCTCAGGCTCATCCCGGCCAGACACTCGTTGCCATCAAACACTTTGTGCAGTGGCACCCAAAACTCAAGGTCGTGGTCGATGGGTTGAGCGTTCATCGGGCCAAATTGTTGCGACTGGCCGGTTTGCTTGGCTGCGATGAAGGCACCGTAGCGCGCCGGGATAACCCGCATCTGACTGGGATGGCCCTCGACAAAGGGTAAGAAACCTCTCTGTTGGGGATCATACAGCGCGTCCGCCGTGCCGACCCTGGCTACCCCCGCGCGGGAAAAACACAAGTCCGCCCGACATCCATGCACGGTTTCAGGTTTCGGTCGATACTCATAGGCAAATACCGCAATCGCCAGCTCTGCATCACCCGCTAGCTGCCTTAAAGTCTCCAGGTTGGGGGGATCGACGCCGTAAACATAATTTAGGATATGTTCAATTTCGGCAGCGGTGGGGAAGGCTGATAGCACTTCACCTTTAACCCCGGTGGTCACATTGGGGGAGGCGAATGCATGAAACAGCAGACTGTCAGCCGGACGCCCAGCTTCGATACCACGATTTCCATCGGACGAGAAATCCTCAAAGCCGGGATGCGTACGATTAATTTGCAGCGGTTTGGCGAGTTCCTCATGTAGCGTGGCCGAGGTTATGTCCAAACCATGGTGCAGCAGCAGGGCACGCCATCCGGCGGGGGCCAGGCGTGTGCAGGCGCGTTCGACATCGCTGATCAAAGACACTCCAATTCCTCCGACAGAAATCAGAGGGCAGGGTACGCAAAGGTTTCCAGCGCGGTAACTGACCGAACGGCTAGGTAGCCGTTAAAGGAGTCGTCAGGACGATAGCCTGGGCCGTCGAATTTAATTCACTGCGTGAACATCCTGTTTTGGCATAAAAACGAGCAAACAGTTCGGAACGCGTCTTGATGTTCAATTCGCTGTAAATGTTATGCCGATGCACCTTTATCGTTTCTGTCGACAGGGAAAGTTTGCGGGCTATCTTTGTTAGAAAACCACTCAGCAGCAATTTGAGTACGTCCTTTTCGCGCGTTGTTCATTACCGCACTGGTTCCCCTTGAGCTATTGCTCTTGAAGTTGGGGCGAATCCGTACATGTGTCTGGACCAAGGTGAAGAGCGGTACGTGATCGGTGTTTTTGCTCTCCTGTGCCTTCAGCGCGGGTTCAGCGCCCGCGCCAGGCGTAGGGTGGCTTGACGGATTTCATCGCGATCCAGCGAGGCAAAACCCAGGCGTAGTGCATTTTCCGGCAGGTTCATGGGCGAAAACTGACGCGCGCTACGCACTACCACCCCCTGGTCCAGGGCTCTTGTTACCCACTGATCAACGTCGGTGTCATCCTGCAAACGTACCCAGAGCGCCAAGCCACCCTCAGGCTCTCGTACTTGGATACGATCGCCGAATGCCTCGTGTAGGCAGCTCTGCAGCACTTCTCGACGTGCCGCGTATTCTTTCGACACACGGCGCAGGTGTTTCTTCAATTCACCGTCATTGATCAGGTCTGCCAGCATTTTCTGTGCGACGGCATCGCTGTCTCCTACGACCAGTGCGGCGCTGCCTTGCAGCGCTTCAATCACGGGTGTGGGGGCAACCACATAGCTGCAGCGAAATGTGGACCCCAGTGCCTTGGATAACGAACCGATATAGATCACATGACGTTGTGCACGGTCACTGGCCAATGGCAGGTACGGTCGTCCGTTGAAGTGATACTCGTGGTCGTAGTCTTCTTCGATCACGCAAAAGTCGTGCAGCGCCGCCAACGCCAGCAACTGTTGTCGGCGTGCCGCATGCAGGCTCACGGTGGTGGGGAATTGGTGGTGCGGCGTGAGGTAAATCAGCCTGACTTTATGCTCACGGCATAGCTGTTCAATGTGGTCTGTACGGCAACCTTCATCGTCCATGTCGACTGTGATCACTCGCGCACCGAGATGACGAAAAATCTCCCACGCCGGCGGATAACTCAGGCGCTCCACCAGGACGACGTCACCCGGTTGGATCAGCAGGCTGGCCGTCAGGAACAGCGACACCTGGGTACCTGGGGTCAGGCAGATATTTTCGGCGCTGATCATCAGCCCGCGATTGTTGCGCAGCATCTGCGCCAACGCACAGCGCAAGTAATAGCCGGTGCCCTCGCTGCCGTAGCGCACGGTGTTAGAGGCAAAACTGTTGCGCAGGGCATTGCGGTAGTAGCGATGCAAAACGGCTTGCGGCAGCAAACGATGGTCGCTGGCACCGTTGTCGAAAAACAGCGCGTCATGTCGATGCTGAAGGGCGATCACCTGGGCGTTCTGGGTGAAATACGGGACGACTGCCTGGTCCAGGATTTGTGGTGCGAAGGATTGCTGCTCGGGATTGGGCGCAGGCTGGGTGGCCAGTTGCGTGTTGACGAACGTCCCGCGTCGCGGCTCGCTGATCAGCCAGCCTTTGGTCAAGGCTTCTTCGTAGGCCAGGATCACCGTCTTACGGTTGACGTCGAGCAACCGCGCCATTTCCCGCGTGCCCGGCAGCAGGGTGCCGGGAGGCAGTCGGCCCTCGAGGATCGCGGCCACGAGGCCTTCGGTAATCTTGCGATAGGACGCCTGGCTGGCGTCTGCATCCAGCTTGAGCAAGGGGCGCCATTTACGCATCTGGACCATCTAAAGTATCCAAAACTGGAGGTTCTAATGGGCCTAGTCTAGCGCAACAATCAGGCCTCACTCACCCCGAGGTCTTTATGAACCCACGCCATGTAATCGAACTCTCTCCCTCGGGCACCACCTTTGAGGCCGGTGACGAACTGTTGCTGGATGCAATGCTCGCCAGCGGCTTGCCCGTGCCGTTTTCCTGTCGGCGCGGTGCGTGTGGCTCCTGCAAGGTCGTGGTCACGCAGGGGGAATACCGGCCCAAGCACCTGGTGCCGGGCGCACCGGCGCCATGTTATCCCCTGGCGGCCAATGAAATGCTGTTGTGCCAGAGCCATGCCTGCGCCGATATGCGCCTGGAAATTCCCGGTTGGTCCCTGGACACACCCGCGCTGGTCGTCGAGGCGACGGTGCTGAGCAAGTGCGTACTCAGCCCAGGCATCATTGAGTTGGTGGTGATGCCGGATATGCCGTTGGCCGCGCGGGCGGGCCAGTACCTCAAGTTTCGTCTGGACGATGGCGACTCGCGTTGCTTCTCGATCGCCAACCTGCCGGCCGAAGGCGATGGGCGCCTGGTGTTTCAGATTCGCCGGGTGAGCGGAGGGCTTTTTTCCGAGACTATCCTGGGCGACCTTGAGGCTGGCGATCTACTGCAATTGGAAGGGCCTTTTGGTGCCTGCACCTGGCAGGACGATGACGATGCGCCTGTCGTCCTGTTCGCCACAGGCACTGGCTACGCGGGTATCAAGCCGATCCTGCTGACCGCCTTGAAACGTGATGTCGAGGTGACGTTTTATTGGGGTGGCGCGCAGGCGGCAGATTTTTACGACCGCGTATTCCTGGACAAATCGGTCACCGACCACCCGCGTTTTCACTGGCACCCGGTACTGGCATCAGAGGGCAGAGTGCAAGAAGTTGCGCTGAGTCATGGGCACCATTGGGAAGCGGCCCAGGTGTATGCCTGCGGTAACGGCCTCATGATCAGCCAGACACGTGCAGATTGCCTGGAAGCGGGCTTGCCGAGCCATCGTTTTGTCGCCGAAGCCTTTGTACCCAGCGGCCAGTCGGGTGTAGACACGCTCCTCAGTTCATTGGATGAAACCTGGGAGAAAGTCGGCCCCCGCTATTCTCTGGACGGCATGCTCGCCGCACGTGAGAAAACCGTGCGTGCGCTGGCGGCGATCGCCAGCCAACTGAAGGTCGGCATGACCACTGGCGCGGCCCTGGATATGGCGAGCCAACAGTTGCAAGCCATGGGCGCTTCGCATACCTGGCACCCGACCTACATCCGCTTTGGCGACGACACGGTGCGTCCGTCACGAGAAGGCATTGATCCGCTACGCCAACTGCGCGCAAGCGATATCGTGGTCGTGGACCTTGGTCCGGTGTGGGACGGCTACGAGGGCGACTACGGTGATACTTTCGTCTTTGGCGAATCGCCACTGCATCTGGACTGCAGGAAGGCGTTGCATGAAGTCTTCGATGAGACGCGCGAAGCCTGGCTACGCGGCATGACCGGCTGTGAGCTGTATGACTTTGCCGAGGAGCGTGCCGTGTCCAAAGGCTGGCGGCTGTCACGCAATCTGGCAGGCCACCGCATTGCGGATTTCCCCCATGCGTTGTTCGGGGACAAGGAGCTGGCTGAGCTGGAAATCACACCCAGCGAAATGGTGTGGGTGCTGGAGATCCAGCTCTGTCATCCCACCCTGGCCATCGGTGGGTTTTTCGAAGATATCCTGATGCGATGAGCCCGCCGTTGCGGCGGGCTCAAACGGCCTTAGAGCTTCGGCAACTGGCCGACACGCCCCATCATTTCAGTGACGATCTGCAAGTCCAGCAGGAACTGGTCGACGGTCTTGAACTCACCGTCGGTATGCCCGGTGTATTTCACTTCCGGGCGCGCCAGGCCGAATTGCACGCCATTGGGCAGTTCATGCACAGAGGTCGCACCGGCGGAGGTGCCGAACTTGTGCTCCATGCCCAGGTTTTCACTGGCCACGGCCAACAAAGCCTTCACCCATTCGCCTTCCGGGTTGCGGTACATCGGCTCGGCCACCGAGTACTTGAAGCTCACGTCGACCTTGGATTTCTTGTCCCACGCGCTCAGTTTGTCGGCGATTTCCGCTTTCAATTTTTCCGGGGATTTGCCCTTCGGCACGCGCAGGTTCACCGCCAGCTTGAAGGCTTTGTCATCCAGCCCGACAAAGGTCAGCGAGGTAGTCAATGGCCCCATGAAGTCATCGGAGAAGCCCACGCCCAATTTGCCGCCCAGGTAATCCAGGCCCCAGTTATCGGACGCATAACGCGCGGCGTCGGTGATGTGGTTGTGCTTGAGGGCGATATTGCCGTCGACGCTGTGGATCAGCTCCAGCATGCGCGCGACCGGGTTGATGCCCGATTGCGGCTCGGACGAATGCGCGGACACGCCGGTGACCGTCAACTTGACGTCTTTACCGACCACTTTGGCGTCGACTTGGAAGTCGCCACCATTGGCCTTGGCATAGTCTGCGCCGGCTTTCTGCAGGCTGGCGGCCAGTTCAGCCGGTTTGTCGCTGACCAGGGTGGCCACCGAAACCGAAGGAATCTGATTGGTGGCCATGCCGCCGGTCATCGAGATGATTTCCGCGCCTTTGCCCTCACCCTTGCGCACCGGGAAGGTGGCCATGACGGTGCCATAGCCTTTCTCGGCAATCACCACCGGGTAGCCGCCATCCAGCGCCAGGTTGTATTGCGGCGTCGGGTTGTGTTCGAAGTAGTAGGGGATCGCGTCGCCGGAGGTTTCCTCGGTGGTGTCCACCAGCAGCTTGAACGTGCGCGCCAGCGGCAGCTTTTCTTCCTTGATCACCTTCATGGCGTACAGGGCCACCACGATGCCGTTCTTGTCATCCTCGGTGCCACGGCCATACATGCGATCACCGATCAGTGTGACCTTGAACGGGTCAAGCTTGGTGCCGTCTTTCAGCACCCAGTTCTCCGGCGTCACCGGTACCACGTCGGCGTGGGCGTGGATGCCGACGACTTCGTCGCTGCTGCCTTCCAGGGTGATTTCGTAAACACGGTTGTCGACGTTACGGAAGTTCAGGTTGAAGGCCTTGGCCAGTTCCTGGATCTTGCCGGCGATCTTGAGGAACTCCGGGTTTTTGTACTGTGGCAGGCCGTCCACGTTAAACGTCGGGATTTCGACCAGCTCGCGCAGGGTTTCGAGGGCGGCCTTGCCGTATTTCACTCGCGTATAGATACCGAGCAGGCGATTGATTTCGTTCTGCTGATCGGCGCTCAGGGTTTTGTTATCGAGAAAGGCGCTGATGGCCGGGCCGACGTCGTTGGTTTTTCCCAAATCGCCCTTGGCCAGGGTGCCGAGGAAACCGCGGAAATCGGTGACCGACGTTTCGCTGAAACTCTTCAGAATCGCCGCACTTTGTTGCTCGGTGATGTTGGCGAAAACGGGTGTGGTGACGGCCGACAAGCTGGCGGCGAACAGGGTGGCAGCCACCAGTTTTTTCAGTGGAAAGTGCATTGTTAGAGGCATTCCTTTGCAAAGTGAGAGTGGGCAATTTCTGATCGAAATGTCAGAAACAATTTCACACACTAACACCGCGAAGGAGCAGTAGGGGAGACCCGGATGAGGGAAATGTCCTACTCAAATACGAAAACGCCGCATCACACGGTGCGGCGTATTTATTTCGCAAAGCCGGTTTTCAAGGTTTGCCGGGGTGAGGGTCCGGGTACTGCGCTGCCACGTCCAGTGCTTTGGCATACGGCCCATCCCACAACTGCTCATGCAGTTCCCCTACACGCTTGGCCATCGCCTCATTGCGCATCACCACCTCCAGGTTGCGCGAGTTATCCAGGTACCCGCCCAGCCAGTTGCTGGTGCCGATCCAGGCCACTTGCCCGTCGATCTCCATGGTCTTGCTGTGGATCACCCGTGCGTAAGGAATAAACCCTTGCTTGGCTTCGGGCAGGGTGACGATTTTGACCTGCACGTTCGGCAGCACGGCCAGGCTTTTGAGGTAGGGCAGTTCCAGCTTGTCGGTGTTCCAGTTGGACACCATCAGTTTGACCGATACCCCACGCGCTGCGGCTGCGCGCACGGCGTTATCGATCACTGCGTAGTACGGGCGGGTTCTGTCCGGGCCGTAAGACAGCGGTGCATAGTCCAACAGTTGCACGCGCACTTCCTTTTTCGCTTCGCCGAGCAGGCGCGGCAGTTCCAGTTGGGAATCGCCCACGCCTGGTGGGTTGTAGCGCTGTGGGCTGGCCACCAGGTAGTTGCCGGTGCGTGCAGGTTCTTGGCCGGCGGCGGGCAGTGGCACGGGTTTGTTTTCCGTAAGCGCTGCCTGGGCTTGCCAGTCCTGATCGAAGATCGATTGGACCTGGCTGACCACGGTTGCATCACTGATGCGCAGGCCGGTTTCGTGGATGTGTTCCAGCGAACGCCAATCGAAATTCTGGCTGCCAACAAAGGCTTGCTTGCCATCCACCACCATGTATTTGGCATGGATGATCCCGCCACTCAGTTGCCCATACGCCAGAACGCGGAAGGTCAGGTTGGGAATGGCGCGCAAGCGTTCCAGGGTGGACGCCTCTGACAACCGGATGCCTTTTTCTTCCAGCAGAAAGCGAATCTTCACGCCGCGTTTGCCGGCGGCTTCCAGGTGTTCAATCACCTTGTCCATCACCGAGCCGGGATGGTCGGCGGCGTAGAACTGGCCAATATCAATGCTGCTTTTCGCCCCATCAAACAACTCGATCCATACCGGCCCCGGTTGACGTAAATCGGCGGTGCCCAGCGCGGTGTCTACCGGCACGGTGTGCACCAGTTCAAACCCTGGAATTGAAAAGTCCGCCTGGGCAAGCGGACTGAGGAGTAGGCCGGCGAGGCCTGCGATACGCAACTTCATCGATAGGGACATAGGTGTCTCGGCGGGCAAAAAGAAGGGCGGGCGCATCACGCGCCCGCCCTGAGGGTCATGCAGTACGGCTGTGCAGTGGAGTCGGCACCAGGTGCGGTACTTCACCCTGTACGCGGGCACCGGTGGCGGCGCGGATCAGCAGGATTTTCAGCTGATCGTTGATGCGCTCAAGGCTGTCCTGGAAGAAGTTGTGGAACACCACGCAGAACAGCGCGATGGCGATACCCAAGCCGGTCGCGAACAAGGCCGTCCCGATGCCACCGGAAATCTGGCCTGGGTCCGACACGCCAGCCGAAGCCAACGCCTTGAAGGTGTCGATAATGCCCAGGATGGTGCCCAACAAACCCAGCAGCGGCGCGGCGGTGGTGATGGTCTCGATGATCCACAGGCTGCGGGACAGCGGCGCGCGGGTCTTCAGGTATTGGGTTTCGATCTCGTCATCCAGGTCCTTGCGCGAACCATGGGAAGACTTCTGCGCCAGGATCGGCAGCACCATGTTCAGTGGCAGGCTGTCGCGACGGGTCAGGCTTTCAGGCAAGTCACGCTCGCTGTGCACGTTGGCGCCCAGCACCTCGGTCAAGGCACGGGCCTGGCGGCGCACGTAGGCGAAGTAGATGCCACGTTCAATGGTGATAAAAATCGCAATCGCCATGGCGGCGTACATCACATAGAAGGTGACGTCGTGAAGCAGGTTCATGTCCATGATCTATAGCCTCGCAGTTAGAAATTCGCTTCCAGGGAAACCGTGACGGTACGGTCCAGGCCGACGATGTAAGCCGGGTCGCCATCGCGGAAACCGCTGTAGCTCGCCGCGTTGGTCTTGGTGGTGTACACGCCGTCCAGATACTTCTTGTCGAACAGGTTGTCGACGTTCAGGCGCAGGGTTGCGTCCTTGACCACTTTCTTGTCCACCGGCAGGTAGATACCGGCGCCGAGGTTGAAAATGGTGCGGCCGGAGATGGCCTCGTCGTTGGTCAGGTCGCCAAAGAGCTTGCTGGTGTATTTGCCGCCGAAAGTGCCGTAGAAGCGGCCGTCGTCATAGCCGATATTGGCGGCCAGCATGTTCTTCGGCACGTTGGCGAACTGTTTGCCGCTGGTGGGCAACACGATGGCCTTGCCGGCGTTGTAGACGGTCAAGTCGTCCTGCTGCTCGGCTTTGGTATAGGTGTAGGAGGTGTAGTAGTTGAAGTGGTTGGGCAGCAGGCCGCTCCATTCCAACTCCAGACCGCTGTTATTAACGTCGCCGGCGTTGATGTCCGCGAAGTCGCCGTTGATGTCCTTGGACGAGACCTGGCGGTTCTTGAACTGCATGTAGAACAAGGTGGCTGCCACGGTCATGTCTTCATCGGTGAAGCGCCAGCCCAACTCGTGGTTCCAGCTGGTTTCCGGTTTGGAGTCGATGGAGCCGGCGCCTTTGTCATACAGCACATAGTTCTGTGGGATGCGCATGTTGCGCGACAGGCTGTAGAACAACTGGTCACGCTCGTCGAGTTGGTACTTGAGGCCGACGTTTGGCAGCAGCTTGTTGTAGGACTGGTTACGTTTTTCCGGCTGCTCGGTGAGGCTGCCGTTGTTGGTACCGTCGCGCTTGACGTTCATGTAGGCCAGGCCCGTCACCAGGGTCCAATCCGGGTTGATGTACCAGGTGTCCTGGGCCCAGACTTTTTGCGCCGGGGTGATGGTGAAACGGTCGCGTCCCTGCACCGTGTTGCCGTTGGCATCGACCACGGCGCTGCCGTCCGGCCAGGTGTCGCTCGGTTTGCCGCTGTTCTTGAGGGCAATGAACGGTTGGGTCTGGCTTTGGCGCGCACGCTCGTACCAGTAGCCGAATTGCAGGCTGTGATCACCCAGGTCCCAGTTCAGTTTGGTGGTGATACCCGGGCGCCAGGTCTGGGTGCGGGAAGGGCGGTAGTAGACGCCGGTGGTGGAGGAACCGTCTGCGTTGTACTGGGCTGCGGTGGGCAGGTTGCCCAGGTCGAAAATACCGCCTTGGTTCGAGCCACGATTCAGTGCGTAGCTGGAAGAACCTACGCCGCTGCCGTTACCCCAGTAGTAATACGGGATGACCGAGAGGGCCAGGTTGTCGGCCAGTTTGAATTGGGTGTTGAGCACGCCGGTGAAGGTCTGGAACGGGTTCTGCGCCAGGGCGTAGTAGCTGTTGACCTTGCCGTTGCTGCCCACGGTCGGGGTAGCGGGGTAGGGGTCGTACTTGCGGCCGTACTGCTGGAACTGGCCCTTGGTCAACTGGCTGTAACTGTTGTTGTCCTGCTCGTGGTACTTGAGGATCAGGTTGGCGGTGTTGCCGTTGCCGGCGTCGAAGAAGCTGTTCCACTCCACCTTGTCTGCACGCACGGCACCCGAACCGCGCCACATGTCGCCTTCGGTATGGGACACCGACAGCCAGTTGCTCAGGCCGTTGACCTCACCGGTGTTGAGCCGTGCGAAGGTCTTGCGGGTGGCATTGCTGCCGACGATCTGTTTGACGAACGCACCGGTTTCCTTGGTCGGGCGAATGGTCACGATACCGATGTTGCCACCGCTGGAACCAATGTGCGGCCCGTCGGCTTCGGACGAGCCCTGGGTGACGAAGATCTGGTCGATGTTTTCCGGATCACCCAGCAGGTTGGAGTACAGCGCGTAGTTGCCGGAGTCGTTGATCGGCATACCGTCCACTGACATCCCCACCTGGTCGGAGTTGAGCCCGCGCATGGTGAAACGAAAGCCCGACAGACCGGTGTTGTCTTCGCTGGAGATGTTCAGGCCCGGGGTGTACTTGAGCTTGTCGATTGCGTTACCGGTAGCCGTCTGTTTATCCAGCGCTTCCTTGGTCACCGTGGAGCGGCCCTTGATGCTTTCTTCTTGCACCATGTAGCCGCCACCCGCTGTGGCCTTGCCCTGAACCCCAATAGTGCCGACGTCACTGTCGCTGGTATCTGCCATGACCACTCCGTGGGTCATGCTCGTAGCGGCAACAAGTGCCAGATGAATACGTGTGAACCTCATCACTGTCGTCCTGGTGTCGGGTGCTTATTGCACGCTGTAGTTGAAGGTGGCGGTGAAGCGTTGCTCGTTACGTCCACCGAAGGCTTGCTCAGGGAACGGCTTGACTTGCTTGATGCGACGTAAGCTGTTGGTGGCGGCCCGATTGAGCAACATGCTCGGGGCCTGGGTTTGCAAGCCGGAGTCCAGAACGCGACCCTGGCGGTCTACCAACAACCACACCACCACCTCGCCACTGGGACGCTCGAGGGACGCTTGGCGCCCGGTGGGGTATTGCTTGTAGGTGTCCAGCTCGTTGCGCAAACCCTTGAGGTAGCCGCCTTCGAGGGCCTGGCCATCGACTTTGGGCGGTGCCGGAGGAGCAGGCGGTGCCGGCGTCGGGGCGACGGCTGCCTGCACCGGCTTGGCCGCGACCGCAGGTGCCGGGGTTGGCGTCGGTGTCGGCTTGGCGGCCACCACGGGCTTGGGCACCGGCTTGGGCTTGGGTTCAGGTTTTGGCAGTGGTTTTGGCGGCGGTGGCGGCGGGGCTGGTTCGGCCTCTTCATCCTCGATGACCGGCGGTGGCGGCTCTTGCTCAACCACCGGTTCCGGAACGACTTCAGGCTCAGGTTCGACCAATGCCAACTCGACCGCCGACTCGTCGTACACCGGCGTGACCTTCAAGGTCTGTGACTGGATACCCATTGCAATCAGCACCAGGGCGATCACGGCCGGGACACTGCCCAGCAGCTGACGCGCACGAAACAAGACGTACATGATCAGGACTTACGCGTGGCGATGGACACGGAGGTAAAGCCACCCAGACGCAGGGTGTCCATCACTTCCACCAGGCGTGAAACCTCCACGCCCTTGTCGCTGTTGACGATGATCGTCGACTTGGTATCAGGCTTTTCAGCGGCCTTCAGCGCCGGTACCAAAGCATCAACCGTGAGGTCCTTGCCATCGAGTTGCAACTGGCCTTCCAGGCCCAGGGTCAGGATGAATTTGTTCTGCGGTTTGAGCTGCTGCGAACTGCTGGCGCTAGGTAATTGAGTCTTCATGCCGAGCGCAGGAATCACGTTCAAGCTCACCAGTACGAAAAACACCAGGAGGAACATCATCACGTCGATCATCGGGATCAACTCGATGTGCGCCTTGCGTTTTTTGGGTTCGTCCCAGGTTCTCATTCCGTTACCCCGTCATTGAATTAGGGGCGACACGCTAACAACCAAAAATGACCAAATGGTTAACTTTAATTTACGTTTTGAAGGCTCTAGGACGCGTCTTACAGGTAGTTCATTGTTAATTTTTGTGACGTAGCGAAATTGACACAAAGGGCGTACATGCTTGAGCAATTTATCTCGAGAGCCGCCCCGCATGCCGACTGCACTGCCTCAATTGTCCACGCCGCGTCTACTATTGCGGGCACTGGAAATGGACCAGGCCGAGGTGCTTTTCAGCCTCGCCAATGGGCCGAAAATTGCTGACAACACGGCGAACATTCCGTCGCCCTACACCCTGGAAGTGGCGCAGGCTTTTATTGGCGAGATGGAAGAAAAATACCGTGTGGGTGGTTTGTTGGGCCTGGGGATGCACGTGCGTGAAACCGGTGAGTTGGTCGGCATGGTCAGCCTACGCATCACCACTCGCCATCTCTATGGTCATCTTGGCGGCTGGGTGGCGGCGCACTGTCGTAACAGAGGCTATGCGGCAGAAGCGGCGAGTGCGGTGATGGACTTTGGGTTCATCGAACTGGGGTTACAGCGGGTGGGCAGCCAATGCTTCGGTCGCAACAAGGAGTCGGCTCGGGTCATGGAGAAAATCGGCCTGCGCTATGAGGGATGTATGCGCGAGGCGTTTCTCAAAAATGGCGTATATGAGGACTTGCTCGGCTTCGCCACCGTACGTGATGACTGGGAGCGCCGGTTGTGAGCAACACAGTGGACCATGACCGTCGCAGGGTACTCGCCGGGCTTGCCGTGGCCACCGCGTTTTCAATCCTCAGCCCGTTTGCGCGCAGTGCCGGGGTTGATTACCCGTTCACCCTCGGCGTGGCCTCCGGTGATCCGTTGCCGGATGGTTTTGTGATCTGGACGCGTCTGGCACCGTTGTTCAACGCGGCGGATGGGCGCGGTGGTTTGAGCCGTGCAGTGCCGGTGCGTTGGCGGGTGGCCAGCGATGCGGCGATGACGCGAATCGTGAGGCAGGGTGAGGTCACGGCGACGGAACGTTTCGCCCATTCGGTACACGTCGAGGTGGCAGGGCTGGAAGCGGGCAGGCCGTATTGGTACCAATTCGAAGGCCTCGGCGCACAGAGCCCGGTAGGTCAGGCACGTACGGCACCACCGGTGCAGGCCATGGCGTCGGCACGGCTGGGGTTTGTGTCCTGCTCGCACTGGGAACGAGGTTATTTCAGTGCGTATCGACACCTTGCGGCGGAGCAACCCGATTTGGTGTTTTTCCTCGGTGACTATATCTACGACAGTTCCTATGCGGCGGACTCGGGCAAAATTATTCGCCCCCATGGCAGTGGCTATGCGGTGAGCTTGAGTGACTACCGCAACCGCTATGCCCTGTACAAAACCGATCCGGATCTACAGGCCTTGCATGCGGCGGCACCTAGCGTAGCGACCTGGGATGATCACGAAGTGCAAAACGACTACGCCAACCGCTGGTCCCAGGACCCGAAGATTCCGGTGGCGCAATTTCTCAAGCAACGGGCAGCGGCGTACCAAGCGTTTTATGAACATATGCCGCTGCGCGCCAGCAGCCTGCCGAAGGGGCCGGACATGCGCATTTACCGGCGCCTGGACTACGGTCGACTGGCGCGCTTTCATGTGCTGGACGGCCGACAGTACCGTTCCGAGCAACCGTGTATTTTGGCCAATGGCAGTCACCAGGGACATATCGCAGACAACACATGTACCGACTTGCGCGACCCCGGCCGCACTATGCTTGGCTGGGAACAGGAAGCCTGGTTGGACCGAGGGTTTGCCGAGTCGCAGGCGCAGTGGAATGTGATCGCCCAGGACTTGTTAGTGGCGCCGCTGACCCACCGTGACCTGACAGATCACAAGCTTGGGCGCTGGACGGATGGGTGGGATGGCTACATGGCAAACCGTGAGCGGATGCTGGCTTCCATCCAGCGTCGACAGCTGAAAAATCCGGTGTTCTGGGGTGGCGATATCCACTCGTTCTGGACCACGGATTTGCACGCTGACGCCAATGACCTGAATTCGCCGGTTGTCGCCACCGAATTCGTAGGCAGTTCGGTGACGTCCGATGGCCCGCCCTTTGACGCGTTCACTCAGATTTTGCCGCTTAACCCCCATGTGAAGTTTTTTGACAGTCGTCAGCGCGGCTATGTGTCGGTGGAATTGGAGGCACAGAAGATGCTGACGAACTTTCGTGTGATTACTGATCCATGTGATCCGCTGGCCACGGTTTCCACCCTCAAGTCATTTGTGGTGGAGCCCGGGCGAGCGGGGGCGATAGCGGTTTAATCCAGGCTGTAGCGCACCGACAGCGCGCCCTTTTTTTCCGACAGGGCCAGAATCGTCACCTGGCCCAATTCGCTTAACGCTTGCACATGTGTCCCACCACACGCGTAGGCAGGCAGTTCGCCGAACCCTACTTCGCGGGTGCCGTCCTCCAAAGCCATATGACGCGGGTAGTCAGCGGCGATCCATTGGTTGATCTGCTGTTGAATCGCCTCGGCGTCCATGGCTTGTGCGGCTTCGCCACGGATAAACGTGATCTTGCCTTCGCCCGGCCAGTGATGGGCCTTGATCGGCATCCAGCCGAGGTTTTCGCCGGCGTTACCAATCAAATGCCCTGCGGAATGCAGGCGTGTATGCAGGGTGCGACGCTGTTCATCGACCCGCGCGGTGATCGGGCCAGGCTCCACGGGTTGATCCACATAGTGCACAACATGATCGGCTTCCTGAATGACGCGCACGACCTGACTGTCGCCGAGCCAGCCGGTGTCGAACGGTTGCCCGCCGCCCTGGGGATGGAAGATCGTCGATTGCAAGGTGACCGCAAATTGGTCCTCATGCGCTGTGCAGCTCAGCACTTCAAGTTCGGCGGTCAGGTGGTCGTGGGTAAAAAACAGGCGCTCGGTCATCATCTACATCCGCATCAGGGTTCTGCGGGCAGTATAAATAGTGCGCAGATGGGTGATAATCCGTTCAATTATCAATGGACCTGTGCGTCATGAGCATCAATCTTCCTTTGCCGCTGCTGGGTGAAATGGCGATTTTCGTCAAAGTGGTCGAAACCGGCAGTTTCTCCGAAGCCGCGCGACAACTGAGCGTCTCACCCTCGGCGGTGAGCCGCAGTATCTCGCGCCTGGAGCAGGCGCTGGCCACGCGTTTGCTGCAACGCACCACGCGCAAGTTGCGCCTGAGTGAAGGCGGTGAAGAGGTGTTCAAGCGTTGCCAGGAGATGGTCAACGCGGCGCGTTCGGTGATGGAGATCAGCGGTCAGTTCACCCACGAAGCCGAAGGCCTGGTGCGGGTCAGCGTACCCAAGGCGGTGGGGCGGTTTGTGGTGCACCCGCATATGCCGGAGTTCTTGCGGCGCTATCCCAAGGTGGATGTGCAACTGATCCTTGAGGATCGGCATGTGGACCTGATCGACGATAACGTCGATTTGAGTATCCGCATCACCGACAGCCCACCGCCGGGGTTGGTCGGCCGCCAGTTGCTGCCGATCGAACACTTGCTGTGCGCCACGCCGCAGTACCTGGCTGAGCATGGCGCACCGGGACATCCTCATGATTTGCTGGAGCACAGTTGCATCTACCTTGGCGAGACCCCGGGGGACTCCCGCTGGAAATTCCGTCAGGGTGGCAAGGCGGTGACGGTCGGGGTGCGTGGGCGGTATGCGGCGAACCACACGGGCGTGCGGTTGGATGCGGTATTGCAGCATGTGGGGATTGGCAGCTTGCCGTATTTCACCGCGCGCCATGCTTTGGAAGAAGGGCGGCTGGTGCAGGTGTTACCGGAGTGGGATTTTATTGCGTCTTACCACGGCGAGGCGTGGTTGCTGCATTCGCCTACGCGGTATTTGCCGCCGAAGTTGCGGGTGTTTATTGATTATCTGGTGGCGTGCATGGCACGCGAACCAACACTGCGTCGAAGGTAGGCGTGGGAACTCGTTTGTGTGGGAGCTGGCTTGCCTGCGATGGCATCGCCTCGGTTTGACTTACAGACCGAGTCGCCGGCATCGCAGGCAAGCCAGCTCCCACAGGAAAACAGGTTGTCAGCCGCGATCAGTGCTTACTCTGGTCAATCGGCATGGCCAACAGCTGCTTTTCCTGGTTCCAGTCGAACGGCTCGTCGTTCTGCTCAGCTTCAAAGCGACGCTCTTCCAGGGCCTGGTACAGGTCCAGTTCTTCGTCGGGCATGAAGTGCAGGCAGTCGCCGCCAAAGAACCACAGCAGGTCGCGCGGTACCAGGTGGGCGATTTGCGGGTAGCGCAGAATGACCTGACTCATCAGGTCCTGGCCCAGGTATTGGCTTTCGATCGGGTCGATCGGCAGCAGGGCGCGCAATTCGTCGAAACGCTCCAGGAACAGCGAATGGCTTTCCTCGGGAACCTGTTCGGCTTCGCCGACGGCAACCAGGATGCTGCGCAGGTGGTCGAGCAAGACGAGATGATCGGCAACGACGTTGGACACGAGATAAGTCCTCTAAAGCAAAAACGGGCGCGAGAGTATATGCCTCTCGCGCCCGTTTTTATATGACCGCCGGGATCAGCGGACTTTGCCCTCAGCCTGGGTCAGCTCTTCCTTGCTGAAATCATCCACGTCGATCACCTTGCGCCGTGCCGCTTCGGCGTCGCGCAGGGTTTGCGCTTCGGCCGGTTGCAGCACGCCGGCGTGCAGGGCGGCATCGATAGCATGCTCCCCGGCGGCAGGCTTGACCTGACCACTCTTGAGGCCTTGATGGAGTTTTTTCTGCAAGGGTTGGCTGGCGTCGAGCAGGTCGTAGGCATGTTGCAGGGCGCCCACTGGATCGTCCGCCGATTGCGGACGGTAGCAGCCGGCCAGCAACTCCTCGAGGGTCGGGTCGCCTTTGGCGCGGCCAATCACTGCGGCCACCTCGGCATCCAGCGCATCGGACGGTCCGGTATGGCGACGGCCGAACGGGAACACGATCACGCGCAACAAGCTGCCCAGCACCTTGTTGGGGAAATTGCTCAGCAGTTCATCCAGCGCCCGTTCCGACTCGCCAAGGCTTTCTTCCATGGCCCAGGTGAACAGCGGTTCCAGGTGGTCCGGCGAGTCCAGGTCGTGATAACGCTTCAGCGCCGCCGACGCCAGGTACATATGGCTCAGTACATCACCCAGTCGCGCCGACAGGCGTTCGCGACGTTTCAGCTCGCCACCCAGCAGCATCATGCTCAAGTCTGCCAGGAGCGCGAACGCAGCAGCCTGACGGTTCAATGCTCGGAAATAGCCCTGGCTCAGGCGATTGCCCGGTGCCTTCTCGAAGTGCCCAATGCCCAGGTTCAGTACCAGGGTGCTGGCGGCGTTGCTCACGGCGAAGCCGATATGTTGCAGCAGCAGGCCGTCGAATTCCTTCAGCGCCTGGTCATGGTCTTCACGACCGGCCAGTGCCATTTCCTTGAGCACGAATGGATGGCAGCGTATCGCGCCTTGGCCAAAGATCATCAGGTTGCGCGAGAGGATATTCGCGCCTTCCACGGTGATGAAGATCGGTGCGCCCTGCCAGTTGCGGCCCAGGTAGTTGTTCGGGCCCATGATGATGCCCTTGCCGCCGTGCACGTCCATGGCGTGGCTGATGCACTCGCGACCGCGCTCGGTGAGGTGGTACTTGAGGATCGCCGACAGCACCGAGGGTTTTTCCCCCAGGTCCACGGCATTGGCGGTGAGCATGCGCGCGCTGTCCATCAGCCAGGCGTTGCCGCCGATGCGCGCCAGGGCTTCCTGGATACCTTCGAAGGCCGACAGTGGTACGTTGAACTGCTCTCGGACTTGAGCGTACTGGCCGGTCACCAGGCTGGTGAACTTGGCAGCGCCGGTGCCGACGGCGGGCAGGGAAATCGAACGGCCCACCGACAAGCAGTTCATCAGCATCATCCAGCCCTTGCCGAGCATTTCCTGGCCACCGATCAGGAATTCCAGCGGGATGAACACGTCTTTGCCGGAGTTGGGGCCATTCATGAATGCGGCGCCCAGTGGCAGGTGACGACGGCCGATCTCCACGCCGGGGGTGTCGGTAGGAATCAGCGCCAGGCTGATGCCCAGGTCTTCTTCCTCGCCCAGCAGATGGTCCGGGTCATGGGCCTTGAACGCAAGACCCAGCAAGGTCGCGACCGGGCCCAGGGTGATGTAGCGTTTTTCCCAGTTCAGGCGCAGGCCCAGGGTTTCCTTGCCTTCCCATTCGCCTTTGCAGATCACCCCGGTGTCGGGCATGGAGCCTGCATCGGAACCGGCCAGCGGGCCGGTCAGGGCGAAGCATGGAATGTCGTCGCCACGCGCCAGGCGCGGCAGGTAGTGGCTGCGTTGTTCGTCGGTGCCGTAATGCAGCAGCAACTCGGCTGGGCCCAGAGAGTTGGGGACCATCACGGTGGAGGCCAGGTCGCCGCTGCGGGTAGCGAGTTTCATCGCGACCTGGGAGTGGGCATACGCGGAGAAGCCCTTGCCGCCGTACTCCTTGGGAATGATCAGGGCGAAGAAACCGTGGGTCTTGATGTGTTCCCAGGCTGCAGGCGGCAAGTCCATGACCTGGCCGATTTCCCAGTCGCTGACCATGGCGCAGAGTTCTTCGGTAGGGCCGTCGATAAATGCCTGTTCTTCTTCGGTCAGTTGCGCCTTGGGGTAGGCCAGCAACGTGTCCCAGTCAGGGCGACCGCTGAACAGTTCGCCGTCCCACCACACGGTGCCGGCATCAATCGCGTCACGCTCAGTCTCGGACATCGGCGGCAGGACTTTCTGAAACCAGCTGAACAGCGGCTTGGTGAAGTACTGGCGACGCAGGTCCGGCAGCAGCAACGGCGCCGCGACGGCAGCCAGCAACACCCAGAAGATCAACAGCAGCCATCCCGGTGCGTGGCTCCAGACGCCCATCGCCAACAGGTAAACGGCGACCACGCCCAGGGCGGGCAGGGGGGCAGTGCGGCGGTGTGCCAGGTAGGCGATGCCGAGCACCAGAACCAGTATCCACAACAACAGCATATTCAATCCTCCGTGAAATCAGGGGTGAAACCACCATGGAGCTTAGTCGGCATCCGAAAAAGCGCGGTGATCAGGGTGTAACGAGTTGTGCTGGAAGCACCGATCAGCAGGCGCCGACATTTGGCCGAATCGTCGTTATCTCTATGGCCGACCTGTCGTTAAACTCCAGACTTCCTTCGGAGATAACGCTCATGGATACGTACCTGAATCCCAGCCGCTTCATCGATAGTGACCACCCTGCGGTGGTGGAGTTCGCCGAAAAACATCGTGGTTCCAGTGCGAATTTGCGTGACCAGGCAGTCAGTCTTTATTACGCCGTGCGTGAGGCGGTTCGCTACAACCCGTACACCTTCAGCCGTGATCCAAACACCCTCAACGCCAGCTTTGCTCTCGCCACCGGTGAAAGTTACTGCGTGCCCAAGGCCACCTTGCTCGCGGCTTGTGCCCGTCACTGCGGCATACCGGCGCGCATTGGCCTGGCGGATGTGCGCAACCATTTGTCGACGCCGCGCCTGATCGCGTTGCTCAAAAGCGATGTGTTCGCCATGCACGGTTACACCGAGCTGTATCTGCAAGGCCGTTGGGTCAAAGCCACGCCGGCGTTCAATCAGCAACTGTGTGACGTGTTTGATGTACCGCCGCTGGCGTTCGATGGTATCAACGACAGCGTGTTCCACGCGTTTAACCGCCAAGGCCAGCGTTCGATGGAATATGTGGTGGACCACGGGCAGTTTCCTGACGTGCCCGAGGCGTTTTTCTTCGCCCATATTCAGCAGTGTTACCCGCACCTGTTTGCCGAGGATATGCCGACGCTGCTGGGGGATATGCAGACCGATTTAAGCCGCGGGTGAACCGGCGTATGCTGCTGCGTTCATCAAGCCATGTTCATCAACGATAAGGCGCGGTCATGCTGAAAATCTGGGGTCGTAAAAATTCATCAAACGTCAGGAAAGCACTGTGGTGCGCCGAGGAACTCGGCCTGGACTATGAAGCGATTGATGCGGGCGGGGCTTTTGGTGTGGTCGACACGCCGCAATACCGAGCGTTGAACCCCAATGGCCGGGTGCCGATGATTGAAGATGGCGATTTTGTGCTTTGGGAATCCAACACGATCGTGCGCTACCTCTGCGCCAAGCAGGCTTCGAGCTGGTACCCGAGCGATCTGAAAGCGCGGGCCGGCGCGGAAAAGTGGATGGACTGGACCACGTCGACTTTCGCGGACCCGTTCAGGATCGTGTTCTGGGGCGTGCTGCGTACCCCGGCGGAGAAACAGAACTGGGACACCATCCATGCCGGGCGCCAGGCCTGTATCAATGTGCTCAAAACGGTCGACCAGGCCCTCGCCACACAACCTTACCTGTCGGGCAACGAGATCGGTATTGGCGATATCCCGTTGGGCAGCTTTATCTACGCCTGGTTTGAAATGCCTATCGAGCGCCCCTCGATGCCTAATCTAGAGGCCTGGTACCAGCGCCTGAAACAACGTCCGGCCTACCGCAAAGCGGTCATGACCGCGTTGACTTAATACTGACTATTAATACAGGTGACTGTACTTGTGCGGTGCGGGCAGCCAACATGGCTGTCATGCGCCGACCTTGAACGACGTGCGGTGCGCCCTCATCTATTCTTCCTATTCCCTTCTTTGGTGCGTAATCCGATATGAGTTCCGCTCTGTCCATCCGGCAGCTAACCAAAACCTACGGCAACGGTTTCCAGGCCTTGAGTGGTATCGATCTGGACGTCGCCGAAGGTGATTTCTTCGCCTTGCTCGGCCCCAACGGCGCCGGCAAATCCACCACCATCGGTATCCTCTCCACCCTGGTCAACAAGACCAGCGGCACAGTGAATATCTTTGGTCATGACCTGGACAAATCCCCGGCGGCGCTCAAGCGCTCCATCGGCGTGGTGCCCCAGGAATTCAACTTCAACCAGTTTGAAAAGACCTTCGACATCGTCGTGACCCAGGCGGGCTACTACGGCATTCCGGCGAAAATCGCCAAGGAACGTGCCGAGCAATACCTCACCCAGTTGGGCCTGTGGGACAAGCGTGACGTGCCTTCGCGCTCGCTGTCCGGCGGCATGAAGCGCCGCCTGATGATCGCCCGCGCACTGGTGCATGAACCGCGCCTGCTGATCCTCGATGAGCCCACCGCAGGTGTGGACATTGAACTGCGTCGCTCGATGTGGGCCTTCCTCACCGAGCTGAACGAGAAGGGCATCACCATCATCCTCACCACGCACTACCTGGAAGAGGCTGAGCAGTTGTGCCGTAACATCGGCATCATCGACCACGGCACCATCGTCGAGAACACCAGCATGCGTAACCTGCTGGGCCAGTTGCATGTGGAAACCTTCGTGCTGGACCTGAAAAACAACCTGTCGCTGCCACCGCAACTGCTCGGCTACCCAAGCCGCCTGGTGGACAGCCACACCCTGGAAGTCCAGGTGGACAAAGCCATGGGCATCACCGCGCTGTTCACTCAGTTGGCGACCCAGAACATCGAAGTGTTGAGCCTGCGTAACAAAACCAATCGCCTTGAGGAGTTGTTCGTGTCCCTGGTGGAGAAAAATCTGGCGAAGGTGGCGGTATGAGTTCCGAACTGCAACCCAATCTCGTCGCACTGCAGACCATCGTTTACCGCGAAGTGAAGCGTTTTACCCGAATCTGGCCGCAAACCCTGCTGCCGCCGGCGATCACCATGGTTTTGTACTTTGTGATCTTCGGTAATTTGATCGGCCGCCAGATCGGCGACATGGGTGGCTTCACCTACATGGAGTACATCGTGCCGGGCCTGATCATGATGTCGGTGATCACCAACTCCTATGGCAACGTGGTCTCCAGTTTCTTCGGCAGCAAGTTCCAGCGCTCCATCGAAGAACTGATGGTGTCGCCGGTGTCACCCCACACCATCTTGATCGGCTACACCTTGGGTGGCGTGTTGCGTGGCTTGATGGTCGGCGTGATCGTGACCTTGTTGTCACTGTTCTTCACTCATCTGCAAGTGCATCACCTCGGGGTCACCTTGCTGGTGGTGGTACTGACGGCGACGATCTTCTCGCTGCTGGGGTTTATCAACGCCGTATTTGCACGCAACTTCGATGATATTTCGATTATCCCGACATTCGTGCTGACGCCGTTGACCTACCTGGGCGGGGTGTTCTACTCCATCACCTTGCTGCCGCCGTTCTGGCAGACCGTGTCGCTGGCCAATCCGGTGCTGCACATGGTTAACGCCTTCCGCTACGGCATCCTGGGGGTGTCGGATATCAAGATCAGCGTGGCGATTACCTTCATGCTGGTGGCCACCGTGGTGCTGTATATCGGTTGCGCGCGATTGCTTGTGAGCGGGCGCGGGATGCGGACGTGATCTGTTAGATGCGATAAAAAACGGCCTCTTGATGAGGCCGTTTTTGTGCGTAGCAGCTGTTGAACTTAAGCGAGGCTGCGTTAGTCGCGACGCGATCTAGTGTCTGGCGCGGTATCGGCGGTGCGTCCTACGCAGCCTCGCCGGGGCTCGACAGCGGCTACGGTTGGAGTGCCAGTTTGATCAAAGCGTGGAGCTCTTCAACTGTCAGCGGCGCGCTTGAAAACAGAATCCGAAACACCGTCGGCGCAGCCAGCAGGTTGATCAGGCGGTCGACGCTGGGCGGTGGCGGCGTGTTATTCGGGTAGCGGTCGACAATGGTCTGCAACTGCCCGCTCAAGATGCTCACGCAATAGCCTGGGGTTACCCGAAATTGCACGTCACGCATCATATTGCGGCCAGGCTCTGAGCTCATTTCATCCAGGTATTGCTCGGCCCAGGCTTGCAGGTCGCCACGCAGGCTGCCGGTGTTGGCCGGCTCGCTGTCCGGGCGCATGCGGGCCAGGGCCACGTCCGCGAGCAGCACCGAGAGGTCACCCCAACGGCGGTAAATCGTCGAGGGCGTGACACCCGCGCGCGCAGCAATCATCGGCACGGTGACGCTGGACCGCTCATGGGTTTCCAGCAGTTCGCGCACCGCGCCATGGACGGATTCTTGTACCCGGGCACTACGGCCCCCCGGGCGGAGGCCTTCTTTTATCGCCATGTTTGCGACCTTAACACAAAGAATTTGCTTTAAGCGCTCGTCAGTAGCACACTCCGCAAAAGCAAAATATTAGCTTTAGCGGAGTATGCCCATGTCTCGCGTCATTTCTCAACGGTCCAGCCTGACGTTCCTGGTGATCACGCTGCTGACCTTCCTCGCAGCCTCCAGTGCACCGACGCCGCTGTATCAGGTGTATCAGGACAATCTGCATTTTTCCGCGGCGATTCTGACGGTGATCTTCGGCGTTTATGCCGTGAGCCTGCTGGCGGCGCTGCTGACTGTGGGTTCGCTGTCAGATTACCTGGGGCGCAAGCCGGTCATTTTCGTCGCGTTGCTCCTGAACATTGTGGCGATGCTGCTATTTATCCGCGCTGACAGTACCGCCCACCTGATTGCCGCCCGTGCGCTGCAAGGCTTCGCGACAGGCATGGCAACGGCGGTGCTGAGTGCGACGCTGCTCGATACCGACCGCTTGCGTGGTCCGATGCTCAATAGCCTGGCGCCGCTGTTGGGTATGGCCAGTGGCGGCCTGGGCAGCGGCTTGTTGGTGGAGTTCGCACCACGGCCCACCCAATTGATCTACTTCACGCTGCTGGGGTTGATGGTGTTGCAGGCTGCGTATGTCTGGCGCCTGCCTGAAACCGTCAGCCGCATACCGGGTGCCTTGAAATCGCTGGCGCCGACCCTGCATGTGCCCGAACAAGCGCGTCGCGCTTTGTGGTTGGCCATGCCGTTGAATGTGGCGGTGTGGGCATTGGGCGGATTTTTTTCATCCCTGGCACCCTCGCTGGTGCGGGCTGCGACCGGCTCGACATCCCATCTGATCGGCGGCGGCCTTGTCGCGGTGGTGACCTTGAGTGGCGCGGTGATGATCTACAGCTTTCGGGAGCGTGCGGCAGACAAGGTCATGCGCCTGTCGGCTGCGTTGTTGGCCGCGGGTGTGGCATTGCTATTGGTCGCCGTGCAGAGTGCCAGCCTGTGGCTGTTTTTTGTTGCCAGCGTGATAGCAGGCTTGGGGTTCGGGGGCGGGTTCATGGGCAGTGTCCGCAGTATCGTCGGGTTGGCGTTACCCCATGAGCGAGCCGGGTTGATGTCTGCGTTCTATGCGTTGAGCTACTTGGCATTCTGTCTACCGGCGCTGCTGGCGGGTAACCTGAGCCGCGTGTTCGGCCTGATCGTTACCACCGATGGTTACGGGGCGGTGCTGATCGTGCTGGCCCTCAGTGCTCTGGTTGGTTTGCTGTTGCAGGACTCGGCCCGGGCCAGGGCGACGACGGGCGGCTGATGAGTAATACTCGGAGCCCCGAATTCGCCTGATCGAGATTCAAGCATGAAGATCATTCGCAGCAAGGACTTCACCGGCAGCCGTGCCTGGGAGGCGCTGGATATTGCCAATATGAACGGCATCACCACCCGTTTGCATTGGACTGATCAGCCGTATCGCTGGCACATCAACGACGGCGAAGAAGTGTTCGTGGTGCTGGATGGCCAGGTGCAGATGCACTATCGCGATAACGGCATCGAACAGGTGGCGGAAATGGAGGTGGGGGATATCTTCTACGCCAGCGTCGGCACCGAGCATGTGGCCCATCCACAAGGGCCGGCGCGCATTCTGGTGATCGAAAGCGAAGGTAGCGTTTGACGCTATATTGGCAAAGTAGATAACAGATAGAGATATTACCCGTTATATAGATATTCGATCAGGTTCTACCATGGTCTCAACCTCATGCGAGGAAGAGGATTGCCATCATGACCTGCTCGAATACCACCCGTTACAAACCCTTCAGTCACCTGACCCGTCCCCGGGAAGTGATTCGCCAGTTCACCCCGAACTGGTTTGCTGCGACCATGGGCACCGGCGTCCTGGCGCTGGCCTTGGCGCAACTGCCGGTCACTCTGCCAGGCTTGTACGCCATTGCCGAAGGGCTGTGGATGTTCACCATCGGCCTGTTTGTGCTGTTCAGCGTGTTGTACGCGGCTCGCTGGGTGATGTTTTTCCACGAGGCACGGCGGATCTTCGGGCACTCCACGGTTTCGATGTTTTTCGGCACCATCCCCATGGGCTTGGCGACCATTCTCAATGGCTTGCTGCTGTTCGGCCTGCCGCGTTGGGGCAGCGATGTGGTGCCGCTGGCCGAAGCGCTCTGGTGGCTGGACGTGGCGATGGCCCTGGCCTGCGGCGTGCTGATCCCGTTCATGATGTTCACTCGGCAAGAACACAGCATCGACCAGATGACCGCCGTGTGGCTGTTGCCGGTGGTCGCGGCCGAAGTCGCCGCCGCCAGCGGTGGCCTGTTGGCGCCACACTTGGCAGATGCCCATTCGCAACTGGTGATGCTGGTGACCAGCTACGTGTTGTGGGCGTTTTCCCTACCGGTGGCGTTCAGCATCCTGACCATCCTGATGCTGCGCATGGCCCTGCATAAACTGCCCCACGCCAATATGGCCGCGTCGAGCTGGCTGGCGCTTGGCCCGATCGGCACCGGTGCCCTCGGCATGTTGCTGCTGGGGGGCGATGCGCCCGCCATCTTCGCCGCTAACGGCCTGCCTGGCGTGGGTGAAATGGCCAACGGTCTTGGCCTGGTGGCGGGCATCACCCTGTGGGGCTTCGGCTTGTGGTGGATGCTGATCGCCGTGCTGATCACCCTGCGTTACCTGCGCGCCGGCATCCCGTTCAACCTCGGCTGGTGGGGCTTTACTTTCCCATTGGGTGTGTACGCATTGGCCACGCTGAAGCTGGCGAGCCTGTTGCACCTGGGTTTCTTCAGTGTATTTGGCAGTGTGCTGGTGTTGGCGTTGGCGCTAATGTGGTTGATCGTCGCCAAGCGCACCGTGCAGGGTGCCTATAAAGGTGAGCTTTTTGTTTCACCTTGCATTGCGGGGTTAGCGAATAAGTAAGCGGGATTAGGTAAAGTCGTGGCCTGACAATTTATAAGCCTTCAGGCCACGCAGGAACACGGACGATGAGCCACCCCTCGCAATTCACTTTGCTGCGCACACGGCGTTTCCTGCCGTTTTTCGTCACCCAGTTGCTGGGCGCCTTCAACGACAACATCTTCAAGCAGTCGTTGATCCTGGCGATTCTCTACAAACTCACCATCGACGGTGACCGCTCAATCTGGGTCAACCTGTGTGCGCTGCTGTTTATCCTGCCGTTCTTCCTGTTCTCGGCGCTGGCCGGGCAGTTTGGCGAGAAATTCAACAAGGACGCGTTGATCCGCGCGATCAAGATCGGTGAGATCGTGATCATGACCGTGGGTGCCACGGGCTTCCTGTTCAATCATCTGGAACTGATGCTGCTGGCGCTGTTTGCCATGGGCACGCACTCGGCGCTGTTCGGGCCGGTGAAGTACTCGATCATGCCCCAGGCCCTGCATGAAGATGAGCTGGTGGGCGGTAACGGCCTGGTGGAAATGGGCACGTTCCTGGCGATATTGGCCGGTACCATTGGCGCCGGGATCATCATGTCGTCCACCCATTACGCACCGCTGGTGTCGGTAGCGATTGTCGGGGTGGCGGTGTTGGGTTACCTGGCCAGCCGCAGCATTCCACGGGCGGCGGCTTCCACCCCAGGGTTGCGCCTGAATTGGAATATCTTCAGCGAGTCCTGGGCCACGTTGCGCCTGGGCCTGGGGCAGACGCCGGCCGTTTCGCGCTCGATCGTGGGCAACTCGTGGTTCTGGTTTGTCGGCGCGATCTACCTGACGCAGATCCCGGCCTACGCCAAGGAATGGTTGTACGGCGATGAAACCGTGGTGACGCTGATCCTCACGGTGTTCTCGGTGGGTATCGCCCTGGGGTCGATGCTCTGCGAAAAACTCTCCGGGCGTAAGGTGGAAATCGGTCTGGTGCCGTTCGGCTCATTCGGGCTGACGGTGTTTGGCCTGTTGCTGTGGTGGCACTCAGGCGGCTTCCCGCAGAACGTGCAGGCCAACGACTGGCTCGCGGTGCTCAGCTACGGCCAGGCGTGGTGGGTGTTGTTCGACATCCTCGGTTTGGGCGTGTTCGGCGGCTTCTATATCGTGCCGCTGTACGCGCTGATCCAGTCGCGCACCGCCGAGAACGAGCGCGCGCGGGTGATCGCCGCCAACAACATCCTCAACGCGCTGTTCATGGTGGTGTCGGCGATTGTGTCGATCCTGCTGTTGAGCGTGGCCAAGCTGTCGATCCCCGAGTTGTTCCTGGTGGTGTCGCTGCTCAACATCGCGGTCAACACTTATATCTTCAAAATCGTCCCCGAGTTCACCATGCGTTTCATGATTTGGCTGCTTAGCCATTCCATGTACCGCGTGGAGCATCGCAACCTGGAAGCCATCCCGGATGAAGGCGCGGCGTTGCTGGTGTGTAACCACGTGTCGTTTGTCGATGCGCTGCTGATCGGCGGCGCGGTGCGTCGGCCAATTCGCTTTGTCATGTACTACAAAATCTACCGCTTGCCGGTACTCAACTTTATCTTCCGCACTGCCGGGGCGATTCCGATTGCCGGGCGTAACGAAGATATCCAGATCTACGAAAAGGCCTTCACGCGGATTGCGCATTACCTGAAGGAAGGGGAGTTGGTGTGCATCTTTCCGGAAGGCAAGCTAACCGCCGACGGCGAGATGAATGAGTTTCGTGGCGGGCTGACGCGCATTTTGGAGGAGACGCCGGTGCCGGTGATTCCGTTGGCGTTGCAGGGGTTGTGGGGGAGTTTCTTCAGCCGCGATCCGAACAAGGGGATCTTCCATCGGATCTGGTCGCGGGTGGTGTTGGTGGCGGGTGAGCCTGTTGGGCTAGAGGCGGCGACGCCTGGGCAGTTGCAGGAAGCGGTGGGTGTGTTGCGCGGGAGTGTCAGGTAGTTTTTTACAGGCTTTGAGGGCCTCATCGCAGGCAAGCCAGCTCCCACAGGTTGGAATGCATTCCAAGTGTGGGAGCTGGCTTGCCTGCGATAGCGGTAGTGGCCTAAGCGCTGACCTTAAGCCCGATGAGCCCGCAAATAATCAACGCCACACTCGCCAACCGAAACAGCGCCATGGACTCCCCAAACAGGATAATCCCGGCAATCACCGTGCCCACGGCACCCACACCCGTCCAAATGGCATAGGCGGTGCCCAGCGGCAACTCCTTCATGGCCAGCCCCAGCAGGCCGAGGCTGACGGCCATGGCGGCAATCGTCAGGGCAGTGGGTAGCGGCTTGCTGAAGCCGTCGGTGTATTTCAGGCCAACGGCCCAGCCAACTTCAAACAAACCGGCAAAAAACAGAATGATCCAGGACATGATGACCTTCCTTCTAGAAGTGGGGTCGTCCCCTGGATAAACGCTCGATAGCGTCGCGAGGTCGTCCCCGCGAAGCTCGGTAGAGTGCCGAACATTGATCGGGCGATCAAGTTTCTGGCGTGCTCTCCAACGCGCGGCGATCTTCCTTCTCGCTCATCCGGCGGAAGTAAGTCGAGAGCAACGCCCCGGAAATATTGTGCCAGACGCTGAACAGCGCGCTCGGCACCGCTGCCAATGGCGAAAAGTGCGCACTGGCCAGCGCGGCGCCCAGCCCTGAGTTCTGCATGCCCACTTCCAGGGCCAGCGATTTGCGTTGCGCCAATGGCAGCTTGAACAGCCGACCGGTGAAGTAGCCCAGCAGGTAGCCGAAGCTGTTATGCAACATCACCACCGCCATGATCAGCAAGCCTGACTCGGCAATCTTCGCCTGGCTTGCGGCAACCACGGCCGCGACGATGATCACGATGCTCACCACCGACACCAGCGGCAGTACGTCCACCGCATGTCGGACCCGCTCGCCGAGTACGCGTTGCGCTACCACGCCGAGCACGATCGGCAGCAACACCACCTGCAGGATCGACCAGAACAACTCCATGAACGAAACGGGCAGCCAAGCCGACGCCAGCAGCCAGATCAGCGCTGGCGTAAGCAGCGGGGCGAGGAGGGTGGTGACGGCCGCAATGGCCACCGATAGCGCCAGGTCGCCCCGCGCGAGCCAAGTCATCACGTTGGACGAAGTGCCGCTTGGGCAGCAACCGACCAGGATCACGCCGACGGCGATCTCCGGCGGCAGGTTGAAAACTCGGCACAACAACCAGGCAACGCCCGGCATGATTACAAAGTGCGCGACCACGCCCAGCGCCACGCGCCATGGATGACGGGCGACCTCGGCGAAGTCTTCAAGTTTGAGGGTCAGCCCCATGCCGAACATCACCAAGCCCAGCAGAGGGACGATGGCACCTTTGAGGCCGATGAACCAGCCGGGCTCAAGGAAGGCGAGTACGGCAAAAATCAACACCCAATAGGCGAAGGTATTGCCGACGAAGCGGCTCAAGGCGGCGAGTGCGCGCATGGGGGCGTCCTTGTTATTAGAGTGCGGGAAGTGGCAACCCGATCAAATCTGTAGGAGCTGGCTTGCCGGCGATGCAGACACCTTGGTGTATCAGTGACACCCGGGTGATGCTATCGCAGGTAAGCCAGCTCCTACATTGACCGTGTCCACATGGGAGCGGTGGTGTTAGATACCTTGTGGGGTCTCTTCGCCGCCCAGTGCCTCAACCAACGCCGGCAGGAACTCACCGAAGGTCAGCATCATCAGGGTAAAGCTGGCGTCCAATTGGCCCAGGGCCTCATCACCACCGTCCTGTTCCGCCTGGTCTTGCAGCAGGTCTTCGAACTTCAGGCGTTTGACGGTCATCTTGTCGTCGAGCATGAAGGACAGTTTGTCCTGCCAGGCCAGGGACAGTTGGGTCACGACTTTGCCGGTGGTCAGGTGCAGTTGGATTTCTTCGCTGGTCAGGTCCTGACGCTTGCAGCGCACGATGCCGCCGTCTTCGTGGGTGTCGCGCAGCTCGCATTCGTCGAGGACGAAGAAGTCATCGGCCGGTTTCTGGGTGGTGACCCAGTCGGTCATGATTGCGGTAGGCGCGGTTTTGACGGTGAGTGGGCGAACCGGCAGAGTGCCGATCACTTCACGCAGCGTGGACAGCAGGTCTTCGGCGCGTTTCGGGCTTGCCGAGTTGACCAGGATCAGACCCTGTTTCGGCGCGATGGCGGCGAAGGTCGACGAGCGACGAATAAACGCGCGCGGCAGGAAGGCCTGGATGATTTCATCCTTGATCTGGTCGCGTTCCTTTTTATAGACCTTGCGCATTTGCTCGGCCTCGATCTCTTCGACTTTCTCTTTGAGTGCGTCACGTACCACGCTACCCGGCAGGATGCGTTCTTCCTTGCGGGCGGCGATCAGCAGGAAGTCACCGCTGACGTGAACCAGGGGAGCGTCTTCACCTTTACCGAAAGGCGCGACGAAACCGTAAGTGGTCAACTCCTGGCTTGCACAAGGGCGCGCCAGTTTGGTGGCCATTGCAGTTTCCAACGCCTCGGCATCAACAGGCAGATCTTGGGTCAGGCGATAGATAAGCAGGTTCTTGAACCACATGGGGCGAGTCTCTCCTTTATACAAAGGGGGGCATTATTCTCTTGATATCGCCTCAGGCCAACCCTGCCTAAGCCATTGGAAGGCCTCAAAAAAAAGATTTAAGAAAGTGCTTGCCAGACCCAAGGTCGCTCCGTAGAATGCGCGCCACACCGAAACGAAGGGTGATTAGCTCAGCTGGGAGAGCGTCTGCCTTACAAGCAGAATGTCGGCGGTTCGATCCCGTCATCACCCACCATTCGTTTTAAGTGTTACGCGCAGCGGTAGTTCAGTCGGTTAGAATACCGGCCTGTCACGCCGGGGGTCGCGGGTTCGAGTCCCGTCCGCTGCGCCATATTCGGTAACCTGGAACACTGAACGCCAGGTCACCACAGAAAGCCCGCTTAATCGCGGGCTTTTTTCTGTCCGGAATATGGCAAAAAATCGTGCGATAAACTTTTTTTAAATAAAGTGCATTTAAATCAAGACATTACGATTTTTTGGTGTATGATGCGCCCACACCGAAACGAAGGGTGATTAGCTCAGCTGGGAGAGCGTCTGCCTTACAAGCAGAATGTCGGCGGTTCGATCCCGTCATCACCCACCATTCGTTTTAAGTGTTACGCGCAGCGGTAGTTCAGTCGGTTAGAATACCGGCCTGTCACGCCGGGGGTCGCGGGTTCGAGTCCCGTCCGCTGCGCCATATTCGGCAACCTGGAACACTGAACGCCAGGTCACCACAAGAAGCCCGCTCATTGAGCGGGCTTTTTGCTGTCTGGGATATGGCGAAAGGCATCCGGGCCTTTCGCCATGATGTCGATCCCTAGTAACGGTATTCCACACCCACATAGGCGCCGATGCCGTCACCCGGATACAGCGAGGCGGTGTCCTGGCCTGCCGCGTTGTAAATCGGTTGGACGGCGGTCACGTACTTCTTGTTCGTCAGGTTTTTCAGATCCAGCGAAACCTTCCAGTCTTTCTTGGGTGTTTCGTAGCCTACGTTGGCACCGAAGAGAGTGTAGGAGGGCGCATAGAAGGTGTTGGCGTAGTCGACAGCGGTGCGCGATGCGGATTGCACGTTCACGCCTGTATAGAAGCCCTGCGGGTGCTGGTACTGAACCTCGCCTTGGTAAATGTGCTTCGGGATGCCCGGCAGTTGGTTGTTGCCGAAGGTCGGGTCGTGACGGTAGTAAAAGTCGTTGTAGGTGTAGACCTGACGCCAGGTGATCTTCTCGCCGGACGTGTTTTCCCACAGGCGGGTATTCAAGCCAACCTCGATGCCCTGGTGAATGGTCGGCGTCGCGTTGAACGCGCCGGTCACCGCAGCGGCGGTGGACGTCGGCGCAATGATCTGCACGTTGAGCAACTCATCGCGTACCCACGAACGGTAGATCGCCAGGTTGCCATCGAAGATGCCCGATGAACCCTTGATTCCGACTTCCAGGGTGTTGGCTTTCTGCTCCACCAGTGGCCTTACGTAGGGTGTGGTGGGGCCGGAGCCGGAATATTCCCAGGACGCTGGCGGGTCGATGGAGCGGCTGAAGTTGGCGAACACCTGCAACTGCGGGGTGAACTCGTAGCGCACGCCAACTCGGGGTGAAAGGCTCCAGTTGTTGTAGGTCACGTCACTTGGGTAGTTGGTAGTGTTGGCGACCAAGGTGTCTTTGACGTCGGCGCGACGGCGCACATTGATTGCTGAAACGCCACTGGTCAGCCACAGGCCGTCGACCAGTTCCAGGTCATTGCCCACAGAGAACACGTGATCGAACGATGAGCTGTAGTCGACGAACTTGCGGGTCTGCTTGTTGGCGAACGTGGAGTCGACCTGGCCCTTGAGGTGTTCGGTCGAAGTGAAGGCCACGCTGGAACGGCTTTCGTGACCGAACAAGGTATCGCGGCGGTCGTAGTTGATCACCGCGCTCAGGTCATGCCAGTCCCAATAGCTCGGGTTGCTGGGGCTGTTCGGATTGTTGTTGTGGGCGTACTGGTAGTAGACGAAACCCACCGAGAGGGTGGCGTCGTCGTCGAAGGTATAGGTGGTCTTGCTACCGGCCCAAATACTGCCGGGGCGCCGGCTGCCTGCGCCACTGCTTTCGGCGGTCGCACTGGCACGGTCGGAATGGCGCTTGACCGCATCCAGGGTGGTAGGGCTTGGATCGTTGTGGAACTCGTCGCGGTAACGCAGCATCACCCGGGTTTCGAGTTGCGGGCTGAAGCGGTAGCCGAAGTTGGCTACCACCCCCTGGCTTTTTGACAGGCTGTAGTCGCGGTAACCATCACTGCGGTAGTTGTCGGCATTGAGGTAGTAATCGAAATTACCCTCCACGCCACCGACACTCAGGCTCTGCTTGTTGTAGCCGTAGCTGCCGGTTTCCGCCCGCACTCGCAGGCCCGGTGCGCTGTAGCCGGTCTGGTTAACGAAGTTGATGGCGCCGCCAAGGCTCAACGCGCCGTACTGGAAGGCGTTCGCGCCGCGCAGGATCTCGGTGTAGTTCACCCCGGAACCATTCAGGAATTCATAGGGCGTTCCGCCTGGGCCGGTGATCGGCAGGCCGTCGAACAGGAACTTGATACCTTCGCGAAAGTACCCCGGCGAGGTGTTGGCGCCCGATCCGCGGATCGAGATCTTGGCCGCGTCATTGCCGCCGGTGGATTGCACAAAAACGCCCGGCTGATAGGCGAGTGTGTCCTGCAAGGTGGCCGTTCGCCCCTTGGCCACCTGTTCGCTGTCGACCACGCTGGTACCACCTGGCACCTCGGAAAGTTGGCTCTTCGCCGCCTCAACGGGCGTGATTTTTTGTGCTTCGACCGTAACCGTCTTGAGCCGTGGGGCGGTCGACGGTGTTGCTTCGTCATCTGCTTGTGCGCCGGCGGAAAATACCAGGACTGAGCCCAGTCCTAACAGTGCCAGCCACGTTGCTTGCCGCACGGCAAGTGTCAACTTTTGTAGTGCTCCCCGAAAGACTTGATCCATTAAGTGTGTTCCTTGTGAATAGATAAAATAGCCCCAGCTTTCTATTCGAATAGTCATGCCTGTTTCGTATTCAGCAGTTTCTATGCCAATGCTTTTTATCCAGAAATACGGCTCATTAGAGGGGCACAAGTGTTCTGCGTGATACTTTGTTTTGCGCCGGTGTTTAATTATCGACAGTCAACTTTGTGGTCGTATTTACTGCCGCTGTTGCGAATGCAACAGTGAATGAACAGTGTGCAGGGCTATCCACAATTCAACGCGTTATAACGGCTATAACCTTATAAGTATTTGGAGGGGTGGTGGCGCTGTAATGCCCATTCTATATGGGTTTTTCCGCCTGTTTTCTCGACAGTGGGGCGTTTCTAAAAGACTGGCATGCTCACTGCATTACTCCCAATAGTTGCAAGTTTTCAGTGCCCATCCAGTGGCTGCTTGCACACTAGGGTATTGGGCGTGAGTGCCTTTGAATAAGGAAAAACCATGAGTGCTTCGATTCCCGTTGATGTGAGTGATGCAGACTTGCACCAGCGTTTTGCCGACGTATTTGTACGGATAGCCGACACCGCTGTCGCTCGCGAACAGCAACGCGAGTTGGCGCATGACGCGGTTCGATGGCTACGCGAGGCTGGCTTTGGTGCGTTGCGCGTGCCACGCGTCCAGGGTGGCCTGGGTGCGAGCCTGCCGCAGTTGTTCCGCCTGTTGATTGAACTGGGCGAGGCCGATTCGAACTTGCCGCAGATTGTTCGCGCGCATTTCGGTTTCGTCGAAGGCCGGCTTTCCAGCCGCGACAGCAATTCTCAGGATTACTGGTTTGCCAAAGTCGTCGACGGTGAGCTGTGGGGCGCAGCGATGGCCGAGCGCACTGACACCACGCGCAACTCGGTGACCCTCAGCACGGTTGAGTCCGGTTGGCAGTTGGATGGTGAGAAGTACTATTGCACCGGCACGCTGTACGCCAACTGGATCGCGGCAGTCGCGCTGGATGGCGAGGACTTTGTCAGCGTCTCGGTGCGTACCGATGCGCCGGGTGTGACCGTTGAGGACGACTGGGACGGCTTCGGTCAGCGCCTCACCGGCAGCGGCACCACGCGTTTCAACGCGGTGGACGTGCCGGCGCAGCATATTGTGCGGCGCTTCAAGAAAGACGAACCGCGCACCGAGTCCTACCTGAGCGCGTTCTACCAGCTGTTCCACTTGGCGACCCTGGCCGGCATTGCCAATGCGGTGCTGCGCGACGCTACCGTGTTCGTAAAAGGTCGCACCCGCGCGTTTGGTGTGCCGGGGCAATCGAGTCCCAAGGATGATCCTTTGGTGCAGCGGGTGATCGGTCGCCTGTCGAGCCTGGCCTATGCCGCCCGCACCCAAGTGCTGGCTGTCGCCCAGGTGTTGCAGGAGGTGCATGAGGCGGAGCAGGGCGGCGAGGTCAAGGAGGCGCATTACACCGAGGCCGAGATTCGTGCCTATCAGGCCCAACAGATTGTGCTGGAGCAAGTGCTCGAAGCCACCACGCTGTTGTTCGAAGTCGGCGGCGCGTCCGCCACCAGCGAGTCGCGTCGTTTTGACCGCCATTGGCGCAACGCCCGCACCCTGGCCTCCCACAACCCGGCGATTTATCGCGAGCGGGCCCTGGGCAATTACTACCTCAACGACGTCACCCCGAATGCTGCGTGGCGCAGCCTGCAAGCCGCCGATACCGAGCAGCAGGCCGCCCGCGACGAAGCGAGCGCGGTATGAGTCTTCAACCTGTGAATCAAAAAGGATCACCCATGCGTTATCGCCAACTGGGCAACAGCGACATCGAGGTCAGCGTCCTGGGTCTGGGCACCATGACCTGGGGTCATCAAAATACTGAGAACGATGCCCATCAGCAGATCGACCTGGCCCTGGCCGAAGGCATCAACTTCATCGACACCGCCGAGATGTACCCGACGCCGACCAAGGCCGAAACCTGGCGCACCACCGAACGCTATATCGGCAGTTGGCTGGCGGCCAATGGGCGACGTGACGAGGTGATCCTGGCGAGCAAAATCGCCGGTCCCTCCCGTGACCCCGCAGGCCAGCAGCACATCCGCGACGGCCTCAGTCGTCATGATCGGCGCAACATCGTCGAGGCATTGGATGGCAGCCTGAAGCGTCTGAATACCGACTATCTCGACCTCTATCAACTGCACTGGCCTGACCGAACAACCAACATCTTCGGTCAACGTGAATACCCGTATCAGGACGACGCGCAAAGTGTGTCCATCGAAGAAACCCTGGCGGTACTGGCCGATCAGGTCAAGGCCGGCAAGGTGCGCCATATCGGCGTGTCCAACGAAACTCCGTGGGGCGTGGCCGAGTTTCTCAAACAGAGCGAGCGCCTCGGCCTGCCGCGTATCGCCAGCGTACAAAACCCCTACAGCCTGCTTAATCGCCTGTACGAAGGCGGCCTCTCGGAGTTCACTCATCGCGAAGGCGTCGGCCTGCTGGCGTACTCGCCGTTGGCGTTCGGTGCGCTCACCGGCAAGTACCTCGGTGGCGCGCGTCCAGAGGGTTCACGCCTCTCGTCGGTGTATCGCACCTTCAACCGCTATGACAGCGCTTCGGCACAGGAAGCGATTACCGGCTACGTGGAGATTGCCCGGCAACATGGCCTGACACCGGCCCAGTTGGCGCTGGCGTTCATTATCGACAAACCTTTTGTGACCAGCGCGCTCACCGGGCAAACCAGCCTGGCGCAGCTGCGCGACAACCTCAGCGCGCTGGACGTGCGCCTCAGCGACGAGATCCTTGCGCAGGTCCAGGCTATTCATCAGCGCATTCCCAACCCTGCGCCTTAGCACAAGGACCCCGTTCGACTTGAGCGCAGCAATCTGAGGTTTTCGAAAAAGTACTGATAGAGGAGTGTTCCTGGTGCCCAAGCAGTTGCACGTGAATTTGTTTGAGATGAACTGCGTCAGTCATATCGTCCATGGCTTGTGGGTGCATCCGGACAACAACCGGCACCGCTTCAACGACCTGGATTATTGGACCGAACTGGCGCAGTTGTTGGAATACGGCACCTTTGACGGCGTGTTCCTCGCCGATGTGATTGGCACCTACGATCGCTTTCGCGACGGCCCCGAAACCGCGCTACGTGAAGGCATGCAGATTCCCAGCAACGACCCGCTGCTGGTGATTCCGGCAATGGCCGGGGTGACCAAAAACCTCGGCTTCGGCGCGACCTTTTCCACCACCTACGAACCGCCGTTTGCTTTCGCGCGGCGCATGAGCACTCTCGACCACCTGACCAAGGGCCGGGTGGGCTGGAACATCGTCACCTCGTACCTGCCGAACGCTGCGCGCAACTTCGGCCACGACACCGAGGTGGTCCACGACCATCGCTACGAGATCGCCGATGAATACCTCGACGTGCTCTACAAGCTGTGGGAGGGCTCGTGGGACGACGACGCAGTGATCGTCGACCGTGAGCGCCGGATCTACACCGATCCGGACAAGGTGCGTTATATCAACCACGTCGGCGAACACTTCAAGGTCGCCGGCCCGCACCTGTGCCAGCCTTCGCGGCAACGCACGCCGGTGTTGTTCCAGGCCACCGGCTCACCGGCGGGTATTGAGTTTGCCGGGCGTCACGCCGAAGTGGTGTTCACCGGCGGCAACGATACGCCGACGGTGCGCGCGAATATCCAGGCCATGCGGCAAAAGGTGGTAGAGCATGATCGTGACCCGGCGGGCCTGAAGTTTATTGTCATGGCCGGGGTGGTGGTCGGGCGTACTGACGAGGAAGTCAGCGCCAAACTCGACAGCTACCGCAAGCTTGCCAGCGTGGAGGCGTCGCTGGCCCATGTGCAATCGGCGGTCGACCTGACGGCGTACCCCCGCGACACCTTGATCAGCGACTTGATCAGCCGGCAGGTCAAGGGGTGGGAGAGTTTGAGTCGGCACAATCCGGACTCCACCGTGGGGGCAGCATTGGCCCAGCTCGGTGGCTTTAACCGTGAGCGCTTTTTTGTGGCTGGCACGCCGACGGTGGTGGCGGACGCCATCGAGAAATGGCTGGATGAAGATGGCATTGACGGGATCAATCTGCGTCAGTATCTGTCCTTTGAAACTGCTCGGGATTTCATCGAACTGGTGGTACCGGAATTGCGTCGGCGTGGGCGTTTTCGTGAGCGCTACGACGACGGTGAAACTCTGCGTGAGCGTTTGTTTGGCGCTGGGCAGGCGCGTTTGCCGAATGATCATTTTGGTGCCCGTTATCGTGACCCTGCTGCCTTGCTTCAGGCCGCTTCGCCGTTGCGGTTTTCATTGTGAGTGGTGCGTTGCTGAAGCTTGAGTACATATCCGTTGCTGCGGTAACGGCCGCTTATGGTTCCGCTCTTACAGCGGGTCACTTTTGGCAAACGCCCCAAAAGTAACCAAAAGGTCTGTGCCCCACCACTCGGCACCTCGCCTAGGCTCGGTGTGCCCGCACTCCGGCTTGAATCCGTGGGCCGCCGCGATGGGCCATCCTTGGCCCAGCGCGGCTAACCCGGCGTCCTGCCGGGTTACCCACGGATTCCAGCCTGCGTGCGGCCAGCGTGGTTAATGGGGCGCCTGAGATCAAGATCACAAGCAGATCAAAAGCAGAGCACGGCGGCCTGAAAGCCGACCTGAGTGGTGTGGATCAAAAGCCAGA
>NZ_MDDR01000065.1 GCF_001870435.1 Pseudomonas costantinii | reverse complement strand
AAATCAAAAGCAGAGCACGGCGGCCTGAAAGCCGACCTGAGTGGTGTGGAGCAAAAGCCAGATCAGAAGCAGGGCAGATTGCAGTCATCCCTGATGTATGGAGATTAAAAATGTGGGAGGGCTTGCTCGCTCACATGTTTTACCGCTTTTGATCTACACCACTCAGGTCGGCTTTCAGGCCGCCGTGCTGTTGATTTTGACTTTGATCTTAGGCGCCCCGTTAAACCACGCTGGCCGCAAGTAGGCACGGTGGAGCGGGTAAACCGGCAAGGATGCCGGTTTAGCCGCGCTGGGCCAGGGATGGCCCATCGCGGCGACCCGCGCAGCCGTGCCGGAGTGCGGGCACACCGAGCCTAGGCGAGGTGCCGAGTGGTGGGGCAAGAGCCCTTTGCTTACTTTGGGGCTTTTCCAAAGTGAGTCGCCGTAAGGGCGAAACCCTAGGCCGCCGTTACCCAAACAACGGATATGTACACAGCAATCCGCCCAATCAAACCCGCATTCGCCAATAAAATGACATGAAGTTCCCGGTATTTATTGGGTTTACTTATCCAAACTCCCAGCTAATCTGCTAATACTAAATATTTAATCAGAATAGATGTTTTTTTGACGCCATGTCAGTAGTCGCCAAGGATGCGTATGACAAAGGGACGCAGTGGCAGAGAGAGGCGAACGCTGCCAGAGGGCACGGAAATGAAGTGGCGCCACACATTCCAAACCCGCATTGCCGGGGTACTGGCGCTATTGCTGCTGGTGGTCGTGGCCGCCACCTACTTCGCCGTCAAGGCCGCCACCAACAGCGCCGTGGAAAAACAGGCCCAAGTCCAACTCAACACCGGTATCCAAGTGTTCGAGCGCTTGCTTGACCTGCGCGGGCGCCGCCTGCAATACGGGTTGGACTGGCTCACCGTCGATGGTCCATTCAAACAATCGGTGGCCGAGGGCGAACCTTTACCGATTCTGGCCGCGCTGCGTCGGCATGGCACCGGCATCCGTTCCAGCGAAGTATTTGTGTTGGGCCTGGATGGCAAAGTAATCGTCAGCACGTTGCCCGTGCTTGCTCGTGGCCAGTCGTTTCCCTATGAAGACGCTTTGCGCCACGCGCGGCGCAGTGGCTTGCAAATGCTGATCGTCGCGATGGACGGGCAGCCCTATTTGCTGGTGCAGGATGAAGTGCTCGACCCGCAGCCCATCGCTCGCGTGGTCATGGGCTTTCCCATGGACAAGCTGTTCGCCGATGAGCTGCGCTCCATGAGCAACCTTGAGGTGTCGTTCCTCAGCGTGCAGGACGGCCGCGTCGGCGCGTTGTTCAGCACCCAGCCTGACGCCTACCAGGCTGCCATCATCACTACGCTGCGCGACACGCACCTCAACGCTGAAGCACAGATCAATCAGTTCTACGGGCAACGCGTGCTCAGCCAGGTGCTACCGCTGGCCAACACCGGTGAGGGTGATGAAGTGCGTGTGTTGCTGCAAAGCCCGCTGGACCATGCGTTGGAGGCGTTTGGGCCGTTGGACCGGCAATTCCTCGTCATTGCGCTGGCGGTACTGTTGGTGTCGCTGGCGGGTGCGCTGTTCCTGGCGCGCCGGGTATCACGTCCTCTCAACGCCTTGGTGGAGGCGGCCCAGCGGATTGGCGCCGGTGACTACCGCACGCCGGTGCGGGTGCGCAGCCACGATGAGTTCGGTTTGCTGGCCAATGCCTTCAACGCCATGCAAAGCGGCATCGCCGTACGCGAGCGACAACTGGCCCATAACGCCCTGCATGACCCACTCACCGGCCTGCCCAATCGCGCCCTGGCCATGGAGCGCCTGGGCAGTGCGATCAGTGCGCAGCGGCCAGTGGTGTTGTTGTACCTGGGGATTGAAAACTATCGGGTGATCAACGAAGGCTTTGGCCCCCAGGGTGTTGAGGAAATGCTGCGTGAAGCCAGCCGGTGCTTGTCGATGTGCCTGTTGGCCAGCGACACCGCCGCGCGTATCGCCGGCAGTGAGTTCTTGCTGTTGTTGGAAAACACCGAGATCGACCGAGCGGTGGCCCGCGCCGACCGCCTTTATGGACTGCTCACCGAACCCCAGCGTATTGGCAATGACGAAGTGCGCCATGAAGTGAGCATCGGTATCGCCGCCTATCCCACCGATGGCCAGCAGGTGGAAGAGTTGATCAGTCGCGCCGCGATTGCTCGGCATGATGCGGCGACCTTGCCTGGGCATTTGCAGATCTACCAGCAAGACCGCGACCTGGCTCACCAGCGTCAGATCACCTTGATCCGCGACTTGCGCCGTGCTGTCGTCGAGGGCGAATTGTTCTTGTGCTATCAGCCCAAGCTCGACCTCAATGACGGCCATGTGCGCCAGGCGGAAGCCTTGCTGCGTTGGCAGCATCCGACCTTGGGCCAGGTGTCACCCACCGAATTCATTCCCCTGGCGGAACGCACGGGCAGCATGAGTGGCCTGACCCAGTGGGTGATCGAGGAAGCAATCCGGCAACTTGCCGAGTGGGCGCAGCGCGGGTTGTTTATTCAGCTCTCAGTGAACATTTCGGTAGACGACCTGGCCGATGATGACTTGGCCGTTCGCATCACCGCCTTGTTGATGCAATACAAAGTGCCGGCCGAACAACTGATTTTCGAGATCACTGAAAGCGCCATCATGCACAACCCGCAGCAGGCGCTCAGCGTGCTGGAGCAACTGCGCGGTTGCGGCATCAGCCTGTCGGTGGATGACTTCGGCACCGGTTATTCATCGTTGGCGCAACTGCAACGCTTGCCGGTGCAGGAGTTAAAGATCGACCAGTCCTTTATACGCAACCTCGACAGCGCCAGCGGTGACGGCGTAATCGTGCGTTCGACCATCGAAATGAGCCACAACCTGGGTCTCAAGGTGGTGGCTGAAGGGGTGGAATTCGAGCCCAGCCTGAAATTGCTCAAGAAGTGGAAGTGCGACACGGCCCAGGGGTACTTGATCAGCCGGCCGTTGAATGCGATGGCGTTTGAGATGTGGATGCGACGTGAGCGGGTACCGCTGTGAAAAGTCGGAAAATAAAAAGGCGGCTACCCATCAGGTAGCCGCCTTTGTTTTACCGCCAGTATTGCTTAGTCCGGCAGTTTAAACGCCATCACGTAGTCACCCTGCTTGGTGCCCAGCGAACCGTGACCGCCGGCCATGACCAGCACGTACTGCTTGCCGTCCTTGCCGGTGTAGGTCATCGGGGTGGTTTGCGCGCCTGCAGGCAGGCGGCCTTCCCACAGTTGCTTGCCGTTTTTCACGTCATACGCACGCAGGTACTGATCAAGGGTACCGCTGAGGAACGCCACGCCACCGGCGGTGGTGAACGTACCGCCCAAGCTAGGCACGCCCATGGTCAGCGGGACCGGAACCGGCGAGCTATCACGTACGGTGCCGTTCTTGTGCATCCAGATGGTTTTGTGGGTGGTCAGGTCGACCGCAGCCACATAGCCCCACGCCGGTGCTTGGCACGGCAGGCCCATCGGCGACAGCAGAGCTTCGAGAATCACGCCGTATGGCGCGCCTTTGTTCGGCTGTACGCCTTGCGTCTCGCTGACGCGAGGGCCTTGTTTGGCAATGTCGGCGGCCGGGATCAGCTTGGATTTGAACGCCATGTAGCTCGGGTTTACGAAGGCGATCTGGCGTACCGGGTCGACGGAAATGCCACCCCAGTCGAACACGCCGAAGTTACCTGGGTAAACGATCGAGCCTTGCAGCGATGGCGGAGTGAACGGGCCGTCGTAGCGCATCGACTTGAAGTCGATCCGGCAGATCAGTTGGTCGAACGGGGTTACGCCCCACATGTCGCGTTCTTTCAACGGCGGCGGCATGAAGTTCAGGTCGGACTTGGGCTGGGTAGGGGCGGTGTGATCGCCAGCTACTGCACCCTGCGGAACCGGAATTTCATTGATCGGCACGACCGGCTGGCCATTGCTGCGATCCAGCACATAGATGCTGCCTTGCTTGGTCGAAGCCATGACCGCTTGCTTGACGCCGTCAGCAGTCTTGATATCGATCAGGCTTGGCTGGCCGCCCACGTCCATGTCCCACAGGTCATGGTGAGTGAACTGGAAGGTCCACTTCACGTGGCCGCTGTCGATGTCCAGGGCGGTCAGGCCGGCGCTGTACTTCTCGGAGGCCGGGGTGCGGTCGCCGCCGTACTGGTCGGGCATCTGGTTGCCCATCGGCAGATACAGCATGCCGAGTTTTTCATCGACGCTGAACATGGACCACATGTTCGGCGAGTTGCGGGTGTAGGTTTTGCCTTCGGCCAGCGGGGTGGTGTCGTCCGGGTTGCCGCTGTCCCAGTTCCACACCAGCTTGCCGGTGTGCACGTCGAACGCGCGGATCACGCCGCTTGGCTCGTCGGTGGAGACGTTGTCGGTCACGTGACCGCCGATCACAACCAGGTTCTTGGTCACGGCCGGTGGCGAGGTGGAGTAGTAACCGCCCGGGGCGAAGCTGCCGATGTTGGCACGCAGGTCGACTTGGCCTTTGTCACCGAAGTCTTCGCACATCTTGCCGGTGTCGGCGTTCAGGGCGATCAGACGGGTGTCGGCAGTCGGTACGAAGATACGTTTCGGGCACACGGCGCTGACGGGCGCCGCACTGGCGTTGCCGGTTGGGCTCTGCGCAGAAGCGTACACAGCGTCATCGTGATACGACACGCCACGGCAGGTCATGTGCGCCCAACCTTTGAAGTTCGCGGCACCTTCGGTGCTGATCTTCGGGTCGAAACGCCAGATTTCCTTGCCGGTGTCCGGGTCCAGGGCAATGACTTGGCTGTGTGGCGTGCACACATAGAGCATGCCGTTGACTTTCAGCGGGGTGTTTTCCGCGGTGGTCTCACCGGGATCGCCTGGGCCAGGAATGTCGCCGGTGCGATAAGTCCACGCCGGTACCAGCTTGTGGGCGTTCTCTGGAGTGATCTGCGCCAGTGGCGAGTAGCGATCGCCGAAAGCCGAACGGCCGTAGGAGTTCCAGTCGCCATCGGCTTGGGTCGGTGCAGCGCTGGCCATGCCAGGCACCGCGTCGCGGTCCAGTTGGCCGGTCTTGACCATTTCACCGGGGTTGGTGAATTGGCTGGCCAGAGCGGCAGCACCCGCCAGCACTACGGCCACGCTCAGCGCGCCGGTGCCCAGTGGCGCGGGTTGGCCACGCAGCAACGGACGGCGAAACCACGGGAGCAGCATGACGATGCCCAAGGCGAACAGCAGGGCCAGACGTGGCACCAACTGCCACCAATCCAGGCCGACTTCCCACAGTGCCCACACGGTACTGGCGAACAACACCAGTGCGTACAGGCCCAGCGCGGCGCGACGGGTGGCCAGCAGCAGGACGCCGGTCAGGGCGATGCCGATACCGGCCAGCAGGTAGTACAGCGACCCGCCGAGCATGCTCAACTTGACGCCGCCGGCCAGCAAGGCCAGGCCCATGATCAGCAGCAAGACGCCTAGCAGCCTGGGCAGCAGGCGGCTTGGGCTTGAGGCACCATCAGTGCTCATAGTGTGTTTCTCCGTGACGTTGGAATTATGTAACCCCGTGCTTCACTGTAGATGACGATTCGGCGCGGGCTTGGTTCAGCGTTATTTGGGTTTTTCTGTGGATAACCGGGTTATCCACAGGCGGGCGATTTATCCTCAGGCGCAGTTGGGTGTGAGACAGCGCTGTCTTTGCAGGTAGGAGTCATCGGCAAGATAGGGTCGACCGGGGCGTGAAACGTTTCAGTTTGTTGCCGGCAAGGATAAAGCGCAGACGCGCCAAGAGAAAGCGCAAATCGCAAGATGCATCATTTCGGATTTGGTAACAGTGACAGAACGTCGCTGCTGGAAGCGGGTGTGAGTGGGTTCCATGTGTCGAGCGGGCTTGCCCCTATTTCAGGCACCGCGCTATGTCTGACACAGCGCGGTGATCTTTTAGGGCTGCTTCGCAGCCCAACGCGGGGTAAGCCCGCTCGCCACAGGGGAACCGATTGGCAGTTAGAAAGTAGTGCGCACCCCAAACTGCACACTACGCCCCGGCGCCGGTGCGATATCGCGCAGGATCGAACTGGCATACCGCACGGTCTGGTTGGTCAGGTTTTCACCATTCACAAACGCCAACCACTGGCTGCCACCGACATTGAAGTGATAACCCGCGCTTGCGCCCAATGTGGTGTAGCCGTCGGTGCCGCTTTCGTTATTCGGTACACGCCCTTGGCCTGCGGCATGTTCTACATCGATACGCGCTTGCCAGCGGTCCAGTTCCCACAGCAAGCCGCTGTTCAAGCGCAGCGGCGCAATGCGCGGTAGAGCTTCGCCGGTATCCAGGTTGGTGGCGCGGGTGTAGTCACCCGACAGCTCCAGGGCGAATTTGCCGTAGGCGCTTTCGCCGAGCTTCCAGTGATCCTGGGCTTCGAAGCCTGCAAAACGGGCACGTACGCCGGAGTATTTGTACTCCGGGTGACCGCCTGCATCTTCTTCGCCTTCATCGTTCAACGTGCGACCAGTGCCCAGCAGCCCGATGTAATTGGAGAAGCGGCTGTAGAACACGCCGAAGCTGCCTTTGTGGGTGCCATTGTCAAAGCGCAGGGCCAGGTCGCTGGACACGGCTTTTTCTTTCTTCAGGTTGGCATCGCCCAGCTCGTAGGTGTTGGTGGCGACATGAACGCCGTTGGCATACAGCTCGTAAAAGGTCGGTGCGCGTTCGGTGTAGCCCAGGGTCGCCGCCAAGGACCAGATCGGCGTGAGGGTGTAGACCGCGCCCGACGACAGGCTGCCTGCCGTGAAGTCATTGGACTTGTCGGCCTTGGCAAAGCGCGCGTTGCCTTTGGCATTCGGGTCGATGCTGGTGTGCTCCAGGCGCCCGCCGAGGCTGAGCTTCAGGCGCTCGGTGGCCTGCATTTCTTCGAGAATAAACAGTGCACCGGCGTTGGTGTCGGTCTGTGGCACGAAGGCTTCTTCGCCCAGGGCCGAGAACTCGTTGCGGCTCACTTGTGCACCGACCACGCCATCGAACGGGCCGATCGGCTGGTGGCGAGCTTCGACACGCGCTTCATAGCCCTTGTTCTTGAAGACGGTGCCGGTTTCCCCGCCTTCGATTTCGCGGTGCTGGTAGTCGGTGTAGCCCGCATCGAGTTTTACCGAGGTGAATGGGCCTTGCAGGTTGCGGATCTCGGACGCAAAGGCGTAGTGATCCTGTTTCATGCGGATGCGCACGTCCTGCTCGGCAGGCGAGCCGTAATTACTGTCGTAGTTGCTGTAGGACAAGCCTGCATAACCGTCGTCCCAGGTGTAGGAACCGCCCACCGCGCCGCCGTCCTGGCGCCCGTCGCTGTTGCCCAGTCGACCGTCTTTGCCAGGGCCGTCTTCGGTGGCCGGGGCGTGGCGGCTGCGCGCATAACCCGGGATTTTCAGGTCGTTGAACTCCCGCGCATTGGCGTCCAGGTGCAAGGCGAAGGTACCGTTGCCGGCTTCCAGTTTGCCCGCGCTGCTGCGGGTGGTGTCGGCGCCGCCATAGCGCAATTCACCGGCCCCGTGGATGCCTTCAATGGCCTCGGTGGGGATGCGATTGTCGAAGGTGTTGACCACGCCGCCGATGGCACTGCCGCCATACAACAGAGCCGCCGGGCCACGCACAATTTCAATGCGGTCGACGTTGATCGGGTCCAGCGGCACCGCGTGGTCGTAGGACAGCGCCGAGGCGTCCAGCGCGCCCACACCGTTGCGCAGGATGCGAATACGGTCGCCATCCTGGCCACGAATGATCGGGCGACTGGCGCCTGGGCCAAAGTATGAAGATGACACGCCAGGCTGCTTGTTCAGGGTTTCGCCGAGGCTGCCTTTTTGTTGCAGGGTCAGGTCATCGCCTTCCAGCACGGTGGTGGGCGAAGCCAGCTGTTCGCTGCCCAGTGGGTTGCCGGTAATGACTTGGGGTTGCAGCTCAAGGGCGTAGGCTTCGGAGCAGATCAGCAGGGTGGCGGCAAGCGGGGTCAAGCGCCATAGAGAAGAGAGAGACATCGGACATTCCTTGGCAAAACGGCAAAAGAAGAGAAGGCTTAAAACGGTATCGAATCAGTTACTTTTGATAAGTATCGTTACAATATAACATCTCTTTTTTCGCTGAAAAGGGGAACTTTCTCTCAGGGTCTATATTCAATGCGGTGCTTCCACCGTTACGCCCCGTCGGCTAAGGTGCGCGGCTGTGTTTCCTCTTTTTGCAAAAGGCCTGGCATGACCGCGACAAGCAACGACCCGCTCCATGGTGTGACCCTGCAACACGTGCTCACCACTCTGGTGGAACATTACGAATGGGAAGGCCTGGCCGAGCGTATTGATATCCGCTGCTTCAAGAGCGACCCAAGCATCAAGTCGAGCCTGACGTTTTTGCGCAAAACCCCGTGGGCACGGGAGAAAGTCGAAGGCTTGTATGTGAAGCTGATGCGCACCAAACGCCCGCAGGACTGAGCCCATGAAGCGCTTTGTCGCGGTGGCGGCATTGGCCGGTTGGGTGGGGTTGGCGATTCAGCAATACCTGATTTTTTATTCGCGCTGGTCCAGCGGCGCCAGCCTGCTGGGCGGGTTGATCAACTTCTTCAGTTTCTTCACCGTGCTGACCAACACCCTGGTGGTGGTGGTGCTGAGCTATGCGCTGGTCAATCGGGAGTCAGCCGCCAAGCGGTTTTTCCTGGCGCCCCACATCAGTAGTGGGATTGCGGCGAGCATCATCGTGGTGAGCCTGGCCTACAACCTGTTGCTGCGGCATTTGTGGAGCCCCGAAGGCTTTCAATTTATCGCTGACGAGTTGTTGCACGACGTCATGCCACTGCTGTTTGTCGTGTATTGGTGGCGGTGTGTGCCCAAAGGGACGTTGCGTCTGGCACACATCGGCGCCTGGGTGATCTACCCGCTGGTGTACTTTGCTTATGTGCTGCTGCGCGGGCATTTGCTCGGGCAGTATCAGTACCCGTTTATCGACGTGGACACCCTCGGTTATCCACAAGTGTTTGTGAATGCAGGGGGGCTTTTGGCGGGGTTTGTGTTGATTGCGTTGGCGGTGGTGGGGCTGGATAAAGTCATCCAGCCCCGACGTTGACTTACTCTTCGTCACTGCCCTCGGCGCGCCAGTAACCGACGGCCTTGAGGAACTCTTCGTTAACCTGGTGCGTGTCCAGCAGCACCCGGCGCACTTGGCGCGACAGCTTGGTTTCGGTCGCGACGAAGGTGTACAGCGAGCCGTTCGGCAGTGTCAGTTTTTGCACGGTTTGGAGCAGGTCATCCTGGCCGCGCACCACCCAGATCACGTCCACATCTGCGGCACTTTGCAGCACTTGCCGTTCCGCCGCATCGGCGATTTCAATCACCGCCAACACGGTGCGCCCCGCCGGTAATTCTTCCAGGCGGCGAGCGATGGCGGGCAGGGCGGTTTCATCGCCGATCAACAGGTAACTGTCGAAGATATCCGGCACGATCATCGAGCCCCGTGGCCCACCGATGTACAAGTGCTGGCCGACCTGCACCTGTTCGGCCCAGGTGGACGCTGGGCCATCGCCGTGCAGCACAAAGTCGATATCCAACTCACCGATACTCAGGTCAAAGCGCCGAGGCGTGTAGTCACGCATGGCCGGTTGCGGACCATCCCCCTTGATGTTGAACGTCGGGCTTTCCAGCGCGGCCTGCTCGGCGGCGTTTTGCGGGAACAGCAGCTTGATGTGATCGTCACTGCCCAGGCTGACAAACCCCGCCAGCTCAGGACCACCCAGGGTGATGCGGCGCATGCGCGGTGTGATATCGACCACCCGTAAAACCTCCAGGCGACGACGTTTGATTTCGTGGGTAACGCGGTGGATAGCTTGCGTATTCATTGGTCTTTCCCGTCGGCAATGGCTTGAGCGGTGCGATTGAGCAGCGCCGCGACACGAACGATTTCTTCCGGGCTCCAGCGCCCGTGGTGCGAATGCAGGGCATGGCGCAGGTTGTGCACCGCCTCGTGGATTTGTGGCGGGCGGTCCTGGCCACGCAACGAGCGCTTGCTGACGTCGATGCGCATGCGCACGCCATCCAAGGCCACTTGTTGTTCGCTTAAGAAGAGACGACCGGCGTCGGTGATTGTGTAGCGTTTTTTTCCACCATCGGCGTCGCCCTGGATCAAATCGCTTTCTTCAAGAAAGGTCAGGGTCGGGTAGATCACGCCTGGGCTGGGGGTGTAGGCACCGTCGAACAGGCTTTCGATCTGGCGGATCAGGTCATAGCCGTGGCAGGGCTGTTCGGCGATCAATGCCGGCAGCAACAATTTCAAATCGCCGGGTGCAAATACCCGGGGGCCGCGACCGCGGCCGGCGCGTGGGTCAAAGCCGTCACGCTGGTGAGGATGGTCTCGCATGGTAGGAGCCTCTGTGTGTGTCTAGATATAACGTAAGATATATCTTGATGGTCAGGCAAGGACTCCCGACAGACGGTCTCCCATCCTTCACTCCCTCCTGTTATTCGCTAGTTGATATACCCAAGTAAATGTTGTTATTTTTTTGTGCATGTCATCCTCTTCTTACATACTTATTCTTCACTAAAACATTCTCATTAATGCTCATGTAATCCTCTTCTTACGGTTAATTTGAAAGTTTTGGCAAATTGCCATAATTCTCCTATGTGTCTAGGTGTGACAAAGCTACGCCATTAAGAGAATCGCCCGGCTTACATCTTCAAGCTTGAAAGCGAGAATTTCCTGGCTTTGAACGGGTTCCTGATTTGCAATGCAATTAATTGGAAAAATCGTTTCACGTTTCACTCAGTGACTCGAATTTTTCCACATCAGGAGTTACCACCCAGTCATCGCTTGCTTAATAAGTCCTGCGCATTACCGCGTCAGGGTTTTTTATGAAATTTATGAATGTGTGAGTACTTTTAAATGAAAACCAAAATGAAAACTGCACTGTTGTCTATCGGGTTGCTGGTAGGTTCGATGTCCGTTGCTCATGCGGCCGATGGAACGGTTACGTTTTTGGGTTCGGTCCACTCCGGTGCTTGCTCTATCAAGCCTGACTCCGTCGATCAGACAGTTAACCTGGGAGCGATCGCAAAACATCAACTGCAAAGTGGAGGCAAGTCTGAAGCACGACGTGTGCTTATCGAACTTGAAGGCTGCGATTTGACTGGCCTCACCGATAACACCGTGACCACTACCTTCACGGCCGCGCCTTCCAGCGCTGTTCCAGGTGCGATCGGCACCATCGGTGGTGCGGGCGGCGTGGGCATCATGGTGACCTATGGCAGTAAACCCATCGAGTTGGGTGTCCCTACCGCCCCGCAAGCCCTTTCCGCCGGTAATAACACGTTGGAGTTCGGTGCTTATGTACAAGGCGCGGCAACGGGGGCAATCGTTCCTGGTGGTTTCAGCGCAGTCACCAATTTCACCTTGGCTTATCAGTAAGTTTCGCCCCCGCCATTTTTAGAGTGGCGGGGGGAAGCTGGCGGGAGATAAAGGTGAAAACATTCATAAGTCTCGCTATTGCCTCTTCATTGACGATGTTCATCAGCCCTTGTGTTGTCGCTCAGGCGCCTGCGCAAGGCGATGGGGTGGTCACGTTAGGAGGACAGGTCGTCGACTCGGCCTGTGGGCTGGAAGCGGTCAGTGCCGATCAAACCATTGAGATGACTCCCCAACCAATAGGTCGGCTGTTGCGCAATGCAAGGGGAGAAACACATCCCTTCCAGCTGCGTTTGGTCAACTGCACATTGAGTCGTCCCGACCCATCACGCCCAGGCGAAAACCTGCCTGATTGGGAGCATCTGCGAGTGACGTTTGAGGGGCCCAGCGATAGAGAAGGGCGCTCTTTTGCTGTCTTTGGCAGTTCACAGGGGGTGGCTCTGCATATTGAAGACGCTGCGGGTCAGGAGAGTGTTCCTGGTGTACCGATGGCGCTGCTTCCGCTGGTCAATGGCGACATGACGCTTCACTACACGCTTCGCTTGGTCGGCAACGGGTGGGCGCTCTCAGCTGGGCCTCACAGTGCCGCGGTGCGGTTCAAGTTGGAATACTTTTGAACAGTGATGGACTGCTTTCATGTTGAATACGTCGAAAGTCAAAAATACGCTGCGCCCAAGCCTCTTTAGTGGGCTGATATCACTGGCGGGAACTGCATTGGGTGCAGGGAATATCGAATTTAATACCGATGTTCTTGATCTGAGTGATCGCTCCAATATCGACTTGTCTCAGTTTGCGCGCAGCGGGTTTATTCTGCCGGGCACTTACTCGATGGTTGTGCAGATAAATACCCAGCCTATTTCTGAGCAGTCGGTGGCGTTCTATCCCCCCGATGATGATCCCAAAGGCAGTCAGGCCTGTTTATCGCAGGCTCTCGTGGAACAGTTGGGCCTGAAGGCGTCCGGCACGGCCAAACTGGCGTGGTGGAGAGGCGGAGAGTGCCTGGATATTCAAGGCTTGCCGGGTATGGAGGTGAGTGGAGATCTGGCCACCTCCACACTGAACATTAGCCTCCCTCAAGCCTACCTCGAGTACAGCACCATTAATTGGGACCCGCCCTCGCGCTGGGATGAGGGAGTGCCTGGCCTGCTGATTGACTACAACCTGACGGCGCTGTCCAGCTACCGAAAGAATGACGGGGCCCGTAATAACGTCACGGGCAACGGAACGCTGGGGGCCAACGCCGGGGCTTGGCGCCTGAGGGCGGATTGGCAGGGGCATCTTGAGAAAGGGCGCGAGGGGGCGACCGGGGGGCGAAAGCTGGACTGGAGTCGTTACTACGCTTATCGCGCAATTCCTGCGCTGCAGGCGCGCTTGGTAGTGGGAGAGGACTACCTGTATTCGGACCTGTTTGACAGTTTCCGGTTTACTGGCGCAGCGCTCAACTCGGATGAAAGCCAACTGCCACCCAACTTAAGGGGTTATGCGCCGGAAGTCATCGGAGTGGCCAAGACTAATGCGAAGGTCATCATTAGCCAACAGGGACGTGTGCTGTATGAAACCCTGGTCGCGGCGGGACCTTTTCGCATTCAAGACCTGAATGACGCGGTGACTGGCAGGCTCGATGTACGGGTGGAAGAGCAGGATGGTTCGATTCATGCGTTCCAAGTCGATACGGCAGGCGTTCCCTACCTGACGCGCCCTGGACGTGTTCGTTACAAACTGGCGGCTGGACGGCCGTCCAATCTTCAATATGGCGCTGAAGGCGACTTTTTCGGTACTGGGGAGTTCTCTTGGGGGATCAGCAATGGCTGGTCTCTGTTTGGCGGCGGAATCAGCGATAACAACTATCGAGCGCTCTCCGCTGGGGTGGGGCGAGACTTGCTGGCGTTCGGCGCCATCTCGTTGGATGTCACGCAGTCTCAAGCCAATGTGTGGAACGACACGCTCTCCGGTAAATCGTACCGCCTTCAATATTCCAAGAACTTTGAACAGTACGACAGCCAAGTGACCTTCGCCGGTTATCGGTTTTCCGAGAAAAACTTTTTGAGCATGAGCGAGTACTTGGATGCTCGTCATTATGGGTTGAATGGCGAGCGCCGTAGGCGGGAGGTATACGACCAATACGGTGAGTACCCTGATAGCCCGATACCGATTGGTGATAGCAAGGCGCTTTATACGGTGACCGTTAATAAGCAGTTTCGTGATGTGGGGGCGACCGTCTACGCCAGTTACAACAAACAAACTTATTGGGGACGGCCGGACACTCAGCGTTGGAACGTGTCTGCGTCGCGTTACTTCAAGTTAGGCACCGTCAAAAACATGAGCCTGTCCCTGAATCTGTACCGTACTTTGGAGTACAGCTATAAAGATAACGGAGTGGCGCTGACGGTCAGTCTGCCGTTGGGGCGCACCGGCACACTGTCACTGGATGCTAATAGAGCCGCAGGCGATAACCGTTTTTCGACGCGCTACAGTGATCGCATCGATGAGCGTAATAGCTACCAGCTCAGTGCAAGCAACAGTTCCGCGAGTGGCTACCTGAGTCATGTGGGTGAGCAGGCCGACATTAACGTCAGTGCCAGCAAGCAAGAAGGCAATTACAACAGCCTCAGTCTGTCTGCTCGCGGTGGTGGCACGCTCACACCTTACGGTGCTGCACTGCATCGTAACAATGGTACGGGCGGAACCCGCTTGATGGTTGATACCGCTGGTGTGTCCGACGTGCCTGTGCGGGGTTACGGCACCCCGACCCGCAGCAACATTTTTGGCAAGGCGGTCATTTCCGATATCAGCAGCTATCAGCGCACGGCAGCCAGTGTTGATCTGGAGAGCTTGCCGAGCAATGTCGAAGCCACTCAATCCGTCACGCAACTGACACTCACCGAAGGCGCCATTGGATACCGCTCGCTGGACGTGATTGCCGGTGAGAAGGCCATGGCGGTTCTGCGCCTGCCCGACGGCACTTCACCGCCCTTCGGCGCGATGGTGAAGAACATAAAACAGCAGGACACCGGGATTGTGAATGACGGCGGCAATGTTTACCTGAGCGGTATTCAGGCCGGCGAGCAGATGACCGTCAGTTGGGGAGGTGTCGAGCGCTGCATTCTTACGCTCCCTGTCATTTTGCCATTTGATGGTTTGACCAATGCCCTGCAACTGCGCTGCCAAATGGTAGCCGTTGCCCCATCTTTGCCCGAACCAGCCGCGCTGACCGGCAAGCATACCGAAATGGAGAGCACAGCCTCATGATGCTGAACACACGCTTCATACCGCAGGCATTTGCACTGCTGATTCTAGGCTTTAGCCAAAGCGCTAACGCCGCTGTTGGCCTGGATCGTACCCGCGTGATTTTTGATGGCGGCAAAGATGCAACCAGCGTGAACATCACCAATAACAACACCCAGTTACCGTATTTGGCTCAAGGTTGGATTGAGGATGAAGCGGGTAACAAAATCACCACGCCCTTGATCGTGCTACCGCCGGTTCAACGATTGGAGCCAGGGAAACAAAGTCAGGTGAAAGTCCAGGCGTTGCCGGCAGCAAAGTTGTTACCTCAGGATCGAGAGACGGTCTTCTACTTCAACTTGAGAGAAATTCCGCCACGCAGCGATAAGGCCAACACCCTGCAAATTGCGTTGCAAACCCGAATTAAATTGTTCTACCGACCGCAAGCCATTGCGCCAAGTCAACAGGACTTGTCAAACCCTTGGCAGGAAAAGCTGACCCTTACCCTGCAAGGTGACCATTATCAGGTGAACAATCCTACGCCTTACTACGTAACCCTGGTGGATGCGCGCAGCAGCAAGGACGGCAAAACCGTGCCGGGTTTTGAGCCACTGATGGTCCCACCCAAAGGCTCGCTGACCTTGGGCCCGACGGCCAAAACACTCGGTACAACCCCCCATTTGGCCTATGTGAATGATTACGGCGGACGCCCGCTGATGGCGTTCACCTGCAGTGGCACTGCTTGCAAAGTGAACTTGCAAGTATCACTGCCTAATGAGTAGTGCCTACTGCCGGAGAACGTCATGAAATTGCGCAATGTGAGGGTCTTGGGCTGCCTGTGGCTGGCCTTGGTAGGGGGCGCGCACGCTCAGGAGGATGATGACATTGAAGGCATGGTTGGGATGCTGAACATTAGCGGGTCCATGCATGAAACCCCTTGCAGTCTGGAGATGACATCGCTGCATCAAACGATTGACCTGGGAGCCGTGTCGACCAGCCAATTGCAACGGCCCGGCGATCAGGCAACCGCTGTGGCATTTCAGCTGCGTTTTACGGATTGCCACCGCACCGCTGGCAACATCCGCAGTGAGCGTACGGGGAACCTGGCATGGAGTGCCTATCAACCCGTGCTGTCGGTCGCGTTTTCTGCGCCCGCCGATGCCGAGGATCCACGGCTGGTCAAAGTGCAAGGCATCACCGGGATGGGCCTGCGCTTGACCGATGCCCTGGGCCGGGACGTACAGCTGGGCTCAAGGGGCGAACCTTTGTTTTTACCGTTGGGCGGCAGCACCCAGACCTGGAATGTTCAACCCACGCGTACCTCCGCTCCTTTGACCAGCGGGGCATTTCGGGCCGTGGTGGATTTCAGGCTCAATTATGAGTGAGGGCAGAACAATGGCTAAGTCAACCGGCTCTCGGGCTATGTTTCTCGGTGGCGGCCTACTGTGGGCGGTCAGCCACGGTGTGCTGGCCGAGACCAATTTGACCATCCGGGCCGTAATCATCGCGCCTCCGCCGTGTGTGATTAACAGCGGGAGCACGCTTGATGTGCCCTTCGGGAATGACCTTCTGACATCACGGGTTGACGGGGTTAATTATCGTCGAGGTGTGCCTTATACCGTCAGGTGTGATTCCCCCTTCAACAACGCGATGACACTGGAACTCAAGGGCACGGGGGCGTCGTTTGATCAAAACGTGCTGTTGACCCGCAAACCGGACCTTGGGGTAAAGCTGTTCGTGAATGGCGCTGATTGGCCTCTGAATACGGCCGTGAATTTTACTCATCCAAACTTTCCAGTCGTGCAGGCGGTGCCTGTCAAACGTGTGGGCAGCAGCCTGACGGGAGGCGCATTTGATGCCGCCGCAACCCTCGTAGTCGAATATCAATGAAGAGGAACGATCAATGACATGTTGGCAGCAGCGAGCGTTGCTCGCCCTGTGTTCCATCAGTCTTTGCAGCGGTGCGTCGGCCAACTTGACGTTCAGCGGAACGCTGAACGAGCCTCCCCCCTGCACGATTGATGCGGGAAACACGATAGAAGTCGACTTTGGCGATGTCGGGGTCAAGCGAGTCGATGGTGTGAAATACCGCCGAGGGGTCGGCTACACCATTAGCTGTGGCCCTGCCACGCTTCCGTGGGAGCTGAAGTTGAGTATCAACGGTACACCCACGAGTTTTGATGGCTCAGCAGTGCAGACCAGTGTGCCTGCGTTGGGTATTCGGATTTTTCAGAATAACGTGCCGTTTCCACTCAATACGCCACTGGACATCACCCTGTCGTCGCCTCCGACATTGGAAGTTGTACCCGTCAAGCAGCTAGGCGCAGTTCTGGCCCCCGCAAGGTTTACGGCGGTGGCCACGCTGTTGGCTGAATACGAGTAGGAGTCAAGTCTATGCGACATCAAATGGTTCATAAGGGTTGGCCATATGCCGGGCTGACATTACTGCTGACCTTCGGCCTGGTGCCCAAGGGGCATGCGGCGGACAACCTGAGATTTAAGGGCAACCTGGTTGAAGAAGCCTGCACCATCCGCCCTGGCGACGAGGCCATCACTCTGGAACTCTGGGACGTTACCAGCAAGCACCTCTACATCAACACGCGTACACAGGGTAGGGGATTCAAACTGCACCTGGAGGACTGTGACACCACCATCGGCAATACGGTCACCATCACATTCGGCGGCACAGAAAACGTGGCGCTACCCGGATTGTTTTCGCTGGATGGTGGAAGTGGTGCCTCAGGTATTGGGGTCGGTATCGAGACGCTGAGCAACAAGCCATTGCCTTTGAATGCTGTCAGCGATGAACAAGTGTTGAGTGATGGCAGCAATGTAATTGAGCTCAAAGCCTATGTGCAGGGTGAGCCGAATGCCATCAAGGATCAAACCATAGGGCATGGCACGTTCACGGTCACCTCTACTTTTACGCTGGACTATCCATAGCGATGAACCGTTATTCATAGGCTGAAAGTGGCCTCGGACAAACTTCAAATCTCTTCTGGGCGGCTTTAAAGCACGAACTCAATATTCGGTGGGTGGCGCCTGGGTGGGGAGCATCGAGAGATCAAAATGAAACGACTATATGGAGCTATTGTGCTTCTCGTCCTGATTGTCAGTAGTACGACCGCGAGAGCAACCGATTGCCGTGTGAATGGTGGACCGTGGGTATTTGTAGGTGCAGGCGGGACGCTGAACCTGCAAGTCCCCGTCACCGTCCAACTGGGTTCGGACAGAACCCGTATCCTGCTCGAAGGGGTGAGGTTAGAGTGCCGGTTCTCCGGCTTTGGTGGCAGTCAGCCTTGGTATACGGACTACTGGGCAACATCGGCAAGAGTCGGCCCCGCCTGGGTGCCCGGTCCAAAGTTCACCCGCGAAGGCACCGGCTTACGAATAAGCGGAAGCTACTACAATACTCCGGTTCAAAATGGTATTCGGATGACGACCATGCCTAACAACGGCGTAGGCGTCGCGGTCGATGTAACACCCTATATTTTGGTACGCAACGATCCGACGAACCCTATCGACATTCGAGTAGGGGATGTCCTCGGAGGGTTAAATCTCGACCAAACCAACAATTATAATTCCGGCAGCGCAGCGCTTGCCCTGACGTATACCGCCGCCAACAACTTCTCCATTTCCCCGTCAACGTGCACGATCAACAATAACAACCCGATCGACATAAACTTTGGCAACGTACACCAGAGGGCAATCGGCACCGATCCGCTGACAACAACTATCCGCAGCGACCGCAGACTCACCTACTCATGCCCGGATGGAGGGATTACCACACCGATAACCATTACCTACAAAGGCAGCCCATCGCCGTTCGACACACGTCTCCTGATGATGAGCAATCCCGACGTGGGCACGGCGCTTGTGCGGGCAGGGGCTGCGGTTCAAGTTGGCGGTTCATTCCTGACCCGCATTACCAACAGTGTTGGAGGTGACGATGTGACGTTTGCTCTCGTTCGGCGAGCGGGGTCTCTACCTGCCGCCGGGGCCGTAAGCGGGAGCGGTGTACTCGTGATGGGTGTGCCGTGACCTGTGCGGCCTCAAACTCTGATTTTGATCGTGGATGTCTGAGACTCTGATTCTTAATTGACGGGCTTTAGGGCTTCTCTGGTCAGGCGTCGGGCGAGATTCTTTTCTTCGGACGCAAGCGCCAGCAGCAGACGATCACACGTGGTTTGGGGTATTGGTTGCTCGATAAATACCTCATCGTCTGGAACCCCCAGCGCATCCGCCAGCACCTTGAGCGGTTGACGCAAGGCTTCCCGCGCTGCGTTGCTGGCTTGCACCCACGCGTGTTGGGCTTGTTGCAAATCGTCGACCTGTTCGGCTTTGGCCTGATAGAAGCGGGTGTTTTGCTGCAGCTCATCGGCGTAGGTTGCGTCGAGGTACTCGTCCCAGAAATCCACGTTCAGCATGCGGTTGATCAGGCCGTCACCCTGTTCGCGGCGAGTCACCTGCTCGAAAGCCTCATCGATCATCTGCGCATCCACCCTGGCGGTCTCGCGATAGACCATATGGCTGGCCAACCAAGGCAAATCCAGCCGTTGCTTGAGGGCGGTTTGATAGGCGGCATGCACCTGTACTTCGTCCACGCTGCCGGGTACGCCGTCGATCACCTCGGTGGTCAGCCGCAAGCCCGGGCCGCCCATCTCGGCGGGGGTGAGGCGGCGGGCCACTTCGTCTTCGGCGATGGCATTGACCATGTCCAGTCGCGCTTTTTGCCGGGCCAGCGCCGCCAGCCGACCGGAAAAAGCAGGCGGTGTCAGCCCGGCGCGGGCGCTGTAGGCTTCATGCACCAGCGTCTGCACGCCCAGGTTATTGAAGATCTGCGCGCTGGCGTCGGCACAGTTGCCGGGTGTACTGGCCATGGTGAAGAAGCGTTTGCGCAGGGCCTCGTCCTGGTGGATGGCGTCCAGCATGCGCCAGACGTTGGCGGTCAGCTCGTTATGGTTGAGTCGGTAGTCGATTGCGTCCTGGTCCGTCTCGAAAAATTCCGGGAGTTGCAAACTTCTCAGCACGTCGAAAAAGCCCTGGGAGCCGTGTTCGTTTTCCAGTTCATCCCATTGCGCCCGGCGCCGGGCTTTTTCAGCCGAACCCAAGTGGTCCCACCAGAAACGGCTGTCTTGCTCGCCGCGTGGCGGGTAAGTGCGCCAAGGGTCCAAGCCGGCGGCAAGCCGGTAACTGACCATGCGCTCTTGATCGTCCAGCCCCAGTTGGTTGCGATCCAGGCGCGTGCGGGCCACCAGTTCCGCCTGAGGTTGCCAAGGCAGGAATTGCGGCACGGTCTTGATCTCGGTGTTTTGCAGGTCGAGGAAAAACTGTTCGGGACGCTGGACCTCGAACAGACCGTCGGGCCATTGAGTCAGGGACGTGTTGCGCAGGTACAGTTCACGCAAATGCGGCATGCCGCCGACATCGGGCGGTTCGCTCATCAGGCGATTGAAGGACAGGTCCAGTACTTTGAGGTGCCTTAGTCTTTTCAGACGATCCAGGCTGTGTCTGCCCCACACCAAAGGGTTTTCGCCCAAGCCCAGTTGGCCCAGGCGTGGCATCGCCATTACTGCTTCAGGCAGGTAGGTCAGGCGGTTATTGGAGAGTTCAAGGGCAACCACGTTTGGGAACAGCGAGAGGAATTCGGCTTGGTCGTCGCTGAAGGCACTGTTGGTGACTGTCATGCTGGTGATGCGGTTAAAGCCTTCACACGGGCCCGGCATGGTTTTCAGGTATTGACCCAGAGGCCAACCTTCCAGGTTCAAATGAGCACCCGACTGGCGCTCACCGAAGTTGTCCACATAGCCGCAGGTGGCGTTCTCCCAACTTTGACGCAGGGCACGAGCCAGTTGGACACGCACCATGCGCTCTTCTTCCTGGCGGGTGATGTTGCCCTCGTGGCGCTGGGTGGGCGCTTTTATCCAGTTATCCAGCTCACGGGCCAGCGCCTTTTTTTCTCGCTCCAATGCGCGCAGCACCGGTTCACCCTCGGCCGAGCTGTAGGTTTGCACCCTTTCCAGCACCTTGTCGGCGCGTAACCTTGGGTATAACGCCTTGACCCGTTCCTCCACCGTAGGCGGGGTGATGCCGAGCAATTTGCTGGCCCATTTGAACCGGGGCTTTTGCAACAGCGTCTCGGTTTTCCGCTCCGGCGGTGGCGCCGCTGCCAGCGTCGTGCGGCGTTCTTCGATGGGTGCCAGCAGTGTCATCAGCCAAGTGCGCAGACTGGCGCCGTCGCGGGCGGCGAGGGTGTCGGCGGGCAGGGTCAGCAGCACGGCGCTGTAGAAATCCGTAGCGGGGTGCAGGCGGTTGCGCTGGTCATCCTGGACCTCGTATTGGCCGTTATCATCCCGCACTAGCACGCGCACCTCACGGGCATTGCCTGGCCCGGCCGTGGCACGTAGATCGCCCAGATAACTTTGTTTGCGCACTTCCACCCGCTGGCTGCCAAAGGCATCGCTGTGCAGCTTGAGGGTGTTGAGCAGCAGTTGTTCGCTGTCGGCTGTCATTAGGGCGGGGTGATAAAAGCCTTCATAGGCGTGGGTGGCGCGGGAGTGGATCAACAGCTCAGTCGCCTGGTTTTTCAGGCGCAGGGGCAGGCGCTGATGCTCTTTCATGATCTGTAGCTCGTCGGGCCTGGCCTGCTGCAACAAGCGTTGGATCAAGCTTTTGGGTAACCCGGGAACGGCCTGACGTACCAGGACTTCTTCAGCGTGGGTAAGGTATTCGCTGTTGTTGTACAGGTAGTCGAGAACTTGACGATGGTGAGAGGCGAGCTGGTCAGCCATGCGTTGACGCAGTGCGTCAATGCGCGCCAAGTGCTCTGACGGCAGTGTATTCAACACACTGCGTTGCTCCGCTTCGTCGAGCACTTCAAGCAGGCGCTCAGGAAGCTTGCCGGCATTCAGGTCCTGACGAGTGATATGCAGCGTACGTGTGGGTTCATTTGCGCCGTAAAGCAGCGAGTCGCCATGAGTGGCGGGGCCTTCGTATATGCGAATGGCCAGGTCCTGCGGCCAGCCCGGCAACTCGGTTGCCATTTGCGCGCTCCAGTAGGTGTGCTCGTCGGCGGGCTTGCCGGTGCGAATCCGTTCGGGCAACTGGCGCGCCTCTTCGTTGAGGCGAAAGCGCTTGAGGCTGTCGGTCAACAAGGGCGGCGGGGGGGTGTTGTCGGCGTGCATAGCGCGCAGTACTGCGTGTTCGGTACCGCTTAAGGTGCGCACCTGGTCCAATTGAGCATCGTTGAGGTCTTGCACCGAGTGCCCCAGGCGCCGCATCAGTTGGGGGGTGTCCCAGGTTCTGGGCGTTTCCGCTTCATGGGTCCAGGCGCCTTGACCGTTATGTTCGAGGTAGGGTGCATAGGCGTCGGCGCGTGTGGGGTGTCGGATTCGGTGGGCGCCACTTTCTGGGTCGAGTGTCACGGCGTAATGTTCGCCGTCCAGAGGCAGGATATGTTGCCCGGCATGGGCATGCAGTCCCAGATCGTCGGGTGTGGTGTTGCCGGGCAATGCGAAGTCTTTTTGTGCATAGGGACGCAGGTCCGGGTTCCACAAGCGAGCCTGCCCATTGACCTTAACGGCTTTGAGCTGATTGACGAACAGCGAGGGCACCAGATGCCCAGCGACACCAAAGGCGCCGAGTTGCACCACATCACTGACCACGCCCACCAAGTTTTCGGCAGCCTCGACGGCCAGGCCCTCGGCCAGGTCGACCACGCCTTCGACCACTTCATCCAGCAGTTGATAGGCGGTGTAGGCCAGCATCAACTCGCCCAGAAACGGCACAAATGGCGTCACCACCAACAGCGCCGCGTTGAAGATTTCTTCAAGCGCGCCGCTGACGCTATCCCACCAGGCCCAGCGTGCGCGGCTGTCGCTGTCGGCGGTGGAAACCGCCAGCACGCGCGCGTCGTTGAGCACCTTGTCGAGACTGCGTTGGTAGCGATAGGTCCACAGGTCGCCATCGATGCGTAGCGCACCGAACGGCACATGGGCGCCGCCCAGTCCGTTGAAAAAGTGCGCACGTTGTTGCTGGTCGACAAACTGGCTGAAGAAGCGCTGGTAATTCGTATCGCGCAGTTTTTCGCGCAATGCCTTTATCAGGGCTACGGTGCTCGTGTAGTGCTGAATGGGGGCCACGGGGTCATGGGGGGTGTAGGCGAGCACGGGTGTGATGAACGTGCTTGAGCCCAGGTCTGCCGCTATCAGAAGAATGCCGGTCAGCACCGTGTCCATCATCTTCAGTTCATAGAATTGCATGATCCCGCGCTCACCCTTGAGGGTGCGTTGCAGCAGGTGAAACTGGCCTGGTTCGATGTCCCCTCGGGCCAGGGCGATATGCGCGGCCAGGCCCAAAGCTGCCTGTTGGCTGGCAATGAGCGGGGCTTTCAATTCGGCAGGCAACAGGTGTTGACGCACATGGCGTTGGTACTGCGCACCCAGGTCTAGCTTGCGGCACAAGGCAATGAACTGCGCGATGCTCACCTGGTGCTTGAAGGGCTTGATCATGAAGTGCCCGCGCGCGTCGGGGCGGGTGATGTAGCTGGAGCTGTCGGTAAAGGTTTCGCGGTTTGAAAAGTTCTGCACGGCGGCGTCCAGCAAGGACACCGTGCGACTGGCGGTGCCTTTGATGACAGTGCCTTTGGCGATGTGCAGGAAGAGGTAAGTGTCGCGAACGTTTTCCTCGAAGGCGTAGTGTTTCTTCAATGCGTCGATGAGCAACGGTTCGGCAAACGCGTACACGTCCTGCACCGCCTTGAGGCGCTCATCGACATTGTTTTGCGTGACCCAGGCCTGGGCGTTCGCCTGCTTGAGCGCGGCGGACGCCCGGTGATGCCAGGGCTCGATGGACAGGCGCGTTGTGCTGAGCGCCTGGGCCCTGGCCCATGAGGTGCCGAGCAACCAGGATGGCGCTCGTTCCTTGATCAGTGAGTAGTGTGGGCCTTTATCAGGTACCCGTGGGGTAGGCATGGTGGATGACCTTGAAGAGGAGACAAGGTCATCAGCCTATTGGGCGGTCAGGGCGCCAGGTGTTATCGGGTTAGCGCTCGTTGCCTGTTCATACGCTGGTGCGGGGGGCAGGCATTGGGTGTACATGCCGGGTTGCAGATACGGCATCAGGATTGGCGCCATGCCCTTGAGTACTTGAACCGGCAATGCGGAGGTGAACGTGAAATGCTCCGCCGATTGACCGGGCACAAACGCCGTGAGTGTGCCGAAGTGATGCTCACCGAGGTAGAACACAAACGTGGCGGTACGGTTGATGGATTTGGAGCTTAGAATCCGCCCGCCCGCGCCGATGGCCTCAATGCGGTTATCCCCGGTGCCGGTCTTGCCGCCCATGGCCATCGGCGTCCCGTCGGCCAGTTTGAAACTGCCGGCCACGCGTTTGGCGGTGCCGGCATCCACCACTTGGGACAAGGCCCCGCGCAGGGCCCGGGCTACCTCAACGGGAATTACCTGCTTGCCGGGCGCCGGGTCGTTGACCACCTGGGTTTCGTAAGGCGTACCGGCCGCGAAATGCAGGGTGTCGATGCGCAGCACTTTGGGGCGCACACCGTCATTGAGGATGATCCCCATCAGTTCCGCCAGGGCCGCCGGGCGGTCGCCTGAGCTACCGATAGCGGTGGCGAGGGACGGCACCAGATGGTCGAAGGGGTACCCGACCGCTTGCCAGCGCTGATGAATATCCAGGAACGCCTCGATCTCCAGCATGGTTCTGATTCGGCTGTCGCGTGCACTTTGATGGCGACTTTTGAACAACCAGCTGTAGACCTCCTGACGTTCGAATTGGCTGGCTTTGACCACCTCGGTAAACGTTGCATCGGGATGGTTGAGCAGGTAGCCCAGCAGCCACAAATCCAGCGGGTGGACCTTGGCGATATAGCCTTGGTCGGGCAAGTCAAAGGCGCCGGGCCCATAATTTTTGTAGAGTTTTTCCAGGCGTTCATCCGTGAGCTTTTCGGTGATCTTGACGCCCGTCAGGTGCGCGCGCACGAACAGGTTGAAGCTCTCCTGGCTGGCGTTGGGCAGCAAGTAGCGATGCACCGCAGCCAGGCGAATCGGTGTGGGGCGCAAACTGTCGAGGAAGGTCTCGAGGCGTGCCTGGGTGTCTTTCTTTTGATACTTCTTCCAGAATTTTCGCAGGAAGGTAGTGCCTTCACGGTCGGCAAAACCGGCGAGGTATTCTTGGCGGCGCGGGTCGTTGTCGTCCTTGAGCAACTCGGCGCTGTTGTTCGGGCCGGCATAGGTGGAGTAGCGCACCAGGTCGCGCATCAGGCGAATAAAGGGCAGGTTGATCGACTCGCGTAACGCATCGCGCAGGCTAGGGCTGCGGCCGTTGTCCTGGCTGCGAAAATTGTGGAAGTGATGCAGGCCACCGCCGGTGAAAAAGCTCTCGGCGGGGCTCGCCGAATACGTGCGATCGAGGGCCGCATCGAGCATTGTTGTCAGTGATTTGTCCGGCGTCTGGATCAGGTAGTCCAAGGCCCACCGGCTCAGGCGGTCCTGATCATCCACGGTGACTTTCTTCAGTGCGGCGGGAGCTTGGGCGGCGTACTTGTCGTGCAGCTCGCTGATGATTTGCAGGTAGGTGGTGAGTACCCGCAGCTTGGCGGTGGAACCCAGCTCCAGCTTGCTGCCTTCGTTGATATCGAAGGGTTGGTCGGTGTTGTCGGTTTGTACCCGCACGCGCGAGCCGTCCGGGGTCAGTTCGAACAGGGTGAAGCTGTAACGCACTTGTGCAGTGCTGGTGGGGGTCAGCAGGCGTTCTCCGAGCAGGCCAAGCTGACGGGCGTAGTCAGGGTCGGCAAGGTGTTTGAGGTAGTCGCTGACCTGGCCCTGCAACTGCGCTTGCAAGGTGCTGGTGGCAGACAAGTCAAGACGATCGAGGTCGTACAGCGGCCGGTCGAGCAGCGCGGCCAGACGGCTGCGGGCCACACTGATGCCCTTGTTGGTTTCGATTGGCTGCACGGTGGGTTGTTGCACCCAGTCGCGGTAAGTGACCTTGCTCGTCAGTGCCGCTTGCAACAGCGCCGGTTCGATCACGCCGTTCTGGGCCAGCAGGCGCAGGTGGCTGTCAGTCAGTTGCGCCAGTTCATCGCGGCCCTTGGCCAGGTAATGGGAGGGGCGGCGCTGGGCGATGATCAGCGACAACACTTCGCGCAGGGCCAGGCCTTGTTCCGCGTTCACGGGGCCGCGCAGCACTTGGTTGACCCGGTTGAAATCGGCGCCGTACCACACCCGCAAACCCTCGGCCATGCCATGCACTTCACCGTGTCCGGGCACTGCCGACAGGGGCACGCTATTGAGGTAGTCGCGCAGGATGTTTTTGCGTGCAGGCAAGGTGTCGGGCCCGTCGTGGTAGGCGCGCACGGCGGCGGAAAACATCTGCCGCAGTTTTTCGCCGCCCGACACCGTCAGGCCATCCGGCGAGTGGCGGTATTTTTCCAACTGCGTGGCCAAGGTGCTGCCGCCGGCACTCTGGCCTGGCAGGTGCAGCAGTTTGGCGACCTGCGACCACGCGGCCTTGGCAAACCGCGGCCAGTCGACGGCGGGGTTGGCCTGAGGCTGTGCGGGGTCGAGCAAGTCGCGGTTTTCGATGAACAACAGGCTGTTGACCACCAGCGGCGGGATGGCTGCGAAACTGTCGTAGAGCTGTTGCGGGTAGTTGTAGTGGTAGAGCGGTACGGCACGGCAGTCGGTGATGGACAGCCCGGCCTGGATCTTCTCCGCATAGGGCACGAACAGACCCTTGGCGCTGTAATCCATCAGCTCGGTAGAAAAGCGCGACTGGGCCTGGATCACATAACCGCGCTTGAGCAGGCGTGGCAGGAAGATACCGAGGTCGCTGTAACCCAGGCGACGGTCGAAGGGCCCCGCGCCGGGATAAACCATCGCGTCGCTGGGGCCTGGCTTGACCTGGTACGTGAGTTCACGGGCCAGGCGGCTGAGTTCCTGGGCCTGCAAGCGTGAAGTGCGCATCTCTTTGGTGGCGGCAAAGCACAAAGCGATCAGGGCTATCAGTAAAATCAGCCAAAACAGCCGGCACCAATAACAGGGCCTGGGTTTATTTTTGGGTAAAGGCGCTGGGTCCGAACTGCCTTGTAGTTTCGCAGCCTTGGTCGATTCGGTTTGCCAGAGTGCGCCCATAGTCGATTGATCCATTCACGCAGATTGATCGGACTTGTTAGAAGCTTAGTCGCTGGGAGCGGGCTGTGAGGAAATTGTATTTTTCGCATCGGAATATTCCATGAGAGGACGTAATACGGTGTCCTCCGCGACGTTTTGTCGCCCAAGACAGGTTAGATACTCCTGTAAAATTGCATTTTGACGAGCACTTCCCCTAAATTGGCCCGCTTTTATAGTGAATGGCCCTGACCAGGGCTTTTTATACTGCACGCCCCGCTGATCTTGCCCGGCAAGAAGGGCCCGTCCATGAGGCGGCCCCGGTTTCGGCAAGGGCACAGGCTTACCAGCCTGAGCCCTGGAAACGCGACGGACAATCCAATAACAAGATGAGGTTGTACCCCTATGCCAGTTGGCAACCCACTGCCCCATGGCGAGACCGCTCAAGGCGGCCCGCTCAAACGCGAACTTGGTGAACGGCACATTCGCCTCATGGCCCTCGGCGCCTGCATCGGTGTCGGCCTGTTCCTCGGTTCGGCCAAAGCCATTGAAATGGCCGGCCCGGCAATCATGCTGTCCTACATCATCGGTGGTCTGGCGATCCTGGTGATCATGCGCGCCCTCGGCGAGATGGCCGTGCACAACCCGGTTGCCGGTTCGTTCAGCCGTTACGCCCAAGACTATCTCGGCCCGCTGGCGGGCTTTCTTACCGGCTGGAACTACTGGTTCCTGTGGCTGGTGACCTGCGTTGCGGAGATCACCGCCGTCGCTGTCTACATGGGCGTCTGGTTCCCCGACACGCCGCGCTGGATCTGGGCCCTGGCGGCGTTGATCAGCATGGGCACGATCAACTTGATTGCGGTCAAGGCCTTTGGTGAGTTCGAGTTCTGGTTTGCGCTGATCAAGATCGTCACCATCATTGCGATGGTGATCGGCGGCGTTGGCATCATCGCGTTCGGCTTTGGTAACGACGGCGTGGCGTTGGGGATTTCCAATCTGTGGGCCCATGGCGGCTTCATGCCAAACGGTGTTCAGGGTGTGTTGATGTCCCTGCAAATGGTGATGTTCGCCTACCTGGGTGTGGAGATGATCGGCCTTACCGCCGGTGAAGCAAAGAACCCGCAGAAGACCATCCCGAGTGCGATTGGCTCGGTGTTCTGGCGCATTCTGCTGTTCTATGTGGGCGCGTTGTTCGTGATTTTGTCGATCTACCCGTGGAATGAAATCGGCACCCAGGGCAGCCCGTTTGTGATGACCTTCGAGCGCCTGGGCATCAAGACTGCCGCCGGTATCATCAACTTTGTGGTGATCACCGCCGCGCTGTCGTCTTGCAACGGCGGCATCTTCAGTACCGGGCGTATGCTCTACAGCCTGGCGCAGAACGGCCAGGCTCCGGCCGCGTTCGGTACGACCTCCAGCAACGGTGTACCGCGCAAGGCGCTGCTGTTGTCGATCTTCGCCTTGTTGCTGGGCGTGTTGCTCAACTACCTGGTGCCGGACAAGGTGTTCGTCTGGGTGACGTCCATCGCCACCTTCGGCGCGATCTGGACCTGGCTGATGATCCTGCTGGCCCAGCTTAAATTCCGCAAAAGCCTGAGCCCGGCCGAGCAGGCGGGGCTCAAGTACCGCATGTGGCTGTACCCGGTCAGTTCCTACCTGGCCTTGGCATTTCTGGTGCTGGTGGTGGGGCTGATGGCGTACTTCCCTGATACGCGCGTGGCGCTGTATGTGGGCCCGGCGTTTCTGGTACTGCTGACCGTGTTGTTTTATGCCTTCAAATTGCAGCCCGGTAATACGGCTGTAGCGACTGCTCGTTAAGTGAGCTTGGTGCGCCGGTTCCTCACCGGTGCACCAGGCGGTTGGTCAGTCGGCTCGCTGGCCAATCTGCGCGGCTTGGGTCAGTTGCTTGACCAGCCGGGCAAGCTCGGCAGTTTTCTGGTCGATGATGTTTTGGCGTTTTTCCAGGTAGCCATCTGATCGTTTGTCCGCAACCTGTTGGTTCAGCTCAATGATCTGATACCCCGCTATTGCGTCGATGGTTTGGAATGGCTCCGGCAGGCTGCGGGCCAGGTAATCAATCCAGAACTCTTCCATTAACAGCGCAGTCTGCTGCGCTTCGGTGCGGCTCAACTCTATAAGCGCTGTTCTGACGTTGCCGATGTCCCTTTCGCTGACCCATCCTTGCACCGAATACAGCATTTCTTCGTGTTGTACGGGCAGATTGAATTCTGTGCGCAGTTTGAGTCGGTAGTAGAGTTTTACCTCTGCGTCGTCGGGGTCAAGGCCGGATTCGTACAAGGATTCTATGCGCCTTTGGGCGTGATAATCCACGTGACGCAAGTAAAACAGCCCCTTGGCAAGAGCGAGTAGCTCTCGGTCAGCTTCTTTGCTGTTGGGGCGGGCTTTTGCCTGATGCAGTTTGTGCAGGATCTCCATGTCGATAAAGGTCAGTATGGCGCCGTCGCCGCAGGTGCCGGCTGCGTAGGTGTTGTGAAAAACCGTGTCGCGTAACTCCGTGGACTCGCCCATTGCATCCAGTAAGCGCCAGACGCGGTCGGTCAAGGTTTGCCTTGAGGACGGGCTGTGGGTATAGGCATAGGACTGGCTCAGGTCCGCCAATACGCGGAATGCATCATCCGGGCTAGCGCCCTCGTTCTGTTGCAGTTGCTCCCACAACTGCTTGCGGGCGCCATGCTGCGCGTCGGGTACACCGGCCAGCCACTGACCTGCATCGGCGCTGGATACAGGGGCATGGGTGATACCGGGTAGAGCGCCGCCGAGGAGGATGCCGGTTTGCTCGCGGTATCGGGTGATCCTGGTCAGCGTTTCGGTGGTCAAAGGGTTATCATGGAGAAACGTATGCCCGTTGGCAGGCTCCATCCGAACGTCGGTGAACACGGCATCGGGGATCGTGGTGATGCGATTTTCCTCCAGGCGCAGGCTCTGCAAACCAAAGAGGCTTTCGGCGCCGATGGGCCATTGGTCGATCCCGGTGCCACGTAAGTCCAGCTTGATCAGTTCAGTCATTGCACTGACGTCGGGCGTCAACCCCAGAGGGTTGTCGTCCAGATAGAGGCGGACCAATTGCGTCATGCCGGCCAGGCGCTCGCGAGATTCTGGCGTGAGGACAATATCGTTTTCAGCCAGGTCCAGATAACGAAGGGTATGCATGTCGGTGATGCTGGCGGGAAGTTCGGTGAGCCTGCAATCAACATGCAAATGCGACAAGTTGGAAAACTTGCCTATAAAGGCATTGCCCGTCGGCGGAAAAGCCTCCCCTGAAATTTTCAACAGATCAATGTGCTCGAACCCGCGAGTGCCCAGAATAAAGTCGGGGTCAGGCAGATCATTGCCGTCCAGCTGCAATTCCAGAAAGTGCATGTCATACATGCTTCCTGGGCGCGGCCTTCGAGTTTCCATACGCCAGGCGCTACGAATGTGCTGGGCGATGTAGCGGCGACGGCCAAGGTTCAACCCTAAAGGGTCGTCTGCATCGTTGGCGTGGGGCGCTTCGGCCCATTGAGTCAACCCGTAGTCCAGTGCCTGGTACTCGGCCCTGCGGCGTTCAAGCTCGATCAGCCTGGCGGGGTCGCTTGAACCCAGTGTCTGGAGCATATAGTTGGCTACCCCTGCGCTGAGGCTGGGATACAGCTCACGGAGCTTGCTGACCAGGTCAGCCGTCGGCGGCTGATCGGCACTGGACGGCCACAGGTTGCGCAGTGTGAAAGGGTAGGCAAGAAACGAGCTGTCGACCCGCATCGGTGGTTGCAGCCACGGCGGAATATGCGGCAGGCCGAGCAAGGTCTTAATTGCAACTCGCTGGTTCAACGCCAATTCGGCGATGCGCTGTTGCAGCGGCGTGATGTCCAAACCGTCGACAACCTCCAGGGCTTTGCGCTGTTCGGTAGACAACAACTGAACGATCGACCTCAGCAGGTCATGGGGGGCGTCAGCTGGCTCGTTGAGCAAGCGGCCCTGGCTGTCGTAGGCCTGGTAGCCACCGCCAAGCCTGGCCAGGATTCTGCGTTCGCTGCCGTCCAGGTGGCCGGCACTTTCGAGCAGGCGGCCCTTGTCGCTGCCTTCGTGGATGTCCAGGCGTAAAGTCGCCGGCCAGCCGGGTAGGGACTTAAGCAGGTGCAGGGTGATTTTCTCGCTGTCTGGGTTGGCTAATGTATTGAGGTACAAGCCCTCAAAGGCACGGTTCAGACGTGTGTCATTGACCGTCAGCCTTGCCTGTTCGGCCAGGCGTAAGCCTACTCGGTCGTGAGTTTGCAGTTGCTTGAGTTCCTTGGGGCTGGCCTGTTCGAGGATGGCCGTGACCGCACTGTGCGGCAGTGCCGGATGGTGAGTCTTGAACCGTTGCTCCAGCGCGGTGCCGTGCGGCTCGCTTTGGAGGTACAGCGTATTGAACAGTTGTGCCCGCTCGCGGTAGGCGTACTCGCTAATTTTTTTCGCCAGCTTGGACAGGCGCTCTTGCTGGCTGGTGGGCAACTCGCCGAGCAACGCGCTGGTGACGGTATCGTTGCGTGCGATAGGTCCAAGAGGCTCGGCGCCTCGGCTCTGGGCTTCACTGATTCGAATTTTTTCAGCGTCGAGGCGGCTTTTCGACGGGTATTGCGAGCGCACGCCGCCTTGGCTGTCGACAATCACCAGGGCATGGGTGTCGGGCCAGCCGGGCAGGCTGGTGACCAGCAGCAGTTGCAGGGAAGGCCGGGCAGTGTCGGTGCCTGAGTAAGTGGCCATGGCCTGGATGAAGGCAAGGATTTCGCGCTCGATTCGAAAGCGTTTGCTGGTGTCACTCAGCAAAGGCGGTGGCGGCAGGTGGGTGCTGTGCACCTCACGCAAGGCTCGGGCAGGTGTATCGGTCAGGCTGAGGATCCGGCTGGCGGTGGTCTGGTCAACATTGAAGTTGTGGTTGCCCAGGCGTGAGAACAGCTGGTGGTCATTCCAGGCCATCGGATTATCGTTGGCCAGGCGCCAGGCACCCCGGCGGTTATGCTCCAGCAGTGGCGTGTCGACGCCTATTTTTTGCGGGTGCTTGAGACGCCATTTGAGTCGCTTGGTGTCGAAGATAATCGAGTACACCGAGCCCATCAGAGGCAGCAGCGTTTGCCCATTCAGTTCGTACACACCGGTGGCATTGGGCGGCTCGTCGAAGGGCAGTACCACGCTCATGGCGTACTGGCCCAGAGAGCGGTCAAGCAGACTGATGTAACCTTCGGGGCTACGCTGGGCGCTCATGGCGTTTGCCAGGGTGTTGCGCAGGCCCTGGGCATCAATCGGTGAATGCATGCCCAGCGCAACTCGTTCATGGGGTTGCAACACGGAACCGATGGCCAGGTAAAAACTGTCGCTGGCCGGGCTGACAGGAATCGGCCCGGCGTTGTGCAGGTCGTTGGCTTCGTAGCCACCTTGGCCGTGGTGCAGCACATTCACGGTGGTGTCGTCGGGGCCGCTGGAAATGTAGGGCTTTATGGCTTTCTCATCCGCCATCTCGGTGACGACGAAATCCCGGTTGAAGCGGATGCGTAGCAGGCTGGCGGCGAATTCACGTGCCCAGGAGTCGGTGTCCGGGTTGAAGGCGCGCGGGTGGTACAGACCGTCGATCACCTCATCAATGCGCAAGGCCATGCGGTGGTGCTCGAGGTTGTCTTTTACCACGGCAGGCAGGCTCGCATCATTCAGGAAGCTCGCCTGTTGCGTCATGTTCAAGGGCGTGCGCTCCAGCAGGTATTCAAGGTGGGCGGGTGTCAGAGGGGCATAAAGTGTTCGCAGCTTTTCCAGCAACGGCGTGACTTCCACGCGCGGTGCAGCGTGGTGAAACGGCACAAAATATCGAGCATCGTCGTTGGCCGACACCTGGTCGCGGGTATGCTCGGCGTAGCGGGTCAGGGCGCTGAACAGGGCCAGTTGGTCGGCTTGTGCCCGTTGGCTGATCTGCAGGCGCAGCCGGGCAATGCGCTGCGCTTCGCTCAGGTTTGGGCTGCCTTCTTTGCCTAATATCGAACCGGTGGGCAATTGGCGAAGGATCGCCTCGAAGAGAGACTCTTGGGAGACAACGGTGGCAGCGGGGTCGTCAAGGCCGACATAGGTGCCGTCGTCGCGACGCTTGAGTTTGATGGTGTGAGCGCCGCTGGCTGGCGGTTGGCGGCCTGCATAGGTTTGCAGGCGCTGGCCGTGTTGGTCATGCACTTGGAGCTGTGCCTCCACCGGCCAGCCGGGCAACTGGGTCAGCAGGCTCAATACGGCTTCCTCTGCATAAGGCGGCATGTGCCCGCGCCGATGAAAATCACGGGTGATCTGCTTGATCACCTGATCTGCCTGTAAACGCCTGACGCCCTCGGTTACGTGGAGAGGAGCTGTTTTGCCAGCCCAGATGGCGTCCAGGGCGGCGCGGGATGCCGCGACACTGCGCAGCATCTGTTCGATATCTGACATGGGAACGCTGGCCGAGCCATCGGGCAGCATGCGCTCGACCAATTGGCTGTCCGACAGCGTGTGGGTGCCGTTCACGTCCAGGACCCAGGCTTGCAGCGACGGGTCGAACACAATGGGCGGGGCAAAGTGCGCCGGGTTTTCCGGTTTGAGCGTAAAGCGCATCGCTTTGGCGTCGTAGCTGATTTCCATGACCCTCTGCGCCTCGCCATGCTTGACCCGCGCGTACTGCTTGCCGTTGATCGCATAGACGCCTTGGGCATTGGCGGTCTTGCCGTTGAGCAGGTTCTGATCGAGGGCGGCATCCGGGCCTATGTCCGGCATCCATAACATGGCGTTACCGTCGCCGCCGGTGACTTTGCGCGGGCTGCCCAACCGCCTCAACAACCCTTCGATTCTTTGGCGGTGGACACGGCCGGCGGTCGAGATCAGCAGGCCGTTGACGGCCATATCCATCACGTCGGCCAAGGCCCCGGCAAATTGGCTGGCCTCGCCCCTGGCGGCTTCATTGACGCCGACGATCACGCTGTAGGTCAGGCTGCCGAATACCGCTGCCTGCATCACCCGGTTCAGGCCGGTCACCCCACCAGGCATGGGGGTCAGAAGCAGTTGCAGGACCTCGTCGAAGAGATGCGCCGCACCGTCGATAACGGCTTGCAGGTCGCGTTCGGAACGGCGGGTGGCCAGGGTCGAGAGATTGGCTTGGTAGCGTTGTACTTCTCGATAAGTCAGCGCTTGAACCAGGGTGTGCTTGCGACCGTGCTCGATGTCCGGAGTAAAGCGCAGGCCATCCAGGGCTTGCTCCGGGAACCAGCGGTGAAACGTGTCGTACAGCCAGCCTGCCACCGGGCTCAGTCCCTCGGGTGGGCTTTGTGGAATGGTCAAGCCTTTGAACGCGTGCATTTCGTTCATGGGTAACTGGCGGGCAAACCATCCCAGGTCAAAGGCGCGATGGCTGTCTTTGAGCTGTTGAGCGAAGTGGCCGGCGGCGCTGCCGGCGTCGTCGTGATAGCGCAGCGCGCCGCCGGGGCGAAAAGGGAAATACGAGAGCACGCCAAGGCTGGCGACCCGAATCAACAACAAAGGTACCGGGATGGTCGCACCGGAGGGTACGAAAGGCACGGCGGGTAACACGGTCACCCCGGTGCTCATCCCCAGGGTTTCAAACGTGAGGGCGGGGCCGCTGCCGTCGATGGCCTGGGTCAATTGCTCATACAACCTGAGTGTTACCCCGGTGCTGGCGCGGTTGCGATAGGCCTCCAGGGCTTCAAACAACAGGCAGGCCTTGGTGCTGGTTTGCAGTGCGCGCTCCAGCCTCCCGTCTTTTTTCAGGGCCGTTTGCAGAGTGGCCTGTAGTTGCTCGCCCAAATCCAAGTCACGACTGATTGCGATAAACTGCGCGACGCTCAAGTCCTTGGCCCCGGTCAGGTAGGACGCGTCGACAAAGCTGTGGCCCGATTGTTGTGGCGTGCCAGTCGCGAAATCGAAGTTCAGGCAGGCAGCGTCCCACAGTGACATCGTGGAGAGGTGGGGGCGGTATCTGGATTCATCATAAGCGCGTCGAAAACGGTTCTGAAGCAGGTTCACCTCGGCTTTACCGAACGCCGGCTCCCACGGCAGCGCAGGCTCGATAACTTCCAAGTAGCGGGTGTGCAGCTTTATTTGCTCGGGGTCCTGGCCGCCTAGCTTACTGCGCAATTGCGCGAGTCCGCGGGTCTTGAACTCACTGATGATGGCCGCATTCTGGATCTCGACAACGGCGAGGGCTGCGTGAGCCTCGCGTTGCAGCCGGACGTAATCTCTCTGTTGGGAGGGCGTCAGGCTGGCGAGTGCGCGTGCAACGGTGTGGCGGATGAACTCCAGGGCTTGCTGTCGATCCCAGGATTCGCGGGACTGCAGGGCGCCCGACAAGCCATTGAGCGGTGGACGGGTAGGCATGGTGACCATCTCCTTTCACTGAATAAGTGGAAGGCAGATGGAAGCACCCCGTTGTCGGCGTCTGGCGCTACCTATGTAGCGGGGGCAGAACGGGTGACGATCCTTGGCGGTTGGGTCAGGCGCTTGTTCAACTCCAGCCAGGCGGCGAGGCCCGCCATCAGTGCGACGCCGACGATGGCTGTCAGCAGTTGCATGACCAGGGCATCGTCCATCAGCGCGTTGAGCATGTCCGCCAATGGCGCCAGCACCACGCCGAGGCAGAACACCTCCAGGGAATAGCGGCCCATCTGACAGACATGTCTGGCCAGCCAATTACGCGTCCAGCCATCTGTCGGCAGCAACTTGGCGGTGACATAGGCCAATGCGAGAAAGTGCAGCAGGCGCACCGGCGACAAATCGGTCTTGCTGATGGGGTAGATCAAGTCGCTGAGCAGCGACGGCATCAGCGCGTCATGAATCTCTGGCCAGCGCCAGGACACGGTCAGCACACCGGCCACCAGTACATAAATGGCAGCCGCGATAAACATCGGCTGATGGATCAGGGGTCGGGTTTCGACCGGTCGATCTTTCTGGCTGTAGAGCGCCGCCGCACCACCTAGTACGAACAGCAATTGCCAGGTGACCGGGTTGAAGTACCACACGCCATCGGCAATCGCGCGCAGGTTCCAACCCATCCACGGCGCCAGCAGGTAGATCGTCGTGGAGATGGCGACCACCGCCCAGGTCTTGCGCAGCATCAGCGGCAACACCAGCGGCAAGCCGGCCAACAGCACGATGTACAGCGGCAACGGGTCCATCAGGTTAGGTTTGAAGCGCAGCAACAGTTCATCGGTAAGCGCTTGTTGCGGGTGAGTGACGAAGTGCGTCAGGCCCATTTCTGCGACCAGATCGCGGGTTTCCACATGGCTGTTGGCGAAGAACACGATGCCCATCAGCATCGCCAGCAGGAAGATGTGCACCACGTACAACACCCAGGTACGGCGCAGGATTTTCAGCGAGGCAATCCAGTAGCCGTCGCGTTGCAGGATCTTGCCGTAGGCCAGCACGGCGGCGTAACCGGCGAGGAACACAAATACCTCCGCCGCATCGCTGAAACCGAAGTTGCGCAGGGTGATCTGGCCGAGTGGGTTATGGGGGACGTGATCCCAGAAAATGAAGATCAACGCCAGGCCCCGAAAAAAATCGATGCGCGGGTCGCGTCCGTTCAGCATGGCTGCGGGCTCTTGAACAAATGGTTTAGTAATGACACGCGAACGCGCGGGTTGTCGTACGCCGCACGTCGGGCGGGCGCAGGTTGGCGGTATTTGTAAGCAATTGCAAAGGCGGGGTATTACTGAATGTCTCTAGACATCCACGATCACCAAAGTGCCCCGGCTGCCGGCGAGTACGCCATGGGCGGTGCCGGCTTCCACGAGGTACATCTGGCCGGCTTCAACCCGGATTTCGTCATCACCGATGCTCAGGCGCAAATGGCCGTTGATCACCAGTAACCCCTCGTTATAGTCGTGGGTTTCTTCTTCGTACGCCTGCTCATCCATGCGCAGCACCTTGATCCGCGCCGGGCCGACTTGACCCAGGCGCGTTGATTTCCAGGTATCGGGCAGTTGCCCGGCGATGGCAGTGAAGTCGAGTAACGGCATGTGAAGCTCCTTGTTTCAACGATGCCGTCGGTGGTCCGGTTCAGCGGGAAAGGGTTGGTTAGAACGCATCCATCAGCAGCACTCTGCACGGCTTGGCTTGATACGCGTTGATTTGTGGCACCAGCCGAGTGAAGTGTTCGGTCTGGCAATGCGTATCGAGCGCTGCCTGGTCGGGCCATAGCTCGATGAAGATAAAGTGCCCCGGGTCTTTTTGATCGACAAACAAATCGTAGGCGATGCACAGCGGTTCCTGGCGAGTTTTTTCCACAAGCTCGGCGTACCACGGGCGCACAGCATCCAGATGTTCAGGCTTGATGAAATCTTCGGCGATGACTTTCAACACACTATCGATCCTTTACGCGGCCACGACTTCATGGGGCTCGAAGCTGTCTGCGCGCGCCATCTGCCACATGCGCGAATAGAACTCGCCGCTCACCTCACCGGTCAACAACTCGCCGGGTTTTAGGAATACATGCAGTTGCGAGAACAGCTTGATCTCCGTCGCCGACATACGCCGCACCAAGTGCTTGGCCGACAGTTGCGAGGGGTGATTGAGACCCGCTGCCGCCAGCATTTCCGCCAGCGCTTTAAGAGTGTTGCGGTGGAAGTTGAACACGCGCTCGGCCTTATCCGGTACCACCAGTGCGCGCTGGCGCAGTGGGTCTTGGGTGGCGACGCCTGTGGGGCATTTGTTGGTGTGGCAGCTTTGCGACTGGATGCAACCGATGGCAAACATGAAGCCGCGTGCCGAGTTGGCCCAGTCGGCGCCGATGGCCAGGACGCTGGCGATGTCGAATGCGCTGACGATCTTGCCGCTGGCGCCGAGCTTGATCTTGTCGCGCAGGTTCAGGCCCACCAGGGTGTTGTGCACAAACAGCAAGCCTTCACGCAGCGGCACGCCGATATGGTCGGTGAACTCCACGGGCGCGGCACCGGTGCCGCCTTCCTTGCCATCCACCACGATAAAGTCCGGGAGGATGCCGGTTTCAAGCATGGCCTTGGCGATGCCCATGAACTCCCATGGGTGGCCGAGACAGAACTTGAAACCCACCGGTTTACCGCCGGACAGTTCGCGCAGTTGGGCGATGAACTGCATCATTTCTATCGGGGTGGAAAACGCGCTGTGGCGCGACGGCGAGATGCAGTCTTCGCCCATCATGATGCCGCGGGTATCGGCGATTTCCTGAGTGACTTTGTGTTTGGGCAGGATCCCGCCATGACCCGGCTTGGCGCCTTGGCTCATCTTGATTTCGATCATGCGCACTTGCGGGTTTTGCGCCTGCACGGCGAAGCGTTCCGGGTCGAAATGGCCGTCGCTGGTGCGGCAGCCGAAGTAGCCGCTGCCCAGTTCCCAAGTCAGGTCGCCGCCGTTTTCGCGGTGATAGGGGCTGATGCTGCCTTCGCCGGTGTCATGGGCAAAGTTGCCCAGCTTGGCACCCTGGTTGAGTGCGCGGATCGCGTTGGCGCTCAGGGAGCCGAAGCTCATGGCCGAGATGTTGAACACCGACGCCGAGTACGGCTGCTTGCACTGGGGGCCGCCGACCATCACGCGAAACGCGCTGGGGTCGCTCAGCGGCGCCGGGCGCATGGAGTGGCCGATAAATTCGAAACCCGACTGGTACACGTCAATCAAGGTGCCGAAGGGTTTGTCGGCGCTTTCATTCTTGGCGCGCGAGTAGACCAGCGAACGCTGGGCTCGGGAGAAGGGCAGGGCGTCGTTGTCGGACTCCAGCAGGTACTGGCGGATTTCCGGGCGAATGGCTTCCACCAGGTAACGGATATTGCCCAGGATCGGGTAGTTGCGGCGCACTGCATGGGGGCTTTGTCGCAGGTCGAAAATGCCGATCAGGCTGAGGATGCCGGTGACCACGGTGATGGGCCACAGCCATTCATGTTGAATAAAGGGCAGGCTGGCGAGGGTGAAAATGACACACACGGCAAAGAAGGCGTAACGGCTTAGTAACGACAGGCTCATACGGTTTTCCTTGGTTCGGACTCATCGGCTAGGCGTTTTGCGCCTGAAGAAAGATCGAGAACAGCTCTGACTGGGATTTGATCCCTAGCTTGCTGTACATGTGTTTCTTATGGACTTTCACGGTTTCAACAGAGATTTCCAGCTTACGAGCGATTTCCTTGCTAGAGCAACCGCTGAGCATCAAACGGCCTACATCCAGCTCACGGGCGGTGAGTTGCGCGCCCCAATCATCATGTTGAATCGGCGGTTGCAGCGCGCTGACCTGCTTGAGTTCAAAGGGCAGGCGTTGGCGCAGCAAACTTAAAACCCAGGGTTGGATCAACGACAGCAAGGCAATCTGATGCGGGTCAAAGCGCTGCTTCGAGCCCAGTGACAGGCATAGGGTACGCCCATCCGGCTGTTGGCAATTAAATTGGATTTCATCGGCCACCACATTCAGACGGAAGTAGCGCTGGTAATACTCGGTGAGTTCGAAATGCTCCGGCGCGACTTCCGCCAGGCGAAACAGCCCGGTACGCAAGTGCTCTCGGCTGGCGATGTAGAAAGGGTCGAGCAGGTACAGGCCGTTGAGGTAGTCCTGGAACAGATGGTCGGGTGTACCGTCGGCACCTGGGCATTCGGCGAATACCAAAGGCCGGTGCTCGCTGCTGAACAGCAACACCACCCAGCTGTCGAACGGCACGTATTGGTCCAGCAATCGAACAAGCTGGGTCCAGAAATTGGCCTGGTCGAGGGCGTCTATCATTTGCCCCACCGAACGGTGCCAGGCGATGTCTTGCAGCGAGACTGTCATTCGTCTACCCCCATAGGGTTACCCCGGTGGCGTGATTTCCCCGGCGGGTGTGGCTGCGCATACTGCGCCACAGATAAAAAACAGGATTTCCCATGAAGGTCGAATTTGCCCAGTTGGCAGGTCGTGATAACGGCACAGCTTACAACCTTGAGCGCGCCTTGGCGGCAATTGCTGCCTGCGCTGGTGATACACAACTGATCGTATTCCCGGAAACCCACCTGATGGGCTTCCCGACGGCCGAAACGGTTGCCGACATCGCTGAGCCCGTGGATGGCCCGACCGTACAGGCGATTATCCAGGCCGCCCGAGCGCGCAATATCGCGGTAGTGATCGGCATGGCCGAGGCTGATAGCGGCCAATTCTTTAACACCACCTTGCTGATCACCCCGGAAGGCATCGCCCTGCGTTATCGCAAGACCCACCTGTGGGCTTCGGATCGCGGCGTGTTCACCCCGGGCGATCGCTACGCCACTTGCCTTTGGAACGGCGTGCGCGTCGGCCTGCTGATCTGCTACGACATCGAATTCCCGGAAACCGCCCGCGCCTTGGCGCAATTGGGCGCCGAGTTGCTGATTGTCACCAACGGCAATATGGACCCGTATGGCCCGACGCACCGCACCGCAATCATGGCTCGCGCCCAGGAAAATCAGGCGTTTGCGCTGATGGTCAACCGGGTGGAAGAGGGCGATGACGGGCTGTTGTTTGCCGGTGGCAGCGCCCTGGTGGACCCGATTGGCACGTTGCTGTTCGAGGCTGGGCGTGAGGAAGGGCAATTTACGGTTGAGCTGGATCTCGACCAACTGGCGGCGGCTCGCAAGGACTACCGCTACCTGGATGACCAACGCTTGAAGTTGCCGGGTGAGGTGATTGAGCGCAGCGATGGGACTCGCGAGTTGTTGATTCCAACGACCTGAAATAACAGGCCCTGCAAGGGCCTGCACTCTAATAAAAGCATCCGCTTCACCGACTTCAGTTCTGCCATAAATCTAATAAATCAGCGGAGAATCGCTCATGGCTCGTTTGCAACGCACCCTGTCGTTAGGGTCGGTGGTGCTGTTTGGCATCGCCTATATGACGCCAATCATTGTGCTCGGCACCTTCGGCATCCTGGCGCAATCCACCGCCGGCATGGTGCCCGCCGCGTACCTGGCGGCCCTGGTGGCGATGTTCTTTACCGCCATGAGTTACGGGCGCATGGCCTCGGCTTTCCCGGTAGCCGGTTCCGCCTACAGCTATGTGCGCAAGGCGATCAGCCCCAAGCTGGGCTTTATCGCCGGTTGGGCGGTGTTGCTCGACTATCTGTTTTTGCCCATGGCGATCTGGCTGATCGGCGCGGCGTATCTCAATTCTGCGTTTCCCTCGGTGCCGCAGTGGGTCTGGGTGCTGGCGTTTATCGGCATCACCAGCGCCATCAATATCGTCGGCCTCAAGCTGGCCAACGGCATCAATGCCTTGCTGATGCTGGTGCAGTTTTTGGTGCTGATTGCGTTTGTGGCGTTGTGCATCCACTACATCGGCGGCGATGCGAGCAAGCCGTTGTGGACCCTCACCCCGTTCTTCAACGGCCAGATGCAAATGCCATTGATCATGAGCGGCGCGGCTATCGCCTGCTATTCGTTCCTGGGTTTTGACGCGGTCAGTACCCTCACCGAAGAAACCCGCGACCCACGTCGTACCATCCCTCGGGCGATCATGTTGATCACCTTGATCGGCGGGCTGATCTTCGTGGCGGTGTCCTACTTTGTGCAGATCGCTCATCCGTCATTCGAGTTCGCCAATGTGGATTCGGCGGCGTACGAAATCGCGCGCAATATTGGTGGCGACCTGTTTGTGTCGATCTTCCTGATTGGGCTGATTGTCGGTCAGTTCGCTTCAGGGCTGTCGGCCCAGGCCAGTGGTTCGCGCTTGTTATTCGCGATGGGCCGCGACGGCGTGTTGCCTAAATCGTTCTTCGGCACTTTGCATGTGCGCTTCGGCACGCCGGTCAACAGCATTCTGTTGTGCGCGGTTGTGGCGTTGCTGGCGTTGAAGCTGGATGTGACCACCTCCACCTCGTTCATCAACTTCGGCGCGTTCCTGGCCTTCAGTTTGGTGAACTTGTCGGTGATCTTCCACTACTGGATCGGTGCGAAAGGGCGCGGTGTGCGTGAGTTGATCCTGTTTCTGGTATTCCCTGCCATCGGTCTGGTGGCGGATTTGTGGCTGATGGTCAGTCTCGATCACCTGGCGATTTACCTGGGGGTGATGTGGTTGGCAATCGGGCTGGTTTACCTGGGTTTTCTGACGCGTGGCTTTTCGCAACAGCCACCGGAAATGGACTTCCAGGAAGCCGCATAGACTTTCCAGGCCTATTCTTATTGCAATAGGTTCTCGTTTGAGTGCATGATTTGTGTTACTGTATAACACATTGAATGCACCCAAACGCCCCGGAGGCTCTATGAAAGCTGGTATCCATCCCGACTACCGCACCGTGCTGTTTCACGACACCGCCGCCGACGTGTTCTTCCTGATTGGTTCCACCGCCGACAGCGATCGCACCCATAAACACAGCGACGGCAACATTTACCCGTATATCCCGTTGGATGTATCCAGCGCCTCACACCCGATCTACACCGGTCAACAGCGCAAGACTCAGGTCGAAGGGCGGATTGCCGGGTTCAACAAGCGTTTCGCGTCGTTCGGCTCTAACCCGAAAAAAGCCGACGCCTGAGGGATTTGTGTTTCACCTCGAAGACCGCTCTCGTTTCCAGAGCGGTTTTTTTATGGGTTGATATCGTAAAGCCATCATTCTTGAAAAACCGACTAGACTACTCAGTAAACGCCAGGAGGCGGTGGCCCCGACCTTAAGGAACGCATATCGACGATCCGAGGTGTCCCATGGGAGAGTCAGTTACTTTCACCGATGCCGACCGCCCTGTGGTGCTGTTGATCGACGCCCACTCGGACGTATTGCACAGCCTGACGCAACTGCTGCGGCTGGAACCTTTCGAACTGCACAGCGCGATCTGCGCCGCTGATGCCCTGGCTATTCTCGCCAACCAAACCATTGATCTGGTCATGAGTGCTGCACGCCTGCCGGACATGGACGGTGCCTCGTTGCTGGCGCATATCCATCAACACTATCCCCACACGGTACGCATCCTGCTGACTGGCGAAACCGACCGGACGCTGATTGTCAAAGCCATCAACGAAGGCGAGATCTACCGCTACCTCAGCAAACCCTGGAACGATGAAGAATTGCTGTTGGCGCTGCGCCAATCCCTCGCCCATCAACATTCCGAGCGTGAACGTCTGCGCCTGGAACAACTGACCTTGCAGCAAAACGAAGAACTCAAGCGGCTCAATGCCTCTTTGGAAAAACACGTGGCTTCGCGCACCAGCGAGCTGCAGCAAACCGCCGATATGCTCGATTTGGCCTATGAAGAACTCAAGCACAGCTACGCCACCGGCACTGAGGTGTTTTCGCTGCTGGCCAACTTGCGCCTGCCGCGCGCCAAGCAAACCAACCGGCAGATCATCGAACTGGTGCGCACCTGGAGCGTGACCCACGGTGTGGACTCCGCCAGCAACCGCGACCTGACCATGGCTGCGGCGCTCTACAACATCGGCAAGTTGAGCTGGAGCGACAGCATGATGGCCTCGCCTTCGGACTTGTTGCACGGCAGCGACCGGGAACGCTATCGCGCCTATGCCACCCAAAGTGAATCGTTGCTGATGACCCTGGAGCCGATGAAGGACGCCGCGCGCCTGATCCGCCATCACCAGGAACGCTGGGATGGCAGCGGTTTTCCCGACCACCTCAAAGGTGAAGCGATCCCTGCAGGTTCGCGCTTGCTGAAACTGGCAGTCGACTTTATCGAGCTGCAAAAAGGCCTGATCCTGGAACGGCAGATGAACAGCGACGAAGCGCTGCTGTATATCCGCAAATACGCCGGGAGGTTCTATGACCCGCAGATGGTCGAAGACTTTGTGTTGGTGTGTGCCACCTACCTCAATGACGTGACCCTGGGAGACCCCAACGTAAAAGTGCTGGGCACCCGCGAGTTGGAAGCGGGCATGGTGCTGGCGCGTAATTTGAATGCAGATAGCGGTATGTTGCTGCTCAACGCCGGCAAAGTGTTGAACCTGCCGCTGGTGGATAAGTTGATTGCCTTTGAAACCATGGAAGGCGCGCGCTATAGCGTATTTATCAAAGATTACGCTGAGTTGTCGTAGCCGTTGTCGAGCGCCAGCGAGGCTACGTCGGCAGCTCTGCCACTATTGCGCCAGGTACGGGCATCGAGTCGCGCCCAACGCAGCCTCGCGGGTGCTCGACAGCTGCTACGGTTGTTCTGATTTAAATGCCATGTGATCCTTGCGCCTTTGTGTTTAAGGTGACCTTTTCATGACCTCTACCATCCGCATCGCCGCCGCCCTTCTGATCGGCAGCGACGGCCAAACCCTGCTGGTGCGCAAGCGCGGCACACAGGCGTTCATGCAACCTGGCGGCAAGATCGATGCCGGTGAGCAGCCTGCCGAGGCGCTCGCCCGTGAACTGCACGAAGAGCTGAATTTGCACATCGAGCCAAGCGACGCCGTCTACCTCGGCCACTTCTCGGCCCCTGCTGCCAACGAGCCAGGTTTTACCGTGGAAGCCGAGTTGTTCCAGGTGCATATCGACGTGCCGGTAACACCCGCGGCTGAAATCGAAGAAGTGCGCTGGATCGACCCTGCCGGAGATGGTGGTCTGCAATTGGCTCCGTTGACACGCGACTTGATCCTGCCGTTTTATCGCGCATCATTGACTGAGACGACCTGCAACGCATGATCATCCGCACGCTTGGGGTTAACGACGCCGAGGCTTATCGAGCATTGATGCTTGAGGCATACGGCGCCTATCCCCAAGCGTTCACCTCCAGCGTGGCGGAGCGTGCTTTGATGCCGTTGAGCTGGTGGGAAAAGCGCCTGGACAACCCGTTGGATCGGCTGCTCGGTGGTTTCGACGGGGATGAATTGGCAGGTATTGTCGGCCTGGCATTCGAGCCCCGTGAGAAGGCGCGACACAAGGTGACCTTGTTCGGCATGTACGTGACCGAGGTTTATCAGCACAAAGGCTTGGGCCGTCAGTTGGTGGAGGCGGCGCTCGACGAAGCGCGCAAACAGCCCCGGCTCAAACTGATCCAACTGACCGTCACCGCTGGTAATGACGCAGCGTTTGCGCTCTACCAGCGGTGCGGTTTTATCCAATTCGGCCTGGAGCCGCTGGCGGTGCGGGTGGGTGTCGATTACTTCGACAAGATCCATATGTGGCGTGAGCTCACTTCCTAGCGCACCGCACTGACCCCATCCAATGTGGAAAACGACGTGTCCTTGGCCGTCAGCAGGAAGTCGCGCATATACGGCGCGTCCAGCATGTCCGCACGAATTCCCGCATACAGCGTCGCAAACAACCCTTTCTCACCCAAGCGCTTGGCTTTCACATACCCGCGCGAACTGTATTCATGCAGCGCCCAATGCGGCATCCCACACACGCCACGGCCGCTGGCCACCAGTTGCATCATCATCACCGTCAGTTCCGAGGTGCGCACCTGGGCCGGTTCCACATCGGCGGGCTCAAGGAAGCGGGTGAAGATGTCCAGGCGGTCGCGTTCCACCGGGTAGGTGATCAAGGTTTCGATGAGCAGGTCTTCCGGCACGATATACGACTTGTTCGCCAGTGCATGCTGGTTCGCCACGGCCAACATGGCTTCGTAGGTGAACAGCGGCACATAGGTGATGCCCGGCAGTTCCAGCGGGTCGGAGGTCACCACCAGGTCCAGGTCGCCACGCGCCAGGGCCGGCAGCGGCGCGAAGGCAAAACCCGAGGCCAGGTCGAGTTCGACTTCCGGCCACGCATCGCGGAACTGGTCGATGGTCGGCATCAGCCACTGAAAGCAACTGTGGCATTCGATCGCCATGTGCAAGCGTCCGGCAGTACCGCCAGCCAAACGTGCGATATCACGCTCGGCGCCGCGCAGCAGCGGCAGGGTCGCATCGGCCAATTGCAGCAGACGCAGGCCGGCGCTGGTGAAGCGCACCGGCTTGGTCTTGCGCACGAACAGCGGCATGCCCAAGCGTTCTTCCAGCTCCTTGAACTGGTGGGACAGCGCCGACTGCGTCAGGTGCAGGCGTTCGGCAGCTTCCACCAGGCTGTCGGCTTCGCGCAGGGCGTGCAGGGTCTTGAGGTGACGGATTTCGAGCACGGGCTCTCCATGAAGATAATTTGTGACAAAACTGGATGGCGTGAGTTTGTCTCATGTTGCAGCTCGTGTCGACCATGACCGCTGGGCACTCTTCATCAAACTGTCACGCAACTGTGGCAGCGCGCTTGAACAAACTTCATCAGACTCGCGCTCTACTGGGGTTCTGCGTTTCGGTGTTTTTCATGCGCGTGTTGTTTTTACTGGCCGCTCTATTGTTCGGCCTGCCGTCTTTTGCGGCGTCTCGATGTGATGTCAATGTCCCGACTCAAACGGTCGACCTGGATAAGGTGAGCATCGCCTATCAGAGCATCGGCCGTGCGTCCGATCCTGCCTTGTTGCTGGTGATGGGGCTGGGCGGGCAGTTGATCCACTGGCCCGATGAGGTAGTGGTCGCCCTGTGCCAACAAGGTTTTCGGGTGATTCGCTATGACAACCGAGATGTCGGCCTGTCCACTTGGCGGCAGGCTCCGGCCAGCGCCAACCTGACGTTTGAAGTGCTGCGCTACAAGCTCGGCCTGCCGGTGGCGGCGCCGTACACGCTGACCGACATGGCCGATGACGCCCTGGGTTTGATGGACGCGTTGCAGATCCAGCAATTCCATGTGCTGGGCGCGAGCATGGGCGGCATGATTGCCCAGCACCTGGCAGCCATGGCACCGCAACGGGTTGAGAGCCTGACGCTGATCATGACCAGCTCCGGTGCCGAAGGCTTGCCGGCGCCGAGTGCCGCGCTGGTGCAATTGCTGTCACGGCGCAGCGCGCCCAATCGTGAAGTGGCACTGGAGCAACAGGCCGACTTGCTGGCGGCGTTGGGCAGCCCTTACGTGAAAGATGATCGACAAGCGTTGCTGCACCAGGCGGCGCTGTCCTACGACCGCGCCTTCAACCCGGACGGGGTCAAGCGCCAGATCATGGCGATCCTCGCCGAACCCAGCCGTGTCCCGTTGCTCAATCAATTGCGTGTGCCAACCCTGGTGGTGCATGGCACCGCCGATCCGTTGTTGCCGGTGATGCACGGTGTGCATTTGGCCGCGCATATCCAGGGCAGCGAGCTGAAACTGATCCCTGGCATGGCTCATCGTTTCCAGGAGGCGTTCAAAGCGCAGTTGCTGACGGCGGTGTTGCCGTACCTGCAAGCCCATCGCGAAGATGCCGCACACTGGGCGCAGATTGACCTGGGGGAGCCTTCGAAGGTGCTGTGAGTTTGGTGTATCGTGCAGCTTTTACGGCGCAAGAATGCCAGCGAGGTTGCCTGCCATGAGTACTCCCCTGAAAATCGATTTCGTCAGCGACGTGTCTTGCCCCTGGTGCATCATCGGCCTGCGTGGCCTGACCGAAGCCCTCGACCAGCTTGGCGGCGAAGTGCAGGCTGAGATTCATTTCCAGCCGTTCGAGCTGAACCCGAAGATGCCTGCTGAAGGGCAAAACATCGTCGAGCACATCACCGAAAAATACGGCTCTACCGCTGAAGAATCCCAGGCTAACCGTGCGCGTATCCGCGACATGGGCGCTGAGTTGGGGTTTGCCTTTCGCACCGACGGCCAGAGCCGTATCTACAACACCTTCGACGCTCACCGCCTGCTGCATTGGGCCGGGCTTGAAGGCTTGCAGTACAACCTCAAGGAAGCGCTGTTCAAAGCCTACTTCACCGATGGGCAGGACCCGTCCGACCACGCGACCCTGGCGATCATCGCCGAAAGTGTCGGCTTGGATATCAAGCGCGCGGCCGAGATTCTGGCCTCCGACGAGTATGTGGCTGAGGTTCGTGAAGAGGAACAACTGTGGGTTTCTCGGGGTGTTACCTCGGTGCCGACCATCGTGTTTAACGGTCAATATGCGGTCAGCGGTGGCCAGCCGGCTGAAGCCTTTGTCGGGGCGATTCGTCAGATTATCCGTGAGGCGAAGGGGTAGGCCTGTGGCGGCCTTCGGGGTAGCCTGAGTACATATCCGTTGCTGCGGTAACGGCTGATATGGGTTCCGCTCTTACAGCGGGTCACTTTTGGAAAGGCCCAAAAGTAACCAAAAGGCCTTCGCCCCACCACTCGGCACCGAGCCACAGCGAGGTGCCGAGTGGTGGGGCAAGAGCCCTTTGCTTACTTTGGGCTGGGCCGGCATTCCGGCTTTTCCAAAGTGAGTCGCCGTAAGGGCGAAACCATAAGCCGCCGCTACCCAAACAACGGATATGTACTCAGCGGCCCAGCAACAACCATCAAGCCCAAGCCCGTTGCCTGTACCTTACAGCTGGCTACTCAGCATTATGTCCGTCAGTCAAACTTGTAGCTGATCGCGGTCTGCACCTGGCCTTGGTTCACATCTCCGGCTTCCTTGACGATGCTGCTTTTGGCTGCAGAGCCGACCAGGTGCACCCAGCTGGCGCTGGTCAGCAGCGTCCAGTTGGCAGCCAAGGGGAATTCGAAATTTTGGGTCAGCGTCAGGTTCTGGAAGCCCGCGCTAGCGTTATAGGGCCGAAAGCCAGAAACCGCGGACTCCTTGGCGTCGACGCCGAAAAAGGTTTGGGTCTGGCGGGCGTCGGCAAAATGCGCGATCAGGTCGGTGCTGCCAATAATGCCGCTCCCCAGCGGGTAGCCCAACTCGCCACCGAGTTTGCCCAGCACACCACTTTGATCGCGCGGCCCGCCTACAGCCTGGCCCACCTGGGCATACACGCGCCAGAATTCGGCCGGGGCGTATTGGACGAAACCACCGACCTCTGCCATGTCGGGCACATCGCGCAAGCCGCGCAGCGATCCGTTGGCCGAACGTCCCGGCAGGTAATTGATGTAGGGGCCGGCGGTAAAGCCGTTGGTGTTAAGTGCGCTCCAGCTCAGGCCGTCGTCGGAGTCCAGGCTGACGCTGCCCCACTCCAGGTCCAGGTAGGGAATAGGCCGTGTTTCGTAGCGACTGCCGGTGGGATCGTAAGGTTGATAGCTGATGCCGGCGCCCACGTCACCCGTGATGCCGTCGGCCCATACGGCGCTGGAAAACCCCCACAGCCCCAGTAAACCGACGAATACAGCAGATGTAACCTTGAGCATGGAGCGGTTTCCTTAATCAGAACATGCGCGCATGTACGCGCGAAGGGCGGCCCTGGCGCAAGCACTCATCTTGTTTGTAGCAAGCTACAAAAATTGTAGCTTGCGCGACACATATAAACACAAACATCAGCCAAACCCCTAGCCCTGCTGGGTTATAGCCAGTTGGCACAATCTCTGCTTTACCTCGATGGCAAGCGCACAGAGCGCTCCTCTTCAAGGTAAACGCAATGATCCAGTGGCATATCGTGTGCGACTTCGACGGGACCATTACCCCCACCGATGTCATCGACAACGTCCTCCAGCGCTTCGCCGGTCCCGAGTGGGAAACCATCGAACAGGAATGGCTGGATGGGCATATCGGTTCACGCGAATGCCTGAGCCGCCAACTGGCGTTGATCAAGGCGACCCCGGCAGAACTGCTGGCGTACTTCGACAGCGTCGAGATCGACCCGGACTTCCCGGATTTCGTCGATCATGTCATGGGCCTGGGCGCGACCATCGAAGTGGTCAGCGACGGCATCGAACAAGGCATCGCGCGCATTCTGTCGCGCAACTACGTGACCTTGCTGCCGATCCTGGCCAACCGCCTGCGCCAAGTCGATCAGAACAGCTGGCGCATCGACTTCCCGTACTCCAGCGACGCGTGCCGCGCTGCCTCCGGGAACTGCAAGTGCAAATCCACCCCGCGCAACAAGCGCGTGCTGGTGATTGGCGACGGCAAGTCCGACATGTGTGTGGCTTCCACCGCCGACTTCGTCTTCGCCAAAGGCAGCCTCGCCAAGTATTGCGAAGCCAACAATATTCCCTACGCGCGCTTCGACACTTTTGCCGAATTGCCTGCGCTGTTGGCCAAGCTGCCTCAGGGCATCGCCGCCAACTCCACCTCTTTCAACACCTCTTCTGATAGTCAGGAACTCTTCCACCATGTCTGATATCCGTATCGCTACCCCTGAAGACCAGATTCTTCTGGATAAAGAAGCCAAGTACTGCTCTTACGGCGACACTGTTCACTACATCGAGCCACCGCGTATTTTCAGCCGTTGCGAAGGCTCCTACGTGTGGGACACCGAAGACCAGGCTTACCTCGACCTGCAAATGTGGTACTCGGCCGTTAACTTCGGTTACGCCAACCCGCGCCTGAATAACGCGCTGAAACAGCAGATCGATACCCTGCCGCAAATCGCCAGCCAATACCTGCACAAAGGCAAGATCGAGCTGTCGGAAATGATCGCAGTCGACGCCAAGAAGAAATTCGGCCTCGACGGTCGTGTGCACTTCAACGTCGGCGGTTCGCAGTCGATCGAAGACTCCTTGAAAGTGGTGCGTAACGCTTCCAACGGCAAGAGCCTGATGTTCGCCTTCGAAGGCGGCTACCACGGCCGTACCCTCGGCGCGTCGTCGATTACTTCGAGCTTCCGCTACCGTCGCCGCTACGGCCACTTTGGTGAGCGCGCCAACTTCATTCCGTTCCCGTACCACTTCCGTGGCCCGAAAGGCATGACCAAGGAAGAGTACGGCAGCCAGTGCGTGCAGCAGTTCGCCCGTTTGTTCGAGACTGAATACAACGGCGTCTGGGACCCAAAAACCAATCAGTGCGAATACGCAGCCTTCTACGTTGAGCCGATCCAGGGCACCGGCGGCTACGTGATCCCGCCGATGAACTTCTACCGCGAACTCAAGCAGGTTCTTGACCAGCACGGCATCCTGATGGTTTCCGACGAAATCCAGATGGGCTTCTGGCGTACCGGCAAGCTGTGGTCAATCGAACACTTCGACGTACAACCCGACGTAATCGTCTTCGGTAAGGCGCTGACCAACGGCCTGAACCCACTGGGCGGTATCTGGGCCCGTGAAGAGCTGATCAACCCGAAGATCTTCCCACCAGGTTCGACTCACTCCACCTTCGCCTCCAACCCACTGGGTACGGCGGTAGGCCTGGAAATGTTCAAGATGACCAGCGAAGTCGACTACGGCGCAATGGTCATGGCCAAGGGCAAATACTTCCTGGAAGGCCTGCAAGACCTGCAGAAACGTTTCCCGATCATCGGCGACGTCGATGGCCTGGGTCTGGCTCTGCGCTGCGAAATCTGCGGCCCGGACGGCTTCACGCCGGACAAGGCGACCCTGGACTACATGGTCGAGGAAGGCATGAAAGGCGACATGGTGGTTGATGGCCAGAAACTCGGCTTGATCCTCGATGTGGGCGGTTACTACAAAAACGTAATCACCCTGGCACCTTCCCTGGAAATCAGCTACCCGGAAATCGACCTGGGCCTGAAGTTGCTCGAGCAACTGCTGGTGCGGGCGACCAAACGGTGAACAACGTCGAGATCGACCTCGGTGAAGGTGATGCCGGCTTCGTTCTCGGTGAAGGTCCGGTCGGGATCCTGTTGATCCACGGCCTGACCGGCACCCCGACGGAATTGCGTCAAGTGGCCAAGGGTTTGGCCAAGGCGGGTAACTGCACGGTGTATGTGCCCACCCTGGCTGGACACTGCGGGGACAACAGCGACCTGCAGGCCACTGGCTGGCTGGACTGGTACGAAGGGGTGCGCAAAACCTTCGCCCAGATCAAGCAACGCCACGAGCAAGTGTTTGTCGGTGGTTTGTCCATGGGCGCGGTGATGTCGATGTACGTGGCCTCCGAGCATCCTGGGCAAGTCGCCGGGCTGTTGATGTATTCCACCACCTTGAAGTACGACGGCTGGAGCATTAATAAGTTGGCGTTCTTGACGCCATTGTTGATGAAAATTCCATTCGGCGTGCACATCTGCCGCTTCGAAGAGAAGCCGCCTTATGGCATCAAGAACGAGCGTCTGCGGGCAATCGTCGAGCGTCAGATGAAGGAAGGGGAAAGCAGCGAGGCGGGTTTGTTGACGATGGAAGGTATCACCGTGCGCGAATTGCACCGGATGAACGCCGTGGTCAAGAAACGCATGCCTGAGGTCAAGGTGCCGGCTCTGGTGTTGCACTCCATTGAGGACGATATCACCAGCCGCTGGAACGCCGATTACGTGGAGCGCCATCTCGGTGGGCCCGTGACCAAGATCCTGTTGGACAACTGCTACCACATGATCACCGTCGACCTGGAGTACCGTCGGGTGATCGAGTTGAGCGCTGAGTTTGTCGAGCAACACACTGCTGTAATCCAGGTGCCCGAAGATTATCGACAGCGAGCATCCGCTTAAGGACGAGACGTGATCACCGCCCAAGCCTTCTCGACTATCCGGGCCATCCAGCGCAGTGCCTGGAATGACTGTTTCCCCGGTGCCTTGGAGGATTGGGACTATTACGTTGCCGTGGAAAACGCGGCCATCGATGATTTCAAATGGCGTTACCTGGCTGTCTACGAAGATGAAACGCTGGTGGCGGTTGCCGCCGCGTTCATCACTCATTATCGCCTCGACACTACAGTGTCGGGAGCAGGCAAGCGCTTTACCGAGCGCCTGGAGCGACTGTGGCCGGGTGTTTTGCAGTTGCCGCTATATGCCATTGGCTCCCCGGTCGCCGAACGTTGTGACGCAGGGGTCGCGAGTGGTGTGCCCGAGGAGCGGCGTCCGCTGCTGCTCAAGCACTTGTTGCAGGCCGCGCGTCAGGATGCCAATGAATTCGGCATCGGCCTGGTGGCAGTCAAGGACGTGCCGACAGACGACCCGAACTGGGCAGCCAGCTGTCGCACCGCAGGCTTCCAGAGCATGCCGAGTTTGCCCAGTGGGTTGCTGAGCGTGCCCTACGGTTCGGTGGATGCCTACCTGGGCTCGTTGTGCAAATCGACCCGTAAGGATCTGCGCCGCAAACTGCGTGCGCCGGGCCCACGGGTGGAGTGGCGGCACAACATTGATGATGTGCTACCCCAGATCATGCGTCTGTATGAATGCACGCTCAGTCGTGCGGACTTGCAATTCGAACGCCTGCCGGCCAGTTACTTCACCGGCATCCTTGAACGGCTTGAAGAGCGTGCGGTCTGTGTTCTGTATTGGGTGGACGAGCGACTGGTAGCGTTCAACTTGATCCTGTTGGACCAGCACCGACTGATCGACAAATTTTTCGGGCATGACATTGAGTTCAGCCGTGAGTACAGCCTGTACTTTCGTAGTTGGTTGACCAATGTCGACTATTGTATCCAGCACAATATTCCCGTGTACGAGTGCGGTCAGGAAGGGTATGCCAGCAAGAAGCGCCTGGGCTGTGAATTCCAGGGCAACAGCATGTTCTTCCGCCACCGTAATCGGCTGGTGAACGGCCTGCTCAAACTCGTGAAAAAGTTTCTCCGACCGGATCGTTCCGACCCTGCCATGGCTGCTGCGATAAGCGAAACCTGATGATCACCAAGACCCGCCAAAAAGCCCGCCCCTTTGCCATTTCGCGCTGGAGCGTCCAGCGCAAGCTGGTGCTGGCGTTCTGGCTGGTCAGCGTCATTCCCACCATGATCGCGGCCGAGTTGGCGGCGACCACGCTGTCGCAGATTTTCGACAGTAACGTGCGTATCTGGCTGCAAGAGTCGACCAAGATCGTCAAGGATGAGATTGGCGACATCCTTCATGACAACGCACGAGTGGCCAAGCTGTTCCTGCGCTACACCAGCCCGCCCTCGAGCAAGCAAGCCGCCAAGCACGACCGGCTTACCGCCGACATCGCCGAAGCCACCGATATCGATGTGGTTGCGCTGATTCGCAGCAGTGACAACAAGGTGATGTTCAGCACCGCGCCCGATGACATCGTCAAGCAGATCAACCTGACCAGCCATGCGGCGTTGCAAACCGTCGAGGTGGCTGGGGTGAGTACGGGCCTGGTGGTCTCGACGTTCGAAACCTCCCAGGAGGGCGTCGACTATGTGCTATTGGTGGCCACTTATCTGGACAGCAGCTTCCTCACCAGCGTGGCCGATGTGCATTCCCTTGACCTGCGCCTGTACCTGGCCAACCCCACGGGTTTTTCCGAGATATTCTCGACTCAGCGCTTCGAGCGTCATCCTTCGCGCATTCCGAAGAGTGTCGAAACGGCCATGCGCAGCACCCGGCAGCCGAGTGAGCAGTTCACCAATAGCTATAGCGGTTTGTATTGGCCGATCTTCAACGACGCCGGCGATTTGCAAGGGGTGATCTTCAGCGGCCTGCTGCGCCACACCAGCCTGGTGGGGTTGGTGAACCAGAGCAATCTGTTCGTACTGATTTTCCTGGTGAGTTCGGCGTTGTCCCTGGGCGCCGGTGTGCTGGTGTCGCGGCGTCTGACCAAGCCTCTGCGGGACTTGTCCGAAGGGGTGAACGCGGTCATTTCGGGCAATTACGAACATCGCGTGTTGGTCAGCGGCGGCGACGAGCTGGCGCAGTTGAGCAGCACGTTCAATCACATGACCGAGCGCCTGGGGGAGTTGCACCACCTCGAGGCCCAGTTGCGTCGTCGTGATCGGCTGCATGCCCTGGGCGAAGTTGCCATGGGCCTGGCCCACGAAATCCGCAACCCGCTGGGCATCATCAAGACGGCCACCCAACTGCTGCACCGTCGCGCCGACCTGCCGGAAACCGATAAGCGTCATTTGGAATACGTGATCAGCGAAGTCAGCCGCATCAACGACTTGATCACCGAGTTTCTCGACTTCGCCAAACCCAACCCACCCTTGCGTGTGTTGCAGGCGGCACGTCCGTTGGTGGAGGAGATCCTAGGTTTCTGCGCCCCGGAGCTGGCGAGCCATAACATTGACTCGCAAATCGATGATCAGGCGCCCGGTGCGACCATCTATGCTGACGCCAAACAGCTCAAGCAGGCGTGCCTCAACCTGATTCTCAACGCCATTGATGCGATGCCGGAAGGTGGGCGCTTGACCGTGGGCATTGGCAGCTTGGGTGGCAATACGGTTATCAGTATTGCCGACACCGGCCAGGGCATCCCGGCGGATATGATTGAGCGCATCTTCACGCCATTCGTCACCACCAAGGCCTCGGGCACAGGCCTGGGCCTGGCTAAAGTCTATTCGATCATGGAAAGTCACGACGGCAGCATCGAATGTGCCAGTGAGAAAGATGCCGGCGCCACCTTCAGCCTGTACATTCCGGCCAATGGTGAAGATGACGGTGATGATGAGGAAGGTCATGACGCATAACGTATTGGTAGTCGACGATGAGCCCAAGCTCTGTGACTTGCTGTCGCAGGCCTTGAGCCAGAATGGCATCCAGGTATTTACCGCGAGCAACGGCTTGCACGCGCTCAAAGTGCTGGAGCAGGAAGACATCGACCTGGTGATCAGCGACTGGCGCATGCCGGGCATGGACGGGCCGGCGCTGCTGGCTGAGATCAAGGTGCGTTTCCCTGATTTACCGGTGATCGTGATGACCGCCTACAGCACCGTGAAAAATGCCGTGCAGTCGATGCGCAATGGCGCTTATGACTACATCGCCAAGCCGTTCGACATCGACGAGTTGGACATCACCGTGGCCAAGGCCTTGCAGTTTCGCGACATCATGCGCGACAACGCGCGCCTGCGCGCCGAACTGGACCAACATGCACAGTTCGACAGCCTGGTGGGCGATAGCCCGGCGTTTCGCCAGGTGTTGCATGCGGTGGACTCAGTACGCGACAGCAGTGCAACCATCCTGCTGACCGGCGAAAGCGGAACCGGCAAGGAAATGGTCGCCCGCGCCATCCATAAGCACGGCAGCCGTGCCGACAAGCCGTTCGTGGCGGTCAACTGCGCAGCCATCCCTGAAGGCCTGCTGGAAAGCGAGATGTTCGGCCATCGCAAGGGCGCTTTTACCGGCGCCGTAGCGGATCGGATAGGGCGCTTTATGCAGGCCGATAAAGGCACGTTGTTCCTGGATGAAGTGGGCGATATGCCCCTGGCATTGCAGGCCAAGATTTTGCGCGCCTTGCAGGAGAGGGTGATCGAGCCGGTAGGTGACCCGCGTGAGCGCAAGGTGGATGTGCGGGTGATCGCCGCCACCAACAAAAACCTGCTGGATGCGGTGGCCAATAAAGAGTTTCGCGAAGACCTGTATTACCGCCTCAACGTGTTCCCGATTCCGTTGCCGGCCCTGCGCGAGCGCGCAGAAGATATCGTGCCCCTGGCGCGACACTTCGCCCAGACCCTGAGCGCCACCGCCGGCAAACGCATCACGGGCTTCAGCCCTGAGGCGTTGCAGGCCATGGCCGCCTACAGCTGGCCGGGCAATATTCGTGAGCTGCAAAACTGTGTAGAGCGAGCGACGATCGTGGCGGCCAAGCCGGTGATCGAAGACATCGATCTTCCCGCTTATTTGTTTGCTTCCAAACCCGTCGAGGGTGGCGTCACGGCGCTGCTCGGTGACACACCGGGCGTGCCTGCGGACCTGGATGCCGCACTGGCGGAGGTTGAGAAAACCTACATTCTGGCGGCGTTGAATGAGAGCAATGGCGTGCAGGCTGCCGCGGCGGCGAAGATCGGGATTTCCGAGCGGAGTTTCTGGTATCGGTTGAAGAAGCTGGGCATTCAGGTCGAGAAGATCATCCGTTAACGCGGCTGAAAACTTCCGTAGCAGCTGTCGAGCGCCAGCGAGGCTGCGTTGGTCACGCTGCCGATACCGAGTCAGACAGAGCATTGCGCCGCGCCTGACGCAGCCTCGCTGGCGCTCGACAGCTGCTACGGTTTAATCAGGTGTGGACGCGTACCCACAGGCTCACCAAAATGGTCGCCGCGATTAACCACGCCACCGCCGCCACGGCGAGTGATGCCTCTAATCGCATGCGGTCGACCATCACATACAGCGTCGCCAAATACACAAAGTACGGAATGATCGACCACATCCCAAACAGGATGGTGGTCTTCAAGTCGTCTGCCGAGCGGCCCTTGCCGACGATGTAGTGCGCGATCAACGCAAAGGTCGGAAACAGCGGCACCAGCCCTGCGAGGTAATAGTTTTTGGTCTTGGCCAGCGCCGCCAGAATCAACACTACCGCTGCGCCAAGAGCGGCTTTTAATACCAGATCCACACTGCGCTCCTTAGTGGCTCAAACCGTACTTTTTGACCTTGTCGAACAGGGTGGTCTTGGCCATTCCCAGCTCCTGGCTGGCCTGGGTCAGGTTGCCGCCGCTGCGTTGCAAGGCGTCGTTGAGCAGGTTGCGTTCGAAGGCTTCCACCGCCTCGGTAAACGCCAGGCCATGGTTTGCGCTGCCGGTGCCGCTTTTCTTGAAGGCGGGTAAGCCCAGGGCAAAGCGTTCGGCAACGTTGCGCAGTTCACGCACGTTGCCTGGCCAGTCGTGGCTCATCAAGCTCGACACGGTCTGGTTGTCTAGTTCCGGTGCGGTGCGGTCGAAGCGCAACGACGACTGCTGCAGGAAGTGTTCGAACAACTGCAGGATGTCTTCGCGGCGCTCGCGCAGGGGCGGCAGTTCCAGGGTCACCACGTTGAGGCGGTAGTACAGGTCGCTGCGAAATTGGCTGGCGCGGCTCAGTTCGTCGAGGTCGGACTTGGTGGCGGCGATCACCCGGCAATCCACCGCCACGCTCTGGTTTGAACCCAGGCGTTCCAAGGTGCGTTCCTGTAACACTCGCAATAACTTGATCTGCAGGTTGATCGGCATGCTTTCCACTTCATCGAGAAACAGCGTGCCTTCGTGGGCGTGTTCGATCTTGCCGATACGACGTTTTCCGGCGCCGGTAAAGGCGTTGGCTTCGTGGCCGAAAATTTCGCTTTCGAACAGGTTTTCCGGCAGGCCGCCGCAGTTCAAGGCGACGAACTGGTGGGAATGGCGTCGGCTGAAATCATGCAGGCAGCGCGCAACCAGTTCCTTACCGGTGCCGGTCTCGCCTTCGATCAGCACGTTGGCCGAGGTGTCGGCCACATTGGCGATCAGCTCGCGCAGGTTCTGCATGGCCGGGGAGCGGCCAATGATGCGGCCCTCCAGGGAGTCGCGTTCGGCCAATTGGCGTCGCAGCGACCACACTTCTCGTGCCAGTCCACGCTGTTCCAGGGCGCGGCGGGCCACGTCGACCAAACGCTCGGGGGAGAAGGGTTTTTCCATGAAATCATAGGCGCCGTTGCGCATCGCGCCGACGGCCATCGAGATATCGCCATGGCCAGTGATCAGCACCACCGGCAAGCTTTTATCCAATGCCTTAAGGCGGGTCAGCAGTTCCAGACCATCGATGCCCGGCAGGCGAATGTCGCTGATGACGATGCCGGCAAAGTTCTCGCCGATGCGCTTGAGCGCTTCCTCGGCACTGCCCACGCCCACGCTGGGAATGTCTTCCAGCGCCAGGGCTTGCTGGCAGCCGAGCAACACATGGGGGTCGTCCTCGACGATCAGGACGGTGAGTTCGCCTGCTGGGGTTGTAACGTCTGTATTCATGTCGACTCAGCTTTTTGAGCGCCAACCAACGGAAGGCACAAGACAAAGGCAGTACCACCCTCGGCCGGGTGTTCCACGGCGAGGTTGCCGCCAGTGGCCGCCGCGAGGCTGGCGGAAAGGGTCAGGCCCAGGCCCAGGCCTTGTTCGCCGGGTTTGGTGGTGAAGAAGGGTTCGAATAAATGCTTACGCGCCTCGGAGTCGATGCCGTGACCGTTGTCGCGCACATGCAGGCGATATTTGCCGTCGAGAATGTGGCCGTTGAGCCACAGTTCGGGTGCCGGCTGCGCTTGCATGGCGTCGAGGGCGTTGCCGATCAGGTTGACCAGGATCTGCTCCAGGCGCGTCTGGTCGATTTGCAATTGGGCGTTGGCGAAGTCGCGGTGCACGGTTAACGGCAGGCTGTCCAGGCGGGCGCCCAATACCTGGAACGCGGCGTCCACGGCCTTGCCAAGGTTGGCTTCGCCCTGGTCGTCACCGCGCCGGGCAAAGGAGCGCAGGCTGGCGGTGATGCGGCCCATGCGGTCGATTAACTCGTTAATGGTCTTGAGGTTGGCGCTGGCAGTATCCAGTGCGCCGCGTTCCAGGAAGCGCACGGTATTGCCGGACAAGGTGCGCAACGCGGCCAGGGGTTGGTTCAATTCATGGGCAATGCTGGTGGACATTTGGCCTATGGCTGCCAGCTTGCCGGCCTGCACCAGTTCATCCTGGGCACGGCGCAGGGTTTCTTCGGCCTGGCGGCGTTCGCGAATTTGGCCCTTGAGCCGTTCGTTGCTGGCGCGCAGGTCGGTGGTGCGTTCGGCAATCCGCCGTTCCAGCTGGCTGTTGGCTTCCTGCAAGGCTTCCCGCGCGGCGAGGCGCGTGGCGATGACCTTGCGCCGCTCGTTCCAGGCAATCAGCAAAAAGGCGACCAGGCCAAACGCGACGGCCACCAGGATGCCTTGGTTGATCGCTGCTCGGCGCAAGTCATTGAGCGGGGTGAGCAGCGTGAAATTCCACGGCGTATCACTCAGGGGCCGAGTCTGGGCCAGGTAGCTGACCTCTTTCTCGTCGGCCACTACTTCGCTGTTGGCGGGGAACGTCAGTTTTTCGGTGCCTTCATTGATACGCTCGCGGGCCAGGGGTTCCAGCTCGTTCAGCGTCGCCCAGTAATATTGCAGGCTGTGGGCCAGGCGTTCCTTGGTGTCATCGCTCAGCGGCCGCACGGCCTTGAGGCGACGGGCCGGGTCGCTGGACAGAATGATGATGCCGTTCTCGTCGCTCACAAACGCTTCGAGACGCGCGCGTTGCCAGCGTTCTTCCAGGGCTTCGAGGCGCACTTTGACTACCGCGACGCCGATGATCTTGCCGTGCTCTTCAAGGCCGTGAGCCAGGTAGTAGCCAGGCTCGCCGTTGGTACTGCCGATGCCATAGAAGCGGCCGGGCTGACCGCGTACGGCGTTCTGGAAATAGGCGCGAAAGGACAGGTCTTCACCCTGGTAACTGTCGGCATCGCGCCAGTTACTGGTGGCCAGCACGCGGCCGGTGGTGTCCATCACGTAGATGGCCCGACTGCGACTGCGTCGGTTCAGGCCTTCGAGGTAATCGTTGACCGACTGCCGGGTTTCCTGGGTCGGGTCGGCCAGCAGTGTGGAGACGCTGGACTCCAGTTCCAGGAGGCTGGGCAGGTAGGTGTATTTGCTCAGTTCACTTTCGACGGTGCGAGCGTGCAGCTCCAACTGGCGTTCGCCGTTGTCGCTGAGGGTGCGGATGCCATAGTACTCACTGACCCAGAAGCCGATATAACCCAAGCCGATCATCAAGGCGATGATCAACGGCGGCAGGAACAGTTGGCGAATCAGGCGAGGTTTCACGGCAAGTGATGGCGGTGCGGCGCGAAATTGGTTGGGGTCGCATTTCATCACAGATGCCTTGGGTCAACCAGTTGTGGTGAAGGGCATTGACCCCTCACCACAATTGGACAGTGCTTAGTGCTGCAGGATTTTCTCAAGGAAGTGCTGCGCGCGTTCGGAGCGGGCGCTGATGTCGCCGAAGAACTCTTCCTTCGGGCAGTCCTCGATGATCTTGCCGGCGTCCATGAAAATTACGCGGTCGGCCACTTTACGGGCGAAGCCCATTTCGTGGGTTACGCACATCATGGTCATGCCTTCCTGGGCCAGTTGCACCATCACGTCCAGCACTTCGTTGACCATTTCCGGGTCGAGGGCGGAGGTCGGTTCGTCGAACAGCATGACGATCGGGTCCATGGCCAGGGCGCGGGCAATCGCCACACGTTGTTGCTGGCCACCGGACAGTTGGCCCGGGTGCTTGTGGGCGTGTGCCGACAGACCTACGCGCTCAAGCAGTTGCAGGCCTTTCTTGGTGGCTTCTTCCTTGCTGCGGCCAAGCACCTTGATCTGCGCGATGGTCAGGTTTTCGGTGATGGTCAGGTGCGGGAACAGTTCGAAGTGCTGGAATACCATGCCCACGCGTGAACGCAACTTCGGCAGGTTGGTCTTCGGGTCGGCGATGGAGGTGCCGTCGACCACGATGTCGCCCTTCTGGAACGGTTCCAGCGCGTTGACGCACTTGATCAGGGTGGACTTACCCGAGCCGGATGGCCCGCACACCACGATCACTTCGCCTTTTTTGACATCAGTGCTGCAATCGGTCAGCACCTGGAAGTCGCCATACCACTTGTTGATGTTCTTGATAGAGATCATACGGCAAACCTTTTTTGCAGACGCTTGACCAGCAGCGAGGCGGAAAAGCTGATGATGAAGTAGACGACACCGGCGAAGATCAGGAACTCATTGGAGCGGCCGATGATGTCGCCGTTGGAACGGGCGGAGTTGAGGAAGTCCACCAGGCCCACGGTGTAGACCAGCGAGGTGTCTTGGAACAGGATGATCGACTGTTGCAGCAGCAACGGGGTCATCTTGCGGAACGCCTGGGGCAGGATGATCAAACGCATGGTCTGGCCATAGGTCATGCCCATCGCTTGCGCCGCGCCCATCTGGCCCTTGGGAATCGACTGCACGCCGGCCCGTACGATTTCACAGAAGTACGCGGCTTCGAACATCATGAAGGCCACGACGCAGGACGTGAACGCACCGATCGGGGTGTCTTCGCCGGTAATCCAGCGCAGTACGAACGGTACCGCCAGGTAGAACCAGGTGATCACCAACAGCAGTGGGATCGAGCGGAAATAGTTCACGTAGGCGCCGGCCAGGCGCGACAACAACTTGTTGGACGACAGGCGCATCAACGCCAGGACCGTACCAAGGGCGATGCCGCCGACCACACCCATGACCATCAACTGCAAGGTCATGACCATGCCGTTCCACAGGCCCGGAATGGCGGGGATGATGCCGCTGAAATCGAAGTCCATTATTTACCCCCCACGGAGATCAGGCCGGGCACGGCGACTTTCTTCTCGACTAGGCGCATCAGCAACATCAAGCTCATGTTCAAGGTGAAGTAGATCAGCGTGGCCAAGGTGAAGGCTTCAAACAGGTTGGCCGAGAACTCGGCGGTCTGTTTGGTTTGCGCAAGCAACTCCATCAGGCCGATCAAGGACGCCACGGAGGAGTTCTTGAAGACGTTGAGGAATTCCGAGGTGAGCGGCGGAATGATGATCCGGTAGGCCTGGGGCAGCAGCACGTTCCAGTAGATCTGCGGCAGCTTGAAGCCCATGGCGCGCGCGGCAGCTTCTTGGCCGCGTGGCAGCGCTTGAATGCCGGTACGGACTTGTTCACACACACGGGCGGCGGTGAACAAGCCCAGGCACACGACAACGCTCAGGTAGGCCGAGGTGGTCGGGTTCAGGTCTTGTTTGTACCAGTCCTGCAGGTTTTGCGGCAGCATGTCGGGTATCAGGAAATACCAGACAAACAGCTGAACCAGCAGCGGCACGTTACGAAACAGTTCCACGTAGCAGGTCGCGATGCCCGATACGATGCGGTTTGGCACGGTGCGCATGACCCCCAGAATGGAGCCCAGCAGCAAGGCGATAATCCATGCCACGACAGCGATGGCAATGGTCCAGCCCAAGCCGGCGATGTACCAGTCGAGATAAGTCTCGCTGCCAACGCCGGTGGACTTGAAGAACACGCCCCAGTCCCAGTTGTAATTCATTAGGGTCTCCCCTCGAGATCGATCAATGTACAAGCACCCGCCTGGGGAAGATCCTTTCCCGCCCGGCGGTGAACGCCAGGCACACACGATCGGCTCGAAAACCGCCAGGTCGAGTGTTCCAAAGTAAAGCCAGCAGGTAGTAACAGATACCTGAGGGAGGATTGGCCCCCTCAGGAGATAAGGTTAGATCAGGTGTCAGATTTTTACGTCAGGCGCCGGCTTATCGCTTGGGTTAGCGATCAGCTCTTTAACCTTTTCGCTCATCGGGAAGTTCAGGTTCAGGCCTTTTGGTGGAATCGGGCTTTCGAACCATTTGCTGTAGATTTTGTTGATTTCGCCGGATTTGTAGAGGCCAACGATGGCGTCATCTACCGCTTTCTTGAACGCAGGGTCGTCTTTACGAACCATGCAAGCATAGGCTTCGAAGGATTGTGGAGTACCGGTGATGACCCAATCGTCCGGCTTCTTGGCCTTGGCTTCTTCACCGGCCAGCAGGGCGTCGTCCATCATGAAGGCTACGGCGCGGCCGCTTTCCAGCATGTTGAAGGCTTCGCCATGGTCTTTGGCGGAGATGACGTTCATGCCCATCTGCTTGTCGGCGTTCATCGCTTTGATGATGCGCTCGGACGTGGTGCCGGCGGTGGTCACGACGTTTTTGCCTTTCAGGTCAGCAAAGTCGGCGTAGGAGGGCTTGCCGTCCTTGTCTTTCTTGACCAGCAAACGGGTGCCGATTTCGAAGATGTTGACGGTGAAGTCGACTTGTTGGGCGCGTTCGGCGTTGTTGGTGGTGGAGCCGCACTCGAGGTCCGCGGTGCCGTTCTGGATCAGCGGGATTCGGGTTTGCGAGGTGACCAGGTTGTACTTGGCCTTCAGATCGGGCTTGTTCAGGTCTTTTTTCAGGGCTTCAACGACAGCCAACTGAACGTCGTGGGAGTAGCCCACGGGTTTGCCCGAACCATCCGCGATGTAGGAAAACGGAATGGAGCTGTCGCGGTGCGCGAGAGTGATGGTGCCGGAGTCGTTGATTTTCTTCAGTGTGCCGGTGAGTTCGGCGGCGAAAACTGGAGTGCTGATCAGAGCAGCAGCGATAGCTGCGCCCAAGATATGGGGAACGATGCGCATCAATACTTCCTCGACATTTGTTTTTTTTATGAAGCCGGCTAAACGGCTCTCTTGTACAGCGAATGCCCGTAACGGCTCCTGAAGCGTCTCAGGCAATCGTCAGGGAGTGTAGAGCATGAGTCGTGCCATACCTGAGGCAAACAGTTAACTATTTGATTTATATGGATATTAACTTTATGTGACGGAGGTTTTTCGGAGCGAGGGTCCGGCAAACCGAATAGGGGCGAGGATGGTGTTCGGAAAACCGAATGCCTGATGGGGCGTGATCATTCCCACGCAGAGCGTGGGAACGATCTAGTGTCCAGCGATCAGAACGTGTAGTCGGCCGATACAACCGCTGAGCGCCCATCGCCGGGTACCGCCCAACCGTTGTTACGGATGCGGGTCAGGTACTCCTTGTCGAACAGGTTGTTGACGTTCAACTGCAGGTTCAGCTGTTTGTTGACCTTGTAACCGAGCATCGCGCGCTGCACCGCGTAGCCGGGTGAGGTCGGTGCCCCGGCGGCGCTGGCCAGGTACTGTTTGGTTTGCGCCGTTATGCCATAGCCAACCTGGAAGTCGTATGGCAGGTCGTACACCGTCCAGAGGCTTGCCGCATGTTTGGGCGTGAAGGTGAGCGGTTCGCCTTTCTGCACGTCGACGCCGGTGGTTGCCAGGGTGTAATCGCTGGCACTGCGCAGCACTCGGGTGTCCAGGTAGGTGTAGTTGGAGAAAACCCTCCAACTGTCTGTGAGCGCACCGCTCAGACCCAGTGCCACACCATCCGCACGTGCCTTGCCGTCGAGGGTTTGCGTGCCGCTCAAGTTGCTCGGGTCGTTACTGGCGACTTTGTAGTTGGTGCGGTCATTGCGAAAGATCGCGCCCGTCAGCGACAGGGCATTGTTGAAGAAGTCCCACTTGGTGCCAATTTCATAGCTGACGGCGGTTTCAGGGGCGACGTTGCAGTTGTTGGTGGCCGCACTTGAGGTTTTGGCCACGGTGTAGCAGCCGCCATTGACGCTGGCTTGCGACGGCGTCTTGCTGTTGCCGTAGGCGATATAAAAGCTACCGTTTTCCACCGGTTTGTAGACCAGGGCCGCGCGGTAGGACACCAGATCATCGGCTTGGCCGTAGCGCACGCCGGGTGCTTCCACGCCGGTGCTGGAGTAAGCATTGGTCACCGAACTGCCGGCGTTGTGCTCGTAACGCAAACCACCATTGATTTCCCATTGTGGGTTCAGCTTGAGCGTGTCAAAGATATAGGCGGCACGGTTGTTTAACTCGCCATCGATGTGGGCCGCGCGGGTGAAGTTAACGGGCCCCGACCAGTAGGAGTTCGGATCGCTGTAGCTGACCGGTGGTGGGGTTATCGTGCTGCCGTTGCTGTTAGTCAGCCATTTTCCGGTGTCCGCCTCATATTCTTCGCGGCTGATGGCGATACCGGTCACCAGCGTGTGGTCGATGAAACCTGTGCTGAAGTGGCTGGTCAGGTCGGTCTGGTTGGTGAACATCTTGTTCTGGGTGTTGCGCTCGTTACCCAGTGATCCGCCGGTTGGCTGGAAATAGCCTGGGGCCAGGCCTGCGGTACACGGGGCGCCGGTTATCTGGGTGCCGCTGGCCAGGCAACCGGCCTGGGCGCCTTCGGGACCTGAAGCGCGCAGATACTGGCGCACGCGCTCGATGCGGCTGAAGTTACGGATGGACACTGCGTCGTTGAAGTCGTGCTCGAGCTTCAGGCTGAACGCATCCGAGGTGATTTGCTGGTCGTTGACGTTGTGATAACCGTAGTAATCACTCCAGCCCACGCCCGGCATAGGCTTGCCGTTGTAGATCGGGATGCCGTATTGCGGCGTGTTGTCATCTTTCTGATGCTCGTAACTGACGGTGACGCGTGTCGGCGTGCCCAGGCCAAAGGCGATGGAGGGCGCAATGCCCCAGCGAGAATAATCTTCATAGTCGCGGCCCGGCACATCGTTACCGTGGGCCATCAGGTTCAGGCGAAACGCGGTGGTGTCGTTGAGGGTCTGGTTGGTGTCCAGGGTGGTGCGCTTGTAGTTATCGGTGCCGATGCCGGCGCTGACGGTGGTTTTGTCACGCAATTCCGGCTGCTTGCTCACCAGATTGATGGTGCCGCCGACCGCACCGGAACCCGAATACACCGAGCTTGCGCCGCTGACGACTTCGACCTGTTCCAGGTTGAAGGGGTCGGTGCGGCTGTATTGCGCGCTGTCGCGCACACCGTCGACGTAGATGTCGCCACTGGCGGAAAAACCGCGCAGGTTGATGCTGTCGCCATAACCGCTGCCGCCTTCGCCGGCACCGAAGGTGATGCCGGGCACAGTGCTGAGCACGTCACGCAGGGTCAGCAGGTTCTGGTCGTGAATAACTTCCTTGGGCACCACCGTGATTGTCTGCGGCGTGTCGCGCAGGGCTTCGGTGTATTTGGGGGACGAAGGAGCCACAGGGTTGTAAGCGCTTTGGCTGGGCGCCTGACCTTCAATGCTGGTCGCGCCGAGCTGAATCACACCTGTGCCGTCATCTGCAGTCTCCGCTGCATAACTGAATCCTCCTTGCGCAGCCACTGCCAAACCCACCGCCGACGCGAGCAAATGCCGCGATGAAAGGGGGGCAGAACTGATCCCGGTAGCCATTGAGTATTCTCGTGTGAGTGAAAGTGAGAGGTGATCGTAATTGATAAGTGATCTCAAATGCGATAGTTTGTAACTAAATAATTCATGAAGCTTTTGCGGTCCTGGATCGCCATGTGGGGCACGTATGCAAAGTGGGCAATCAGGCAGTGATGTGTCTGAAATCGGCGACAACCCTCGCGCCTATGCGCGCTGGGTCATGCATGCGGCGCAACTTGGCGATGTCGACGCGCAAGCGACCCTGGCCCAGCTGTTGCTCGACGGCCGTGGCATCCAGAAGGACGAGCCGCTGGCGTTGAGCTGGTTTCGTATTGCCGCGCTGCAGCGCCACCCGATGGCGATCAACATGGTCGGGCGCTGTCTGGAGAACGGCTGGGGCTGTGAAGTCGATCTGACCGAGTGCGCCAGGCATTACCGGCAAGCCGCCGATCTGGGATTGGATTGGGGCTTGTACAACTATGGCCAACTGCTGACGCGCGGGCGCGGTGTGGAGCGCGACCTTATCGCCGCGTTTGCGCTGTTCGGTCAGGCCGCGGCAAAAGGGCATGCCAAGTCGATGAACCTGCTGGGGCGCTTTCACCACGAAGGCGTTGTAGTGCCCAAGGATGTGCAAGTGGCGCGGCAGTGGTATCAGCGTTCGGCTGAGGCCGGGGATTTTCGCGGGCAATACAACCATGCCGCCGAGTTGGTGGAAGCGGGCGATGAGGCCCAAGCCTGCGTATGGCTTGAGCGCGCCCTGACAACCGCGACGCCGGGTTTCCTGCAGGCGGCTTACCCGGTGCTGTTGGGCTCGGCTTTCAGCGCGATCCGCGAAATGGGCCTGCGTTATCAGTGCCAGGCGCTCGAGGCATAAAAAAGCCCCTGGACCTTTCGGTGCAGGGGCTTTTCATTTCGGCCTTATCAGGCCGCTTCAATCTTTGCGCGGTTTTGCTCAACCTTCGACAGGTAACGCTGCACGTTTTCTTGTTCCTGCGGTGTGGTGAACAGGCCAAGCTTGGTGCGGCGCCACAGCACGTCCTGGGGCTGGGTCGCCCACTCTTCTGCGCACAGGTAATCGACTTCGCGGGTGTAAAGGCCACCACCGAGGTGCTCGCCGAGGTCCGCGAGTGACTGAACGCCTTCCAGCAGGCGCCAGGTGCGGCTGCCATAGGTGGTGGACCAACGACGGGCGATCTCGCTTGGCACCCAGTCGAACTTGGCACGGATGGCTTCGGCCAAGGCCTCTGGCGTGCTCATGTTTTCGCCACCAGGCAGGCTGGCCGTGGCCGTCCAGCTCGGGCGCATCTGGGTGAAATACGGCGCCAACTGCGCCATCGCCGACTCGGCGAGTTTGCGGTAGGTGGTCAGCTTGCCACCGAACACCGACAGGATCGGTGCTTCGCCATTACCACCGGACAGCGCCAGGGTGTAGTCGCGGGTGATGGCCGACGGGTTATCCGACTCGTCGTTGCACAGTGGGCGTACACCGGAATAGGTGTGGACGATATCGGCGCGGCTCAACTGCTTCTTGAAGTGCGCGTTGACCACATTGAGCATGTAGTCGGTTTCACCTTCGGTAATCGTTACCTTCGCCGGGTCACCGGTGTATTCACGGTCCGTGGTGCCGATGATGGTCAGGTCGTTCAAGTAGGGAATGGTGAAGACGATGCGCTGGTCTTCGTTCTGCAGAATATGTGCGTGGGCGCCCTCGTACAGCTTTGGCACGATCAGGTGGCTGCCCTGGATCAGGCGGATGCCGTAAGGCGAATCCAGCTTCAGGTCATCCTTGATGAACTTGGCGACCCACGGACCGGCGGCATTCACCAGTGCTCGGGCGCGGATCGAGAACAGGCTGCCATCGGCACGCTCCATGTTCATTTCCCACAGGCCGTTGCTGCGGTGCGCGCTGATGCAACGGGTCTGGGTGTGGATGTGCGCGCCTTTTTCGCGGGCGGCCATGGCGTTAAGCACAACCAGGCGGGCATCGTCGACCCAGCAGTCGGAGTATTCGAAGCCTTTGGTGATTTCGCTTTTAAGCGGGCTGTCAGGTCCGAACTTGAGGCTTTTGGAGCCGGCGAGTTTTTCGCGCTTGCCCAGGTGGTCATACAGGAACAGACCGGCGCGGATCATCCACGCAGGGCGCAGATGCGGACGGTGAGGCAACACGAATCGCATCTGCTTGACGATGTGCGGTGCCTTGGCCAACAGCACTTCGCGTTCGGCAAGGGCTTCGCGCACCAAGCGGAATTCGTAATGTTCGAGGTAACGCAGGCCACCGTGGATCAGCTTGCTGCTGGCGGAGGACGTGTGGCTGGCCAAGTCGTCCTTTTCGCAAAGGAATACCGACAACCCGCGACCGGCTGCGTCTGCTGCAATGCCAACGCCATTGATCCCGCCACCGATTACGGCAACGTCATAGACTTCGGCAAGCGGTGGAGCAGGCAAGGTGGAAGGGTTCATCGGCTAGCCTCGCGATCTTTTTCGTCTTGGAATTCGAACATTAATGTTCATTTGCGAAAATGGTAGCTGATAAACGCGCGCGCAGCCACCCGACTTCGATTGAAAAAACTCATCGAAGGGCGGCGAAAGGAAAATTTGTGAACTGATAGTTCCCACGCCCCGCGTGGGAATTCAGCCCGTGACGCTCTGCGTCATAGAGCGGACGCGGAGCGTCCTGCGATGCATTCCCACGCGGAGCGTGGGAACGAGCAGGTCAGGCGCTACACGACTTCGAGGCGAACCTTATGCTGGTTCAACAGTTGCACCAGCGCCGGTACCGGCTGTTGATCGGTCACCAAACAGTCCACCAAGCTGATCGGTCCCAGGCGAATCATGGCATTGCGCCCGAATTTGCTGGAGTCCGCCGCCAGGATCACCTGGCGTGCATTGGCAATGATCGCCTGGGAAACCCGAACTTCCTGGTAATCGAAGTCCAACAGGCTGCCATCTTCGTCAATACCGCTGATGCCCACCAAGGCAAAGTCGACCTTGAACTGGTTGATGAAGTCGACGCTGGCCTGGCCGACCACGCCACCATCACGCCGCACATTGCCGCCAGTCAGCAACACATCGAAGTCGTCCTTGGCACTGAGCATGGTGGCGACGTTGAGGTTGTTGGTGATGATTTTCAGGTGATTATGATTGAGCAGCGCACGGGCGATGGATTCGGTGGTAGTGCCGATATTGATGAACAGCGAGGCGTGATCGGGGATTTGCGCGGCGATGGCTTCGCCGATGCGCTGTTTCTCATCGCGCATCTGGTCGGCACGCATGGCGTACGCGGTGTTCTCGACACTGGAGTCATAAGCCGCGCCGCCGTGGTAGCGACGCAGCAGATTGGCGTCCGCCAGTTGGTTGATATCGCGGCGGATAGTTTGCGGCGTGACAACGAATAGCTGCGCCATTTCCTCGATACTCACATAGCCGCGTTCGCGGACCAGCTCGAGGATTTGTTGCTGGCGGGGAGGCAGATTCATGGGGCGTCCTTTGGGCTGCCATACAAAAGTCGCCCATGATGACCCAGGAATCTGCTCCCTACCAGTTACAACCCAATGTGGGTCCGGCGGTTGGCTTATTCAGCGCCTTCGTGCGGTTCCCAGTCGCGGGTGCGGCTGACCGCTTTTTGCCAGCCGGCGTACAGTTTCTCTTTGGCCGTTTCTTCAAGCTGTGGTTCGAATTCGCGCTCGATGACGGCCTTGCCGCGCAGTTCGTCCAGGCTGCTCCAGAAGCCACAAGCCAGGCCTGCCAGGTAAGCGGCGCCGAGTGCGGTGGTCTCACGCATTTGCGGGCGTTCAACCTGGGTGCCGAGGATGTCGGCCTGGAACTGCATCAGGAAGTTGTTGGCAACAGCGCCACCATCCACACGCAGGGCTTTGAGGCGTTCGCCGGAATCCTGCTGCATTGCGTCCAGCACGTCGCGGGTCTGGTAGGCAATCGACTCCAGGGCTGCACGAATAATGTGATCTACACGTACACCGCGAGTCAGGCCGAACAGTGCGCCACGGGCGTAGGGGTCCCAGTACGGAGCGCCCAGACCGGTGAATGCCGGGACCAGATACACGCCGTTGCTGTCCTTGACCTTGTTGGCGAAGTATTCGGTGTCGGTGGCATCAGCGATGATCTTCAGCTCGTCACGCAGCCATTGCACGGTGGAGCCGCCGTTGAATACCGCGCCTTCCAGGGCGTAAGCGACTTCGCCACGCGGACCGCAGGCGATGGTGGTGAGCATGCCGTGTTTGGACTTCACGGCTTTGTCGCCAGTGTTCATCAGCAGGAAGCAGCCGGTGCCGTAGGTATTCTTGGCTTGGCCGGCTTCCACGCACATCTGGCCGAACAACGCGGCCTGCTGGTCACCGGCGATGCCGCCGATGGCGATGCCGCTTTTGGTGCGGCCGTAAATTTCCGAGGAAGACTTCACTTCCGGCAGCATTTCGCGCGGGATATCGAGGATTTCCAGCATCTTCGAATCCCACTCCAGCGAGTGGATGTTGAAGAGCATGGTGCGCGAGGCGTTGGTGTAGTCGGTGACGTGGGTTTTGCCGCCGGTAAATTTCCAGATCAGCCAGCTGTCGACGGTACCGAACAGCAGCTCGCCGTTGCGTGCACGCTCGCGGCTGCCTTCGACGTTGTCGAGGATCCACTTCAGCTTGGTGCCGGAAAAGTACGGGTCGGTGACCAGGCCGGTGGTGTCGCTGATGTATTGCTCGTGGCCGTCGCGCTTGAGTTGCTGGCAGATCTCAGTGCTGCGGCGGCACTGCCAGACGATCGCGTTGTAGATCGGGCGGCCGGTGACCTTGTCCCAGACTACGGTGGTTTCACGCTGGTTGGTGATGCCGATGGCGGCGACTTGGTCATGGTGCAGGCCGGCCTGGGCCAAGGCCTCGACCATGACCGCGCTCTGGGTGGCGAAAATTTCCATCGGGTCATGCTCGACCCAACCGGCTTGCGGGTAATGCTGGGCGAATTCACGCTGGGCGGTGCAGACCACATTGGCGTCGCGATCAAAGATGATCGCCCGCGAACTGGTGGTGCCCTGATCAAGGGCAATGATGTAGTTCTTATTCTGAATGTCGGTCATGTCGATTGCCTTGGACGGAAAATAAGGAAGTGAGTAATCAGCCTGGGCCGCAAAAGGGCAGTGGGGACCAGGCTGGCGCTATCAGGAAATATGCGTCTTGCCGTTGACAGCCGTGTCAGTTGTTTCAGCTATAGCAGGTGCGGCGCTTGGCAGATGACGGGCAATCAACCCGCGATAGGCCGCAGCACCGAGGCAGGCGCCAACAATTGGCGCGAAAATTGGAACCAGGAAGTAAGGAATATCGCGTCCGCCAGTAAAGGCTATTTCACCCCAGCCGGCGAAAAAGGTCATCAGCTTGGGCCCGAAGTCCCGCGCGGGGTTCATCGCAAAGCCGGTCAACGGGCCCATGGCGCTGCCAATTACTGCGATCAACAGACCGATCAGCAGTGGGGCCAACGGGCCGCGTGGCAGGCCGTTGTTATCGTCGGTCAGGGCCATGATCACGCCCATCAGGATCGCGGTAATAACCACTTCCACCAGGAATGCCTGGGCGGTGCTCAGCAGGGCATGGGGGTAGGTGGAGAATACCGACGCCAATTCCAGGCTGGCCTGGGAGCCGCGAACCATGTGATGGGTTTGTTCGTAATCGAAAAAAAGATTGCTATAGAGCGTGTACACCAAGGCGGCCGAGCAGAACGCACCGGCGATCTGGGCGAGGATATAGAAGGGCAGTTTGCGCTTTTCGAAATCAGCGAAAATGCACAGGGCGATACTCACCGCTGGATTGAGGTGAGCCCCGGAAATTCCGGCGCTCAGGTAGATCGCCATGCTGACGCCGACCCCCCAGATGATACTGATTTCCCACAACCCAAAGCTGGCACCCGCGACCTTGAGCGCAGCGACACATCCTGTACCGAAGAAGATCAGAAGCGCAGTCCCCAGGAATTCGGCCATGCATTGACTCGAAAGTGAAGGCTGTTGAAGAGCAGTTGTCATGGAAAACCTCGATTGTTGTTCTTGTTTGGCGCACAGCCTCAACGGGCTGTTGCGCGATTTTCACCGTGGCGAGGATCCCCATCCAGGACGCGGCTTACTGCTCGAATGCTGTAGGGCTATTTCTACTGTATTCGGAAACGAAAAAATATAGACAAGAATGACGGCTGTCAAAGGTCGAAAGTGAACCATTGGTCATTTTCGAACTATTGGTCTGGTGAATGATCACGCTTACCCCTGCGGGCACTCATTACAGAAGGGGCGCACTAGAGCGTTTTGCATGGGCTTGGCCTAGAATTGGCCCTCTGTTTGCCACGCCCGGAGTAGTCATGACCCCCGCACTGGACCTGTTGAAAAAAGTTCGCGCCGAACATCGCATTCACAGTTATGAGCACGATCCCAAGGCGGCTTCGTATGGCCTGGAGGCCGCGGAAAAATTGGGGCTCGACCCGGCACAGGTATTCAAGACCTTGTTGGCCAGCAGTGAGAAAGGCGAATTATTGGTGGCGGTGGTGCCGGTCGTCGGAAGTCTGGATTTGAAAGCGCTGGCCCACGCTGCCGGGGTGAAAAAAGTCGAGATGGCTGACCCGGCGGCGGCGCAACGTTCCACCGGTTACTTGTTGGGCGGCATCAGTCCCTTGGGGCAGAAGAAGCGTTTACGCACCTTTATCGATGAGACAGCGCAGCCGTTCGCGACGATTTTTGTGAGTGCGGGGAGACGGGGATTGGAAGTGGAGCTACCGGCAGCGGTGTTGGCTGAACATACTCAGGCCAAGTTCGCGCCGATTGGCCGAGCTTAAATTCACTTTTGACGACAATGTAAATCCAATGTGGGAGCGGGCTTGCTCCCACATGTTTAATCCGGTTTCTTCAGTTGGTGGGGCTGTAGCGGCGCACGCCGAACTCGGCATGAGGAATCTGCGCCGCAACGCTGCCTGAAGCCTGGAACAGCACCAAGTGTTCAGCGGCGACACGAATCCCCACATCCACACCGACCTGATGATCAGCATGACTAGGGAAGATCGATTCCAGCTGCGCCCCCGTCGGCAATTGCAGCCGGTACAGCGTCGAGGCGCCAAGGAAGGTTTTACCGACGATCCGTGCTTTCAACACGCTGTCCGGCGCGTAGACGATGTCATCCGGGCGCAGCAACACATCCACCGCGCCACCTATAGGCCAAGTATAGGCGCGATTGCCGCGCAGGTCACCGAGTTCGGTGTTGACCGATTCCGGCGAGCTCAATTGGCCACGAATGAAATAACCCTGACCGATAAAGCTGGCGACGTAAGGCGTCTGCGGTTCGTGATAGAGGTTGTAGGGCGTGTCCCACTGCTCAAGACGGCCCTCTTTGAAGACGCCTACCTGGTCGCTCACCGCGAAGGCTTCTTCCTGGTCATGAGTCACCAGGATCGCACTGGTGCCACGTGCCTTGAGGATTTCACGCACCTCATGGCTGAGCTTGCGCCGCAGTTCGCCATCGAGGTTGGAGAACGGTTCATCCAGCAACAACAGTTGCGGTTCCGGCGCCAGGGCGCGAGCAAGGGCGACGCGTTGTTGCTGGCCACCGGAAAGCTCGTGGGGGAAACGCTTGCCCAGGTTTTTCAGGTTGACCAGTTCCAGCAGTTCGGCGACCACTCGCTCTTTTTGCGGGTGCTTGCGAATGCCGAAGACGATGTTGTCGGCCACGCTGAGGTGGGGAAACAGGGCGTAGTCCTGGAACACCATGCCGATCCGGCGTTTCTCCGGTGCCAGGGTAAATCCGGCACTGGAGATCACTTCGCCGGCCAGGCTGATCTCGCCTTCGTGCACCGGTTCGAACCCGGCAATCGCTCGCAACGTGGTGGTCTTGCCGCAGCCTGAAGAGCCCAGCAGGCAACCGATGTCGCCGGCGTTGAGGTGCAGGCTGAGGTTTTGCACCACGCGTTGATCCTGATAGCCGCATGCCAAATTGCGCAGGTTCAGCAGTAATGGCTGACTCATGCGTGGTGATATGACGGCGGCACGAGGAATTCGAGCAAGGCCTTTTGTGCGTGCAGGCGGTTTTCAGCCTGGTCCCAGGCGACCGAGCGTGGGTCGTCGAGCAGGTCGACACTGATTTCCTCGCCACGGTGCGCGGGCAGGCAGTGCATGAACAGCACATCCGGCGCGGCCAGGTCGAGCAATGCGCGGGTTACCTGGAACGGCGCGAACAGGGCCAGGCGTTTGGCGGTTTCTTCTTCCTGCCCCATGGAGGTCCAGACATCGGTGCTGACCAGATGTGCGCCGATGACGGCGTCGCGCGGGTCGCGCACGACAGTGACACGATCGCCGGCCTGTTCGAGGAACCGGGCGTCAGGTTCGTAGCCTTCCGGGCAAGCGACGCGCAGTTGGAAATCGAACTGGATCGCCGCTTCTATATAACTGTTGCACATATTGTTGCCGTCGCCGATCCAGGCCACCGTCTTGCCCTGGATCGAACCACGGTGCTCAAGGAAGGTTTGCATGTCGGCCAGTAATTGGCAGGGGTGCAGGTCATCGGACAGGCCGTTGATCACCGGTACCCGGGAGTTGGCGGAAAATTCGGTCACGGTACTGTGGGCAAAGGTACGAATCATCACCGCATCGAGCATGCGCGACATAACCCTGGCGCTATCGGCGATCGGCTCGCCACGGCCCAGTTGGGTGTCACGCGATGACAGGAAGATAGCCTGGCCACCCAGTTGAATCATGCCGGCTTCGAAAGACACGCGGGTGCGGGTCGACGACTTCTCGAAAATCATCCCGAGCACGCGGTTTTTCAAAGGCTCGAACAGTACGCCGCGGTTACGCAGGTCTTTAAGCTCAATGCCTCGACGGATCACGCTGACCAGCTCTTCGGGCGTGCAATCCATCAGGGAGAGAAAGTGCCTTGCGCTCATCATTAACTACCTTTTTGCAACAGACCGCAGATACTCAAAGCCTTGTTTATTGTGACAACGGGCGAGACCTGCGGCGAAAGCCGCACGGGGCGACGAAATAGGGGAAGGCGCGATCTTATAATTAAATGTCGCGTCTTACCAATAGGGCTACGGTTTTTAAGGGTGTTCAAGAGGGGTGCAGAAGCGCTTTTGAAGACGATTTCCAGACAGCAGCAGGTCATTTGTACACTGGCGTTGAGATATTTTGCAATGCGCGAGGGCGGGTCCAGACCAGGCTGCGTCGGTTTCAGAGGCTGTGTGTGGGGTTTCTGAAACATTTGCTCACGCTTAGCCATGCCTTGGCCTGATGCCCGTCGATTCACGGCGCGAACGTTACTGGTGTCCATCCCTGTCGCGGCCCATAGTTGGGCCAAAGCCCTAATAAAGAGACTGGCCATGACCAAGACTCTCCACCACCGTGCCTGCCATCTGTGTGAAGCCATCTGTGGCCTGACCCTGGAAACCACTCAAGCCGACGACGGCAGTCTGGCGATCACGTCGATCAAGGGGGACGCGCTGGATACGTTCAGTCGTGGGCATATCTGCCCCAAGGCTGTGGCGCTGCAGGATATCCAGAATGACCCGGACCGCTTGCACCAGCCTATGTTGCGAGTGGGCAGCGAATGGCAACCGATCCCCTGGGATGAGGCCTTTGCGCTCGTCGCCGAGCGGTTGGCGGGCATTCAGGCCCGTCATGGGCAGAATGCAGTGGCGGTGTATCAAGGCAACCCTAGCGTGCACAACTATGGGCTGATGACGCACAGCAATTACTTCCTTGGCCAGCTAAAGACGCGTAATCGTTTCTCCTCGACCTCGGTGGACCAGTTGCCCCATCACCTCACCAGCCACCTGATGTACGGCCATGGCCTGCTGCTGCCGATTCCGGATATCGATCACACCGACTTTATGCTGATCCTGGGCGGCAATCCGCTGGCGTCCAACGGCAGCATCATGACTGTGCCCGACGTGGAGAAGCGCCTCAAGGCCATTCAGGCCCGAGGCGGCAAAGTGGTGGTAGTCGACCCACGGCGCAGCGAGACGGCGGCGATTGCCGACCAGCACCTGTTTGTACGCCCGGGAGGGGACGCAGCGCTGTTGTTTGGGATGCTCAACACCCTGTTCAGCGAGAACCTGACCCGCGACAGCCATTTGCCGGTTGAAGGCCTTGAGGATGTGCGTCGTGCCATCGCCGGGTTTACCGCTGAGACCATGAGCCGGCAGTGTGCAGTGCCTGCCGATCAGATCCGCCAGTTGGCACGGGATTTTGCTGCGGCGGACAAAGCGGTGTGTTACGGACGCATGGGCGTTTCGACCCAGGCGTTTGGCACGCTGTGCCATTGGCTGGTGCAATTGATCAATCTGGTCACCGGCAATCTGGATCGTGTGGGTGGCGCCTTGTGCACTACTCCGGCGGTGGATCTGGTGGCGTCGACTGGCGGCGGCCATTTCAATCGCTGGCAGAGTCGGGTGTCCGGACGCCCTGAATACGGTGGCGAGTTGCCCGTGTCTGCCCTGGCCGAAGAAATGCTCACCGAGGGCGACGGACAAATTCGCGCCCTGGTGACGGTCGCTGGCAACCCAGTGTTGTCGACACCTAACGGTCGTCAACTGGAGCAGGCCTTGGACGGTTTGGAGTTCATGGTCAGCATCGACCTCTATATCAACGAGACGACGCGATATGCCGACCTGATCCTGCCGTCCACGTCGGCGCTGGAAAACGATCACTACGACACCACATTCAATATGTTTGCCGTACGTAATGTCACCCGTTTCAACCGCGCGATTTTGCCCAAGCCCGAGGGCGCGTTACATGATTGGGAGATATTTGTCGGTTTGGCCAAGGCGTTTGCCGCGCAGACAGGCGTAGCGCTCAAACCGACTATGGCGCCCGCACAGATGATCGATTTCGGGTTGCGCGCCGGTGTGTACGGCGACGCCTCCAGTCATCAGTTGTCGGTGGCGATGCTGGCCGATCATCCGCACGGCGTTGATTTGGGGCCGCTTCAGCCTAATCTTACCGCACGCTTGAAAACCGCCAGCGGCAAGGTGCAGGCGGCGCCCGCAGTGATCCTGGCGGACTTGGCGCGCTTTGCGGCGCAGCCAGTCCCCGTGGCCGACGAACTGTTGCTGATCGGCCGCCGTCATGTGCGCAGCAATAATTCCTGGATGCATAACTATCACCGCCTGGTGAAGGGCAAGCCACGTCATCAATTGCTGATGCACCCCGATGACTTGGCCAGCCGACAACTGAGCGATGGCCAAAGAGTGCGCGTTAGCTCGCGCATCGGCATGATCGAAGTGGAGGTGGTGGCCAGCCTGGACATGATGCCCGGTGTGGTTAGCCTGCCCCACGGTTGGGGGCACGGTCGCCCAGGTGTTCAGATGACTATCGCCAGCGGCCAGCCTGGGGCGAGTGCGAATGACCTGACCGACGAGCGGCAGTTGGACGAATTGTCTGGCAATGCCGCGCTGAATGGCGTTCCAGTGCAGGTTGCCGCTGCATAAGGCCAGAGCACTGCGCTGGAATTTTGCGTTACAATGCGCCACCGTGCCGACCTGTGAGTCGCAAAGTTCCAGCCGAGGTGTTCCATGGATATCATCGAAACGATCAAAGAGCAGATTGCCAACAACACCATTCTGCTTTACATGAAGGGCGCGCCAAACGCTCCTCAGTGCGGTTTCTCCGCGAAGGCTTCCCAGGCCGTCATGGCGTGCGGCGAGAAATTCGCTTACGTGGATATCCTGCAAAACCCTGAAATTCGCGCCAACCTGCCGAAGTACGCCAACTGGCCAACCTTCCCACAACTGTGGGTAGCGGGTGAGCTGGTCGGCGGCAGCGACATCATCGTTGAGATGGCGGCGGATGGCTCGCTGCAAGCGCTGATCAAAGACGCGGCGGAAAAAGCGGCAGCCAAGACTGAAGCTTGATTCGAACGCAATAAAAAGCCCCGCTTCTCGTGAGAGAGCGGGGCTTTTTTATACCTGCCAGATAAGGCTTATTCGCCCATCTGAGATTGCAGGTAGTTCTCCAGGCTGACTTTGATGATCAGGCCCTGTTGGGTTTCCAGCCAGTCGATATGTTCTTCCTGATCTTCCAGGATATCTTCCAGCAGTTCTCGGCTGCCGAAGTCGCCCTTGGTTTCGCAGTGAGCAATGGCGGCCTTGAGGTCGCTGTGGCTCTTCTGTTCGAACTTCAGGTCGCTGCTGATCATTTCCTGGGTGTGCTCGCCGATGTTCAGCTTGCCCAGGTCCTGCACGTTCGGCAGGCCTTCCAGGAACAGGATGCGCTTGATCAGCGCGTCCGCGTCTTTCATGGCCTTGATGGATTCTTTGTATTCACGCTTGCCCAGCTTTTCCAGGCCCCAATCGTCATACATGCGCGCATGCAGAAAGTACTGATTGATCGCGACCAGTTCATTGGCAAGGATTTTGTTGAGTTGCTGGATGACTGAGATGTCGCCTTTCATGACTGGGGTCCTGCCCTGTAATAGCTGTGTATAAGGCAGAGTTTGAGCGGCGAAATCCCTAGTGTCAAACCTAAGTTATTGAATAATAAATGAAAATTAATCGGAATAAGAATGTTTGTGTTCCGCGTCTTGGCGCTAACTAATTGAATTACGAGCATAAAAAAACCGGACGCTAAGTCCGGTTCTTTAAAATACGTCTAATTAGGCGTGTGTAAATTCTGCTGAATAGGGGAGCGCGGCCTGGGCCGTTTGCAACTGCGTGAGGGTTTCCCGTACCACTTGTTTGGCCAGGCATGCACATTTGCCGCACTGGCTGGCAACGCCGGTGGTTTCACGCACTTCCTTGTAGCTGCAGCAACCTTCATAGATTGCTTCGCGGATTTGTCCGTCGGTGACGCCAGTACAGAGGCACACATACATAAAGGAGAACCGTCGCGGGTTTAAGGCTTAAGTGCGATGGATCTTAATGTTAACGAGAATGATTGTCAAAGTAGAATCGCAGGACTTTGCACCGCCGCTGCCAGCGCGCTGACGAACGGTTTTTTCGGTGTATGATGGTCGGTCTTTACGAAGCGTGACTGCGTCACAGGGCTGTCGCTTATGGGCGGCAGACTTGGAGGCGGTCCTTTTACTTCAATCGTCACCCCTACATCAGGAGATACCCAATGAGCGTACTCGTCGGCAAACAAGCCCCGGATTTCGACGTACCAGCCGTCCTCGGCAATGGCGAAATCGTTGACAGCTTCAAGCTGTCTGAAGCCATCAAAGGCAAATACGGCCTGGTGTTCTTCTACCCGCTGGACTTCACCTTCGTCTGCCCTTCGGAGCTGATCGCTCTGGACCACCGCATGGACGATTTCAAGGCGCGTAACGTTGAAGTGGTCGCCGTTTCCATCGACTCCCATTTCACCCACAACGCCTGGCGTAACACCGCCATCAATGATGGTGGCATCGGCAAAGTCAAATACACCATGGCTGCCGACCTGAAGCACGAAATCGCCAAGGCTTACGACGTTGAGTCCGAAGGCGGCGTGGCGTTCCGTGGCGCGTTCCTGATCGACGACAAGGGCGTTGTTCGCTCCCAGATCGTTAACGACCTGCCGCTGGGCCGTAACATGGAAGAGCTGATCCGTCTGGTCGACGCTCTGCAATTCCACGAAGAGCACGGTGAAGTTTGCCCTGCCAACTGGAAAAAAGGCGACAAAGGCATGAACGCTTCGCCAGAAGGCGTTGCGGCTTACCTGACCGAGAACGCCGGCAAGCTGTAAGCCACGTTTGCGGTACAAAAAAACCGGCCTGAGAAGGCCGGTTTTTTTATGCGCGGGAGACGACCTCAGTCGCCGAAATCTTCCCAGCCGCCCATCTGCTTCCAGCGATTGACGATGCCGCAGAACAGCTCGGCCGTCTTCTCGGTGTCGTAGCGAGCCGAGTGAGCCTCGCGACCGTCGAAGTCGATACCGGCAGCCTGGCAGGCTTTCGCCAGCACGGTCTGGCCATAAGCCAAGCCGGCGAGGGTGGCGGTGTCGAAGCTGGAGAACGGGTGAAACGGGTTGCGCTTCATGTCCAGTCGCGCCACGGCGGCATTCAGGAAGCCCAGGTCGAAGCTGCTGTTGTGGCCGACCAGGATCGCGCGTTTGCAGCCATTGGCCTTCAACGCCTTGCGCACACCACGGAAGATATCGGTCAGTGCCGCTTCTTCACTCACCGCCATGCGCAGTGGGTGATCGAGCTTGATCCCGGTGAACTCCAGGGCCGCGGCTTCAATGTTCGCGCCTTCAAATGGCTCTACACGGAAGAAGTGGGTGTGTTCCGGGAACACAAAGCCCTGCTCATCCATGCCGATGGTGGTGGCGGCGATTTCCAACAATGCGTCGGTGGCGCTGTTGAAACCACCGGTTTCTACGTCGATGACAACCGGCAGATAGCCGCGAAAGCGCTCGGCCATCGGGTGGCGAGAGCCGCCACCACTGTGCTCGTGTTCGTCGTCGTAATGGTCTTCACTCACTTGCTTTCCTCCAGCAGGCGCCAGCGCAGTGTTTCACCGGCGCGCAGCGGGATAACAGTCAGCTCGCCAAACGGCAGGCTGGCAGGGGCGGTCCAGTCTTCACGAACCAGGGTAATGCGGTCGGTATTTGCTGGCAGGCCGTAAAAGCGCGGGCCATTGAGACTGGCGAAGCCTTCGAGTTTGTCCAAGGCGTTACGCTGTTCGAATGCTTCCGCGTAAAGCTCTATCGCGGCATACGCGGTGTAGCAACCAGCACAACCACACGCGGCTTCTTTGGCGTGTTGGGCGTGGGGCGCGGAGTCAGTGCCGAGGAAGAACTTCGGGCTGCCGCTGGTCGCAGCATCCAGCAAGGCCACCTGGTGGGTGTTGCGCTTGAGGATCGGCAGGCAATAGAAGTGCGGCCGAATCCCGCCCACCAGCATGTGGTTGCGGTTGTAGAGCAAATGATGCGCGGTGATGGTCGCACCGACGTTGGCCGAAGCCTCTGTGACGAACTGCACGGCGTCTGCAGTGGTGATGTGTTCGAACACCACTTTGAGGGTCGGGAACAGCTCGACCACACGGCGCATATGCTCGTCGATGAAGATCTTTTCACGGTCGAACACGTCCACGTCGCCACGGGTGACTTCACCGTGGATCAGCAGCGGCATGCCGACTTCAGCCATGGCTTCGATGGCCGGCAGGATCTTGTCGATGCTGGTCACGCCGGAATCGGAGTTGGTGGTCGCGCCCGCCGGGTACAGCTTGGCGGCGTGCACGAAACCTGTGGCCTTGGCCTCACGAATTTCTTCAGGCTGGGTGCGGTCGGTCAGGTAGAGCACCATCAACGGTTCGAAGCGGCTACCGGCCGGTCGCGCAGCGAGAATGCGCTGGCGATAGGCGTCGGCTTCAGCGGCATTGCGCACCGGAGGTACCAGGTTAGGCATGATGATGGCGCGGCCAAACGTGCGCGCGACATCGGCCACAGTTTGAGGTAACGCAGCACCATCGCGAAGATGAATATGCCAGTCGTCGGGACGCAGCAGGGTCAGGCGGTCGGACATTGGGGATTCCAGGCGGGTCAATCTGGTGGGAATGCTACCGGAAAAGACTCTTGCAGGCACTCGCTATCAAGTTTTGCAGGAGGTGACCGATATCCCTGGGTATGCCTTAACGACGTATGACGCTTTGAAGTGTTGTAGAAACCAGTGGAGCCTCCCGTGCGCCAGCATTATCTAGCCCTGCTCAGTGTGTTCGCCAGCCTGCCTGCGATGGCCCTCACGTTCCAGACACGTTTGGAGAATATTGAGTGGAAGGTGGAAGGCGACCAGTTCGAGTGCCGCTTGACCCAGCCGATCACCGATTTCGGCTCGGGTGAGTTCGTGCGCCGGGCCGGTGAGCAGGCGACGTTTCGTCTGAAAGCCTACAACGGCTCTCTGGGCAAGGGCTCAGCCACTTTGTTGGCCGCCGCTGCCCCTTGGCAGCCGGGCCGAGGCGATATCAACCTTGGCGCTGTACGTGCCGGCAGTGGCGACGTGTTGTTCAACAGTTCCCAGGCGCAAGCCGGGCGACTGTTCAATGGCTTGCTGGAAGGGCGTAGCCCGACCGTTCGTCACTACGGGCGCGAAGGTGGCTATTCGGAAATTCGCTTGCTGCCGGTAAAATTCAACAAGGCCTACAACGACTATCAACTGTGCACCGCCAAGCTGTTACCGATGAATTACGATCAGGTCAAACAGGCCGAAGTCGGATTTCCCGGTGGCGGCATTGAGCTGGACGCAGCCGCCAAGAAGAAGCTGGACGTGATTCTCGCGTTCATGAAAGCCGATCCCACTGTCAACCATATCGAGTTGAATGGCCATTCGGACAACAGCGGAAACCGCCTGACCAACCGCGATGTTTCGCGCCGCCGCGCCCTGGCAGTGATGGACTACTTCAAGGCCAATGGCATCCAGGAGTCGCAGGTCACCCTACGTTTCCACGGCGAAAGCTACCCACTGGCTCCCAACACCAATGCTGCCAATCGGGCGCGTAATCGCCGCGTCAACATTCAGCTTGAGCGCGTGGCCGCCCCCGAGAAACCGGCGCCTCAGGCCACCGCACCGAGCAACCCGGCAGCCACGTCATAAGGTGCGACCATCGGTCGCCCTCTCGACATAATCTGTCGCTTTATCTTCATTTGCTGTCGCGCCTCTGTAATTTCACGGTTTTGGTCGGTAGAATCGACGCCTTTCCGTAAAACCCCGTGGAGTGATGGCATGGCCGACGTAAACAAGGTCGTTCTCGCGTATTCCGGCGGCCTGGACACTTCGGTGATCCTCAAGTGGCTGCAGGATACTTATAACTGTGAAGTGGTGACCTTCACCGCTGACCTGGGTCAGGGCGAAGAGGTCGAACCTGCACGTGCCAAGGCGCAAGCCATGGGCGTGAAAGAGATCTACATTGATGACCTGCGCGAAGAGTTCGTCCGCGATTTCGTTTTCCCGATGTTTCGCGCCAACACCGTCTACGAAGGCGAGTACCTGCTGGGTACCTCCATCGCACGTCCGCTGATCGCCAAGCGCCTGATCGAAATCGCCAACGAAACCGGCGCTGATGCCATTTCCCATGGTGCCACCGGCAAAGGCAACGACCAGGTCCGCTTCGAACTGGGTGCCTACGCACTCAAGCCAGGCGTGAAAGTGATTGCCCCTTGGCGTGAATGGGACTTGCTGTCCCGTGAAAAGCTGATGGATTACGCTGAGAAGCACGCAATCCCGATCGAACGTCACGGTAAGAAGAAGTCCCCGTACTCGATGGATGCCAACTTGCTGCACATCTCCTATGAAGGCGGCGTGCTGGAAGACACCTGGACCGAGCACGAAGAAGACATGTGGAAATGGACCGTCTCCCCGGAGAACGCTCCAGACAAGGCCCAGTACCTGGAACTGACCTACCGCAACGGCGACATCGTCGCGCTGGACGGCGTCGAAATGACACCGGCCACCGTGCTGGCGACCCTGAACCGTATCGGTGGCGAACACGGTATCGGCCGTCTCGACATCGTCGAGAACCGTTACGTAGGCATGAAGTCCCGAGGCTGCTACGAGACCCCGGGCGGCACCATCATGCTACGCGCTCACCGCGCCATCGAGTCCATTACCCTGGACCGCGAAGTGGCTCACCTCAAAGACGAGTTGATGCCTAAGTACGCCAGCCTGATCTACACCGGCTACTGGTGGAGCCCAGAGCGTCTGATGCTGCAGCAGATGATCGACGCCTCCCAGGCCCACGTGAACGGCGTCGTACGCCTGAAGCTGTACAAGGGCAATGTGATTGTCACCGGTCGCAAGTCCGATGAGTCGCTGTTCGACGCCAATATCGCCACCTTTGAAGAAGACGGCGGTGCTTACAACCAGGCGGACGCAGCGGGCTTCATCAAGTTGAACGCACTGCGTATGCGCATTGCTGCCAACAAGGGCCGCAAACTGTTCTGAGTGATTCCCTTGTTGTGAAAAGTGGCCCCTTATTAAAGGGGCCATTTTTTTTGCTTGAATAAAAGGTGTAAGTCTTGAACAGCTCGCGATGTTTAATTCAGCCTGATAAATGTTTATTTTCTGTTGATTTTAAAGTTTTTGAATGGAGTTTGCGCGAATGAACGATTTTCTAACACCTTACTAGGAACTATGTCTTACAGAAGTTTCACTACCTTATTACAGCGAGCCTGTAAGGCGCTGAAAATTCTGTAGGAATTAAGGATGTTTGAAAATATGTTGAATGGAACTAAAACAGTCGGAATTTTTTCACCCTCGCACCTGTCTGGTGGCAACAAGCAATGGGCATTTCCTGAAAGTCATGTGCGGCACGTTTACCGCGAGCCTCTTATGCGGCGGATATTTCTCTCAAAATATGTAAGCCCCCGGAAAGTTCTGAAGGGCTCAATAAAACCGTATGCGTCTGAGTTGGTGTTTTTTTGTAGGTTAATTCCCATATCGTTGTGGGTTGGGTCTCTGCTTGCTGTTGCTTGGGGGGGAGTGCTATGCCAACTATGAAACGACTAGGCTATTGTGCTTGCTCTAAATAATTCGAACAGCGAAATTGGACTTTCTCATGAATAAAGTGCTGATCGTGGATGATCATCCCGTCATTCGTCTTGCTGTGCGCATGCTAATGGAGCGTCATGGTTATGAAGTCGTTGCCGAGACTGATAACGGTGTTGATGCGTTGCAACTTGCACGGGAGCATGTGCCGGACATTGTCATACTGGATATTGGAATCCCCAAACTCGATGGTTTGGAGGTTATTTGCCGGTTGGCCTCCACCAAGCAGCCAGCACCCTTCAAGGTGCTGGTGCTGACGTCCCAGGCTCCTGGTCATTTTTCCATGCGTTGCATGCAGGCGGGAGCGGCGGGTTATGTGTGCAAGCAACAGGACCTGACCGAGTTATTGAGTGCCATCAAGGCGGTGCTCTCCGGCTACAGCTATTTCCCGAACCAAGCGCTCAATTCAGTACGCTCCACCATGGGCAATTCCAGTGAGGCCGATATGGTCGAGCGCCTGTCGGGTCGAGAGATGATGGTGTTGCAACAACTGGCCCGTGGCAAAACCAACAAGGAGATCGCCGACGGTATGTTCCTCAGCAACAAAACCGTCAGCACCTACAAGACTCGCCTGCTGCTCAAGCTCAATGCGCGATCCCTTGTGGATCTGATCGAACTGGCCCAACGCAATGGCCTTGTATAAAGGAGAGGCTCTTACCACGTTGAAGGCAGAGTAATCGACAGAAAAAAGCCTCCGTCAGGGAGGCTTCCGGTCGTCAACGGGTCGATCAGAGATCGAAGTCGTAATCGGCCAGTTGTTTTTGCAAGCGTCGTTCTTCCAGAAGATTGTCGATAGTACGGCGTTTGCTCAAATTGGTCTTGGCCACCTCTGCAACGGGTGCTTCCCCATCGTCATCCGCCTCTGCAACGAGGTCGTCTTCTACATCCAGTTGTTCTTTGCCAGTGCTCATAAGGTTAACTCCAGGCTAAGACTGCCGTTGGCGCTCCTTATAACGATAATCCATGAATCGGTAAAAAAGATTTTTTCAATCGATTGATCGAGAAAACCAATGAGCTCTCAATCGTCGGACGTTTTGTCCTTGTATTCGCACAGGTCTTCGATGCGGCAGCTCCCGCAGCGAGGCTTACGGGCTTGGCAAACGTAGCGGCCATGAAGGATCAACCAATGGTGGGAGTCGAGCAAATACGGCTTGGGCACGAACTTCATCAACTGCTTTTCCACCTCAACCACATTTTTGCCGCGAGCGATGCCGGTTCGGTTGCTGACGCGAAAAATATGCGTGTCCACCGCCATGGTCAGTTGTCGGAACGCTGTATTGAGTACGACGTTAGCGGTTTTTCGGCCCACGCCAGGCAGGGCTTCCAGGGCTTCGCGAGTTTGCGGCACTTCACTGCCATGTAGCTCAACGAGCATGCGACAGGTCTCGATGACATTCTTTGCCTTGCTGTTGTACAGGCCGATGGTCTTGATGTATTCGGACAGCCCGTCTACGCCCAAGGCATAAATCGCCTCGGGCGTATTGGCCACCGGATACAGTTTGGCCGTGGCCTTGTTGACGCCAACGTCTGTGGATTGGGCCGACAGGATTACCGCAATCAGTAACTCGAACGGCGAGGAGTAGGCCAGTTCGGTCTTGGGTTCCGGATTGTCTTCGTGAAACCTGCGGAAAATTTCCAGGCGTTTTGCGGCGTTCATCGGGCAGGCGTTTCCTTGCAGACGGTCAACGTGGAATTCAAAAGTGATGCAGGCTGTGCAGGATAAACCATCGTTGCCACACCCGGCAGCGCCTGTCGCGGATCAAGCGCCGATGTGGGCGTCCACCTGGCGCTGCGCTTCTTCCAGCTTGTCTTGCGCGGCTTTCAGGTCTTGCGCGCTGACTTCGGGTTGGCGTTGCAATTTGCTTACATCAGCCCGTGCATAAGCCAGGGTGGTTTTCAGTTGGCGCAGTTGGGCGTCGATGGGACGTTTTTCAACACGCTGCAAGTCTGGCTTGGGCTGTTCACTGCTGGCTTCGGCATCGTGCAAGACTTGCTCTGCGCTGGACAGTGCAGCGCTCAAGGTCGCCAGTTGTTGCTCGTCAGCGTTCAGGTCCTGAGCTTTTTTCAGATCGGCTCGCCGCATGGCCAGTTGGATTTTGGCGCGCTTGAGCTCCGGGTCTTTTTGTGTCGGCGAGGGTGCAGGGCTGACCACTTCCAGGCTAGCCAGTGCCTGCTCTGCCGATTCGAACTGCTGTTGCAGGACGATCAACTGCGACTGCTGTTCAAAGGTCGGTGGGTGACCAAATGCCTTCAAGGATTTGTGCAGTTGGGCGCGACTCATTGCAACCGTGATTTTGGCTTTCTTGACTGCAGCATCCTGAGCAGCTTGGGCGGCATCGGCCTGCATGGGGACAGCCGGCGTAGAACGTTTGGCTCGTGCCAGTCGTTCGGCGAGCCTTTGAGCTTCTCCCCGTTGTAGTCGCGCATTACGTTGCTCATAGCGCCGCCGTGCCCGGTCGCGTTTGAGGCCACGTTCCTGGCGCTGGTGATCGTTGACCGCTAGGTTGCCCACAATCGGCAGCACAGAGGCCGCTGGGCGCATTTCAATGCAGTCGACAGGGCAGGGTGCAACACACAAGTCGCAGCCGGTGCATTCATCCATAATGACGGTGTGCATTAACTTGGCGGCGCCGACAATCGCATCCACCGGGCAGGCCTGAATGCACTTGGTGCAGCCAATGCACTCGGCCTCACGGATATAGGCGACTTGGGCCGGGGCCTCTCCACGGCTGGCGTCCAGTTCCAGTACCGGTACGCGCAACAATTTCGCCAGCCCAACGATGGTTTCCTGCCCGCCGGGCGGGCACTTGTTGATCGCCTCGCCAAGCGCGATGCCCTCGGCGTAAGGCTTGCAGCCCGGGTGCCCGCATTTGCCGCATTGGGTCTGCGGCAGCAGCGCGTCGATACGTTGAATCAGATTCATGGGGTGATCATTGGCATGCCGGTTAAACAAACAGGGCCTGATTATCCGGCAAGCGAGAAGGGGGGACTAGCTGAAAAGCCCTGCCGCCGAAACGACAGGGCTGTTTGGTAGGGCTTACTTGATGCGTTGACCCGGCTTGGCGCCGCTGTCCGGGCTCAGCAGGTAGATCTCTTCACCGCCGGGGCCCGCTGCCATCACCATACCTTCGGAAATGCCGAACTTCATTTTCCGTGGCTTGAGGTTGGCGATCATCATGGTCAGGCGACCATCGAGTTTGGATGGGTCCGGATACGCGCTCTTGATCCCGGAGAACACGTTGCGTTGCTCGTCACCGATATCCAGGGTCAGGCGCAGCAGCTTGTCGGCACCTTCCACAGCTTCGGCTTTGACGATCAGCGCAACGCGCAGGTCCACGGCCGCAAAGGCATCGAACTCGATTTCCGGGGAAAGCGGGTCTTTGGCCAGTTCGCCGTTGCCGGCAGGCGCGGACTCGCCGGTGTCGGTCTGGCTGGCGACCAGGTCTTCTTTCGAAGCATCGGTCATCGCCTGGACTTTGACCGGGTCGATACGGGTCATCAGCGGTTTGAACTCGTTCAGTTGGTGGTTGCTGAGCAGGGTGGTGTGGTCGTTCCAGGTCAGCGGCGCGACGTTGAGGAACGCCTCGGCATCGGCGGCCAGCAATGGCAGCACCGGCTTGAGGAAGATCACCAGTTGGCGGAACAGGTTGACGCCGGTGGCGCAAATCGCCTGGACTTCAGCTTGTTTGCCTTCCTGCTTGTTCAGCGACCACGGGGCCTTGTCGGCGATCCAGGCGTTGGCGCGGTCGGCCAGGCCCATGATTTCGCGCATGGCGCGGGCAAAGTCGCGGGCTTCATAGGCGTCGGCAATGCTTGGTGCTGCGGCCAGGAAGGCGTCGGTCAGTTCCGGCGCGGCGTTTTCGGCCACCAATAGACCGGCGTTGCCCTTGTGGATAAAACCTGCGCAACGGCTGGCGATGTTGACCACTTTGCCGACCAGGTCCGAGTTGACCTTCTGTACGAAGTCTTCCAGGTTCAGGTCCAGGTCGTCGACGCCACGGCCCAGCTTGGAGGCGTAGTAGTAGCGCAGGTATTCCGGCGACAGATGGTCCAGATAGGTGCGCGCCTTGATAAAGGTGCCACGGGATTTGGACATTTTCTGGCCGTTAACCGTCAGGTAGCCGTGCACGGCAATGCCGGTAGGCTTGCGGTAACCCGAACCCTCGAGCATCGCCGGCCAGAACAGGGCGTGGAAGTTAACGATGTCCTTGCCGATGAAGTGGTACAGCTCGGCGGTGGAATCCTTGTTCCAGAACGCATCGAAGTCCAGCCCCGGCGTACGGTCACAGAGATTCTTGAAGCTGGCCATGTAGCCGATCGGCGCATCCAGCCACACGTAGAAATACTTGCCCGGCTCATCGGGAATTTCAAAACCGAAGTATGGCGCATCGCGGGAGATGTCCCACTGTTGCAGGCCGGCGTCCAGCCATTCGGCGATTTTATTGGCGACGGCGTCTTGCAGGGTGCCGCTGCGAGTCCAGGTTTGCAGCATTTGCTGGAAATCCGGGAGTTTGAAGAAGAAGTGTTGGGAATCCTTGAGCACCGGGGTGGCGCCAGAGATTGCCGACTTCGGATCCTTCAGGTCGGTCGGTGCGTAGGTGGCACCGCACTTCTCGCAGTTGTCGCCGTACTGATCCTCAGTGCCGCATTTCGGGCAGGTGCCCTTGATGAAGCGGTCGGCCAGGAACATTTTCTTTTCCGGGTCGAAATACTGGGTGATCGAGCGTGTGTCGATGTGCCCGGCGTCGCGCAGACGCTTGTAGATCTGGCTCGATAGCTCGCGGTTTTCTTCGGAGTGGGTCGAGTGGAAATTGTCGAAATCCACCAGGAACTCGGCAAAGTCGGCGCTGTGTTCAGCCTGCACATTGGCGATCAGTTGTTCCGGGGTGATCCCTTCCTTTTCGGCGCGCAACATGATGGCCGAACCGTGGGCGTCGTCCGCGCAGACATAAATGCATTGATTGCCACGATGCTTCTGGAAGCGCACCCACATATCGGTCTGGATGTACTCAAGCATATGGCCAAGATGGATCGAACCATTGGCATAGGGCAGGGCGCTGGTGACGAGGATCTTGCGTGGCTCGGACATGGGGCTCGGCTACTTGATGAAACGGAGGTCGGCCACTATAAAGCGCCGGGAAATATATTTCACCCCGTGGCGCTGTTTCTGAAGCTTTCCGGCCTGCGAAAGCATGCCGCTGGATGCCTGGAACGGTTAGGATAGCCGCCTGTTTCAGTCAGTCTTTTTCGGGAGTAGCCCATGAGCGCCGTCAATCGCGCAGCGGTGGAAGCCGTGCTTCGCCAGTACACCGACCCTTATTTGAACCAGGACCCGGTCAGTGCCGGCTGTGTGCGCGCCATCGAGGTCCAGGGCGACCAAGTGTCGGTCCAGTTGGAGCTGGGCTATGCAGCCGGTCTGTTCAAGAACGGTTGGGCGCAGATGCTGCAAATGGCCATCGAGGGCTTGGACGGTGTGCGTTCGGCCAAGGTCGACATCCAATGCGTGATCGCGCCGCACAAGGCCCAAGCTCAGATTCCTGGCCTGGCCAACGTCAAGAACGTAGTCGCCGTGGCCTCCGGCAAGGGCGGCGTGGGTAAATCCACCACCGCCGCCAACCTGGCCCTGGCCCTGGCCCGTGAAGGCGCGCGCGTTGGGATTCTCGACGCCGACATCTACGGCCCAAGCCAAGGCGTGATGTTCGGTATCGCCGAAGGCACGCGGCCGAAGGTCAAGGACCAGAAGTGGTTCGTGCCGATTGAGTCCCATGGTGTGGAAGTCATGTCCATGGCCTTCCTCACCGATGACAACACGCCGATGGTCTGGCGCGGGCCGATGGTGTCCGGTGCTTTGCTGCAATTGGTCACCCAGACCGCCTGGGGCGACCTGGACTACCTGGTGATCGACATGCCGCCGGGCACGGGTGATATCCAGTTGACCCTGGCGCAGAAAGTCCCGGTGGCCGGCTCGGTGATCGTGACCACGCCTCAGGATTTGGCGTTGCTGGATGCGAAGAAAGGCGTGGAGATGTTCCGCAAGGTCAACATCCCGGTGCTGGGCGTTGTGGAAAACATGGCGGTGCACATCTGCTCCAACTGCGGTCATGCTGAACACCTGTTTGGTGAAGGCGGCGGCGAGAAACTGGCCACCCAGTACGGCGTCGAATTGCTGGCCTCGTTGCCGCTGTCGATGGTGATTCGTGAGCAGGCCGACGGTGGCAAGCCCACGGTGGTGGCCGAGCCTGACAGCCAGATCGCCATGATTTATCAGGAGCTGGCCCGCCATGTGGGCGCGCGGATTGTTCTGCAAGAAGCGGCTGCGCCGGCTATGCCGACGATTACGATCAGCGACGACTGATCCTGCTGAAAGGAAAGAGGCCTCGGCGTTGTCGGGGCTTTTTCTTGCCTGGATATCGGCCAACGGAGTCCAGTTTCGCTTTTACGCAATTGTGCGTGTAAGCATTCACTTACTTTTTCGTAAGTGTTTGGTTTTTTTACCGGGCGTGGACGTCTCGAATCATCGAGAGGGTTTTCTATGTTGCTGAAATATAAGAATTATTTATCGATGTTGTAGTGCTGAAGTCTGTCAGCCCAAGAGGCGGGGGCCGTTGAACTTCCCTTGGAACTCTCTAACATCAGCCCTGTGTCCACGGATTGACACAGCCATCAAGGAACGATGGTTTGAAGGAACGTCGCAGGATGCGATTCATCAGGATGATGAAAAGGAATACAGGGACTAGGGAAAAAATGTGGGCGGGTCATACCGCCCCTTTTTTTTGCCTGTAGAAAAGTGAATTATCGCGCCTACAGAATGCAAAAAGGCCCGCAAGGGGCCTTTTCAGCAACAGCAGAGCCGTTACCTTTCCAGGTCGGCAATCTTGCCCTTTTTACCATCCCACTCTTTAGCGTCTGGCATCGGGTCTTTACGTTCGGTGATGTTCGGCCAGATTTCCGCCAAATCAACGTTCAACTGAATAAATTCCTGCATCTCTGCCGGGACTTCGTCCTCGGAGAAAATAGCGACGGCCGGGCATTCTGGTTCACACAGGGCGCAGTCGATGCACTCATCCGGGTGGATGACCAGGAAGTTCGGGCCTTCGTAGAAGCAGTCCACCGGACATACTTCCACGCAGTCGGTGTACTTGCACTTGATGCAGTTGTCGGTGACGACGAAGGTCATTTCTAATTTTCTCCTCAGGCGGCGGCAGCGAAACCCTTTGTGGCAGGGTTCGCGAGGTTCGGGAGCGATAGTCTGCAGGCCAGGCTAAAAGCCTGCAGCATCCCAAACCGCGCGAGAGTCTACCAGCTTGCAAGCGTCAGCGTTATATCCGAACCTTCAGTGCATATAACATTTCGAGCGCTTTACGCGGGGTCATGTCGTCCAGATCAAGCTTGGCCAACTCTTCCAGCACCGGATGGGGCAGGCTGGCGAACATATCGCTCTGGTGTGGCGCGCTGGGTTTGTTGCTGGATTTGGTCGGGCTGGCCACGGGAATTTCGTGGGGCAGGGCAGTTTCTTCCAGACGGCTCAGGTGTTCACGGGCACGGGTAATCACCTCTGTTGGCACGCCGGCCAATTGCGCCACGGCCAGGCCATAACTCTGGCTCGCAGGCCCAGGCAGCACGTGGTGCAGGAACACGATGCGCTCGTTGTGCTCGGTGGCATTGAGATGCACGTTGGCCACCAGTGGCTCGTTTTCCGGCAACACGGTCAGTTCGAAATAGTGGGTGGCAAACAGCGTATAGGCACGCAGATGGGCCAGGCGTTCAGCCGCCGCCCACGCCAGGGACAGGCCGTCGAAGGTGCTGGTGCCGCGACCCACTTCGTCCATCAGCACCAGGCTGCGGTCGGTGGCGTTGTGCAGGATGTTGGCGGTTTCGCTCATTTCCACCATAAAGGTCGAACGGCCACCGGCCAGGTCATCGCTGGAACCGATCCGCGTGAAAATGCGGTCCACCAGCGACAGTTCGCAACTGGCTGCCGGCACAAAGCTACCGATATGCGCCAGCAACACGATCAGCGCGGTTTGACGCATGTAGGTGGATTTACCGCCCATGTTCGGGCCGGTGATCACCAGCATGCGGGTGTCATCATCCAGCGACAGGTCGTTGGCGACGAACGGTGTGGTCAACACCTGCTCCACTACCGGATGACGCCCCTGCACGATGCGCATGCACGGCTCGCTGACAAACCGCGGGCAGTTCAGGTCGAGGTTCAGCGCGCGTTCGGCCAGGTTGCTCAACACATCCAGTTCCGCCAGGGCGGCGGCGGTGTCTTGCAGGGGGGCCAGGCGGCTGATCAAGTCTTCGAGCAGGGCTTCGTAGAGCATCTTCTCCCGAGCCAGGGCGCGGCTCTTGGCCGACAGCGCCTTGTCCTCAAACTCTTTGAGCTCTGGAGTGATAAAGCGCTCGGCACCCTTAAGGGTCTGGCGACGCTGATAGTCGATAGGTGCCGACTCGGCCTGCTTGCTCGGCAACTCAATAAAGTAACCGTGCACGCGGTTGTAGCCGACCTTCAAGTTGGCCAGGCCGGTGCGGGCTTTCTCGCGGGCTTCCAGATCGATCAGAAACTGCCCGGCGTTTTCGCTCAGGGATTGCAGCTCATCGAGCTCAGTGTCGTAACCGGTTTTCAGCACGCCGCCGTCACGAATGATCGCCGGCGGGTTGTCGATGATGGCTTTTTCCAGCAGCGCCGCGAGGTCCGGGTAGGTGCCGGTGGTCACGGCCAGCTGTTGCAGGTGCGGCGTGTCCAGATCGGTCATCGCCACTTGCAGTTGCGGCAGGGCACCCAAGGCATCGCGCAGACGCGCCAAGTCACGAGGACGAGCGTTACGCAGGCCGATCCGCGCCAGAATCCGCTCGATATCGCCGATTTCCTTCAGTTGCGGCTGCAGCTTTTCAAAGCGATAGCCATCCAGCAGGCAGGTAATTGAAGACTGACGCGCTTGCAGCACCGTCAAATCCCGCAGCGGACGGTTCAGCCAGCGGGTCAGCAAGCGGCTGCCCATGGCGGTCTGGCAACGGTCGACCACCGATTGCAGGGTGTTATCACGCCCACCGGCCAGGTTGGTGTCCAACTCCAGGTTGCGACGGCTCGCGCCATCCAGCACCACGGTGTCGTCCAGACGCTCATGACGCAGGCTGCGCAAATGCGGCAGGGCAGTACGCTGGGTTTCCTTGGCATAACCGAGCAGGCAACCGGCTGCGCCGATGGCCAGGGTCAGGGTCTCGCAACCAAAGCCCTTAAGGTCTTGCACCGAGAATTGCTGGCACAGACTTTTCAGCGCCGAGTCACGCTCAAAATCCCACGGCGCACGACGCTTGGTCCCACGACGCTTTTCCGCCGGCAAGTCCTTGGGCCAATCATCCGGGATCAGCAACTCCACCGGATTGATGCGCTCCAACTCCGCCAGCAGGTTCTCCCAGCCCTTGATCTCCAGCACGCTGAAGTTGCCGCTGGTGATATCCAACACCGAAAGGCCGAACAAGCGCTCATCACCCAACACCGCCGCAATCAGGTTATCGCGACGCTCATCCAGCAGCGCCTCATCACTCACCGTGCCCGGCGTAATAATGCGTACTACCTGACGCTCCACCGGCCCCTTGCTCGTCGCCGGGTCGCCGATCTGCTCACAAATCACTACCGACTCGCCCAGCTTCACCAGCTTGACCAGGTAGCCCTCTAACGAATGGTAAGGAATCCCACACATCGGAATCGACTGCCCCGCCGACTGCCCGCGCGCGGTCAGGGTGATGTCCAGCAACTTGGCCGCCTTCTTCGCGTCTTCGTAGAAGATCTCGTAGAAGTCGCCCATGCGATAGAACATCAACTGATCAGGGTGCTGGTTTTTGAGGCGCCAGTACTGCTGCATCATCGGGGTGTGGGAGGACAGGTCGGACGTGTTTTTGCTCATCAGATAATTAGCAGATTCGTTAAAAGGAGTGAGGCAAAGAGGGCACTTGGCCCAGCTGATTTTGCGATGGCGGCAAGGTTAACACGCGAAGTCGGCCCTTCGCAGGTTGCAAACGGATAGGTATGTAGGCGTGGTCAATGCATAAAATATGCAAATTAGCATTTGCCAACCCCCAAATCTCCCGTCACTATCCCCGCTATGCAAAAACGCAACGTTTCTATCGTCTTAAAAGAACTGCTGGACCGCGACCGGATCTCCCCCACGGAGCTTCACCGGCGTACTGGCGTGCCTCAATCCACGTTGTCCCGGATCCTCAGCGGCAAGATCGTTGATCCGTCGGACAAGCACATTTCCCGCATCGCCGAGTACTTCCGTGTGAGCACCGACCAGCTGCGCGGGCGCGCGGCGGTGGGCGTTTTGCGCGACGATGGGCGCGACCCGATGCATTCGGAACTCAAGGACATAAGCCTGTGGGACGACGACACACCCGTTAATGATGACGAGGTGTCGATCCCCTTTCTGCGTGAGGTTGAATTGGCTGCTGGATCAGGAAGATTCGTCATCGAGGAAAGCGAGAAGGCTAGCCTGCGGTTTGGCAAGCGCAGCCTGCGGCATAACGGTGTGCAGTTCGACCAGGCCAAGTGTGTGACGGTGCGCGGCAACAGTATGTTGCCGGTACTGCGCGATGGCGCCACGGTGGGGGTGAATGCGGGCAAAAGTGGCATTGGTGACATCGTCGATGGCGACTTGTATGCCATTAATCACAACGGCCAGTTGCGCGTGAAACAGCTCTACCGCCTGCCTTCCGGGATTCGCTTGCGCAGTTTCAATCGCGATGAGCACCCGGACGAGGACTACAGCTTCCAGGATATTCAGGATGAGCAGATCAGCATCCTCGGTCATGTGTTCTGGTGGGGCATGTACGCCCGTTAACCTCCTTACGTAAGACAAAGCCCGCTCATGAGCGGGCTTTTTTTCGCCTGAAGAAAATCATCAGGCCCTCAGCCTGCAGGGCCTTAAATGCATCCGTGCATTTGTCCGGCAAAAATAAATGCATTTGTGCATTGACTGTATATGCATACATGCATATTCTCCATCTCAAGCCAGCCAACAAGGCCTGGTGGAGGCGGCAAGGATGCTGCCAAGGAAGACAAGGAAGGCACGCAACATCGGCAAGGACGCCATCGAAGCGATGGCAGGGATGCCAGGCAACACCGGCAAGGATGCCGACGCTCTTTAGTTTTACCGCTTCAAAAAACAGGCAGCGATGAACCGGCCTAATAACGGTTCAGAGGGTTGGCAACTGACCCGGGTGTGCAGCGTAAAGCACCAGAAGCAGTTATCCGGCAGACAGGGATCGTGGTCGGAAAAACATTGAGGAAAGAACCGTACCGCGCCAGTAGCGCCGAAAGTTCGAGGAAATCATTACTGAAAAGCCCGGGCAACCGGGCTTTTTGGAATGCCTACCCATAAATGGAATTACCCAAAAAATCGGCCCTTTGCCGGTAATGCTCAGCCAGGAGGCGTGACATGACAAACGAGCAGCAAGCGTTAGCGGAAATGCCTATCTGGCTGGTGATCGCACTGGCCCTGATCGGCGGGGTGTCCGGTGAAATGTGGCGTGCCGACAAGGAGGGCGCCCGTGGCTGGTCGCTGATTCGGCGCCTGGCCCTGCGGTCCGGGGCGTGCATGGTGTGTGGGGTCTCGGCATTGATGCTGTTGTACGCCGCCGGCATGTCGATCTGGACCGCCGGTGCCTTGGGTTGCCTCACCGCCATGGCCGGCGCGGACGTCGCCATCGGCCTTTATGAACGTTGGGCGGCCAAGCGGATTGGGGTCGATCAGGCCCCGCCCTCCCGCCCGGATCAGTCATAACCGCTGCAAGGACGCGACCAGATGACACTAATCGAAAAACCTTCCCGGCTTCCCGTGGCCATTGGCGATGCGTTGAAAAGCGCCTTCCCACAATTGCGTGTGGGCAATCATCAAGACTTTAAAAACACAGGCGACAAAACCGGCGTGCTGATCACCGTTGAAGGCAACGGCCCGGGCATTCGCTCCCTTGAAGGCCGCAAGGCCCATGCGCTGTCGGTTTCACTCAAGGCCACAGTCGCTGACGGCTCCGCACCTTTTGAGGCCTGCGACCTAGCCAGCCAATTGATGGACCTGGCCCTGGATAACCGCTGGGGGCTGCCGGCTGACCAGTGCGACTTGCCCGCCGCCCTTGTCGCGGCGCCGTCGATTCAAACGGGTGCCGAAATGGACTACGACACTTGGACCGTGTCCTTCACCCAAACCCTCTACCTCGGCCCTTCGTTGCTCGAAGATCCCACAGGCACACCGCTGTTTGCCTGCACTTGGGAAGTCTCGAACATCAACGACCCGAACCAATATCGGCCACTGCAGGAGTAGTCCATGTTCGATGCGCTGTTACGCATGCAACTGGGGCCAATCGTTGAGCGCCTGGCCGAAATGGAGGCTCAGCTCGAAGACCTTTACCGCCGCGCCGAAAGCTTCTGCCGGATTGGTGTGTGCCAGGAGGTCGACGCCGGCAGCAATACCTGCAAGGTCAGCCACGGTGAATTGCTCACCCCGGCTATTCGATTTTTCAACCCCAGCGCAGGTGCGCAAACCGAGACCCGCATCCCATCAGTGGGTGAGCAATGCTTGTTGCTCAACTACGGCGGCGGGGAAGGCGGCGGCCAGTCGGTAGCCTTGTTCGGCCTCAACAGTAGTCTCTTTCCTCCGGTTTCCAGCGTTGCATCGCTGACTCGGAGGCGCCATCAAGACGGTACTCAAAGCGACTACGACGATGCCAGCCACACCTTCAATTGGGTCAACGGCACGACCACGTTCAGCGGCTCCCGCGAACAGGTCGACGTCAAGGTCGGCGCCGCCAGCCTGACGATCAACGCCCAGAGCATCACCCTGCAAATCGGCGGCACCGGCCTGTTGCTGGATGCCGGCGGCGCGCACTTCAGCGGCCCGGTGGTGGACCACCAAGGTCGAGTCATCAGCCCCTGATAAGGACATCCCATGATCGGTATCGACCGAAACACCGGGGCAGCCGTCGATGACTGGCTGCAATTCGTGCAGCGTGCCACCCGAGCGCTGACTACCCCCGTGGGCACTCGTCAGAAACGCCCGCTGTACGGCTCGATGATCCCGCAACTGCTCGGCCAGAACCTGGGCGACGACCTGCTGATCCTCGCCCAAAGCCACGCCGCCCAGGCGTTTTACAACACCCAGAACGGCATCGGCGACTTTCAACCCCAGGTCATCGTCGCCACCCGCCAAGGCGCAGGTTTGCTGCTGCGTTTTGCCGGGACTTGGAAAAACTGCCAACAATCCTTTGAGGTCGTGACATGAGCATGCTGATCCCTGGCCAGAACCAACTGGCGGAGCCTGCCATCATCGCGGTCGACGCGTTCGAACCGTTGCTGGCGGAATTCAAGGCGTTTGTCGTCGACTACGTCGCCACCCGCGCTCCGCAAAGCGCGGCCAAACTCAAGGTTAGCCTCGACAATGAGAGCGAGTTGCTGACCCTGGCCCTGGAAGCCTTTTGCGTCCGCCTGCAAACCCACGAGCGCAAATACAACGCCCGCATCAAACAGATGCTGGCGTGGTGGGCCACCGGCAGCAACCTCGATGCACGCCTGGCCGACATGGGCCTGGAGCGGCAAGTGCTCGACCCCGGTGACCCGGCCGCCTTCCCGCCGGTGCCGCCAACCCTGGAAAGCGATGACGATGCTCGGCTGCGTTACTACCTGGCGCCCCACGCCCCGGCAGCGGGCTCACGCATGCAGTACCGCCGCGAAGTGTTTACCCTCGGCGAGCGGCCTACGGTCAAGGTGCAAAGTGCGACGCCCGGCGTAGTCACCGTTAGCTACACCTTCGACCCTGACGGCTATGCGGCCCAGGTCAAGGACGGCAACGGCCGTCGCACGGCGCCGGGTGAAGTGATGGTCACGGTGCTGTCACGGGAAGGCGATGGCACGCCATCGACCGATTTGCTTGACGGTGTGCGCCGCCATTTCGCACGCCCCGATGTGCGGCCGGAGACTGATCTTGTCACCGTCCAGGGCGCACAGATTCAACCGTACAAGATTCGTGTGGTGGCCAAGATCAATGCCGGCCCGGACTCCGGGCTTACTCAAGTAGCCGCCCAGAAACTATTGCAAACCTATGCCGACTCCTGCCATCGCCTGGAAGGACGGGTGGACCCCAGCTGGATCGACTACGCCATTCACAGCGCTGGCGCGGCACAACTGCAGATCCTCGAACCGTTGCAGCCGATTATCAGCACTGCGTTCCAGGCCCCGTACTGCACAGGTGTTGAAGTGGAGGTGCGCACGCTATGAATGACGAACCCAAGGCGAGTCTGTTGCCGGCCAACAGTTCACCGCTGGAAAAGGCCTTGGACCTGGGCTTCGGAAAGTTACTCGAGCGGGTTATACCGCCGTTTCCTGCGTTGATGAGTCCGCTGCAAACGCCTACCGAATTCCTGCCCTACCTGGCCGCCGACCGGGGTGTCAGTGAATGGGACGCCAGCGCCAGCGAAGCCGAAAAACGCCTGACCGTGGCCTTGTCCTGGCAGATCCAACGCCAGGCGGGCACGCCCAAGGCATTGAGTTACGCGGTGGAATCACTGGGTTTCACTCCCAACATCAGCGCCTGGTATCAACAGCGCCCGCTGGGTGTGCCTTACACCTTCGACGTGCAGGCAATCATCGGGCGCAGCTGGTCCAGTGGTGACCATAACCGGCTGATCCGCCGCATCAACGCGGCGCAGAGCGAGCGGGACCGGGCGACGATCACCGTTGTTCATGAGACCGAAGGTCAACTGGCGTTTACGCAGATGCTCCATGCCCCATTCAGCGACGGCGAGCTGTATTTGGACGGCGCACTGCCGGAATTGGCGCTGGTTGCTCGACTTAACAGTGCCGGGGTTGCCCAGCACTACACCATTAACGACTACGACCTCAGGGCGCAGCCATGACAGATGACATTACGCGCCTGGTGCGCTTCACCTCCAAAGGTTTGGATGAAGTGCTGCAGGCAAAGAACCAGGGCCTGAAAGGCGAAATCACCCACATCGGCGCCGGCACCGGCCGCTATAACCCGGACGGCACGGAAGTGGCCTTGCGCGACGAACGCCAACGGGTTGCCATCGTGGATTACGAAGACCTGGGCGACCGCCAACTCAGGATGGCCGCGCTGTTCGATGGCGAGGGTGAATATGAGATTGGCGAGTTCGGTTTTTACCTCGCCAGCGGGACTTTGCTGGCGGTGTATTCCGTTGCAGGGAAGTTGCTGACGTATAAAGCGGCGGCAGCTCGGGTACTGCAGAAGTTCACGCTGGATATTTCACCGTTGCCGGCAGATAGCGTGACGGTTGTGGTGGGGAGTGAAAACCTGAATGTGTTGTTGGCTGAAGAGATCGCGATCATGGCGGCGGCTTCGGTGGACAATATGTCCCGGCATGTGGATTTGATGCTCAGGGTTATGCATCTCGAAGCGAAGTAATGGCGCTTACAAAAGTGCTGAAAAGACAAAGTTGACAGGGAGTTGATGATGGGAATTGAAGCGACGATTACGAAAGTTGTGGATGCATGCAATAAGCTGACCGACACAGTGACCAACCAGATTGGCAAGATTGATGCGCGCATGGATACGGCGTCCAGTCAGTTCACAACGTGGCGTAATAGCGTGCAGGCCAAGGATATTAATGGGCGTGCACTTTATAAGCAGGAGATCGATCTGACCGGTTTGTCGACCGATGTAGTTTACCCAGTATGGTGGACTATGCCGGGTAACGAGGCGGGTGAAACCGAGATTACGATTTCTCGTTTTTTTGCACGAGACAGTGACAAGGCACCCTTCGGTGAAGGGATTTACCATATTGCAGGCTTGAACTTGCAGTTAGAGGGAGTGGGCTTTCCATGGAATGGCGATGCTAACTTTTTGACGATCAAACGTATATCGCAAACGTATCGCGAAACGGTGCGCGGCATTTCGTTCGGCATGATTTGTACCGCACGAGCTGTCACGGGGCTAAAACCCATGTATGTCGGTTTGGTTGCAGGTCAACTGACGACCGCTCCACAATTTTCCGGTTTGTACCTGAGAGGCGGGCTAAGTTACACCATTACCAAAACCTTTGATTACCCGGTTAACTTCAGCAAGCTGGATACTGAAGTGATTATGAAGGATGACGTCACTGCCGAGTGGGAAGTGCGTTGGGTAGTTAAGCCATATACGTTAGCCCAAGCGGAAGCTGTCCTTGGCAAGACCTTGGAAGAAAAGCGTTTGGCTTATTCGTATGACAACGACACTCGATACACCGCCAAGGTTTAAGGACGGATCAAATGACTTTGTTTATTGAAAAACTGGTGACCCCAGCCGGTGCCGCATTGATTAACGTACCCGCGAATGCGCAAACCCTCCAAGGGCTTGGGTTTAACGATGAGGCCGCTCGCGCACTGATCGATAAAGCCACCGCCGCTGCCGCATTGGCCACCACCATTGCCGCGCGTCGTGCTGCCTACGTCAGTGAGGCGGACCCCATGTATTTGGAGTGGCAATACGACGGCACCACCGAGAAAGAAAAAGACTGGCGTGCCAAGGTCGCCGAGATCAAAGCCCGCTTCCCATTGCCGGAAGATAAGTAACCCTCCCCACCGCGAAAGCGGTTTTTTTACGCCCACCCAAAGCCCCTCTCCGCAGGGGCTTTGGCGTTTCTCACCTGGAGAATTTCACCCATGCACAACCGACAAACCTACACCGTCCTCATCCCATTTCCCACCGGAGGTGGCCATTGGTCCACCGTCGGCGAGGAGCTGGAACTGCTCGACGTCGAAGCATCCGCCTTGCGCACCGCCGGCCGCCTGGAACTGACCAGCGTCCTTAACTCCATCCCCAAGAAGGCTGACTAATCATGGCTGAGGTTTTGAACTTCGAGCACAACGGCATCACCGTGAATGCCACCGAATCCCCCGAGGCCATGGGTGGCCTCGGCGACAACGTCATCGGCCTGGTCGGCACCGCGCCGAAGGCCCATGCTTCGATCCCGAAAAATGCCCCGTTCCGCATCAACAGCTTCACCACCCAGGCACTGCTGGACCCAACCGGCAGTGAGTCGGGCACGCTGTTCCACGCGGTGTACCAGATCCTCAAAGTGGTGAAGGTGCCGGTCTATGTGGTGATCGTCGAAGAGGGTGCTACCCCGGCCGACACGATTAACAACGTGATCGGCGGCAGTGAGCCAATCACCGGCCGCAAACTGGGCCTGGCGGCCTTGAGCAGCGTCCCGGAAGACCTGACCATCATCGGTGCCCCAGGCTTCACCGGCACCAAGGCCGTTGCCGGTGAGTTCGCTTCCTTCGGCAAACGCATCAAGGCTCGTGTGGTATTGGATGGCAAAGATGCGTCCGTCGCCGACCAAGTGACCTACAGCGGCGAGCTGGGCGGTGCCGACCTCGGTTTCGACCGTTGCCTGCTGGTGCACAACATGCCGTCGGTGTACTCCAAAGCGGCCAAGAAAAATGTGTTCCTGTCGCCGTCGTCACTGGCCATTGCGGCATTGGCCAAGGTCAAGCAGTGGGAAAGCCCAGGTAATCAGGTGACGTTCGCCGAGGACGTTTCCCGCGTGGTCGAGTACAACATCCTCGACACCTCCACCGAAGGCGACCTGCTCAACCGCTACGGCGTGAGCTACTACGCCCGCACCATCCTCGGCGGTTTCTCGCTGCTGGGTAACCGCTCCATCACCGGCAAGTTCATCAGCTACGTCGGCCTGGAAGATGCGATCAGCCGCAAGCTGGTCAAGGCCGGACAGAAAGCCATGGCCAAGAACCTGACCAAGTCCTTCATGGACCAGGAGGTCAAGCGCATCAACGACTGGCTGCAAACCCTGGTCGCCGACGAAACCATCCCCGGCGGCAGCGTGTACCTGCACCCGGAGTTGAACAGTGTCGAGAAGTACAAGAACGGCACCTGGTTCATCGTCATCGACTACGGCCGCTACGCGCCGAACGAACACATGATTTATCAACTCAACGCTCGCGATGAAATCATCGAGCAGTTCCTGGAGGACGTTCTCTAATGTTTACCAACCGAGTCAGACAGGCCATTGCGGCCACCCTTCAAGGCCTGCCGTTGTCCGCGACTGTGGAAGAGTTCACCCCGCCGAAGATTGAATTCGACATGGAGCCTATGTCCGGCGGGCGTTTCATCGCCGAAGAAATGGCCAAGAGCGGCAAGGTGCTGGGTGCCAAGTTGGTCCTGCAAGGCGCTGGTCCGGAAATCATGCTGGCCCTGGGCGTGCGCTTGGGTGATGACATCCTGCTGAACGTGCGTGAAGCAGGCCAGGACCAGGACGGCAAGACCTACTTCACCTACCACACCGTCGGCGGCAAGCTGAAATCCCTGGAGGAGGCGAAGCTGAAGATGGGCGACAAGGCCACCACCACGTTGGATCTGTCCTGCCGCACCTACAACCGCCTCGAAAACGGCATCCCGGTGATCGACATCGACGTGCGCACCCAGAAGTTTGTGCTCAACGGCGTCGACATCCTCGGCGATGCGCGCCGCGCGGTACTGATGCCTTAACCCCTGGGGGCGGGTTTTCCCGCCCCTGTTTTTCATCAAGGAATTGCCCATGGCCTGGATGCCTCCGCTGCACCTCCTGCTCTCGCCGATCACCGCCGACACCGGTGCTACGATCGAGCAGGTTCAACTCAAACCGCTGTACTACGCCGCGCAAAAAGACGCGCTGGCCCGGGCCGGTGATGACGAGGACGATCAGTTCTTTGAGCTGGCGAAACTCGCCACCGGCCTGTCGGAAAAAGAGCTCGACCAGCTCAAACGCCCGGACTACGTGAGCATCGCCCAGTACGTGCATGAGATGTCGACACGTCCTGCATCGTTCTTCCTCGGCGCACCTGATGAAGCATCGTCCTACGAGCAGGTAAACCTGCTGCTGCCCCTGGACGCCGCCGGTCGCAACCTGACCACGCTGTCCCTGGAAATGCCTGCCCTGCGCGCGACCAAAGCCATGAAAAAACTCGGCACCAACAAAGAGCGCGCCGAGTTCATCACCGCTCACTGCACCGGCCTGATGATCCCCGATCTCGCCAGCCTGACCGTACCCGACTGGACGGAACTGCAGGAGCGCATCGACGATTTTTTAAATCAACCGGCGGACTTCTTTCGGAGCGCGACATCGAAGTAATCCTCGATGTGGTGCCACTGATTTACTCGGTCAATGAGGCGGAGATCCTCGACTGGGACGCCGGAAAAGCATTGCGCCGCTACGACATCGCGATCACTCGCCTTGGCGTCAAACAGGAGTAAGCGAGATGCAGGATACGTATTCGCTCGCCTATGCCATGGCCAGGGATGGTCAGGGTATTGTTGGCCACGCAGTCGGCGCCAAGGGGGCCGATGCCGTCAACCCGGGTCCTTTGGTACCCGAAAGTATCAAGGCTGCGCCACTTTTATCGCCCCTGAGTTTGGCCCTGGCCAATGCGGGTCTGGAACTCAATGGGCTGTCTCTGTCCCTAGGAGTATTGCGCAACAGTGTCGAGGCGCTGGACGCCTCCCTGTCGCGGTTCAAGGATGTGGGTATTAGTCGCTCCAACACCCGCGAACAGGCCGAGCAAAAGAGCACCACTGAAATCAATTCGAGCACGCCTCAGGATCTGCACCTGACCCGTGAAGCCATGACCGTGCACGTGAAGAGCCTTGATCCGGTCGCAGCCTTTCAGCAATCGTTTACAGCGCCACCCGCCCCGGAAAAAACGATAACGGTGTTGCGAGAGGAATCCACGAAAAGCGAGGCGAGCCTAACCAAAACGCTTGAGCCTGTGTCGGTATTAGGGGAAGGAACTTGGCTGGAAGCCAAAACCAGCGTGATGAACAGCGCCAACCATTGGGCCAGCGACTCTCCGGCTGCCGCTACGACCGTTAAAACTGCTGAGGCAGTGGTTTTGCCTGTGCTTACCGGCTTTTTTTCGGGTTTGGGAGAGACGATTAAAACGCGGGTGACGGGCAACCTGGTCGACGTGACGTTGGGCAAGTTGCCTGGCGTGGCTGGTAAGCTTTTCAAGGATGGCGGATTCGAAAAGGATAAGTCGTGCTGCTGTAAAGACGCGGCCCAAGCCTCACCGAGCAGTCGCCGCACTGCACGCAAAAGCGCATCTGCCGGGAAGAAAGGTACCCAAAGACCGAAATCGCAGACGCCACAGAAGACGAGGAAGTCGCAGAAGTCGCTGAAGTCGCTGAAGCCGAAGAACACGCTGCACTCGCAAAAGAAGCAGGCGCCCGCGAAGTTAGTTCCTGCAAAGACCGGTGGCGCCTTCGCATCCTGGCGCAGTGCTTTTGGGCGGGGTGTTCAGTCACTTTTTCCCGCGAATTCGTCAGGGTTCAATGCCGGTGCTCCTACTCAAACTCTACAACCACGTGGGGCCCAGGCGAAGAGCCGAAAGAACAACAGCTTTCCCCGTCAACCGGCTTCAAGCAGAGGGCCAGGGCTGATCGAAGCACTGGAACGGGGGCTTGTTCCCATGCCTTCCGAAACTCGCGCAAAGACCCCGCCACTTACACAGACCGCCAGCCATGAGCGTTTAGCCGCGCCTGTGACTCACCCGCCGAAAATACCGGCCTCTGGTCTGTTGGGCACGGTGAGCAAGCTGGAGTCGTCGGCCGCCCGCCGCCTTGGTCCGATGAAGTACGTCGACACTGCTTTTGATGTGGTGCAGGGCGTGCGCAACGGCGACGCAAAAGCAGTCGGCGCCGGCCTCAGCACTGCCGGTGGCGCCTGGGCCGGAGCCTCTGCCGGCGCAGCTATTGGCACCCTGATTTTCCCAGGCGTCGGCACCGCTGTAGGCGGCGCCATCGGTGGCTTGCTCGGCAGCGAGGCGGGTACCTGGCTCGGTGACAAATTGTTTGGGGCGAGTGATCGCCTGCCCTCACCGAGCGCAGTGAGCAAGGAACTCAACAGCGCGCGAAGCGACAGCGTGCAGGTCTCTATTGCCCCAAGCATCCAGATCACCGGCGTTAACCCGGCCGATGCCCAGCAAGTCGTCAATCAGGTGATCCAGGCCCTGCAATTTCAATGCATGCCGATGGTTACCGATTCCCTCGGTATCCGGCGTAACGCGGCACTGGCCGATACAGGAGGTGATTGATGCGACAGCAAATGGTGCTGGGCGACTTTATTTTTGGTTTGGCCCGAGGCTTTGCCTATTCCACGTTGATTCGTAACACCGATGGCGGCTGGACTGACCTGGCAATTATTGCCAGCAAACCCCAGTCACGTCAGAACGGGCAAAAACTGGAAAAGCTCACGTTTGGTGGCACGGCCATGTACGCGGTCGGCATGCAGCGATTGGACGAGTTGCGCGCATTGCAAAATGCGCGCGCGCCGTTGCCTCTGGTCGATGGCATTGGCCGCAACTGGGGCCTGTGGCGGATCAATTCGGTGGTGGAAAACCAGAGCAATGTGATCGATGACGGCACCGCCATGGTCATGACCTGGACCCTTGAATTGGAGGAGTTCGTCAATGCGTAGAGTGCGAAGTATTGCCGGTGATTCGGTCAACCTGCTGCTCTATCGCGAGTTGGGTCGCTGCGATGACGCCGCCGAAGAAAACCTCTGGCGCTTGAACCCCGAGCTTGCTGAATATGGCCCGGTGCTGCCGGCTGGCGTGTGGGTCATTGTGCCCGAGCTGTCAACGCAGCCAAGTGCCGTGAGACCCGTTTTGGCCTGGGATTAAGGAGGTTGCATGGCACAGGAATTTACGCCGGTTGTGGAGTTTTACGGCGCCAATGCTGCACTGCTCAATGAGCGCTTGATGCGCTGGAGCCACACCGACGTCTCGGGCGTTGAGAGTGACCGGTTGGAGCTGACCCTCAATATCGAAGGGCTTGAAGGCTTGCCCAGCCTGAATGGCAAGATCGGGTTGCGCATCGGGTATCGGGAGACAGGTTTGGTGGAAAAGGGCGAGTTTGTCGTCACCCAGCGAACCCCCGTGCTGTTTCCCATGCGCTTGATGATTGTGGCGACAGCCGCGCCTTTCAGCATGGAGGACGCCAGCGGTTACCGCCAGCGTCGATCCGCCAGTTATGGCCCGACCACTTTGGGGGCGCTGTTTCGCCAACTGGTCAGCCGTCACGGTTTTTCACCGCGCGTGGCGCCTGCGCTGGAAGGCATTTCGATCCCTCATATCGACCAGTCCAACGAAAGCGACATGGCGTTTATCACGCGGTTGGCCAAGCGATACAGCGCGGTCACCAAACCCTTCAACGAGCTGTATGTGCTGGCCGAAGCCGGGCAGGTCAAATCACTTTCTCTCCAGCAACTGCCAGAGGTGAAGTTGTCGGTGACCCAGGACAATCGCCCGGGTGAGCACGCGTTCATTACCGCCAAACTCGACGAAACCTCACGTGCCAAATATGAGGGTAGCCGCGTCACCTGGTGGGATGCGGCCGCAGGCAAGCAACGTGTGGTACAGGTCGGAAATGCCCCGTTCAAAACCTTGCGCCAACGCTGCCAGAACGAAGCCGAAGCCCGCAGCGTGGCCGAGGCCGAATTACGGCGTGTAGGGCGCGAAGACTTGAAGTTGCAGATTGATTGCCCTGGTAACCCGTTGCTGGCTGCTGAAGGGTTGCTGCGGCTGGATGAAACCTGGCCTTCGTATATGCAGGGGCAATGGTCGATTACCAAAGTGGTGCATGTTGGCGACCCGGCGACGGGCTATCGCAGTTCGATCACGGCCGGTGGGTTGTCGACGTAGCCTCTTTACGGAGCGAAAATGCTGGTAATAACACTCCCCCAATTGCTTCAAGTGATGCCTGGAGCCCGTCTTAGAGCGGGCACTTTTTTAACCTCTCTAAATGCTGCTATCACTCGTTACGGGATCAATAGTCCGAAACGCTTCGCTGCCTTCCTCGCTCAAATCGGTCACGAATCCGGCCAACTGCGTTACGTGCGTGAACTGGGTAGCGATCAATATCTGAGTAAATACGACACCGGCCCTCTGGCCGGGCGCCTGGGCAACACCCCCGAAGCGGACGGTGACGGCCAGAAGTATCGGGGCAGGGGGCTGATCCAGATCACGGGGCGACGCAACTACCTGGCCTGCAGCCAGGCCCTGTTTGGCGATGATCGCTTGCTGCAACACCCCGAACTGCTTGAGCAACCGCAATGGGCCTGTGAGTCCGCTGCATGGTTCTGGCAAAGCAATGGCCTGAATGAACTGGCCGATAAAGACCAGTTCACCACCATTACCCGGCGCATTAATGGCGGGATCAATGGCCTGGAGGACCGTTTGCAATTGTGGGCGCGGGCGAAGGTGGTGTTATGCGTTTCTTAGGAATGCTCCGTCTTATCGGCGTCTGCCTACTGATGGCGTTGGTGTGGCAGGTGCAGGCTTGGCGATATGGCGCGCAGCTTGAGCGGCAATCGGCTGACCATGCGCAGGCGCTCAGCCAGCAAAGCCTGGCGGCCGTGCATCAACAACAGACCGATCAGGATAAACGGCTGGCCCTGGAGCAACAGCTCGTCGCCAGCGACCAACACCATGCGCAGGAGTTGAACGATGCCCAACGCAATCAAGCGTCTCTGCGCGACCGTCTGGCCACTGCTGATGTGCGGTTGTCAGTCCTTCTCGACACCACCGCCCCCACCAGTGGCAACCCAATGCCAACCTCCACCGCCGCCGGCGGCGTGGTTCATGCAGCCGCGCGAGCCCGACTTGACCCGGCGCATGCTCAACGAATTATCGGCATCACCGACGACGGTGATAACGCCTTGATCGCTTTGCGTGCTTGTCAGGCGTATGCGCAGGCCGTCGCGCGCTAGTCTCTTGATGCACTCTGTAACTTGCATGGTCGATGGGCTCCTGTAGGGTAGGTAAACCCCCGCCCACTTCTGGAGACGACCGTGAAGGAAATCACTCAACTAGCCGCTGAACTGGGTCGCCGTTTGCAGGTGCTCAATGCCCACGTCACCACTGCCGAGTCCTGCACCGGCGGCGGTATCGCCGAAGCCATCACGCGGATACCCGGTAGTTCGGCCTGGTTCGAGGCGGGGTATGTCACGTACTCCAATCGACAGAAGACCCGGCAACTGAATGTGCCACAGGAGCTGTTCCCCAAAGTCGGCGCCGTCAGCCAGGAAGTGGTGGAGGCGATGGTCAGGGGCGCGCAGGAAAAAAGCCTGTCGCGATTTGCCGTGGCGGTCAGCGGTGTAGCGGGGCCGGATGGCGGCTCGGCGGACAAACCGGTGGGCACGGTATGGCTGGCGTTCGGTGTTGGCGAGGAGGTGACGGCCGAGCTCCAACACTTCTCCGGCAACCGGGATGAGGTCCGCCGACAAACGGTAAAGGCCGCGCTAGAGGGCTTGTTGCGACGAGCTGCAGCAGAAATAGAAAATCAGGGGTAGGCGATCTCGGATCTTTGTGGAACAATACTGTCTACTTATACAGGTGTTGGCCGCCAGGCCTTATTGATTACGTGAGGACTTTAATGGACGACAACAAGAAGAAAGCCTTGGCTGCGGCCCTGGGTCAGATCGAACGTCAATTCGGCAAGGGTGCCGTAATGCGTATGGGCGATCACGACCGTCAGGCGATCCCGGCTATTTCCACTGGCTCTCTGGGTCTGGACATCGCGCTCGGCATTGGCGGCTTGCCAAAAGGCCGTATCGTTGAAATCTACGGTCCTGAATCTTCCGGTAAAACCACCCTGACCCTGTCGGTGATTGCCCAGGCTCAAAAAATGGGCGCCACCTGCGCGTTCGTCGACGCCGAGCACGCCCTGGATCCTGAATACGCCGGCAAACTGGGCGTCAATGTTGACGACCTGCTGGTTTCCCAGCCTGACACCGGTGAACAAGCACTGGAGATCACCGACATGCTGGTGCGCTCCAACGCCATCGACGTGATCGTGGTCGACTCCGTGGCAGCCCTGGTACCCAAGGCTGAAATCGAAGGCGAAATGGGCGACATGCACGTGGGCCTGCAAGCCCGTCTGATGTCCCAGGCGCTGCGTAAAATCACCGGTAACATCAAGAACGCCAACTGCCTGGTGATCTTCATCAACCAGATCCGTATGAAGATCGGCGTGATGTTCGGTAGCCCGGAAACCACCACCGGTGGTAACGCGCTGAAGTTCTACGCTTCGGTCCGTCTGGATATCCGCCGTACCGGCGCGGTGAAGGAAGGTGACGAGGTTGTGGGTAGCGAAACCCGCGTTAAAGTTGTGAAGAACAAAGTGGCCCCGCCATTCCGTCAGGCTGAGTTCCAGATTCTCTACGGTAAGGGTATCTACCTGAACGGCGAGATGATCGACCTGGGCGTGCTGCACGGTTTTGTCGAGAAGTCTGGCGCCTGGTATGCCTACAACGGGAGCAAGATCGGTCAGGGCAAGGCCAACTCGGCCAAGTTCCTGCAAGACAACCCGGATATCGCCGCCACGCTTGAAAAGCAGATCCGCGACAAGCTGCTAACCGCAGCGCCAGACGTGAAAGCTGCAGCCAACCGCGAGCCGGTTGAAGAAGTAGAAGAAGCCGACACTGACATCTGAAGCAAACGATGACTGTTGTACTGGATACACTCGTCGCCGTACGGCGCACTGCGATGGACCTGCTCGCTCGCCGCGAGCATGGTCGAGTCGAGCTGACGCGTAAATTGCGTCAGCGCGGTGCGCCTCCCGAGATGATCGAAACCGCCCTCGACCGCTTGACGGAAGAAGGGCTGTTGTCGGAATCACGTTACCTCGAAAGTTTTGTGTCCTACCGAGCCCGTTCCGGCTATGGCCCTGCGCGAATTCGTGAAGAGCTGAGCCAGCGCGGCCTGCAACGCGCTGATATCGACCTCGCCCTGCGTGAGTGCGGTATCAGTTGGCAGTCGCAGTTGGAGGACACCTGGCGTCGCAAGTTTTCCGGGCATTTGCCGATTGATGCCAGGGAGCGAGCGAAGCAGGGGCGCTTCTTGAGTTATCGCGGGTTTTCGATGGAGATGATCAGCCGTTTGTTAAGCGGCCGAGATCTGGACGACTGAGCAATACAAAAAAAGGCCCACTATGAAAATAGTGGGCCTTTTTTTTGCTTTAAAAAATCACGCCGGCTCTGGCGTCACTCGCTGCTGAGTCTTCCCCTGAGCCTGTGCCCAGTTTTCCGGCAAGTTGATGTAATCCACCAACTCCCGCAGCCGTCCCTGATCACGCCCGTTGAAGTTGAACACCAACCGCGTCAAATGGCTGAACGTTGGCTCATCATGTTCCTCGCCCGTATAGGAGAGCTGCTGGAACACTCCGCTTAGCCGCAGGCTGGCAAACTCGCTTTGCAAGTGGGCCAGTGCGCGATCGCTGAGTGGGTGATTCATGCGCACCACAAACTCGCGCTTCAACCAGCGCGTGGAATGGAAGTTGGCATAGAACCGGTTGATCTCATCCACCGCTTCCTCAGCGCTGTGCACCAGGCGGACCAGCTTGAGGTCGGTAGGCAGGATGTAGCGATTGGCTTCCAACTGGCTACGGATGAAATCCAAGGCGCTTTGCCAGAAACCACCGCCTGGCGCATCCAGCAATACCACCGGCACCAGCGGGCTTTTACCGGTCTGGATCAGGGTCAGTACTTCCAGCGCTTCGTCCAGGGTGCCGAAACCACCTGGGCACAACACCAGCGCATCGGCTTCTTTGACGAAGAACAACTTGCGAGTGAAGAAGAAGTGGAATGACAGCAGGTTTTCGGTGCCATCGATGGTCGGGTTGGCGTGTTGTTCAAATGGCAGGGTGATGTTGAACCCCAGGCTGTGTTCCAGGCCTGCCCCTTCGTGCGCTGCGGCCATGATGCCGCCGCCGCCGCCGGTGATGACCATCAAATCCGATTGCGCCAACATCGCGCCGACTTCCCGGGCCAAGGCGTACAAAGGGCTTTCGACGGGTGTGCGCGCCGAGCCGAATACCGTCACCTTGCGCCGGTCCTTGAACTGTTCGAGTACACGGAAGGCGTTGTCCAGTTCGCGGATCGCCTGCAGGGTGATTTTGGCATTCCACCGGTTACGGTCATCATGAGCCATACGTAGAACGGTCAGGATCATGTCGCGATAAAGGGGAATATTTGGGCTGTTGGGAGCGATCAGCTGGAGTTGCGCGTCGACCTGCTGTGTGAGGTCGGTCCCGTTTTCTTCAAAATGACGGAGCAGGAGGTCATTCGATTCGTAAGGCATTCAACTTCTCCTTCTTCACAGAGACTGGGCATCGGCGAGATATTCGTCCGAGGCCACGACACCGCATGTGTCGCTGCATGCCAGAGGCATTGCACGGTGTTTGCCAGGCGGCAAAACGGCTCTGTATGTTCCTTGTGATTTGGAAACTTTTGCACTGCAAGTCGCAGGAGGGCAACCCTCTTTTGCCCTGGAAATGTTACAGAACGGCGTGAAAAACGCTGTAGATGGGCTGCCGGGATAACTTGATCATGAGCCGAAAAACCCTTGGCTGGCAACCGGTTATTGGTCACACATCATGGAGTTTAGTTGTAGGCAGGTAAATGAAGCGGGGAGGGTTGCGCGCCACTGGGCAGCAGCGCGCGACGGTCAGGCGAGTGTTACTTTTTCTTCTTCGCAGCAGTGGGGGCCGGGCAATCCGCTTCCGCAAACTTGACCGAGGCCACTGGGCGATTGGTCTTGTTTTCAGTGATGTCGTAGCGCATCACCGCGCCCTTGGCCATCAACTCGCGGTAACCCTTGTTCAGGCACACGCTTTGACCCAGCTGGAAATACACCGCCTTGGGGTTGGCGCGCATCTGTTCTGCCCGGTCAGACTGCACGCTGAGGTGATCAATCAGCTGCATGCCTTCTACGGTGTAGGCCACTTCCAGGGTTTTTTCATCGATTTCCCGGGGCAGGTCCTTGTTGCTTTCCGCCGCGACGCTTTGCAGCTTCTGGTTCATTTGGGCCTCCAGCAGTGAGGCTGCTTGAGCGCTCATGGGCAAGACCAGTGCAAGGGCGACGGACGGAACGACAAGGCGCAGCATGGAATGCAGCATGAAACTCTCCTGATTCGGTTACTGGTGCATAGACCAGCCACTGCGCTGTGCGTTCAGTGGCGCGCAATTATAGGTGACCCTTCGGCACTACAGCCAGGCGTATTGCTGGGAAGTGCGGGTGGCTCTGGTAAACTGCGGCCACTTAAAGCCTCCCTCGAGTTCCCTCAGTGTTGATTTCCCCTTCCTTGCGGCGTATCCGATGAGCCACGCCGTTTCCCGCTTGCGCACCCAGCGCCTGGCGCGGGCCGTCAGGCCTTTCCTCAACCGTGGCTCCCGTGCCGAACGTTGCCCCGGCTGCCGGGTGATTCCCGAGTACTGCCTGTGCGCCTGGCGCCCCAAGGTGGCGGCCCGGTCCGCCATGTGCCTGCTGATGCACGATGTTGAACCGATGAAACCGAGTAATACCGGCTGGCTGATCGCCGATGTGATCGACGACACCACGGCATTCGCCTGGTCGCGTACCGAAGTCGACCCTGACTTGCTGACCTTACTGGCCGATCCACAATGGCAGCCTTATATCGTGTTCCCCGGCGAGTTCGTGGCGCCCGGACGGGTTGTCAACGAAGTGAGCGTGGAGGAGGGCAAGCGCCCGCTGTTCATCCTGCTGGACGGTACTTGGAGCGAAGCGCGCAAGATGTTTCGCAAGAGTCCCTACCTGGAGCACTTGCCGGTATTGAGCCTGGCGCCGGAGCAGCTATCGCGCTACAAACTGCGCCGCTCCAAACGTGATGATCATTTCTGCACCGCCGAAGTGGCGGCGTTGTGCCTGGAACTGGCCGACGACCAAGCTGCCGGCGAAGTGCTGGACGCCTACTTGGACGTGTTCAGCACCCATTACCTGGCCGCCAAGTTTCAGTTACCCCTGGACCCGACGGACATCGTCCATACACGTCTTGCACCCTATATCCCGGCGGTATAACCAGACGACGTTTGCATGATGGCACCGTAAACCCGTAACCCGCTAAAATGCCCACGGGTGTAGTGCTTGACCCCCCAGGCTACGCTGGGCATGCTGGGCGCCGATTGGGGCGTAACCGTGAATTTTCAGCGTCGTTTCGGGTGTTTTTGACGTTGAGTATGCCCTGTGGCGATGGCTGCCTGGCCGTCGCCTTGTGTATTGGCGACCCCTGAACCCATCAGGGGTCCCCTAAAAAACAGGATCATTTAATCAATGGCCACATACGAAATCCTGATAGCCGATGATCACCCGCTGTTTCGCAGTGCGTTGCATCAGGCCGTAACCCTGGGCCTTGGCCCGGATGTTCGCTTGGTCGAAGTGGCGAGCATTGCCGAGTTGGAAACCCGCCTTACCGAAAAGTCCGATTGGGACCTGGTGCTGCTCGACCTGAACATGCCCGGTGCCTACGGTTTCTCGGGGCTGGTGTTGCTGCGCGGGCAGTATCCGCAGATCCCGGTGGTGATGGTTTCGGCCCAGGAAGAAGCTGATGTGGTGGTGCGCTCCAAGGAGTTTGGCGCCAGCGGCTTCATTCCAAAGTCCAGCTCAATGGAAGATATCCAGAAAGCCGTGCGCACTGTGTTGGATGGCGATGTGTCCTGGCCACCGCAAGCGTTTGAAGAAATCAACGTGTCGGACGAAGCCAGGGCCGCCCGTGATGGCCTTGCCAGTTTGACGCCTCAGCAGTTCCGGGTGTTGACCATGGTCTGTGAGGGGCTGTTGAACAAGCAAATTGCCTACGAGCTGAGCGTGTCGGAAGCGACTATCAAAGCCCACGTTACGGCGATCTTCCGCAAGCTTGGCGTGCGTACGCGGACCCAGGCCGCGCTGCTCTTGCAACAACTTGAGTCAATTTCGCAGCATTAAGTCTTTATCTATTCACGCTTTTTTGACTTTGCGTGATCTAGCTTCCCCACTTCTTTGGTTCAGTTGTCTATATCTATGTCGCCTTTCAAGGGTCAAACCGGTATCAAACGTATTCTTAACGCAGGGGGTTATTCCCTGGATGGTCTGCGCGCGGCCTTCACCGGCGAGGCGGCGTTCCGTCAGTTGGTATTGCTGAACGTCATCCTGATCCCGCTGAGTTTTTTCCTGCATGTCAGCCGGGTCGAGCGTGCTTTGCTGATCGCTGTCTGCCTATTGGCCTTGATCGTTGAACTGCTCAACTCGGCGGTGGAAGCGGCTATCGACCGGATCTCCCTGGAGCGCCACCCACTGTCGAAAAACGCCAAGGACATGGGCAGCGCCGCGCAATTCGTGGCGCTGACCATGATCACCCTGGTGTGGGCCGTCATCCTGATCTAACGATCAGGCAATGCTTGGCAGCACGATCTCGTCGCTGCGCTGAACCCCAGCGGTAAAGGCGCGGCACAGTTCCAGGAACTCGCGCATCGCCGAGGTCTGGTACTTCTGTTTGTGCCAGATGAAGTAGAACTGCCGGGCCAGGTCCAGGTCCGGGGTTTCCACCGGCACCAGGCTGCCACGGCGAAACGCATCCCGTAGCGCCAGCCGGGAAATGCAGCCAATCCCCAATCCCGATTCCACTGCACGCTTGATCGCCTCGGTGTGTTCCAGCTCCAGGCGGATGTTCAGCGCGCTACGGTGATGGCGCATGGCCTGGTCAAAGGTCAGGCGCGTGCCCGAGCCTTGTTCCCGCAGAATCCATGCTTCATGGGTCAACTCATCCATGCTCGCCACGCCACGCTTGGCCAGGTGATGTTGGGGGGCGCAAAACACCACCAGCTCATCTTCCACCCAGGTTTGCACCTCGATGTCCGGATGGCTGCAGTCACCTTCGATTAGACCCAAGTCAATTTCGTAGTGCGCCACCTGGTGCACGATATGTGCAGTGTTCTGTACATGCAGCTTCACCTGGCTCTCGGGGTGCTGCTGCATGAAGCTGCCGATCAGCAGGGTAGCCAGGTAATTGCCGATGGTCAGGGTGGCGCCCACCGCCAGGGAGCCGAAGCCGGATTTGCCGTTGAGCAGGTCCTCGATCTCCTTGGCCTGGTCCAACAGTGCCACGGCCTGGGGCAGCAACTGATGACCGAGGGCGTTAAGGCTCAAGCGCTTGCCCGCGCGGTCGAACAATTGGCAGCTGGATTGGCGCTCCAGCTCAGTAATCGAGGTGCTGGCGGCGGATTGAGATAAGGCCAGAAGGCCAGCAGCGCGCGAGACGCTTTCCTGCTGGGCGACGGCGACGAAGACTTGCAGTTGACGTAGAGTAAATCGCATATCGATATAACCGATAACCCTTATCTTAATAATCCAGTTAACAGATATTGTCGCCGCCATTAGAATGCTGTGCAATTGCGCATCTATCATTTGGCGCAGACCCATTTCCAGGAGTTCCCCGTACATGAGCAACATGAACCACGAGCGTGTCCTCAGTGTTCATCACTGGAACGACACTCTGTTCAGCTTCAAGTGCACCCGCGACCCGGGCCTGCGCTTCGAGAACGGTCAGTTCGTGATGATCGGCCTGCAACAGCCTAATGGCCGCCCGCTCATGCGCGCTTACTCCATTGCCAGCCCAAACTGGGAAGAGCATCTGGAGTTCTTCAGCATCAAGGTGCCGGATGGTCCGCTGACTTCCCAATTGCAGCACTTGAAGGAAGGCGACGAGATCATCATCAGCAAAAAACCGACAGGCACCCTGGTGCTTGACGATTTGAAGCCGGGCAAACACCTGTACCTGCTCAGCACCGGTACTGGCCTCGCTCCGTTCATGAGCGTGATCCAGGACCCTGAAACCTACGAGCGTTTCGAAAAAGTGATCCTGTGCCACGGCGTGCGTTACGTCAACGAAGTCGCTTACCGCGAATTCATCACCGAGCACCTGCCGCAGAACGAGTTCTTCGGCGAGGCCCTGCGTGACAAGTTGATCTACTACCCAACCGTGACCCGTGAGCCGTTCGAAAACGAAGGCCGCCTGACCGACCTGATGCGCAGCGGCAAGCTGTTCACCGATATCGGCCTGCCGCCGATCAACCCCGAGGACGACCGTGCCATGCTGTGCGGTAGCCCAAGCATGTTGGACGAAACCAGCGAAGTGCTGAACAGCTTCGGCCTGAAAGTTTCGCCACGGATGCGTGAACCGGGTGATTACTTGATCGAGCGCGCGTTCGTCGAGAAGTAAGCGACACAAAAACCGCGTTGCCTGAAAGGGCCGCGCGGTTTTTTTATGCCTGCGATTTACTTGGCGGCGACCACTTCCAGTACACAAATCATCCCGGCTTCCGGATAGTGCCACCGCACATCCACGTCCCAGAACTGCGCGCCATACTCACGTTCAGGCCCAGGCGTCTGATACGCCGGCCGTGGGTCCTGTGCCAAACACTGTTCGATCAATGCCACCAAGGGTTCGTCAAGGCGCTGGGCGTGGCCTTGTGCCTGGTGCAGGGCTGTCTTCAGCCATTGCACGCCAATTAACTGCGGCGCCGCGCTGGCGATGCTGTTGGTGGCTGTGTCGACAATATCGGCGTAGGGCACATACGGTTTGATGTCGAGAATCGGTGTGCCGTCCAGCAAGTCGATACCGGATATCCACAGGCGGCCATCTTCCACCTTGTCCAGCTTGACCACCGACTGGCCAATGCCGTTGGGCCGGTGAGTCGCGCGGGTAGCAAATACGCCCATGGACTTATTGCCGCCCAGACGAGGCGGACGTACCTTCAGTCGGGGTTTATCTTCCAGCGCCTGGTGAAACAGGAACAGCAACCACACATGGCTGACCTGCTCCAAACCCTGCACCGCTTCACCCTGATCGAACGGTGCCACCAACTCCAGCACCCCACGGGCGGCGGGGGCCAGTTGTGGTTGGCGCGGAATGGCGAACTTCTCCTTGAAGCAGGAGCGGACAAAGCCGATAGGCGAAACGCTGTAGGTCATGGTCTGAGGTCGAAGCGGGCTGAGGCGGGCATGATAACCCGAGGCAAGCCCCTCAGAGACTGAACCCGCCATCCAGCGGAATAATATTGCCGGTCATATAGGCGCCAGCGGTGCTCGCCAGGCTGATCGCGAGTGCTGCCATCTCTTCCTCGCGGCCCCAGCGTTTCATCGGTATCAGCGCCGTGTCTTCTGCCAGGGCCTGCTCATCGTTGCCAATATGCTGGGTCATCTTGCTGGGGAAGCGCCCGGGAGCAATCACGTTGACGTTGATGTGCTGGCTCACCAGTTCCCGCGCCAGAATTCGCGACAGTTGGTGTAGGGCCGCCTTGCTTGGTCCGTAGGCATACGCCTGCTCGCCAAACGACGAGATGCCAGCCACCGAACCGATATTGATGATCCGAGCCGGATTAGCCTGCGAACCGGCCTTGCGCAATAACGGCAGCAGTTGCTGGATGCAGTTGAACACCGAGGTCACGTTCAGTTGCATGACTTTCTCCCAGCCCTTGACCGGATAGCTTTCCAGCGGCGCACCCCAGGTGGTGCCGGCGTTATTCACCAGAATATCCAGCTGGCCGATTCGTTCGCCCAAGTGCGCAGCCAATCGCGCAACGCCTTCTTCCTGTGCCAGGTTGGCGGCCAAACCGTGGCACTCACCCAATGCACTCAATTCGATGGCGGTTTGCTCGCAGGCCTCGGCATCACGGGCGCAGACGTAGACGATGGCGCCGGCCTCGACAAACGCCTTGGCGATCATCTTGCCGATACCACGGGTGCCGCCGGTCACCAGAGCGGTGCGGCCTTGCAGGGAGAAATAAGGGTGCATGGGCAATCCTGAGCGAAAGGGGAAGAGGCTTCACCCTAGTCGCCAGCCGCTGGAAGCGGAGCCACTATTTTGCAGCGGAATGGAGGGTCATGCGTGCCTGCGGGGCCCGAAGGCCACCGCAAGCCATGCGATCAGGTGCGAACGCGCAGGGTCAGGCCCTTGAGGAAGTTGCGCAGCAACTGGTCGCCACACGGACGGTAGTTGGTGTGGCCGAACTTGCGGAACAGCGCGCTCAGCTCAGGTTTGGACACCGGGAACTCGGCGGCCTTGAGAATGGCGTGCATGTCGTCTTCCTTCAGTTCGAAGGCTACGCGCAGTTTCTTGAGGATGATGTTGTTGGTCACTGGGGTTTCGATCGGTTGCGGCGGACGGCTTTCGTCCTTGCCGCGCTTGAAGATCACCAGGCCATCGAGGAAGTGCGCCATGACCTCGTCCGGGCAGAATACAAAACCTTCTTCCTCATCTTTCTTGAGGTAGGTCAGCAGGTCGTCTTTGGTCACGTCCATGCCGCCGAGCTTGATGATCTCGACCATCTTGTTGTCGCTGATGTCGAGCATGTAGCGCACGCTGCGCAGTACGTCGTTGTGAATCATGGTGGGCAATCCTGGTTTTCAACGGTGGACACCGCCGAGTGGGCAGTGTCGAGAAAAGGGGGAACGGCTTAGAACTTCTCTTTGCCGGACAGATAACGCCATTGGCCTACCGGCACTTTACCGATGGATACGCCGCCAATGCGGATGCGACGGATGGCGATGACTTTCAAACCAACCGCTTCGCAGAACAGCGCAATCACACCCGGTTGCGGGTTTTTCATCGCAAAGCGCAGGCGGTTTTCGTTTTGCCAGCTGGCTTTGACGGCCGGCAGCTCTTTGCCTTTGTAGGTCAGGCCGTGGTTCAAGCGGTTAAGGCCGTGGGCAACCATGTCACCTTCGACCTCTACCACGTATTCCTGCTCGATCTTGGCGGCATCGGCGGTCAACTTGCGCAGAATCTTCCAATCCTGGGTAAACACCAACAGGCCGCTGGCCTTGGCTTGCAGGTCGGCGCTGGCGGTCAGGCGCAGGAAGTGGCCTTTGAGCGGGCGCTTGCTGAAGCGGTGTTCTTCGGACAGGGTCTCAGCGCTGATCGAGGCCATTGCCGTCTCGGCGTCCACGCCAACCGGCGCGTGCAGCAGAATGGTCACCGGCTCCGGCACGGTGGCCTTGGCTTCGGGGTCCAGCTCGACTTTTTGGGTGGTGACCTTGAACTGCGGCTCGTCGATCACTTCACCGTCCACCGAGACCCAGCCGCCTTCGATAAACAGCTCAGCCTCCCGACGGGAGCAACCGACCAGTTCGATAAGGCGTTTGGAGAGGCGTATGGGGTCAGTCATGACAAGGGCCGTAGCAAAAGGGGGCGGCTATTGTACCTGTGTGGGCGCGGTTAATCCCGGCCCCATTTCATTTAGCCCTGGCGTGCCTGTTGCTGCACCTGGCGCAAACGCATGTGCAGCAACGGGTAGGGCTGCCCAAGCCCATCATGTTCCGTGCGTCCGATCACCTCGAAACCCTGTTTGAAGTAAAAGCCCAGGGCCTGGGGGTTCTGTTCGTTGACGTCCAGTTCATCGGCGTTCAAGTGTTCGATCGCATACCGCAGCAATTGTCGGCCCAGGCCTTCGCCACGATGCTGTGGGGCGATAAACAGCATCTCGACCTTGCCTCCCGCCACGCCGGCAAACCCGGTGATGCGTTGGCGCGAGTCCTTGGTGCAGATCAACATGACGGCGTCCAGGTAGCGCGTCAGCACCAGGTTCTTCAGCAATACGATGTAGCTATCCGGCAAAAAATCGTGGGTCGCTCGAACCGAGTCTTCCCATATTTGCGCCAATTGCGCGTAGTCGCTGCTTTTAGGTGTGTGGATAACCGAATGCTGACGCATGCCCGCTGCCCCTTGCTGATGATTGGCGTCGATGGGCAAACGATAGACCTAAAAAAGCCCCGCATCTTGTTCAGAGGCGGGGCTTTTTCAACTATTTACAACATGCTTGCGAAAATCAGTCGCGCTTTTCAGCCCACAGGTCGTATTCGTCGGCGTCAGTCACGGTGCACCAGACCTTGTCGCCTGGCTTCAAACCGCTGGCATCGTCGATAAACACGTTACCGTCGATCTCCGGGGCATCGAAGAAGCAACGGCCAACGGCACCTTGCTCGTCGACTTCGTCGATCAACACTTCGATTTCCTTGCCGATGCGCAGTTGCAGGCGCGCCGAGCTGATGGCCTGTTGGTGCGCCATGAAACGCTCCCAGCGGTCTTGCTTGACGTCGTCCGGCACCACGGCCAGGTCCAGCAGGTTGGCCGGAGCACCTTCAACCGGTGAGTACTGGAAGCAGCCAACGCGGTCCAGTTGCGCTTCGGTCAGCCAGTCCAGCAGGTACTGGAAGTCTTCTTCGGTTTCGCCGGGGAAGCCGACGATGAAGGTGGAGCGGATGATCAGTTCCGGGCAGATTTCGCGCCAGTTCTTGATACGCGCCAGGGTCTTGTCTTCGAAGGCCGGGCGTTTCATGGCCTTGAGCACTTTCGGGCTGGCGTGCTGGAACGGGATGTCCAGGTACGGCAGGATCTTGCCGGCGGCCATCAACGGGATCAGCTCGTCAACGTGCGGGTACGGGTAAACGTAGTGCAGGCGTACCCACACACCCAGGCTGCTGAGGGCTTCGCAGAGTTCGGTCATACGGGTTTTCACCGGTGCGCCGTTCCAGAAACCTGTGCGGTACTTGACGTCGACGCCGTAGGCGCTGGTGTCTTGGGAGATCACCAACAGCTCTTTCACGCCGGATTTGACCAGGCGCTGGGCCTCGTCCAGTACGTCGCCTACCGGGCGGCTGACCAGCTTGCCGCGCATCGACGGGATGATGCAGAAGCTGCAGCTGTGGTTGCAGCCTTCGGAAATCTTCAGGTAGGCGTAGTGGCGCGGGGTCAGCTTGATGCCTTGTGGCGGCACCAGGTCGATCAGCGGGTTGTGGTCCTGGCGTGGCGGCACCACTTGGTGCACGGCGTTGACCACCTGCTCGTACTGCTGCGGGCCAGTCACGGCCAGCACGCTTGGGTGCACGTTGCGGATATTGCCTTCTTCCACACCCATGCAGCCGGTCACGATGACCTTGCCGTTTTCCTTGATGGCTTCGCCGATCACTTCCAAAGACTCTGCCTTGGCCGAGTCGATGAAGCCGCAGGTGTTGACCACCACCACGTCCGCGTCCTGATAAGTGGACACAACGTCATAGCCTTCCATACGCAGTTGCGTGAGGATGCGCTCGGAGTCGACCAGAGCCTTCGGGCAACCCAGGGATACAAAGCCTACCTTGGGGTTGGCTTTTGCGATGGTGGTGGACATGTCTAACCTCGGTATTGAATGACGCCGCCGCCGTGAAGGGCAGGGCAGCGGACGGGCGCTTGGTGCGCCTCTGATCAAAAAGTGCGCAATTCTATCGACGGGCAACGCACTTGACCAGCTTTATGCAGGGAAATACGACGAGTGCTGCGCTATGCTTCGCGCCGTTGCACTTGGGTAAAACCCCAAGGTCAATAAAACGTCTGTTACGAGAAGTAAAACAGCGCATGCTAGGGTCAACTCAGGCGCACTGTTTATAAAAGACCTTAGGTTAAAGGGTAGGAGTGGTTGATGGGGCAGGCAAGTAGTCAGGCAGCAGGTGGCGAGCATTCCAACGCAAAGCCGATTGGCATGCTGGTGGCGGCGGTCGGGGTGGTTTACGGCGATATCGGTACCAGCCCGCTCTATACCCTTAAAGAAGTGTTTACTGGCGGCTATGGGGTTCCGGTCGATCATGACGGGGTCTTCGGTATTCTGGCGCTGATTTTCTGGTCGCTGGTCTGGGTCGTCTCGATCAAATACGTGCTGTTTATCCTGCGCGCGGACAACCAGGGCGAGGGCGGCATCATGGCCCTGACGGCGCTGGCGCGGCGGGCGGCGTCGCCGTATCCCAAGCTGCGTGCGGTGCTGGTGATCCTTGGCCTGATCGGCGCGGCGCTGTTTTACGGCGACAGCATGATCACCCCGGCGATCTCGGTACTGTCGGCAGTCGAAGGTCTGGAGCTGGCGTTTGATGGGCTTGAACGTTGGGTCGTGCCGCTGTCGCTGGTGGTGCTGGTGGGCCTGTTCCTGATCCAGAAACACGGCACCGACCGCATCGGCAAGCTGTTCGGGCCGGTGATGGTGGTGTGGTTCCTGGTGTTGGCCGGGCTCGGTGTTCACGGCATCTTGCAACATCCTGAAGTGCTCAGCGCGCTGAACCCGATGTGGGGCGTGCGTTTCTTCACGGTTCACCCTGGCATGGGCGTAGCGATTCTCGGCGCCGTGGTGCTGGCCTTGACCGGTGCCGAAGCGCTGTACGCCGACATGGGCCACTTCGGGCGCAAGCCGATCGCGCGTGCCTGGTTCGCGCTGGTGCTGCCGGCGCTGGTACTCAACTACTTCGGCCAAGGCGCCCTGCTGCTGGAAAATGCCGAGGCGGCGCGCAACCCGTTCTACCTGCTGGCGCCGAGCTGGGCATTGATCCCGCTGGTGGTGCTGTCGACCCTGGCCACGGTGATTGCCTCCCAAGCGGTGATTTCCGGTGCGTTCTCCTTGACCCGTCAGGCGATCCAGCTGGGTTACATTCCGCGCATGCATATCCAGCACACCTCCAGCGCCGAGCAAGGCCAGATCTACATTGGTGCGGTGAACTGGACGTTGATGGTCGGCGTGATCCTGCTGGTGCTGGGCTTCGAATCCTCGAATGCCTTGGCCTCCGCCTACGGCGTGGCAGTGACCGGCACCATGTTGATCACCAGTATCCTGGTGTCCGCCGTGATGCTGCTGCTGTGGAAGTGGCCGCCGGTGCTGGCGATTCCTGTGTTGATCGGCTTTTTGCTGGTGGATGGCCTGTTCTTCGCCGCCAACGTGCCGAAGATCGTTCAGGGCGGTGCCTTCCCGGTGCTGGCGGGGATCGTACTGTTTATCCTGATGACCACCTGGAAACGCGGCAAGGAACTGTTGGTGGACCGCCTGGACGAAGGCGGGCTGCCGCTACCGATCTTTATCAGCAGTATCCGCGTGCAGCCGCCCCATCGCGTCCAAGGCACGGCGGTGTTCCTCACCGCGCGGCCCGATGCCGTCCCCCACGCGCTGTTGCACAACCTGCTGCATAACCAAGTGCTGCATGAGCAGGTGGTGTTGCTGACGGTGGTCTACGAAGACATTCCGCGCGTGCCTGCCGCACGGCGTTTTGAGGTGGATGCCTACGGCGAAGGTTTCTTCCGGGTGATCCTGCACTTCGGCTTTACCGACGAACCGGATGTGCCCCAGGCACTGAAGTTGTGCCATCTGGATGACCTGGATTTCAGCCCGATGCGCACCACCTACTTCCTCAGCCGCGAGACGGTAATCGCCTCGAAGATCGAAGGCATGGCCCGCTGGCGCGAAGCGTTGTTTGCCTTCATGTTGAAGAACGCCAACGGCAACCTGCGCTTCTTTAAGCTCCCGGTAAACCGGGTGATCGAGCTGGGCACCCAGGTCGAAATGTAACGCGTTGTAGAACGGGAGCCGGCAATCGGCTCCCGCTTTCCTTTCTGAACCCTGTGCAATCCATCGTTGTCGACTAGGCTCTAAGCACTGTTGAACAGTGCCCACAGAACCCGGAAGAGGTGCGCCATGAGTCAGCTGCTTGAACCCTATACCCTCCGTCAATTGACCCTGCTCAACCGCATTGCCGTCTCGCCGATGTGCCAATACTCCGCCGACGATGGCCTGGCCAATGACTGGCACCTGGTGCACCTCGGCAGCCGTGCCGTCGGCGGTGCCGGGCTGATTTTCACCGAAGCCACCGCTGTGACCGCCGAGGGTCGCATTACCGCCCAGGACTTGGGCCTGTGGAACGACGAACAGATCGAACCGCTACAACGCATCACCCGCTTTATCGCCGCCCAAGGCGCAGTGGCGGGTATTCAACTGGCTCATGCCGGGCGTAAGGCCAGCACCCATCGGCCGTGGATCGGCAAGCACGGCAGCGTCAAGCCGCAAGACGGTGGCTGGGTGCCGATCGGCCCATCGCCGATTGCTTTTGATCCGCAGCACACACCGCCCAAGCCGTTGGACGAAGGGCAGATTCAGCAAGTGATCGCCGACTTTGTGGCTGCGGCCAAGCGTGCGTTGACCGCCGGTTTCGAAGTGGTGGAAATCCACGCCGCCCACGGTTACCTGCTGCACCAATTTCTCTCGCCCCTGAGCAACCAGCGTCGGGACCAATACGGCGGCTCCTTTGAAAATCGCATCCGCCTGGTGCTGGAGGTGACCAAGGCCGTACGCGAAGCCTGGCCTCAGGAGTTGCCGCTGTTCGTGCGGGTGTCGGCCACCGACTGGGTGGAAGATGGCTGGAACCCCGATGAAACCGTGGAGCTGGCGCGTCGCCTCAAAGACCTTGGCGTGGACCTGATCGACGTGTCTTCCGGTGGCACCGCCGCCAATGCCGAGATTCCCACCGGCCCCGGTTACCAGACGCGCTTTGCCGAGCGTGTGCGCAAAGAGTCGGGCATCGCCACCGGCACCGTCGGCATGATCACCGAACCGGCCCAGGCCGAGCACATCCTGCGCACTTGCCAGGCCGACATCATCTTCCTGGCCCGTGAGCTATTGCGTGACCCGTATTGGCCGCTGCACGCTGACGATGACTTGGGCGGGCGCAAGGCAATCTGGCCAGCGCAGTACCAACGGGCGACTCATCGTGATCAGCCGATTCATGAGTCTGACCTGAGGGATTGATCCTTCAGGTGTTTCACACAAACCCACCCCGAGCCGGTGGGTTTTTTCTTGCTCGCGCTCAATGGAGCGCCGATCCTTGGTCGCTTAAAAGCAGGAGGCCATCATGTTGGTTGAACGAGCATTAAACGAAAGCGATATCCCGTTGCTGGCAACCATCGACCGTACGGAGCTGGTTCACGAATGCTATCGCATGGAGGGCGGCGAGCTGGTGTTGTACGCCGCCTACCACGATATGCGCGGCTGGCCTGAGGGCGAGGCGGAGCAGGACGCCGTGGCACTACTTGCCTGCCTCAAGCGCGGCGGATGGATGTTGGGCGTGTTCGAGGGGCCAACCCTGGTGGCTGCGGTGGTGGTGGACAATCGGCCAATCCACAACCAGAACCTGCACATGCGGCAGTTGAAGTTCCTGCACGTCAGCCACGCTGCCCGTGGCATGGGGCTGGGCGGGCGTTTATTCGCCCTGGCTTGTGAGCATGGCCGGCAAGTGGCGGCCGACGCGCTGTATGTCTCGGCCACAGAGTCGCGTAACACCGTGGACTTCTACCGGCGCCATGGATGCCTGTTACTCAAGCAACCTGATCCGCAGCTGTATGCGCAGGAGCCTCACGATATTCACCTCTATCGGCCGTTGTGTGGGAGTGGGCTGTAGGTCTTTGTTACCGAAGCAGTTTTTTAAGTGAATACTCTAAAAAAATCCCACACGTAACGAGATTGTTTCTACGCTTAGGGTAAGTCTGATTTCTGGCCCAGGGAGTCAGTCTGTTTACCTGCTGAGGCATTGCGCTTCACGGGACGCGGTTGATGGGCGCCAGGAGTCTTAGAGTGATATCAGGAGAAACAGTCCATGGCCAAGTCCTATGGTGTTGCGGGTGTGGTGATGTCTTTTCTGACCCGCAGGGTGTCCTTGAGAGCCCGAAGGTTGAGTTCGGATGAAGCTGAATTACTCGCGCAGTACCGCGCCCTGACTGAAAACGATCAGGTGGCGATGCGGTATCTGATTGGGGCGATGAAGAGTGTGTCGCGGTTCTGAGGTCACATAAAAGCAATGTGGGAGCTGGCAAGCCAGCTCCCACATTTTGAATCAGGGCATTAAGTGTACTTACGCAGCCCAGGTGCTGGCGGGAAGTACTGGTAGAGCCAGGTTTCACTCAGGGTGCGGTCCTGGGTGCGGATAAACAGCCGCAGTTCTACCGGCTCCACGCTGTCGCTGGTCGGGTACCAGTCGAACAGAATGCGATAGCCCTTGATGTTGTCGAGCACCAGCACGCTGAAATCCTTCACCTGGCCATGGGAGCAGGTCACTACCGGCTCGATCCCGGTGCCGGGTGGCAGGCGATCGAGACCGCCGCCCTTGAAGTCCACGGCAAAGCGGCGTGCCCACACTTCTGGGTAATGCTCGCCCGGTGCCCAACCTTCGGTAAAACCGCCCATGCCTGAACGGGTGGCATCGACCTGTGCCAGCGGCGTGCTCACCGGCGGCAGTGCGCTCCAGTACAGCTTGTAGCCGTAGTTCAGCGAATCGCCGGCAGCCACGGGTTTTTTCGGGGTCCAGAAGGCCACGATGTTGTCCAGGGTTTCACCGGTGGTCGGGATTTCCAGCAGGTCGATCGAGCCTTCGCCCCACGCGGTGGTGGGTTCTACCCACAGGCTTGGGCGCTTGCTGTACCAGTCCACGGTGTCCTGGTAGCTGGCGAACTCATGGTCGGTCTGCACCAGACCGAAGCCTTTCGGGTCTTTATCGGCAAAGGCGTTGAATTGCAGCTTGGCCGGGTTGTTCAGCGGTCGGCAGATCCACTCGCCGTTGCCGCGCCACATCGCCAGGCGATCCGAGTCGTGGATTTGCGGGTGAATGGTGTCGCACATCCGACGTTCATGGGTGCCGCAACTGAACATGCTGGTCATCGGTGCGATGCCCAGTTGCTCGATGGCGGTGCGCGCATTGATATGCGCGTCGATGGCCATGACCACCTGGTTGGCCTGGCAGTCGATATCGAAGCGGTAGGCGCCAGTGGCGCTCGGCGAGTCGAGCAGCGCGTAGACCACAAAACGGGTGGCATCCTTGTCCGGGGTTTCGAACCAGAACTGCGTGAAGTCGGGGAATTCTTCGCGTTTTTTCGCGTAGGTATCAATCGCCAGGCCACGCGCTGAGAGGCCGTATTGGCCGGTGGAGTCCACCGCGCGGAAGTAGCTGGCGCCTAGAAATGACAGCACGTCATGGCGATCGAGTTCCGGTGCCTTGAACAGCTTGAAGCCGGAGAAACCCAGGTCGCCGGTCAATTGTTTGGTGTCCACCGTGGTTTTGGCGTAGTTGAACAGCGAAGGGCGGAAATGCACCTCGCGAGCCTCACGGGTCTTTGGGTCGACACTGTGCATGCGCACCGGTGTCTTGAAACCCATGCCGACGTGGAAGAATTGCACGTCGAGTTGGCCATTCAACTCCTTCCACAGCGAATGGTTGCCGTCGTAGCCGATGGCGTTGAAATTCTGCGGGGTCATGGTCGCCAGGGTCGGCGGCAGCACTTGTTTGGTGTCTTTATACGCTGTCCCGGCCAGTTGCTTGGCCTGGGCCTTCAGCGTTTCAAAATCGAATGCTACGGCTTTTCCATCGGCGGCGCGGTTCCCGGCCCAGGCTTGCGCGGCCAGCAGGCCACTGGCCGACAAACCGGTGTAAGCCGCAATGGCCATGGACGCTTTGAGCAAATTCCTGCGGTGCATAGAGACAACCTGTCGTGAGCAAATCCCGCGCCGTTCCTGGCACGTAGCGGATCAGAAAAAACGGTTCGGACATGCCTTCGGCCAAACACAACGGACAATAAACAGACGCCGGATAGCTTAAGCGGTTCGATGCGGAAGGAAAATTGATTGATGGCGGGGTGATGGCCTTGCATGTGAAACAAGTTATTTCCAGTTCTTCAGGCAAACACAGTACTTAAGAATCATGGAGATCCAAAGGTGGGAGACGGTCGCGTGGCCGACGATGTAAGGGTTTGCCGCAGTTCAGGGATTCCAGACGGGCCAGGGTTACATCTGGAAGCACTCTAGATCGGGGCTTTTTGGCACTTGGTTTTACGCTGGGAGCCTATTGGTCCTATGAACCTTAGTGTCTGGAGGCTGTGAATGAATACCCGTGGATTGCTCGATCAGTTGCTCAAGTCTGGCCAAGACATGTTGCAGAACAAGGCCGGTGGCCAACACAAGCAGGATGACAAAGGCGCCCTAGGCGGGCTGCTCGGCAGCGGAGGGCTAGGCAGTTTACTCGGCGGCGCGGGCGGCGGAGCCTTGGCGGCCGGGGCCATGGGCCTGTTGCTGGGCAATAAGAAGGCACGCAAATTTGGTGGCAAAGCCCTTACTTACGGCGGGCTGGCGGCCTTGGGTGTGATTGCCTACAAGGCTTATGGCAACTGGCAGGCGCAACAGGCCAATGCGCCTAAAGGGGAGCCGCAGACCATAGACCGTCTGCCACCGGCCCAGGTCGAGCAGCACAGCCAGGGGATTCTCAAGGCGCTGGTCGCGGCGGCCAAGGCCGACGGGCATGTGGATGAGCGCGAACGTGCGCTGATCGAAGGCGAATTCACCAAGCTCGACAATGACCGCGAGCTCCAAAGCTGGCTGCACGCTGAGCTGAATAAACCGCTGGACCCCGCTGATGTGGCTCGCGCAGCAGGCACTCCGGAAATGGCCGCAGAGATGTACATCGCCAGCGTGATGTTGGTGGACGAGGAAAACTTCATGGAAAAGGCCTACCTCGACGAGCTGGCGCGCCAACTTAAACTGGAGCCGGGTTTAAAGGCCGAGCTGGAAAAACAGGTGCGCCAGGCCACCCTCTGACCTGTCCCGTGAACATAAAACACCTCGGCCGCCGCCACGGTCCGGGGTGTTTTTGCATTCTGTGATCGCTGCATCACAACCCGTTGATAAATGCGGGCATCTGCTCAGCTATACTCCTCGGCATTTGATTGTCCCTTCGAGGAATTACTGTGAAGAACTGGACCTTGCGCCAACGGATCTTGGCTAGCTTTGCGGTCATTATCGCCATCATGCTGTTAATGGTTGTGGTCTCTTATTCACGGTTGTTGAAGATTGAGCTCAGCGAGGAATCGGTCCGGGATGACGCGGTCCCAGGGGTCTACCTCAGTTCGATGATTCGCAGCGCCTGGGTTGACAGTTATCTGCACACCCTGGAGCTGCTCGATCTGCGTGACGATAAGGGCCTGACCGACGCCGACAAGGTCGACTTCAAATCTTTTGAAGCACGCGTCCTGACGCAGATGGCCAACTACCGGAACACCATAAAGGGCGGAGATGATCAGGCTGAATTCGATAAATTCGAAGCCGCGCACCAGGCTTACAACAAGAGCTTGAACGCGGTGCTCGACAGCCTGCAACGCAATGACGTGACCGCTGCGCGCAAAGAGTTCAACACTAACCTGACGCCCGCCTGGACGGCCGGGCGCATGAAGCTCAACGACATCATCACTGAGAATAAGGATGTCGCTGACCGTGCGACCAATGCCATTGATGATGCAGTGTCGGCTGCAAAATTCAGCATGTTCGTGTCGTTGGCTCTGGCCATCCTCGCAGCCGGACTCTGCGGCCTGCTGTTGATGCGTGCAATCATGGCGCCGATGCAGCGCATTGTTTCGATCCTGGGCACGATGCGCGACGGTGATCTGAGCAAACGCTTGAACCTTGAGCGCAAGGACGAATTCGGTGCGGTCGAAACCGGCTTCAACGACATGATGACCGAACTGACGGCCCTGGTGTCCCAGGCCCAGCGTTCTTCGGTGCAGGTGACCACCTCGGTCACGGAGATTGCCGCCACCTCCAAGCAGCAACAGGCCACGGCCACTGAAACTGCAGCAACTACCACCGAGATCGGCGCCACTTCCCGCGAGATCGCTGCAACTTCCAAGGACTTGGTCCGCACCATGACCGAAGTGTCCGTCGCCGCTGACCAGGCATCGGTCGCCGCGGGCTCCGGCCAGCAAGGTCTGGCGCGGATGGAAGAAACCATGCATTCGGTGATGGGGGCCGCCGACCTGGTCAACGCCAAGCTGGCGATCCTCAATGAGAAGGCCGGCAACATCAATCAGGTGGTGGTGACCATCGTCAAGGTCGCCGACCAGACCAATCTGTTGTCGCTCAATGCCGCGATTGAGGCCGAGAAGGCCGGTGAATATGGTCGCGGTTTTGCGGTGGTGGCTACCGAAGTGCGGCGCCTGGCCGACCAGACCGCTGTGGCGACCTACGACATCGAGCAGATGGTGCGCGAGATCCAGTCGGCGGTGTCGGCGGGCGTGATGGGCATGGACAAGTTCTCCGAAGAAGTGCGCCGGGGCATGTTCGAAGTGCAGCAAGTGGGCGAGCAACTGTCGCAGATCATCCATCAGGTACAGGCCCTGGCGCCGCGGGTGTTGATGGTCAACGAAGGCATGCAGGCCCAGGCCACCGGCGCTGAACAGATCAACCACGCGCTGGTGCAACTGGGCGATGCCAGCAGCCAGACTGTGGAGTCCCTGCGTCAGGCCAGCTTTGCCATTGATGAGCTGAGCCAGGTTGCAGTGGGGCTGCGCAGTGGCGTGTCGCGATTCAAAGTCTGATGAGCGACCTTGCGGCTAAACGCGGCGCCGTCCCGGCAGCGAAAAAGGCGTTGTTCCTGGTGTTCCACATCGGCGGTGAGCGTTATGCCCTCAAGGCCACGGAAGTGGCTGAAGTGCTGCCGCGCTTGCCCTTGAAACCGATCGCGCATGCGCCGACGTGGGTGGCGGGGATCTTTGCCCATCGTGGGGCGCTGGTGCCGGTCATCGACCTCAGTGCGTTGACGTTTGGCACTGCGGCCCAGGCCCGTACCAGCACGCGATTGGTGCTGGTCAATTACCAGCCTCAACCGTGGGTCGATGCGCGTTGGCTGGGTTTGATTCTGGAGCAAGCCACCGACACCCTGCGTTGCGACCCGACTGAGTTTCAGCCTTACGGTCTGGATAACCGCCAGGCGCCTTACCTGGGGCCGGTGCGTGAGGATGCCTTGGGTTTGATGCAGTGGATTGGCGTCGCCGATTTGCTGACCGATGAAGTGCGTGCCTTGCTGTTTTCTGCCGAGTTGAGCCAATGAGCAGCGACCCGCGCTTTTTTACCTTCCTGAAAGATCGCATCGGCCTGGACGTCGCCTCCGTCGGTGAGGCCATCATCGAGCGCGCCGTACGCCAGCGCAGCCAGGTCATGCAGTCGCAGACGGCGGATCAATACTGGCAGCACCTGCAAAGCTCGCATGACGAACAGCAAGCGCTGATCGAAGCGGTGATCGTCCCCGAAACCTGGTTTTTTCGTTACCCCGAATCGTTTGCAACCCTTGCTCGGCTAGCCAAGGCGCGCTTGGTCGAGATCAAGCAGATGCGCGCGTTACGTATCCTGAGCTTGCCGTGTTCCACCGGTGAAGAGCCTTATTCGATTGCCATGGCCCTGCTGGATGCCGGTCTGGCACCGCATCAGTTCAAGGTGCAGGGCATGGACGTCAGCCCGCTGTCGGTTGAGCGTGCCCGGCGCGGGGTGTACGGCAAGAACTCCTTTCGCGGTGCGGATATCGAATTTCGCGATCGCCACTTCGCCGAGCAAGAGGACGGTTATCGCATCGCTGACCGGGTGCGTGAACAAGTGCGCCTGCAAGTCGGCAACTTGCTTGATCCGGCCTTGCTGGCGAATGAGCCAACCTACGATTTTGTGTTCTGCCGCAACCTGTTGATCTACTTTGATCAGCCGACCCAGAAGCAAGTGTTCGATGTGCTCAAGGGGCTGACCCACGTGGACGGTGTACTGTTTATCGGCCCGGCCGAGGGCAGCCTGCTTGGGCGCCATGGCATGCGTTCGATTGGCGTACCGCAATCTTTTGCTTTCAGTCGGCATGTCGAACCGGTCAAGCCTGAGCCGCTGCCTGTGTTCGTGTCGGTGCCGAAACCGGCACCTTTGCCGCAGCGCAGCGCAACGCCGGTTCCGGTCAAGCCGCGACCGTTCAGCACAGTCAATGCCCAAGTGGTGCCGATCAAGGCGCCACACTCCGACGCGGGCGACTTGCTCAGCCAGATTGCGACCCTGGCCAATGAAGGCAAAAGCGCTGAAGCCCGCGCCGCCTGTGAACAGTATTTGAATAACCATCCGCCGGCCGCCCAGGTGTTTTACTGGCTGGGGTTGCTCAGCGACGTGGCCGGCAGCGCCCTGGAGGCCCAGGGGTATTATCGAAAAGCCTTGTACCTGGAGCCGCAGCACCCGCAGGCCTTGATGCACCTGGCCGCATTGCTCGAGTCCCAGGGCGATATCGCGGGGGCGCGTCGTTTGCAAGCGCGAGCTGCCCGCAGTGAGCGAGCTGACAGTGAGCCTAAACGATGAGTAGCCCAGCCCCTCTCGACACCACAGGCCTGGACCTGACCCTGGCCGGGACCCATGCCATAGATGACTGTTGGAACCGCATCGGCATTCATGGCGATAAGTCCTGCCCATTGCTGGCAGACCATATCCACTGTCGCAACTGCTCGGTGTATTCCGCCGCCGCCACGCGCTTGTTGGACCGGTATGCCTTGCAGCAGGACGACCGACGCCCGCAGGCGGCTGCCGAACTCGACACTGATGTGGTCACGCGATCCCTGTTGATGTTTCGCCTCGGCGAAGAATGGCTGGGCATCGCCACCCGTTGCCTGGTGGAAGTGGCGCCGCTGCAACCGATTCATTCCCTGCCGCACCAGCGTTCGCGGGCGCTGCTCGGCGTTGCCAACGTGCGCGGTGCGCTGGTGGCGTGCCTGTCGCTGGTGGAGTTACTTGGCCTGGAGAGCGCCGACAACGGCGCCACGGGCGGGCGCATCATGCCGCGGATGTTGATCATTGCCGCGCAGGACGGCCCGGTGGTGGTGCCGGTGGACGAAGTGGATGGCATCCACGCCATCGACGAGCGCATCTTGAAGGCGGCATCGGCCTCCGGCACCCAGGCCAGTGCGCGTTACACCCAGGGTGTGTTGCAGTGGAAAGGCCGCAGCCTGCGTTGGCTGGACGAGGCGCAATTGTTGTCCGCCGTGACCCGGAGCCTCACATGACCCCCGAGCAGATGCGCGATGCCTCGCTGCTGGAGTTGTTCAGCCTGGAAGCCGATGCACAGACGCAAGTACTGAGCGCCGGCTTGCTGGCTTTGGAACGCAACCCGACCCAGGCAGACCAACTCGAAGCCTGTATGCGTGCTGCCCACTCGCTTAAAGGGGCGGCGCGAATTGTCGGGGTGGACGCCGGGGTCAGCGTGTCCCACGTCATGGAAGACTGCCTGGTCAGCGCCCAGGAAAGTCGCCTGTATTTGCAACCCGAGCATATCGACGCGTTGCTGCAAGGCACCGACCTGCTGATGCGCATCGCCACGCCCGGCAATGACGTGGGTCCAGCAGATGTTGAGGCTTATGTGGCGCTGATGGAGCGCCTGCTCGACCCGTCTCAGGCGACCGCGAAAGTGGCTCCTGCGCCGGTGTTTGTTCCGGCGCCCGTGATTGAAGCGTTGCCGCCGGAACCCGAGCCTGCGCCGTCGGTCGTCAGTGAGCCGCCGCGTCAGAACAAACACATGACCGAAGGCGGCGAGCGCGTGTTGCGGGTGACCGCCGAGCGCTTGAACAGCCTGTTGGACCTGTCCAGTAAATCCCTGGTGGAGACCCAGCGGCTCAAGCCTTACCTGGCCAGCATGCAACGCCTCAAACGTCTTCAAAGCAACAGCGTTCGTGCCTTGGATGCCTTGGATGGCCAGCTCAAGGCCTTGGATTTGAACCTGGAGGCTCAGGAGGCGCTGGCTGACACACGTCGCCTACTGAGCGAAGCCCAGGCCTTGCTAGCTGAAAAAACCGCCGAGCTGGATGAGTTCGGCTGGCAGGCCGGGCAGCGCGCCCAAGTGCTGTACGACACCGCGTTGGCCTGCCGTATGCGGCCGTTTGCCGATGTACTGGCGGGGCAGGTGCGCATGGTCCGCGACCTCGGCCGTAGCCTGGGCAAGCAGGTGCGCCTGGAGATCGAGGGTGAAAAGACCCAGGTCGACCGCGACGTGCTGGAAAAGCTCGAAGCGCCGCTCACCCACTTGCTGCGCAATGCCGTTGACCACGGTATCGAGATGCCCGAGCAGCGTATGCTGGCGGGTAAGCCGGCCGAAGGTTTGATTCGCCTGCGCGCCTCCCACCAGGCGGGGTTGCTGGTGCTGGAATTGAGCGACGACGGTCATGGCGTCGACCTTGAGCGCTTGCGCGGCACCATCGTTGATCGGAACCTGTCACCGCTGGAAACCGCCCTGCGCCTGAGCGAAGAAGAACTGCTGACCTTCCTGTTCCTGCCGGGTTTCAGCCTGCGCGACAAGGTCACCGAGGTATCCGGGCGTGGTGTCGGTCTGGACGCTGTGCAGCATATGGTCCGCCAACTGCGCGGCGCGGTGGTGCTGGAGCAGACGGCAGGGCAGGGCAGTCGCTTCCATTTGGAAGTGCCGTTGACCCTGTCGGTAGTACGCAGCCTGGTGGTGGAGGTCGGCGAAGAAGCCTATGCCTTCCCGCTGGCACACATAGAGCGCATGTGCGACCTGGCACCTGACGACATTGTGCAACTGGAAGGCCGTCAGCATTTCTGGCACGAGGGGCGACATGTTGGCCTGGTCGCCGCCAGCCAGCTGTTGCAACGCCCGGCGGGACAGAGCAATGAAGAGACCTTGAAGGTTGTGGTGATCCGCGAGCGCGATGCGGTGTACGGCATCGCCGTGGAACGCTTTATCGGCGAGCGCACGTTGGTGGTGCTACCGCTGGATGCCCGGCTGGGCAAAGTCCAGGATATTTCTGCCGGTGCCTTGCTGGACGACGGCTCAGTGGTGTTGATCGTCGATGTCGAAGACATGCTGCGTTCGGTAGATAAATTGCTCAATACCGGCCGCCTGGAACGCATCGCCCGGCGTAGCCAGTTGGCCACCGAAGCGCCGCGCAAACGGGTGCTGGTGGTGGACGACTCGCTCACCGTGCGTGAGCTGCAGCGCAAATTGTTGCTTAATCGTGGTTATGAAGTGGCCGTCGCGGTCGATGGTATGGACGGCTGGAACGCGTTGCGCTCCGAAGACTTTGACCTGCTCATCACTGACATTGATATGCCTCGCATGGACGGTATTGAATTGGTCACACTCTTGCGCCGTGATAGCCGCCTGCAGTCGCTGCCGGTGATGGTGGTGTCATACAAAGATCGCGAAGAGGACCGGCGTCGTGGCCTGGACGCCGGCGCGGACTATTATTTAGCCAAAGCCAGTTTCCACGATGACGCCTTGTTGGATGCCGTGGTTGAACTGATCGGAGGAGCCCGGGCATGAGGATTGCGATCGTCAATGACATGCCTCTGGCGGTGGAAGCGTTGCGCCGTGCCCTGAGTTTCGAGCCTGCGCATCAGGTCGTGTGGGTGGCCGGTAATGGCCTGGAAGCCGTGCAGCGTTGCGCCGAATTGACCCCGGACCTGATCCTGATGGACCTGATCATGCCGGTGATGGACGGTGTAGAAGCCACGCGGCAGATCATGGCCGAGACGCCGTGTCCGATCTTGATCGTCACCGTGGATCGTCAGGCCAACGTCAGTCGCGTGTTCGAAGCCATGGGCCATGGCGCCCTGGACGTGGTGGACACTCCGGCACTGGGTGTGGGCAACCCCAAGGACGCAGCGGCACCGTTGTTGCGCAAAATTCTTAACATTGGCTGGTTGATCGGCCAGCGCGGCAGCCGTGTACGTGCTGAAACCGCGCCTTTGCGTGTTACCGGCAAACGCCAGCGCCTGGTGGCGATTGGCTCCTCGGCCGGCGGTCCGGCTGCGCTGGAAACTCTGCTGAAGGGCTTGCCCCGGGACTTTTCCGCAGCCATTGTGCTGGTGCAACATGTGGACCAAGTGTTCGCTGCGGGCATGGCCGAGTGGCTGAGCAGTGCGTCCGGACTGCCGGTGCGGCTGGCCATCGAGGGCGAGCCGCCACAAAGTGGCGTGGTACTGTTGGCCGGCACCAACCACCATATTCGATTGTTGAAAAACGGCACGCTAGCCTATACCGCAGAGCCGGTGAACGAGATTTACCGGCCGTCCATCGACGTTTTTTTCGAGAGCGTCGCCAGTTACTGGAACGGCGATGCCGTCGGCGTATTGCTGACCGGCATGGGACGCGATGGCGCCCAAGGGCTCAAATTGCTGCGTGAACAAGGATATTTGACCATCGCCCAGGATCAGCAGAGCTCGGCGGTGTATGGCATGCCCAAAGCGGCGGCGGCGATTGACGCTGCTGTTGAAATTCGCCCACTGGATAGAATTGCGCCCCGATTGCTGGAGGTCTTTGCAAAATGATCAAGACACCCCGCGCTGCTGGCTTGCAGGAAAGTAATTCAGGTGACTGCACATGAATGATTTACAGCTCGACGACTTCAAGGCCAACGAAAATGCCGCCATGGTGTTGTTGGTCGACGACCAGGCGATGATCGGGGAAGCCGTACGACGTGGCTTGGCCCATGAAGAAAACATCGACTTCCACTTTTGCGCCGACCCGCACCAGGCCATCGCCCAGGCGATTCGCATCAAACCGACGGTGATTCTGCAAGACCTGGTGATGCCGGGTCTCGACGGCCTGACCCTGGTGCGCGAATACCGTAATCACCCGGCCACGGCGAATATCCCGATCATCGTGCTTTCTACCAAAGAAGACCCGCTGATCAAGAGCGCGGCCTTTGCGGCCGGAGCCAACGATTATCTGGTCAAGTTACCGGACAACATCGAGTTGGTGGCGCGCATCCGCTATCACTCGCGCTCTTATATGACCCTGCTGCAGCGGGATGCGGCGTACCGTGCGCTGCGGGTCAGCCAGCAACAACTGCTGGACACCAACCTGGTACTGCAGCGCCTGATGAACTCCGACGGTCTCACCGGGCTGTCCAACCGCCGCCATTTCGACGAATACCTGGAGCTGGAGTGGCGCCGTTCCATGCGTGACCAGACCCAATTGTCGTTGTTGATGATCGACGTCGACTTCTTCAAGGCCTACAACGACACCTTCGGCCACGTCGAAGGTGACGAGGCCCTGCGCAAAGTCGCCGCCGCCATCCGTGATGCCAGCAGCCGCCCTTCGGACTTGCCGGCGCGCTACGGCGGCGAAGAGTTCGCGCTGGTGCTGCCGAACACCTCGTCCGGCGGCGCCCGCCTGGTGGCGGAAAAGCTGCGTATGGCTGTCGCTGCGTTGAATATCCCGCATATCACACCGGCTGAAGGTTCCAACCTGACCATCAGCATCGGCCTGTCGACCATTACCCCGCAGCAGGGTAGTGATTACCGGCAGGTGATATTGGCGGCGGATAAGGGGCTGTATATGGCCAAGCACAATGGGCGTAATCAGGTCGGTATTGAGTAACCTGAATCCGCCGCAATTCCAACTGTGGGAGCTTGCTCGTTCCCACATTGGGTCTTCATCGGTCATCAGATCGTGTACAACCCTGCGCCTTTTCGCCAAGCGGGCTGCCGTTTCACCCTGTTTGCCGTTATACTCGTCGGCTTTCAAAAGTTCGCCAACGAGTGCTGCCCGCCATGGAAATCAACCCGATCCTTAACACAATCAAGGACCTGTCCGAGCGCTCCGAAACTATTCGGGGGTATCTTTGACTACGATCAAAAGCATGAGCGTCTGACCGAAGTCAATCGCGAGCTTGAAGATCCGGCTGTCTGGAACAAACCTGAATACGCCCAAGAGTTGGGCCGCGAGCGCGCAGCGCTGGCACAGATCGTCGATACCCTCGACGAGTTGAACACCGGTCTGGGCGACTGCCGCGACCTGCTGGACATGGCCGTCGAAGAGAACGACGAAGGCGCAGTGGGCGATGTCGTCGCCGAGCTGGCCCGTCTCGAGGAAAACCTCGCCAAGCTCGAATTCCGTCGCATGTTCAGCCACGAAATGGACCCGAACAACGCCTACCTGGATATCCAGGCCGGTTCCGGCGGTACCGAAGCCCAGGACTGGGCCAACATTCTGTTGCGCATGTACCTGCGCTGGGCCGACAAACGCGGTTTCGACGCGACCATCATGGAGCTGTCGGCCGGTGAAGTCGCCGGCATCAAAGGTGCGACCGTGCACATCAAGGGTGAATACGCCTTTGGCTGGCTGCGTACCGAGATCGGCGTGCACCGCCTGGTGCGCAAGAGCCCGTTCGACTCCGGCAACCGTCGCCATACTTCGTTCTCCGCGGTTTTCGTCTCGCCAGAGATCGACGACAAGGTGGAAATCGAGATCAACCCGGCAGACCTGCGAATCGACACGTATCGCTCCTCCGGTGCCGGTGGTCAGCACGTAAACACCACCGACTCGGCCGTACGTATTACTCACGTACCCACCAACACCGTGGTCAGCTGCCAGAACGAACGTTCCCAGCACGCCAACAAAGACACCGCCATGAAAATGCTGCGGGCCAGGTTGTACGAGCAGGAAATACAGAAGCGCAACGCCGCTTCCCAGGCGCTGGAAGACACCAAGTCGGACATCGGCTGGGGTCACCAGATCCGTTCTTATGTGCTTGATGCGTCGCGGATCAAGGATCTGCGCACTAACATCGAACGCAGCGATTGCGACAAGGTGCTCGACGGTGATATCGACGAATACCTGGAAGCCAGCCTGAAATCGGGGCTGTAAACCGTCAGCCAAGACCTTAAGTCCCCTGCCACCGGTGGGGGCAACGAACCTGTGATGGAATTTCAAAAGACATGAGCGACCAACAACTCGACCCGCAAGCCCTGCAACAGGAAGAAAACTCCCTGATCGCCCTGCGCAAGGAAAAGCTTGCTGCCGAGCGCGCCAAGGGCAATGCCTTCCCCAACGACTTCCGCCGCGAAAACTACTGCGAAGACTTGCAGAAGCAGTACGCGGACAAGACCAAGGAAGAACTGGCAGAAGCGGCGATCCCGGTCAAGGTGGCAGGTCGCATCATGCTCAACCGTGGCTCGTTCATGGTGATCCAGGACATGACCGGTCGCATCCAGGTCTACGTCAACCGCAAAACCCTGTCGGAAGAAACCCTGGCCTCGGTGAAAACCTGGGACATGGGCGACATCATCGCAGCCGAAGGTACCCTGGCCCGTTCCGGTAAAGGCGACCTGTACGTTGAAATGACAGGCGTGCGCCTGCTGACCAAATCCCTGCGCCCGCTGCCGGACAAGCACCACGGCCTGACCGACACCGAGCAGCGTTATCGCCAGCGCTACGTTGACCTGATCGTTAACGAAGAAGTGCGCCAGACGTTCCGCGTGCGTTCGCAAGTCATCGCCCACATCCGCAGCTTCCTGATGGCGCGTGATTTCCTGGAAGTGGAAACGCCGATGCTGCAAACCATCCCCGGTGGTGCCGCAGCCAAGCCGTTCGAGACTCACCACAACGCGCTGGATCTGGAAATGTTCTTGCGTATCGCGCCTGAGCTGTACCTCAAGCGCCTGGTGGTTGGCGGCTTCGAGAAAGTGTTCGAGATCAACCGCAACTTCCGTAACGAAGGCGTTTCGACCCGTCACAACCCAGAATTCACCATGTTGGAGTTCTACCAGGCTTACGCCGACTACGAAGACAACATGGACCTGACCGAGGAGCTGTTCCGCGAACTGGCACAGTTGGTTCTGGGCAGCACCGACGTGCCGTACGGCGACAAGGTGTTCCATTTCGGCGAGCCGTTCGTGCGTCTGTCGGTGTTCGACTCGATCCTCAAGTACAACCCTGAGCTGACCGCTGACGACCTGAACGATATCGACAAGGCTCGCGCCATCGCCAAGAAAGCCGGCGCCAAGGTGCTGGGCTTCGAAGGCCTGGGCAAATTGCAGGTGATGATTTTCGAAGAGCTGGTTGAGCACAAGCTGGAACAGCCGCACTTCATTACCCAGTACCCGTTCGAAGTGTCGCCGCTGGCCCGTCGCAACGACGACAACCCGAACGTCACCGACCGTTTCGAGTTGTTCATCGGTGGCCGCGAAATCGCCAACGCCTACTCCGAGCTTAACGACGCGGAAGACCAGGCCGAGCGCTTCATGGCCCAGGTGGCCGACAAGGACGCCGGCGACGACGAAGCCATGCACTACGACGCCGACTTCGTGCGTGCCTTGGAATACGGCATGCCGCCGACTGCCGGTGAAGGTATCGGCATCGACCGGTTGGTAATGTTGTTGACCAACTCGCCGTCAATTCGTGACGTGATCTTGTTCCCGCACATGCGGCCACAAGCGTAACCGTAGCGAAATCCGAAGCCGCCTTTTATAAGGCGGCTTTTTTATGCGGCGTATATAAGCGTCAAGCGAACAGCGCCAGGGGATCGTTCCCACGCTTTGCGTGGGAATGCAGCCGGTGACGCTCCGCGTCACACGTTAAAGGAAGATTTGTGGTGAACCGCGTAAAGGAAGAAGGCGCCGCCGGCATTGCTGCTGCCGTGGCTGAAAGCGTCCAGTACCAGGGCCGCAAGGCCAGTCGCCGAGGCAGCGAGCAACGCAGGCAAGACATTCTCGATGCGGCCATGCGTATTGTGGTGCGTGATGGCGTGCGGGCCGTGCGCCATCGCGCGGTGGCGGCGGAGGCGGGGGTGCCGCTGTCGGCCACTACCTACTACTTCAAGGACATCGATGACCTGCTCACCGATACCTTCGCCCAATACGTGGAGCGCAGCGCCGCCTTTATGGGCAAGTTGTGGGTGCGTAACGAAGGCCTGCTACGCGAAATGGTCGCCTATGGCGATGGCAGCCCGCAGTCGCGTTCGCAACTGGCCGATGACATCGCGCGACTGACCGCCGACTACGTGCTGCGCCAACTGACTAACCGTCGTGAACACCTGATGGCCGAGCAGGCCTTTCGCCAGGAAGCCTTGCTCAACCCACGCCTGGCCGAGCTGGTGCGCTCTCACCAGCAAATTCTGTTGCAGGGTACCGGGCAGTTTTTCCAGGTATTGGGTTCGCGTGAACCGCAACAGGATGCCAAAGTGTTGACGGCGATAATCGGTCGGATGGAATATCAGGGCCTGCTTGGCGGCCCAGAGCCTCTGACCGGTGAAGAGGTGCTTGAGATTCTCAAGCGCTATATGCATTTGGTGTTGGCCTCGGTCTGACACCGGGGGATGTTCAATGAAAGCCTGGCGTGTCGCGCTAATCGCCTTGTCGTTCCTGCTGCTCAGCGGTTGCCTGGTGACCTTCAAGGACCCACTGCCGGCCCGCGAAGCCGCGCCGGATGCCTTGTTGGGCCACTGGTCGAGCAAAAACGCCTGGGGCGAACCGCTCAACCTGCAGATCACCCATGCCGGTGAACATCGCTACAAAGCGGTGAGCTACCCTAAAGCCAAGCCGGGCCAGCGCGATGAGTACCTGTTTACCGTCTCGCATCATGGCAACCGTTGGTACTTGTCGGCGCCGTTGCCGGACAAACTGGGTGGGCATTTCATCCTGGCTGGCTTTGAGTTGGACGAAAAGCACGAATTGGTGGTCTACAACCTGGATCTGGAGCAGATCCGTCAAGCGATAGGCCAACAAGCCTTGCACGGCAGTACCGTGGAAACCGTCGAGGGCGATGGCGTGTTGGTGGACAGCTCCATGGACCAGGTGTTTGCCTACCTGGATGACCCGGCCAATGCCGATGTGTTCGTTGAAGCCGTGCGCTACCAGCGTGCGGGCAAATAACGTTTAAAGAGGAAGCACCGGGTGGACGATTACCAGCAGACGATACGCACCTTGTCTGATCGCATTGTGCTGGCGCAAACACCGATTCGCGTCCTCGACGCTGTGAAGTGGGACGAGAACATTCGCCAGGGATTCCTCAAGGCCAAGGGCAAGGCGATGCCTGCCGTGGACCGCGATTACTATCTAAGCCGGCCGCTGGCGTTCGACTCCAGCGCGGTAAAGCTGGAGTTCCAGAACATCGAGCGCGACATCACGCGCCGCCTCGGCCAGTTCAGCCCGGTGGGGCAGATCATGCGCCGCATGTGCCGGGAATACCGCATGGTGGTGCGGATGCTTGAGGCGCGTGGCACCGAGGATTTCGGTCTGATCTCCCAGGAGCTGTACGGCGCGGCCTCCGATGCGTTCCACGCCGGCGACCCGACGCTGGCTGACCTGGGCCTGATGCTCTCCGACTACCTGAACAATATCGACGGCCGTGGCGACCTGAAAGACGAAGCCAAGACCCTCACCGCCAAGGATGCAGTCGCTTTGCTGCAAACTCGCCTGAACAAGGTGTTTGGCGAGGCGGAAGAAACCATTCGTGTGTTCGAGTCCGACGGTATCGTTGCCGACGCCGCGGCGGGCGCCGATTACATCAAGATCCGCGCCGACGCGATGTTCAACGAGCGCGACGTGCGCGCGCTTGAGGTGCATGAAGGCCTGGTGCATGTCGGCACCACGCTGAATGGCCAGAACCAGCCGATCTGCACCTTCTTGTCCAAAGGCCCACCGTCGTCCACGGTGACCCAGGAAGGCCTGGCGATTTTGATGGAGATCATCACCTTTGCCTCGTACCCCAGCCGCTTGCGCAAGCTGACCAACCGCACCCGCGCCATCCATATGGTGGAGGAGGGCGCGGACTTCCTGCAGGTGTTCGAGTTCTTCCGTGAGCAAGGCTTTGAGATGGCCGAGAGCTACGGTAATGCCAGCCGGGTGTTCCGTGGTTCGGTGCCGACCGGTCTGCCATTTACCAAGGATTTGTCCTATCTCAAGGGCTTTATCATGGTCTACAACTACATCCAGCTCGCCGTGCGCAAAGGCAAGCTGGAGCAAGTACCGTTGCTGTTCTGCGGCAAGACCACCCTGGAAGACATGCGCACCTTGCGTCAATTGGTCGACGAAGGCCTCGTGGTGCCGCCCAAGTACCTGCCGGAGCAGTTCCGCGACATGAACGCGCTGGCGGCGTGGATGTGTTTCTCCAACTTCCTCAACCATTTGAGCCTGGACCGGATCGAGGCGGATTACTCAAATATCCTTTGAAGAAACCGAATTCGATCGTTCCCACGCTCCGCGGGGGAATGCAGCCCGTGACGCTCCACGTCACAAAAGCGGACGCAGAGCGTCCTGTTGATGCATTCCCACGCAGAGCGTGGGAACGAGCGTCTGGAGGCTTCAACGGATGAGAATCCTCGGCATTCTGTGCCTGCTACTCACATTGAACGGCTGCAGCTCCCTGCTGTTCTACCCCGAGCCGGGCCTGCCGTTTACACCGGAAAAAGCCCACTTGGCGTATCGCGACGTCACTCTTACCACCGCGGATGGCCTGAAGTTGCACGCTTGGTGGCTGCCGGCCAAACCCGGGGTGCCGCTTAAAGGCACAGTGCTGCACCTGCACGGTAATGGCGGCAACCTAGCCTGGCATCTGGGTGGCAGTTGGTGGTTGCCGGAGCAGGGCTATCAAGTGCTGCTGCTGGACTACCGTGGCTACGGTTTGTCTGAAGGCAAGCCATCATTGCCGGCGATCTACCAGGATATCGATGCGGCCTTCAGTTGGATCGACAAAGCCCCTGAAACCCAAAACCAGCCGCTGATCGTACTCGGCCAGAGCCTGGGCGGTTCATTGGCGGTGCATTACCTGGCGGCCCATCCCGAGCGCCAGACCAAGCTCAAGGCCTTGGTGCTGGATGGCGTACCTGCCAGTTATCGTGACGTGGGACAATTCGCCCTGAGCACCTCCTGGTTAACATGGCCATTTCAGGTGCCGTTGTCCTGGCTGGTGCCGGATGCCGACAGCGCGATCAATGCGATGCCCCAATTGACCGGAGTGCCAAAGCTGTTGTTCCACAGTTTGGATGACCCCATCGTGCCGCTGTCCAATGGCATTCGCCTGTACCAGGCCGCGCCGCCGCCCAGGGTGCTGCAATTGACCCGTGGCGGCCATGTGCAGACCTTTGCCGACAAGACTTGGCAAACCGTGATGCTGCGCTATCTGGACGACCCGCAGCACTTTAACGGCCTGCGCCGCCTGGGCGAAATTCCGAACTATCCGATTTCTAAAGCTGACTCATCAGAGAGCCCACAATGAGTGAAGAACGCAACATGATCCCGCTGATCCTCACCGGCATCGGCACCATCATCGGCACCGTTGGCTGCCTGTGGTATTACGGCTACCTGCACTTCGCGAAGCCCGAAGATGCGTTGCTGCTCAGCGACTTCACCATGCTCAAGACCGTGCCGGGTGAGGACTACAAGATTTCCCTGACCCCGGCCGCGCAAGTGGCGCAGTGCGTTGATGGTGTACTGGTGATGTTCGACACCGAGCAAAAGGGCTTGAGCGGTGTGTTGGTGAACAACAAGAAGCAAGCCGTGCGCTGCATGGGCCAGGAAACGCCGCAATTACAGGAATAGCGCTCGCGCCGGAAATATCTGGAACCGTATTGCGTAAGAAGCCACTGACTGGTTTGTCAGTGTTGCTGATGGATAACTTACGTAGTACGAATCTGGGAGTGTGATGATGGATATTGGTGCGATTGGCAAGATGCTGGGCATGGCCAGGGGCCAAAACGATCTGGACCAGGGCGGTGCACAAGGCGCTGAGCCACAGGGGAAACAGGAGCCAGATCTGATCAAAAAGCTTATGGAAATGCTGTCAGGCGCAGCGGGCGCTCAGGGTGGTGGGGGCTCTGCCGGCTCCGATTGTTCGGAATGTCAGAAGAGTCCCGAGGAGCTTGAACAGTTGGCGGCGGGGCGCCAAGGCATGGAAGCGATGATGCCGGGTAATGACAACGGTCGCCAAATCAACGCCTGATCGGCGAAAAGAACCCCACCTTTCAGGCGGGGTTCTTTTTTCCAGCTTCAATCAATCAGTTAGCAACGGACGAACGTGGCTTCACCGGCTGGTTGTCGTTGGAGATGGTCACTTCAACGCGGCGGTTCATGGCACGGCCCGATGCGCTGCCGTTGTCGGCAACCGGGTATTCCTTGCCGTAGCCCTGGGTCACGATGCGCGAGATATCCACGCCTTGCTGCGCCAGTGCACGCTGCACGGACGCCGCACGACGCTCGGACAGGCTCTGGTTGTACGCGTCGGAGCCGGTACTGTCGGTGTAGCCTTCGACGATCACTTTACGGTCCGGGTTATCGCGCAGGAACTGCGCCAGTTTGGTGATATTCACCAAACCGCTGGATTTCAGGTCGGACTTGTTGGTGGCAAACAGCACATCACCAAAGGTCACCAGGGTGCCGCGATCCGTCTGCTTGGCGTTCAGGCTGTCTTGCAGTTGCTTGATCTGCGCATCACGGGCTTGCAGCAGGGCGCGGGCACGTTCATCACCGGCATTTTTCAGCTTGGCTTCGGACTCGCGCAGCACGATGGTGTCTTTCGCCACTTCAACGCGCTGGTTGGTCAGGTAAGCCAATTGGTCGACTTTCTTCTGGTCTTCCTTGTCGCGGTAGGCTTTTTCAGCCTTGTCCAGCCATTCGCTGGCGTCCTTGGTTTCCAGCGCCGCTACCTTGGTGGCTTGCGGGTTGGCTTGCAGGGCCGAGAAGTTGGTCCGTGCGTTTTCCAGGTTCGCGTTCGGCGGGGTGGAGCAGGCCGCCAGGGCAACGCTCATCGCCAGCAGGGCAGGGATCATCAATTGTTTACGCATAGTCGTGTCGTCCTTTCAATTCGATATCGGGTGCAATGCAATCAGGGGTGTCGGCTTATTGCTGTTGGATAACAGCTGGGCGCATGCCTTCCTGACGCAGCTCCTGAACAGCTTTCTGGGAGTCCTTCACCGCCAGTTCGGCCTTGGCGGCCTGGGCTTTGCGCTCTGCGACGCGGGCATCCCACTCGGCTTGTTCGGACAGGCGACGGGCTTCGTCATAGTTCTTGTCGTGCATGGCAATCTCGGCTTGCTTGAGCTTGTCCTGTGCCGACTTCATCTCAACCGCTGCGTATTCGGTGCCGCCGGCGCTGACCGCGCTGTTAACCGCCGACTGGGTCACCGCATATTGCTCGGTAGGAGGGTTGCCGGCGCAGCCCGCCAAAACGAAGCTGGTGCCGATTGCCAACGCGGCCAATTTGAGCCCGCGCAGGTGGTTAAACGAGGATTTGGCAGTGCTGGTCTTCATCGTCTTCAACTCCATTAGATAACTCCTGAAAAACATCAACATCCATCTCTGGTGATCAGCGGCAGCGGGCCCGGCAGTGATGCGCGTGGCACCTTTCAAACGACTGTTCCTGGTGATGGCTTACTGGCTGTGACCGGAGGCTTTTTTGAATAGTTCAGAGAAGATGGCGATTTGCCTAAAGAAATATCTGACTGCTTGGTCAGCGTAAAAAAGTTGGAACTTTCACGACGTGCAGAGGTACGCCGAGCCTCTGTGAGGCCCGGAATACAAGGGTTTTATAGGTTTTGGCGGATGTTTGTCAGTGCTTTTGTTCGTCGGTGCTGGCCGACAAATCATGCAAATAGCGTCGCGACAACGTGAGAAAACGCGGGGTAGGGCCGACGTCTTCATACAGCGGATCGCCTTCTTCATCGGTGGCAATCACCTGCTGCCCCTTGATGTAGGGAAAGCTGGCTTCCAGCTCCTCAAGGGCTGCGCCGATCAGTTCGCCGAGCAGCTCTTCGGCGTGGCGCTTGGGGTACATTTCGGCAATGGCGGCCAGCCGTGCGGCGGACTCCATATCCAGATGAATCGCGTACTCGGTTTTGGTCAGGCGACCCTTGGCGTTCTCTTCCCAATGCTGGGCCAGTTCTCGAATTTTCATGGCAACCTCAATAAAGCCCACGGTAGCAGGCGGTGATGAGTGACCAGCCGCCTGCGTGGATAACGTGGCGACTCAAGATTGAGACTAGCTGTAAGCCGCAAGGTTTAAAGTCGATTGCACTTGGCCTTGTCAGAAACCGACGCGGGCGGCACTCTGGAAGACCTGCGCGTCCCGGATTTCTGGCTGGAGATTGGCTGATGAGTGATATCGATGCACGCTTGCGTGAGGATGTTCACCTGCTGGGTGAATTGCTGGGCAACACCATTCGAGAGCAGTACGGCGATGATTTTCTCGACAAGATCGAGCAGATCCGTAAAGGCGCCAAGGCCGACCGTCGAGGTGCCGGCGATGAACTGAGCGCCAGCCTGAACCAGTTGCAGGAAGACGAGTTGCTGCCCGTGGCGCGGGCCTTCAACCAGTTCCTCAACCTGGCCAACATCGCCGAGCAGTACCAGTTGATTCATCGACGCGATGAGTCGCAACCGGCGCCTTTCGAGTCCCGCGTATTGCCGGAGTTGCTGGCCCGCCTGCAAAGTGAAGGTCACAGCAACGAATCCCTGGCCCGCCAGTTGGGGCGCCTGGAGATCGAACTGGTCCTCACCGCCCACCCGACCGAAGTCGCCCGGCGCACCCTGATCCAAAAGTACGATGCAATTGCCGCGCAACTGGCGCTGCAGGATCACCGCGACCTCACCACGGCCGAGCGCGAGCAGATCCGCGATCGCTTGCAACGGTTGATCGCCGAAGCCTGGCACACCGAAGAAATCCGCCGCATCAGGCCTACCCCGGTAGACGAAGCCAAATGGGGCTTTGCGGTGATCGAGCATTCGCTGTGGCATGCCATCCCCAATTACTTGCGTAAAGCAGACCTTGCCTTGCACGCTGCCACCGGCCTGCGCTTGCCCCTTGAAGCAGCGCCGATTCGCTTTGCCTCGTGGATGGGCGGCGACCGTGACGGCAACCCGAATGTCACCGCGCCGGTTACCCGCGAAGTGCTGCTGTTGGCGCGCTGGATGGCGGCGGATTTGTACTTGCGCGATGTCGATCACTTGGCGTCCGAGCTGTCGATGCGCCAGGCCAGCGCTGCGTTGCAGGCCAAGGTCGGCGACAGCGTCGAGCCTTATCGTGCATTACTCAAACAGCTGCGTGAACGCCTGCGCGCCACCCGCCAATGGGCTCATACATCACTGACCTCCAGCACACCGGCACCTGCCGAGGTGCTGCAGAACAACCGTGAGCTGCTGGAGCCGTTGGAACTGTGCTTCCAGTCGCTGCACGAATGCGGCATGGGTGTGATTGCCGATGGCCCGTTACTCGATTGCCTGCGCCGTGCCGTCACCTTTGGCTTGTTCCTGGTGCGTCTGGATGTGCGTCAGGATTCCAGTCGACACTCGGCGGCCATGACCGAAATCACCGATTACCTTGGCCTGGGCCGGTATGAGGACTGGGACGAAGACGCGCGTGTCAGCTTCCTGATGAAGGAGTTGGCCAATCGTCGACCGCTGCTGCCGGGGTATTTCAAGCCATCGGCGGATACCGCCGAAGTGCTCAATACCTGCAAGGAAATTGCTGCTGCACCGGCCGCGTCTCTTGGCTCCTATGTCATCTCGATGGCAGGCGCTGCGTCGGACGTACTGGCGGTGCAACTGCTGCTTAAAGAGTCCGGCGTGCAACGGCCGATGCGTGTGGTGCCGCTGTTCGAAACCCTGGCCGACCTGGATAACGCCGGGCCGGTGATGGAGCGCCTGCTGCAACTGCCGGGCTATCGCGCACGATTGCAAGGTCCGCAGGAAGTGATGATTGGCTACTCGGACTCGGCCAAGGATGCCGGCACCACCGCCGCCGCTTGGGCGCAATACCGGGCGCAGGAGCGTCTGGTTGATATCTGCCGCCAACAGCAAGTGGAACTGCTGTTGTTTCACGGTCGTGGCGGCACCGTCGGCCGTGGCGGCGGCCCGGCTCACGCGGCGATCCTGTCGCAACCGCCGGGTTCGGTGGCGGGGCGTTTCCGTACGACTGAACAGGGGGAGATGATCCGCTTCAAATTCGGCCTGCCAGACATCGCCGAACAGAACCTCAATCTCTACCTGGCGGCCGTGCTGGAAGCCACGCTGTTGCCACCACCACCACCCGAGCCGGCCTGGCGCCATTTGATGGACGAATTGGCGGCAGACGGTGTCAGCGCTTACCGCGCCGTGGTGCGGGAAAATCCGCAGTTCGTTGAATATTTCCGCCAGTCCACTCCGGAACAGGAACTGGGTCGCTTGCCACTGGGCAGTCGTCCGGCCAAGCGTCGTGCGGGGGGAATCGAAAGCCTGCGCGCCATTCCGTGGATCTTCGGCTGGACCCAAACCCGCCTGATGTTGCCGGCCTGGCTCGGATGGGAAGCCGCATTAACCAAGGCGTTGGAGCGCGGTGAAGGTGAGTTGCTGGGGCGGATGCGCGAGCAGTGGCCGTTCTTCCGTACCCGCATCGATATGCTGGAAATGGTGCTGGCCAAGGCGGATGCCGATATCGCCCGTTTATATGACGAGCGTCTGGTGCAGCCTGACCTGCTGCCATTGGGCGCGCACTTACGCGACCTATTGTCGCAGGCATGTAATGTGGTGCTTGGCCTGACCGGCCAGTCGCAACTGCTGGCCCATAGCCCTGACACCCTGGAGTTCATCCGCCTGCGCAACACCTACCTCGACCCCTTGCACCTGTTGCAGGCCGAGTTGCTGGCCCGCTCCCGTCAGCAGGAGGCTGCGCAAGACAGCCCTCTGGAACAGGCGCTGCTGGTGTCCGTAGCCGGTATTGCCGCCGGTTTGCGCAACACCGGTTGAGGTTTCTTGCATGTTCTCAAAGGCTTGCAGATAGACAATGACGGCCGCCCCGAAAAGGGCGGTCGGCGTTTAAACGGCGGGGTTGCACTCAGGCACACCCTACCTATGACGCATGCCTGGCACGGGTTCCTCCGACTTTCGGCGGCTTGTGTGGTTTGGGCCTGCTGTGTATCTTGATCAGCCTTTGGCCGTTTGGGCGGCCAGGACCCACATTTCTACGAGATTGGCCCCACGCGGCGAATCCGAGCGTCATCTCTATAAAAAATTGAGGAGCACATCAATGCGCGTCATTCTGCTGGGAGCTCCGGGGGCCGGTAAAGGTACTCAGGCAAAGTTCATCACTGAAAAGTTCGGCATTCCACAAATCTCCACCGGCGACATGCTGCGTGCGGCCGTCAAGGCCGGCACCGAGCTGGGCCTGATCGCCAAGAGCGTGATGGACAGCGGCGGCCTGGTGTCCGATGACCTGATCATCAACCTGGTCAAGGAACGCATCAGCCAGGACGACTGCAAGAACGGTTTCCTGTTCGACGGTTTCCCACGCACCATTCCTCAGGCTGAAGCTCTGGTGAAGGCGGGCGTCGAGTTGGACGCTGTGGTTGAAATCGCAGTTGAAGACGAAGAAATCGTCCAGCGTATCGCCGGCCGTCGCGTTCACGAAGCGTCGGGCCGCGTGTACCACACCGTCTACAACCCGCCGAAGGTTGAAGGCAAGGACGATGTCACCGGTGAAGACCTGGTGCAGCGTAAAGACGACACTGAAGAAACCGTGCGTCATCGCCTGTCGGTCTACCACTCCCAGACCAAGCCATTGGTGGCTTTCTACCAGGACCTGTCTGCTGCTAAAGGCAAGCCGAAGTACAGCCACATCCCTGGCGTTGGTTCGGTGGAAGCGATTACCGCCAAGGTTCTGCAAGCACTGAGCTGATCCTGCGATCTGCTTTGCGTACAACGGCCCGCTTGCGGGCCGTTGTTGTTTATACTGGCGCACTTTTTTTCAACTTGGACACCCACACCGATGAGCACCCTGCTGGCCCTGGACACCGCGACTGAAGCTTGCTCCGTTGCCTTGCTGCACGATGGCAAGGTAACGAGCCACTACGAGGTGATCCCGCGCCTGCACGCGCAGAAGCTGTTGCCGATGATCAAGCAACTGCTGGAAGACGCGGGCACCACCTTGGCGGCCGTGGATGCCATTGCCTTTGGCCGTGGCCCCGGTGCGTTTACCGGTGTGCGCATCGCCATCGGTGTGGTGCAGGGATTGGCCTTTGCGTTGGAGCGCCCGGTATTACCGGTCTCCAACCTGGCGGTGCTGGCCCAGCGCGCACTCCGCGAACACGGTGCCTCGCAAGTTGCGGCAGCCATTGATGCACGCATGGATGAAGTCTATTGGGGCTGCTACCGCGAAACTGCAGGCGAAATGCGCCTGGTGGGCGTGGAGGCCGTGCAGCCGCCGGAAGCTGCGGTATTGCCCAATGATGCCCGCGGTGACTGGTTCGGTGCGGGTACTGGCTGGGGTTATGGCGAGCGCATCGGCGTGCAGTTAGTCGGTCAAGACGCTGCAATGTTGCCCCACGCTGAAGACCTGTTGACCCTGGCACGTTTCGCTTTTGAGCGTGGCGAGGCGATCCCGGCTGACCAGGCTGCGCCGGTTTACCTGCGCGATAAAGTGGCGCAAACCAAGGCTGAGCGCGGGATTATTTGACGTCAAAAATGTGGGAATTTGGCGGCAAATTTCGCCAATCGTCAGAATTCGCCCGCACATTTAAACCTTTATCAAATTATGTGTTCTAGTTATCAACAGAGCATTTGCGCGCCATGGAAAGCGCTATTAAAATGCCATCACTGATACCGAGTTCGCATCGATGCGCATAGACGGCTTTTCCTCACAGTCCTACCCCCTCAAGCGTAAGCCGCGCAAGGCGAACGTCACGGTAGACGAGTCCGTTGAAGATTCGCCGGACTTCATCGAGGTGCTGTCCGACACGCAGTCCAGCCCCCAAGGTTCTGCAAGTGCACGTATCAGTGGTCTTCCTGCCCGCCCGCAAGACATGGTCTTCCCCCGCTCCATGAGCAAAAGCGTCGCCACCGCCCTGGCCAGCTACCTGACCACCGCCGGCTTTGTCGAATGGGATATGGAAGTGCTGGGTCTCGACATCCACATCTGATGCGCCTGCCTTACTTTATTGGTTGCCCATCCTGGAGTGAAAACGCCTGGCGCGAGTACCTGTACCCGGCCGATGCCCGCTCCAGTGACTACCTCGCGCTGTATTCCCAAGTCTTCAACGCCGTTGAAGGCAACACGACTTTTTATGCCCGACCCTCGGCCGCCACTGTGCAGCGCTGGGCCGAAATCATGCCTGAAGATTTTCGCTTCACCGCCAAATTCCCCGGCGATATCAGTCACGGTGGCGACTTGCGCGAGCAGTTGCCGGCAGCGGAAAGTTTTGTCGGCTTGATGAGCCCGTTGGGTGAGCGTGTTTCGCCACTATGGTTGCAACTGTCGGCGAGTTTTTCACCGCAGCGCCTCGGCGAGCTGGCGGGGTTTATCGACGGGCTCGAACGCCCGATGGCTGTGGAAGTGCGCCACCCGGAATTCTTTGCCAAGGGCGATGCCGAGCGCATGCTCAACCGCTTGTTGCGTGACCGTGGTGTCGAGCGCATTTGTCTCGACCCTCGCGCCTTGTTCAGTTGCACGTCCACTTCGGCTGCCGTGCTGCATGCCCAATCGAAAAAGCCCAAGGTGCCACCGCGTCCGGCGGCGCTGACGCAGTCTCCGCAGGTACGTTTTATCGGCCACCCAGAACTGGAGGCGAACGACCCGTTCCTGATTCCGTGGGTGGAAAAGATCGCCGGTTGGATCGAAGAAGGGCGCACGCCCTACGTGTTCCTGCACACTTCCGATAACCGATTGGCGGCACAGTTGGCCCTGCGTTTTCACGACAAGCTGATGGTACGCCTGCCAGGTTTGCCGCCTCTGCCGACGCTGCATCGAGAGCCCGCAGCCGAGCAACTGGGGTTACTCTAGGGCTCCTTTTTTCCGCCAGGAGTCAGTCATGGATGCCCAAACCCTTCGCGCCGAAACCTTCAAGGCCCTGCATGAGCGTGATCGCGCGTTTGTGATGCCCAACCCGTGGGACGCCGGCTCTGCCATCATGCTTGCCAGCCTTGGCTTTGAAGCCTTGGCCACCACCAGTGCAGGTTTTGCGTTCAGCCTGGGGCGGCCGGATGCGGAAGGCGCGTTGTCGCTGGAAGACACCTTGGGCAATGCCGCAACGATTGTCCGGGCGATCTCGCTGCCGGTGGCCGCCGACTTGGAAAATGGCTTCAGCGACACCCCCGAAGGCTGTGCCCAGACCATTCTTCGCGCAGCTGCCACCGGTATTGTCGGCGGTTCCATCGAAGACGCCACGGGCATTTCCGCAGACCCGATCTATCCCTTTGACCTCTCCGTTGAGCGTGTGGAAGCCGCTGTAGCCGCCGCTCGCAGTCTGCCATTCCCCTTCACTCTGACGGCCCGTGCGGAAAACCTCCTGCATGGCCGCCTGGATTTACCTGACACTATCCGCCGCCTGCAGGCTTACGCCGAAGCCGGTGCCGACGTGCTCTATGCCCCCGCGTTACGCAGTGCCGAAGAAGTGCTGGCGGTGGTCAAGGCTGTCGCGCCAAAGCCGGTGAATGTGTTGATGTCCGGCGGCTTGAACCTCAGCGTGGCGCAGTTGAGCGAGATGGGTGTGCGGCGTATAAGCGTCGGGTCGGCCATGGCCCTGGCGGCGTATGGCGAGTTCTACCGGGCGGCGCGGGAGGTGTATGAGTTGGGCACATTTACCTTCACCGAACGCAAGATGCCGTTCAGCCAGGCCAACGATTTTTTCAAAGGCTGAGTCAGGCCGCCAGGCGCAGGTTGTTGAGGATCAGCGGGCGTGCCCAGTGATAATCAAAGTCCAGTGCCTTCTGCTGTGCCACCAGTTCTTCAGTCGGGTACGGTGTAGCGGCGGGCGGCAACAGGTCCAGTTCGAACTCGGCAATTGGCAAGTGCAGTGGGCGTGGTTCCGGCGCAGGGCCCGGCTCAGGTACTGGCTGGCCGGCGTTCAAGACAATCGGGCGCACCCAGCCACTCTCGAAATTCTGCTGACGCTGTTGGGTGACAATTTCTTCCGGCGGGAACGGTGTAGCCGCTGGCGGCAGCAGTTCGGTTTCGAATTCGGCGATTGGCAGGAACAGCGGCTCAGGCGGGGCGATTTCGGTGTCTTTCACGTCACACTCACGCTGGGTGAGAATCTGCGACAACAGGTCGGCGCCTTCGCTGGGTTCTACCGCAGGGTCCACCGCTACAGGCGCCTTGGCGGCGAGTGCATCCGGCGAATCGCCAAGCTGTTCGGCCAATGCCCGTGCGAAGAAGTCCTGCCACACATGACTCACCCCGGCCAGCGCTTGGGTATTGCGCAGGCCGTAGTGGTTGTGGGTCGGCAGTACACCGATGGTTTGGGGAAGAATGTCTGACATTTTTCTCGGTCGACGCTCAGCTCTGGCAAAATACCTGACTGTTGTTTTTATCGGCCGTTGTTTGCCGATCCTTAATATTTTTGAGCGTAGCGATTGATGAGCGAACAACCAGCGGCCAGCCGCATCCGGGTCGAGGCCTTGGCCGAAGGTTTCCAGGCGAGTGCCGAGCAATGGGCTACGCAGCTTGGCCTGCCTTTGCAGTTGGCGGACGCGGACTTTGCCCTGCAAGTCGGGGAGCACGGCCTACAGTTGCAGCAGCTCGGGCCTGACGCGCCGGGCCCTGTGCGTGTGGACTTTGTCGAAGGCGGCGCGGCGCATCGGCGTTTGTACGGTGGTGGCAGCGGGCAGATGATTGCCAAGGCCGTTGGCGTCGCCCAAGGCGTGCGCCCACGGGTGTTGGACGCTACGGCTGGTCTGGGCAAGGACGCATTCGTGCTGGCCAGCCTGGGCTGCGAGATGAGTCTGATCGAGCGTCAGCCGTTAATTGGTGCCCTGCTCGAAGACGGCCTGGCACGTGGCGCGAATGATTTTGAAGTGGCACCGATCGTGGCGCGCATGAAGTTGCTCAAGGGCAATTCCATCGAAGTGATGCTCAATTGGGAAGGCGAACCGCCTCAAGTGATCTACCTCGACCCAATGTTTCCTCATCGTGAGAAAACCGCCCTGGTAAAGAAGGAAATGCGCCTGTTTCGGCCGCTGGTAGGCGATGACCCGGACGCACCGGCGTTGCTGGCTGCCGCATTGGCCCTGGCCAGCCACCGCGTGGTGGTCAAGCGCCCGCGCAAGGCACCGTGTATTGAAGGGCCGAAGCCGAGCCATGCACTGGATGGGAAATCCAGCCGCTACGACATTTACCCGAAGAAAGCCCTCAAGCCCTGAATCATCGTGGGGTTTGAGAGCGCCATCGCAGGCAGCCTTAATCCTTAAGCTCGATAAGCCCGCATAAACAACCCCACCACATCCTGCACATGAGCTTCGGCGGCCTCTTCACTCAACTGCCCGCCGCAGCCATACAGCAAGCGGAAATTTGCCGTGCCCTTGAGCAGGCAGAAGAAGTGCTCGGCTGCCGTGAGCGGTTTGTCGATGCTTAGGGCGCCGCTCTGGTCGATCTTACTAAGCAGGCGCTCCATGCCTAGCAGCATGCGCATGGGGCCTGCCTCGAAAAAGATCTGTGAAAGTTTCACGTCCTGGTTGCCTGTGGTCATCATCAGGCGATGCAGGTTCACCGACTCCTCGCTGTTGATCAGCCGATGGAAGCCCCGTGCGATGTTCAGCAGCACGGTTTCCACGGGCATGCCGTCGGGCAGTTCGAAGTACATCACCGGCAACTGCTCCTCGCACTTGGCGACCACGGCAGCGGTGAACAAGGTCTCTTTGTCGGTGAAATGGCTGTAGACGGTCAGTTTCGACACGCCGGCCTCAAGGGCCACGGCATCCATGCTGGTACTGGCGTAGCCATTGCTCAAAAACAGGATTTTCGCTGCTTCGAGGATTGCCTGGCGTTTTGCCATGTCCTTGGGACGCCCGGGGCTAGTGGTGTTTACAGGATTGTCGGACATTTTCACCTTTAATACTGGACTGGCGAGTTTGGTATTAATAACATACCCGCCAGTATAATTATTCCTAGCTCCATTTGCGAAAGGTCCTTCAGCATGCGCAGCACTTTCCTGCCCCTTGCGTTGCCTGTCAGCCTGGTCTTCCTGTTGGCTGCCTGCGGCCATGAAGAAGCGGCCCAGACCACCATCCGTCCGGCCATGGTGGTGCAACCGCAGCCGTCGGCGCAGGCGATGGACAGCTACCCTGGCGAGGTGCGTGCGCGCTATGAGCCGGACCTGGCATTCCGCATCGGCGGCAAAGTCAGCAAGCGGCTGGTGGAGGAGGGCGAGCGGGTCAAGGCTAATCAGCCGTTGGCGGAGCTAGACCCCCAGGATGTGCGCCTGCAACTGGAGGCCACCCGCGCACAGGTCGCTGCCGCCGAGGCCAACCTGAGCCTGGTGCGTGCCGAACGTGATCGCTACAAGACCCTGATGGACCGTCAGATGGTCAGCCGTTCCCAGTACGACAATTCCGAAAACCTCTACCGATCCGGTGAAGCGCGCCTGAAGCAGATCAAGGCCGAGTTCGACGTGTCGAGCAACCAGGCCGGCTACGCCGTGCTGCGTGCGCCTCAGGACGGCGTAGTCGCCAAGCGCGCCGTGGAAGTGGGTCAGGTGGTGTCCGCCGGCCAAACCGTGTTTACCCTGGCCACTGATGGCGAGCGAGAAGTGTTGATCAGCCTGCCCGAGCAAGGCTTCGGCCGGTTCAAGATTGGCCAGCCGGTGTCGGTCGAATTGTGGAGCCAGCCGGACCAACGCTTTACTGGGCGCATTCGTGAACTATCTCCCGCAGCTGATCCGAAATCGCGCACTTTCGCCGCCCGTGTTGCGTTCACCGGCGGCAAAGTCCCTGCTGAGCTGGGCCAGAGCGCCCGCGTATTCGTACAGGCTGACGGCGTGATTCCACTGTCGGTGCCGCTGTCTGCCCTCAGTGCGGAGAACGGTGTGTCCTACGTCTGGCGTGTGCAACCCGACAACACGCTTAAGCGCACCTCGGTACGTATCGGCGCGTTCGGTGAAAAAACCGTACCGGTATTGGAAGGTTTGACGCCCACCGATTGGGTAATCGCTGCGGGCGTGCATGTACTCCACGAGGGCCAGCAAGTGCGCCCGGTGGATCGCTCCAACCGAGTAGTGAATCTGGCGGCCAAGGAGTAGTCCCCGATGGGTTTCAATCTTTCCGAATGGGCGCTGCGTAATCGCCAGATCGTACTGTTCCTGATGATCCTGCTGGCCGTGGTTGGCACCTTGTCTTACACCAAGCTGGGACAAAGCGAAGACCCGCCATTCACCTTCAAGGCCATGGTAATCAAGACCAATTGGCCCGGGGCCACCGCCCAGGAAGTCTCACGCCAGGTCACCGAGCGTATCGAGAAAAAACTGATGGAGACCGGTGACTATGAGCGCATCGTCTCCTTTTCGCGTCCCGGTGAATCCCAGGTCACCTTTATGGCCCGCGACTCGATGCACTCGGCGCAGATTCCGGACTTGTGGTACCAGGTGCGCAAGAAGATCAGCGACATTCGCCAGACCTTGCCGCCGGATATCCAGGGGCCGTTTTTCAACGATGAGTTCGGCACCACCTTTGGCAACATCTACGCCCTGACCGGCGATGGCTTTGACTACGCGGTGCTCAAGGACTACGCCGATCGTATCCAGATTCAACTGCAGCGCGTGCCGGACGTGGGCAAGGTCGAGTTACTTGGCCTACAGGACGAGAAGATCTGGATCGAGCTGTCCAACCTCAAGCTCGCGACCCTCGGCCTGCCATTGGCTGCAGTGCAGCAGGCATTGCAGGAACAGAACGCCGTTTCCACCGCGGGCTTCTTTGAAACCCCGACTGAGCGCGTGCAACTGCGGGTGTCGGGCAACTTCAAGACGGTGGAGGAGATCCGTAACTTCCCGATTCGTGTAGGTGACCGCACCTTCCGTATCGGCGACGTGGCCGACATCCATCGCGGCTTCAACGACCCACCGGCACCGCGCATGCGTTACATGGGCGCGGATGCCATCGGCCTGGCCGTGGCCATGCGTGACGGCGGCGACATCCTGGTTCTGGGCAAGGCCCTCGAAGGTGAATTCGCACGCTTGCAGAAGAACCTTCCGGCAGGCATGGAGTTGCGCAAAGTGTCGGACCAACCGGCAGCGGTGAAAACCAGCGTCGGAGAATTCGTCCAGGTACTGGCCGAGGCATTGGCCATCGTACTGCTGGTGAGTTTCTTCTCCCTCGGTGTGCGCACTGGCATGGTGGTGGCCCTGGCGATTCCGCTGGTGCTGGCAATGACGTTTGCCACCATGTATTACCTTGGCATCGGCCTGCACAAGATTTCCCTTGGCGCGTTGGTGCTGGCCCTGGGCTTGCTGGTGGACGACGCCATCATTGCCGTTGAAATGATGGCGATCAAAATGGAGCAGGGCTACGACCGGCTTAAAGCTGCGAGTTTTGCCTGGACCAGTACCGCGTTCCCGATGCTCACCGGCACGTTGATCACGGCGGCGGGCTTCTTGCCGATTGCCACCGCGCAATCGAGCACCGGTGAATACACCCGCTCGATCTTTCAAGTGGTGACCATCGCGTTGCTGGCCTCGTGGGTTGCTGCTGTAGTGTTCGTGCCGTACTTGGGGGAAAAACTCCTGCCGGACCTGGCGAAGATTCATGCCGCCAAACACGGCACCGACGGCCCCGATCCCTACGGCACTCCCTTCTACCAGCGGGTAAGACGTTTGGTCGAATGGTGCGTGCGTCGACGCAAAACCGTGATCGTCCTGACCCTGCTGCTGTTTATCGGCTCGGTCGCGTTGTTCCGCTTTGTGCCGCAACAGTTCTTCCCAGCTTCCGGGCGTCTGGAGTTGATGGTCGACTTGAAACTGGCCGAAGGCGCCTCCCTGAGCAACACGGCCGACCAGGTCAAGCGCCTCGAAGCGATGCTCAAGGAGCACGCGGGCATCGAGAACTATGTGGCCTATGTCGGTACTGGTTCACCGCGTTTCTACTTGCCTCTCGATCAGCAACTGCCAGCCGCCAGCTTCGCCCAGTTTGTCGTCTTGGCTAAAACCATAGAGGAACGTGAAAGCCTGCGCACTTGGTTGATCGAAACCCTTAACGAACAATTTCCCGACCTGCGCTCGCGCGTTACGCGCCTGGAAAACGGCCCGCCCGTGGGTTACCCGGTGCAGTTTCGCGTGACCGGCGAGCACATCGAAGAAGTCCGCGCCCTGGCGCGCAAAGTGGCGGCCAAGGTTCGCGAAAATACCCACGTGGTCAACGTGCACCTGGACTGGGAGGAACCGAGCAAAATCGTCTACCTGAATATCGACCAGGACCGCGCCCGAGCCCTTGGCGTGAGTACTGCCAACCTGTCGAAATTCCTGCAGAGTTCATTGACCGGCTCCAGTGTCAGCCAGTACCGGGAGGACAACGAGTTGATCGAAATCCTCCTGCGCGGCACCGTGCATGAACGCACCGAGTTGTCGTTGCTGCCAAGCCTGGCGGTGCCGACCGACAACGGTAAAAGCATAGCTCTGTCGCAAATCGCTACCCTCGAATACGGCTTCGAAGAGGGCGTTATTTGGCGCCGCAACCGCTTGCCGACGGTCACTGTCCGCGCCGATATCTATGGCAAGGAACAACCGGCGACCCTGGTTCAGCAAATCCTGCCAACCCTCGAAGGCGTGCGCGCCGAACTGCCGGATGGTTACTTGTTGGAGGTTGGCGGCACCGTCGAGGATTCCGCACGCGGCCAGAACTCGGTCAAGGCCGGGGTACCGCTGTTTATCGTGGTGGTACTGACGTTGCTGATGCTGCAACTGCGCAGTTTCTCACGCACGGCGATGGTGTTTCTGACGGCGCCGCTGGGCTTGATCGGAGTGACCTTGTTCCTGCTGGTATTCCGCCAACCGTTCGGTTTCGTCGCCATGCTGGGGACCATCGCCCTGTCGGGGATGATCATGCGTAACTCGGTGATCCTGGTGGATCAGATTGAACAGGACATCAAGGCTGGCCTGGCACCGTGGCAAGCGATAATCGAGGCCACCGTCCGACGTTTCCGGCCGATTGTTCTTACGGCCCTCGCAGCGGTGCTGGCGATGATTCCGCTGTCACGTAGTGTGTTCTTCGGGCCTATGGCTGTGGCGATCATGGGGGGCTTGATTGTGGCGACGGCGTTGACCCTACTGTTCCTTCCGGCCCTGTATGCTGCGTGGTTCCGAGTGAGGAAGGACGTCGCGTAATCATGTTGGCCACCGTTTCAGCCCTGATGTTGTTACTGCTCGCCCCTGGCCCGACCAACACCCTGTTGTTTCGTGCCGGGGTGTTGTTCGGGTATAGGGCTTCATGGACGCTAGCTTTTATCGAGTGCCTGGCGTACCTGTTGCAGGTGTCGGTGTGGGGCGTGGCGTTGCTTTATCTGGCAACGTATTCGCCATGGGCGCTGAAAGCCACGCAACTGGCAGCGGCCTGTTACTTGTTATATGTCTCGTTCAAGCTGTGGCAACGCAAAAACAGCGCAGCAGATCCGAGCCACGACCGTTTTTCCGGGCTGTATTTTTTCTGGCTCACCGTGATGAACCCCAAAGGCTTGTTGATCGTTTCGTTTATCGCACCGATCAGTGCATTTGCCACGTTGCAAGGCTATGCCGGGTTCATGACCACGTTGGCATTGGTGGTAATCCCGGTAGGTTCTGCCTGGATAGTTCTAGGCAGTCGCTTTGAAGGGATTCAAAAGGCGTGGCTCACGCCGTTGAAGATCAACCGGGCAACCTCTATTGCCATCTGCTGTTTTGCCACGATCATGATGGGACGACTGGCTGATTCGGTTATTCACTGACCCCGTCTGGTGGCTGATTTACATACCGATGCAAACAGCCTTCGGAACACTTGGAACGTTCGCTTTTTTCACTCCACTCAGAATTGCCTGATGGACAGGCACAGGTTTCGGCTTCGCCAGTTGGCGGTCGGACCTATTTCGATGAGTTTACGGAGTGTCAGATGTCTTTTTTTAATGCCATTGTTAATTTCAAAATTGCGCTTATCGAGGCTTTGGTGGGCAATAATTTGCCTCACAAAGGTATTGAGGCCGCGAAGCCCCAGGCGTCGGGGTATGGAAAGCCCGGCCATCACCATCACCATCACCACCATCACCGTCCTCATTCAAGTCAGCCGGGGTTTAACTATCCGCAGCCCACTCAGCCAGTTTACGGCAAGCCGCACCCACACCCGGTCAGTGAGCATCAATTGCCCAGCCAGCCTTTGTATCCGATTTGTTCGCTGAGTCGCTAAGAGGCTAGCGTAAGACAGCTGCGTCCAGGCTGTGATAAGCAACCTGGACGCAGTGAGGGAGGGGGTTACAGTGCGCCAAATACCTTCTTCGCCAGGCTGGTGGCCGCAGCCGCCGGGTTCTTGCGAATGGTTTCTTCCTGTTGCGCAATCATCTTGAACAGGCCGTCCAAGGCTTGCTCGGTCACGTAGCTTTCGATGTTGGCGCTTTTGGCGTCCAGCGCACCAAAGGTCGCGGCCTTGCCGGCCAGGGCGTTGTACTGCTGGGCTACGCCCACCTTGTCGGTGGCAGCCTTGACGATCGGCAGGAACTTGGCGCGGATCTCTTCGCGGCTGCTTTTGTTCAGGTATTGCGTCGCCGAGTCCTGGCCACCGGTGAGGATGCCCTTGGCGTCAGTCACGCTCATGTTTTTCACAGCGTTTACAAGGATCGGTTGCGCCTGGGTCACGGCCGACTCTGCCGCTTTGTTCATGCTGGTTTCCAGTTGTGTGACCTGGTCGCCCATACCGAACATTTTCAGCTTGTCGGCCACTTTGCCCAGCTTGCCTGGCAGGCCAATCTTCACTTCAGGGTTGTTGCTGAAACCACCGGGTACGCCCAGTTGTTTCACGGCGATTTGTGCGCCTTGGGTGAGTGCATCCTTGAGGCCACCGCTGGCGTCGCCTTGGGACAGGCTGCCAAGATCCAGGGCCATGGCGTTGGCACCGAGCAGCAGGCCGGCACACAGGGCAGTGAGACGAAGGGAATTACGGAACATGGGCGCTTCCTTTTGATCTGGAAATAATCAGTGTGCGACCGCATCAACCCGCAGACGCAACGGTTGTGGGTCTTGGCCGTTGAGCTGCACAGAGTGCCGTTCGGTGGTAATAAACAGTAGCTTGCCATCCAGCTCGATGCGAGCGCTCACCGAATAACTATGGCCGGGCTTGATCTGAGTTGGGTCGTAGCTCAGGTGAAACGGCAGTGGCACCTGGCCTTTTACCGGACCTTTCTGTTCGGCGAGGGTCACGGCCGGGGCGTCCATCAGCGACACGTCTTGCAGGCTGACGCTCAGCGTGGCAGCGGGCGGCAGGGCGATCCGTTGCAGATAGAACACTTCGCCGTCGAGGCTGGCCTTGGGTGCGGGGTTCATCGATTGGCAGGCTCCGAGCAGGGCGGTCAGGCCCAGGAGGATGATCTTTTTCATGGTACAGCTCCTTTTCAACGGCGCCGGCATCCAACCGACGCCTTTTTAAATCTAGCGGACTTCTTCAGGATTGAGCGCTTCAGGTTCGGCCGGTGCTTCTGCTGCGCCATCGACGCGGTGCAAGGCTACCTGGCGAATCGACAGGCGAATTTCGGCCGGCAACACACGCTTGGCGGCACCCTCGGCCAGTTCTCCGAGCAGATCGTGATAGCTCAACTTACCGGCTTCATCGCGGCGCAGCACATCTTGCTCCAGCAACGTCTGGATAAAATGTCGGAAAAGACTCTTGTCGAAGAACTCCGGGGCGTTGAGACCATGCAGGATCGACAGGCGCTGGGCCATGATCGTGCACAGGTCTTCCAACTCTTCGGCGCTGATACTGTTTTGGCCGCTGTTGAGCAGCAGCGAGATCGCCATATAGAAGCGTTGCAAGGTCTGGGCGATGCTCTTGGACAGCAGCGTCAGCAGCACAAAGTGCCGTGAACTCGGTGCCGGGCGCAGGTACACCGCGTTTTCGAAGCGCAGCAGGCCTTGTTCGACAAACGCCTCCAGCCATTGGTCGACCACCGCGTCCAGCTCCTCCAGCGACCAGCGGATAAACAGCTCCGATTGCAGGTACGGATACAGCGCGCGCGTATAGCGAAGGATCTGTTCGCGGCTCATTCGCGAACTGCTCTGGAAGAAGCTTGCCAGCAACGCCGGCAGGGCAAAGATATGCAGCACGTTGTTACGGTAGTAGGTCATCAGGACGGCGTTTTGCTCGTCCAGGTACAGAATTTTGCCCAGGGCGTCGCTCTGTTCCGACAGCAGATCCATGTCCTTGACGTGCTTGATCAGCGCCAGTCCATCGCCCTCGGGCAGCGTGGTGTGAGGTGAGTACGGCACGCGGCGCAGCAGCGCCAGGTACAGGTCCAGTTGGCGCGCCATGGCTTGCTCATCCAAGGCCAGACGTGTGGTGGACAGCAGCGCTAGGGCCACCAGGTTCACCGGATTGACCGCCGCCGCCTCGTTCAAGTGGCGCGCCACCTTTTCGCCGAGGCGGTTGGTGGTTTCATTGAGCCACGCCGGTTTGTAGTTCGGGCCTAGCTCCTGGGCGCGCCAGTCTGGTTGTTCACTGTCGAGGAATTGCGCCAGCTTGATCGGTTCGCCGAAGTTGACCGCGACCTGGCCAAAGCGCTGCTTGAGTGCGCCGACCACTTTGAAAATATCGAAGATCGATTCTTTTTTCTTGCTCGCGCCGCGCAATTCGCCGAGGTAGGTGCGGCCTTCGAGCACGCGCTCATAGCCGATATACACCGGCACGAACACGATCGGCATGCGCGAGGAGCGCAGGAAACTGCGCAGGGTAATCGCCAACATCCCGGTTTTCGGTTGCAGCATGCGCCCGGTGCGCGAGCGGCCGCCTTCGACGAAGTATTCCACCGGGAAGCCCTTGGTGAACAAGGTGTGCAGGTATTCGTTGAACACCGAAGTGTAGAGCGGGTTGCCCTTGAAGGTGCGGCGCATGAAAAACGCACCGCCACGGCGCAGTAGGCTGCCGATCACCGGCATGTTGAGGTTGATCCCGGCGGCGATGTGCGGCGGGGTCAGGCCATTTTTGAACAGCAGGTAGGACAGCAGCAGGTAGTCAATGTGGCTACGGTGGCAAGGCACATAGATCACCTCGTAACCCTGGGCAACCTTTTGCACACCTTCGATGTTATTGACCTTGATGCCGTCGTAGATCTTGTTCCAGAACCAGCTCAGCACCACTTCCAGGAAGCGAATCGCGGTGTAGGTGTAGTCCGAGGCAATCTCGTTGCCATAGCGCAGGGCTTGGGCCTTGGCCTTTTCCGGGGAGATTTTTTCCCGTTCGGCTTCATCCAGGATGGCTTGTCGCACCAGTGGCATGTTCACCAGGCCTTTCACCAGATTGCGGCGGTGGGACAAATCGGGGCCGATTACCGCGGTCTTCAGGTTGCGAAAGTGCACCCGCAGGATGCGCTGGGCCATACGCACGGTGCGTTCGTGGCCTTTATTGTGCTCGATCAATTCACGCAGGTTGATAGGCGCGGAGAATTGCACACGGGTCTTGCGACCGAGGATCAGGATACTCAGCAACCGGCGCAGGCGCCCGGTCACGGCCCAGCTGTCGGCGAACAGCAGCTTCCACGGGCTGGACTCGCTCTCGGGCGACTGCCCCCAGAACACGCTGACCGGAATGATTTGTGCATTCTCTTCGACGTGCTCGGTCAGGGTGTTGACCAGGCGGGTCAGGGTGGGCGGCGCGCCGCGTTTGTCCTGGCGGCCGAGCCAATCCGGTTCCGGCGTGAGGTAGAAGAACGCCGCAGGTTCCATCAGCGTGCCAACCGATACCGGCAGCACCGGGCGCGGCAGGCCGGCCTTGGTGCATTCGGTATCGACCACGGCCAATTCGGTGAGGGAAGGCGATTGCAGGACGTAGAACACCGGCCGGCTGCGGTCGAGGTTAAGGGTTAGGGACGACTGGTTGATCGTCTCCGAGCGAACCCAGAGGTACAACAGTCGGCGCAAGGTGCCAAACACCAGACGGCGAAACGGGGAGCGGGTCATAGGCGTGCTGCTTCAAGTGGAAAAAACCGAGCAGGCGCTCGGGCGGGTAGTGTGCCGTATTCGCCGAAAATCGGCAAAAAAGCAGCGATGTAAACTTGAGTTGATCGTTTTTGAGCCTGTCTTATACTCGGCAGTTCAATGCGAGCGACTCAACAATAAAAAGCATGTGGGAGTAAGACAAATGGCAACGCGCGAAACCGGCAGTGTGAAGTGGTTCAACGATGCAAAAGGCTATGGTTTTATTCAACGCGAAGACGGCAAGGATGTGTTTGTGCACTACCGCGCCATTCGCGGTGACGGCCACCGCTCTCTGGCTGAAGGCCAGCAGGTGGAGTACGCCGTGGTGACCGGCGAGAAGGGGTTGCAGGCGGAGGATGTGGTAGGTCTGTGAACCCATGTTGATCGTACCCACGCTCTGCGTGGGAACGATCTTCAGTTTTAAATCAGGCAGTTTTCCAGGTGATTTGCTCTTCACCGTCTTCGCTGATACGAATCCAGGTGTCAGCGCTTTCCTCACCTTCTTCCTCCACCCAACTGCCCGGCGCGCAACGCACTTCAACGTTCAGCGCGGCAAACGCGGCGCGGGCGCAGGCGACGTCGTCGTCCCACGGGGTCTGGTCGCTTTCCAGATACAGGCTGTTCCATTTTCCTACTGCTTTAGGCAGCCAGGTGACGGGTACGCTGCCGGCCTTGCACTTGTAGGTTTGACCCCTCTGGACCCAGTCGGTGCACGGGCCCAACGCGGCGCCCAGCCAGGCGGAGACGGCTTTGTGATCGACGTCGGCGTCCTTCAGGTAAATCTCGATATCAGGTTGGCGCATGGATGTTCCTCGTTGCGGGATTCGAAAATCCATTCGCGGATTCAGGGTGGGCGTAGCGCCCGAAAATCGGTTATTGAAGCACGAAATAATCGTAGCGCATCGACACAGTGACCCGCAGCGGCTCGGCCGCCTCGATCACTTCGGTACGACGCTCGGCACTGGCACGCCAGCCATGGGGCGTCATCGCCAGCAGATTGGCGCGGTCTTCGGGCTCGGCCAGGCTCAGCGTGAACTCAAGTGTTTCGCTGTGCGCAAGGCTCATGCCGTCCGGCACCAGGGCCAGATGCTTGTCGTCGGTGTACTCGCGCACTTCGTCGTACAGGCGTTCGCGCAGTTCCATCAAGTGGCCGGCGGTCGGGCCAACTTTCATCAAGCCGCCGCCGGGGCTGAGCAAGCGTTTGGCCTCTTGCCAGTCCAGAGGGCTGAACACGCTGGCGAGGAACTGGCAACTGGCATCGGCCAATGGCACACGTGCCATGCTGGCGATCAACCAGGTCAGTGCCGGGTTGCGTTTGCAGGCACGCTTGACTGCTTCTTTGGAGATATCCAGCGCGTAGCCATCGGCGTGAGGCAGGGCATCGGCGATTTGCGCGGTGTAGTAACCCTCGCCACAACCGATATCCACCCAGCGCTGCGGCGCACGTTCTGCGGCAAGCTCGGCCAGGCGCTTGGCCACCGGGGCGTAGTGCCCGGCGTTGAGGAAGTCGCGACGCGCCTCGACCATGGCGAGGTTGTCGCCCGGGTCGCGGCTGTTTTTGTGCTGCACCGGCAACAGGTTCAGGTAACCCTGGCGCGCGCGGTCAAAACGGTGCCCGACCGGGCACACCACGCCATTGTCCACCGCGTTGAGCGGTGCGCTGCAAATGGGACAAGCAAGCATCAGGCGAGCAACTTGATCAGGGTTTGGTAATAGATTTCGGTCAGCACATCGAGGTCACTGGCCAGGATGCGTTCGTTGACTTGATGGATCGTCGCGTTGACCGGGCCCAACTCCACGACTTGAGTACCGAGGGTGGCGATAAAACGGCCATCGGATGTACCGCCGCTGGTGGATGCTTTGGTTTCACGACCGGTAATTGCCTTGATACTGGCCGATACCGCATCCAGCAGAGCGCCCGGCTCGGTGAGGAACGGCAGGCCTGACAAGGCCCACTCCACGTGCCAGTCCAGGCCATGCTTGTCGAGAATCGCCGCAACGCGCTGTTGCAGGCCTTCGACAGTAGATTCGGTGGAGAAACGGAAGTTGAACACTGCCGTCAGGTCACCCGGAATCACGTTAGTGGCGCCGGTACCGGAGTTCAGGTTGGAAATCTGGAAGCTGGTCGGTGGGAAGAAGGTATTGCCGTCATCCCAATGCTCGGCGGCCAGTTCGGCCAGGGCCGGTGCGGCCAGGTGGATCGGGTTCTTCGCCAAGTGCGGGTAGGCCACGTGGCCTTGTACTCCGCGTACGGTCAGGGTGGCGCCGAGGGAGCCACGACGGCCATTTTTGACTACGTCGCCAACTAGGCTGGTGCTCGACGGTTCGCCGACGATGCACCAGTCCAGGCGTTCCTTGCGTGCCGCCAGGCGTTCGATCACAGCTTTGGTGCCGTGGTGCGCCGGGCCTTCTTCATCGCTGGTGATCAGGAAGGCGACCGAGCCTTTGTGGTCCGGGTAGTCGGTGACGAAACGTTCCGATGCCACCAGCATTGCGGCCAGGCTGCCTTTCATGTCCGCCGCGCCACGGCCGCAGAGCATGCCGTTCTCGTCGATCAGCGCGTTGAACGGGTCGTTTTGCCAGGCTGTCACCGGACCGGTCGGTACCACGTCGGTGTGGCCGGCGAAACACAGTACGGGGCCTTCATGCTTGCCGTGCGTGGCCCAAAAGTTGTCCACGTCTTCAATGCGCATGGGTTCAAGCGCAAAACCTGCGTCGCCCAGGCGCTGCATCATCAGCTTCTGGCAATCGGCGTCGATCGGTGTCACCGAGGGGCGGCGGATCAGGTCGATAGCGAGTTGGAGGGTCGGCGAAAGGTCGGCATGGGCCGTCATGGGAAAACTCCGGAAAGCGTGTGATGGGCGCAGGACGAATGTGGAATACAGAACCTGAAGCCGCACAGACCCAATGTGGGAGCAGGGCTAGGCCAAGTCTTACAAAACGGCCGTTATCTTATAGCAAAACGGCGGCCAGAGGCCGCCGTTTAGTGCATTGCGCAAGTTTTTACGCGGCTGGCTCAGGTTCCGGTGCCGCCGCCGGTTTAGGCAACGAGGAGAGGAACGCCATGATCAACGCCGCTACGTACGGCAGCGATTGCACCAGCAGCATCACCACCCAGAAGCGTATGTCATTGCTTGGCAGGCCTTGCACCAGGTAGATCCCCAGCGCCGCGCCCCACAACAGCAGCATGATGAACATTTCTTCGCGGGCTTCGGAGATCGCTACCCAGAAGCCGTGGTTATCCGCGTTTTTCGGTGTACGAAAGAACGGAATACTGGTGGTGAAGAAGCCATACAGCACGGCCTTGGCGATCGTGTGAGACAACGCCAACCCAGCCAAGGCCGCGCAGAACGCATCCTTGAGGTTCACGCCCACCGCACGGCGGTAGAGGAAGATGATCTTGCCGACCTTGAACACGAACAGTGCCAACGGCGGGATCGCGAAAATCAGCAGCGGTGGGTCAACACGGGTCGGCACGATGATCATCGCCGCCGACCACAACAGGGCGCCGACGGTGAAGAAGATGTTCATGCCATCCGCCACCCACGGCAGCCAGCCCGCGAGGAAGTGGTAACGCTGGCCACGGGTCAGCTCGGTGTCCTTGCCGCGCAACAGGCTCGCAGTATGGCGCTTGATGATCTGAATCGCTCCGTAGGCCCAGCGGAAACGCTGTTTCTTGAAGTCGATAAAGGTATCCGGCATCAGACCTTTGCCGTAGCTGTCATGGTAATAGGCCGCCGACAGGCCTTTCTCGAACACGCGCAGGCCCAGTTCAGCGTCTTCGCAGATGCACCAGTCAGCCCAACCCAGCTCTTCAAGCACCGAGCGACGGGTCATGGTCATAGTGCCGTGCTGGATGATCGCGTCACGGTCGTTACGGGTGACCATACCGATGTGGAAGAAGCCCTTGTACTCCGCGTAGCAGAGCTTTTTGAAGGTGCTTTCGTTCTGGTCGCGGTAATCCTGCGGCGACTGCACCACGGCGATTTTCGGATCGGCGAAGTGCGGCACCATGTGCTTGAGCCAGTTCGGCGACACGCAGTAGTCCGAGTCGATCACCGCGATCACTTCGGCGTCCTTGGCAGTGTGCGGGATCAGGTAGTTCAGCGCGCCGCCCTTGAAACCGGCCAGGGGCGAGACGTGGAAGAACTTGAAGCGCGGGCCCAGTGTTTCGCAGTAGTCGCGCACGGGCTCCCACACGGCCGGATCCTTGGTGTTGTTGTCGATGATCAGGACTTCGAAGTCCGGGTAATCGAGGGCGGCCAGCGCGTCGAGGGTCTGTTTGACCATTTCCGGCGGCTCGTTGTAGCACGGCACATGGATCGAGACTTTCGGGCGGTAGTCCGAATCTCCTTCGACCGGCAGGAATTCACGCCGGCGCTTGTGGGTCCATACCGCTTCCGCTAACTCGTGGGCCTCGGTCAGCAATACGATAAACACGCCCAGGGCGCCGAGTGCCAGCAAGATACCGACGGTCACGCTGAACCATGTGCTGTATTGCTGGCTGTAGTCGTAGCCGATCCACACCAACACCGAGCCGCAGAGGAACGCGATAAAGGTCAGGAAGGTCCGACCACGCTGACGCAGGGCCGAGCCATCGATCATCAGCAACGTCAGGGACAACAGTGCCAGCACCACCGAACCGATGGCCAGCACGCGCCATTGCGGGATCGCGACCACCGGGCCTTCAAAGTTGAATTTCTGCTGACGCGCGGCGTTGTACACGCCCCAATAAGCGCCCGCCGAGCCTTCATCGCTGACTTTCCACGGCTGGTCGAACGCCTCAATCACGAAGTAGTTGTAGCCTTGGCGGTTCAACTTGTTCACCAGCGTACGCAGGTAAATCGCCTGGTCTGCCGGGGACGTTTCATTGCCACCGCGCATGCGCCCGTTACTCGGCCAGCCAACTTCCGACAGCAGCAGCGGCTTTTTCGGGAACAGTTTCTTCAGATCCCTGGCGCGGTCGAGTACGTACTGGCCGGCCTTGTCCATCGGGATAAACTCCCAGAACGGCAGGATGTGCGCGGCGATCAGATCGACGTGCTTGGCCAGTTGGGGGTTCTTTTCCCAGATGTGCCATTGCTCGGAGGTGGTCACCGGTACTTTCACGGCGGCGCGCACCCGGTCCAGCAACACTATCAGCGCTTCCGGGGTGATTTCTTCACGGAACAACGCTTCGTTGCCGACCACTACCCGCACGACGCTGCGCGAGCTGTTGGCCAGTTCGATGGCGCGCTGGATTTCGCGTTCGTTACGCTCCAGGTCCGGGCTGATCCAGATACCCAGGGTCACCCGCAGGCCGAACTCTTCCGCCAGCTTGGGGATATCCCCCAGGGTGCCGTCGACCGAGTAGGTACGGATGTTGTCCGTCATCTTGCTCATGATCGCAAGATCCTGGCGCATCTGGTCGTCGGTCGGGTACTGGTCTTTTTGCGGGAACTGGCCTTGCTGGAACGGCGAGTACGAAAACCCGGAGATCTGTTCAGGCCAGTTAGGGGTAGTGACTGGGCGGTTGATCAGCGCCCAGAAGCCGGTGAACAGCGCGGCAATTGCCAGCACGATCACCAGGTTGAGTCCAAATTTACGCGATGCCATGGCTATTTCGGGTTCCAAAGGGTGTGGAACGAAAAGAGGTGTCGGCCTACGCCGAACGGCGCGCATCCTACACCGGCCCTTCCCTGAGCGTACAGCAGACTGAGAAAAGCCGGACGTTAGTCAGCGAATGTTCACCTAAGTTCTTTACTTGTAGCTTGAAGCTTCGAACTTGTCGCTACGTAGTCCATAATGCGCGCCGGTTTTTGGGGTAATGGTCATGAGTACAGAAGATCCGCGGTTTGCAGGCGTCGCCCGCTTATATGGCATTGAAGGCCTGGAACGCTTGAAGGCGGCCCACGTGGCGATCGTCGGCGTCGGCGGCGTAGGCTCCTGGGCGGCGGAAGCCATGGCCCGTTGCGGGGTGGGCGAGATTTCGCTGTTTGACCTGGACGACGTCTGCGTCAGTAACAGCAACCGCCAGTTGCACGCGCTGGACAGTACCGTCGGCAAACCCAAGGTCGAAGTGATGGCTGAGCGCCTGCGCGGTATCAACCCGGACTGCACGGTGCACGCGGTGGCGGACTTCGTGACTCGCGATACCATGGCCGAATACATCACGCCGAATATCGACTGCGTGATCGACTGCATCGACGCCGTCAACGCCAAGGCGGCACTGATTGCCTGGTGCAAGCGCCGCAAGATCCAGATCATCACCACCGGCGGTGCGGGTGGGCAGATCGACCCGACGCTGATCCAGGTCTGCGACTTGAATCGCACCTTCAATGACCCGCTGGCCTCGAAAGTACGTTCCACCTTGCGCCGCGACTACGGCTTCTCCCGCACCGTGACCCGCCATTACAGCGTGCCCTGCGTGTTTTCTACCGAGCAACTGCGCTATCCCAAGCCGGACGGCAGCATTTGTTTGCAGAAGAGTTTCGTGGGGGATGGCGTAAAGCTGGACTGCGCCGGTGGGTTTGGCGCGGTGATGATGGTCACCGCGACATTTGGCATGGTGGCGGCGACCAAGGCAGTGGACAAGATTGTGGCCGGGGTACGTCGGCCGTCGGAGCGGGTCAAACCCACTTAACTACCCCTGCCTCCCACGCAAGCCAGCGGCTGCTTTAGTTTTGTGTACGACTTAGTTCACGCATGCGCTGCAATACGGCGTTGAGACCATTGCTGCGCGACGGTGATAGTTGGCGGGAAAGCCCCAATTGCTTGAACCAGTCGGGCAAGTCGACGGCCTGCAACTCGGTCGCAGACAGCCCGTTGACCCTTGCCAGCAGCAACGCCACCAGGCCACGAATCATGCGGGCGTCGCTGCTCGCGGCAAACTGCCAATGGCCGTCGTGCAAGCGCCCCACCAACCACACCAGGCTTTCGCAGCCCTGCACCAGGTTGGCGTCGATCTTCTCCTCATCGGCCAAGGCAGGTAGGCGTTCGCCCCATTGCATCAGCATTCGCGCGCGTTGTTCCCAACTGCCTACCGCCTGAAACGCTTCCAGGGCAGTAACCGCTTCTACCGGCAAGCTCATCGCAACATATCCAGTGCCTGGTCCAGCGCTTCAAAGAAGCGCTCCAGGTCATCGGAGTCGTTATACAGCGCCAGGGACACGCGAATTGCCCCCGACAAATGCATCGCCTTGAGCAGTGGCATCGCACAATGATGCCCGGCACGCACGGCAATGCCTTGTTCGGTCAGCAGATGCGCCAGGTCGGCGTTATGCACACCGTCCACCACAAAACTGGCCAACGCCACCTGTGGTGATCCCAGTACGCGCACGCCATTGCGCGCTTTCAACCCACGCAACAGGTAGTCATGCAGCGCGGCTTCATGGGCGATCACCGCGTGCTGATCCAGCGAACTCAGGTAATCCAGGCTGGCGCCCAAGCCGATCACGCTGGCAATCGGCGGTGTCCCGGCCTCGAAGCCTAACGGTGCGGGGCGGAAGCTGGCGCTGTGGTAGTCCGCCTGTTGCACCATCTCACCACCAAACTGCCAGTGGCGCAGGTGATGCAGGGCCTCGTTGCGGCCATACAGCACGCCGACGCCGTCCGGGCCGTACAGTTTGTGGCTGGAAAATACGTAGAAATCGCAACCCAGCGCCTGCACATCGTGGCGGCCGTGGACGATGCCTTGGGCACCGTCGACCACGGTCAGGGCTCCATGCGCCTTGGCCAGTGCCAGCAGGGCTTCCAGCGGTTGCCAGGCGCCGAGCACGTTGGATAGCTGGCTCACGGCCAGCAGCCGCGTGCGCGGTCCGATCAGTTCTGCGGCGGCAACGAGATCAATCACGCCGTCATCACCCAGAGGCAATACCACTAGCGTGAGTGCGCGACGCTTGGCCAGTTGCTGCCAGGGCAACAGGTTGGCGTGGTGTTCCAGGGCGCTGATGACAATTTCATCGCCCGCATTAAATAAGTGCTCAAGGCCATAGGCCAAGAGATTCAGCGCAGAGGTTGCGCCGTGGGTAAAGACAATTTGCCCGCTGTCACCTGCGTTCAACCATTGCGCGACCTTACTGCGGCTGTCTTCAAAAGCCTGGGTCGCATGGGCCCCCGGCAAATGCTGGGCACGGTGCACATTGGCCGCGCCATTGGCGTAGTAATGGCTGATGGCATCCAACAGGGCCTGGGGTTTTTGCGTGGTAGCGGCGTTGTCCAGATAGGTCTGGTCTTGCCGTTGCAGGGTGGCGATGGCCGGAAAGTCGGCGCGCCAAGGGGAGGGCACAAGCATGGTAATCAAGACTCGTATAAGCGAGCCCCAGGTTCGGGGCTCGCCAGTGGCATCGAGTCGCTGCTTAGTTGTGAGCGTGCAGCGCTGCGTTCAGTTCGATCGCCGATTTGTGGGTTTTACATTCCACGGCGCCGGTTTCGGAGTTACGGCGGAACAGCAGGTCCGGTTGACCGGCCAGTTCGCGTGCCTTGACCACTTTGACCAATTGGTTCTGCTCGTCCAGCAGCGCAACCTTGGTGCCGGCAGTCACGTACAGGCCCGACTCTACAGTGTTGCGGTCGCCCAACGGGATACCGATACCGGCGTTAGCACCGATCAGGCAGCCTTCGCCGACCTTGATCACGATGTTGCCGCCGCCCGACAGGGTGCCCATGGTGGAGCAACCGCCGCCCAGGTCCGAGCCCTTGCCGACGAACACGCCAGCCGACACACGGCCTTCGATCATGCCCGGGCCTTCGGTGCCGGCGTTGAAGTTGACGAAACCTTCATGCATCACGGTGGTGCCTTCGCCCACGTAGGCACCCAGGCGGATACGTGCTGCGTCAGCGATACGCACGCCGGCCGGTACTACGTAGTCGGTCATTTTCGGGAACTTGTCCACCGAGAACACTTCCAGCAGCTCGCCACGCAGGCGTGCTTCGAGCTGGCGTTCGGCGAGTTCGCCGATGTCGATTGCGCCCTGGCTGGTCCAGGCTACGTTCGGCAGTTGCGGGAACACACCGGCCAGGCTCAGGCCGTGAGGCTTGACCAGGCGATGGGACAGCAGGTGCAGCTTGAGGTAAGCCTCAGGCGTGGAGGTGAGTGCGGCGTCTTCGGCCAGCAGGGTGGCGACCAGCGGCTTGTGGCTTTCGGCCAGGCGGGTCAGCAGCGCGGCTTGGGTGGCGTCGACGCCTTTCAATGCGTCAGCCAGTTGCGAAGCTTGGGCCACGGTGAAGGTGATGGCTTGGTTGCCTTCGGTGTAACCGAGGATCGGCGCGATGGCTTTGATGATGTCGGCCGACGGGTTGAGCAGCGGTTGTGCGTAAAACACTTCCAGCCAAGCACCTTGGCGGTTCTGAGTGCCGACGCCGAAGCCCAGGCTGAACAGGGAGTTAGACATGCTGTTACCTCTACAAAAAATGAAGGGCTGGCCTACTTGAGGGCCGCCGAATAACTATCTGGCTTGAAGCCAATCAGGGTTCTGTCACCGAGATCGAGCACCGGGCGCTTGATCATCGAGGGTTGTGCGAGCATCAATTCAATGGCTTTCGACTGATCGAGATCGGCTTTGCGTTCGTCTTCGAGTTTGCGAAAGGTGGTGCCCGCACGGTTCAAAACCACCTGCCAACCGTGCTCGTTGCACCATTGGGTCAAGTGTTCGCGGTCGATTCCGGCCGTTTTGTAGTCGTGAAACTCATAGCTCACAGCGTGCTCATCGAGCCAGGTGCGCGCCTTTTTCATGGTGTCGCAGGCTTTGATGCCGAAAAGGTGCAACGTTTTGCTTGAAGCGGTCAAGGAATTGCCCCCTTTGAGCTAATGAAAATTAAAGGTCACGGATTATGCCACGACCAGCGGCTTTGGGTGCCGCTCGTCATGCCTGCCTATGACTAAGTGCGACTTTTGTGCAAAAGCCAGCGCGCAGCATAGGTGGGTAACATAGCCGGGTAATATGGCACTTCAACGGCGAGTTGTTGCCTGATGTGTGTCGTTGCAAGTCGATTGTCCGGGAAACCCGCGTTATGCAAACCGCCTACACCGTTCTTATCCTACTGATGCTGGTCAGTGTTTCACGTCTTGTCGGGCGTGTTATTCCTCTGCCGTTACCTTTGGTGCAGATCGCTGCGGGCGCCTTGCTGGCCTGGCCCACGCTGGGGTTGCATGTGGCGCTGGACCCGGAGTTGTTCCTGTTTCTGTTCCTGCCACCCTTGTTGTTCTCCGACGGTTGGCGCATGCCCAAGCGTGAATTGTGGCGCCTGCGGGGGCCAATCCTGACGTTGGCGGTGGGGCTGGTGCTGTTCACGGTGGTTGGGGCCGGTTACTTCATTCACTGGTTGTTGCCTACGATCCCGTTGCCGGTGGCTTTCGCCCTGGCCGCCGTATTGTCGCCAACTGACGCCGTGGCGGTGTCGGCTATTTCCCAAAATCGCCTTCCAAAACCCTTGATGCATATGCTCCAGGGCGAAGCCCTGATGAATGATGCATCGGGCCTGGTGACCTTCAAGTTTGCCCTGGCGGCGGCGTTGACCGGGGTGTTCTCCCTGGCGGATGCCAGTCTGACCTTTGTATTGGTGGCCGTCGGTGGCCTGGCCGTTGGCGTAGCGCTGAGCTGGCTGGTCGGCCGCCTGCGCGCGTGGATGATCGCGCGGGGTTGGGACGACCCGGCGACTCACGTGGTGTTCATGTTGTTGCTGCCGTTCGCCGCGTATGTACTGGCTGAGCGCCTGGGCGCATCGGGCATCCTGTCGGCGGTAGCGGCAGGCATGATGCAAAGCTGGCTCGACCTGCTGCCACGTCAGACCAGTACGCGTTTGCTCAACCGCAGTGTCTGGTCACTGCTGGAGTTTGCCTTCAACGGCTTGATTTTCCTGCTGTTGGGCTTGCAACTGCCGGACATCATCGAGGCGGTGGTCAGTCACGAGCCGACGCTGTGGCCAGCCTTGTTATATCGCTGTCTGGATGTGGTCGCGATTTTCCTGGTGTTGTTAGTGCTGCGCTTTATCTGGGTGCAGAGCATCTGGCGCCTGTCAGAGTTGTTGCGGCGGCTACGTGGGAAAAGCGAGCTTACATCCATGCCGAAAGCCCGTTCCTGCTGGCTGTTGACCGTCGGCGGTGTGCGCGGCGCGGTGACCCTGGCCGGTGTGATGTCGGTGCCTTTACTGCTGGCGCCGGGGCAGGATTTCCCTGAGCGCGACCTGCTGGTCTTTATTGCTGCGGGGGTGATCCTACTGTCACTGATCGCCGCCTGTATTGCTTTGCCGTTGCTGTTGCGTGGTATCGAAAAAAGCCCTGATGAAAAGCGTCACAACGAAGTACGCGAGGCTTGGAAAAAGACCGCAGTGGCTGCAATCCATGCCCTTGAAGCGCAGGAGCCTGCCGAAGCTGAAACCCAGGACGCCGCTCAGGCTGCACTGGTCGCGGAGCTCAAGGCACGGCTGATGTCCGAATATCGCCATCAGTTGGAAGTGTTCAACGACTCGGCCGAGGCCCAGGCGCTGGCGCAGCAGATGGACCTGCTGGAACGCAAATTGCGGCTCAAGGCCCTGCGCGCGCAACGTTTGGAGTTGTATTCCTTGAGCCGTCATCACCAGATTGGTGATGACGTTTTGAGGGAGGTGCTGGCGGATCTGGATATGAGTGAGGCGAATTTGGGTCATGTGAAATGACCCGAAAAGCCCTTATCGGCGACGCTGGATGAAGTCGCGAATCCGCTCGGCCGCTTCCACACACTCCGCCAACGGCGCAACCAGCGCCATGCGCACACGGCCGGCGCCAGGATTGAAACCGTCGACTTCACGCGACAGGTATGAGCCCGGCACCACGGTCACGTGTTCTTCCACAAATAAGTCCCGGCAGAACGCGGCATCGTCACCATTCACATTCGGCCACAGGTAGAAGCCGCCATCCGGGCTTTGCACGTCCAGCACCGGCTTGAGGATGGCCAGCACGGCGTCGAATTTTTCCCGGTACAGGTCACGGTTGGCTAGTACGTGTGCTTCGTCCTGCCAGGCAGCAATACTGGCCAGCTGGGTTTGCACCGGCATCGCGCAGCCATGGTAGGTGCGGTACAGCAGGAAAGCTTTGAGGATATCGGCATCGCCCGCCACGAACCCAGAGCGCAGGCCCGGCAGGTTGGAGCGCTTGGACAGGCTGTGGAACACCACGCAACGCTTGAAGTCCTGGCGGCCCAGTTCGACGCAGGCGCTGAGCAGACCTGGTGGCGGGGTTTGTTCGTCGAAGTACAGCTCGCTGTAGCACTCGTCGGCGGCGATCACGAAGTCGTATTCGTCGGCGAGGGCGATGAGTTTTTTCAGTGTCTCGACCGGGATCAGCGCGCCGGTCGGGTTACCTGGGGAGCACAGGAACAGGATCTGGCAGCGTTTCCAGATGTCCGGCGTGACGGCGTCGAAGTCAGGGTTGAAGCCGTTGGCGTCCAGGCATGGCAGGTAATGCGGCTTGGCTCCGGCCAGGAACGCAGCGCCTTCATAGATTTGATAGAACGGGTTCGGGCTGACTACCAGCCCATCGTCGCCACGATTGACCACTGTTTGAGTGAAGGCGAACAACGCTTCGCGGGTGCCGTTGACCGGCAAGATGTTGCGCGCCGGGTCCAGCCAGCCCTTGGGCACATTGAAGCGGCGTTCGCACCAGGCGCCGATGGCCTCACGCAGGGCCGGGATGCCCAGAGTGCTCGGGTACACCGCCATCTGGTCGAGGTTGTCAGCCAGCGCTTTGGCAACGAACGCCGGGGATTTGTGTTTCGGCTCGCCGATGGACAAGGCGATCGGGCGTTTTTCCGGGTTCGGTGTGACGCTGCCGAGCAGGGCGCGCAGTTTTTCGAACGGGTAGGGCTGCAACTGATTCAGGGCGTTGTTCATGATGGTCTCTATCAGGATCCTGTGGGAGCTGGCATCGCCTCGGGGTGCCAGATGCACCGTGGCGCCTGCATCGCAGGCAAGCCAGCTCCCACATGAATCGGGGTCACAAAGTTAAATGGTCAGGCGCGTCAGTTCGACCCCGGGTTCCTGGGTCACGCTCAGCTGCTGGACGATGGCTTCCTGCAGGCGCAGACACAACTCAGGGTCGGACAGCGGCTGGTTGTCGGCATCGGTAATGAAGAACACGTCTTCCACGCGCTCGCCGAGGGTCGCAATCTTGGCGTTCTGCAACGACAGGTCGAACTCCAGGAAGATTCCGCCGATGCGTGCCAGCAGGCCTGGGCGATCCGGTGCGCTGAGTTCCAGCACGGTCACCGGGCGCTGGGCGTCGTTGGAAATGGTCACCTGTGGCGCAAACGCAAAATGCTTGAGCTGGCGCGGTACCCGGCGCTGGATGATGGTCGGGTAGTCGTCAGGGTTGCGCAGGGCCTCGGTAAGACCCTCGCGGATTTTTTTCACGCGTGCCGGGTTATCGCCGATCGAATCGCCGTCGGTGTCGAGCACGATGTAGGTGTCGAGGGTGAACTGGCTGCTGGAGGTGATGACCCGCGCGTCATGGATGTTCAGGTTGAGCTGGTCCATGGCGGCCACGGTCACGGCGAAGAAGTCGTGTTGGTCCGGTGCGTAGATGAAAATCTGCGTGCCACCTTCGAATTCGCGCTGGGTGGTTTCCTTGATCAGCACCAGCGGGCCGCCATCGGCCGGTTGCTGCAAGATGGCATCACTGTGCCAGGCCACATCGCCGGCGGTGTGGCGCAAGAAGTAATCGTCACCTAATTGCGACCACAGTTGCTCGACGTCGTCCGGGTCGTTGCCGCCACGCACCAAAATGTCCAGGGCCGCGCTTTGGGTGCGGCGGATCTGCTCTTCGCGGTCCACCGGGTTTTCCAGGCCTCGGCGCAGCGCGCGCTTGGTCTCGGTGTACAACTGGCGCAGCAGGCTGGCGCGCCACGAGTTCCAAAGGGTCGGGTTGGTGGCGTTGATGTCGGAAACGGTCAGCACGTACAAATAGTCGAGGCGGGTTTCATCGCCGACGATCTGCGCAAAGTCGTGAATCACTTGCGGGTCGGACAGGTCCTTGCGCTGGGCGGTAGTCGACATCACCAGGTGATTTTGCACCAGCCAGACGATCAGGCGGCTGTCCCACAGCGGCAATTGGTGGCGCTGGCAAAAGGTCTCGGCGTCGACGGCACCGATTTCCGAGTGATCACCATGTCGGCCCTTGCCGATGTCGTGGTACAAGCCCGCGAGGTAAATCAGCTCAGGCTTGGGCAGTTTGGCCATCAGCTTGCTGGCTAGCGGGAATTTCTCTGACACCTGGGTGTATTGCAGCTTACGCAGGTGCTTGATCAGGTTCAGGGTGTGGGCGTCCACGGTATAGATGTGGAACAGATCGTGCTGCATTTGCCCTACGATAAAGCCGAACTCAGGCAGGTAGCGCCCGAGAATGCCGTAACGGTTCATGCGCCGCAGGTTGCGGTGGATGCCTATCTTGCATTTGAACAGTTCGATAAACAGGCTGGTGTTGCGAATGTCGTTGCGAAAATCATCGTCGATCAGGTGACGGTTTTCCCGCAGCAAACGGATGGTGTCGGCGCGTACGCCTTTGATTTCCGGCTGCTGGGCCATCAGCACGAAGATTTCCAGCATGGCGAACGGCGTACGGCGGAACACATTATCGTTGCGCGCCTCGATATAGCCGTCGTGCAACTGGAAGCGCGCATTGATCGGCTGCGGCGGCGCTTCGTCTTCGGGGGCGAGGATCACTTCTTCAAAGTGCTGGATGATCAGGTCGCTGAGCTGGGCAATGCTCATGACTACCCGGTAGTACTGTTGCATGAAGCTTTCGATGCTGGTCTTTGCGTCTTCACCTTCAAAGCCCAGCAAGGTGGCGATGGAGCGCTGATGATCGAACAACAGGCGATCTTCGGAGCGCCCGGCGAGCATGTGCAAGGCGTAGCGCACCTTCCACAGGAACTCCTGGGACGAGGCCAGCAGGGCGTTTTCGCTCTCTACCAGGAAGCCTTCGCCAGCCAGGGCACGCAGGTTCAGCGTGCCGTATTGGCGACGCGCGACCCACAGAATCGTCTGGATATCCCGCAGCCCGCCTGGCGAGCCTTTGACGTTGGGCTCCAGGTTGTATTCGGTGTCGTTGTACTTGTGGTGCCGGGCTTTTTGCTCGGCGCGCTTGGCCAGGAAGAACTCTTTGCTCGGCCACATATGCGCGGTGCTGGTGACTTCGAGCATTCGCTGGCGCAGACGCTCGGGGCCTGCGATGGTGCGGCTTTCCATCAGGTTGGTAATGACGGTCAGGTCGGCGCGGGCCTCGTCGGCGCATTCGTCCACTGAGCGCACGCTCTGACCGACTTCCAGGCCGATGTCCCACAACAGCGTCAGAAAACGCTCGATGGAATCGCGAAAGATCTCATGATCGGCGCTGTCCAGCAGGATCAGCAGGTCGATATCTGAGTAGGGGTGCAGTTCGCCGCGACCGTAGCCGCCGACCGCCACCAGAGCGATATCGGCGTCTTCGCTCCAACTGAACTGTTCCCAGGCCTTTTGCAGGATGTTATCGACGAACCAGGCACGGTCTTCAATCAGCCGGCGAATGTCCCGGCCGCTGCGAAAGCGCTCATCGAGCACTTCGCGGGCTTGCCGGATAGCCTTCTTGAAGGCGGCGATGGGGCTCGCCTTCAGTGCCAGCTCGGCCTGGAACTGGCCACGGTCGAAGAGTTCGGGATCCACCTGGGGCATCGTTCGGCTTTCCTTTCTATCTATTCAGTCATTCACAACACAGTTTGGGAAAGCCTAAGCAACCTTCTATTACGCCGAAACGCGAGGGATTGTGTCGTCCGCGCGCAGGGTGAAGATCTCGTAGCCGGTTTCGGTAACCAGCAGGGTGTGTTCCCACTGGGCCGAGAGCTTGCGGTCCTTGGTGATGGCAGTCCAGCCGTCGCCCAGCACCTTGGTGTCGGCCTTGCCCTGGTTGATCATCGGCTCGATGGTGAAGGTCATGCCTGCTTTCAGCTCCATACCGGTGCCGGCGCGGCCGTAGTGCAGGATCTGCGGTTCTTCGTGAAAGACTGTACCGATACCGTGGCCGCAGAATTCGCGTACCACCGAGAAGCCATTCTTTTCGGCGTGCTTCTGGATCACTTCACCAATATCGCCCAGGCGGCAGCCAGGCTTGACGATTTCGATGGCCTTGTACATACATTCCTGGGTGACTTGGGACAGGCGCTCGGCCCAGACCGGTACGGTGCCGACGTGGAACATGCGGCTGGTGTCGCCGAAATAGCGGTCTTTGATCACGGTAACGTCGATGTTCAGGGTGTCGCCGTCCTTCAGGGGTTTGTCACCCGGAATCCCGTGGCAGACCACGTGGTTGACCGAGGTGCAGATCGACTTGGGGAAGCCTTTGTAGTTCAGCGGGGCAGGGATGGCCTTCTGAACGTTCACTATATAGTCGTGGCAGATCTGGTTCAGCGTGTCGGTGGTGACGCCTGGCTTGACATGCTCGGCAATCATTTCCAGCACGTCGGCAGCCAGTTTGCCGGCAATGCGCATGCCGGCGATGTCTTCGGCGGTTTTCAAACTAACGGTCATACAGGCTCTCTCTAGCGCGACGCGCTGAAATCAATACGGTTTACGGGCGTGCGACAAAAGGTTACAGAATTCGCACAAGCCACAGAAAACACGATTCTAACAGACGCGGGCAGCAAATCATGAGCCCCTGACGATCGCTTCTCTCTATAGAGTAGGGGTATGTCTGCTCTATTCAAGGGGTTACACGAAAGCGGTCGTCGGCAAATGTGATTGCGGGTTTCGTTTTCGTTGTTCGTGTGGTATAAAATGCGCCGCTTTCCGGGGATACCCCGCAAAGCTTAAATCCACACACGTGTCGACACGATGACCTGGGTGCCGGAGGCCTTGATGCCGCTGGTTGGTCATTGGGATACGTGGAGGCCAAACCCGACTTATTAAGGAACTATCATGTCCCAAGTCAACATGCGCGATATGCTGAAGGCCGGTGTGCACTTCGGTCACCAGACCCGTTACTGGAACCCGAAAATGGGTAAATACATTTTCGGCGCGCGTAACAAGATCCACATCATCAACCTTGAAAAAACCCTGCCAATGTTCAACGAAGCTCTGACTTTCGTAGAGCGTCTGGCCCAGGGCAAAAACAAGATTCTGTTCGTCGGCACCAAGCGTTCCGCTGGCAAGATCGTTGCTGAAGAAGCAGCACGTTGCGGTTCGCCGTACGTCGATCACCGCTGGTTGGGCGGCATGCTGACCAACTTCAAAACCATCCGTGCTTCCATCAAGCGTCTGCGTGACCTTGAAGTGCAAGCCGAAGACGGTACTTTCGCCAAGCTGACCAAGAAAGAAGCGCTGATGCGCTCCCGTGACCTGGAAAAGCTCGATCGTTCCCTGGGTGGTATCAAGGACATGGGCGGTCTGCCTGACGCACTGTTCGTTATCGACGTTGATCACGAGCGCATCGCGATCACCGAAGCCAACAAACTGGGCATCCCTGTTATCGGCGTAGTCGATACCAACAGCAGCCCGGAAGGCGTTGACTACATCATCCCAGGCAACGATGACGCAATCCGCGCTATCCAGCTGTACATGGGTTCGATGGCTGACGCTGTAATCCGTGGTCGCAACCACGTTGCTGGTGGTACCGAGCAGTTCGTAGAAGAAGCTCCGGTAGCAGCCGCTGAGTAATTAACGCCCTGGCGTTGACTCAGTAAGCAAAAAGGGGGCTTGGCCCCCTTTTTGCCACCTCGAAAACCATTTGTCGGCAGCGCAGCTACATCATTTGTAACGTGCAGCGGCCTACAAGGGTGATTCGGGAAGAATTGATCGCCCGTTTGATCGGGTGGAATGGTTGAAAACCTATCCAAGAGGATTTTGAAATGGCAGAGATTACTGCAGCGTTGGTTAAAGAACTGCGTGAGCGTACCGGCGAAGGCATGATGGATTGCAAAAAGGCCTTGACCAAGGCCGGCGGCGACATCGAAAAAGCCATCGACGACATGCGTGCTTCCGGCGCCATCAAGGCTGCCAAGAAAGCAGGCAACGTAGCTGCTGAAGGCGCTATCGCTCTGAAAGAAGACGGTAAAACCGCAGTTCTGCTGGAAGTGAACTCGCAGACCGACTTCCTGGCCCTGCAAGATGACTTCAAGGCATTCGTTGCTGCCAGCGTTGAAAAAGCGTTCGCTGACAAGCTGACTACCGTTGAGCCTCTGATCGAAGCTCAAGAAGCTGCTCGCCTGGTACTGGTCGGCAAGGTTGGCGAAAACGTCAACATCCGTCGCCTGGCTCGCGTTGAAGGTGATGTTGTTGGTGGTTACCTGCACGGCAACAAAATCGGCGTTGTGGTTGCCCTGAAAGGCGGCGACGTTGAGCTGGCTAAAGACATCGCTATGCACGTAGCGGCCAGCAACCCTGAATTCCTGCTGCCATCGGAAGTGTCCGCTGACGCAATCGAGCGCGAAAAAGCCGTGTTCCTGAGCCTCAATGCCGACAAGATCGCCGGCAAGCCAGAAAACATCGTTGAAAACATGATCAAAGGCCGTATCAGCAAGTTCCTGGCTGAAGCGAGCCTGGTTGAGCAGGCGTTCGTCAAGAACCCTGAAATCAAGGTTGGCGAACTGGCTAAGAAAGCCGGTGCTGAAATCGTTTCCTTCACCTACTACAAAGTAGGCGACGGCATCGAGAAGCCGGTCGACAACTTCGCTGAAGAAGTTGCTGCCCAGCTGGCTGCCGCCAAGCAATAAGACAGCTTTCAACTGTCGCCCGAAAGAGGCTGCCCGCTCACGCGCGCAGCCTCTTTTCAAATGGGAAGGCTAATTTTATTTGGCTTCCTTTCGGAACTGGCTTACAAAGCCGTGTTCCGATGGCGCTGTGATAGCGTCCAGCTAGAGTGAACGCAAGCCGTAAACGGCTCGCCAAGAATTTTTAAAAATACGCCGCAGGAGAGATTCGCAATGGCTCAGCAGGGCAGTGGTTATCAGGCTCGCTATAAACGCATTCTACTCAAGCTTAGCGGCGAGGCCCTGATGGGCTCGGAAGAGTTCGGGATCGATCCCAAGGTGCTCGACCGTATGGCGCTGGAAGTCGGCCAACTGGTTGGTATCGGCGTCCAGGTTGGCCTGGTGATCGGCGGCGGTAACCTGTTCCGCGGCGCGGCACTGAGTGCGGCAGGCATGGATCGTGTTACCGGCGACCACATGGGCATGCTGGCCACTGTGATGAATGCCCTGGCCATGCGCGACGCGCTGGAGCGCGCCAACATTACCGCTATCGTGATGTCGGCTATTTCCATGGTCGGCGTAACCGATCACTATGATCGGCGCAAAGCCATGCGTCACTTGGATGCCAAGGAAGTGGTGATTTTTGCTGCCGGTACCGGCAACCCTTTCTTCACCACCGATTCGGCAGCTTGCCTGCGCGGCATCGAAATCAATGCCGACGTGGTGCTCAAGGCTACCAAGGTCGATGGCGTATACACTGCTGACCCATTCAAAGACCCGCATGCCGAGAAGTTCGATCATCTGACTTACGATGAAGTGCTGGATCGCAAGCTGGGCGTGATGGACCTGACGGCTATTTGCCTGTGCCGTGACCACAAGATGCCGCTGCGCGTATTTAACATGAACAAGCCCGGCGCCCTGCTGAATATCGTACACGGCGGTGCGGAAGGGACTCTGATCGAGGAAATCGAACAATGATCAACGAAATCAAAAAAGACGCTCAAGAGCGCATGCAGAAATCCCTGGACTCTCTGAACCATGCATTTGGCCAGATTCGTACCGGCAAGGCCCACCCAAGCATTCTGGGTAGCGTGATGGTGCCGTATTACGGCGCAGACACTTCCATCACTCAAGTCGCCAACATCACCGTAAAAGACTCGCGCACCCTGCAAGTTGTGGCTTTCGAGCGCAACATGCTCGGTGCCGTCGACAAAGCGATCCAGAGCGCCGGTCTGAACCTCAACCCGACCAACTTGGGTGAGTTGCTGCTGATCTCCATGCCTGCCCTGACTGAAGAAACCCGTAAGGGTTTCACCAAGCAGGCGCGCAGCGCAGCTGAAGATGCGCGTGTTGCCGTGCGCAACATTCGTCGTGATGCATTGGGTGACCTGAAGAAGCTGGTCAAGGACAAAGAAATCAGCGAAGACGAAGAGCGTCGTGCCGTCGCCGATATCGATAAGTTGACCAAGGACGCCGAGGCCCAGATCACCAAGGCCACGGAAGAAAAAGAAAAGGACCTGATGGCCGTATAAGGGGTCAGGACGCCTTCATGGAAAAGACCAAGCAGACTGTGCCCTCTGTGGTGCCGCGCCATGTCGCGATTATCATGGATGGGAATAATCGCTGGGCGAAAAAACGCTTTATGCCCGGCGTTGCCGGGCATAAAGCGGGTGTCGATGCGGTGCGGGCTGTAATCGAGGTGTGCGCCGAAGCCAAGGTCGAAGTATTGACCTTGTTCGCCTTCTCCAGTGAAAACTGGCAGCGTCCCGCCGAAGAAGTCAGTGCCTTGATGGACCTGTTCTTCAAGGCCTTGCGTCGTGAGGCCAAGCGCCTCAACGACAACAACATCAGCTTGCGCATCATTGGTGATCGCTCGCGGTTCCATCCGGAGCTGCAGGCTGCCATGCGCGAGGCCGAGGCTATCACCGCCGGAGCTAACCGTTTTGTGCTGCAGATTGCCGCCAACTATGGTGGTCAGTGGGACATCGCCCAAGCTGCGCAGCGACTTGCCCGCGAAGTGCAGGCCGGTCATCTGCGGCCGGAGGACATTACACCCGAGCTGTTACAAACCTGTCTGGTAACCGGCGACCTGCCGTTGCCGGACTTGTGCATCCGTACCGGCGGCGAGCACCGCATCAGCAATTTCCTGCTGTGGCAGCTGGCGTATACCGAGCTGTACTTCTCCGACCTGTTCTGGCCGGACTTCAAACACGATGCCATGCGTAATGCGTTGGCCGATTTTGCTTCCCGTCAGCGTCGCTTCGGTAAAACGAGCGAGCAGATCGAAGCTGGAGCCCGGGTTTAAATGCTTAAACAACGAATCATCACCGCACTGATCCTGCTGCCGATCGCCTTGTGTGGTTTTTTTCTGCTCGACGGTTCCGGCTTTGCGCTGTTTATCGGTCTGGTCGTGACCCTGGGTGCCTGGGAGTGGGCGCGCCTGGCGGGTTTCAATGCCCAGCTGCCGCGCGTGGTGTACGCCGCGGTCGTGGCGCTGTTGCTGTTCCTGATGTACATCCTGCCGGACATTGCGCCTTGGGTACTGGGTGCGGCGGTGCTCTGGTGGGCGCTGGCGACATTCCTGGTGCTGACCTATCCGCGTACCAGTGGTCAGTGGTCCAGTGTGGCCTGCAAGCTGGTCATTGGCTTATTGATCCTGCTGCCGGCTTGGCAAGGGTTGGTGGAGATCAAGCGTTTCCCAATCGGTAACGAGTTGATCCTGGCGGTGATGGTGCTGGTCTGGGGCGCTGATATTGGTGCCTATTTTTCCGGTCGAGCCTTCGGCAAGCGCAAACTGGCGCCGGCAGTCAGCCCGGGCAAGAGCTGGGAGGGCGTTTACGGCGGCCTGGCATTAACGTTGGTGATCGCTCTGGTTGTTGGTGTAGTGCGCGATTGGTCGGTGAAGGAAATTTTCCTGGCCCTGCTGGGCACGGCCATTGTCGTGTTTATCTCGGTAGTGGGTGACCTCACCGAAAGCATGTTCAAGCGCCAGGCCGGGATCAAGGACAGCAGCAACCTGCTGCCGGGGCATGGTGGTGTGTTGGATCGTATCGATAGTCTCACCGCTGCGATTCCGATCTTTGCCGTGTTGTTGTGGATGACTGCTTCGTGAGCCGCCTGCAGCAGGTGACTGTCTTGGGGGCGACCGGCTCGGTAGGGCTCAGCACCCTGGATGTGATCGCTCGCCATCCAGATCGCTATCAAGTCTTCGCCCTGACCGGATTCTCTCGTTTGAGCGAATTGTTGGCCCTGTGCGTGCGCCACGTGCCTCGGTTCGCCGTAGTGCCTGAAGTGACGGCAGCGCGAGGCTTGCAGGACGCGCTGCGGGCAGCGGGCCTTGCCACTCAGGTGCTGGTAGGCGAGGAGGGCTTGTGCCAGGTATCGTCCGACGCTGAGGTCGATACCGTGGTGGCGGCCATTGTCGGCGCGGCAGGTTTGCGTCCGACACTGGCGGCAGTCGATGCTGGTAAGAAGATTCTGCTGGCCAACAAAGAGGCGCTGGTTATGTCCGGCACGCTCTTTATGCAGGCGGTACACAAGAGTGGTGCGGTTTTGCTGCCCCTCGACAGCGAACATAATGCGATCTTCCAGTGTATGCCCGGTGATTTTGCCCGTGGTTTGAGTCAGGTCGGCGTGCGCCGGATTCTTCTGACTGCTTCCGGTGGTCCGTTCCGGCAGACTCCATTGGATGAGCTGGAGCATGTGTCGCCTGATCAGGCTTGCGCCCATCCGAACTGGTCCATGGGGCGTAAAATCTCCGTGGATTCGGCGAGCATGATGAACAAGGGCCTTGAGTTGATTGAGGCTTGCTGGCTGTTCGATGCTCGACCTGATCAGGTCGAGGTGGTGATTCACCCTCAAAGTGTGATTCATTCTCTGGTCGACTACATAGACGGTTCGGTGTTGGCCCAGTTGGGTAATCCCGACATGCGTACGCCGATCGCCAACGCCCTGGCTTGGCCGGAACGGATTGATTCCGGGGTCGCACCGTTGGACCTGTTCGCCATTGCCCGTCTGGACTTCGAAGCACCGGACGAGCAGCGCTTTCCGTGCCTGCGCCTGGCGCGCCAGGCGGCGGAGGTGGGTAATAGCGCTCCGGCGATGCTCAATGCGGCCAATGAAGTGGCCGTGGCGGCGTTTCTCGAACGACGCATCCGCTTTCCGCAGATCGCGAGTATCATCGAGGATGTTCTGAGTCTTGAGCCTGTAGTGGCTGTGAATGATCTTGGGGCAGTGTTCGAGGCGGATGCAAAGGCCCGCGCCCTGGCCGAACAGTGGTTGAACCGCAACGCGCGTTAGTCTGTGGGCAGGTTTGAGTCTTCAGGCACTGGATAGGAATGCGGAGAGATTAGATGAGTGCGCTCTACATGATTGTCGGCACCCTGGTTGCTCTGGGTGTGCTGGTTACCTTCCACGAATTCGGCCACTTCTGGGTGGCGCGTCGTTGTGGCGTCAAGGTATTGCGCTTTTCCGTCGGTTTCGGGATGCCGTTGCTGCGTTGGCACGACCGTCGTGGCACCGAATTCGTGATTGCCGCCATTCCGCTGGGTGGCTACGTCAAAATGCTCGACGAGCGCGAAGGCGAAGTGCCGGCGGATCAGTTGGATCAATCCTTCAATCGCAAGACCGTTGGTCAGCGTATCGCTATTGTCGCCGCCGGCCCGATTGCCAACTTCTTGCTCGCGATGGTGTTTTTCTGGATCCTGGCCATGCTGGGCAGCCAGCAGATGCGTCCAGTGATTGGTGCCGTCGAGGCAGACAGCATGGCGGCCAAGGCCGGGCTGGTAGCGGGGCAGGAAATTGTATCCATTGATGGCGAACCGACCACCGGGTGGGGTGCGGTCAATTTGCAGTTGGTTCGCCGGATGGGTGAAAGCGGCGCCATCAATGTCGTGGTGCGTGAGCTGGATTCCACCACCGAAACGCCTCGCGAGTTGGCGTTGGATCACTGGCTTAAAGGTGCGGATGAGCCTGATCCCATCAAGTCCCTGGGCATTCGTCCATGGCGTCCGGCTTTGCCGCCGGTGCTTGCCGAGCTGGATCCCAAGGGGCCTGCCCAGGCCGCAGGTCTGAAAACTGGCGATCGCTTGCTGGCACTTGATGGCCAGGCGCTTGGCGACTGGCAGCAAGTGGTCGATCTGGTGCGTGTACGCCCTGATACTAAAATTGTGCTGAAAGTTGAGCGCGATGGTGCTCAAATCGACGTCCCTGTGACCTTGTCGGTTCGCGGGGAGGCCAAGGCGGCCGGGGGTTATCTGGGCGCTGGCGTCAAGAGTCCCGAGTGGCCACCTTCGATGTTGCGTGAGATCAGTTACGGGCCGTTGGCGGCAATTGGCGAGGGTGCAAAACGCACTTGGACCATGAGTGTACTGACCCTCGAATCGCTCAAGAAAATGTTGTTCGGCGAGCTCTCGGTAAAAAACTTGAGTGGGCCGATAACCATTGCTAAAGTGGCGGGCGCTTCTGCCCAGTCGGGTGTCGCGGATTTCCTGAATTTCCTGGCTTATCTGAGTATTAGCCTTGGGGTTCTGAATTTGCTGCCCATTCCAGTATTGGATGGGGGGCATCTGTTGTTTTATCTGGTCGAGTGGGTGCGTGGTCGCCCCTTGTCGGATCGGGTGCAGGGTTGGGGGATACAGATCGGTATCAGTTTGGTGGTTGGGGTGATGTTGTTAGCTCTGGTCAACGATCTGGGACGACTGTAACGCTTCGCTGAATTGCGAATCTGCCGCATTTTGCGGCAGTTTGTTTATTGCCAGTTGGAATAAGAAAGGACTTCATGAAACGTCTGCTGCTAACTGCGGTTCTCACCGTATTGATGATCGCCGAAGTTCACGCCGAGTCCTTCACTATCTCCGATATTCGCGTCAACGGCCTCCAGCGGGTTTCCGCCGGTAGCGTCTTTGGTGCCTTGCCGTTGAACGTCGGGGAACAGGCGGATGATCGTCGCCTGGTGGAATCCACTCGTGCGCTGTTCAAAACCGGGTTCTTTCAAGATATCCAACTGGGTCGCGAAGGCAACGTCCTGGTCATCACCGTTGTTGAGCGACCTTCTGTCGCCAGTATCGCGATCGAGGGCAACAAGGCGATCTCTACTGACGACTTGATGAAGGGCCTCAAACAATCCGGCCTGGCCGAGGGCGAGATCTTCCAACGTGCCACCCTTGAGGGTGTGCGTAACGAACTGCAACGTCAGTACGTTGCCCAGGGTCGTTACTCTGCGACGGTGGAGACGGAAGTGATCCCGCAGCCTCGTAACCGTGTTGGCCTCAAGGTCAACATCAACGAAGGCACAGTAGCGGCGATTCAGCACATCAACGTGGTGGGCAACACCAAGTTCGCTGATGACGACCTGATCGACCTGTTCGAGCTCAAGACCACCAACTGGTTGTCGTTCTTCAAGAACGATGACAAGTACGCCCGTGAAAAACTGTCCGGTGACCTGGAGCGTCTGCGTTCCTACTACCTGGACCGTGGCTATATCAACATGGATATTGCTTCGACCCAGGTGTCCATCACCCCGGACAAGAAGCACGTCTACATCACCGTCAACGTCAACGAAGGCGAGAAATACACCGTTCGTGACGTGAAGCTCAGCGGCGACCTGAAAGTACCGGAAGACCAGGTCAAGTCCCTGTTGCTGGTGCAGAAAGACCAGGTGTTCTCGCGCAAGCTGATGACCACTACGTCCGAACTGATCACCCGTCGCCTGGGTAACGAAGGCTATACCTTCGCCAACGTCAACGGCGTGCCGACTCCGCACGATGATGATCACACTGTGGACATCACCTTCGTCGTCGATCCAGGCAAGCGTGCCTACGTGAATCGTATCAACTTCCGTGGCAACACCAAGTCTGCGGACGAAGTGCTGCGTCGTGAAATGCGTCAGATGGAAGGTGGCTGGGCGTCGACTTACCTCATCGACCAATCCAAGACCCGTCTTGAGCGCCTGGGCTTCTTCAAGGAAGTCAACGTTGAAACTCCAGCCGTGCCAGGTGTGGATGACCAGGTTGACGTGAACTACGCCGTTGAAGAGCAAGCATCGGGCTCGATTACTGCCAGCGTTGGTTTCGCACAGAGTGCCGGCCTGATCCTCGGTGGTTCGATTACCCAGAACAACTTCCTCGGTACGGGTAACAAGGTTTCCATCGGTCTGACTCGAAGCCAATACCAGAGCCGCTATAACTTCGGTTATGTCGACCCCTACTGGACTGCTGATGGTGTGAGCCTGGGCTACAACGCCTTCTACCGCACCACCGACTACAAAGATCTCGACGTTGACGTTGCAAGCTATGCGATCGACAGCCTCGGCGCTGGTGTCAACATCGGTTACCCGATCAGCGAGACCTCGCGCTTGACCTTTGGCTTGACCGCTCAACAGGACAAGATCAAGACCGGCGTGTACACCGTGGACGAGATTTTCAACTTCGTACGCAATGAGGGTGACCAGTTCCTGAACTTCAAGGCTTCGGCCGGTTGGTCGGAATCGACCCTGAACAAAGGTGTATTGGCGACCCGTGGTCACTCCCAGAGCTTGACCCTGGAAGCCACTACGCCGGGCAGCGACCTGTCGTTCTTCAAGCTTGACTACCGCGGCCAGTTGTTCCAGCCGCTGAGCGATAACTACACCATGCGCCTGCACACCGAGTTGGGTTATGGCGACGGTTATGGTTCGACCAGTGGTCTGCCGTTCTACGAGAACTACTATGCGGGTGGTTTCAACTCGGTTCGTGGTTTCAAGGACAGCACCTTGGGTCCACGTGGTACCCCGAGCCGTGGTGTGGGTGTGACCGGTAACCAGGGCACTGCCGTTGACTCTAACAACGACCCTCTGCCATTCGGTGGTAACGTACTGATCCAGGGTGGTGCGGAGATTTTGTTCCCGCTGCCGTTCGTCAAGGATCAACGTTCGTTGCGTACTTCGGTTTTCTGGGACGTGGGTAACGTGTTCGATTCCAAGTGCGAGCAGGTCACTAACCCGAGCGGCGTGAAGTCCCAGACCCAGTGCAACGAAGTCAGTCTGAGCAACCTTGCCAGCTCCGTAGGTGTTGGTGTGACATGGGTGACTGCGCTTGGCCCATTGAGCTTTGCTCTGGCCATGCCGATCAAGAAACCGGATAACGCTGAAACCCAAATTTTCCAATTCTCCCTCGGCCAGACGTTCTAAGCGTCTGACCCAAGATAACGACAACGGATTCTGTAGGAGTGCATCGTGCGTAAGTTGACTCAATTGGTTCTGCTGGCAACTGTGCTGGTAACCACCCCGGCCTTCGCTGAAATGAAAATCGCCGTTCTGAACTATCAGATGGCTCTGCTGGAATCCGACGCGGCCAAGCGATACGCCGTGGATGCCGAGAAAAAATTCGGTCCGCAACTGACTAAGCTGAAGACTCTGGAAAGCAGCGCCAAGGGCATCCAGGATCGTCTGGTAGCGGGTGGCGACAAGATGCAGCAAGGCGAGCGCGAGCGCTTGGAGCTTGAATTCAAGCAAAAGGCCCGTGACTACCAGTTCCAATCCAAGGAGCTGAACGAAGCCAAGGCTGTTGCTGACCGCGAAATGCTCAAGCAGCTCAAGCCGAAACTCGACAGCGCTGTGGAAGAAGTCATCAAGAAAGGTGCCTTTGACCTGGTGTTCGAGCGCGGCGCCGTGATTGACGTCAAGCCTCAATACGACATCACCCGTCAGGTGATCGAGCGCATGAACCAGCTGAAGTAAGCCATGACTGCGACTATCAAACTCGGCGAGTTGGCCGAGTTCCTGGGGGCTACCTTGCGTGGCTCCCCGGAGAAAGAAATCACTGGGCTAGCCACCTTGCAGGAGGCTGGCCCAGCTCAGTTGAGCTTCCTCGCAAATCCCCAATACCGTAAATACCTGGTCGACAGTCAAGCCGCAGCCGTGTTGCTGAAGGCTGCTGATGCTGAGGGTTTTGCCGGGGATGCACTGGTGGTGGCTGATCCTTACCTGGCTTATGCCCGTGCGTCGCACCTGTTCGATCCAAAGCCTAAGGCTGCCGACGGTATTCATCCGTCGGCCGTGATCGCCGATGATGCCCAGGTTGACCCTGCGGCCAGCATTGGCGCGTTTGCCGTGATCGAGAGTGGTGCACGTATTGCCGCTGGCGTCACAGTGGGCGCTCATTGCTTTATCGGTGCGCGTTGTGAAATCGGAGCCGATGGCTGGCTGGCTCCTCGCGTCACTCTGTACCACGATGTGCGTATTGGTGCGCGAGTAGTCATTCAGTCAGGCGCGGTGATTGGTGGTGAAGGCTTTGGCTTTGCCAATTCAAAAGGCGTTTGGCACAAGATCGCCCAAGTTGGTGGCGTATTGATCGGTGATGACGTGGAGATCGGCGTCAATACCGCAGTAGATCGTGGGGCATTGGCCGATACCGTGATCGGTAACGGTGTGAAGCTCGACAACCAGATTCAGATCGCCCACAACGTGCAGATTGGCGATCACACCGCCATGGCGGCATGCGTGGGTATTTCCGGCAGCACCAAGATCGGCAAGCATTGCATGCTCGCCGGTGGCGTAGGGCTGGTGGGGCATATCGATATTTGTGACAACGTCTTCATCACCGGCATGACCATGGTGACCCACTCGATTACCGAACCGGGTGCCTATTCTTCCGGTACCGCCATGCAGCCTGCGGCTGAGTGGCGAAAAAGTGCAGCACGGTTGAGGCAGCTCGACGACATGGCCCGGCGTCTCAAACAGCTGGAAAAGCGTGTTGCAGACGTGACCCCTGGCGCTAATGCTTCATCAGATGGCTGATACCATTTCCATATCAAGTGTGTACAGCCGCTAGACTGCCTCCTTGATTTGCTAGCGGGGCGTGCTTTTAGTCCGCCCGCCCCCAATCTTTATTACAGGCTTCCCCCCGAAATGATGGACATCAACGAGATTCGCGAATACTTGCCTCACCGTTACCCGTTCCTGCTGGTGGATCGCGTAGTGGACCTCAACACAGAGGAAAAGCGCATTCGTGCCTATAAGAATGTCAGCATCAACGAACCGTTCTTCAATGGTCACTTTCCCGAGCATCCAATCATGCCGGGCGTGTTGATCATCGAAGCGATGGCCCAGGCTGCCGGTATCCTTGGTTTTAAAATGCTTGACCTCAAGCCTGCCGACGGCACGCTTTACTATTTCGTTGGCTCCGACAAACTGCGTTTCCGCAACCCGGTCACGCCGGGTGACCAGTTGATCCTGGAAGCCAAGTTCATCAGCTGCAAGCGCCAGATCTGGAAATTCGAATGCCAGGCCTCGGTGGACGGCAAGCCAGTGTGCTCCGCTGAGATCATCTGCGCGGAACGCAAACTATGAGTTTGATTGACCCTCGCGCAATCATCGATCCGTCGGCCGTTCTGGCCGCCGACGTTGAGGTCGGCCCCTGGTCGATCATCGGCGCAGGTGTTGAAATCGGCGAGGGGACTGTCATCGGGCCGCACGTGATCCTTAAAGGTCCGACCCGCATCGGCAAACACAATCGCATCTACCAGTTTTCCTCGGTAGGTGAAGACACCCCGGACATGAAGTACAAGGGTGAAGAGACCCGCTTGGTAATCGGTGATCACAACATCATCCGTGAAGGCGTGACTATTCACCGCGGTACCGTACAGGATCGGGCTGAGACCACGTTGGGTGATCACAACCTGATCATGGCCTATGCCCATATCGGCCATGACAGTGTGATCGGCAACCATTGCATCCTGGTCAACAATACTGCGCTGGCGGGTCATGTACACGTTGATGACTGGGCGATCTTGTCCGGTTTTACCCTGGTCCACCAGTATTGCCATATCGGTGCCCACAGCTTTTCCGGCATGGGTACTGCGATTGGTAAGGATGTTCCAGCATTTGTCACCGTATTCGGCAACCCTGCCGAAGCGCGCAGCATGAACTTCGAAGGCATGCGCCGCCGTGGTTTCAGCGAAGACGCAATTCACGCCCTGCGTCGCGCCTATAAGGTGGTTTATCGCCAGGGGCTGACGGTAGATCAGGCGCTGACCGAACTGGCCGAGCCGGCAGCGTTGTTCCCGGAAGTCGCGGTGTTTCGTGACTCGATCCAGGCGTCGACTCGCGGCATCACCCGCTGATCATGGCTAATCTGCGTATCGCGCTGGTGGCCGGTGAAGCTTCCGGCGATATTTTGGGCGCAGGCCTGATGCGGGCCCTTAAAGCCCAGCACCCTGCGGTGGAATTTATCGGCGTGGGTGGCCCGCTGATGCAGGCCGAAGGTCTCGCTTCCTACTTTCCTATGGAGCGCTTGTCGGTCATGGGATTAGTGGAGGTGTTGGGCCGTTTGCGTGAGTTGCTGGCTCGCCGCAAGTTGCTGATCCAGACCCTGATCGAAGAAAAACCCGACGTTTTTATCGGTATCGACGCACCGGACTTCACCCTCAATATCGAGCTCAAGCTACGTCAGGCCGGGATCAAGACCGTGCACTACGTAAGCCCGTCCGTGTGGGCGTGGCGGCAGAAGCGCGTGCTGAAGATTCGTGAAGGTTGCGATTTGATGCTGACCCTGCTGCCCTTCGAGGCCAGGTTCTATGAAGAGAAGGGTGTGCCGGTGCGGTTTGTCGGTCATACGCTGGCTGACACCATTCCTCTGCAAGCTGACCGTGCAGCAGCCCGTGCCGAGTTGGGCTTGCCCGATGGCCCGCTCGTTGCGTTGATGCCGGGCAGTCGTGGCGGCGAAGTTGGCCGCCTAGGCGCACTTTTCTTTGATGCCGCCGAGCGCCTGCTGGCCTTGAAGCCCGGTGTGCGCTTCGTGCTGCCGTGCGCCAGCCCGCAACGTCGGACGCAAATCGAAACACTGCTTGAAGGGCGTGACCTGCCGCTGACCTTGCTGGACGGTCAGTCGCACCTGGCCTTGGCCGCTTGTGATGCGGTGCTGATCGCCTCGGGTACCGCGACCCTGGAAGCCTTGCTGTACAAGCGTCCTATGGTCGTGGCCTATCGCTTGGCGCCGCTGACCTTCTGGATTCTCAAGCGCATGGTCAAAAGCCCCTACATTTCTTTGCCCAACTTGCTGGCCCAGCGTCTTCTGGTACCGGAGTTGTTGCAGGACGCAGCGACCCCTGAAGCCCTGGCGCAAACCATACTCCCTCTGATCGACGGCGGTGAAGAGCAGACCCGTGGTTTTGATGACATCCATCGCACACTGCGCCGTGATGCGTCGAATCAGGCGGCCGACGCCGTATTGACCTTGATCGGCCAAAAACAGGAAGCGCTATGACCACCCAAATGGGCCTGGATTTCAGCCTGGTTGCCGAAGCCCACGAGCTGGTGGCCGGTGTTGACGAAGTAGGGCGTGGCCCGCTGTGTGGCGCGGTGGTCACCGCGGCGGTGATTCTCGACCCGAATCGCCCGATCCTTGGCCTCAACGACTCGAAAAAACTGACTGAAGCCCGTCGCGAAAAGCTCTTCGACGAAATCTGTGAGAAAGCCCTGAGCTGGCACATCGCCCGGGCCGAAGTTGAAGAAATCGACGAGTTGAATATCCTCCACGCGACGATGCTGGCTATGCAGCGTGCGGTAGAAGGCCTGCACATTACGCCAAAAATGGCGATGATCGACGGCAACCGCTGCCCGAAGCTGGCGATGCCGTCTGAAGCCGTGGTCAAGGGCGATGGCAAGGTTCCCGCTATCGCCGCCGCCTCGATCCTGGCCAAAGTCAGCCGTGACCGTGAAATGGCTGCTTTCGAATTGATTTACCCCGGCTACGGCATCGGAGGCCACAAGGGCTACCCGACGCCCGTTCATCTGGAAGCCTTGGCCCGCCTCGGCCCAACGCCGATACATCGACGCTCGTTTGCCCCGGTTCGCCTGGCTTATGAGGCGCGTGAGAGCCTCGGCTAGGTTTAGTCGCGAGGCTGATGTTTTTGCCAAGGCCCGGTACAATCCGGGCCTTGTTGTCTCCACGTATTAGAACAGGATCACTATGCCGGCTTCATTCGTTCACCTGCGCCTGCACACTGAATACTCCCTGGTCGACGGCCTGGTACGGATCAAACCGCTGGTCAAAACCCTGGTGGGCATGAATATGCCTGCGGTTGCGGTGACCGATCAGAACAACATGTGCTCCCTGGTCAAATTCTACAAAAGCGCCATGGGCGCTGGCATCAAGCCGATCTGCGGCGCCGACCTGTGGCTGTCCAACAAAGACCCCGATAACCCCCTGAGCCGTATCAGCCTATTGGCAATGAACGGCGTGGGTTATCGCAACCTCACCGAATTGATTTCTCGCGGTTTTATCGACGGCCAGCGTAATGGCTCGATCATCATCGAGCGTGAGTGGGTGGCTGAAGCCAGCGAGGGCGTAATCATGCTTTCGGCGGCCAAGGAGGGCGAAATCGGTATCGCGCTGCTGGGTGGCAATCCCCAGGAGGCCGAAGTGCTGGCCCGCGAGTGGATGCAGGTTTTCCCTGATCGCTTCTACCTGGAGGTCCAGCGTACCAATCGGCCCAATGATGAAGAGCATCTGCACGCCGCGGTGGCCCTGGCCGACAAGCTGGGTGCGCCGTTGGTTGCGACCAACGATGTGCGCTTTATCAAGAAGGAAGACTTCGAAGCTCACGAAACTCGCGTATGCATCGGTGAGGGCCGGGCGCTCGACGACCCGCGTCGCTCGAAGAACTACAGCGAAGAGCAATACCTCAAAAGCGCCGATGAGATGGCCGAACTGTTCAGTGACCTGCCTGAGGCGCTGGAAAACTCTGTCGAAATCGCCAAGCGTTGCAATATCGAAGTAAAGCTAGGCAAGCACTTCTTGCCTAACTTCCCGATTCCCGATGGCATGACCATCGATGAGTATTTCCGCAAGGTGTCGTTTGACGGCCTGGAAGAGCGGCTTACCGTTCTGCTGCCCAAGGACACGACCGAAGACTACGACGCCAAGCGCCAGGTGTATGTTGATCGGCTGAATTTCGAGCTGGATATCATCATCCAGATGGGGTTTCCCGGTTACTTCTTGATCGTAATGGACTTTATCCAGTGGGCCAAAAGCAACGGCGTGCCGGTAGGTCCGGGCCGGGGGTCAGGTGCTGGCTCGCTGGTGGCTTATGTGCAGAAAATCACCGACCTCGACCCGCTGGAATATGACCTGCTGTTCGAACGGTTCCTGAACCCGGAACGGGTTTCCATGCCCGACTTCGACGTCGACTTCTGCATGGACGGTCGCGACCGCGTGATCGAATATGTGGCCGAGAAATACGGCCGCAATGCTGTAAGCCAGATCATCACTTTCGGTTCCATGGCGGCCAAGGCTGTAATCCGTGACGTGGCCCGTGTACAGGGCAAGTCCTATGGCCTGGCGGATCGCCTATCGAAGATGATCCCCTTCGAAGTCGGCATGACCCTGGAAAAGGCTTACGAGCAGGAGGAAATCCTGCGCGACTTCATCAAGGTCGATGAAGAAGCGGCCGAAATCTGGGACATGGCGCGCAAGCTCGAAGGCGTAGTACGTAACGTCGGTAAGCACGCCGGTGGTGTGGTGATCGCACCGACCAAGCTCACTGACTTTTCGCCGATTTATTGCGATGAAGAAGGCGACGGCCTGGTTACCCAGTTCGACAAGGACGACGTGGAGGCAGCCGGGCTGGTGAAGTTCGACTTCCTGGGCCTGCGAACCCTGACGATCATCGACTGGGCGCTCAAGACCATTAACCGTGAGCGCGCCAAGGTCGATGAGGCGCCGCTGGATATCGCGTTTATCCCGCTGGACGACAAACCGACCTACCAGTTGCTGCAAAAGGCCGAAACCACGGCGGTGTTCCAGCTTGAGTCGCGCGGCATGAAGGAGCTGATCAAAAAGCTCAAGCCCGACTGCCTGGAAGACTTGATCGCACTGGTGGCCCTGTTCCGTCCGGGCCCGTTGCAATCGGGCATGGTGGATGACTTCATCAACCGTAAACACGGTCGCGCCGAACTGGCTTACCCGCACTCCGACTACCAGTACGAAGGCCTCAAGCCAGTACTGGCACCGACCTACGGCATCATCCTGTATCAGGAGCAGGTGATGCAGATCGCCCAGGTGATGGCGGGTTACACCCTCGGTGGCGCGGATATGTTGCGTCGAGCCATGGGTAAGAAAAAACCCGAGGAAATGGCCAAGCAGCGCGGCGGTTTCATTGAAGGTTGCGCCTCCAATAATATCGACGCGGACCTCGCGGGTAACATTTTCGACCTGGTGGAAAAATTCGCCGGTTACGGTTTCAACAAATCCCACTCCGCCGCCTACGGCCTGGTGTCGTACCAGACTGCCTGGCTGAAGGCTCACTATCCGGCGCCATTCATGGCTGCGGTACTTTCGGCGGATATGCACAACACCGACAAGGTCGTGACCTTGATCGAGGAAGTGCGCACCATGAAGCTGCGCCTCGACGCGCCGGACGTGAACGCTTCGGAGTTCAAGTTCACGGTGAATGACGAAGGCCGCATCATTTATGGCCTGGGCGCGATCAAGGGCGTGGGCGAAGGCCCGGTGGAAGCCATCACCGAAGCGCGCCAGGATGGGCCTTTCAAGGACCTGTTCGACTTCTGCGCGCGGGTTGATCTCAAACGCATCAACAAACGTACCCTCGATGGTTTGATCCGCAGCGGCGCACTCGACCGGCTCGGCCCGTATTTCCATGATGAGCCGAAGGCTTACCAGGCGAATATCGACCGCAATCGCGCCGTACTGCTGACGGCCATGGAAGAAGCGATCAAGGCCGCCGAGCAGACCGCTCGCACCCATGACAGTGGCCACGCCGATCTGTTTGGTGGGTTGTTCGTCGAAGAAGACGCGGATGTTTACGCCAACCATCGCAAGGCTAAGGAACTGACCCTCAAGGAACGTCTCAAGGGCGAGAAAGACACCTTGGGCCTGTACCTCACGGGTCACCCAATTGACGAATACGAAGGTGAAATCCGTCGTTTCGCCCGTCAGCGCATCATCGACCTGAAACCGGCGCGAGACACCCAGACCGTCGCCGGTATGATCATCGCCCTGCGGGTGATGAAAAATAAGAAGGGCGACAAGATGGGCTTTATCACCCTTGACGACCGCTCGGGCCGGATAGAGGCGTCGCTGTTTGCCGACGCGTTCCACTCCGCGCAGTCGCTGCTGCAGACCGATGCCATGGTAGTGGTGGAAGGGGAGGTCAGTAATGATGACTTCTCCGGCGGCCTGCGCCTGCGGATCAAGCGGGTGATGAGCATGGAAGATGCGCGCACCAATCTGGCCGAAAGCCTGCGTTTGAAGGTCAAGACCGAAGCCCTCAAAGGCGATCAGCTACGCTGGTTGGGTGACTTGCTTAAACGCCACCGTGGCGCGTGTCCGGTGACCATGGAGTACACCGGCAGTGACGCCAAGGCGATGTTGCAGTTTGGTGAGACGTGGCGAATTGATCCCGCCGATGGCTTGATTCAAGCTTTGCGTGACCAGTTCGGGCGAGACAACGTCTTCCTCCAATACCGTTGACGGTCAGATATGTCTGATCTCGACTAAACATTTAATCTCGACCTAAACGCGCCTCTCCCTTAAGGTAGGGCGCGAATAGACAACCGGCTGGCCAGGCACTCCTTGGCCGTCGACCCAAGACGGACGCTTATGAACCCGAATTTTCTTGATTTCGAACAGCCGATCGCTGACCTGCAAGCCAAGATTGAAGAACTGCGCCTGGTCGGCAATGACAATTCGCTGAATATCGGCGATGAGATCGCTCGCCTGCAAGACAAGAGCAGCACGCTCACCGAAGACATCTTCGGCAAGCTGACCAGCTGGCAGATTGCGCGCCTGGCTCGCCACCCGCGCCGTCCATACACCCTGGACTACATTCAGCACATCTTCACCGAGTTCGACGAGCTGCATGGCGACCGCCACTTCTCCGACGACGCGGCCATCGTGGGCGGTATCGCTCGCCTGGACGACCAGCCGGTGATGGTGATCGGTCACCAGAAAGGCCGTGAAGTACGCGAAAAAGTGCGCCGTAACTTCGGTATGCCGCGTCCGGAAGGCTATCGCAAGGCGTGCCGCCTGATGGAAATGGCCGAGCGCTTCAAAATGCCGATCCTGACCTTCATCGACACGCCGGGCGCCTACCCGGGTATTGATGCTGAAGAGCGCAACCAGAGCGAAGCGATCGCCTGGAACCTGCGCGTCATGGCTCGCCTGAAAACCCCGATCATCGCCACCGTGATTGGTGAGGGTGGTTCTGGCGGTGCATTGGCCATTGGCGTCTGCGATCAGCTGAACATGCTGCAGTACTCGACCTACGCGGTGATCTCGCCGGAAGGTTGCGCTTCGATCCTGTGGAAAACCGCAGAAAAGGCGCCGGACGCTGCCGAAGCCATGGGCATCACTGCTGATCGCCTCAAAGGCCTGGGGATCGTTGATAAAGTGATCGCCGAGCCATTGGGTGGCGCCCACCGTGATCCGGCTGCTGCGGCTGCGACCATCCGTGCTGAACTGGCTTCGCAACTGGCGATGCTCAAGAAGTTCGATAACGAGGCGCTGTTGGCCCGTCGTTATGAGCGCCTGATGAGCTACGGTCTCTAAGTTGACTCAGTGATCGTTCCCACGCTCTGCGTGGGAATGTCTCCTCGGACGCTCCGCGTCCTGCGGCTGGAGCATGGCTCCGCGTCCTGCGCAATGGTGACGCGGAGCGTCACAGGATGCATTTCCACGCAGAGCGTGGGATCGATCGTGCTTGGGGTGCCGCGATGAAATCCGCTTTGACAGCCAAACTCCTGCAAACTCTGGCCGCCTGGCGCAACGCCCCGGCGTGGCATGTCGCTTTCTCGGGTGGGTTGGATTCCACCGTCTTGCTGCACCTCCTGGCTAATCTGGCCAAAACCGACACCCTCCCGCTGCTCAGCGCCGTCCATGTTCACCATGGCTTGCAAGCTGCCGCTGACGCCTGGCCAAGTCATTGTCAGTCTGTATGCAACAGCCTGGGCGTGCCCTTGCGCGTCATGCATGTGCAGGTCCAATCTGGCGCCAGCCTTGAGCGTGCCGCCCGTGATGCGCGTTATCAGGCGTTTACCGAGGTGATCGAAGCCGGGGAGGTCTTGCTGACGGGCCAGCACCGTGACGACCAGGCTGAGACCCTGTTGTTTCGCCTGCTGCGCGGAGCGGGTGTGCGCGGGTTGGCAGCGATGCCCGTCCATCGCCCGTTGGCAGGCGGTCATCTGGTGCGCCCACTGTTGGATACCTCGCGCGCTGAATTGGAAGCCTATGCTCACGAGCACCAGCTCAAGTGGATCGAAGATCCTTCCAATGCCGACGCACGGTTCTCCCGCAATTATCTGCGCCATCGTGTGTTCCCGCTGCTGACGGAGCGTTGGCCTCAAGCCATCACCCGCTTGGCCCGAACCGCCGAGCACTTGAGCGAAGCCCAAGGTCTGCTCGATGAGCTGGCGCACATGGACCTGCAAGCCGCCGATCAGCCTTCGCCGTTTCCCTGGATGCCTTTGCCGTCATTGGCCCTTGCTCCTTTACGTGAGCTTTCCGACGCCCGCCAGCGCAATGCCCTGCGCCATTGGCTGACTCCGCTGACCCGATTACCCGACAGCGGCCACTGGGCTGGCTGGCATTCCCTGCGCGATGCCAAGGGCGACGCGCAACCATTGTGGCGCCTGGCTGACGGTGAGCTGTACCGTTGCGGCGAACGCATCTGGTGGCTACCCGTCGCTTGGTCGGAATTTTCCGACGCTCCGGTGAGCTGGCCGTATCCGCAAAACCCTCTAGCGTTACCCGGCAATGGCCAGCTGGAATTTATCGGCAACGCCCCGGAAGGCCCGTTGGTGATCCGCTATCGCCAGGGCGGCGAAATCATGGATGTGCCGGGTCGAGGTCGGCGTGACCTGAAGCGACTGCTTAATGAAAGTGCAGTGCCGGGGTTCATCCGTGGCAGATTGCCGCTGCTGTATCAAGGCGAGCAATTGCTGGCTGTCCCTAGCCTGGCTGGGCTATGGGCCATGACGTCTGGCGACTGGCAATTACATTGGTTGCCACAGACCTGCGATCAAGGTTTGAGCTGATAGAGCCTTTCCGGTAGACTACGCTCCCTTCTTGATACAACTTCTGTGGATTCGCCTGAATCGCAGCAGTTGCCGATTACCAAGCAGTCTTTGCTGGGCGATTCCAAAAAATGTGTAGCGATCAACGTACCGGTGTTCCATTGCTGGTCTGTCATCACGCGGCGGTTTTTTTGAAAGGTGCACTGTGATTAATGCAGGTGATCGGGGGCTTCGGCCTTCCTTCGCTTTCCCCGGCGGCTCCGACCGCTTTAACGCAGACTTCTAGGGTTTTTCATGACGCGCTACATATTCGTCACGGGCGGTGTTGTTTCTTCATTGGGGAAAGGCATTGCATCGGCTTCATTGGCGGCCATCCTGGAGGCGCGGGGACTTAAGGTCACCATGCTCAAGCTGGACCCGTACATCAACGTTGACCCGGGCACCATGAGCCCGTTCCAGCACGGTGAAGTGTTCGTCACCCACGACGGCGCCGAAACCGACCTGGATCTGGGCCACTACGAGCGGTTCATCCGCACGACCATGACCCAGAACAACAACTTCACCACTGGCCGTGTCTACGAGCACGTGCTGCGCAAAGAGCGCCGTGGTGACTACCTGGGTGCAACCATCCAGGTGATCCCGCACATCACCGACGAAATCAAGCGCCGCATCATCAAGGGTGCAGGCGATGCTGACGTGGCGATGGTCGAGATCGGTGGCACCGTGGGTGACATCGAGTCCCAACCGTTCCTCGAAGCCATTCGCCAGTTGCGTTTCGAAGTCGGCGCCAAGCGCGCGATGCTGATGCACCTGACCTTGGTGCCCTACATCGCCACTGCCGGCGAAACCAAAACCAAGCCTACCCAGCACTCGGTCAAGGAACTGCGTTCCATCGGCCTGCAGCCGGACGTGCTGGTGTGCCGCTCCGATCATCCGATCGACATCTCTTCGCGTCGCAAGATCGCGCAATTCACCAACGTTGAAGAACGTGCGGTGATCGCGCTGGAAGACGCCGATACCATCTACAAGATCCCGGGCATCCTGCATTCGCAAGGCCTGGATGATTTTGTGGTCGAGCGTTTCGGCCTGCAGTGCAATGGCGCGGACCTGTCCGAGTGGGAAGCCGTGGTTGACGCCAAGCTCAATCCTGAGCATGAAGTCACCATCGCCATGGTCGGTAAGTACATGGAGCTGCTGGACGCGTACAAGTCGCTGATCGAAGCGATGAGTCACGCCGGCATCAGCAACCGTACCAAGGTCAACCTGCGCTACATCGATTCCGAAGACATCGAGAACCAAGGCACCGCCCTGCTTGAAGGTGTTGACGCGATCCTCGTTCCAGGCGGTTTCGGCCTGCGTGGCGTGGAAGGCAAGATCACTGCCGTGCAGTACGCTCGTGAGAACAAGGTGCCGTACCTGGGTATCTGCCTGGGTATGCAAGTGGCCGTTATCGAGTTCGCCCGTAATGTGCTGGGCTGGAAGGACGCCAACTCCACCGAGTTCGATCACACCAGCGGCCACCCGGTCGTGGGCCTGATCACCGAGTGGGAAGATGCCACCGGTGCCGTTGAAACCCGTACCGAGACTTCCGACCTGGGCGGCACCATGCGTCTTGGCGCGCAAGACTGCCTGCTGGAGTCGGGCTCCCTGGTTCACGATTGCTATGGCAAGGACGTGATCGTTGAGCGTCACCGTCATCGCTACGAAGTGAACAACAACCTGCTGCCGCAGATCAAAGAAGCCGGTCTGAAAATCTCCGGTCGCTCCGGTGACGGCAAGCTGGTTGAAGTGGTCGAGGCACCGGACCATCCGTGGTTCGTGGCCTGCCAGTTCCACCCTGAGTTCACCTCGACACCACGCGACGGTCACCCGTTGTTCAGCGGTTTCGTTAAAGCAGCACTGACGCAACATCAGAAGAAGGCGTAAACCTGATGGCCCAGAAGATCATTCGCGTAGGCGACATCGAGATTGCCAACGACAAGCCCATGGTGCTGTTCGGCGGCATGAACGTGCTGGAAAGCCGCGACATGGCGATGCAGGTCTGCGAAGAGTACGTCAAGGTTACCGAGAAACTCGGTATCCCTTACGTGTTCAAGGCCAGCTTCGACAAGGCCAACCGTTCGTCCGTGACCTCCTATCGCGGCCCGGGCCTTGAAGAAGGCATGCGGATCTTCCAGGACATCAAGCAAGCCTTCGGCGTGCCGATCATCACCGACGTCCACGAGCCTGAGCAGGCTGCCGTGGTCGCCGAGGTGTGCGACATCATCCAGTTGCCGGCCTTCCTGTCGCGCCAGACCGACCTGGTTGTTGCGATGGCCAAGACCGGCGCTGTGATCAATATCAAGAAAGCCCAGTTCCTCGCACCTCAGGAGATGAAGCACATCCTGAACAAGTGCGTGGAAGCGGGTAACGACCAGTTGATCCTTTGCGAGCGTGGTTCGAGCTTCGGCTATAACAACCTCGTGGTGGACATGCTCGGTTTCGGCATCATGAAACAGTTCGAATACCCGGTGTTCTTCGACGTGACCCACGCGCTGCAAATGCCGGGCGGTCGCGCCGATTCCGCTGGCGGGCGTCGTGCCCAGGTATTGGACCTGGCCAAGGCCGGCATCAGCCAGTCCCTGGCGGGTCTTTTCCTGGAAGCCCACCCGGACCCGGACAACGCCAAATGCGACGGCCCATGCGCCCTGCGCCTGGACAAGTTGGAGCCGTTCCTGGCCCAACTCAAGCAGTTGGACGAACTGGTCAAGAGTTTTCCGACGGTAGAGACCGCGTAAGCACTGTTTCTCCGGTAAAGTACCCCACGCTAAATGCTCAGGCCCCCGGGCCTGAGCCTTGTCGCCTGCAAGCCTGCCCCGTTGTTCCACCCTTGCGGTCGGTCAAAAGTTTTCCTTCAGCTGCGTCGTTTTCGTCAACTTTGGAGTGTTTACAACAATGGCAAAAATCGTCGACATCAAAGGTCGTGAAGTTCTCGACTCCCGTGGCAACCCCACCGTCGAAGCCGACGTGCTTCTCGATAACGGCATCATCGGCAGCGCCTGTGCGCCGTCCGGTGCTTCTACCGGTTCGCGCGAAGCGCTGGAACTGCGTGATGGCGACAAGAGCCGTTACCTGGGCAAAGGTGTACTCAAGGCTGTAGCCAACATCAACGGCCCGATCCGTGACCTGTTGCTGGGCAAAGACCCGCTGGACCAGAAAGCCCTGGACCACGCGATGATCAAGCTCGACGGTACCGAGAACAAAGGTAGCCTGGGCGCCAACGCCATCCTCGCTGTGTCCCTGGCCGCTGCCAAAGCGGCTGCACAGGACCAGGACCTGCCGTTGTATGCCCACATCGCCAACTTGAACGGCACCCCAGGTGTTTACTCGATGCCGGTTCCGATGATGAACATCATCAACGGTGGCGAGCACGCTGATAACAACGTCGACATCCAGGAATTCATGGTGCAGCCAGTTGGCGCCAAGACCTTCTCCGAAGGCCTGCGCATGGGCACCGAGATTTTCCATCACCTCAAAGCTGTGCTGAAGGCCCGTGGCCTGAGCACTGCGGTGGGTGACGAAGGTGGTTTTGCACCGAACCTGGCGTCCAACGAAGATGCACTGAAAGTAATCTCCGAAGCCGTGGCCAACGCTGGCTACAAGCTGGGCACCGACGTGACCCTGGCCTTGGATTGCGCGGCCAGCGAGTTCTATGAAAATGGTAAGTACAACCTGTCCGGCGAAGGCCACGTGTTCACTTCGGAAGGTTTTGCTGACTACCTGAAGGGCTTGTGCGAACGTTACCCGATCATCTCCGTTGAAGATGGCCTGGACGAGTCCGACTGGGCTGGCTGGAAAATCCTTACCGACAAGATCGGCGAGAAAATCCAACTGGTGGGCGACGACTTGTTCGTGACCAACACCAAGATCCTGAAAGAAGGCATCGATAAAAAGATCGCCAACTCGATCCTGATCAAGTTCAACCAGATCGGCACCCTGACCGAAACCCTGGAAGCCATCCAGATGGCCAAGGCTGCGGGCTACACCGCCGTGATCTCCCACCGCTCCGGCGAAACCGAAGATTCGACCATTGCCGACCTGGCTGTGGGCACTTCGGCGGGCCAGATCAAGACCGGTTCCCTGTGCCGTTCCGACCGCGTTTCCAAGTACAACCAATTGCTGCGGATCGAAGAGCAACTGGCGGGTAAAGCCAAGTACAACGGCCGCAGCGAATTTCGCGGCTGATTGATGCATGGTAAAAAGTCGGCGGATTGCGTCGGAAAAAACACGACAGTGTGCATTTCGACGCTAATCTGATGGCTATCAAGCACAAGCCTGGTTCTTCCAGGCTTCGTGCTATCAGTTGCTTAAAAAGTTTGGCATGGCTGTCTTTTTTTACTGGATACCCGGATTTCGATGCGCAGTCCCAATTGGTTGTTCCTCGTCTTGCTCTTGTTGCTGGCTGGCCTGCAGTACCGCCTATGGGTCGGTAATGGCAGCTTTGCGCAGGTGAAAGAACTGACCCAGCAAATTGCTGACCAGCACGCGGAAAACGAAATACTGCTGGAGCGTAACCGCGTCCTTGACGCCGAAGTGCTTGAGCTGAAAAAAGGTACGGAGACCGTTGAAGAACGGGCTCGCCATGAATTGGGCATGGTCAAGGACGGTGAAACCCTTTACCAGTTGGCCAAATGATCAACTCACTACCGGCCTTCTGGGCCGTGATTCCTGCCGCGGGCGTCGGTGCTCGTATGGCCGCGGACCGTCCCAAGCAGTATCTGCAACTGGGCGGGCGCACAATTCTCGAACACAGCCTTGGCTGTTTTCTCGACCATCCAGCGCTTAAAGGCCTGGTGGTCAGTCTTGCTTCTGATGATCCTTATTGGCCCAACCTGGCGTGTGCCACTGACTCGCGTATCCAGCGTGCGGACGGTGGTTTGGAGCGATCGGGCTCGGTACTGAATGCGCTGCTGCAACTCAATGCCCTGGGCGCCAGTGATGACGACTGGGTGTTGGTGCACGATGCTGCTCGGCCGAACCTGAGTCGCGATGACCTCGACAAGTTGCTGGCCGAACTGGCGGATGACCCGGTCGGCGGCTTACTGGCCGTGCCGGCTCGCGACACCCTCAAGCGGGTCGACAAGCGCGGTCGGGTGGTGGAAACCGTGGACCGTAGCCTGATCTGGCAAGCTTATACGCCGCAGATGTTCCGCTTGGGTGCTTTGCATCGTGCCTTGGCCGACAGCCTGGTGGCCGATGCGGTGATCACTGACGAAGCCTCGGCCATGGAGTGGGCGGGCCAGGCGCCGCGCTTGATCGAAGGACGCTCGGACAATATCAAGGTGACTCGACCGGAGGATCTTGAGTGGCTGCGGTTGCGATGGGCTAACCGCCAGAGTTGATGATCGTTCCCACGCTCTGCGTGGGAGTGCCTCTTGTGACGCTCTGCGTCACGCTTTGGACGCAGAGCGTCCTGGGCTGCATTCCCACGCAGAGCGTGGGAACGATCAAACATCTTTAACTGCTGTACTCCGGCCGTTCAGCCAACCCCACCTTCAAAAAATCCACCAGCTTGCGCACCTTCGGCGACAAATGCCGCTGCTGCGGATACAGCGCCCACACCGCAGTGTTCGGCGGCTGATGCGCCTCCAGCAATGACACCAGCGCGCCACTGTGCAAATGTTCCAGCACGTAATAGTCCGGCAACTGGCACAACCCAACCCCTTGCAACGCCGCATCCAGCACCGCTTGCCCACTGTTGCAGCGCCAGTTGCCCTGTACGCGCTGGGAAAACTCCCGCCCGTCCTGGGCCAGTTGCCAGATATCCGAACTGCCAATCAGGCAGTTATGTCGACTCAGCTCCGACAAACTATGTGGCCGACCATACCGTTCAAGGTAGGAGGGCGACGCGCACAAGTACATGCGCCGAGGGGCCAGGCGACTGGCGACCATGCGCGAGTCTTGCAGGCGCCCTAGGCGGATCGCCAGATCGAGGCCTTCGTGTACCAGGTCCAGTTGGCGGTTGGTCAGTTCGATATCCACGCGCAATTGCGGATACAACCCCATGAATCGCGTGACAAGCGGCACGATAAACCGCTCGCCATAAGCCACCGCGCACGTCATGCGCAACATGCCCTTGGGCTCGCTGGTGAGGTCGCCTACCGCGCGCAAGGCTTCTTCGCGACCATCCTGCAAACGCTGACAGTGTTGCAGGAAGGTTTGGCCAGCTTCGGTCAGGGTCACCTTGCGCGTACTGCGGTACAGCAACCGCGTTTGCAGTCGCTCCTCCAAGCGCGCCACCTGCCGGCTGATGTGTGACGACGACACTCCCAAGCGCTCGGCCGCCGCTGTGAATTGGCTGCATTCGGCGACTGCGACGAATTCATCGATGCCTTCCCAGCGGTTTTCCAGCATGTTGATTATCCCTGTGTAGCAATAAAGTTTTGCTTTCGGTCGGATTATTAATCACAGAGCCATGTTTTACACTCGCTTCCTCAGTTTTTAACCCGATGGAGAAACCCGGATGATCAAGTCCCGCGCTGCCGTAGCCTTCGAAGCCAAAAAGCCCCTTGAGATTGTTGAAGTGGATGTCGCCATGCCCAAGGCTGGCGAGGTGCTGTTGCGGGTGGTTGCGTCCGGCGTGTGCCATACCGATGCCTACACCTTGTCGGGTGCCGATCCGGAAGGCATCTTCCCGTCGATCCTCGGTCACGAAGGCGGTGCGGTGGTTGAAGCGATCGGTGAGGGCGTGACCTCGGTAGCTGTCGGCGATCACGTGATTCCGCTGTACACCCCGGAATGTGGCAAGTGCAAATTCTGCCTGTCGGGCAAAACCAATCTGTGCCAAGCCATTCGCTCCACCCAAGGCAAAGGCCTGATGCCGGATGGCACCACGCGTTTCTCCTATAAGGGCCAGCCGATTTTCCACTACATGGGTACTTCGACCTTCTCCGAGTACACCGTGCTGCCGGAAATCTCTGTCGCCAAGATCCCTAAAGACGCGCCGCTGGAAAAAGTCTGCCTGCTGGGTTGTGGTGTTACCACCGGCATCGGCGCGGTGATCAACACCGCCAAGGTCAAGCCGGGTGACACCGTGGCGATCTTCGGTCTAGGCGGTATTGGCCTGTCGGCCGTGATCGGCGCGGTGAAAGCCAAGGCCGGTCGCATCATTGCCATCGACATCAACCCGGCCAAGTTCGAAATTGCCAAGCAACTGGGTGCCACCGACTGCATCAACCCAAAAGACTACGATCGCCCAATTCAAGAGGTGATCGTCGACTTGACTGACGGTGGCGTGGACTTCTCCTTCGAGTGCATTGGCAACGTGCAACTGATGCGTGCCGCTCTTGAGTGCTGCCACAAAGGCTGGGGCGAGTCGGTAATCATCGGCGTGGCCGGTGCAGGCCAGGAAATTGCTACCCGTCCATTCCAGTTGGTGACCGGTCGCGTCTGGCGTGGTTCGGCGTTCGGTGGCGTGCGTGGTCGCACTGAATTGCCAAGCTACGTGGAAATGGCCCAGACCGGTGAGATCCCGCTGGACACCTTTATTACCCACACTATGGGCCTGGAAGACATCAACAAAGCGTTTGACCTGATGCATGAAGGCAAGAGCATTCGTACCGTCATCCACTTCTGAGGTCGGCCATGAGTCTGGAAAACCTGTCGTGCCAGAAGAGCTTCGGCGGCTGGCATAAACGCTACAAGCATCATTCCGATGTGCTGGGTTGCGACATGACCTTTGCCGTTTACCTGCCACCGCAAGCGGAGCAGGGCGGCAAGTTGCCGGTGGTGTACTGGCTGTCCGGGTTGACCTGCACCGATGAGAACTTCATGCAGAAGGCCGGCGGCCAGCGCATGGCTGCCGAGTTGGGGCTGATCATCGTCGCGCCGGACACCAGCCCGCGTGGGCCGGATGTGCCGGGTGATCCGGACAACGCCTGGGATTTCGGCCTGGGCGCCGGCTTCTACCTCAATGCCACCCAGGAACCCTGGGCCAAGCACTATCGGATGCATGACTATGTTGTGCAGGAGTTGCCGGCACTGGTTGAAGCGCATTTCCCGGCGTCCAATAAGCGCGGGATCAGCGGCCATTCCATGGGCGGCCACGGTGCGCTGGTGTGTGCCTTGCGCAATCCGGGACGTTACCAGTCGGTGTCGGCATTCTCACCGATCAACAACCCGATGGATTGCCCGTGGGGCCAGAAAGCCTTTTCCCGTTATTTGGGCGAAGAACGCTCTAAATGGCGTGAATGGGATGCCTGCGTGCTGATCAGCGAAGCCTCGGAAAAGCTGCCATTGCTGGTGGATCAGGGCGATCGCGACGATTTCCTCGCCGTGCAGCTTAAGCCTGAAGCCCTGCAGCAAGCGGCCAAGGCGGCGGGCCACCCACTCGAACTGCGCCTGCAACCTGGCTATGACCACAGCTACTTCTTTATCGCCAGCTTCATCGAGGACCATTTGCGACACCATGGTCGTGCTTTGCTCGGTTAATGTGAGGCAAAAGTAGGTAGAATCACGCCCTGAATTAAATCGGGGCGTTTTTTTATGCGTATTGGCCATGGCTACGATGTGCACCGTTTCGCCGAAGGCGATTTCATCACCTTGGGCGGCGTGCGTATTGCGCACCACCATGGGTTGCTGGCTCATTCCGACGGCGACGTTGTGTTGCATGCCTTGAGCGATGCCTTGCTCGGCGCGGCGGCGTTGGGCGATATCGGCAAGCACTTTCCGGACACCGATCCCACCTTCAAGGGCGCGGACAGCCGCGTGTTGCTGCGCCACGTGGTGGGTTTGATCCACGCCAAGGGCTGGAAAGTCGGCAATGTCGACAACACCATCGTGGCCCAGGCCCCGAAAATGGCCCCGCATATCGAATCGATGCGTGCACTGATTGCCGCAGACCTGCAAATTGAATTGGATCAAGTGAACGTGAAAGCCACCACTACCGAAAAGCTCGGGTTTACCGGTCGTGAAGAGGGCATTGCGGTGCACTCCGTCGCCTTGTTGCTGCGCGCATGAATGACCTGCAACTGCTGGGCCCACGGGCCTACGGCGAGGCCTTGGGCCGCGCGGTCCTGAAAGCTACGGCTGAAGATTTCCAGGTAGACGAAGTGCTGGATATCCCACTGACCGGTGACGGCGAGCATCTGTGGTTGTGGGTGGAGAAGCGTGGCCTTAATACCGAAGAGGCTGCTCGGCGCATTGCCAAGGCAGCCGGTGTGCCCTTGCGCACTGTCAGCTATGCCGGCCTCAAGGACCGCCAGGCGTTGACCCGTCAGTGGTTCAGCGTGCAACTGCCAGGCAAGGCCGACCCAGACATGAGCGGTGCGGAAAACGACACCCTCAAGATTCTCAAAATCGCTCGCCACAAGCGCAAGCTGCAACGCGGCGCGCATTCGGCCAACGGCTTTACCCTGCGCCTGACCCAGTTGACCGGTGATACCGCCGCCATCGACGCGCGGTTGCAGTTGATCGCCCAGCACGGCATTCCAAACTACTTTGGTACACAACGCTTTGGCCACAACGGCGGCAACGTCGTTGACGCCCGAGAATGGGCGGCGCGCAAGGCCTTGCCGGAACAGCGCAATGTGCGTTCGCGATTGTTGTCCACCGCGCGCAGTTTCCTGTTCAACAAAGTGTTGGCGGCACGTGTTGCGGATGGTTCCTGGCAGCGCGCTCAAGTGGGCGACCTGCTGGCGTTTACTGATAGCCGCAGTTTTTTTCCGGCGGGGGAGGCTGAATGCAGCGACCCGCGCCTGGCGATTCTGGACCTGCACCCAACCGGGCCGCAGTGGGGCGAGGGTGACTCGCCAGCGAGCGGTGCAACCCATACGCTTGAGCAGGCTGTCGCCGCCAGTGAAGCTGACCTGCGCGATTGGCTGGTGAATGCCGGCATGAGCCAGGAGCGTCGCATTCTTCGACTGCCCATTGGCGGGTTGACGTGGCATTATCCCGGTCCTGACATTCTGCAATTGGAATTTGTCCTGCCGGCCGGATGCTTCGCCACTGTCTTGGTGCGCGAGCTTGTTGATCTGGTGTCGGCGGGGCAAACGGACAGCCCATGCGTATTCTGATATCAAACGATGACGGTGCCACCGCACCCGGCCTTGCCGCGCTCTATGCTGCGCTGGAAGATTATGCCGAGTGCGTGGTGGTTGCCCCCGACCAGGACAAGAGCGGCGCCAGCAGTTCGCTGACGCTCGACCGTCCACTGCATCCGCAGGTTCTGGCCAATGGCTTTATCAGCGTGAACGGTACCCCCACCGACTGCGTGCACCTGGCGATCAACAGCCTGTTGGATCAGGAGCCGGATCTGGTGGTGTCGGGTATCAACCTCGGTGCCAACCTGGGGGATGACGTGCTGTATTCCGGTACCGTGGCGGCGGCCCTTGAAGGGCGCTTTCTCGGTCGTACTTCGTTCGCCTTTTCCTTTGCCTCACGGCAACTGGATAACCTGGCGACGGCGGCGTATTTCGCGCGCAAGCTGGTGGAGGCCCATGCTTCCCTGGACTTGCCACCGCGTACAGTGCTCAACGTCAATATTCCCAACCTGCCCCTCGACCATATTCGCGGCATTCAGTTGACGCGCCTGGGCCATCGCGCCCGCGCGGCGGCGCCACTGAAGGTGGTCGACCCGCGTGGCAAGGAAGGTTACTGGATTGCAGCCGCGGGCGACGCCGAGGACGGTGGTCCGGGCACAGACTTTCATGCGGTGATGCAAGGTTATGTTTCGATTACCCCGTTGCAGCTTGATCGCACCTTCAGTGATGCCTTCAGTAGCCTCGATGGCTGGCTCGAGGGTCTGCGTTGATGGCGCGTGAACAAGACGACTTATTGCGTCGTGGCATCGGGATGACCTCTCAGCGTACCCGTGAGCGTTTAATCCAGCGTTTGTACGAAGAGGGGCTGTCAAACGCCCAGGTGCTGGAAGTCATCCGGCGCACGCCACGGCACCTGTTTGTCGATGAAGCCCTGGCGCACCGTGCCTATGAAGACACAGCGTTGCCCATTGGCCACAACCAGACCATCTCCCAGCCTTATATGGTCGCGCGCATGAGCGAACTGCTGCTCGCTGCCGGTCCGCTGGACAAGGTGTTGGAGATCGGCACCGGCTCGGGTTACCAGACCGCCGTGCTGTCGCAACTGGTGGAGCGGGTGTTCTCGGTGGAGCGCATCAAGGTCCTGCAGGACCGCGCCAAGGAGCGCCTGGTAGAGTTGAACCTGCGTAATGTGGTGTTCCGCTGGGGCGATGGCTGGGAGGGCTGGCCGGCGCTGGCGCCTTATAACGGCATCATTGTCACGGCCGTGGCGACTGATGTGCCGCAAGCGTTGCTCGATCAACTGGCCCCTGGCGGGCGGTTGGTCATCCCGGTGGGCTCCGGCGAAGTGCAACAATTGATGCTCATTATCCGTGAGGACGAAGGTTTTTCCCGGCATGTACTGGGTGCTGTGCGCTTCGTACCGTTGCTCAATGGCCCGCTGGCCTGATCATTTATTTGCAGTCAGTGAATTCTGCAGGCGGGGATGTGTCTTACAGCGGGGCTCAGTGAGTCAACATGATCGAAAGTTGGTTTTAAACATGATGAATTTTTCATTTCAGTCGTGTGCCGGTAAAAAACCAATGCCCAGTTATACTTGCGTCATATTTCAAGCCTGATACAGGCATTTATGTTCAGCCACCACAAAGGGAGCGGCGGGTGAGTCTCACAGGTCTTGCGCAGCGTATGAGTAAAACAAGCTTTCAGCGACTGGTGCTTGGCCTTGTCTTGAGTTCCTTATTGGTGGGTTGCTCCAGCTCGCCATCCAGTGGGGCCCGGGTTGTCGACCGAAATAACGCCAGCGCCGTACCGCAAAAGCCGACGGTCACCACCGGGCAATATGTGGTGCGCAAAGGCGATACGATGTTCTCGATTGCCTTTCGTTATGGGTGGGATTACAAGGCGCTCGCAGCTCGTAACAATATCCCTGTGCCATATACGATACATCCCGGTCAGACGATTCGTTTCGATGGGCGCACCGGCTCTGCGCCTACGACAGTTGTGACAAACACTGGATCTTCGCCGTCGTCTTCGAGCAAAACTACCATCATCACTCGGCCTGCAGGCAGCGCCGCGCCTACGGTTGCGAGCAAGCCGGCACCCGCGCCGCTGCCCCCTGCAGGGCCTGCTCCGACCGGTTGGGGGTGGCCTTCGAACGGGGTGTTAATTGGAAAATTCTCTTCAAACGGTAGTTTGAATAAAGGCATTGATATCGCCGGGGATTTGGGACAGCCTGTTTTAGCTGCGTCTGATGGGACAGTGGTGTACGCCGGGAGTGGTTTACGGGGCTACGGCGAGCTGGTCATCATCAAACACAGCGATACCTACGTCAGTGCCTACGGTCATAACCGTAGGCTGTTGGTTCGGGAGGGGCAGCAGGTCAAAGTCGGACAGACAATTGCCGAAATGGGGTCAACTGGTACAGACCGGGTGAAACTGCACTTTGAGATTCGCCGCCAAGGGAAACCTGTAGATCCGCTGCAATTCCTACCCCGTCGTTGATGTGTTGCCAGCCTGTTCCCTCACGTAGAAGGAACAGGCTCCAGCGTTGCCAAGGATAAAGGCGTCGCTTGAGCTTGAGGTCGAACTCACCAAAGGACTATAACAATGGCTCTCAGTAAAGAAGCGCCGGAGTTTGACATCGACGAAGAGGTTCTCCTTATGGGGGAATCTATCGATATGGAATCGATGTCGAATATTGAGGGGGCTGCTGCCCCTTCAGTTCGCACCAAATCCAAGAACTCCACCGCGTTAAAGCAACACAAGTACATTGACTACACGCGGGCGCTCGACGCGACGCAGCTGTACCTCAATGAAATCGGCTTTTCCCCTCTATTGACCCCCGAAGAAGAAGTCCATTTTGCGCGCTTGTCGCAAAAGGGTGATCCGGCTGGGCGCAAGCGCATGATTGAAAGCAACCTGCGGCTGGTGGTGAAAATCGCCCGACGCTATGTCAATCGTGGTCTGTCCCTGTTGGATCTGATCGAGGAGGGCAACCTGGGCTTGATCCGTGCGGTGGAGAAGTTCGACCCTGAGCGGGGCTTCCGCTTTTCGACCTATGCCACCTGGTGGATTCGTCAGACCATCGAACGGGCGATCATGAATCAGACCCGTACGATCCGGTTGCCAATCCATGTGGTCAAGGAGCTCAACGTCTACCTGCGGGCGGCGCGTGAGCTGACTCAGAAACTCGATCATGAACCTTCGCCTGAAGAGATCGCGAACCTGCTGGAAAAACCGGTAGGGGAGGTCAAACGCATGCTCGGCCTGAACGAGCGCGTGTCTTCGGTCGACGTCTCGCTGGGGCCGGACTCGGATAAAACCCTGCTGGACACCCTGACGGATGATCGTCCGACGGATCCTTGTGAGCTGTTGCAGGACGATGATCTTTCCCAAAGCATTGACCAGTGGCTGTCGGAGCTCACGGACAAGCAGCGTGAGGTGGTGATTCGCCGCTTCGGCCTGCGCGGCCATGAGAGCAGTACTCTGGAGGACGTAGGCCTGGAGATCGGCTTGACCCGTGAGCGGGTGCGGCAGATCCAGGTGGAGGGTCTCAAGCGCTTGCGTGAGATCCTTGAGAAGAATGGCCTGTCGAGTGAGTCGTTGTTTCAATAACGGCTTTTGACGCAGCGATGAGAACGCCCGGTGCATGGGAATGCATCGGGCGTTTTGCTGTGCGCTGATCGTTCCCACGCTCCGCGTGGGAATGCAGCCCAGGACGCTCTGCGTCCCAGGGCATGACGCAGAGCGTCACAAGAGGCATTCCCATGCAGAGCGTGGGAACGATCGCAAATCCCGGGCATAAAAAAACCCCGCTTTTAAGGGCGGGGTTTTTTCGACTAAGTCAGTACAAGTTAGATAACTTGAACTTCTTCAGCTTGCATGCCTTTCTGACCGCGGGTAGCGATGAAAGAAACCTGTTGGCCTTCTTTCAGGCTTTTGAAGCCGTCGGATTGGATAGCTTTGAAGTGAACGAACAGGTCGTCACCGGATTGTGGAGTGATGAAGCCGAAGCCTTTTTCATCGTTGAACCACTTAACGGTACCAGTTTGGCGATTAGACATGGTGTATCTCCTTGGACAAAGTTAACTGCGACTCAGGAAAAGCCCTGGCCGAGACTGAGTGCAAAGAGCAGGAAAAATTCTTGGAGATGGTTGGATCGAAATTCAACATATCGTGTAGAGATTCTCAGTGACACAAGCAGCACAGTGGCGCCACCTTAACCCTTTTTCCGGGACGTGCCAATGGTATTTCCGAAGGTTTCTCTATTTTCGTGACTGGCGGTGGTATTTACAGTCACTGGGGGCCGTGATTCGGGTCCCAGCCCCGCTGGCTGTGGCTTATAGCTGGCAGCGCGTTCATCAAGAAAAACCCCGCGCCCTTTGAACCCCAGGGCCGGCCCCGGTAAGATGCCCAACAGAATTTTCCACCTCGCTATTCAGGACACCCGCCATGAGCATCAAATCGGACAAGTGGATTCGCCGCATGGCGCAAGAGCACGGCATGATCGAACCCTTCGTAGAGCGCCAGATTCGTGGTGAAGGTGCTGACCGGGTGATTTCGTATGGTGTGTCCAGCTACGGCTACGACGTGCGTTGCGCCGATGAGTTCAAGGTGTTCACCAACATCAATTCGGCGACCGTCGATCCGAAGAACTTCGACGAAAAAAGCTTCGTCGACGTCAAGAGTGACGTGTGCATCATTCCGCCGAACTCCTTCGCCTTGGCACGCACCGTGGAGTTCTTCCGTATTCCCCGCGACGTGTTGACCATTTGCCTGGGTAAAAGCACTTACGCCCGCTGCGGCATCATCGTTAACGTGACGCCGCTTGAGCCAGAGTGGGAAGGGCACGTGACCCTGGAATTCTCCAACACCACCACCCTGCCGGCGAAGATCTACGCCAACGAAGGTGTGGCGCAAATGCTGTTCCTGCAGTCCGACGAGGCCTGTGAAGTTTCCTACAAGGACCGCGGTGGCAAGTATCAGGGCCAGCTCGGCGTCACCCTGCCACGCGCTTGATCGAAAGGTCTTACACATAAAGGGAATTTGTCTGCGGGAAGTGACTCTACTGTGAGTACTGCCCCGGCGCGTGCAAAGCGCGCCGGGCCACGCTTGAGGAGTACCTTATGAAGATCGACCCGCGAATCAGCGCCGAACTCGCCCGGCTTGAACCCAACCAGATTGGTGTTCTGGCTTGGTCCCTGATGGCCGACCCTGCCTTTGCGGGTGGCATTCCCGGCCAGCCTGATGAAGATTACCCGCAGCCGACCGAACCCGGTGAACCAGTGCTTCCGGACGAGCCGCCCCCTGCGCCGATTGCCTGATACCGGTGAATATGGCCAGTCGCTCGCTGAGCTGGCCATATTTCCTGATCGCTGTTGCGCTCCACTGAAATATCCCCCTGTAAATACGCAAAATGCCGACAGCAAGCTCATACGCCTTTCTGCAAGGCAAACGGCTTCCTGCCCTGGCGGCACACCATTTTTCGCGACGTCAGGGGTTGGCTAACGCTCTGGAGGCCCCATTCCTGAGGCCCTCCAGACGTCGTAAAGGCTTACTTCAAATTGCCGCTCAGGAACTGCTGCAAGCGCTCGCTCTTCGGATTGCCTAACACATCCTCCGGCGCGCCTTGCTCTTCCACCAGGCCCTTGTGCAGGAACAGCACCTGGCTCGACACCTTACGTGCAAAGCTCATCTCGTGCGTCACCATGATCATGGTGCGGCCTTCCTCGGCCAGCCCCTGGATCACCTTCAACACCTCACCGACCAGTTCCGGGTCGAGGGCAGAAGTGGGCTCATCGAACAGCATCACCTCAGGCTCCATCGCCAAAGCACGGGCGATGGCCACGCGTTGTTGCTGACCACCGGACAGGAACGCCGGGTATTGGTCAGCCACACGCGCCGGCAAGCCCACTTTATCCAGATAGCGACGGGCACGGTCTTCGGCGTCCTTTTTGCTGCATCCCAGCACTCGGCGCGGCGCCATGGTGATGTTTTCCAGCACGCTCATATGGCTCCACAAGTTGAAATGCTGGAATACCATCGCCAGCCGCGTGCGCAGTCGTTGCAGCTCGGCGTCGTCGGCCACGCGCATGCCGTGGCGGTCGCTGACCATGCGGATTTGTTGGCCGTCCAGGGTCATGGCGCCGTCGTTAGGGGTTTCCAGAAAATTGATGCAGCGCAAAAAGGTGCTTTTGCCCGAGCCGCTGGCGCCGATCAGGCTGATCACGTCACCGGTTTTGGCCTTGAGCGAAACACCTTTGAGCACTTCATTGTCGCCATAGCTCTTATGCAGGCCTTCAACGGTCAGTTTGTACATGGGGCGTGCATCCTCAAGGCGAAAGTAGGTAGCCGCTGCGGTAGGCTTCAGTGCCTGCGACATGGCTGATCACCATTCCGGCAGTGGCCATGCGCCGTAGCGAACGGGCGTAAAGCAGGCCGGCGTTTTTACAATGCACGGGCGTTACGCGGTCAGTAATAGGGTCGATGATTTCGGCGATCAGTTGCCCGGCCTCCAGGTATTCACCGGGCAGGGCGCTGAACACCAGTAAGCCGCCGACCGGCGTGGTTACCGGTTCGACGCCTGCCAGCGGAGTGGCCGGGTAGGGCAGCTCGGGCAGTGGTGCAATGTCGCCGGCAATGGCGCCGAAGTGGATCAGATAATCGATGATTGCCTGGCAGTCGAGGCTGGCCAGGCCGTGGTTGACGTCGCCTTGACCGCGCAGTTCGACGGTCACCGAAAAGCTGCCCATGGGAATCGGGAATCGCTCGCCGAAGCGTTGCTGCAACTGCCACCACACCAGAGTGAAACACTCATCGAAGGATTGGCCGCCGGAGTCGGTGGCGAGCAAGTTGGCTTCCGAGCCGATGTAACGCGCCAGTGGTTCCACCTGCGGCCAGGCCTCGGGTGTGGTGTACAGGTGCGCCACGGCTTCGAAGTCGCAATGCAGGTCCAGCACGATGTCGGCATCGCAGGCCAGGCGTTGTAGCACCAGGCGTTGGGATTGCAGCTGGGTCTCGGCAGTTTGCGCGGCCAGGGCAGTGGCCAGGGCGGTTCGGATTAACTCGACGTTGTGCTGCGGGTCGTCCCCCAGCAAGGCCTCGATCTGGTCTCCCACCTCTTCACTGAGGTCGACAAACAGGCGATTGAAGTTCTGCCCGCTTTCCAGCTCATAGCGGCCCAAGGGAATATCCATCAACACTTGCTCCAGGCCCACCGGGTTGGCGATGGGCACCAGCACGATCTCGCTGCGCAGGCGCCCGGCCGCCGCCAGTTGCGCCAGGCGCACCTTGAGGTGCCAGGCCACCAACATGCCCGGAAGCTCGTCGGCATGCAGTGATGACTGGATGTAGATCTTGCCTTGAGCCTGTTCCGGGCCGAAGTGGAAACTGTGAATCTGCCGCGCCGTTCCTGGCACTGGCGCGATCAGTTCATGAACCTGATGACGCATACAAACTCCTTAGTGGCTCGGCCCGAGGAAGGCCAGCCAGCGGCGCTCCGCCAGACGAAACAGACCGACCAGGGTGAAGGTCACGGTCAGGTATATCAGTGCGGCGATACCAAATGATTGAAAGGTCATGTAGGTCGCCGAGTTAGCGTCCCGGGCAATCTTGAGAATATCGGGCACCGTCGCGGTAAAGGCCACCGTGGTCGAGTGCAGCATCAGGATCACCTCGTTGCTGTAGTAGGGCAACGAGCGGCGCAACGCCGACGGCATGATCACATAGGCATACAACTTCCAGCCGCTGAGGCCATAGGCCTTGGCCGCTTCGACTTCGCCATGGGCCATGCTGCGGATCGAACCGGCGAAGATCTCGGTGGTGTAGGCACAGGTGTTGAGGGCGAAGGCAAGGATGGTGCAGTTCATCGCATCGCGAAAGAACGCATCCAACACCGGCTGCGCCCGTACTGCCGCGATGCTGTAGATCCCGGTGTAGCAGATCAGCAACTGGATATAGAGCGGCGTGCCACGAAACAGGTAGGTGTAGAACTGCACCGGCCAGCGCACCAGGCGCTTGCGCGAAACGCGGGCGATGGACAGCGGGATCGATACCAGAAAGCCGAACACCAGCGAGGCGCTGAGCAGCCACATGGTCATGGCCAGCCCGGTGATGTGCTGGCCGTCGCTATAAAGGAAGGGTCGCCAGTATTGCTGCAGAAGTTCGATCATCGCACGGCCTCCCTGGACCCAGCGGAGTAGCGACGTTCAAGCCGACGCAGGACGAAGTTGGACGCGCTGGTGATCAACAGGTAGATCAGCGCGGCGAGCACCAGGAAATAGAACAGTTGATAGGTGCTCTTACCTGCATCCTGAGCAGCCTTGACCAGGTCCGCCAGGCCGATGATCGACACCAGGGCGGTGGCCTTGAGCATCACCATCCAGTTGTTACCGATGCCTGGCAGGGCAAAGCGCATCATCTGTGGGAAGGTCACGTAGCGAAACCGCTGCCCGCGCTTGAGCCCGTAGGCGGTTGCAGCTTCCAGCTGGCCGCGGGGGACTGCGAGGATCGCGCCACGAAAAGTCTCGGTGAAGTAGGCGCCGTAGATAAAACCCAGGGTGATCACCCCGGCGCTGAATGGGTCGATTTCGATGTAGTCCCATTCCATGAAGTCGGTAAAACTGGTCAGCCAGATTTGCAGGCTGTAGAAAATCAGCAGCATCAGCACCAGGTCGGGCACGCCGCGAATCAAGGTGGTGTAGAGCTGGGCGGGGATACGCAAGAGGCGCACGCTGGATAGTTTGGCGCTGGCACCCAGCAGGCCCAGCAGGACGCTGACGGCCAAGGAGGCGACCGACAACTTCACGGTCATCCACGTACCTTGCAGCAACAGTGGGCCGAACCCCTTCAAACTGAAGGCACTCAGCCCCAGGGTTTGTAAAAGATCTTCAAACATGAATTCAGGACCTATGGCGATAAAAAAGCGCCCACCTGAAACAGGTGGGCGCCAGGGTGTTATTTACCGCTGTACAGGTTCAGATCGCCGAAGTGTTTCTTCTGGATGGTGGCGTAGGTGCCATCATCGTGTAACGCTTTGATACCTTTATCGAGTAAGGCCTTGAGGTCTTTGTTACCTTTTTTGATACCGACCGCAGTTTTGGCCGGCAGCAATGGGTCGTTGATGGGCTTGCTGACTTCGTAGCCAGCGCCCGCTGGCGACTTCAAGAAGCCCAGTTCGGCTTGCAGCATGTCCTGCACCGAAGCGTCGAGACGGCCGGAAGTCAGGTCGGCGTAAACCTGGTCCTGGTTGGCGTAGGCCTTGGTGGTCACACCGGCTTTGTCCAGCACAGCCTTGGCGTAGGCTTCCTGGATGGTGCCTTGCTCGTAGCCCACGGATTTGCCCTTGAGGGACTCAGGCGTGGAGTAGTTCGCGCCTTTTTTGAACACCAGGGATGTAGGGCCGGAGAACAGCTCGCTGGAGAAGTCGATCGCCTTTTCACGGGCTTCGGTCACGGTCATCGAGGAAATTACGCCATCAAATTTGTTGGCGTTGAGGCCTGGAATCATGCCGTCAAAGTCACTTTCAACCCACTTGCACTTGACCTTAAGCTCGGCGCAGATCGCATTGCCCAGGTCGATGTCGAAGCCTACCAGGCTGCCGTCGGCGGCCTTGGATTCGAACGGCGCGTAGGAAGGATCAACACCAAAACGCAACTCCTTGTATTCCTTGGCTGTAGCAACACCAGCAGCCATGCACAGAGCCAGTGCAGAAAGGGTCAGCAATGCTTTTTTCATTATGTAATCCCTGGAAACCAAGATAAGCGCTTGTGGCGCGTTTAGGACTGTTACTGAACGGTGTCAGACGGATCACAAGTAGCAATTTCTGCACCATAGTTCCGAATGATTGTTTTAAAAGGTAGGGAGAGGGAGTTCTGAGTGTAGGAGATGCCCGAAAATGGGCGTCGAAATTTCCGAGCACTATTTTGGGTCAAATGGAGATCAACCGTGGGAGAGGCGTTGCGACGATTCGACTTGCTCGCACCGCCCCTCCCACATTTTGATCCGGTTTCTTCAGGGGAAACCGGGTTACTTGCCAGGCGTCAGGGTCAGCCTGGTTTTCCCATACGCCTTGTCAAAGTTCTGCGGTTGCATCGGGAAGCTCAGGTATTGCGCCTTGAGCGACGGGTCGATGCCATTCGCATAGTTCGGGCTGGCCGGGTTGCCGGACTGGCCGATGCCTCCCTGGCCCATCATCGGTTCTGCCTGGCCGAAGTCGACGATCATGCGCAGCGCCGGCATTTGGGTGGTGTTGAAGCTCTGGCCCCAGCTATACGGCGCCGGGTTCAGGGTGTTGTGGTCGCCGCCACTCGCAAACGGACCACGAATCACCTGGCCATTGGTGTTCTTCCACGTGGTTGTGTGCAGTTTGCCCCACTGCCAGGCCTTGTGATCGCCACCCAACTGACTGTCGCCCGCGGTGATCGCGGCGGCGAGGCTGCGGGCAAGGATCGCTGGTTTGTCTTCTTTCTGCGGCGTGCGGGTGTCATCCCAGAACGGGCTGTCTTCGCGGCCCAGCAAGTGGTCAGCGGTGGCCGAGTAGGACAGGCCTGCGTTGCTGACAAAGGCTTTCCAACTGGCGCTGTTTTCCGGGCCCAGTTTGTCGAGAAAGATCTGCTTGGCGCTTTCCTGCAGGAACAGCTCGTAGATCGCCGCGTCGGCGGAGGTGGGTGCCAGGCGGCCGTCAAAGGCCATCAGGCGATCCAGCGCTTCGCGTGCCTTGGCCCGATCAGCCGTTGGCAGCGCGTCAATCGCCTGTTTCAGCGGCTGAGCCATGCCCGGTGCCTGGAACATGGTCTTGAGCTTGGCGGCAAACGTGGTGGTCTGGTCGTACTGCATGGCGATCATGCTACGGCTGTCATGCTTGCCGGCATTGGCCAGTTGCGCCAGGCGCTCACTGCGCTCCGGCGCATCCCAGGAGTTGGATAACTGCATGCCATAGCCACGCGGCGCGGTGCGCTGGTTGGCAGTGCCGATCCAGCCTTGGACCGGGTCCTGATCGTATGGATGCAGCATCGCGTCGGCGTAGCCGTCCCAGTCAAAGCGCGCATCCCAGCCCGGCGAGGGCAGCAAGCCTTCACCTTCGCGGCGGTTGGGGAAACGGCCGGTGACTTGCCAGCCGATGTTGCTGGCGTCGGCGAAGATCATGTTCAGTGCAATGGCACGGATTTCCCGGGTTGCGTCTGAGGCCTTGCCGGCGTTTTGCGCTCGCGACAGGTCGAAGAACGCATCCAGGCTCTTGTCGTCTTTGAAGTCGGCGGTTTGCAACGCCAAGCCGAAGCCGGTAGTCAGGGCCTGGCTGCTGTTGAGCAGGGCTCCATGGCGAGTTTCGTACACCACTTCGCGAAGTGGCCGCTGACCTTTGGCAAAGTAGGTTTCGTTACGCACAGTGGCCGGTAGCCATTTGCCGTTGTTCTCGTAGTACAACGCACTGCCCTGGCGTTTGACCTTTTCGAGGAACAGGTCCTGGGTATCGCCCTTGACCGAACTCATGCTCCACGCCACTTTGCCGTTGAAACCGGACAACAGCGTCGGCAGGCCGGCAATCGAGGCACCGACGGCCTGATATTTCGGCGCGCGGATTTGCACGTAGTTCCAAGGCGACGGCGCTTGCGGCTGGGCGGAGATGTCATTGGCCAGCAGGCTTTTGCCGCTGCGGCTGCGTTGTGGGCCGATGGCCCAGTTGCTGGAGGTGGTCACCGCCAGTGCGTTAAGGCTGCTCAGTTGCTGGCTGACCGTGTCCAGCCCGGCGAGGCCGGTGATCTGGCTCAGGTTCACGCCTTTGAGCTTTTCGGCTTCGGCCACGGGAATTGGCTCGTCAGGCGCGCTCGGAGTGAGCCAGGCGAGTTTGTCGACACCGACCTTTTGCGCCAGCACCAGAGACGACAGCTCCTCCTGCAGGTTGCTCGACTCGCTGAAATTCAGCAGGCAGAACAGCAGTGCCGAGTCTTCCGGCTTCCAGTACTCGGGTTTGTAGCCGGTCTGGGCCAAGTCCGGCGGCAGCTTGTCGCGGTAGCGGTACAAGTAGGCGTTGACGCCACGGGCATACACTTCAAAGAAGCGCTTGAGGCGCGGCGACGAAGCGTTATACAGCTCGCCGGCGCTTTTCTTAAGGTTGACCGCACGCATGAAGCGGTCGACGTCCAGCACCTCAGCCCCGGACATTTCGGCCAGACGGCCCTGGGCCAGCAGGCGCAAGGTGACCATCTGAGTGATGCGGTCGCTGGCGTGTACATAACCCAGGCTGAACAGCGCGTCATGGAAGGTGTTGCTTTCGATCAGCGGCATGCCTTGGGCATTGCGGCGTACCGAAACATTCTGTGCCAGGCCTTTGATCGGCTGTACGCCGGAAACGGGAGGCAGGGTGTCCTGGGTGCTCTGGAGCTGACAACCGGCCAGGCTTAATGCACTGGCCACTGCCGCGGCAACGCCGAACCGGGGAAGAAAATGTGAGAGGGCTGGCGAGGCCATGGCAAAGCTCCTGCGGGGGTAGCGTCAGTAAAGGCGCTACGTTAGTGAGCGCGGTGAAACGACGCAAGCAGGAGTTTTAGCAATTGCTTGAGATCTTTAAGTCAGGTGGAGATCAATGTGGGGGCGAGCAAGCCCGCTCCCATATTTTGACCGCGTACGACTTCAGATCAGGATTTTGGCGGATTCACTTTTTGTACCCATTCATAAGCCCGAACCGTCGCCGGCCGCTGCTTGATGCTGTTGAACCAGCGATGAACGTGTGGGAAATCTTCCAGCCGTTGGCTCTGCTTTTCGTGGGAAGCAATCCACGGGTAGATGGCCATGTCGGCAATGCTGTATGCCTCGCCGGCCACGAACGGACGATCCACCAGGCGGCGGTCCAGCACACCGTATAGACGGGCGGTTTCGTCGACGTAACGCTTGATCGCGTAGGGGATTTTCTCTTGGGCAAACTGACTGAAGTGATGATTCTGACCCGCCATCGGCCCCAGCCCGCCCATTTGCCAAAACAACCATTGCAGCGTTTCCTGACGCTCGCGTAGGTCTTGTGGAATGAACTTGCCAGTTTTTTCTGCGAGGTACAGCAGGATTGCGCCCGATTCAAACAGCGAAATCGGCGCGCCGCCGTCGGTCGGGTTCTGATCGACGATGGCCGGAATGCGGTTGTTGGGAGCGATCTTCAGGAAGTCCGGCTTGAACTGGTCGCCCTGGCCGATGTTGATCGGGTGCACCTCGTAGGGTAGACCGGCTTCTTCCAGGAACAGCGATACTTTGTGACCGTTAGGGGTAGTCCAGTAGTACAGGTCGATCATGAAGCTCTCCAAAAGTGGTGATGCTTGAGCGAATGCCTGTAGGTATAGGTGATGTTCCAATGACGAAAATTCAATGAAATATTTGCGTCTATCGATATGCCCGTAGCAGTTGTCGAGCCCCGGCGAGGCTGCGTTGGATTCACCGCCGCTTTCAAGATCCAAAACCGCGGCGCCCCCGACGCAGTCTCGCTAGGGCTCGACAGCTGCTACGCCGTCTACCAGCACTTGCAGGCTGTGTTTAGAGCAGCGCTCGATCCGCACCTGCACGCCATACACCTTGGCAAACAGCGCCGGGTCGAGCACATCATCTGCGGCACCGCTGGCGTATAACCGGCCCTGGCGCAGTACGGCGATGTGGTCGGCGAAGCGCGCGGCGAGGTTGATGTCGTGCAGCACCACCACGGCGATCAGATTGTGTTCACGTACAAGCCCACGCACACAGTCCATGACTTTCAACTGGTAATTGAGGTCGAGGGCGCTGGTGGGTTCGTCCAGCAACATCACTTGGGGGCGGCGCGCGATCAGTTGGGCGAGGCTGACCAATTGACGTTGCCCACCTGACAGCGTGCTTAACAATTGATCGGCCAAGTGAGCAATGCCGATGCGTTGCAATGCTTGGAACGCTTCACGCAGGCAAGCGTCGCTGGATAAGGGAATGCCATCGACATTCGCCACGCGCAAGGCGGCGATCACGCTTTCCATCACGCTGAGGCTCAGGCCCGGCGGCAGATTTTGCGGCATATAGGTGACGCGGCGCGCACGCTCGGCGACGGACATGGCCGACAGGTCCAGGTCACCCAATCGCACAACACCTTGCATCTTTTCCAGCCCGGCCACGGCGCGCAGCAAGGTCGACTTGCCCGCACCGTTGGGGCCGATCAAGGCGGTCAGGCTGCCGTGGGGCAGGGTGGGTAAGGTCAGGTCATGCACAATTTGCCGACGGCCATAACTCACCTGAGCGTTCTGTACGGTTAAACCTTCACTCATAACTGCCTCCCACGTTTGAACACCAGCACCACGAAAATCGGCACGCCCACCAGCGCAGTGACGATGCCCACCGGAACTATCACGCCGGGCATGATCAGCTTGCTGGCGATCGACGACAGCGAGAGCAGCAACGCGCCGGTCAAGGCGCTGGCGGGTAGCAGGAAGCGTTGGTCTTCGCCCACCAGAATCCGTGCGATATGCGGACCGACCAGACCGATAAATCCGATCGTGCCTACAAACGCCACGGCGGTGGCCGACAGCAGGCTGATGCGCAGCAACGAGAAAAATCGCAGGCGCTTCACGTCCACGCCAAAGCTTTGTGCGCGGTCTTCACCCATGCGCAACAGGGTCAGGCGCGGTGCAGCGGTGAAGGAAAACGGCATCACCACCGCGACCACCAATGCCAGGATGCCGAGCTTGTCCCAATTGGCCCGGGTCACGCTGCCCAGGGTCCAGAACACCAGTTGTTGCAACACATCTTCGGTAGCGACCAGTTGCAATAAGGCCACCACTGCGTTGCAACTGAACACCAACGCGATGCCGAACAAGACCAGACTTTCCACCCCTGCGCCTCGTAGACGCGACATGGCTTGCAGCAAAAATACCGAGGCCGCCGCGAAGATGAAGGCCGAGATCGAAATCGCGGTGTTGGCCGATACCCACAGCGTTGTTACCGGAAACACGATCACCAAGGACGCGCCCAGCGCCGCCGCTGACGACACGCCCAAGGTAAACGGGCTGGCCAATGGGTTATTCAGGATCGCCTGCATCTCGGCCCCGGCCAGTGACAGTGCACAGCCCACCAGCACCGCCATCAACGTGTAGGGCAGGCGCACGTTCCAGATGATCACCTGATCGGTGGCGCTCAGGTGGGACGGGTGCAATATCCCGTCGAGCAAGGCCAGCAAGCCCATGCCTGACGGGCCGCTGGCCAGGTCTACCAAAATGGCGCAGACCAGTGCCGTGCCGAGTAAGGCGAGCAGCCAGGCACGCCGCGCCAGCAGGCGACGGTAGCCTTGAGTGGCGCTGGCGAGGTCGAGGGTTTGAGTGGTCATTTCTTGCTATCGATCCAATAAGCACCCTGCAACGGCATCCCCAGGAACTGCTGGTTGATCTGCTCCATGGTCGCCTTTGGGTCAAGCTTGGCAAACAGCTCCGGATGTACCCACTTGGCCAGCGCTTCAATCGCCAGCAGGTTGTACGGCGAGTTGTAGAAGTCATGCCACAGGCCGTGGGCATTGCCTTCGCGGATTGCACGAAGGTTGGCGAATTCCGGGCGCGCCAACACCCGATCAAACGCTTCGCGGGCTTCATCGGTGCTGACGCCAGCGCCCAGGATCAGGCCTGGTTTGTGGTTACCGGTGGCCACGTACACATCCGGATCAGCCTTCAGTGCGTATTCGACACTGATATCCCCCAGCGCCCCCGGCACCACATCGGCGGCGATATTGCGCCCGCCGACCAGCTTGATCACTTCACCCAGGCCGCTTTTACCGGTGGTGTGGCCCGGCGCCTGCCAGGCCCCGGCCAGTAGCTCAAGGAACACGCTCGGGCGTGGGCCCGCGGGCAACGTGGCAACGGCGTCGGTGATGACCTTGATGTGCTGGTCATAGAAATCCAGGAACGCCTTGGCCTGGGTTTCACGACCCAATGCCTCACCCAGCGCCTGCATGCTGGTGTGGGTGCCGTGCACGGGGTTGATGCGCAAGTCGACGAACAACACCGGGATGCCGGCCTTGGCCAGCACGTCAGCGACCGGGCTGTGTTCGGTCGGGCCATGGCCGGAAATACTGAACACAGCCAGGTCAGGTTTCAGTGAGAGAATCTCCTCGGCGCTGACGCTTTGTTCCGACGCTTGCCCGATCAAGGGGATGTCTTTCACCGTCGGAAATTTCGCCACATAGGCGTTGTAGGTGTGCTGATCCAGCAGCTTTAAATCGTTCTGCCAGCCAACGATGCGCTGGAATGGCGCGTCTTTGTCGAGCAAGGCAAACGCCGAAATCAACCGGCCTTCGCCGAGCACCACACGCTTGACGTGGTCGGTGATCTCGACCTTGCGGCCCAGCACGTCGGTGACTTCGTGGGCGGCGGCGGTTTCCGCGTGGCCGAGTACCAGCGCGGCGAACAGCACGCCGAGCTTGAGCAGGTGACGGGATTTGCGCATGGCAAAGGCTCCTAATGAGGGGGATTCAGAATTCGTAATCGACACTGGCCGTCAGGGTGCGCCCGGCGCCAGGGATGCCGTAAAGCTGGAAGCCGTCGAGGGACGCGCCGACCTGGCTGTAATAGAACGTGTTGAACACATTGTTGAGGTTGAGGTTGACCGTGGTGTCCTTGTTCACCTTGTATTGCGCCGCGACGTTGCTCAGCCAGTAACCTGGGGCCTTTTCGTTGTCGCGCACGTAAATCGCGTTCACCCCGGACGGGCCGTTGGCGTAGCTGCTGTTGTTGTTCAAGCCACCGACGTATTTGTTGTCGCTGTAGCGGCGGCGGCCGACGTATTGCTCGCCGTAGCTCAGGCTCAGGGCGTCGGTAACGGCGTAAGTGGTCCACAGGTTGGCGGTCAGGTCGGGGACGTTCTTGGCTTCGGCGCCTTTATTGATGCCCTTGGTCTGGGTGCTTTTGAGTGCCGAGAAACCGGCGTAGGCGGTCCAGCGCGGAGTGATGTTGCCTTGCAGGCCGAGTTCGATGCCGTCCACACGCTTGGCGGGCAGGGCGCGCACCGGTGCCGATTCGCCGTCCTGGTATTCCCAGGCGTTGTCCAGTTCGGTGCGGAAGATCGCCGCCGTGACGTTGAGCATGTCGTGGGCAATGTCCCACTTGGTGCCTATTTCATAGGTTTTCGATTTGGCCGGGCTGTAGTTGCTGGTGCTCGCTGCGCCGTAGATTTGGTTGTTGGTGGACGCGCCGAGGGCTGACGGTTGCGCCGCTTCGCTGTAGGACACGTAGATACTGCCGTTCGGCAACGGCTTGAACACCGCGCCGACCCGACCGCTGACCGCGCCGTCGGTGCTGCTGATGGTGGATTGGCCACGCTGGCTGGTCTGGGCACGCCAGTGGTCGTAACGCAGCGAGCCCAGGACTTGCCATTGTTCGTTGAGGGTGACGGTGTCGCCCGCATAGACGCCTGCGTTGTCGATCACCGAGCGCGGGTCGCCTTCGCCTTTGGTGACGTAGGTGCTGGCGAAGCTGTGGCTTGGGTCGCTCATGTCGAAGAACATGTCACCGGCCGGCACTTCGGCATTGCGTTTCAGGCCGCCGTAGGTCTCGTGGTAGAACTCAAGGCCCGAGACGACGGCATGTTGCAGGCTGCCGGTGTTGAACTGAAAACTGAAGTCGGTTTGGTTATCCAGAATGGTGTAGCGCTTGGACAAGCCGAAGTCGCTGCCACGCAAGATGCCGTAACCGGTGTTGCTGTTGTTCACGTAATCGGCGTAGGCATTTACCGTGCTGCCCGGCACTTTGCTGATCGGGCCTGCACCGGTGTAGCCAAGGGTCGCACAGCGGGTGCCGGTGCAGGTTTTCTGGCCATTGGCGTTGGCGGCGAAGAAGCGCGCGGGGGAGAGCACGGCAAAGTTGTCGCTGCGTTCCCAGCGGGTCTGGTTGCGCAGAGTGGCTTGGTTCCAATCGAAGTCATGTTCGACGCGCGCAGTCAGCGAGGTGGTTTCGTTCTGTTGGGTGTAGAGGCTGGAGTCGCCGTACCAGTTCGAACGCTTTACGCCGGGCATGCGGTCGCCGTGGGTGCCGCGCTGAATCGGCACGCCGCCGTCCGGGGTGTTGGTGTCTTTCTGGTAGAAGGTGTCGACGAAAAACCGTGTGTCGGTGCCCAGGCCGAACCCGAAAGAGGTGGCAATGCCCCAGCGGTCGTAGTCCACGTCGTCGCGGTCGGCCACCTGGTTGTAGTGCTTCATCAGGTTGATGCGTACGGCGGTGGTGTCGTTGATTTGTTTGTTCAGGTCGGCGGTGAGGCGGCGGTAGCTGTCGGTGCCGATCCCGGCGGAGACTTTGTTGGCATCACCCAGGTGTGCTTCCTTGCTGACCAGGTTGACGCTGCCGCCCACGGCGGAAACCCCTGACTCGATGGAGCCGGTGCCCTTGAACACTTCGGCCTGTTGCAGGTTGAAGGTGTCGGTGCGGGTGGACATGCCGGCATCGCGCACGCCGTCGACGGTCAGGCTTTGTTCGGAAGAAAACCCGCGGATCGAAAACAGATCGCCCCAGCCCAAATTGCCTTCACCGGACATAAACGTGATGCCCGGCACGTTGCGCAACACTTCCTGCAGGGTTTGCGCGTTTTGCTCCTTGAGCACCTGTTGCGGCACGATGGTCACACTTTGCGGCGCATCCAGCAGCGGCTGGCTGATTTTGGCGGAGGTCACCCGGTCGACCTTGAAGGTTGAAGTAGCTTCGCCGTCGACCTTGATTTCCGGCAGGCTCAGCACCGAATCATTGGACGTGGCCGCAGGCGTATCGGCCCAGGCATTCGGCGCAACGCTGCCGGCGGCCAGCAAACCGAACATCGGCGCCAGGGTACTGTTCAGCGTGTGGCGGTGAGGTGTGGGCAATGACATGGGCAGTGATCCGAGTCTAAATTACAATTACTCTCATTTAGGTTCGGTAGTCTAAAGAGCGATTTCCCAGGCCATACCTCGGCTTTGTATCGCTGATGCGTGATTATCGTTTCCTACAACATTCCATTACATTTGCGCGCACTGCTGGCTGAACTTTCGGCTATCTCCTGCGTTTTGAGTTTTAGGTTCGAATGCCCATGGCCAAGCAAGACCACCTGCTGATCGTCGATGACGACCCGCAAATTCGCCAACTGCTCTGTGACTACCTTAGCGACGCCGGCTTTCAGGTATCCACCGCCGCCGATGGCAAGGAAATGCGTCGCCGCCTGGCGCTGAATGTCATCGATTTGATCGTCCTCGACCTGATGCTGCCCGGCGAAGACGGCCTGAGCCTTTGCCGCGAACTGCGCGTGAGTTCCAACACGCCGGTGGTGATGCTCACTGCCAAAGGCTCGTTGATCGACCGCATCGTCGGCCTGGAAATCGGCGCGGATGATTACCTGCCCAAGCCCTTCGACCCGCGGGAGTTGTTGGTACGGATCAAGGTGGTGTTGCGTCGGGTACAGAGCTTCCCCGACCGCGCGAGGTTGGACGAGGCGCCGAGTATTCGCTTCGCCGGTTGGCAACTCGACACGCGGGCGCGGCAATTACTGACCCCGGAAGGCGTTGTGGTCAGCCTGGGCAACTCGGATTACCGCGTGTTGCGCCTGTTGTTGCAGCACCCCAATCGCCCTCTGAGCCGCGATTTTCTGCTCAACCATGTCTTCGACAAGGACAGCACGCCATTCGACCGCTCCATCGATGTGTGCGTCAGTCGCCTGCGTTCGCAATTGCCACCGGGGTTGATCAAGACCGTGCGCAACGAGGGCTACATGCTCACCGCCGATGACGTGGTGCTGGGGTCGTGAGACTGCTGCCGCGTTCGTTGTTCGGGCGGCTGGTGCTGATTTTGGTCAGCGGCATGCTTGCGGCCCAGGCCCTGACTAGCAGCATCTGGTACGACCGGCGCCATGGCCAGGTGCTGGAAATCCCCGCGCGGTTGATCGCCACACGGCTGGCGGACGTGGTGCGTCTGGTGCACAGCGACCCGCAGCAGGCTGACCAGTTGATCAAACTGCTCAATACGCCGCACTTTCAGCTGACCTTGAGCGACCAGGCCAGCAGCACGCCCAGCACCCTCACCGACAGCGACCGGCCCACCGAAGGACTGATCAAGAAGGTGTTGTCGGAGAAAACCGGCTACGCGCAAACCTTGATCCTGCTGCGCCTGTCGCTGGTGGATGGCGAAGGGCAAACCGCCGGGCTGTCGACCTTGCTCGGTTCCAAGCCGGTGGTGGGGCAGTTCCTGATCGACCTGCGCTTGCCCGATGGGCGTTGGTTGCAGGTGGATGCGAGTGAAGAGCAGGGCTGGACCAGCACCTCGCCGCTGGATTTGCTGTTCGACTACGTGATGCGCATTTATTTACTACGGGTGTTGGTGCTGGTGGTGATCGCCCTGGTGGCGGTACGCCTGGCAATTCGCCCGCTGAATGCCCTGGCCAAGGCCGCCGAAGCCCTGGGGCGCGACATCCAGCGCCCGCCGTTATCGGAAGATGGTCCCACGGAAGTGCGCCGCGCCGCCCAGGCGTTCAACGCGATGCAGCAACGGCTGATCGCCAACATTGCCGAGCGCACACGCTTTCTCGCAGCCATTTCCCACGACCTGCGCTCTCCAATCACACGGCTGCGCCTGCGTACCGAGATGCTTGAAGACAACCGCACCAAAGAGCGGTTTCGCAGTGATCTTGAAGAAATGGAACACATGGTGTCCAGCACCCTGGATTTTGTGAGCAGTGGCGAAATCAACGAGACGCGGCAGAACATTGACATCAATGCCTTGCTGCAAAGCTTGCAGGCGGATCTGGAGGATGTGGGTCAAACCGTGACCATCGTTGGCCGGGCCAGGCAGCCGTTGCCGGGGTACGCCCGCAGCCTCAAGCGCTGTGTGCAGAACCTGCTGGAAAACGCGGTGCGTTATGGCTGTGAGGTGGTAGTGCGGGTCGAGGATCAGGCGGATTTTTTGAAAATCGTCATCAGCGACCGTGGCCCGGGGATTCCCCAGGAACAACTGGAGCAGGTGATGGAGCCGTTCTACCGGGTAGAAGGTTCACGCAATACGCAGACGGGCGGGTATGGGTTGGGGTTGAGCATTGCGCATACCATCGCCAGGGCGCATGAAGGGCGGTTGAGTTTGAGTAATCGGGAGGGCGGGGGCCTGGAAGTGGAGTTGTTATTTCAACGCAAGCTCTGATTTGAAATGCGATCCAATGTGGGAGCGGGCTTGCTCGCTCCCACATTTAGATATTCAGCGTGGCTTACGCCCCGTGGCACTTCTTGAATTTCTTCTCACTGCCGCACGGGCATGGATCGTTGCGACCAACGTCCTTCAGGGCATTGCGCACTGGCTCCTGGTGAGCGTGGCCGCAGTTCGGGCCGTGGACATGGCCGTGGTCGTGATCATGGTGATCGTGATCGTGGTTGCAGTCAGGACCATGGACATGGGGTTGCTGAGTCATCGATGTCGCTCCGGAATAAAATCGCCGGGGATTATCTCGCCATTGTGGTTCACCTGCACGTCATTACCGATGAATAATCCGGTTTTCAACTCGCCTTCAAGGCGGTACGGCACGGGCTTGTCGGGTTTTTTCAGCATCTGCACCACATCGCGTATCTGCGGCCAGAGGTTGGTGCGCACCGTTACCCTGAAAAAAGCATGGCTGCGCGGTGGTACGGTGAGCCATTCGTTGGACTCGCCCTCAGTCAGTACAAAATTGCCCAGGGTGACTTTGTAGATCAGGCCGCGCACGGTCAGGTCGGCGGCGTCGCGGTTGTCCACGCGAAAGTACAGTTTGAATTTTTGCTCCAGCAACTTGGCCCGTACTACTTCGACTTTCACCAGGGAGACGTGGGGCGGGGGAGAATCGTCCTCGAACCAGGAGGCGCAACCGGTCAGCCCCAGAGTCAACGCCAGCATCAAGCTGTAAATCCGAAGCATGGCGTTATCCCTGTCAGGTGATTACTAGAGGTAGCTGGAGCAGCACTTCTTGAACTTCTGCCCGCTGCCGCACAAACATACATCATTGCGCCCGGCCTTCACCTCCACGGTCGGGTCGATGAAGTACCAGCGTCCCTCGTTTTGTACGAAAGAAGACTGCTCACGGTGGCTGTGTTCTCCGGTGCTGTCGTGCCAGCGCGCGGTAAACGTCACGAACGCATGTTCCGGTTGGCCGCCGAACACCTCAGAGCTTTCCACCTCAAGGCCGAGCCAAGTGCTCTGGGCGCTCCAGGCGCCGATGGCGTCGCGGTCCAGGCCCGCTTGCTGCGCCGGCAACGTGGTAGCCACCAGATAGTCCACCAGGCCCAACACGTAGGCGCTGTAGCGCGAACGCATCAGCGCGCTGGCACAGGGCGCGGGGTGACCGGCGTGATAATGACCGCAGCAGGCATCCAGCAGGTTGCCACTGCCGCAGGGGCAAATGGATGTACTCATTGGGTTACCACCAATACTTTCCGAAGTTTTCCGGGTTGGCCCAGAAGCGGGCGTTGAGCCAGTCCGGCACCTGTTTATAGTCAAGCAGATCATAGGTAAACAGCGTCAGAACCTGCTCATCGCGCTGGAAGCGCTCGCCGGCTTGCAGGGCCAGGGAGAAGAAATCGGTGTCCTTCCAGCCGCACGCGCTCAGGTCCACCAATACCGCAATGCGGCTGGCGTTGAGGTTGCGGATGCCGCCGAGCAGGGTCAGGCCTTGCGGTTTTGACAGGTGCTCCAGGCAATCGACCACCAGCGCCAGATCAAAGCGCTGTGCCGCCAACTCCGCCGACAACGGCCCGGGCGGGGCAATGGCGACCTGGGTGTCAGGGTGTTCGGCTTGAAAGGCTTCCAGCGCCGGAAACTGACTGGCACCCAACAGCAGCAGGCGTTTTGGCTGGTGCAGATCAAGCAAGGCGGCCAGGGCTTGCTGCGGTGTACGGGAAGAAATACCGGCGGTCATCAGAGATCCTCACATCAAGACCGTAGAGACTAGCGCGGCTGAGCGTGCGGGCCTAGAGCGGGCAACTGCGAAATGTCCGACTCGTACGGCCATCCTCAATGAATACGGGGGTGTGGCGTAGTGGCGCAGATGAAAGGAGCCGTCTTTACTCCACCCATCGGCCCCCGCCGATACCCTCAGGAGAAATCAGATGAGCATTATGCGGACAGCTCTACCCTTGGTTCTGCTAACCGGAGTATTGACAGGTTGCGCAGGCTTGCAAAAAACCGATTGGCCCACCTGTGCTGCGGTTGGCGGTGTGACCGGTGCGGCAATTGGCGCGACCAAAAGCTCGGCCTACGCGGGCTATGGCGCGCTATTGGTTGGCGGTATGGCGGGTGCCTATTGCTGGGTGCACGGCGATGGCGACGAAGACGGCGACGGCGTGCCGGACAGCCGCGACAAGTGCCCGGGCACACCTAAAGGCGTGCAGGTCGATGCTAATGGTTGCCCACCTGCACCACCAGCGGTTGTTGTTGAAGAGGTCGTTGTGGTCAAGGAAGAAACCATCGTGATTCGTGATGTGCACTTCCAGTTCGATTCGGCCAAGCTCACGGCGGCGGACAAAACCAAACTCGACACCATCGCCACTCGCCTGAAAAAAGAAGCCCCGAATGCGCAACTGCGAGTCAGTGGGCATACCGACAGCGTCGGTAAAGAAGCCTACAACCAGAAGCTCTCGGAAAAACGCGCCCACTCGGTCACTGACTACTTGATCAGTTCCGGTGTGCCCCGCAGCAATTTTGTGTCGGTGACTGGCGCGGGTCAAAGCCATCCGGTAGCAGACAATAAAACCGCTGAAGGGCGTGCGTTGAACCGCCGCGTGGAGATACAGATCAACCGCTGACAGCCCTTGCCCCTGTGGGAACCACAGGGGCATTGCTGGCGATCCTCGCCGAAACCGCAGGCAAACCATCCCTTCATCAAGTTTTTTCATCCTTCACTGGCAAATCGCCTGTAGAAGTCGTTACTGTGCGCCCAAAGAATAATAGGTAAGGGGCATGCGGGATGAAGGTGTTTTGGGGGCTGGGGAAGTTGCTGACGTTGTTGTTCTGGGGCGTGGTGGTGCTCAATCTGTTCCGGCCGCTCACCAATCCATTCCACCTGTTGGTGAGTCTGGCTGGCAGCCTGTTGTTCCTTACCCACTTGTTGGTGTTGCTGTTGTTCAACAGTAGCGTGAAGCACCGTGTCCATCCTTGGCGTGACCGCTTGCAGATCCTGCTGGTGGGAATGTTCCATGTGCAGGGCCTTTCGGCGCCTGCTGCTATTGATGAAGCAAACAAGGAGGCCAATCATGCGTAAGGTTTTTCTGTTGGCCCTGTTGGTCAGCCCCGTTGCTCTGGCCCAGAGCGTCAGCGTTGAAAGCAACTCATTGATGCGTCTGCCCAGCAGCACCAGCGTTTTGCAATTGGAGCGCCTGGATGTAGCGGACTACGGCACCCTGTTGATTCCGGCGACCATTAGCCAAGTTACGGTGGACCAGTTGCACCTGGGGCGTGAGGCGCGTATCGCCATCGCCCCCGGCAGTACCGGGCTGCAATTGCAGGTGCGCACTGCGCAATTGGAGCATGGCAGCCAGATCACTTCACGCGGCGCCCCTGGCACCCATGAACGGCCGGCTAAGGCCGGGCGTGACCTCACGTTGCGCATTAATGCGCTGACGGCCGAAGAGTTGTCGGTGGATGCCCGTGGTGGCGCCGGTGCCCAAGGTTATGCCGGGTTGGATGGTGCCAACGGTGTGGACCCAGGTTGCACCTGGGGTTCGGCCGGACGCGGCGCCAATGGCGATAACGGCGGCGATGGCCTGCCAGGCGCGGCGGGTGCGCAGGTGCGCGTCGAGCTGCCGCAGAGTTTCCCGGCGCAGCAGATCAAGGTCTGGGTGGATGGCGGGGCAGGTGGTTTGGCCGGCACGGCAGGCAAACCGGGCAAAGGTGGGCAATCCAAAGGCTGCCTGGTGTACCGCGCCGATGGTGGTGAGAAAGGCCGGGCTGGGTTGGAAGGGCAGCCGGGACCGGCTGGGCCAGCAGGCGCCGTGACCGTCCAACGGCTGTAACCCCCCTCTTGTGGCGAGCGGGCTTGCCACAACAGTCGGTTCGCCATAAAAATCGACAGTCTTAGAACATCGGCCGAGCCGAAGCAATTGCCACCACCACCAGCCCTACAATCAAGTTAATTCCTACCAGCTTACGAATCTGCCCCAACGCAGCCGCCCCGGCCGGCCAATCCTCAGCCGCCACCGCTGCGCGCAAATCCGGGAACTTCAACGCCTGGATGCGGATAAACAGCGCTGTCATCACCACATACAACCCCATCATCACCTGCACATAACGCGGCGCAGTTTCAAAACCGTTGAAGCGCAGTTGCAGCAGGCCGACGCCACTGATCGGCAAAATCAGCACCGCCACCCAGACCCACACGAAAAAACGTTGAAACACATTCGCCCACAATTTGAGCCGGGCAGGGCCTTCAAGTGCCGCCATAGCGGCGGGGCGCAGGATCATCCAGGCGAAAAACATGCCGCCGACCCAGATCAGGGCGGCCAGTACATGCAGGGTATAAGCAATGCTAAACACGGTCATTGAGGTACTCCGTTCTGCGCGGGATTCATTAGCGGGGTATGATAGCCGCCGATCCGAACCACTGAAAATTTATCCAGCGTTTTTTGCGCGCGACTATCCATGATTAGCACTGAACTCAAAACCACGATCCAGGGCGCCTATTCGCGTTTTCTCGAAGCCAAGAGCTTGAAACCGCGCTACGGCCAACGCCTGATGATCGCCGAAGTGGCCAAGGTCCTCGGGGATATCGACACCGACGACGAGGGTCGGCGCAGTGGCGAGCCCGCGATTGTGGCCGTCGAAGCCGGCACCGGTACCGGTAAGACCGTGGCCTACAGCCTGGCCGCGATCCCGACCGCCAAGGCCGCCGGCAAGCGCTTGGTGATCGCTACCGCCACCGTCGCGCTGCAAGAGCAGATTGTCTACAAAGACTTGCCCGACCTGATGCGCAACAGTGGGCTGCACTTCACCTTCGCCCTGGCCAAGGGCCGTGGCCGCTACATGTGTCTGTCCAAGCTCGATGTGTTGCTGCAGGAAGGTCACGCGCAAACGGCTACTGCTTCGCTGTTCGAAGAAGAAGGCTTCAAGATCGAAGTCGATGAAGTCAGTCAGAAGCTATTTACCAGCATGATCGAGAAACTGGCCGGGAATAAATGGGACGGTGACCGCGACAGCTGGCCCACCGCCCTGGAAGATTCCGATTGGGCGCGCCTGACCACCGATCATAGCCAGTGCACCAACCGCCATTGCCCTAACTTCGGCCAGTGCGCCTTCTACAAGGCCCGCGAAGGCATGGGCAAGGTCGACGTCATCGTCACCAACCATGACATGGTCCTGGCCGACCTGGCTCTGGGCGGCGGCGCCGTACTGCCGGACCCGCGCGACACCCTCTACGTATTCGACGAAGGCCATCACCTGCCGGATAAAGCCATCGGCCACTTCGCCCATTACACCCGCTTGCGCTCCACCGCCGATTGGCTGGAAACCACCGCCAAGAACCTCACCAAGTTGCTGGCCCAGCACCCGCTGCCCGGCGACCTGGGCAAGCTGATCGAACAGGTTCCGGAGCTGGCGCGGGAGATCAAGACCCAGCAGCAGTTCATGTTCAGCGCCTGCGAGCAGGTGGCCGACTTCAAGCCTGGCGAAGACGTGGAAGGCCGTGAACGGCCACGCCATCGTTTCGTGGGTGGGTTGATCCCCGAACATATGCGTGAAATGGGCATCGAGTTGAAGAAGGGCTTCTCGCGCCTGACCGACTTGTTCACCCGCCTGACCGACCTGCTCAAGGAAGGCATGGATGGCGAGGTCAACATCGGCATCGCCAGCAACCAGGCTGAAGAATGGTACCCACTGTTCGGCAGCCTGTTGTCGCGTTCCCAAGGCAACTGGGAGCTTTGGACTGCCTTCACTGTTGAAGACCCGGAAGACAACCCGCCCATGGCCCGTTGGCTGACCCTGTCGGAAAGTGGCGCGCTGTTTGATATCGAGGTCAATGCCAGCCCGATCCTCGCGGCGGAAATGTTGCGCCGCAACCTGTGGAACGTGGCCTATGGCTGCCTGCTGACCTCGGCCACGCTGACTGCCCTAGGTACTTTCGACCGCTTTCGTATGCGTGCCGGCCTGCCGAAAACAGCCGTCACTGCCGTGGTGCCGAGCCCGTTCCATCACGCCGACGCAGGCGTGCTGCGGGTGCCGGATCTCAAGGCTGACCCACGGGACGCAGCGGCGCACACAGCGGCGATCATCCGTGACCTGCCGGAGTTGGTGGAAGGCTCGCGCGGCACGTTGGTGCTGTTCTCCTCACGCAAACAAATGCAGGACGTGTTCGACGGCCTCGACCGTGACTGGCGCAAACAGGTGTTTATCCAGGGCAACCTGTCCAAACAGGAAACCTTGAACAAGCACAAGGCGCGGGTCGATGGTGGGGACTCCAGCGTGTTGTTCGGCCTGGCCAGTTTCGCAGAGGGTGTGGACTTGCCCGGTGCCTACTGTGAACACGTGGTGATCGCCAAGATCCCGTTCTCGGTGCCGGATGATCCGGTCGAGGCCGCCCTGGCCGAATGGATCGAAGCGCGGGGCGGTAACCCATTCATGGAAATCTCGGTGCCGGACGCTTCCTTGAAGCTGGTCCAGGCCTGCGGTCGCTTGCTGCGTACCGAAGAAGACCGGGGCACCATCACCTTGCTCGACCGCCGTTTGGTCACCCAGCGCTATGGCAAAGCTATCCTGAATGCCTTGCCGCCGTTCAGGCGCGAAATTTCTTAAGCCACCGTGGGCGAATTCGCCCACTTCGTGGTCTATCTCACTGCTATCGATTTATGTCATCAGGCCAGTCATCGGCCGTTTGGGAGAACCTTGTTCGTATGATTCGCACGCTGCCCGCCCTTTTTGCCTTGCTGTTTGCTGCGCCCTTGATGGCCGCACCCGCCGGGCAACAAACGTTGTTCAACTTCGTCCGGCCTGCCGATGTGGTCAAGGTGGCGACCCAGGACGCCAGCCTGCCGCAATACAACGCCGAACAGACCCCTGAAGGCGAGGTGCTGCGCCGCATCACTTTCAACCCGGCCGCAGAACCGAGCCTAGTGCTCAGCCCGCAGACCGGTGCCTGGGACTGGTCGCAGTCCAGCGCCATGAGCCTGCGTATTCAGAGTGCCATGGACTGGGCGTTGACCCTGTACGTCAAGGTGCAGAGTACGGACGGCAAGACCCTGGTCAGCCGCATCGACCTGCCGGCTGGCCCGGCCCAGACCCTGCTCATCCCGCTGCAAGCCAATTCACCGCTGAGCCAGGGGATGAAGGCTGGCCCGCCGATGCCGATCACTGTGGATGGCCAGCGTGTATTGCTGGCTGGCAGCGCCGGGGAAATCGACCGCAGCCAGGTGGCTTCGGTGACCCTGTCGATGATCCAGCCCAACGCTGCCCAAAGCATCCTGCTGGAACGCTTCGGTGTGCAGGACAGCGAGCCGGTGCTGAAGGCGGCCTACAGCGAACTGGTGGATGCCTATGGCCAGTCCACCCGCGCGCGCTGGCCGGAAAAAGTCAGCAACGACGAGCAACTCAAGGCCGCCGCCGCCAAGGAGCAACAACAGCTCAAGGGTTGGCTGGCCGAACGTGATAAATCTTCCCTGGACCAATATGGCGGCTGGAACAAAGGCCCGGCGTTCGACGCCAGTGGCTTTTTCCGCACCGAGAAGCGCGACGGACGCTGGTACCTGGTGACGCCGCAGGGGCATCCATTCTACTCCCTGGGCGTCAACACCGTGGCCCCGGACAACAACCAGACCTATGTGGCCGGCCGCGAGTGGATGTTCGCTGCGTTGCCAAAGGCCGGCGAGCCGTTCGACAAGTACTACGGCAACGGTGATAACCGTGGCGGCAATGGTGCCGATCAGGGCCGGGGCTTCAATGTGGGCCGTTGGTACGATTTCTATGGGGCCAACCTGCAGCGCACCTATGGTTCTGAAGGGGGCACCGACGGTTTCGACCAGAAACGCTGGGTCACCCACACCCTCGACCGCCTGAAGGCTTGGGGCTTCAACACCGTGGGCAACTGGAGCGACGAGGGTTTGACCACTGCCGAGCGCGTGCCGTACACCTTGCCGCTGTCGATCGTCGGCGATTACGCCAGCATCAGCACCGGCACCGACTGGTGGGGTGGCATGCCCGATCCGTTTGATCCACGCTTTGCCATGGCCACCGAACGTGCGGTGGCCATTGCTGCCCGCGATCATCGTGATGACCCGTGGCTGATCGGTTTCTTTGCCGACAATGAGCTGGCCTGGTCCGGTCCTGGCGACGATCCAAAGTCCCGTTACGCCCTGGCCTACGGCACCCTGCGCATGACCACCGACGTACCGGCCAAGCGCGCGTTCCTCAAGCAACTGCGCGACAAGTACCGCAACGAAGAGGGCCTGTCGAAAGCCTGGGGTATCCACTTGGCGGGCTGGGAGCTGATGGAAGACCCAGGGTTCGAGCCGCCGATGCCCAGCCCTGAGCACCCGGAAATCGAAGCCGACTTCAAATACTTCCAGAAGACCTTCGCCGATGCCTATTTCAAGACCATCTCCGATTCGCTGAAATGGCACGCGCCCAACCAACTGCTGCTGGGCGGTCGTTTTGCCGTGAGCACCCCGGAAGCCGTGGCGTCCTGCGCACAGTATTGCGATGTGCTGAGCTTCAACATGTACACCCTTAAGCCTCAGGACGGTTATGACTTCGCGGCCTTGCGCGCTTTGGACAAGCCGGTGTTGATCACTGAGTTCAACTTCGGTTCGGCGGACCGTGGCCCGTTCTGGGGCGGCGTAACGCAGTTGGCCCGCGAAGAAGATCGTGGCGTGGCCTATGGTAACTTCCTCAAGCAGGCCATGGCCGAGCCGTCGATCGTTGGCGTGCACTGGTTCCAGTACCTTGACCAGCCGGTGACCGGTCGTTTGCTGGACGGCGAGAATGGCCACTTCGGTCTTGTCGGCATCACCGATGTGCCGTTCCAGGGCTTTGTCGAGAGCGTGCGTAAAAGCAACCTGGCGGCGGTCGACCAACTGGGCAAGGAAGCGCAAAAGGCCAAGGCGGCCAGCGCGGTTCGTGAAAGTGAAGGTGGCAAGTCCGGGCAAGACGGCAAAGGCGCGGGGCAGGGCGCCGGGCATGCCGGTGGGCACTCTGGAAATGGACATTGATTCATCGTTGACGGGTTCACAAAACCTACAATGGCTGGAACAATGTCGGCCACTTTTTTACGGTGTTTTTCGAGGGCGCTTAGGTGCAGATTCAGGGTCATTACGAGCTCCAGTTCGAAGCGGTACGTGAAGCGTTTGCCGCGTTGTTCGATGACCCGCAGGAACGTGGCGCCGGGCTCTGCATCCAAATCGGCGGCGAAACCGTGGTCGACCTGTGGGCCGGCACCGCCGACAAGGACGGGGCCGAGGCCTGGCACAGCGACACCATCGTCAACCTGTTTTCCTGCACCAAGACCTTTACCGCCGTTGCAGCTCTGCAACTGGTGGCCGAGGGCAAGTTGCAACTGGATGCCCCCGTTGCCAACTACTGGCCGGAATTTGCGGCGGCGGGTAAAGACGCCATCACCCTGCGCCAGTTGCTCTGCCATCAGGCCGGGTTGCCGGCGATCCGCGAGATGCTCCCCACCGAAGCGCTGTATGACTGGCAACTGATGGTCGATACCCTGGCGGCTGAGGCCCCGTGGTGGACGCCGGGCCAAGGCCATGGCTACGAAGCCATCACCTACGGTTGGCTGGTGGGTGAATTGCTGCGTCGTGCCGATGGGCGTGGGCCGGGTGAGTCCATCGTGGCGCGGGTTGCGCGGCCATTGGGCCTGGACTTTCATGTCGGTCTGGCGGATGAAGAGTTTTATCGTGTTGCCCATATAGCGCGCAGCAAAGGCAATATGGGTGATGAAGCCGCACAACGGTTATTGCAAGTAATGATGCGTGAACCGACGGCGATGACTACGCGGGCGTTTGCCAATCCACCGTCTATTCTGACCAGCACTAATAAACCCGAGTGGCGGCGCATGCAGCAGCCAGCGGCAAATGGTCACGGTAATGCACGCAGCCTGGCGGGTTTTTATAGCGGGTTGTTGGACGGTAGTTTGCTGGAAAGCGACATGCTTGAACAATTGACCCGTGAGCACAGTATTGGGCTGGATAAAACCTTATTGACCCAAACGCGTTTCGGCCTGGGCTGCATGTTGGATCAACCACAGTTACCCAATGCGACCTTCGGCCTTGGCCCGCGTGCGTTTGGGCACCCTGGGGCAGGCGGTTCGGTAGGGTTTGCCGACCCGGAACATGATGTTGCGTTCGGGTTTGTGACTAATACCTTGGGGCCATACGTACTTATGGACCCGCGTGCACAGAAGTTGGTCGGAATATTGGCCGGTTGTCTGTAAACCGCTTGCTGTTTCACATTTTTTTGTTACAAAGGCAACTATAAGAAGACGCTGAGCGAAATGTTGTAACTTTAATGTTCTGTAAGCGTCTGTTTAACGGGTCATCCAGACCCCCTGATTTTTCTCATTTTGTGGATATCTCATGTTATCGAACAAGTCCTTGGCTCTGGCGCTATGCCTCACTATTACTGGCTGCGCACAAACCCCACAAAATGATGCCGAAGGTGGGCATTGGTGGTCATTGGGATCTGATAAGGCCGCTACCAAGGACGCAGTGACTCAAACCGGCACCAAGCCGGATGCCAAACCAGCAGTGGGTGCCAAGCCTGCCGCACCGGTTGCAGCCGCAGCCGTTGCTCCAGCCGCCGCAGCTGCGCCTGCCCCGGTAGCCAAGGCCGACGCCGGCTCCAGTTGGTGGCCGTTCTCCTCCAAGAGCGCTGACGAAAAGGCTGCCGATGCCAAGGCTGACTTGAAAGCTGACCTGAAGGCCGCGACCCCGGCATCGACTCCGGACGCCGCGCCAGTTGTTGCCAAGACCGACACCGAGACCCACTGGTGGTGGCCGTTCGAAAGCAAGCCAAAACCATTGGCCAAGGTCGACGTGACCAATATTCCGATGCCTGATCCGAAAATCACTCAGGCCTGGCTGGACGATTATGAGCCGCGCTTGCGCGCCGCCATCAAGGACAGCAACCTGCAACTGGAGCGTCGCGAAAACGTACTGGTTGTGATCGCCCCTGTAGACGGTTCCTACAACCCGAAACGCCCGGCGATGCTGCTGCCGGTGACCCTGGGCCCGTTCACCCGTGTTGCCAAGGCCGTTGAAGGCGATCCGAAGACCGCCGTGCTGGTACTCGGCCACGTCGACACCACGGGTGCCGAGGCTGTGAGCCAAGCCCTGACCAAGGACCGTGCGCAGTCGATCGCTTCGATTTTCAGCCTCAGCGGCTTGAAGCAGGATCGCCTGATGCTGCGCGGCATGGGTGACCTGATGCCACGTGCCGCCAATGACAGCAATCAGGGCCGCGCCCTGAACCGTCGCATGGAAATCTTGTTCACCCAGCGCACCACGATGCTGGCGCTGCTGAGCAAATACAACTCGGGCAACCCGCCGAAGGCTGAAATGGTCGCTGTGCAAACTGCACCAGCACCTGTAGCGACTCCGGCGGCGAAGAAAGCGGCCCCTGCGAAAAAGGCTCCGGCCAAGAAAGCCGCCAAGCCAGCTGCTAAAAAAGCCGCTGCTAAGCCAGCCGCGAAGAAGCCGGCACCGAAGGCTGACGCGCCCGCTGCAAACGACCAGGCGAAAAACTGATCTGTTGAACCAGAAGGATAAAGCCGCATGACCCAGGCACTGGCCGATATGCGCCGTGACTACACACGGGATGGTTTGAGCGAGGCCCAGGCCCCGAGCGAGCCGTTTGTGTTGTTCCACCAGTGGTTTGGTGATGCGGTGAAAACCGAACAGCCACCGGTGGAAGCCAATGCTATGACCCTGGCAACGGTCGACCAGGACGGTCGTCCGCACTGTCGCATCCTGCTGCTCAAGGGCCTGGATGCACAGGGCTTTACCTTCTTTACCAATTATCAGAGTGCCAAGGGTGAGCAACTCGCGGCACGGCCTTTCGCGGCCATGACCTTCTTCTGGCCAACCCTGGAGCGCCAGGTGCGCATCGAAGGGCGAGTGGTCAAGGTCACGCCTGAAGAGTCGGATGCTTATTATCAGGTCCGGCCTTTGGGCAGTCGGCTTGGGGCTTGGGCCTCGCCGCAGAGCAAAGTCATTCGTGACCGCGAAGAACTGCAAGACCTGCTCAAGGCAACTGAGCAGCGTTTCAGCGACACCCAGCCCGATTGCCCTGAGCATTGGGGTGGCTATCGCTTGCTGCCTGAGCGTATCGAGTTCTGGCAAGGCCGCGCCAGCCGCCTGCATGACCGCCTGAACTATCGCCTGCAAGCGGGCGAATGGACGCGCGAGCGCCTGGCGCCCTGAGCCCCACCTTTCGTCACGTCACCTGGATATTGCCCGCCACACCGAAGCCTCTATTCAAGAGACTTCGGGCGTGTGCTGCTGCGCGGCTACAATGCTCAACGTGTCCATGACATCTTTTGGAACAGTGCGAGCGCTACCGTTCGTCGAGTTTTCTGGTGCTGGCAGTCTGTACTAGGGCTGAATGAAAGCAATTTTCTGCCGGGCTTGCCGTGACAGGCGTCGAGCCGCAGCGTCTAATGTTTACCTGTCCCTTGGAGTTGATGCTATGCGTAAGTCCGTTTTACTAGTTGCCTGCTTTACCACCCTGTCGTTGCTGCTGGGTGGCTGCGCCTCGAGTCTGACCGGCGACTCGTACTCCCGTGACGAGGCGCGTCGTGTGCAGACCGTTCGCATGGGCACCATTGAATCCCTGCGTCCGGTGAAAATCGAAGGCACCAAGTCTCCAATCGGCAGCGTTGCCGGTGCAGTGGTTGGCGGTGTTGGCGGCGCCTCTATTGGCGGCGGGCGTGGCAGTATCGTTACTGGCGTTATCGGTGCTGTTGCCGGTGGCCTGTTGGGCTCCGCTGCTGAAGAAGGCCTGACCCGCACCCAGGGCGTCGAAATCACCGTTCGCGAAGACGATGGCAGCATGCGCGCCTACGTCCAGGCTGTTGATGCTAACGAAGTCTTCCGCATCGGCGACCGTGTACGCATCATGACTGTTAACGGCACCAGCCGCGTTACCCGTTAAGCGTCGGTCGTAGAAACACAAAACCCCAACCGGGTGACCGGTTGGGGTTTTTTGGTTTTTTGAGCTGTCCCTTCAAACTTGAAAGTGCTTCACCATCGTATTCAGCTCATGGGCCAGGCTAGCCAGTGATTGCGAGGCAGCAGTCGTTTGGGTCGAGCCTTCAGCAGACTGAATCGACAGCTGCTGAATGTTCAGCAAGTTACGATCGACCGCCCGAGCAACGTCGGCCTGCTCAGCCGCGGCGGTGGTAATCACCAGGTTGCGGTCATTGATCTCATCGTTGGCCGCCAGAATATCCGCCAGTGCTTGTTGTGCCAGCTCGGCCAATCCCAGGGTTTGCTGGGTCATGGTGCTGCTGTCGAGCATGGTGTTGACGGTGCTGGCAGTGTTGGTTTGAATGCTGCCGATCATCTGCTCGATTTCTTGAGTTGATTGGGCCGTGCGATGGGCCAGGGCGCGCACTTCATCGGCGACCACGGCAAAACCACGGCCGGCCTCACCGGCACGGGCGGCTTCGATGGCGGCGTTCAGCGCCAACAGGTTGGTTTGCTCGGCAATAGTGCGGATCACGTCGAGTACCTTGCCGATCCCTTTAGCTTGTTCGGCGAGGCCGCCGACTTGCCCGGAACTGACTTCAACCCCGCGGGTCAGTGCCTGGATCGAATTCAACGCCTCTACCATGCGCTGCTGGCCTTTTAAGGCGATGCTTCGCGACTCTTGGGAAAGGTCCGAAGTCGATGCCGCATTGCGCGCGACCTCTTCAATCGCGGTGGTCATCTCGGTGACGGCGGTGGCGGCCTGCTCGATTTCTCCATGTTGCTGTTGCAAGTCCCGGCTACCCTCGGCGGTCACGGCATTCAGTTCTTCCGCAGCAGCGGCGAGTTGGCTGGATGAACCGGTGATTTGCCGCAGAGTCTGCACCAGGTTGTTACGCATGGTTTCTTGTGCCCGGAGCAGGCGGGTGGCCTCGTCGTTGCCCGTCGGGTTGATAGGCTGGGTGAGATCGCCTTTGGCAATGGTTTCGGCCACTTGCACCGCTTCATTGATCGGCCCGGTAATGCTTCGGGTCAGCAGCCAGGCCACCAGCACAGTGCCAGCACTCACCAACAGGATGACGATTGCGATGCCGTTCACTGCATGTTGGTAAGCGTCTTCGGATGTCCGTCCGGCCTGTTCTGCACCTTTGTTGGCGAGGTCTATCAATTGGTCGAAGTTCTTAGTCATCTGCTCATAACTTTCTCGAATGCTATTGAGAAAGTCGCGGGCACTGGCCTTATCGCCTGAACGCGAGCGTTTGAGCATCTCGGTATGGTTCTTCGCGTAAGCATCCAGGCTTTGGTTGAAGACATCGAGCCGTGACTTTTCCTCTGGGGTGCGTAGCAGTGCTGCATATTGAGAGAGCTGTTCCTTGACGGCTTTCAGGCGGCCTGCGGATTTGTCCTCGTAAGTCTGCATGTCAGCGTCGCTTGACGACAGGATGTGCGCCATCTCTCCCAATCGAAAACGGTCGAGCGAAGCATTGGCCAGGGCCAGCAGCCTGACGCGCTGCATCCAGTTGTTCTGAATGTCTGCCGCCTGGGACTGGACTTCGCCAATCTGCTTCAGTGCGAACAGGCCGAGAAACACACTCAGTGATGCAATAGCGGCGAAGCCGATGAAGGCTCTGGCTGCGATTCTTATATTTCTCAGGAACATGGGTTTGTCGCTCGGGCTGGAAATGCGTTGGGGAGCAAGGTCGGGCGGGTATCCCAGGCCGGGATAATTGGATCACCACAACAAATAGTCGGCGGGAGGGTGAAAGTCTTTAGGTGTGGCTGGCGGATTATTGGTTAAACGTCGGCGGCAAAAAACAAAACCCCAACCGGTCACCCGGTTGGGGTTTGGGGGGCTTCAGGTGGCTCAGGCTTTCTTGCGACTCGCCATTGCCGTTACCGCATAACCAATACACGCCGCCAGGATCGACCCGGTCAGAATCCCCATTCGATCCTCACCCGCGAATTCGCTGACGCCCGGCACAAATGCCAGGGAGCCGACGAACAGGCTCATGGTGAAGCCGATACCGCACAGGATCGCCACGCCGAACACCTGGCCCCAGTTGGCGCCGCTCGGCAGCGCAGAGAGGCCGGTCTTGACGGCAAGCCAGGTGAGACCGAACACGCCGACGGTCTTACCGATCAACAGGCCGGCGGCGATGCCCATGGGCACGTGGTGGGTGAAGCTGTCCAGGCTGACACCGGTCAGAGACACGCCGGCGTTGGCAAAGGCGAACAGTGGCAGGATGCCGTAGGCCACCCACGGATGAAGGGCGTGCTCCAGGGTGAGCAGTGGCGAAGGTTCGGCATTCTTGGTGCGCATCGGGATGCAGAACGCCAGGGTCACGCCAGCCAGTGTGGCGTGCACACCACTTTTGAGCACGCACACCCACAGGATCAGGCCGATGATCAGATACGGCCCGAGCTTGACCACGCCCAGGCGGTTCATCGCAATCAAGGCAATCAAGCAAGCGCCCGCGCCAGCCAGGGAGGCGCCGGACAGGTCGGCGGAATAGAACAACGCAATGACGATGATTGCACCCAAGTCATCGATGATGGCCAGGGTCATCAGGAACAGTTTGAGCGATACCGGCACGCGTTTGCCCAGCAAGGCCAATACGCCCAGTGCAAAGGCAATGTCAGTGGCCATGGGGATCGCCCAGCCAGCGAGGGCGGCAGAGTTGCCCTTGTTCAGTGCCCAGTAGATCAATGCCGGCACGACCATGCCGCCAATGGCCGCTGCGCCGGGCAATACCACTTGCGACGGTTTGGATAGGTGGCCGTCGAGCAGTTCGCGCTTCACCTCCAGGCCGATCAGCAGGAAGAACAGGGCCATCAGGCCGTCGTTGATCCACAGCAGGGCAGGCTTGGCGATTTTCAGCGCGCCAACCTGAGCCACCACCGGTACGTCGAGAAAGGCGTTGTACAGGTGCGACAACGGTGAGTTGTTGATGATCAGCGCCAAGGCGGCAGCGGCGATCAACAACAGACCGCTGGCGGCTTCCAGCTGGAAGAAACGAGTGAAAGTGCTACGCAGAGGCAAGGGATGCTCTCCAATCCAGGTTCAATAGGTGGGTACCCTAACCCGTACCGTTAGTTGTTAAAACAAAAGTTATATTCTTATTTGTTATAAGCGATGAGCAGAGAGGGCGTTACGCCAAAGCCTAGCAATTGTGTGTCTAATTGAGTCGTCACTGTATCTGTGTGCAGTGTAGGAAACCCCCTAAAATCGGGGCTGAAATCTTTAGAGACTCACCTTATGAGCGATCACCGTACCTGGGCCCGCGAAGCCATTCGCATCATTGAAGCGGATTTTCAGCGTAGTGCCGACACGCACCTGATCCCTTTGCCATTGCCGGGGTTACCGGGTATCGAGTTGTACTTCAAGGATGAGTCCAGCCACCCCACCGGCAGCCTGAAACATCGGCTGGCCCGTTCGCTGTTTCTGTATGCGCTATGTAATGGCTGGCTCAAACCGGGTGCGCCGGTGATCGAGGCGTCCAGTGGTTCGACGGCGATCTCGGAAGCGTACTTTGCGCGTTTGCTCGGCCTGCCGTTCATTGCGGTAATGCCGGCCACCACGTCCCAGGAGAAGATCGCCCAGATCGCCTTTTACGGTGGCAAGAGCCACCTGGTACAGAACCCGACGCAGATCTACGCCGAGTCCGAGCGTCTGGCGAAAGAAAGTGGCGGTCACTTCATGGACCAATTCACCTACGCTGAGCGCGCCACCGATTGGCGGGCGAACAACAATATCGCCGAGTCGATCTTCCAGCAGATGCGCTTTGAGCATTACCCCGAGCCAAGCTGGTTGATTTCCAGCCCTGGCACTGGCGGTACCACTGCGACCCTGGGGCGTTACGTGCGCTATCGCCAGCACTGCACACGCGTGTTGTGCGCCGACGCCGAGCGCTCGGTGTTCTTCGACTTCTACCTGAGCGGCGACGCGAGTCTGCGCCTGGACTGCGGCTCACGCATCGAAGGCATTGGCCGGCCACGGGTCGAGGCGTCGTTTTTGCCCAAAGTGATTGATGCGATGGTCAAGGTGCCGGATGCGTTGTCGCTGGCGGCCATGCATTACCTGGCTGAGCGCTTGGGGCGGCGAGTTGGGGGGTCCAGCGGGACTAACTTGATGGGTGCCTTAATGGCGGCGCAGCAGATGAAAGCGGCGGGGGAGTCGGGGTCGATCGTGGCGATCTTGTGTGATGGGGGCGAGCGGTATGCCACTACCTATTACGATCAGGCTTGGCTTAAAGCGCAGGGATACGAATTGAACGGTTTGATTGCGGCCGTTGCGGCCAGTGTCGAGCGGGGCGAGCCGTTGCCGGAAACGATCTTGCGCGCAAATATCTGACACAGCGCTGAAACCAATGTGAGAGCTGGCAAGCCAGCTCTCACATTTGATTGATGTTGGCTGCAGTAGAGCGCTTAGGCCTCAATACCCAACATATCCCGCGCCAATGCCTCGGCAATTCGAATCCCGTCAACGCCCGCCGACAAAATCCCACCGGCATAGCCTGCGCCTTCACCGGCCGGGAACAGGCCTTTCACGTTCAAGCTCTGCATCGATTCGTTACGGGTAATCCGCAGTGGCGACGAGGTGCGCGTCTCGATCCCGGTCAACACTGCATCGTGCAGCGAGTAACCCTTGATCTGCTTCTCGAACGCCGGCAGCGCTTCACGAATCGCTTCGATGGCAAAGTCCGGTAAGGCCAGGGCCAAGTCACCCAGGGCCACACCTGGCTTGTAGGACGGTTCCACACTGCCGATGGCAGTCGACGGCTTACCGGCGATGAAATCACCCACCAGTTGCGCCGGAGCTTCGTAGTTGCTGCCGCCGAGGATGTAGGCGTGGGACTCCAGGCGTTCCTGCAACTCGATACCGGCCAGCGGGCCACCTGGGTAATCCACTTCCGGTGTGATGCCGACCACGATGCCGGAGTTGGCATTGCGCTCGTTGCGTGAGTATTGGCTCATGCCGTTAGTCACCACGCGGTTCGGCTCGGAGGTGGCCGCAACCACCGTGCCGCCCGGGCACATGCAGAAGCTGTAGACCGACCGGCCGTTTTTGGCGTGGTGCACCAGTTTGTAGTCGGCAGCGCCGAGTTTCGGGTGCCCGGCGTATTTGCCCAGGCGCGCGGCGTCGATCAGCGACTGCGGGTGTTCGATACGGAAGCCCACCGAGAACGGCTTGGCTTCCATGTACACACCGCGGCCATGCAGCATGCGGAAGGTGTCGCGGGCACTGTGGCCCAAGGCAAGGATCACGTGCTTGGAGAGGATCTGCTCGCCGCCACCCACCACTACGCCGTTCAACTGGCCGTCTTCGATCAGCACGTCGGTGACCCGCTGTTCGAAGCGCACTTCACCGCCCAAGGCGATGATTTGCTGGCGCATGTTTTCCACTACGCCCGTCAGGCGGAAGGTACCGATGTGTGGCTTGCTGACGTAAAGAATTTCTTCCGGTGCACCGGCCTTGACGAACTCGTGCAGCACTTTGCGACCGTGGAATTTCGGGTCCTTGATCTGGCTGTAGAGCTTGCCGTCGGAAAAGGTCCCGGCGCCGCCTTCACCGAACTGCACGTTGGACTCGGGGTTGAGCACATTTTTGCGCCACAGGCCCCAAGTGTCCTTGGTGCGCTGGCGCACTTCGCGACCGCGCTCAAGGATGATCGGCTTGAAGCCCATCTGCGCGAGTAGCAGCCCGGCGAAAATCCCGCACGGGCCAAAGCCCACCACGATCGGCCGTTCGACCAAGCCTTCCGGTGCTTGGCCCACCACCTTGTAGCTGACATCCGGCGCCGGGTTGATGTTGCGGTCATCGGCGAACTTGAGCAGCAGGGCGGCTTCGCCCTTGACGTTCAGGTCGACAGTGTAGATGAAGCACAGCTCCGACGATTTCTTGCGGGCGTCGTAGCTGCGCTTGAACAAGGTGAAATCGAGCAGGTCATCACTGGCGATGCCCAGGCGCTGCACGATGGCAGGCCGCAGGTCTTCTTCGGGATGGTCGATGGGCAGCTTGAGTTCGGTGATTCGTAACATGACAGGATCCGGTAGGCGGCGGGCAAGGAGGCCGGCTGTTTTGCAAACCGGCGATTATAAGCCCCAATGGCGGTTTTCCGTCATGTTAAAACAGCGCAGGGCTGAATCAGTCGTCGCGGGAGCCGCCAAACGCCGCGCAACCGCGCTGTACCTGGCCGTTGACGCGCAGCTCGGCGGTCATGTGTTGCAGGCTGCCGCTGACCGGGTCGACGCAACGCTGCGGGGCCACCCACAGTTCGATGTGTTGGTTATTGGCTTCGGTCATCAGGTTAAAACGACCGTCACCCAGTTGTTCTTCCACGTAAGGCACCGCGAGTGGTGGCTGGCCTTCGCGTTCCAGCACCATGCCCTTGGCGGTGACGTTCATCGCCCAGGCCGGCTTATGGCCGTTGGCCCGCAGAATCATGCGCTTGAAGTCCGGGTCGTTGCAGGCCGAAGTCGAACGCTCCACGCGATAGAGCTGTTGCAGGTCGACCGAACCTTCGGTGCCGCTGGCGACTCCGGAGAACTTGCCGCGCAAGTCGGCAAACAGCAGGCCTTGCTGGCCGGCCAGGGAGGCGGCTTCCTGCAGGACGCTGGTGCCGCCGGTGTCGTTGACCACGTAGTTGCGTTTATCACCACAGGGTTGGAACAACAGTTTGCTGCCCACCGCCGTCAATTCACCCTGCATACGGGTCAGCCCAGCGGTAGACGGTTTGGCCGGCTCGCTCTCGAGTAACTGGCAAGCGGTGAACAGGGGCAGCAGGGCAAACAGAGCAAGGGTACGGACGGCACGCATCATCGGGTCTCCAAACAAGTGCCGCCACGTTACGCAGGCTGACGCCGCACCACAACCCCGCCGCCCGGCTTCAGGCAATTCTTACAGACACAGGATTCAACCGACGATAAAGGTCTGGCCAGTCTGCAAGCCCTCGACACTTTTCGCGTAGGCCAGCGCGACATCGGCACCGGGAGCCGGTTTGTAGCCTCGGAAGTACGGGGCGTAGCTGCCCATGGCCTCCAGCAGGACGGTCGGGCTCACAGAGTTGACGCGCAGGCCGCGTGGCAATTCGATCGCCGCCGCTTTGACGAATGCATCCAGTGCGCCGTTGACCAGTGCGGCCGAGGCGCCGGTACGAATCGGGTCACGGTTGAGAATGCCGCTGGTGAAGGTAAACGAGGCGCCGTCGTTGGCGTACTCGCGGCCGATTAGCAGCAGGTTGACCTGGCCCATCAGCTTGTCACGCAGGCCCAGTTCAAAATCGGTTTCGCTCATGTCGCCCAGGGGGACGAAGTTAACGCTGCCAGCCGCGCAGACCAGTGCATCGAATTTGCCGGTCTGTTCGAACAGTGTGCGGATTGAGGCGCTGTCGCTGATATCCACCTGGAAGTCGCCGCTGCTGCGACCGATGCTGATCACTTCGTGGCGCTGTGCAAGCTCCGCCTTGACTGCCGAACCAACAGTACCGCTGGCACCAATCAATAGGATTTTCATCGTGCTGTTCCTCCAGGGAGTTAGTGAGGGTTCAGTCTAGAGTGGCTTTTTAGAAGGATAAACGTGCTAATAGGCAACCTTTGGTTTTCAAATGGAAACAATCCATGAGCGAGATGGATGACCTGGCGGCCTTTGCCGTGCTGATCGAAGCCGGCAGCTTCACGGTGGCGGCCGAGCAACTGGGGTGCAGCAAAGGCCAGTTGTCCAAGCGCATCAGTCAGTTGGAGGCACAGTTTTCAGTGGTGTTACTGCACCGCACCACCCGCAAGCTTAGCCTTACCGCAGCCGGTGCGGCGTTGTTGCCCCAGGCCCAGGCGCTCGTAGTACAAGTGGACCGGGCTCGTCAGGCATTGGCACGGCTTAAGGACGATTTGGCCGGGCCGGTGCGTATGACGGTCCCGGTCTCGTTGGGAGAAACTTTCTTCGATGGCTTGCTGCTGGAATTTTCCAAGCAGTACCCGCAGGTGCAGATCGAGTTGGAGTTGAACAACAGCTACCGAGACCTGGCGCGGGATGGCTTTGACTTGGGGGTACGTTCGGGAGCTATCGAAAATGAGCGGCTGGTGGCCAAGCCGCTGTTGGCCTGGCACGAGATGACCTGCGCCAGCCCGGCGTATCTGGAGCAACACGGCGAACCGTTGACCCCGTCGGACTTGGCATCCCACATCTGCCTGCTCAACAGCCACTACAGCGGGCGAGAAGAATGGCTGTACCACCAGCAACACGAACTGTTGCGGGTGCGGGTCAGCGGCACGTTTGCCTCCAACCACTACAACCTTTTGAAAAAAGCCGCACTGGTGGGCGCCGGTATCGCCCGTCTGCCGTCCTACGTACTGCCAGCGGAACTGGCTGACGGCCGATTACGTTGGCTCCTGCGCGATTATCAGACGCGGAGCATGCCGATGTACTTGGTCCATCCCTATCAGGGCGGCTTGCCGCGACGTACCCAGGTGCTGGCCGACTACCTGGTGGATTGGTTCAAACGCAGCGGCGAAGCCCTGGATCGTCTTTAACGGTAGCGGCGCGCGATCAGGTGATCGATGGAAAGGGCGCCTGGCCCCTTGGCGACCAACAGTAGCAACAAGGCGATCCAGGTGCCGTGGGTCGGGTAGGCGTCCGGGTAGACGAATAATTGGATGGTCAGGGTCATGCCGATCAAGGCCAGCGCCGAGAAACGTGTGGCAAAGCCCATGAGGATCAGTATCGGGAAAAAGTGTTCGGCAAATGCCGCCATATGCGCGGCGACTTCCGGCGACAGCAAGGGCACGTGGTATTCGCTGCGAAACAGCGGCAATGTCGACGCGGCAAGGCGTGGTTCGCCCAATTGGAAGGTGCCGCTGATCAGGTCGATGGCAAAGCCTTCGACCTTGGTTTGCCCGGACTTCCAGAACACCGCCGCAATCGAGAAGCGTGCGAGAAAGGCGATCAGGCTGTAGGGGATTTTCTCGAAGAGTGCGATGGTCCGTTTAACCAGGCACGAAGGGGATGCGTTCATGGCGATTCCTTTTGTTCTAGGTACAGATGGGTAATGGCGTCGTGATTGACCAGCAGTGTCAGGCATTGGTGCAGATCAAATTCGGCTGACGTTTCGAGGGCATGCGCGACTGCCATCTCCAGCTCCGTGCCGTGGTTCAGGCTGTCGATAAATGCAACCGAGCCACTGTCGATGGCGAACACCTTGACCGCCAGGCCTTGGCGCACTACCAGCGCGCCTTGGGCATGCCAAGGATTCAAGGTGGCCATGGCCCCCTCGGTCTGGTGCGCGGCCCACACAGCCACCATCGCAAAGGCGGAATTCAAGGTGGCGAGGGATGGATGCAGTTGCACGCGCAGTTTCCCCAAGTCCGTTTGGCTTTGCAGGGCTTGAAGAACGGCCTGTTGGCCCAGCGGTTGGGTATCCGCCGCGTGATAGGCGCGCACCCGCAGGCGCTCAAGCCGTGCGACATCGGCCAGATAGGGCACGCTGGCGGCCGGTTCGAAAGACTGGATGAAGTCGGCAAAAGTGCTGCCGTATTCGCTGATCATTGGGCTGGTGGGCGGGGATGCTTGTACATAGAGGCCGGCCATTGCGCGAAAAAAATCTTCCCCCACCAATTGCAACGTGACCGGGTAAGCCGTCACCAGCGCGTTGATCAATGAGCTGTGGACATTGTTGCGATACACCGCAAAACGGCTGGCCGGGTCGGCGCCGTTGCTGCTGAACAGCCCATCGGGACAGGCCTGATCGGGTGCGAGCAACGCACTGGTAAATGCCGCTTGATGGCTCATGGGGTGACCTGCGACAGATGCCATTCGGCGTGTTGGGCTTCGGCTTGCAGCACGCCGAAGGCGGGCACCTGGTTATCACGTTCGATCAACGTCGGCACCGGGCCGGTGCGCGCCAATGCCTGTTCATACAACTGCCACACGGCGTTATCGATAGGCGCGCCATGGTCATCGATCAACAGGCGATCGCCCAGGCTGTCGGTGTCTTCGGCAAAACCGGCCAGATGAATCTCACCCACGGCGTGCAACGGCAGTGCATCGATGTAGGACAGTGGATCGCGCTGGTGATTGATGCACGACACGTAGACATTGTTGACGTCCAGCAGCAGGCCGCAACCGGTGCGGCGGATGATCTCGCTGATGAAGTCCGTCTCGTCGAGGGTGGAGCGTTGGAACTGCAGGTAAGTCGACGGGGTCTCCAGCAGCATTGGCCGCTTGAGGGTGCTTTGCACTTGGTCGATGTGGTCGCACACCCGGTTCAGGGTGGCGGCATCGTAGGCCAGGGGCAGCAAGTCATTGAGAAACACCGGCCCGTGGCTGGACCAGGCCAGGTGTTCGGAAAAAGAGTGGGGTTGATAGCGTTCGATCAGCGTGGCCAACCGTGCCAGATGCTCACGGTTCAGTGGGCCTTCGCCGCCAATGGACAGGCCCACGCCGTGCAGCGACAGTGGGTACTGCTCGCGTATCAAACCCAGGTAGTGATGAAACGGGCCGCCGGCCACCATGTAGTTTTCGGCGTGTACTTCAAAAAAACCGATGTCGGGCGAGGTCTCGAGCACTTCTATGAAATGCTCGTTCTTCAGCCCCAGCCCGGCCCTGTAGGGGAGGCCGGGCACCTGAGCCGGTGCGACCGTGTGCAGGGGTGAAAGCGTCATCATCAGTACTCAGGTTGCGGGCTGTTTCAGGACTTGGCGGTGAACGCAGCTTCCTGGCCGAAGCCGGTCGGCGAGGTGGCGCTTGGGGTGGTTTTGCAGGTACCGGCCGGGACCAGTTTCCAAGCGTTGGCCTGGTCTTTGATTTTCGAGGTGCCGGCGCAGGAGGTGCCGGCGCCTGCGGCGCAATCGTTCTTGCCGGCTTCAGCGACGCCGAAGCATTTCTGCATGTCGTCGGCGGCGTGAGCGGTGGTGGTCAGGGCGGACAGGCTCAGGGCCGAACCCAGGGCCAGGACGAGGGTAGCGGCGGACAGTTTAGTAGTCATGGTGTAACTCCAGCAGTAGGTTGAGGTATCAGGCGTGTTTGCCTGCTTACTCCACTAGAGGCAGCAGGGCGAATTTCGTTACAAACCAGACGAAAATAATTTCAAACAACGCAAAATTTAAGGGTCACACAAAGCAAATGTGGGAGCGGGCTTGTGTGGGAGCCGGGCTTGCCCGCGATGCAGGCACCTTGGTGTGTTAGTCACACCGCGGTGATGCTATCGCAGGCAAGCCAGCTCCCACACAAGCCCGCTCCCACATTTAGGTTCGGCTCCTACAACAACCGTTTTTAACCGCCCAGGTAAGCCTCACGCACCTTGGGGTCAGTCAGCAATTGCTCGCCAGTACCCTGCATTACCACCCGGCCGTTTTCCAGCACGTAGGCACGGTCAGCGATTTTCAGTGCCTGGTTGGCGTTCTGCTCCACCAGGAACACCGTCACACCGTCCTTGCGCAGCTGTTCGATGATGTCGAAGATCTGCTGGATGATGATCGGCGCCAGTCCCAGGGACGGTTCGTCCAACAGCAACAGCTTGGGTTTGCTCATCAATGCCCGGCCGATGGCGAGCATTTGCTGCTCGCCGCCGGACATGGTGCCGCCGCGCTGGCTGAAGCGTTCCTTGAGGCGAGGGAACAGGTGCAGCACCTTGTCCATCTGCTCCTGGTAGTCGCCCTTGTCGGTGAAGAACCCGCCCATGGCCAGGTTCTCCTCCACCGTCAGGCGCGAGAACACGCGGCGGCCTTCCGGCACCACCGCAATGCTCTTGCGCATGATGTGCGACGACTGCTGGCCCACCAGCTCTTCACCCATGTAACGGATGCTGCCGCTGTGGGCCTGCGGCGAACCGCACAAGGTCATCAGCAGGGTCGATTTACCGGCACCGTTGGCGCCGATCAGCGTGACGATTTCACCTTGGCGCACTTCCACGTTGACGCTGTGCAGGGCCTGGATCTTGCCGTAAAAAGTGGAAACGTTTTCGAATTGCAGCATTTTACGCTTCCCCCAAATAGGCTTTGATCACTTCAGGATTATCGCGGATCTGTTCCGGTGTCCCGTTGGCCAGCGGTGTGCCTTGGTTGATCACGACGATGTGGTCGGAAATGCTCATGACCAGCTTCATGTCGTGTTCGATCAACAGCACCGTGGCGTTGTTTTCCTCACGCAACACGCTGATCAGCGCCTTGAGGTCTTCGGTTTCCTTGGGGTTCAGACCGGCGGCCGGTTCGTCGAGCATGAGGATCCGCGGGCGGGTCATCATGCAGCGAGCGATTTCCAGGCGACGTTGCTGACCATAGGCCAGGGTGCCGGCAGGGCGGTTGGCGAATTCGGTCAAGTTGACCTTGTCCAGCCAGTACGCCGCGTATTCCATGGCCTCGCGCTCGCTCTTGCGAAACGACGGGGTCTGGAACAGGCCTGCCAGGAAGTTGGTGTTCAGGTGACGGTGCTGGGCAATCAGCAGGTTCTCGACCGCCGTCATGTCCTTGAACAACCGCACGTTCTGGAAGGTCCGCACCACGCCCTTACGGGCGATCTCGTGACCGGCCAAACCCTGGATCGGCTGGCCGTCCAGCAAGATGCTGCCACCGCTCGGCTTGTAGAAACCGGTGAGGCAGTTGAACACCGTGGTCTTGCCGGCGCCGTTCGGGCCGATCAATGCCACCACCTGTTTCTCTTTCACGGTCAGGGCCACGCCGTTGACCGCCAGCAAGCCGCCGAAGCGCATGCTCAAGTTTTCGACTTTCAGGATCTCGCGGCTCATTTGCGCAACTCCATGTGTGGACGTTGCATGGGCAGCAAGCCTTGAGGACGCCAGATCATCATCAGCACCATCATGGCGCCGAACATCAACATGCGGTATTCGCTGAACTCGCGCATCATTTCCGGCAGCAGGATCATCACGATCGCCGCCAGGATCACACCCAGTTGCGAGCCCATGCCACCCAGTACCACGATGGCGAGGATGATTGCCGACTCGATAAAGGTGAACGACTCCGGGGTCACCAGGCCTTGGCGAGCCGCGAAGAAGCTGCCGGCAAAACCGGCGAACGCAGCGCCCAGGGTGAACGCGGAAAGCTTGATGATGGTCGGGTTCAGGCCCAGGGCCCGACAGGCGATTTCATCTTCGCGTAGCGCTTCCCATGCGCGGCCGATCGGCATGCGCAACAGGCGGTTGATCACGAACAATGCCGCGAGTGCCAGCAACAGTGCCACCAGGTACAGGAACACCACTTTGCTCACCGGGTTGTAATCGATCCCGAAGTACTCGTGGAAAGTCTGCATGCCTTCGGCAGCGGTGCGGTCGAACGACAGCCCGAAGAAGGTTGGCTTGGGGATGTTGCTGATGCCGTTGGGGCCACCGGTAATGTCGGTAAGGTTACGCAGGAACAGCCGGATGATTTCGCCGAAACCCAGGGTCACGATTGCCAGATAGTCACCGCGCAAACGCAGTACCGGGAAGCCCAGCAGGAAGCCGAACGTGGCAGACATCAAGCCGGCCAGCGGCAGGCAGATCCAGAAGCTCCAGCCCAGGTAGTGCGAGAGCAGCGCGTAGGTGTAGGCACCCACAGCGTAGAAGCCCACATAACCGAGGTCGAGCAGGCCGGCGAGGCCCACCACGATGTTCAGGCCCAGGCCCAGCAACACGTAGATCAGGATCAGGGTGGCGATGTCGACTGCGCCGCGCGAGCCGAAGAACGGCCAGATCAATGCGGCGATGATCAGGGCAACGATGATGTAGCGCTGGGTGCGCGGCAGGGTCAGGAATTGGCTGACCTTGGGCGACACCAACGGGCCACGGTTGCCCCTGAACAAGGCAGTGAACTGCTCGCTGAACAGCACGCGCAGGAACATCAGCACCGAGCACAGGGCGATGATGGTCAGGGTCACGGGACCGGTGCCATGCACTTCCAGGTTGATGCCGACAATGCTCAGCTTGAGGCCGAGTACCGGGAAGGCCACGGCCCAAACCAGCAGGGCGCTGAAAAACGCCGATTTAAGATATCTGCTCATACTTTCTCAACCTCCGGACGGCCCAGAATGCCGGTCGGACGGAATAACAGCACCAGAACCAACAGGCCGAACGCCACGACGTCCTTGTATTGGTCGCCGAAAATATCGGCACCAAAGGCTTCAGCCACACCCAGCACCAGGCCGCCGAGCATCGCGCCCGGAATACTGCCGATGCCGCCCAATACCGCCGCGGTAAAGGCCTTGAGGCCTACCAGGAAACCAGCGTTGGGGTTGATCACGCCATACTGCATGCTCAGCAGCACCGCCGCGACGGCCGCCAGTGCGGCACCGATCACGAAGGTCAGGGCGATGATGTTGTTGGTGTTGATGCCCAGCAGGTTGGCCATCTTGATGTCTTCGGCGCAGGCCCGGCAGGCGCGCCCCAGACGGGAGCGGGAGATGAACAGAGTCAAGCCGAGCATCGCCACCAGGGTGACGACGAAAACCAGGATCTGCATGTACGAAATCAGCACTTCTTGTGCGCCACCTGGGCCGAAGGAGATGCTCCCCGGGATCAGGTTGGGAATGGACTTATCCTTGGAGTCCTGGGACAGCAAAACGGTGTTCTGCAGGAAAATCGACATGCCGATAGCGGAAATCAGCGGGATCAAACGGTTGCTGCCACGCAAGGGACGGTAGGCAACCCGCTCGATACTGTAGCCGTAGGCACTGGTTACGACGATCGACGCAAGGAACGCAGCGGTCATCAACAGCGGCAGGGAATGGATACCCAGCATGGCCAGCCCGGCAAGGGCGATGAAGGCCACATAGGAGCCAATCATGTACACCTCGCCATGGGCGAAGTTAATCATTCCAATGATGCCGTAAACCATTGTGTAGCCAATGGCTATCAAGGCATAGGTGCTGCCAACGGTCATGCCGTTAACCAGCGTTTGGAAAAAATGATAGATCTCAGGCATTACAGCGCTCCTAAAAACCCGATACGCATTTCACTGGTGGAGTCATTTCCGGCTCGGTGCCCTGCTCTGTGATCAGGTTGCACGAAGCGTTTGCCAGCGAACCGCTGGTGACGGTTTTAAGATTTTCAGGTGAGCCAGCGCCCGGATCGCGGGTGACAGGCCCATAAACCTCGTAAAACAAAGCCCACTGCTTTCACAGTGGGCTTGTTGGACCAGTAACGCCTGGCTTACTGAGGGGAAACTTCGGTTTTTGGTTTGCCGAAGTGCCATTCGTAGACCACGAACTTGAAGTCCTTCAGGTCGCCCTTGGCGTCGAAGCTCAGGTCGCCGGTTGGGGTCTTGAAGGTGCCTGCGTGGATGGCAGCAGCCACTTTGGCGGTGTCTTCAGACTTCGCGGCAGCGATACCGCCAGCGATGACTTCAACAGCCGAGTAGGCCGGGAATACGAACGGACCGGTTGGGTCCTGCTTGTTCTTGGCGAACTCTTCAACGATTGCCTTGTTGGCAGGGTCGGTGTCGAAAGACTTAGGCAGGGTGACCAGCAGGCCTTCGGAAGCGCCCTGGGCGATTTGCGAGATGGAATCGTTGCCGACACCCTCTGGGCCCATGAACTTGGCGTTCACGCCTTTTTCCTTGGCTTGGCGCAGGATCAGGCCCAGCTCAGGGTGGTAGCCGCCGTAGTAGACGAAGTCGACGTTGGCTTGCTTGAGTTTCTGAATCAGCGAACCGAAGTCTTTGTCGCCAGCGTTGATGCCTTCGAAGAGGGCAACTTTCACGCCTTTCTTCTCGAGGGTCTGTTTAACGGCGGTGGCGATACCTTCACCGTACTGCTGTTTGTCGTGAATAACGGCCACGACTTTCGGCTTCACGTGGTCAGCGATGTAGTTGCCGGCCGCTGGGCCTTGGGCGCTGTCCAGACCGATGGTGCGGAAGACCAGCTTGTAGCCACGGGCGGTGATTTCCGGGCTGGTGGCAGCCGGGGTGATCATGATCACGCCTTCGTCTTCATAGATATCGGACGCTGGCTGAGTGGAGCTGGAGCAGAGGTGACCGACTACGAACTTGACGCCGTCGTTGACCACTTTGTTGGCTACGGCCACGGCTTGTTTCGGATCGCAAGCGTCGTCGTATTCTTTCGCTTCAAGCATTTTACCGTCGACGCCGCCCTTGGCGTTGATGTCGGCGATCGCCTGCTTGGCACCCATGAATTGCATGTCGCCGTACTGGGTCACAGGGCCGGTTTTAGGGCCGGCAATACCAATCTTTATGGTGTCAGCTGCGAACGAATGGCCGGCAACCCCAGCCAGGACCATAGCGGCAAACAGTTTGGAAATCTGCTTAGTAGCCTTATTCATAGTGCTCCACTCTTACTGTTGTATTTTTTATAGTTCTAGCGGCCTTGTGAGCTGCAGAACCGGATCAGATATCTCGGATATCCCCCCGGCAGTGCCCTGGCAACTGTACCGGTACAGTGTAGAGCGCCGGTTGATCGCTTGAAAAGCTAGCTGCTGGGGGCAAAACCCGGGCGTGTCGCTTAAATGAAAGAAAAAGACAGAATTGCGGCGGGCAATGCCAGAGTTTCGGGCAATCCTTGGCTTTCCTGACATTTTCGATCGATGCCTCATTTGCAACTGGGTTTTTCTGCCTGGGGCTCGACGGTATGATGGCGCCGATTTTTTCCATAGGTGAATTCCCATGACGCAAGAACCTAGCACCCTCTATGCCAAGCTGCTTGGTGAAACCGCCGAAATTTCCTGGAAGGAGCTTGAGCCGTTCTTTGCCAAGGGTGCCCTATTGTGGGTCGACGCCGGCTTGGATTTGATCGAAGCGGCCGAGGGGATGGCGGAGGATAACCGTGAGAAAGTCGCTGCGTGGCTGGCTGCGGGGAGTCTTGGCGAGGTGTCTGCGACGCGGGCATTGGACTTGGTGGAGCGCGACCCGAGTTTGTGGGCGGTGGTGGTTTCGCCTTGGATTTTGATCCAGGAAAGGGCGGCGTAAGAAAAGTCTGCACGAAAAAGGTGCGCCTTTTTTGCCACTGTAAGTGTGTAGTGGAGTAACCGCTGAGGCGGTGATGGCATCTTGCCGTAGAGAAAGGTCACAGCCGAGGGTGACGTGCGCGTCATGGGAACAGTTTGGCGGGCGGCAAAATGCCTGTGGAATTGTTTCGTGGTGTGGCAAGGCTATACATTTTTGTTGCAACGCAGACCGTCATCGCAGGCAAGCCAGCTCCCACATTTGAAATGCATTCCAAGTGTGGGAGCTGGCTTGCCTGCGATGGGGGCGCCTCAGTCTAGGCGGTCTTGCCAGTATGGTTATTCAACGAAATGACCTTGGTCTTGCCAATCCGGTGACGGTAAATCTCCCGCAAATACTTGATCGCCTTCTTCACACAATCCCGCGACAAGCGAATATCGTTGATCGACACAAACTTCTCTTTGTCATTGATCAACTCACGGTACTTCTTCTCATACATCGGCTTGATCGCATACCAATTGGTATCCAGAATCTTCGCCGGGTTCTCAAACTCATTGAGCAGCTCATCAATCCGATCTTCATCAAAATCCTCATGGATGATGAAATCCAGAATCGAATTATCCAACGTGTCATCAAACCGATACGGATTACGCGCAAAGCAGCGCTTGATAAACGCCACGATCAACGTCAGGAAATCATCCGACAAGCACGGGCTCTTGGCGATCAACGTCGTCAGCGACAAGTTGGCCGACGCCCCAATCACCAACGCATAGCGCTTGAGCGTTGTGTTGGGAAACAGACTATTCAGGTGGGTTTTGAGTCGGTTCAAGTCCATGTAGGACAGCTTGTAATCCTTGGGTAACGAAACAATCGACACCACCGACGAGCAGTTCTTGAAGAAGTGCAGATCGTGCAACGCCGCCGCGTCATACCCGGAGTTTTTGTACTGTTCCAGGGACGCCTTATAGCGCTTGGACTCAATCGGCAACAGGCTGATCCCTTCGATCGCCTGGGTCACTTTGTTGAAGTGCGGCAGATCTATGGATCGGAAGAACAGGTCATCAATATTCAACCGCTGGGGCTCTTTATCGAACACCTTGAACTTGTCATTCGACGGCGCCGGAGTTTCCGGTACCACTGACTCGGCATAGGCAATCGCCACCGGGCCGGCCAGACTCATGAACAGGTCGTTGGCATCCAGGCGGATGGTCTCGCCGATGTCGATACCGGCGCGACGGAAGTAGTTCTGGTCGTAATCGGTGGTCACTGCCTGGGCGGTGAGGATGTTGAAGATTTGCTGGGAGATGTACTGGTTGGCGTGTTTTTCCATGGCATTGACATCAATGTTCTGGATATTGCCGTCATCACTTTCTTCTGCGTAACGCATGATGTCGTTGGAGATCAGCATCATTGCGTTCCATGGCCGGATGCGCCCCTTCACGCTGGCTTCGCTGCTGTCTTCATTGTCGAAGTTGTATGAGAAATCCCATTCTTCCGACAGGTATTTGCACAGCAGCCGCCCGGCGTTGATATGCAACGCCTCGGACATTTCGCTGCGGTGGTCGGAAATATTCGGCAGCACACAGATGCCGCTGGTGAAGATCGGCTCGAACACAAAGGCGTGGCCGCTTTTGCTGTCGTGCTCGTCGGCGGGCTTGGTGTCGAACGTCTTGTTCATGTACGAGTGCTGCTGGGCCAGGCCGAATTCCGAGGCCATGCCCGAGCCGGTGCCGCCGCCGGCGCTGAAAATCGAGAAGTACAGACGCGACTGGTTGGCCTTGATGCCGCAGGAGTCGATCAGGTACGAGTGGATCATCTTCCAGTCGGGGCTGGAAAAACGCTGGGTGTCTTTGTTGAGGATGATCTTGGCCAAATACTGGCCTAGGATCGGCGCGTTACCTGCGCCACCGGCATGGACTTCCGACAAGTCCATGATTTTCATTTTGCTGTAGTCGCGCAGGAAGCCGCTTTTTTCGCCTTTGCGCGAGAAGCGGATGCGCCCGGCGATGTCTTTGTCCAGATCGCCCAGCATCACCAATGGCTCTACCAGAAACACCGGCTTGCTGGCCTTGCCGCCGCCCAGGCGCAGGTTGTTGCGAATCCATTGGGCTGGGCTGTAGCCCTTGTCCTGGTTTTTATCCTCGGTGCTGAATTCGTTCAGGTAGAACTTGCGTGCGTTGTACACCAGCTCCGCCACGTCCAGCGCAATGTTGGAGCCGCAGCGGCCCAGGCCGATCAGGCACACCGAGGGAAATTCCTGCTCGTTGCGTGGGTCGCCGTCGCCTTCCTGTTGTGGCAGACGCGGGAACACCATATCGCGCAGGCCATCGAGGTTGTCGAGGATGCGGTCGGTATTGGTTTCGGTGAAGTACAGGTACTGCTGGGTGGCCAGCGGGCGGGCGCTGCTCAATGACCTTGAACCTGAGGGTTTTTCCGCAGGAACTGTCGGCAACACGTCGCAGATCTCGGTGGCAGAGTTGTTTTTGGAAGTCATTGTGCGCCATGTACCTGGACGGATGGCTGGAAAATATCAAGGAGCCATCACTGAATGAGAGTTCGCGACTTTACAGTGCGTCTTAGTCCGGGACGGTCGGGTTTAACCTTGGTTTTTTAAGGGGAATACCGGCCGGACTCTGATGAATCGGCCGTTCGTCGGCGTTCTTTAACCAAATGATGGCGAAATGCCAAATATTCGGCGTCAGCGAATTGGCCTGACGACAGAGGTGGGGCCAATACGGCCCGGACCAGGGTCTTTCGGCGATGGGGCGTCTTTGTTGCCCTCCACGCTGACGGAGGGGAGCGGGTTGCGCATGTGGATGCTCTGGATCACGCCAATGATGTCACTGGCAGGTACCGCAGGGCTCAGCAGGTAGCCTTGAATGAAATCACACCCATGTTTGAGCAGCAGCTCGAACTGTGCCTGGGTTTCCACGCCTTCAGTGACCACCTGCAGGTGCAGGGTGTGGGCCATGCCGATGATCGCTTGAACGATCTCGACATCGGCGGTGGACTTGGGAATGTCCTGGATAAACGATCGGTCGATTTTCAACGTGTTGAGCGGCAGGCACTTGAGGTAGGCAAGTGATGAATAGCCAGTGCCGAAGTCATCAATCGCCAGCGATACGCCCAACGCACGAATTTGCCGCAGCAGCGCCATGGTACTGCTGATATTGCCCATCAACGCATTTTCGGTGACTTCCAGTTCCAGGCGGTTGGCGGCAATTCCGGCAAAGCGCAGGGCGTCTTCGATTTCATCCGCCAGCTCGTTACGGGCCAGGTTCAAGGCCGAGCAGTTCACAGCCATGGTCAGTTCCGTGTAGCCCCGATCGGACAGTAGGCTCAAATCGTGGCAGGCCTGGCGCAACACCCAGTGGTCCAGTTCGGCAATCAGCCCGTTACTTTCGGCGATGCCGATAAACCGGTCCGGGGCCAGTAGTCCATGTTGCGGGTGCTGCCAGCGTACCAGTGCTTCCAGCCGAGTGACCTTGCCGAGCTTCATATCAAAGATCGGTTGGTAGAACAGCACCAATTCGTTACGTGCACGCAGAGCCGCGCGCAGTTCCTCTTCCAGTTGCAACTCGAGGAATGCGCGGGTTTTCAGGTTGGAGCTGAAGAAGTTCAGGCTGTTGCGTCCTGTATCCTTGGACTGGTACAGGGCCAGGTCGGCGGTTTTCAGCAGCTCCTCGCAGGTCAGGCCGTCCTCGGGAAACAGGCTGATGCCGATGCTGGTGGTCATCACCATCCGCCGACCAGCCAGTTCGATCGGCTCTTTCATCTTCTGCATGATGCGCTGCGCCATGTGCCGCGCTTCATCGCGATTATGGATGTTGATCAGGATGCAGAATTCATCCCCGCCAAAGCGTGCGACCACATCTTCGTGGCTGCGTACCGAACTCTTGATATGCCCGGCCAGTACCGTGAGCAACCGGTCGCCGGAATCATGCCCAAGGCTGTCATTGATGCGCTTGAAGTGGTCGATATCGAGGAAGATCACCGCCATCATGCCATTACTTGCGGTTTTTTCTGCGACTTTCTCCGCGAAAATCTGGTTGAAGCCTCGGCGGTTGAGCAGGCTGGTGAGTGCATCGTAATGGGCCACTTGTTGCAGTGAGGCGCGGGCTTGGTCGAGCTCGCTGAGCAAGGCGTTAACCCTACGCAGGTCGCGCTCCTTGTGTTGCAGCTTTTTATCCGCCAGGGCCGCGCTGACGGCGCTGCCGATCACCAGCAAGGTAATCACCGCCACGGAGAGGCCGAGTTGAGTGGGGTTGTTGTCCAGAGGCAACGAAAGGTCAGCCCCGGTGGGTACCAGCATTTGCATGGAGGCCATGCCGGTGAAGTGCATGCTCAGAATTCCGCCGCCCAGCACCAGGCTGGCGGCGTATTTGAGCAGTTGATGGAACACGCCCGCGCCATTGCGTAGGTAGCTCGACAGTAATAACGCAGCCAGGCTGGCGCCAATGGCAATGCCCACTGAGGCGATGAACAGCCACGGCTCAAAGTAAACTTGGGCTTGGGAGCGCATGGCCGCCATGCCGACATAGTGCATCAAGGCGATACCAAGCCCCATCCACAGTGACGCCAGCAGGTATTGATGGAACCGAAGGTGGGTATGACTAAGGGTTTGCATGGCAAACAACGAGGCAATCAGAGCGATCAATAGCGAGGCGAACGTCAGGAACAATTCGTAATGAATGGCGATAGGTGCCTGGAAGGCCAGCATGCTGATGAAGTGGGTAGACCAGATCCCGCCGGCCAGGCAACCGGCCCCAACCCAGCGCCAGTTGCGACGGGCGGTAGGGGCTTCTACATGGCCGACGCGCTCAGCCATGTCCAACGTTCCGAACCCTGCCGCGCAAGCGACCAGGTAGGCCAACAGCACCAGAAAGGGGTTATGACTGCAATTGAGTAATAAATGCCCGTTCTCTGGAAGGTCGGTAAAAAAATGCAAACCAAGCCATTCCATAGCATGTCCCGTCAAAGTCATGACGCCATTGCCTACCGCAATGACCTACGACAACGAGTATAGAAGGCTCGCAGGAAACGTCATGAATAATGGCACTTTGCTCTCAAATATTTTGGCATGTCCGCCATAACGTTTGATGCTAAGCGCTGATGGGTAGTTCCAGTTCGAAAGGAGCCTCCAGTGGGGCCAGGCCGAAGGCCGCCCGTGCGGCATCACAATCGACATTTTGCACGCCTTGGCTCCACGATGAGTCGAACTCGCGGCAAACACTGGAGCGTTGTTCATAGATGGTGCAACGGGTGCCCTGGCCGACTTCACCCTCAAGGCTGCAGCAGCGCGCAGGTTTCTGGTCGGTACCGATCATCGCCACGCGTGTGGGGTTGATCTGCACCACCAAATCATCGGGCACGGTGCCCCCCGATGAGGCGCACTCACCCCAGAAGAAAGACACACGAAAGTATGAACAGCAGGCACCGCAATTCAGACACGGACTGGCTTCGGACATGGGCGTCATCAATAAGAAAAGTAAGAGGGGGGTGTTACGGGAAGGCTCGCCATTCTAATCGTGCCGTAGCCATTGGGAAGGGGGGCACGTACTTATATTTTTGTAAGGCTAATCCCGTAGTTGTGGGTGAAATTACGCCCTATCAGCTTTACGAATCATTACAGACAACCGGGGCCTGCCTGACTATGTTGCAGGTACCTGAGCAGGATGCATCGGGCATCGCAGCTCTCATAACAATAAAAGAGACGGACCCATGCAGAACTCGACCCAAGCGGCGAATGCCTGGCGCATTCTGTTCCTGCTGTTCCTCGCCAACCTGTTCAATTTCTTCGATCGCACCATTCCCGCGATCATCATCGAGCCAATCCGCATGGAATGGCACTTGAGTGACTTCCAGCTCGGTATCATCGGCACCGCCTTCACCATCGTCTACGCCATCGCCGGCCTGCCGCTCGGGCGTATGGCCGATACCGGTTCGCGCAGCAAACTGATGGGCTGGGGCCTGTTCGCCTGGAGTGGGCTGACGGCGCTCAACGGTATGGTCGGCAGTTTCTGGACCTTCCTGCTGGTACGCATGGGTATTGGCATTGGCGAGGCCAGCTATGCACCGGCGGCCAACTCGCTGATTGGCGACCTGTTTCCCGCACACCGCCGCGCGCGGGCGATGGGGATTTTCATGCTGGGCCTGCCGTTGGGCCTGTTGCTGGCGTTCTTCACCATTGGCGCGATGGTCAAGGCGTTCGACAGCTGGCGCGCGCCGTTCTTTATCGCCGCGGTGCCAGGGCTGATCCTTGCGGTGTTCATGTTCTATATCAAGGAACCCAAGCGCGGCGCGGCGGAAACGGTGCAAGTCTCCCAGGAACGCGTCGACCGTCCGATTCGGCGCGTGCTGGCGGTACCGACCTTCCTCTGGCTGGTGCTGGCCGGGCTGTGCTTCAACTTCGCCACCTATGCGTGCAACTCGTTCCTGGTGCCGATGCTGCAGCGCTACTTCCTGATGCCCTTGCAGGACGCGGCGGTTGCCACCGGGGTGATTGTCGGCCTGACTGGCTTGGTGGGTTTGACACTGGGTGGCTGGATTGCCGACAAGATTCACCAGCGGGTCGCCAATGGTCGGCTGCTGTTTGCGGCATTCAGCTTGATCATCTCCACCGTTACCACCGCCTGGGCGTTGCATGCCGGGCGTATTGAGATTGGTGTGTTTGTGGCGTTGTTCAGTGTGGGCTGGTTGTTCGCTTATAACTTCTACACCTGTGTGTACACGGCGATCCAGGACGTGGTGGAGCCGCGTCTGCGGGCTACGGCGATGGCGCTGTTTTTTGCTGGGTTGTATTTGTTGGGCGGTGGCATGGGCCCAGTGGTGGTGGGAGGCTTGTCCGACCATTTTGCCCATTCGGCGATGTATGCCGCTGGGGCGCAGCAGATGACTGAAGCGTATAAGGCGGTGGGGCTGCACGACGCCATGTACCTGATTCCGGTGGCGCTGTTCCTGACCATGTTGTTTCTATTCCAGGCGTCGCGGTGTTTTGTGAGGGATGCCAAGAAGATGAAGGATGGGTTGGGGGCGGTGGAGGTTCCGGCTGGGGCAGCCACAGCTTGAAGCCGAGGTGAGGCTATCGGGAGCAAGGCTAAAGCCATTCTCAAATGAATAAAAAAGGCCCGCATTGAGCGGGCCTTCTTTTTAGCAGGGCAGGGCGGTAATCAACCCGCCACCAGCACCCGAATCGCTTCCAGTCTCAACGCCGCCTTGTCGAGCATCGCCAGGCCTTGCTCGCGTTGGTTACGCAGGGCTACCAGTTCGCTGTCGCGCACGGTCGGGTTGACCGCTTGCAACGCGGTCAGGCGTGCCAGTTCTTCGTCGGTGTCCGCTGCCAGGCGACGCTTCGCCTCGGCCACACGCTCGGCGTGGCGCGGGGTGATTTTCTCTTCACCCGCGTTGATCCGTGGTGTCAGTTGGTCGCGCTGGGCCTGGATAAACTTGTTGGCGCTGGCCCGTGGCACGCTTTCCAACTGGTCGTTCAAGGTTTCAAACGACACGCGGCCCGACAGGTCATTGCCATTGGCGTCCAACAGGCAGCGCAGTGCGGCCGGCGGCAGGTAGCGGCCCAATTGCAGCGAGCGTGGGGCAACCACTTCGCTGACGTAGAGCAGTTCCAGCAACACGGTGCCCGGCTTGAGCGCCTTGTTCTTGATCAGCGCCACGGCGGTGTTACCCATGGAGCCGGACAACACCAAATCCATGCCGCCCTGCACCATCGGGTGTTCCCAGGTGATGAACTGCATGTCTTCGCGCGACAGCGCCTGGTTACGGTCGTAGGTGATGGTCACACCTTCGTCGTCACCCAGGGGGAAGCTGGCATCGAGCATTTTTTCGCTCGGTTTGAGGATCAGTGCGTTTTCCGAATGGTCTTCGCTGTCGATGCCGAACGCGTCGAACAGGGTTTCCATGTAGATCGGCAGGGCGAACTGATCGTCTTGTTCAAGGATGTCTTCGACCAGCGCATCGCCTTCACCCGCGCCGCCGGAGTTAAGCTCCAGCAGGCGGTCACGACCGGTGTGCAGCTCTTGTTCCAGGCGCTCGCGCTCGGCACGGGCTTCGTCGATCAGGGCTTGCCACTCGCCGTCATCGGCATTTTCCAGCAGCGGCAGCAGGCGCGGGCCGAACTGATGCTGCAAGGCATTGCCGGTCGGGCAGGTATTAAGGAAAGCGTTCAGCGCTTCGTGGTACCACTGGAACAGGCGCTCTTGCGGGCTGGTTTCCAGGTACGGCACGTGCAGTTCGATCACATGCTTCTGGCCGATCCGGTCCAGACGGCCGATCCGCTGTTCCAGCAGGTCGGGGTGTGACGGCAGGTCGAACAGCACCAGGTGGTGGGAGAACTGGAAGTTGCGGCCTTCACTGCCGATTTCGGAGCAGATCAGCACTTGGGCGCCGAACTCTTCATCGGCAAAGTAGGCGGCGGCGCGGTCACGCTCGAGGATGTTCATGCCCTCGTGGAACACCGTGGCCGGGATACCGGAGCGCACGCGCAAGGCATCTTCCAGGTCCATGGCGGTTTCGGCGTGGGCGCAGATCACCAGCACCTTGGTGCGCTTGAGCATTTTCAGTTGGTCGATCAGCCACTCGACCCGTGGGTCGAAGCGCCACCAGCGGTTTTCTTCTTCTACGTCCGGCTGCGATTGGAAACTGACTTCCGGGTACAGCTCGGCGTGCTCGCCCAGCGGCAACTCGAGGTATTCGTCCGGGTTCGGCAGCGGGTAGGCATGCAGCTTGCGCTCCGGGAAGCCTTGCACCGCGGCGCGGGTGTTACGGAACAGCACGCGGCCGGTGCCGTGGCGGTCGAGCAGCTCACGCACCAGGCGCGCGCTGGCTTCGGTGTCGCCATCGTTGACGGCGGTGAGCAAGGCTTCGCCTTCGTCGCCCAGGAAACCCTGGATGGTTTTGTGCGCTTTTGGCGACAGGCGGCCCTTGTCCAGCAGCTCCTGCACGGCTTCGGCCACTGGGCGATAGTTCTCGCTCTCGGCGCGGAAGGCTTGTAGGTCGTGGAAGCGGTTCGGGTCCAGCAAGCGCAGGCGCGCGAAGTGGCTGTCCTGGCCCAGTTGTTCCGGGGTCGCGGTGAGCAGCAGCACGCCGGGGATTACTTCGGCGAGTTGCTCGACCAGCGAATACTCAGGGCTGGCTTTCTCTTCGTGCCACACCAAGTGGTGGGCTTCGTCGACGACGAGCAAGTCCCAGCCGGCTGCGAACAGCGCATCCTGGGCTTTCTCGTCGTCCACCAGCCATTCCAGTGCCACCAGCGCAAGCTGGGTGTCTTCGAACGGGTTGGCGGCATCGCTCTCGATAAAGCGTTCTTCGTCGAACAGCGCCACTTGCAGGTTGAAGCGGCGACGCATTTCCACCAGCCACTGGTGTTGCAGGTTTTCCGGCACCAGGATCAACACGCGGTTGGCGCGACCCGACAGCAGTTGGCGATGAATCACCAGGCCCGCTTCGATGGTTTTGCCCAGGCCCACTTCGTCGGCCAGCAGAACCCGTGGCGCGATGCGGTCAGCGACTTCACGAGCGATGTGCAATTGGTGAGCAATGGGTTGCGCACGCACGCCACCCAAGCCCCACAGCGAGGACTGCAACTGGCGGCTGGTGTGTTCCAGGGTGTGGTAGCGCAACGAGAACCAGGCCAGCGGGTCGATTTGCCCGGCGAACAGACGGTCGCTGGACAGACGGAACTGGATGAAGTTGGACAGTTGGGTTTCCGGCAGGGTGACCTGCTCGTTCTGCCCATTGAGGCCGTGGTAGACCAGCAGACCGTCGACGTCGTCGACTTCTTGCACGGTCATTTTCCAGCCTTCGAAATGGGTGATGGTGTCACCCGGCGAAAACCTCACGCGAGTGAGGGGCGCATTCCGTAGCGCATACTGGCGAGTGTCGCCAGTGGCCGGATAGAGCACGGTCAACAAGCGGCCGTCCTGTGCCAGAACGGTGCCTAACCCCAACTCTGCTTCGCTGTCACTAATCCAGCGTTGCCCCGGTTGATACTGCTGCGCCATGCTGCCTGACTCCCGCCGTGAAAAAGCCGACTATCTTAACGGAACAAGGCCCTCAGCCAAAGGACTCTGACAAAAACTACTCCGTTTGAGTGGAGGGTCGGAAGCTGAGTCGACGGGTGGCGGGCGCTTGCGAGTGTCGATTGGGTCACAGCTTGGTGAGGCCGGGCTCAAGTCGCCCTGCAACCGGCCGACAGCTTATTGATCAGGAGAGTATTCATTATGCTGCCACCCATGCTGCCCGTCAGTGTTGTGCCGGTCACCTCGCAACTCGATCCGGTACGCCAGAAGCCGGATATCCCGCCCGTGGTGCCAGTACAACCTGGCTCCAACGAAAGCACCATCGACCTGAAAAAGGGTGATGCCGAGCAGTCGACTTTTTTATTGCGCGAAGAACAGCGCCGCCAGCAAGAGCAGCAGAAACGCCGGCGCGAAGCTGATGAAGATCCAGAGCAGCACCTGGCGATCCCCGGCGATGAGCTTAACGCCGATAACACCGTGCCGGTGGTGCCGCTGATTGAAGATGCGCCGCGCCAGGGCCTGTGGGTGGACGTCGAGGTTTAATCGCGTAATTCGCGTAGCGCCGCGATCAGCAACTCGATGTCGTGCTCGGTATTGAGAGGGCTGACGGAAATCCGCGCAATGCTGGTCAGGCCGCGTGCCTGCATATCCAGCGGTGTGTAGGCCACGCCATTGGCGCCGATATTGATTCGCTTCAATCCCAAGCGCCGCTTGAGTTCGAAAGCGTCCCAGCCTTTAAGGTTGAAGGCGATCAGCCCTGAGTGAGTAGCGCCCAAGTCGTGCAGGGAAATACCTGGAATCTGCCGCAACGCTTCGCGGATGTGCTCGCTGATCTGCAAGACCCTTTCCCAGGTTCGTTCGACCCCCAGTTGATTCACCTCCTGCAATGCATTGCCCAACCCTGCCAGCAACGCGAAAGACACTTCGCTGGTCTCAAAGCGGCGGGCATCGTTACGCAGATCAAAACCATCAGCGTTCCAGGGCGCTGAAAGCACATCGCGCTGGCCAGGGTTCAGGTGCTGGAGAAAGTCCGGCCGCACATATAACAGCGCCGTGCCGCGCGGCCCGCGCAGGTGTTTGCGACCGGCTGATTTGAGTACGTCGCAGTGCAACGCCTGAACATCCACCGGCACTTGCCCGACCGCTTGACCCGCATCGATGAAGTAAGCGATGCCGTGACGCTTGGCGACTTCGCCGATGGCTTGGGCGGGGTTGATCAGGCCGCCATTGGCCGGGAGCCAAGTCAGGTCGATCAGCTTCACGTTTGCATCAATCATCGATTCCAATGCTGCCGGGCAGACCGCGCCGGTTTCATCGCAGGGGATCACTTCTATCCGAGCACCCGCTTGCACTGCCAATTCCATGCTCGCCAGGTTGCCGCCCCATTCATGGCGGCCCACCAGAATCCGGTCACCCGGCTGCCACGGGCCCAAGGCTTGAAACGCCATGCTCCAGGCGCTCGAGCCGCTGCTGGTAAAGGCAATCGACGAGGCGGGGGCGTTGAGCAATTGCCCTGCCACACGCCGGGCTTTTTCCACCAGGGTGGCGCCGTGCTCGCCTGCTTCCATGGGGCCGTCGCGGGCTTCGCGTTGTAATTGGTCGATGATCGCGTCGAGGGTTGCTTGGCTTGGCAGCGAGGCACCGGCGTGGTTGAAGTGCACAATGCCCGACTGGCAGCCGGGCGTGACGTCACGCAGGCGTTGGACGTCGAGCGAGCTCATGGCCGCAGCTCGAAAATCGCATCAACCTCCACTGCCACACCGGCCGGCAGGCTGGAAACCCCTACGGCCGTGCGCACATGTCGGCCCTTGTCGCCGAGGACGTTGACCAGCAGGTTTGACGCACCGTTGGCGACCACGCTCTGGCGCTGGAAGTCGCCGCTACTGGCGATGAATACACCCAGGCGCACAATGCGCACCAGACGCGACAGGTCATCACCCAACGCATCGCTTAATTGCCCCAACAGGCCCAGCGCCGCCAGTTCCGCCGCCTGTGCACCTTCTTCATCGCTGAGGGATTCGCCCAGTCGGCCTACATAAGCGGGCTTGCCGTCGACCAAAGGAATTTGCCCGGAGACAAACAGCTGGTTCCCGCTGATGACATGGTTGATGTAGTTGGCCGCTGGCTGGCTGGGCGTCGGCAGGGTCAGGCCGAGGGCTTGTACGCGTTGGCGCAGGGAGTCGCTCATGTTCAATCCTCCTAGGGTAAGAGGTTTGAGCATGTGGGCGAGGAGGGTGTGGCGACAAACGGATAGATCTCACGGGACGTATCGAAAAAACTCACGCGTCGGCACAGGCTTCCTTCAGCCATTCGCTGAAACAGGTGGCGGCTTCGCTGGCGGGGCCTTGCGGGGCGATCAGCCAATAGCCGATGTCGCTGCGGTAGGGCGGCCAGTCGAAGGCTTCCACCAGGCTGCCGTCTTGAAGCTTGCGCTGGATCAGACGGTGGCGACCCATGGCGATACCCTGCCCGGCGACTGCAGCTTCGACCACGATGTTGTAGTCGTGCAGCATCACGCGCGGGTGGCTGGCGAGTTCGACCTGATAGTGGGCAGACCAGTCCGTCCATTCGAATGGCCGGTGCGAGGTGGCCATCAGCAGCGGGCCGTTATGCAGTTGGCTGGCCTTGAAGGCCGGACTGCACACAGGGGAGATGGCTTCATCCATCAGGCGCGTGGCTTGGACGTCGGGCCAGTCGCCCTTGCCGTAACGAATTGCCAGGTCAACTTCGGCGGCGGCGACGTTGGCCAGTTGGATGGCCGGCAGCAATTCCACCTGGATATGCGGGTAACGGTTGAGAAACCCGGCCAGCCGTGGGGCCAGCCATAACGTGGCGAAGGAGGCGAGCAGCCCGACGCGTAGCACCATCGTGCCGGGCTCCGCTTTTTGGGCGCGTGTGGCAGCAGCGATGACGTCGAGGGCGGGGCGGATTTCGTCGTAGTAATGTTGGCCGTCGGCGGTCAGATCAATCGCACGGGTGCGTCGGATGAACAGCGGCTTGCCCAGGTGTTGTTCAAGTTTGTGCACCTGGTGGCTTAAGGCGCTCTGGGTTACCGACAACTCATTCGCCGCCTTGATAAAGCTCAAGTGCCGCGCCACGGCTTCAAAGGCGCGCAGGGCCAGCAGCGGGGGAAGGTCGTTGTGCAGTGCCAAAGGGGCGCCTTTTTGCGAGTGGAGGACATCACGATTTTGGGCGATGACCTGGATTTTGTCGCCCAGTGATTTACCTATGGTGTTTAAGCTTTGTTTAAGGACATGTCTTACATACGCCTTCGTCCGTTTGAGGAAAGCTTCCGGTTTTTCTGAGAGCGGTAAAACCATGAAACAATATGTGACGGCGGGTGTGCTCGGGTTGTGCTTTGCCGCGGTGTTTTACGGGGGCGTGCAGGCGAGCGAGTCACCGTTGGTGGGCGCCTGGCGGCTGGTTGGCTACCAGGTTGAATCTCAGGACACTCATCAGAAGATTCCGGCCATGGGCGATCGGCCCACCGGGCGCGTCATATTCACTGCCGATCACCGCGTGGCTTTCGTGTTGACCGGCGAGGGTCGGCAGGTGGGTACATCGGATGCTGAGAAATCAGCACTGTTGAGCACGCTGGTCGCCTATACCGGCATCGAGCGGGTCGAGGGCAACCAGTGGTGTACGCAAGTCGACAGTGCCTGGAACCCGGCGTGGGTCGGCACAGAGCAATGCCGCGACTTTCGCGTCCATGGCGACACTTTGCAAGTGCTGACGCCTTGGCGGCAAATGCCGAATTGGCCGGGTACTACACGCTCCATCATTACGTTTGAGCGTGATAAATAACCGGGTGGGTATGCAGGCCTGGAATTTTCACCCAGGTAATTGCTGTCGGGCGAGGGAGGCCGCATTATTGAGGCATTCCCGCCACAACGTAAGCCAAGCCATGAGTGATGACGACAAGCTGATCGACCTGAATGCCGAGCGTGCTAAACGGGTCCATGACCTGAACGACAAACGCCTGAATGAAGTACGCCAGGCGTTTGAACAAGCGATGCCGCTGGGCAAAGTTAAGAAAAAGCCCAAGAGCAAACCGAAAAAGCGTTGAAACAACCTGCATCTGTTGATGCAGGTCAGTTATTGCCCTTCTTTACGCCCCGTTGCGGGCGACATTGATCCCCGTCAATTTTCCAATCCGTCTTCTCCATTAACTTAGCCCTATCGCAACAGGGCACGAGCGGGAGGCCGGTCATGTTTTTCGATAATGTGGTGTTTGCTGGAGTGCTGACTGTCAGCCTCATGGTGCTGTTTTTTGTAGGGTTTGGGATTTTTATCTGGAAGGACGCTAATAAGCGTAAAGAACCGTAAGTCTTTCTTGGTTATATGAGCACGCAAGGCATTTTGGGCGACTTCGGTCGCCCTTTTTTTGGGCTGCTGTTTTGTTTTTATATTGAGTGCATATCCGTTTTTGGGGTGACGGCCGCGTAGGGTTCCGCTCTTACAGCGGGTCACTTTTGAAAGGAGCCCAAAAGTAACCAAAAGGCTCTTGCCCCACCACTCGGCACCTCGCTGTGGCTCGGTGTGCCCGCACGCAGTCTTGAAT
>NZ_MDDR01000064.1 GCF_001870435.1 Pseudomonas costantinii | reverse complement strand
CGTCACCCCGGCACTGCACAGCAGGGCATAACATTCGTCCGGCGAACGGCTGGTGAGCTGCGGCACCACCAGCAACTGCCCGCCATGGATCAGCGCGCCCCAGATTTCCCACACGGAGAAGTCGAAGGCAAACGAGTGGAACAGCGCCCACACATCCTGGTCATTGAAGTTGAACCAGCCCTCAGTGGCGGAGAATAGGCGCGCCACGTTGTGGTGCTCAATCATCACGCCCTTGGGCAAGCCGGTTGAGCCAGAGGTGTAGATCACATACGCCAGGTTGGCCGAGGTGAGGCCCGATACGTGTGGGTTTTGGGTAGATTCAGCCTGGCAATCGTCGGCATCCAACTCGATAACCGGCACCGACAGCTCGGCGACCAAGGCATGAGTCGCCTGCTGCACCAACACCGCGACCGGCGCGCTGTCCTGCAAGGTGTAGCTGATGCGTTCCTGTGGGTAGGCCGGGTCGATCGGCACATAACCGGCACCGGCCTTGAGGATACCGAGCAGGCCAACGATCATGTCCAGGCCTCGTTCGACACAAATCGCCACCCGATCATCCGGGCGCACACCCAGGCTCAACAGGCGGTGCGCGACCTGGTTGGCGCGGCGGTTCAAGTCGTCGTAGCTCAGACGCTGATCGTCAAACAGCACCGCCGTAGCGTCGGGTTGCACAGCGGCCTTAAGCTCAACCTGGTGATGAATCAATGCCGCATCGGCGAACAGGCTGTCGGTGGCATTCCAGTGTTGCAACAGTTGCTCACGCTCGCCCGCCGGCAGCATCGCCAAGCCTTGCAGCGAGGCCTGAGGGGTCTGCTCCAAGGCCTGTACCAGATTTTCCAGGACGCACTGCATGTAGCCGCACACCCGCGCCGCGCCGATCGCACCGTCGGCCATGACCGACAGGCTGAAGGCCTCCCCCATGTCGTTGACCGACAGGGTCAGCGGGTAGTTGGTGCGCTCCTTGCTGTCGAGCACCGCAATGCCTTCCCAGGCCGCCACCGCCTCTGCCGAGACGTCCGCGCCGCCGAGCTGGCGATAGTTGAGCAGCGAACTGAACAGCGGCGTCGAGGCCGCAACCTTGCTACAGCGTTGCGCCAGCACCAGCGAGGCGTGCTCATGGCCGAGCAAGCCGGTCAAGCGCGCGTGGGTGCTCTTGACCATGGCGCGCACGCCAGCTTCAGCGAGACTGACCCGCAGCGGCAAAGTGTTGATGAACATTCCCAGGGCACGGTCGGAGCCTTCACCGCCCTGCAAGCGTCCCAGCAAAACGGTGCCGAACACCACATCAGTGCGTCCCGAGACGCCGCCCAGCACCCGCGCCCACGCCAAGTGATACAGGCTGGCCGGGGTCACCCCCAACTGACGGGACTGCGCGCGCAGGCGCTGGCTGAGGCTGTCATCCAACGCCAGGATGACCTCTTCGACACCGTGTCCATCACCCTGCACATCCTGCAGGCCGAATGGCAGGGTCGGTTCATCGATGTCCCCCAGCATTTCACTGAAGAACGCTTCATGCTCTTCGCGACTCACACCCTGGCGCGCCTGAGCCACGTAGTTACGGTACGGCACCGACGGTGGCAGCAGCGCCTCTTCGCCACGGGTATGGGCTTCGATTTCCGAGGTCAGCATGCGCAGCGACGTGGCGTCATCCACCAGATGATGCAGCAGCAACACCGCGACCCAGCGTTGGTTGGGCGCATCCTCGCTGTAACCGATGCGCATCATCGGCGCCTGGCGAATATCCAGGCGGTGGTGACGGGGGTTGAGGCACTCGGTCAATTGCACGGCGATATCACCGGCGGCCGGGTCTAGGTGAATCTCATCCACACCCAATTCAGCCTCGCGCCAAACCACTTGCACCGGCTCCTCAAGGCGCTCCCAGACTACCGCAGTGCGCAGGATGTCATGTCGCGAAATCACACCTTGCAGTGCAGCGGCAAAACGTTGCAAACGCTCGCGGCTGTCAAAGCTGAAGGTCATGTATTGCAGGTACGGATCGCCTTGGGCAGCAGCGAGGTGATGGTACAAAATCCCCTCTTGCAGCGGCGCCAGGCTGTAGATTTCCTGGACGTTGCGTGCACCGCCCGGCACCGTCGCGACGATCCGGTCGATGGCGGTCTGATCCAGCGCGGCCAGGGACAGCATGTCCGGGGTGATGTGCTCGCACCCTTCGGGGACACGATTGGCGGGTACCACCACATCCTTGCTCGCACCGGCCACGGCGGCCGCCAGTACGGCCAGGGTCGGTTGACCGAACAGCACGCGTACGTCGGCGCTCAGGCCAACCTGGCGCATGCGCTCGATCAACTTGACCGCCAATAATGAGTGGCCGCCCAGTTCGAAAAAGTGATCCTGGCGGCCCACTTGCTCAACCCCGAGCAAGTCTTGCCATATCGCGGCAATCGCGGCTTCCACCTCACCTTCGGGGGCCGCGTACTGCCGACGCGCCAACGCGTCGGCATCCGGCACCGGCAGGGCCTTACGGTCGAGCTTGCCGTTGGTGGTCAATGGGAACTGCGCCACCAGCACAAACGCGGCGGGCACCATGTACTCAGCCAGGGACACCAGCAACTGCGTGCGCAACTCGACGGCCGAGGGTTCCGCGCCATCGGTGGCGATGACATAGGCCACCAGGCGCTTGTCGCCCGGTTCATCTTCGCGGGCGATGACCACCGCCTCGCGCACGCCATCACAGGCGGCCAGGCGTGCCTCGATCTCACCCAGCTCGATACGGAAACCGCGAATTTTCACCTGATCGTCATTGCGTCCCAGGTAGTCGATGCTGCCATCGGCCAGACGGCGCCCCAGGTCACCGCTCCTGTACAGGCGAGCCTCGGTACGACCGCTGAACGGGTCGGCGATAAAACGTTCGGCGTTCAATTCAGGCCGGTTCAGGTAGCCACGGGCAACCCCCGCGCCGCCCACGTATAACTCCCCCACCACACCGACCGGCACCGGTTCGCGCTGCTCGTCGAGCACGTACAACTGCAAGTCCGGAATGCGCCCGCCAATCGGGCTGACGCCAACCAGTTGCGCATCCGCCGCTTCAAGGGCGCGATAGGTCACATGCACGGTGGTTTCGGTGATGCCATACATGTTCACCAGTTGCGTACCGGCGTTGGTCGTACGCGCATACCACGGTTTGAGAATCCCCGGCTCCAGGGCTTCACCGCCGAAGATCACCTGGCGCAGGGAGTGCTTCAAGGCACTCTGGCCCTGGGCCGCAATCAACGAACGAAAGGCACTCGGCGTCTGGTTGAGAACCGTCACCCCGGCACTGCACAGCAGGGCATAACATTCGTCCGGCGAACGGCTGGTGAGCTGCGGCACCACCAGCAACTGCCCGCCATGGATCAGCGCGCCCCAGATTTCCCACACGGAGAAGTCGAAGGCAAACGAGTGGAACAGCGCCCACACATCCTGGTCATTGAAGTTGAACCAGCCCTCAGTGGCGGAGAATAGGCGCGCCACGTTGTGGTGCTCAATCATCACGCCCTTGGGCAAGCCGGTTGAGCCAGAGGTGTAGATCACATACGCCAGGTTGGCCGAGGTGAGGCCCGATACGTGTGGGTTTTGGGTAGATTCAGCCTGGCAATCGTCGGCATCCAACTCGATAACCGGCACCGACAGCTCGGCGACCAAGGCATGAGTCGCCTGCTGCACCAGCACCGCGACCGGCGCACTGTCCTGCAAGGTGTAGCTGATGCGTTCCTGCGGGTACGCCGGGTCGATCGGCACATAACCGGCACCCGCTTTGAGGATGCCCAACAGACCGACCATCATGTCCAGGCCGCGCTCGACGCAGATCGCCACTCGATCATCCGGGCGTACGCCCAGGCTCAGCAAGCGGTGTGCGACCTGGTTGGCGCGTCGATTCAAGTCGCCATAGCTCAGGTGCCGGCCTTCAAATAGCACCGCACTGGCGTCGGGATTTTCCGCCGCCCAGGCTTCGACCTGATGGTGGATCAACGCGTTGTCGGCAAACACGGCATCAGTGCTGTTCCAGTGTTGCAACAGGTGCTGGCGCTCGGTCGCCGGCAGGATACCCAAGGTTTGCAGCGACGCCTGGGGCGTGTGCTCCAGCGCGGCCACCTGGCTTTCCAGGGCGGCATGCAGATAATGCGCGACACGCGCGGCGCCGATTTCGGCATCCGCGAGTACCGTGATATGGAAGTCCTCACCCAGGTCGTCGAGGTTGACGGTCAGCGGATAGTTGGTGCGTTCTTCAGCACCCAAGGCTTGCATGCCGGCCCAGGCCGTTTGGGCCTCGGCACTGCCGCCGGTGGCACTGTGACGGTAGTTGAGCATGGCGCTGAACAGCGGTGTGGGCGTCGCCACGGCGCTGCAACGCTGAGCCAACGCCAGCGAGGCGTGTTCATGCTGGAGCAATGCGGTCAACCGCTGGTGAGTCAGCTTCAGGCCGTTGCGCACGCTTTGTTCGCCCACGCTCACGCGCAGCGGCAGGGTGTTGATGAACATCCCCAACGCACGGTCCGAGCCCTCGCCCGCGTGCATTCGGCCCAGCAATACGGTACCGAACACCACCTCCTGGCGCCCGGACACTTTACCCAGCACTTGTGCCAGAGCCAGGTGCATCACGCTGGCCGCGCTTACCCCCAATTGCCGGGCCTGCACACGCAGGCGCTTGCTCAAGGTGTTGTCCAGCATCAGGTGGCTTTCTTCGATGCCGTGGCCGTCACCCTGAACGTCCTGCAAACCGAAGGGCAGCGTCGGCTCATCGATGTCACCGAGCATCTCGCGAAAGAACGCTTCGTGCTGCTGTTCAGTGACCCCCAGGCGAGCCTGGGCCACATAATTGCGGTATGGCACCGGCTCCCCCAAGTGCTCGGTCTGCCCCAGCAGGAAGGCTTGCATTTCGTGCTGCACCACCTCCATTGCGGTATGGTCCAGGGCCATATGGTGAAACAACAGCACCGCCACCCAACGCTGGTTCGGCGAATCCAGGGCGAAGGCCACGCGCATCATCGGCGCCTGGCGGATATCCAGGCGGTAGTGACGCGCATCGAAGCGGCCGCGCAACTGGCCCAGCACATCACCATCGCTCGGGTCCAGATGCAGTTCTTCACTGATCAGCATGGCCTTGCGCAGCACTACCTGCACCGGCTCATCGAGGCTTTCCCAGACCACCGTGGTGCGCAGGATGTCGTGACGCTTGATCACGTATTGCAACGCCTGAGTGAAGTGCTCCAGGCTCGCGCGGCTGTCGAATGCGTACTGCGATTGCAGCAGATAGGGATCGCCCTGCTCCGCAGTCAAATGGTGGTACAGCATGCCTTCCTGCAACGGCGCCAGCGGGTAGATGTCCTTGACGTTGGCCAGGCCGCCCGGCACGGCGTCGACAATCTGGTCGATGGTCGCCTGGTCCAGGGCCGTCAACGGCAGCATCTGCGGAGTAATGCGGTAGGCCGGGCTCAACCAGTCACCACCGTTACGTGCGATCAATTCAAGCAATTGCGCTTTGTGTTCACGCAAGTTGTCGATCAACCCATCGTCGAGCCCCTCATCGTCGCCCAGGATGACCAGGTCATCCTCTTCACGTTGCAGATGGATCGCGTGAGTCGAAAGAACTGCCATCAATTCGCTGAAGTGCATGTTGTGACCTGCTTAAGATTCGAAAACAGTGACGAGAAAGTCCGGCTTCAATTGCAACCTGAGCACCCGGCATCGAACAGCGGCGCCTGGCCCCTCATGGGCTAGACGCCGTCGTCGTCAGGTTCAAAAAGTGATGGGTTGAATGCGTGCCCAAGGGCTTCCCACAGGGCTGGAAAACTAAAACATCCACGGGGAGGTGTATGTCATAGGAAGCAGGGACAACGCAGGGGTGACACGCCGATTGCCAAAAAGCGCGCACGCTCGGCAGATGGGCGCGGTTTACCCACGCCAATTGCCGAGCGTGTGTCGATCAGATCCGGCGTTTGCGCTCGAACGTCGGCACGCTCGATTGCGGCACGACCACATGCTCGACCTGCCCCACCGCCGCGGCCATTGCAGCCAGCGTCGGTTGAGCGAGCAACACACGCAAGTCAGCATCCATCCCTTGCTTGCGCATCTGCTCAACCAGACTGACCGCCAGCAATGAATGCCCACCCAACTCGAAGAAGTGGTCATGACGCCCCACCTGCCCGACCTTGAGCACCTTCTCCCACAACTGCGCCAGCGCCACTTCCATCGGCCCCTGGGGGGCCTCGTAAACGCGGCTGAGCAAGGCATCCTGACCGGGCGCGGGCAAGGCTTTACGGTCGACCTTGCCGTTGTTGGTCAGCGGCAGGCTGTCCAGGCGCACGTAGGCCGCCGGCACCATGTAATCCGGCAATTGCCCTTGCAGACACGTACGCAATACCTCGATATCCAGCGCTTCGCGTTCGGTGAAGTACGCCACCAGACGCTTGTGCCCAGGCTCGTCCTGACGGGCGAGTACCACCGCATCCTTGACCTGCGGGTGTTCGCTCAGGCGCGTTTCGATCTCGCCCAGTTCGATCCGGAAACCACGAATCTTTACCTGCTGGTCATTGCGCCCTTGGTATTGCAAGGTGCCGTCTTCGCGCCAGGCCACCAGGTCGCCGGTGCGGTACATCAGAGCACCGTCGTTGAACGGATCGGCGAGAAATTTCTCCGCAGTCAGTTCGGCACGGTTCAGATAGCCCAGAGCAACACCCTGGCCACCGATATACAACTCACCGGTCACGCCCACCGCCACCGGTTGCTGGCGCGCATCCAACACGTAGGTGCGGCTGTTACCTACCGGGCGACCAATCGGAATGCTGCCCTCGTCCGCCCGGGTAATCTCATGGGTGGTCGAGAAGGTGGTGGCTTCGGTCGGACCATAGCCGTTGAGCAAGTGTTGCGGCGCGCCGTCCTTGAGCACTCGTGCAATCACGCTCGGGTCGAGTACATCGCCGCCGACGATCAGGTAACGCAACTGCGGGAAGACCGCTAACAGCCCCTCGGCGTACTGATGGAACAACCCGGCGGTCATCCACAACACGCTGACCGCTTGCTGTTGCAACAGCGCGACGAAATCGGTCTGGGACAGCAGCGTGTCCTGGTCGACCACCACCACCGCGCCGCCATTGAGCAACGGTGCCCACACATCCAGGGTGCTGGCGTCGAACGCCGGGTTGGAGGCAAACGCCACACGATCGTGCTGATTGAAATCGGCATAGCCGTTGTTGATCACCAACCGCGTGATCGCCCGGTGCGGCACCAACACACCCTTCGGCGTGCCGGTAGAGCCGGAGGTGTACATGATGTACGCCGCCGTCTCGGCCGATTGCTCAAGCGCCGGATTGTGGTCAGGCTCAACACTCAGGTCCAGGGTGTCCAGGTCCAGACGACGCGCGCCTTCCGGCACCTCAATCGAAGCCACGCTCAGCAACAGCTGCGCGCCGCTGTCCGAAATCATGAAGCCTTGACGGTCCAGCGGTGCATTGACGTCCAACGGCACATACACCGCCGCGCACTTGCTGATTGCCAGTTGGCTGACCAGCAGGTCCAGGGAACGCTCCAACAGGATTGCCACGCTGGCACCCGGAACCACGCCTAGTCCGATCAGGTGATGGGCCAGCCGGTTGGCCCGAGCGTTCAATCCGTCATAGCTGATCTGTTGTTGGCCATGCACCGCCGCCAAGGCATGCGGATGCGCCTGTACCCACGCCTCGAACACCTGATGCAGCGGTTGCTGGTGCGGGTAGTGCCGCGCAGTGCCGTTGAACGTCTGCAACAATTGCCGGCGATCATCGGCGGTCAGAATCGATACGCGGTTGGCCTCCGAATGCGGTGCCTGCTCCAAAGTCTCGACCAACCCGGCCAACGCCGTGCACACGTACCCCAATACCCGCTGCGCGCCCACCGAGCGCGGTGCCAGGGCACTGACCCGGAAGTCCTCGCCCACATCGTCCACCGAGAGGATCAGCGGGTAACTGTTGACCCCTTCGTTGGCGAGCATCTCGATGCCTTCCCAGGCAACACGGCTGGCCTCACTGACCGTAGTCGACGCGTGGCGATAGTTGAGCAAGGCACTGAACAACGGCGCCGGTGCGACCACGCCGCTGCAGCGTTGCGCCAACGTCAGCGAAGCATGCTCGTGAGCCACCAACTGACTCAGGGCGACATGGGTACGCTTGACCGCCGCACTGAGGCTTTCATCCGTCAGGCGCACGCGCAGCGGCAAGGTGTTGATGAACATCCCCAGCGAACGGTCCGCGCCGTCACCGGCCTGCAAGCGGCCGAGCAATACAGTGCCGAAAACCACATCGTCGCGAGCTGACACCGCGCCAATGACCTGGGCCCAGACCCAGTGATACAGCGTGGCGGCACTTACCCCCAGATGCCGTGCCTGCCGACGCAGACGCTGGCTGAACACCGCACCCAGCCAGTGATCGACCTCTTCAGTGGCATCCCGCTCGCTGTCGATCCGCTGCACGCCAAACGGCAGGGTCGGTTCGTCGACATCGCCGAGCATGTCGCTGAAGAACGCTTCGTGGGCCGCACGGTCCTTGCCCTGGCGGGTCTGGGCCACATAGTTGCGGTACGGCACCGAGCCTCCCAGTTGCTGCTCGTGCCCGCTCATGTGCGCTTCGATTTCCGCCACCAGCACGCCCATGGATGTCGCGTCGTTGACCAGGTGGTGGAAGGACAGCATGCCGATCCAGCGCTGGTGCTGCGGATCATGGGTGAACCCCAGGTGCATCATCGGTGCCTGACGAATGTCCATGCGATGGCGGCCGAGGCTGAAGTGCTCACGCAACTGCGCCAATACATCACCGGTTTGCGGGATGAGTTCGTCCAGCCCCAGCGGGGCCTCGCGCCAAACCACTTGCACCGGCGCTTCCAGTTGCTCCCAGAACAGCCCGGTACGCAGAATGTCGTGGCGAGCGATCACGTGTTGCAAGGCCTGGGCGAACCGATCCAGACGCTGGCGGCTGTCAAACGCGAACAGCGCATGTTGCTGGTACGGATCGCCCTGTTCGGCGCTGATGTGGTGATACAACAGGCCTTCCTGCAAGGGTGCCAGGGCATAGATGTCCTGCACGTTGGCCACGCCACCAGGGACACTGGCGACAATCCGGTCGATGCTTGCCTGATCCAGCGTGGCCAGGGGCAGCAGGTCCGGGGTGATATGCGTGCAACCTGCACCGATGCGGTTGACCGGCACCGCCACTTCGTTGCCGGCGCCCATCGCAGCCGCAAGGGCCGCCAGGGTTGGCTGGCTGAACAGCACGCGCACATCCGCCGGCAAGCCCGCTTGACGCATACGTTCCACCAGGCCCACGGCCAGCAACGAATGCCCGCCCAACTCGAAGAAGTTGTCGTGACGACCCACCTGCTCCAGTTTGAGCACATCCGCCCAGATCTGCGCGAGGGTGGTTTCCACCTCGCCTTCGGGCGCTTCATAGCCACGGCTGATCAGCGCCTCCAGCCCCGGTTCCGGCAGGGCCTTGCGGTCGAGCTTGCCGTTGGCGGTCAGCGGCATATGGTCCAGGCGTACATAGGCGGCCGGCACCATGTACTCCGGCAAGCACGCTTGCAAGCCGCTGCGCAAGGCTTCGATATCCAGTTGTTGAGCGAGGTGTTCGGTGAAGTACGCCACCAGGCGTCCCTCACGGGCCAGCACCACAGCTTCGCGGACGTGGGCCTGTTCGCTCAGGCGGGTTTCGATTTCGCCCAGCTCGACCCGCACACCACGAATTTTCACTTGGTCATCGTTGCGGCCCAGATAATCGAGCGTACCGTCTTCCAGCCAGCGAGCGAGGTCGCCGGTGCGGTACATGCGCGCCTGCGGATCGCGGCTGAACGGGTCCTTGAGGAAGCGTTCGGCGGTCATCTGCGGGCGGTTCAAGTAACCCCGTGCCACACCGGCGCCCGCCACGTACAACTCACCCGCGACACCCAGGGGGACCGGCTGCTGACGCTCATCTAGCAGGTAGACCTGGGCATTGCTCACCGGCTTGCCGATATGCAGCACCTGGCCGGCCTCGATGCGCCCGGAGGTCGCTACCACCGTGGCTTCGGTCGGGCCGTAGTTGTTGACCAGGTTGAAGCGCTGCGGCTTATTGAACTGACGCAGGCGGTCACCACCGATCAACAAGGTCTTGAGCGTCGGGTGTTCCAGCTGTTGGCTAAAAGCGTATTCCGCCACCGGCGTCGGCAGAAAGCTGACGTCCAGCGGCTGGGCCAACCACCATTGCAGCAGCGCGTCGATGTCTTCACTGCCGTCATGGGCCGGCGGCATATACAAGGTCGCACCTACGCACAACGCCGGCCAGACTTCCCAGGCCATGGCGTCGAAACCAAAACCGGCGACACTCGACGTCTTGCTGCCGTGCCCCAGTTCAAACGTGTCGCAGTGCCAGTTCACCAGGTTTTCCAAGGTGTGATGCTCCACCATCACGCCTTTGGGCAGGCCGGTGGAACCGGAGGTGTAAATCACGTACGCCAGGTGTGCCCGGGTCAGGCCGTCAATCTGTGGGTTGCCTTTGGACGGGCCTTGCCACAGGCGACTGTCCAGTTCCAATACCGGCACGGTCACCGTTGGCAAACGCTGCGCCAGCGCCGGCTGGATCAGCACGGCCACCGGTGCGCTATCGCCGAGCAGGTAACTCAGGCGCTCGACCGGATGCGCCGCATCGATCGGCACATAACACGCGCCGGCCTTGAGAATCGCCACCAGGCCCACCAGCATTTCCAGGCTGCGCCGGGCACAGATCGCCACGCGGTCGTCGGGTTGCACGCCGAGTTCGATCAACTGGTGCGCCAGTTGGTTGGCCTGGCGGTTCAGCTCGGTGTAGGTCAGGCTTTGGCCTTGGTACACCGCCGCCAGCGTATGCGGGTACAGCTCGACCTGCTGCTCGAAGCGTTGGTGAATAGTCAAGCCGTGGGGGTAGTCGACACAGGTAGCGTTGAAGCCTTCGACCAACTGCCGACTGGCCTCGGCGGGCAGAATCGACAGGCTGTTGATCGCGGTCTGCGGCGCTTGTTCCAGCGCCTCGACCAACTGCTCGACGACCCGGTTCACGTAGTCGCAGATGCGTTGCGCGCCAATCGACGCCAGCGCCAGCGCGCTCAGGCTGAAGGCTTCGCCCAAATCGTTGACGCTCAAGGTCAGCGGATAGTTGGAGCGCTCCCGAGCCTGCAACAACTCCATGCCGTGCCACGCGCGCCGCGACGCCTCAGTGATTTCAACAGCGTTGTCCGGGCTATGGCGATAGTTGAACAACGCGCTGAACAACGGCATCGATTGCGGCACACCGCTGCAACGCTGCACTTGGGCCAGGGACGCCAGCTCATGGGCGAGCAAGCCCGACAGCCGCGCATGGGTGGCCTTGACCGCCTCCTGCACCCCTTGGCCAGTGATATCGACCCGCAGCGGCAAAGTGTTGATAAACATGCCCACCGCACGGTCGGCGCCCTCACCGCCCTGCAAGCGGCCCATCATCACCGTGCCGAACACCACCCGCTCAGTGCTGGAAACCACCCCCAGCACCCGCGCCCAGGCCAAATGGAACAGGCTGGCCGGGCTGACGCCGTTCTTGCGGGTCACCACCCGCAGGCGCCGACTCAGGTCGGCATCCAGGGTCAGGTCGACCTCATCGATATCGTATCCGTCATCGCGCACGTCCTGTTGTGCGAACGGCAGGGTCGGCTCATCGATATCACCGAGCATGTCGCGGAAGAAGGTCTCGTGTTCCTGCTCGCGACTCGCCAGGCGCGTCTGCACCACGTAGTTGCGATAAGGCACTGAGGCGACCAATTCATCGCCCTTGCCGAGCAGAAAAGCTTCCATTTCCCGCCACACCACGTCCATGGCCATGTGGTCCATGATCGTGTGGTGGAACAGCAGCGTGGCGACGATCCGCTGGCCTGCCTCATCCTCGGCGTAGACCAGTTGCATCAGCGGCGCCTGGCTCACGTTCAAACGATGGCGTCGCGGGTCAACGTGCGCCGCCAGTTGCGCGGCGATGTCGCCGCCGCGCGGATCGAACTGCACCGCCCGAGTGATCATCCGCGCCTGGCGCCAGACCACTTGCACCGGCTGCTCCAGGCCCTCCCAGACAAACCCGGTACGCAGCACATCGTGGCGGTCGATGACCTGTTGCAAGGCCTGGGCAAACTGCTGCATGCACGCAAGGTTGGCAAACGCGAACTGCCCTTGCTGCACATACAGGTCGCCCTGTTCGGCACTGATGTGGTGGTAAAGAATGCCTTCCTGCAACGGCGCCAGCGGGTAGATATCCTGCACGTTGGCCGCACCGCCTGCGACAGTGGCGACGATGCGATCGATGCTGGGCTGGTCGAGTGTCAGCAGCGGCAGCAGGTCCGGCGTGATGTGCGTGCAACCTGCCGGGATGGCGTTGGCCGGCACCTGAATCTCGCGCCCGCTGCCCACGGCAGCGGCGAGCGCCGCCAAGGTCGGTTGGTTGAACAGCACGCGTACGTCGGCGTTGAGGCCAGCCTGGCGCATGCGTCCGATCAGGCCGACGGCCAGCAGCGAATGCCCGCCCAATTCGAAGAAGTGATCATGGCGACCGACCTTTTCCACCTTGAGCACATCGGCCCAGATCTGCGCCAGCAGGGTTTCGACCGCACCATCCGGGGCTTCATAACCACGCGCAATCACCGACTCCATGCCCGGCTCCGGCAGCGCCTTGCGGTCCAGCTTGCCGTTGGGGCTCAGCGGCAGCGCCTCCAGCACCACGTACGCCTGCGGCACCATGTAGGCCGGCAGGTACTGTTGCACATGCTCGCGCAGGGCTTCGATATCGATGTCCGACTGGGCGTCCCGCGCCGTGCAATACGCAACCAGGCGTTCGTCACGCACCAGTACCACGGCTTCGTGAACATCGGCATGCGCCGCCAGGCGCGCTTCGATTTCACCCAGTTCAATCCGCAAGCCACGCAGCTTGACCTGGTCGTCATTACGCCCCAGGTATTCCAGGGTGCCGTCGGCCAGGTAACGCACCAGGTCGCCGGTCTTGTACAGGCGCCCGCTGCCGGTGAATGGGTCCGCCAGGAAGCGCTCGGCCGTCAAGTCATCCCGGCCCAGATACCCGCGGGCCACGCCGGCGCCACCGATGTACAACTCGCCCGCAACACCAAGCGCCACCGGTTCAAGACGCGCGTCAAGCACATATGCCCGGGCGTTGGCGATTGGCTTGCCAATCGGCACCGACTCGACCGGCGCGTTGCCGTCACAGGTCCACGACGTGCTGTCGATCGTGGCTTCGGTCGGCCCATACAAGTTGACGATCCCGTGGGTGGTCAGCGCCCGGGCCTGCATCGCCAGCTGTGGGTCCAGCGCTTCACCGCCGCTGAACAGGTAGCGGCATTGCACGCCGCTGGCTGGCAGTTGCACCAGCAGGCGCAGCAGGCTCGGCACGAACTGAGCGACGCTGACCTGTTGTTCCACCAGGGTCTGTGCCATTTGCTCGACGTCCCTTGAGGCGTGTGCCGGCAACAGCACCAGGCGTGCGCCAATCGCCAACGGCGTCCAGATTTCCCAGACGGAGGCGTCGAAGGCCACCGAAGTACGCTGCAAGATCCGCTCGTTGGCATCAAAACCAAAGGCGCGGGTCTGCCAGGTGATGTGGTTGACCAGCGAACCATGCTCCACCATCACCCCTTTGGGGCGACCGGTGGAGCCGGAGGTGAAGATCACGTAGGCCAGGTCATTCGGCCCAGCCACGGCGGCCGGGTTGTGACGTGGCTGCGTGCTCAACTGCGCATCGGCCAGGTCCACCAGTGTGATGTGGGTGTCACCCATCACCGCGCGGGTTTGTGCGTGGACCAACACCGCCAGCGGCTGGCTGTCTTGCAGGGCCAGTGCCAGGCGTTGCGACGGGTACTCGGGGTCGAGCGGCACGTAACCGGCTCCCGACTTGAGGATCCCCAGCAACCCGACAATCATCGCCAGGCTACGCTCCATGCAGATCGCCACGCATGAATCGGCCTGCACCCCAAGGCTGCGCAGGTGATGCGCGACCTGGTTGGCCTGCTCGTTCAGGTGGCGATAGCTCAACACCTGGTCACCCAACACCACCGCCACGGCATGCGGCGTGTGCAGGGCGTGCGCCTCGATCATCTGCACCACAGTCAGGTCCCGTGGGTAATCAGCGTCGGTGGCGTTAAAGTCCGAGATTAACTGACGGGTCTGCGTCGGCGAGAGGATCGACAGATGCTCCAGTGTCAGTTGTGGCGCCTGCTCCAGGGCATCGACCAGTTGTTCGATCAGGGTCACGAGGTAGCCGCAGATCAGTTGCGGGTCCACCGATGCAACGGTCAACGCGTCCAGGCTGAAATCTTCACTCAGGTCGTTGACACTCAGGCTGACCGGGTAGTTGGTGCGTTCCTCCGACGCCAGGAAGCGCATGCCGCGCCACGCCTGCTCCATCTCGGCAGTCAGGTCGGTGTGGGCCGCCGGGGTGTGACGATAGTTGAGCAGCGCACTGAACAGCGGTGTCGACTGCGCGACCCCACTGCAACGCTGTACCAAGGCCAGCGACGCATGCTCATGCGCCAGCAGGCCGGTCAAGCGTGCATGGGTCGCCTTGACGGCGGCCTGCACGCCCAACCCTTCGATGTCGACCCGCAACGGCAAGGTGTTGATAAACATGCCCAGCGCACGGTCGGCGCCGTCACCGCCCTGCATGCGCCCCATCAGTACGGTGCCAAACACCACCTGCCGGGAGTCGGACACACTGCCCAGCACCTTCGCCCACGCCAGATGGAACACGCTGGCGGCACTGACACCCAACAGCCGTGCCCGCGCCCTCAGACGCCGGCTTAAATCGGCGTCCATGACCACCGAGGCTTCACGGATGGCATGACCCTCGCCTTGTACATCCTGCAAGCCGAACGGCAAAGTCGGCTCATCGATATCACCAAGCATCTCGCGAAAGAACGCTTCATGCTCCTGCTCACTGAGCCCCAGGCGCGCCTGGGCTACATAGTTGCGGTACGGGATCGGCGCCGCCAACGGCTCGGACAACCCCAGCAGGCTGGCCTGCATTTCCTGGCTGACCACCTCCAAGGCGGTATGGTCCAGCGCCAAATGATGGAACAACAGGATCGCTACAACCCGCTGGTTGGTGCGGTCTTCGGCGTATACCAGACGAATCAGCGGGGCCTGGCTGACGTCCAGGCGATAATGCCGGGCATCAAAACGTGTATGCAACTGGGTCAGGATGTCGCCGTCGGCCGGGTCTAGCATCAGCTCCTGCACCGGCAACTCGGCCTTGCGCCATACCACCTGGGCCGGGCTGGCCAGGTCTTCCCAAACCACAGCGGTACGTAGAATGTCATGGCGCTCGACCACGTGCTGCAAGGCCTGGGCAAACGCCTGCAGACGCTCGACGTCGTCGAATTCCAGTTGCGACTGCAACAGGTATGGATCGCCCTGCTCCGCCGTGATGTGGTGGTACAGAATGCCTTCCTGCAACGGTGCCAGGGCGTAGATGTCCTGCACATTGCCCACACCGCCCGGTACGCTGGCGACGATCCGATCGATCGCTGATTGATCCAGGCTCGCCAGAGGCAGCAGGTCCGGGGTAATGCGCACGCACTCTGGGGTAATCCGGTTGGCCGGCACGGCCACTTCACGCCCACTGCCCACGGCAGCCGCCAGCGCCGCCAGGGTTGGCTGACTGAACAGCACGCGCACGTCGGCGCTGAGGTCGGCGCGGCGCATGCGTTCGATCAGGTTGACCGCCAACAGCGAATGGCCGCCCAATTCAAAGAAGTTATCGTGACGACCGACCTGCTCGACCTTGAGCACGTCCGCCCAGATCTGTGCCAGCACGGTTTCCACTTCACCTTCAGGTGCTTCGTAACCACGGCTGAGCAATGCGTCCTGATCCGGCGCGGGCAAGGCTTTGCGGTCGACCTTGCCGTTGTTGGTCAACGGCAGGCTGTCCAGGCGTACGTAGGCCGCCGGCACCATGTAGTCCGGCAACTGTGCTTGAAGATGCTCACGCAATGCTTGGATGTCGACGCCTTCACGCTCGGTGAAGTACGCCACCAGACGCTTGTGCCCCGGCTCGTCTTCACGGGCCAGCACCACGGCGTCCTTGACCTGCGGGTGTTCGCTCAGGCGTGTTTCGATCTCGCCCAGTTCGATCCGGAAACCACGAATCTTCACCTGCTGGTCATTACGACCCTGGTACTGCAAAGTCCCGTCTTCGCGCCAGGCCACCAGGTCGCCGGTGCGGTACATCAGAGCACCGTCGTTGAACGGATCGGCGAGGAATGCCTGCGCCGTCAGCTCGGCTCGGTTGAGGTAACCCAGGGCCACCCCTTGCCCCCCGATATACAACTCCCCGGTCACGCCGACCGGCACCGGTTGTTGGCGCGCATCCAACACGTAGGCGCGGCTGTTACCCACCGGGCGACCAATTGGAATGCTGCCCTCGTCCGCCCGGGTAATCTCATGGGTGGTCGAGAAGGTGGTGGCTTCGGTCGG
>NZ_MDDR01000063.1 GCF_001870435.1 Pseudomonas costantinii | reverse complement strand
ACCGGCAGCATCGACTCGCTGACCAACAGCGGCACCATCACCGGCCAATATGCTGCGATTTACAACGATAAGTTAGGCACTCTGGGCCCCATCACCAACTCTGGAGTCATTGCCGGCGCCATCATGAATGAGGCTTCACAGGACCTGAACATCAACGGTGGGACGGGTTCAACCTTCGGGTTACTGACCGGTTTTGGCGGCGGCACCGACATCGGCGACGTTGGGCTGATTACCAACACCGCGTCCAACGTGATATTTGGCTCAGGGAACCAGCTGCTAAACGACAATATCAATGTCGGCAGCTTCAAGGTGTCCAACCAGGGGACGCTGCTGGTCAATAACTCGATCACGATCACCGGCAACTACGATCAAGCCGCCAATGCCAAGCTGTTGATCGGCGTCAGCGACAGTGCCGTAGCCGCTGGCACAGCAAGCGACAGCGGTTACGGCCGCCTGGTAGTAACAGGCGACGCGAACATTGCTTCAGGCTCCTCTGTCGGCCTGGTCAGCACCCATACGTATGGTTTCGCTCAAGGCCAGCGTTATTTAGTGGTTCAGGCGGGTGGTGCCGGTACCAACTACAACGCCGACACCCTGCACTACTCCGTAGCCGGGTATGACGTTTCAGGTACCAGTGTGGTTGACGGCGCTAACAAGAATCTGGTGTTGACTGTGGGTGCAGTGCAGTCGGTGACACCGCCTGTCACTCCTCCGACATCAAATGGGCCGATAAATCGGGCCAATACCGCCGATGGCACTGCGTCCCTGGCGGGTCTGTTCAACTATCAAGGCTTCAACGCCGACCTGATGAACGTATTCAACGCCGCAGCTGCCAACGGTTCCACGGCTGCGGGCAACAAAGCCGGCGCGCAACTGAGCCCGACCGCTAACCTGGCCGCCGCCACTCAGGGCTCGGTCGCTTCCACGGTTCAGGTCTTGAATGTCACTTCGGCGCACCTTGAAGGGTTGCGTGGTGGGTCGACCGGGGTTTCCACCGGTGAAGGACCTCCGACTTCCGGCCTATGGACTCAGGCCTTTGGCGGTACCGCGCACATGGATGAACGCGACGATATCGCCGGTTACAGTGCACGCTACAACGGCCTGTTACTCGGCGCTGACGGCATGCTCAACGACAACTGGCGTCTCGGCGGTCTGTTCAGCTACACCAAGACCACCCTCAACAACAATGGCAACAACGACGGTAGCTCGGCGGACGTCAAGTCCTATGGCCTGTTCGGTTACGCCAGCTACAACGCCAATCCGTGGTACCTCGACCTGTCTGTGGGCGCTGTGCAGCACCAGTACGACACCCAGCGTCAGGTCGATTTCACCGGCGTCAACGGCACCGCCAAAGGCAGCCACAATGGCATGCAATACACTGCTTCGGCGCAAGCCGGTTATCCGATTGACCTCGGCGCCTCAATGGCCAACGTCATCCTCACCCCGATTGCCGGCCTGAGCTACAGCACCCTGCGTCAGGACAGCTACACCGAGAAAGGTGGGGCGGGCACCGCGCTGCACGTCAACGCCGACAACCTCAACTCGTTGAAAAGCGATCTGGGAGCCAAGCTGGCGCGTGCGTTTGCGACTTCATACGGCAGCCTGACACCGTCGGCACAACTGACCTGGCGTCATGAGTACCGTGACTCGGCGCTGCAATCGGTGGCTAACTTCAGTGCCGATACCACCGGTGCCACCAGTTTCAGCAGTACCGGACCTAAAGCAGTTGGAGACACGGGTGTGCTCAGCGTTGGTTTGACCCTGGTCACCCACAACAACCTGACCGTGGCCGCGCACTACACTGGCGAAACCGGCGGCGGCTTTAACGCCAACACCGGCGACCTGCAAGTGCGCTGGGCGTTCTAACACGAGCCTTGTAGGAGACCGAAACGCCCGCTTTTTCTAATGAAAAACGGGCGTTGCTTGTCGGCGCCAATGCTGAATCGACCCACGTGCTGAGGTGAGATCGAGCCACCTTTGAATCAACACAAACCCAGCAAAGGTAGTGGTGCGCGAGGAGTTTGACCGGGTCAGTGATATCTCGAAAACTGGGTCAATTCGGCATCGGCGCCAACACTTGGGCACTTGGACGCTCTAACTGGCTGTTTGCCGGGTCGCTTCGTAGCGGAAAACGGGCGGCGGCGATCATGAGCTTGATCCATTCGGCGCGCATGAATGGACACGATCCGTACGCCTATCTAAAAGATGTTCTCACGCGCCTGCCAACGCAGTAGGCCAGTGAGATTTCCGAGTTGCTAACGCACAGATGGACGCGAGCGTAATCAAAAAGCTTAACCGCTACGCGGAAAGCTCAACGTAGCTAGACTCCCCACCTCCAGTCGCGCCCGACAACCAACCCCATACGAACATCAGAGTGGTACGTCCTGCGTGATCAACACCTACCGTGCCACGAGACCAGCCAGCAAGAATCTCACCATCCGTAGTTAAGCAATGATAAAGAAGCTCAATGGTATCAGCGCCTGTCACACGTCCGACTTGATGACCCATGCGGATGCGGCCGCCTTGATAAGTACCCCAAATGGAGTCTTCTTCGACATGGTAGTGAAATACTGTGCCGGCACCGGATAGCCCGTGGGCGTTACCCGCTACCGTAAATCCGCGATTGTTCAAACGCTCCCTGATTTGAGCAAGGGGGATTTCCATAAGATGTCGCGTCCTTTTAGTCGAAATGTTCCATTACAACAGTCTCCGATGAGCTTAAGCCATTTTGTCGTGCCTGATGAGACGTCTGCTTGCCTATCCCTGGAGCTGCAACTCAAGACGATAAAACGCAAGATGTGTTCACCGCCCGCTTACTTAGCGGCAAAGCGTCGTGATTTTTAGATGAGTCAAGTGGCCTCTATCGCAAGGCGGGATGCCCAAACGGTTACGAAGGAAGTGTAAGTTGCCCCCATCTGAAAATTATCGGCATCTATTCAGGAAATAGAGATACGCGCGCTATCACCGGAGTTTGTTCTACTCCGCCGGTTTCGGCGGTGGCGACACCCATGACATCAGTGTGAATCGCCCCTGGTTTCGTAGAAACCTCCAAGCCCAGCAACCAATTACGCGGATGCAAATATTTGGTCGAACACAGCCGATCGGAGTCGCTGCTCTCGAGCGATAGCGGATTAGCTTGTCTTTGATGAGCCCTGCACCCTCTCTCCAGATCCAATGAGGAGTTATACCGAAAGCCAGCAACTGCCATACTGGAGTCCGTGAGAAGTCGCCGCTCGCGAACGCTCTCGCACCCTGTGTGTCTGGGGGCAAAACTGGGGGCATTATTAGTTTTTCATGACCTGAAACTACCGTCCTAGAGCCTAGTCAAAATGTTTTTTGGCGACCCTGATAGCCTTTAGGCATCATCGGGCACAAACAGCCAGTGCGATCAAACAGTGTGCCCCTCAGCGCCTGTTCAAGATGCTTGATCTGCGAACTCACCACCGACTGCGTCAACTCAAGAACTCCAACCCACGCTCGTCAATCACCGGCACGGTCTCCAACAAATAACGCTTGAAGCTCTCCAGTGTTGCGTTGCTATTACTGCGTGTGGGCCAGACCAGGTAGTAGCTGTCTCCGGTACTGACCGCCTTGTTGTAGGGCAGTACCAATGAGCCCTTGACCAGTTCGTCGCCCACCAGGGCCAGGTCGCCGATGGAAACGCCGCGGCCCTGGATGGCAGCGGAGATGCCCAATTCCAGGGTGTCGAAAATTTTTCCTTTCTGCCAGGAAACCGCCGACATCAAGCCCACACGCTCCAGCCAGCGTTGCCAATCGCGCCGGTCTCGGGATGGGTGAATCAACTCGGCGGAGAACACCCCTTCACCACTCAGGTTGTGCTGCTCCAGCAAGTTCGGCGAGCAAACCGGTATCAACCATTCATCAAACAACTTGATAGATCCCAGGTCACTGGAGAAACGCCCATTGCCCAACAACACCGCACAGTCGAACGGCTCAACATCGAAGTTAACGAAGTCGACATCCATCCACTCACTGGACAATTGCGCCTGCTCTGTACCATTCACCGAATTGAACTCGTCAAGCACATGCAGCAACCAGCGCATTGTCAAGGTGGAGGGTGCCTTGACCCGTAAGGTTTTCTCCTTACGGCTGGTTGTGGTGCAGGCGTGCTCGATCACGCGAAAGCCGACTTTCAGTTCTTGAGCCAACAATCGACCGGCCTGGGTGAGGAAAATCTTCGGCCCTTTGCGCTCGAATAACGCGCACCCAAAATGCTCCTCCAGGGCTTTAACGTGCCGGCTCACGGCACTTTGGGTGATGAAGAGGTTCTCGGCAGCCTGGGTGAAAGAACTGAAACGCGCGGCCAATTCGAAGGCACGCAATGCGTAGAGCGGCGGCAGTCGGCGCACCATTTGATCAGGAGCACCATGATTCATACTCATCCTTACCCGTCCTTTTTTTCCGCTTTTAAATACAGTGCGCTTGCCGAATAATTAACCGTACAAATAAGCGTTAGAACTTATAAAATCTTCAAGCGCAATTGCACCCAACTAAAATAAATTAATCATGCATGGCATGCGCTCACCCTCTGCGGCCTTTAATATTCTTAAAACACACAGCAGACAACTTACGATGCCTAACTTCAATCAACTCCTGTCCTCCAGCATCCAACAAGCCAAGCTCGACCAAGCGACCGAATCCGACATATTAAACTTCCGCTTATTTGGTAATAAAAAGGGCTTCCTGCATCTAAAAAACCTGCCCATCGGCATGATTCCTCCGACACCAAACGACCGCGCCAGCTTGCACAAAGAGTGCACGATCAGTGAACAGATCATCCTAAAAGCGACTGCCATGCTGGGGGACCCGATCGGGTATATCCAAGAATCCAACGGCGACATCATCAACAACTTTTTCCCGCATAAAAAATACTCCAAGGGTATCAACTCGGACAGCTACGACTGCGAGTTGGAACTGCATACCGAAAATGCCTTTCACGCTGTCTCTCCGGATTATCTGGTGCTGCTTTGCCTGCGCCAGGACCCCGGCGCCGAGGCCGCGACCTTCATTAGCTCCATCGATGGCATCCGCGACATCATCACCCCGGAAGACCTGAACTATTTCCATGAAGAAAAGTACAATTTCCTGTCGGACTACTGCGCGACAGAAAAAAACTGTCGTATTGATATAAATCAAAAACAAACGGTTCTATACGGTGACCCTGAATCGCCCTGCTTCCGGTTCGACCCTCAATTCATGGTCGCGCGCAGCAAACACGCGCAACTCAAACTTGAGCTCTTGCGCAAGGCCGCCTGGGAAGTCGCCCACCCGGTACACCTCAATGCCGGCGACCTGTTGATCATCGACAACCGTAAAACCGCCCATGCCCGCAGTGCGTTCTCAGCCAGCCTGGATGGCCGTGATCGTTGGATCCAACGTACTTTCGCGGTGGCAGGCTATCGCTACTACGCGCAACGCCTGGGCAACAACAAACGTGTACTGGACCTGGTAACCACCCTATGAGCATGCTTCACCTGACCTTTGCCCTGGCCGTGTTTTTCCTGATTGCCTCTCCAGGTCCGGTGGTGGCCCTGGTCATTTCCGACGCCAGGCAAGCCTGGCCCACCGCCACGATCACAGGCGGTGTGGTATCCGCCCAACTCTTGCTACTGATCACCCTGACGCTCATCTATACAGCGCTGGACGTCAGCCCGGTGCTGCTGAACTGGGGCCAACTGATCGGCGGACTGTATTTGGCCTGGCTGGGGGTATCCAGCCTCTTGGCCAGCGCAGACGGCCTTGCTCCGGTGCAAAACAGTCAGCGTCACTTTTTCTGGCGCGCCCTCAAAGTGGGCCTGTCCAACCCGAAAGACATCCTGTTTTTCCTCGCCTTCTTACCTGGGTTCATTGAACCCGATGGCGACTTCATTAAACAGGGCCTGGTGCTCGCACTGATCTGGGGTGTGATCGACGTCACTATTCTGCTGATCTATGGCGCCATCTCGCGTCAATTGCTGCCCTCCCTGATCGCCCAAAAAGTCATGGCCAAAGCACCCAGTGTGTTTCTGCTGGGCATTGGTCTGCTGTCTGGAGTCATGGGCACACAGCGGCTGATACAGGGATGACACGTGCACACATTGCAAACAGTGATACTCGAAAAAAACGACTGGAACCCCAGGTGATATCACTATGGCATCACTCGCAATCATGCTAGGGCACCGTTTAAAAACATGCAACAAAAGCTTGGGCTTTCTTGCCGTTTACCCCGTAAGGCTTGCTCTTCAATCGCCCCTGCTGCCGTGGCTTGCGCCAATCACTCTCACCCAACCTCTCTGACAATTCTCAACTCGAAACATGACGGTGAAATGATGAACTCTCAAACCCTGTTCCCCCTTATCGGTAAAGTCATCGCCAGTACAGGTAGCCGTAATTTCTCGCGGTTTCTGCATGATCTGGTACTCACCAAAGTGCCCGTGGATGCCACACACATTACGCACATACGCGTAAAGGGCGCTGAGGGGGCATACACAGAATCCAACGGCCTGGGCGCAGAGATCCTGAGCCCCGAGCGCATGTCTTCGTTGATTGAATTGGATCAACAAAAAACACCTGCATTACCCCCCGCCCCTCTGATGAGCGAGCGCGCCCTTGTTCAACGCATGGCCGACTTTTCATCGCCGGTTAACACGGGGGTCAAACAGGGCTCGGCGCCTATCACCTTCAGCTCCCAGTTGCATCTCAAATCACGCAAAAAAGAATACTTTTATATAATTTCGTTCTATCGCGCGCACGTCGATAACTTCTCGACGCAAGAGCAGATAATCCTCAAGGACTTCTCCTTGCTGCTGCTGGCGTTGGTAGAGAAACACATTAACGCGATAAATCCACAAGGCATGCTCGACAAAAATATCGCCACTGAGCGACTTGTCCCGCAAAACCGGGACATCGATTCCCTTCACCAGCGTTTTGAGGCTCGCCTGCTGCAATCAGGCTTGAGACTGTCCAATCGCGAAAAGGAAATCTGCACCGGCCTTTTGGCGGGGCGCACTGCACCTGAGCTGGCTGAAGCACTGGCGCTCAAAGTCAACACCGTGGAAAGCTACTTGAAGCGCGCCGTCATCAAAATGGGCATCAGTGGACGTCATTCGCTGATCCGTTGGATGCATGCCAATCCAGGCAGTCCGGCCGTTGCAAGTTTGCAACAGTAATACCTTATTTATTCATTTATCATTGCAACTTCAGCAACCTAGTTCTCGCGCTGCCTTTCAAATGCAACGTTCACGGTTCAAGCGCCTGTGCAAACTTCTGTTTCTACGCCACCTGGCGTGACATAGATTTCAGGGACATCCCGCGCCTGAACCGATAGCGATCGCTGCCGCCTTCCTTCAAACTAATCAGGGTCATAAGTTAACTTAACAGTGCTCACTTCATAGGCTGTTCAGCTAATTTTCGGCTGGGTTTCTTTGCCACTACGACAGTAATACGGTCATATAACCGACCCGCCGTTTACCGTCTTAAAGAGCCTGTCGTTATTAACGGCACGCCGCCTCTTGTTCCATCAACTATCCAGCGCTGCGCTTTGCCGCGGCCGATGAGTGCATGATTATGGAAGAGCTAAGTTATCTGAAGAACGTCGAGTCAAATGCACGCACCTATGCAGCCACTTTCCAGCGCCTGTTCGTCAGCGGCAACGGTGTATGGGTCAAGGATGCCCAAGGCAAGGAATACCTCGACTGCCTGGCCAACGCTGGCACCCTGGCTCTGGGCCACAATCCGCCCGCCGTCAAAGAAGCGGTGCTGGACTTCCTTGGCACCGACCAACTGCAACAAGCCCTGGACCTCGCCACACCGGCCAAACATGCGTTTGTGCAGGAACTGTTTTCCCAATTACCGGCTGCCATGCGCGACTCCAGCAAGATTCTGTTCTGCGGCCCCAGCGGCTCGGACGCAGTGGAAGCAGCGATCAAACTGGCGCGCCATTACACCAAACGCTCAGCGCTGATGGCCTTTCACGGCGGCTATCACGGCATGACGGCCGGCGCCCTGTCGGCCATGGGCAATCTCAACCCCAAAGGCATCCCCAACGTCACCGCGCAAAACACCCACTTCCTGCCCTATCCGTACCGCTTCCGTTGCCCGTTCGGCACTGATGGCGAGCAGACGGATCAACTGTCGATCGACTATATTCGCACCGTGCTCTCGGACCCGGAAGGCGGCGTCACCCGCCCCGCCGCTGTGCTCGTCGAAGTGGTGCAAGGTGAAGGCGGCTGCATTCCCGCCTCGGCCCAGTGGCTGCGTGGATTACGCGAGATCACCCGCGAGTTGGGCATTGTGCTGATCATCGACGAAGTGCAGACCGGCCTGGGCCGTACCGGCAGCACCTTTGCCATCGAACATGCCGGTATCGTCCCCGACATCCTGGTACTGTCCAAGGCGATCGGTGGCGGCTACCCGCTGTCGGTGATTGTCTACGCCGAACACCTCGACACTTGGGGCCCCGGCATGCATGCCGGCACGTTCCGCGGCAATCAGATCGCCATGGTCGCCGGGCGCGCCACCATGCGCCATATCCGCCAGACCGGCCTGGTTGAACACGCGGCTGCACGCGGGGCACAACTGCTTGCCGGTCTGAAAGAGATCGCCCGGCGTCATGAGTCGATCGCCGATGTGCGTGGCCGTGGCCTGATGATCGGCGTCGAGATCACCAAGTCGCGAGTGGATGGCCGGGCGGGCCTGGGCGACGGCACGCTGGCACGGGCGATCAAGCTCAATTGCTTCGATAATGGCCTGATTATAGAAACCGGCGGTCGTCACGGTTCAGTCCTGCGTTTCCTGCCCGCCCTGACCATCACCGAAGCCCAGGTGGGTAGCGTACTCGACCGCTTGGAAGACGCAATCAGCACTGCCACGGCGCACCGCTTGCAGGTGGTCGGCCAGTCTGCTTGACCAGCGGCCGCAAAAAAGCCCGCCAACCGTCACCGGTGGCGGGCTTTTTCATGGGCGCCTCAATCCCGCGCGAGGGCTTCGATCGGATCCAGTCGCGCCGCATTGCGGGCCGGTACAAAGCCGAAGATGATGCCAATCAGGCTTGAACACACGAACGCGGTGACAATGGACTCCAGGGAAAACACCATCTGCCATTCCTTGATCAGCAGGGAAAACACAAAGCCGATGCCGAACGACAATGAGATACCAATCACCCCGCCGATCAGGCAGACCATCACCGCTTCCACCAGGAACTGTTGGCGAATGTCCGACTGACGCGCGCCCACCGCCATGCGAATGCCAATTTCCCGCGTCCGTTCGGTCACCGACACCAGCATGATATTCATCACACCGATGCCGCCCACCACCAGGGAAATCAACGCAATCAGCGACAGCAGCAGGGCCAGCGACTGACTGGTCTTCTGCACCGTTTGCATGATGCTGTCGAGGTTGTAGGTGAAGAAGTCCTTGGTACCGTGGCGCTGCTCCATCAGTTTGACCACGTTGTCTTCCACTACTTTGCTCGGCTGCCCATCCTTGATCCGCACCGTGATGCTATCCAGGTAACGCTGGCCCAACAGACGCCCGGCAGCGGTTTCGTACGGCACCCAGACATTCAGTGCCTTGCTGGTGTTGAAGATGTTTTTATTGTCCGCCGCCACCCCAATCACCGTGCACGGCAGGTTCCCCACCAGGATGATCTGACCCAGCGCCTCGACATTGGGGCCGAACAAGCGGTTGCGAGTGTTGTGGTCAATTACCACCACCTGGGCCTGGCGTGTATCGTCGTCCTGGCTGAACGTAATGCCTTCGGCAATCTTGATCCCGCGGACCTGGAACGAGCTGGCACTCACACCGTTAACCGTGGCATCCACATCGATATTGCCAAAGCGCAGCAACAGATTGCGCCCGGCGTTGGGCGTAGCGCTGTCGATGTAATGCAACTCGCTGAGGGCGGTAACGTCGGACAACACCAGGGTCTCGATGGCCGAGGCATGGCTGTCGCCAAAGTCGTTGCCCGGATAGATATCAATGGTGTTGCTACCGATCGCCTGGATATCACTGAGTACATAACGCTTGGCGCCTTCGCCGATGGCCACGATCGACACCACCGATGTGATACCGATCACGATGCCGAGCATGGTCAACAACGTGCGCATGCGGTGCGAAATCAGCGCGACCCAGGCCATCACAAAGGCTTCCTTGAACAGCCCCAGGCTCGCCACCAGACGCCGCCCTGGTTTGGCCTTGATCGTGGTGGAGGCCGGCGGCGCCACCTCGACCCCCGCACGTTCATTGACCCGGTCACTGAGGACTTCGCCGTCGCGCATCTCGATAATGCGCTCGGCATTCGCCGCAACCTTGGCATCGTGGGTCACGATGATCACCGTGTGCCCCGCCGCGTGCAGCTCCAGCAAGATGTTCATCACCTCCTTGCCGCTGGCGGTGTCGAGGGCACCGGTCGGTTCATCGGCCAGTATCACCTCACCGCCGTTCATCAAGGCCCGCGCGATACTCACCCGTTGCTGTTGGCCGCCGGACAACTGGCTGGGGCGGTTGACCAGGTGATTGGCCAGGCCAAGTCGCGCCAACAACTCTTTGGCGCGGCTGTGGCGCTCACCTTCCGAAACGCCCGCGTAGATCGCCGGCATCTCGACGTTATGCATGGCGCTCAAGTGCGGCAGCAAGTGGTAGCGCTGGAAGATGAAGCCGAAGTGATCACGGCGCAGCTCCGCCAGCTCCTGATCCGCCAGGTCGCGGGTTTCACGGCCACTGATGGTGTAACTGCCGTCAGTGGCGTAGTCCAGGCAACCGAGGATATTCATCAGCGTCGACTTGCCCGACCCCGAGGCGCCGGTGATAGCCACCATTTCCCCGGCGTTGATGGTCAGGCTGACATCCTTGAGGGCCATGAAGGCCTTCTCACCCGCCACAAAGCTGCGGCTGATGCCTTTAAGCTCCAACAATGCTTGGGTCATTGTCAGACTCCCGCCACGACAGGCGACGGATCACCGATGACGACCTTGTCGCCTTCCACCAGGCCATCCTTGATCTGCGCCTTGACGTTGTTGTTGATCCCCACCTGCACGTTGCGTTCCTGGGCGTGACCGGTCTCGTCAACCACGCGCACCACGTACGAGCCGTCGGCATTGCGCTTGCCCAGTGCCGCCACCGGCATCATCAGCACATCCTTGGCGGTGTCCCGCACGATCCGCACTTGGGCGGTCATCGAAATACGCAGGCGGTGTTCAGGGTTGGGCACATCGAACAAGGCGTTGTAGAACACCGCCGTGTTCTGTTTGGTGGTACCCGCGGCCTGGGTGTCCAAGTAGTTCTGCGGGGCCGGTTCAGTTCCGCGCAGCTTGCCGTAGTAGCGTTTGTTGGCTTCTCCCAAGATGGTGAAATACACCTCTTGACCCGGTTGGATATGAATCACATCAGCCTCCGACACCTGAGCCTTAATGGTCATGGTGTCCAGGTCCGCCAGTTTCAGCAGCACGGGCGCCAGTTGCTCGGCGATCACAGTCTGGCCTTCCTGGGTGACGATGCCGACCACATCACCATCAATCGGCGCGACGATGCGGGTATAGCCCAGGTTGACCTTGGCGGTATCGATCTGGATACGCGCATTCTTCAGCTGGGCATCCAGGGCCACCAGGTTGGCACTCTGCACCAAGTAATTGGATTCGGCGGTCTCGAAATCCTGCCGGGAGATCGCGGCATCCGATTGCAGCTTGTTGTAGCGCTCCCATACCGATTTGGTCTGGGCAACCTGCGCCGCCGTGGCCTTGCGTTGGGCCTCCAGATTTTCTTCATTGACCTGGGCCTGGCGCAGGGCGTTCTGCAGCACCAATGGGTCGATCTCCGCCAACCACTGGCCCTTCTTGACCTTATCGCCGAGCTTGACCTTCAGTGACTTCAATTGGCCGGAGATCTGCGCGCCGACGTCCACCTGCTTGACTCCCTGCAAAATCCCGGTGGCCAGCACCGAGTTCTCGATCTCGCCCCGCTCGACCTTGGCGGTCAAATACTGTGGTGGCTCGGCCGGTGATTGCACCGAATAAACAATCATCCCGGCCACGACAGCCAGACCCACGCCCCAGAAAACCTTGCGAAACTTCGACTTTTCCATAGATGACCACTAATACGTTGAAAGGTAGGCCCGACCTGTGGCCGGGCTCGCGCTAAGTTGCGTGAATGTTCGCTTCAGGTAAGGGCGCAAGCGCCCGTGCCGACTCCCCCTCTGCCACACATCATGAGGTCACCTTGCCAACCGGTATGACCAACCCGTCGTGCCACCAGGACGCCAGGCTGTAAACATGCGGCGCCTTGAGCAGGGTGAAATGGTTGCCTGGGCCGTACCAGGTTTCCAGGTGATCGGTGTGCCGGCTCCAGCCCTCGATCATGCCCGCCTGCTCACGCTGATTGCCCTGTACATCCAGGGTCGGATCATCGGCCAACACCAGACGAATCTGGCCGCTGTAGCGCTGGCGTGGCTGGTAAACCGTACGCAACGCGGCACCGAATGCACGCGCCGGTCCGTACATCACTTCAGGTGTCGAGCGCGCAGAGAGCATGCCGACCTGCACCATGGCGCTGTGCAACGCCACCCGTTGAGCCGCTTCGTCCAGACCGACAAATGCCTGCGGATCAATTCCGAAAGGCTTGCCGGCTGCCAGTTGCATGGTTTCGATCAGGCGCTGCAATACGCCAGTCGCCGTGTAGGGCTTACCGGCCACGCCAGCGCCGCCGGGCGCCTCACTGTCGATCAAGCTCAAGGACAGCACTTCACGCCCCTGGGCCTGCAGGCGCAGAGCCATCTCGAATGCCACCCAGCCGCCGAAAGAATGCCCCAGCAGATGTACGGGCCCGCTTGGGCATTGCTGTTCCAACGCAACCAGATAGGCCTGCGCCGCCGATTCCACGCGGCTATGGGGCACCGCCTTGGCATCCAGCCCACGGGGCTGCAGGCCATGGATCGGCCAGGTCGGTCCGAACGCATCGGTCAGGCCGATAAAACCGGTGACGCTGTCGCCGGCTCCCGGAATGCAGAAGATCGGTGCCCGCCCCGCCTGCCCGCTCTGGATTGTCAACACCGGCTGATACGGCGCCTTGGCCGACGCCGATCGTGTGGCATTCAGAGCTGCACCGATGGCCTTGCCCAACGCCGCGATATGCGGTGCCTGCATCATGCTCTGGTGATCGCCCGGTACATCAATGCGTTGCAGCAACGTGGCCGGCACAATCTGACCCCAGCCCAGGGTTTCGCTGCTGCGCGAGGCATCGTCCATACGCTGTTCGGCGGTAAACAGATGCACCGGGATGTTCAGCGGGAACAGGCTGTAATGGGCCTGCGCATGGCCGTGGGCAACCTCACGGTCCAGGTAGGCCCACAACGCTTCACGTGGCAGTGCCGCCAACTGCGGCTGCAGCAAGCCGGCGTCGCGGCAGCGCTGCCACAGGCAGTCGAAGTCCAAGTGCTCGGCTTCGTACTCCAGCTGTGCCAGTGTCGCCAGTGCGTGGCTGTCCACCGGCACCTGGACCTGACAGAAGGCACGGCATTGTTCCAGCAGATGCAAACTGTGAGCATGGGCCGTCGACCAGCGCGCTTTGCCCTGATCCACCAGACGCGGCACATGGGTATCGAGCAGGCCGAGGAACGCGACCTCCTCGTCCATACCAATCAACTGCGCCGCGATTTCGTATGCCAGTACCCCGCCGAACGACCAACCGGCCAGGCGGTACGGACCGTGCGGCTGGACCCCGCGCATGATGTCGATATGCCGAGCCGCCAGGCATTCCATGGTCTGCAACTGCGGTTCGCCCCAGGCGACGCCCTCCAGGCCGTACACCGGAATGTCGGCATCCAGGTGCTGGCCCAGCGCCGGGAAATACACATTCAAGCCACTGAACTCATGCACCAGGAACAACGGCGCCTGCGTGCCCCCGGCACGCACGGTGACGAGGCCTTGCTCCGGCACCGGCGCATCGGTGCGCATACGTAACAGCGCAGCCATCGACGCGACGCTGGCATGCTGAAACAACTCCGCCAACGTCACCTGCACATCGAACTGGGCCAACAGGCTCACCAGACGAATAGCCAGCAAGGAATGCCCGCCCATTTCAAAGAAACTGTCATGACGCCCGACCCGCGTCAGTTTCAACACCAGGGCCCATTGGGTCGCCAGGCGTTCTTCCAGCGCATCCGCCGGAGCCTCATAGTCGCGGCTGAGCATCACCTGCTCAGGTGCAGGCAGGGCCTTGCGGTCCAGCTTGCCGTTCGGCGTCACCGGCAGGTTGTCCAACTGTACATAGGCACTGGGCAGCATGTACTGCGGCAGGTGGGTCAGCAGCTCTTCGCGCAGTTCTTCGACCGTACCCGGCGTACCGCACAGGTAGGCCACCAACTGCTTGCCGCTGACCTGCCCCTCACTGTCGTCGCGAGCCATGACCACCGCCGCGCGCACACCTTCACAGGCCAGCAGCGCACTCTCGACTTCACCCAGCTCGATGCGGAACCCACGGATTTTCACTTGGTCATCGTTACGGCCCAGGTACTCCAGGGTGCCATCCGGCAGCCAGCGGCCCAGGTCGCCGGTTTTATACAGGCGGCCCGGCACGTCGCTGAACGGGTCGGCCAAGAAGCGCTCGCTGCTCAGTTGCGGCTGGTTGAGATAACCCCGGGCGATACCGGCACCGGCGATATGAATCTCGCCGGCCACCCCCAACCCGGTCGGATGACCATGGGCATCCAGCACATACACCCGGGTGTTGGCGATCGGACGCCCGATTGCACGCGGATGCGGGTTGGCCGCAAACACCTCATTGGCGGTCGCGATAATCGTGGCTTCGGTCGGGCCATAGGTATTGAGCAAGCGTGGCGTGTGCCCACTGCGCAGGAACCAGCGCTGCACCGCTTCCGGACTCAGCTCTTCGCCACCGACCACAATCACCCGCACCGACGCCGGAATAGCACTCGCGTGATCGTCCGCCAGGCCCTGCCAGAAGCGCGTAGGCAGGCTGATCACCGACAAACGCGCCTGCGCCGCCAATGCCCAGAATTGAGCGGCATCGGTCAACCAAGCTGCACTGCGCACGACCAGGGTCGCGCCGCAGGTCAGTGCGCCAAAGATCTCCTCAATGGAGGCGTCGAAGTTAATGGTCGCAAATTGCAGCGTGCGATCCCCCGCCGTCAGGCCAGTCAAACCGCGAATCGCGCGGATCTCGTTGCACAGCCCCGCATGTTCGATCATCACGCCTTTAGGCGTACCGGTGGAACCGGAGGTATAGAGCACGTAGGCCAAGTGTTCGCTGCCGAGCCCCAACTCTGCCGCGAGCGGATTGTGCTCGCCCAGCTCACGCCAAGGCTGCAGCGCACTGTTCAAGGTCACCACCTGCAAAGCCTGCGGCAATGCACCGAGCAACGGCAGTACCGCGTACTCGCTGAGCAATACCCGCGGCGCGCTGTCTGCCAGCATGAACGCCAGGCGCTGCGGTGGGTAGGCCGGGTCGAGCGGCACATAAGCGGCGCCAGCCTTCAGGCTCGCGAGCACTGCCACGATCATCTGGACGCCGCGCTCCAGGGCGATGGCCACACGGTCATCGGGCTGCACGCCGAGGGCGATCAAATGGTGGGCCAACTGATTGGCCTGGGCATTCAACTCGCCGTAACTCAACGACTGACCGTCGAACTCCAGCGCTACCGCGTCTGCGTTGCGCAGCACCTGCCGCTCGAATAGTTCATGGATCAGTTGATCCTGTACGTCGGTCGTGCGGGTCTGGTTGAAGTCCAGCAACACTTGGCGGCGCTCGGTCAGCGGCAGAATCTCCAGGCTGCTCAGCGACGCGTCCGGCGTGCGCTCCAGGGCGTCCACCAGGCTGTCCAGCGCAGCGTGCATGTAGGCGCACACCCGCTGCGCGCCGACGTCCGGGCTAACCTGGACGCTCAGGGCAAAGGCCTGGCCGAAGTCGTCGATGTCCAGCGACAGTGGGTAGTTGCTCCGCTCTTCACCGCCCAGGGCCTGGATACCGGCCCATACGGCCATGTCTTCACTTGAGGCGGTGCCTGCACTGTGCCGGTAGTTGAGCAAGGCACTGAACAGCGGTGCGGGCGCGGCCACGCCACTGCAACGTTGTGCCAGGGCAAGAGAGGCGTGCTCATGACTCAACAGCGTGCTCAAGCGTGCATGCGTAGCCTTGACCCCGGCCTGTGCACCTTCGGCACCGACGCCGACACGCAGTGGCAAGGTGTTGATAAACAGCCCAAGGGCGCGTTCGCCGCCCTGCATGCCGCCCATCAGCACGGTGCCAAACACCACGTCATCCTGGCCACAGACATGCGCCAATACCTGGGCCCAGGCCACATGCATCAGGCTCGCGGCACTCACCCCCAGTTGCCGGGCACAACTGCGCAGGCGCTGGCCGAGGCCCTCCTCCACCAACAGCTGTGCCAGTTCCAGGGCACCACCGGCTTGCACATTGTGCAGGCCGAACGGCAGGGTCGGTTCGTCGATGTCCGCCAGCATCGCGCTGAAGAACGCTTCATGCTCCTGCTCGGTCATGCCCAGGCGCGCCTGGGCCACGTAGTTGCGGTACGGCACCGGCGCATTCAAGCGAGCGTCCTGGCCTGTGAGGAACGCCTGCAACTCGTATTGCAAAATGTCCATGGCGACGTGGTCGAACAGCATGTGATGGAACATCAGCAACGCGGACCAATGCTGTTGCGGCCCATCATAGGCACACACCAGGCGCATCAGCGGTGCATCGCGCAAGTCCATGCGGAAATGCTGCGGGTTGAAGCGCTCACGCAGTTGCGCACCGGCCTCGCCATCGCCTTCCAGGCTGATCTCCTCCAGCACGAACGGCACATGACGCAACACCACCTGCACCGGCTCGCTCAAACCCTCCCAACGCATCGTGGAACGCAGGATGTCGTTGCGCTCAACCACGCCTTGCAAGGCCTTGGCAAACGCCTCGAGGCGCTCACGGCTGTCGAAATTGAACGACGCCTGCTCCAGGTACAGGTCGCCCTCGTCGGCCAGCAAGTGGTGATAGAGGATGCCTTCCTGCAACGGCGTCATGCCATAGATGTCTTGCACGTTGGCCAGTTGGCCCGGCACACCGGCAACGAGGCTGTCGATTTCATCCTGGCTGAGGCTGGCCAGCGGCAGCATGGACGGTGTGATGCGTTGACACTCGGCGGTGATGCCATTAGCCGGGATCACCAGCGCACGGCTGCTGCCCACGACCTTGGCCAACCCGGCGAGGGTCGGGTGGGTAAACAAGGCACCGACGTCAACCCGCAGGTCCTCCTGGCGCATGCGCTCCACCAGTTTGACCGCCAGCAGCGAATGGCCGCCGAGTTCAAAGAAGTTGTCATGCCGACCGACCTGCTCCAGTTGCAGGACCTGCGCCCAGATCATCGCCAGGCTGCGCTCGATGCGTCCCTCGGGAGCTTGGTAATCGCGGCTGGCCACCGCCGACTGATCCGGTGCCGGCAACGCCTTGCGGTCCAGTTTGCGGTTGGGCGTGAGCGGCAACGCGTCGAGGGTCACGAAAGCCGACGGGATCATGTACTCGGCCAGCAACGGAGCCAGGTAGCTGCGCAGTCCGGCCGCCGTCAGGCTGACCCCGGTGTGCGGCACCACGTAGGCCACCAGGCGCTTCTCGCCAGGACGGTCTTCACGGGCGATCACCGCCGCCTCCTTGACCCCGGCGCAGTTGCCGAGGCGCGATTCGATCTCGCCCAATTCAATACGGAAGCCGCGCACCTTGACCTGGAAGTCGTTGCGACCCAGGTACTCAATTGAACCATCCGCCAAGTAACGCGCCAGGTCACCGGTCTTGTACATCCGCGCACCCGGCGCGTCGTTGAATGGATCGGCGAGAAAGCGCTCGGCGCTGATCAGGTCGAGGTTCAGATACCCACGGGCAACACCGTCACCACCGATGAAAATCTCCCCCGCCACACCGAACGGTACCGGTTGCTGCTGGCTGTCCAGCAGGTAGATACGGGTGTTGGCCATCGGTTTACCGATGGTCGTGTTGCCAGTGGTATCGCCAGTGTGGGTCACATAGGCGGTGGTGCAGGACACCGTCGCTTCAGTCGGACCATAGGTGTTGATCAGTCGGGTATGGGCTGGACGAACCTCGTCCCACAGCTTCAATTTCTGCGCCGACAACGCATCACCGGTCACGTTGATCAACCGCACATGGCGCAAATGCTCCTGGGCCTGTTGCGGGGTGTGGTGCCATTCGGCGGCCAGGGTGTGCCAGTGCGCCGCCGTCAGGTGCAGGAAGGTCGGCGTGATCGCCGGGTCCCGCGCGGCTTCGGTGCCAAACACATGGCGGCTTGGCGCCAGGGTCGCACCTGCCAGCCAGGCCGGGAAGATCTCCTCCACCGACAGGTCGAAGTTCAGGGTGTTCTGCTGCAACACCGTGTCCAGTGTGGTCAAGCCGAACAGGCGCGCGGCGTCCAGACTGTAGTTGACCAGCCCGCGGTGTTCGATCATCACCCCTTTGGGATTACCGGTGGAGCCCGACGTGTAAATCACATACGCCAAGTGACGGGCAGTCAGGCCCGGCACCTGCGGATTGTGCTCGGCACCGCTGCGCGGCTCATCCAGCAACACCTGCGGGATCGCCAGGGCCGGCAGCCGGTCCTGCAATGCGCGTTGGGTCAGTACTGCCGACGGCGTGCTGTCGGCGATCATGTAGGCCAGGCGCTCCGGCGGGTAATTGGGGTCCAGCGGCACATAGGCGGCGCCTGCCTTGAGTACCCCGAGCAGGCCCACCAGCACCTCATCGCCACGCTCGGCGCAAATCGCCACGCGGTCATCCGGGCCGATGCCCAGGCCGATCAGGTGGTGCGCCAGGCGATTGGCCTGACGGTTCAGTTCGGCATAACTGATGCGCTGCTGTTCGAACGCCACGGCGATGGCGTGCGGACGCGCCTCGACCTGGGCTTCGAACAGTTGGTGAATGGTGCTGTCCTGCGGATAGGCCGCATGGGTGTCGTTGAGGTCGTGGAGCAGGTAGTCGCGCTCACCTTCATCGAGCAAGGGAATGTGTGCCAGCAATGCCTGGTCGTCAGCGACCATCGCCTGCAGCAGACGCTCGAAATACCCCAGGTAACGTTGCAGGGTGACCTCGTCGAACAGCGCCGTGGCGTACTCCAGGGCCCCGGCAATGTGGCCCTGCACTTCGCTGAGGTCCAGGGACAGGTCGAACTTGGCAAAACTGCTGGCCTCACCGACCCCTTCGAACTGCAAGTCGCCCATCATCAGGCTCGGACCGTCACTGTTCTGCCAGGTCAACAGGGTCTGGAACACCGGACTGTGGGCCAGGCTGCGCGCCGGTTTGAGCACCTCCACCACTTGCTCGAAGGGCAAGTCCTGATGGGCCTGCGCCGCCAGGGTACGGTCCTTGGCGTGGGCCAGCAACGCTGCCACCGTCAAGTCTTCGCCTGCACCGATGCGCACCGCCAGGGTGTTGACGAACAGACCAATCAGCCCTTCGACTTCTGCGCGCATGCGGTTGGCGGCCGGCGAGCCGATTACCACCTCATCCTGACCAGACAGACGGCAAAGCAATGCGCCCCACGCCGCCATCATGGTCATGTACAACGTGGTGCCGTGACGCTGACTCAAGGCCTTGAGCCCAGAGGTCAAGTTGACGTCGAGTAACAGGCTCAAGGTCGCACCGCTGTAGTCCTGCCGGGCCGGCCGTGGGCGGTCGGTGGGCAACATCAGCAAGGCCGGCGCATCCGCCAGCGCATGCTGCCAGTACTGGCTTTGTTGCTGCAGAACCTCACCACTCAACCAGCGCCGTTGCCACACGGCAAAATCGCCGTATTGCAGGGCCAGCGGCGGCAGTGGGTCGGCCTGACCCAGGCGGAACGCTTCATACAGTGCCATCAATTCACGGGTCAACACACCCATCGACCAACCATCGGAAACGATGTGGTGCATGGTCAGCAACAGCACATGATGATCGGCGGCGCGCTGCAACAAACGCGCGCGAATCAACGGCCCCTGCTCCAGGTCGAACGGTTCAAGGGCCTCATTGCTGACGTGTACCTGCAGGGCAGCATCGCTGTCCACGTCCAGGCGCAGCAGCGCGAACGCCTGCTCGACCGGATCGATACGCACCAGCGGCTCATTGTTGTGTTGCACAAACCGGCTGCGCAGCGCTTCGTGACGCGCCACAATCGTGGCCAGGGCACGCTCCAGTGCTTGGGCATCCAAGTGACCGCGCAGCCCCAAGGCGATCGGCATGTTGTAGGCCGTGCTGGCGCCTTCCATCTGCGCCAGGAACCACAAACGTTGCTGGGCAAATGACAATGGCAAATCCTGGTCCCGGGGCACAGGCAAGATCGCCGGCAAGGTGCTGCGTGCCGCCAGGGCCAACACCTGGGCCAACGCCGCCAGATGCGGGTGGGCAAACAACTCGGCCAGGGCCAATTCCACGCCCAGGCGCTGGCGCACCTGGGAAATCAGGCGCATCGCCAACAGCGAGTGCCCGCCCAACTCAAAGAAATGCCCCTGGCGGCCCACCTGCTCAAGCCCCAGCAGGTCCTGCCAGATCTGCGCCAACGTAGTTTCAATCTGGCCCTCGGGCGCTTCATACACCCCGCTGACCACCGCATCGAGCCCCGGCGCCGGCAGCGCTTTGCGATCCAGCTTGCCGTTAGGGCTCAGCGGAAGTGTCAGCAGTTGAACATAGGCCGACGGCACCATGTATTCCGGCAGTTCGCTTTGCAGGTAGGTACGCAGGTCCTCGATCTGTGGAGCCTGCCCCGTCACTTGCGGCGTGAAGTAAGCCACCAGGCGCTCATCGCGCACCAGTACTGCCGCTTCAAGCACCTCGGGATGGGCAGCGAGCAGTGCTTCGATTTCACCGAGTTCAATACGCAGGCCGCGAATCTTGACCTGGTCGTCATTGCGCCCCAGGTAGTCGAGGGTGCCGTCCGCGCGGTAGCGTGCCAGGTCGCCGGTGCGGTACATGCGGCCCTGGGCCGTGAACGGGTCGTCGAGGAAGCGCTCGGCTGTCAGTTCTTCGCGGTTAAGGTAACCGCGCGCCACGCCGGCGCCGCCGATGTACAGCTCGCCGACACTGCCGGTGGGTACCTGTTGCCCATAGGCATCCAGCACGTAGAGCGTCAGATTGCGCAACGGCCGTCCCAGCGGAATATCCCCTGCCCCATAGCTGTCAAGGTCGGCATTGACTGTGTGCCAGGCCACCACGTCACTGCATTCGGTTGGGCCATAGCTGTTGATGAATTGCGGACGCGGTGCCTGCAGTTTCTCCAACTGCGACAGTTTGATCGGCTCACCGCCGAGGACCACCCGGCGCAGGCAGCTCAAGGCCTGCGGTTGATCGGCCTCGATCAACGCGTAGAACGCACTCGGTGCCAGATTGATATGGGTGATCGCCTGCTCACCGATCTGGCGCACGATGCTCGAAGGGTCAAACGGGCTGTCCGCCAGGTGCAAGGTGGCACCGACGGCCAGGCTGGCAAAGATGTTTTTCTGGGTCAGGTCGAAACTGTGGGACGTCAGCAGCAACACCGCATCGTGGGCGTCCAGCCCGACGTCTTCGAGGTACCAGCCGAGCATGTTGACCACGCCCTGGTGCTCGACCATCACGCCTTTTGGCTGGCCGGTGGAGCCCGAGGTGTAGATCACGTAGGTCAGATGTGTCGCGTTCAGCTCGACCACCTGCGGGTTGTCCAGTGCTTGCCCGCGCCAGTCCTCACGGTCGAGGTCGACGACTGGCAGACCCGCGGCAGCAGCCAATTGTGCGGTCACGCCGTGCACCAGTAACGCCGCCGGGGCGCTGTCTTGCAGCATGTAGTGAATGCGCTCCAGCGGGTAGTTCGGGTCGATCGGCACATAAGCGCCGCCCGCCTTGAGAATCGCCAGCAGACCGATAATCAGCTCAGCGCTACGCTCCACGCAAATCGCCACGCGCGCATCCGGCCGCACGCCAAGTTCACGCAGATGGTGGGCCAACTGGTTGGCACGCTCGTTAAGCTGACGGTAGGTCAGCGCCGCACCGCCGGTCTGCACCGCCACCGCATCGGGCGTGCGCACGGCCTGCGCTTCAAACAAACTGTGCACGGTGCCGGGGTTGAGCGGCGTGCACACACCACTTAGGTCGGCCAACTGCTGCTGACGCTCGTGTTCATCAAGCAGCGGTACGCGGGCCAGGACGCCCTGATCATCGACAATCATCGCCTGCAACAGGCGCTCGAAGTAACCCAGGTGACGCTTGAGGGTCGCCTCATCGAACAACGCAGTGGCGTAGCTCAGGGAGCCAATGATCTGGCCCTGGGCTTCGCTTAATTCCAAGGACAGGTCGAACTTCGCCGCCGTGTTGATCTGACCACCGTCCTCCATTACCAGGTCGCCGACTACCGGTGCGCCCCCCGCCTCACTGCCCTGCCAGGTCAACATGGCCTGGAACACCGGACTGTAGGCCATGCTGCGCACCGGCTTGACGATGTCCACCACTTGTTCGAACGGCAGGTCCTGATGCGCCTGCGCGCCCAGCGTCTGGGCCTTGACCCGCGCCAGCAACGTTTGCACCGTCGGTTCACCCGACGTATCAATCCGCAGCGCCAGCGTGTTGACGAACAGGCCAATCAGCTCTTCCAGCTCAATCTGGTTGCGGTTGGCCACAGGCGAGCCGATCACCACTTCATCCTGCCCGGACCAGCGACCTAACAACACGCCCCATGCCGCCAGCAGGCTCATGTACAACGTGGTGCCATGTCGTTGACTCAGGCGCTTTAGGCCTTCGGTCAACTCCGCATCCAGTTGCAATGCAAGTACTGCGCCGGAGAAATCCTGCTGCGCCGGACGTGGCCGGTCGGTGGGCAGGGTCAGCATTGCCGGCGCACCGGCCAGGGTCTGCTGCCAATACAGGTTTTGCTTGTGCAAGACCTCGCCGCTCAACCAACGGCGTTGCCACACGGCAAAGTCGGCGTATTGCAACGCAAGCGGTGGCAACGGATTGGCCAGCCCCTGGCTGAAGGCGCCATACAGCGCCACCATTTCGCGGCTCAGCACACCCATCGACCAGCCGTCGGAGACGATATGGTGCACGGTCAGCAACAACACATGGTGCTCGTCGCCCAGGCGTACCAGGCGCGCGCGCAGCAGCGGCCCATTGACCAGGTCGAACGGTGCCGACGCTTCATGTTCGGTCAACACCTGCAACCGCTGCGGTGCATCGGCCTGATCGCGCAGGTCATCCTGCTCCAGGACAAATGAACCCTCGACCGCCGTGATCAGCAGTTGCGGTTCATCGTTATTCATCACAAAGGCGCTGCGCAGCACCTCGTGGCGACTGACAATCTGTGCCAGTGCGCGCTCCAGCGCCAGAGCGTCCAACGCGCCGCGCAGGCCCAGGCCGACCGGCATGTTGTAGGCCGCCCCGGCGTTGTCCAGTTGTGCCAGGAACCACAGGCGCTGCTGGGCAAACGACAGCGGCAAGGACTCCTCGCGGGACACCGGCAGAATCGGCGGCAGGCTGCTGCGCCCGGCCTTGGCCACCACTTGGGCCAGAGCCATCAGTTGCGGATGTGCAAACAGGTCCGCCAGGTCCAGCTCCACGCCCAGGTGCAGGCGCACCTGGGAGATCAAGCGCATGGCCAGCAACGAGTGCCCGCCCAGTTCAAAGAAGTGGTCCTCACGCCCGACCTGCTCAACCTTGAGCACCTGGCTCCAGATCTGCGCCAGGGCGATTTCCACCTCGCCTTGGGGCGCTTCGTAACCGCGACTGAGCAAGGCGTCCTGATCGGGAATCGGCAGGGCCTTGCGGTCGAGTTTGCCGTTGGCGGTCAGCGGCAGGCTGTCCAGGCGCACATACACCGTCGGTACCATGTACTCCGGCAATTGCGCCTGCAACCAACTGCGCAGAGCCTGACGGTCAAGGGCCTGGTGCTCGGTGAAATACGCCACCAGGCGCCCGTCACGGGCCAGCACCACAGCTTCACTGACGTCCGGATGCTCGCCCAGGCAGGTTTCGATTTCGCCCAGCTCGATCCGCACACCGCGGATTTTCACCTGGTCATCGTTACGGCCCTGATAGTCCAGCGTACCGTCCTCCAGCCAGCGCGCCAGGTCGCCGGTGCGGTACATGCGCGCCTGCGGATCCCGGCTGAACGGGTCCTTGAGGAAGCGTTCGGCGGTCATCTCCGGGCGGTTCAGGTAACCGCGCGCCACACCGGCGCCTCCGATGTACAGCTCACCGACGACACCCTGTGGCACCGGTTTGAGGTGCTCGTCGAGCAGGTAGACCTGAGTGTTGGCAATGGGTTTGCCAATGTGCAGGACCTTGCCTGCTTCGAGCAGGCCGGAGGTGGCGACCACCGTGGCTTCGGTCGGGCCATAGTTGTTGACCACGTTAAAACGCTGCAGCGTGCTGAACTGGCGCAGACGATCGCCACCGATCAGCAAGGTTTTCAGGGTCGGGTGTTGCAACTGCTGGCTGAACGCGTACTCCGCCACCGGGGTGGGCAGGAAGCTCACATCCAGCGGCTGCGCCAGCCACCAATGCAGCAGCGCGTCGATGTCCTCGCTGCCCTCCTTGGCGGGTGGCAGGTGCAGGGTCGCCCCCACGCAGAGAGCTGGCCAGACTTCCCAGGCCATGGCATCAAAACCGAACCCGGCGACGCTGGAGCTATGCCCGCCCACGTGCAGGTTAAAAGTCTGACAATGCCAGTGCACCAGGTTTTCCAGGGTGCGGTGTTCCACCATCACGCCTTTGGGCAAGCCGGTGGAGCCTGAGGTATAGATCACATAGGCCAGGTTCGCCGGCGTCAGGCCTACCACGCTCGGGTTGAGCGTCGGGCGGCGATGCCATTGATCGCTGTCCAGTTCGATCACCGGCAGTTCGGTGTGGCTCAGCAGCGAGCGCGTGTTCGATTGCGCCAGCACCAGCACCGGGGCGCAGTCCTGCAATAGGTAGGTGATGCGCTCCTGCGGGTGCGCCGGATCGATCGGCACATACGCCGCACCGGCCTTGAGGATGGCCATCAGGCCGACCAGGGTTTCCAGGCTGCGGCGCGCGCAGATGGCGATCCGGTCATCCGGACGTACGCCCTCTTCGAGCAGGCGGTGGGCCAACTGATTGGCGCGCTGGTTAAGCTGGCGATAGGTAATGTGCTGATCGCCCTGGCGCGCCGCCGTGGCATCCGGCTGACGCTCGACCTGCGCCTCGAACAGACGGTGGATGGTCTGGGCCTCGGGGTAATGCACGGTGGTAGCGTTGACGTCGACCAACACGGCATCACGCTCGGCGGCCGACAGCACCGACAACTGATTCAACGCCCGTTGTGGTGTGTGTTCCAACGCTGTGATCAAGTGCGCCAGGGCCATCTGCATAAAACCGCAGACCCGTTGCGCACCGATTTTCACCAGCGTCTGGGCATTGAGTTGGAAGCCTGCGCCGAAATCATCGATGTTCAACACCAGCGGGTAGTTGGAGCGTTCTTCCATGCTCAGGGCCTGGATGCCATCCCACGCGGCAATATCCGCGCGGGTGGCCTCGACCGGCGCACTGTGCCGGTAGTTGAGCAAGGTATTGAACAACGCCTGCGCCGCCGGCAGGCCGCTGCACTGTTGGGCCAGGGACAATGACGCGTGTTCATGGGCGAGCAATTGCGACAGGCGTTCGTGGGTAACACGCACCGCCTCGCGCGCACCGTGCCCTCCGACGCTGACGCGCAGCGGCAAGGTGTTGATGAATAGACCCAAGGCACGGCCGGCGCCTTCACCGCCTTGCAGGCGGCCGAGCAACACCGTACCGAAGACCACGTCGTCACGCCCGGCGATCTGCGCCAACACCTGGCCCCAGGCCAGGTGCATCAAGCTGGCGGCGCTGACGCCAAGCATGCGAGCCTGCTCGCGCAAGCGCCCGCTCAGTTGGCTGTCGAGCATCAGGTGGGCTTCTTCGACACCACTGCCGTCGCCCTGCACATCACGCAGACCGAACGCCAAGGTCGGCTCGTCGATGTCACCGAGCATGCCCTCGAAAAAGCTTTCATGGGCCTGTCGATCCGCGCCCAGGCGAGACTGCGCCACATGGTTGCGATAGGGAATCGACGGCGCCAACTGTTCGGTATGGCCCTTCAGGCTGGCCTGGACTTCTTCGATCAGCACCTCAAGCGCCGTATGGTCGAGCATCATGTGGTGGAACAGCAGGATGCCGACCCAGCGCTGGTTGGCGCTGTCCTGGGTGTAGGCCAAGTGCATCAGCGGCGCACGGGTCAGGTCCAAACGGTAATGGCGTGGATCGAACCGGCTGTGCAGTTGCTCCAGCACGTCACCGTCCGCCGGGTCGATCACCACTTCTTCCAGCCCCAGGGTTGCCTGGCGCCAAACGACCTGCACCGGCTCATCAAGCCCTTCCCAGGCGATGCTGCTGCGCAGGATATCGTGGCGTTCAATCACGCTTTGCAGCGCCTTGGCCAACAGGTTCACCGGTTCCGGGCCGGTAAAAGCGAACAGCATATGCAGCAGATAGGCATCGCCTTGCGGCGCCGCCAGGTGATGGTAGAGCATGCCGTCCTGCAACGGCGCCAGGCTGTAGATATCCTGCACATTACGCACACCGCCCGGCACGGTCGCAACGATCCGGTCGATGGCCGCCTGATCAAGGTCGGCCAGGGGCAGCAAGTCCGGGGTAATGCGTTGGCAGTCCAGACCAATGAGGTTGGCCGGCACCTCCAGTGCCTGATGACCACCGACGGCAGCCGCCAGCGCCGCCAGGGTCGGCTGGCCGAACAGCACGCGCACGTCGGCGCTCAAGTCGATCTGGCGCATGCGTTCGATCAGTTTGACCGCCAGCAGCGAATGACCACCCAGTTCAAAGAAGTTGTCGTGGCGCCCCACGCGCGCCACGCCTAGCAACTCTTGCCAGAGTGCGGCAAGGGTCTGCTCCACGTCACCTTCAGGGCGCTCGTATTCGCGACGGGCCAGGGCATCGCCGTCGGGTGCCGGCAAGGCCTTGCGGTCGAGTTTGCCGTTGGTGGTCAGGGGGAAGCGCTCAAGCATGACGAACGCGCTGGGCACCATATAGTCGGCCAGCGATACCAGCAACTGCGTACGCAACTCGACGGCCGACGGTTCCGCGCCATCGGTGGCGATGACATAGGCCACCAGACGTTTGTTTCCGGGGGCATCTTCACGGGCAATCACCACCGCCTCGCGCACACCGTCACAGGCAGCCAGACGCGCTTCGATCTCACCCAGCTCGATGCGGAAACCACGGATTTTCACCTGATCGTCATTGCGCCCCAGGTAATCAATGCTGCCGTCCGCCAGCCAGCGCCCCAAGTCACCGGTCTTGTACAGGCGCGCATCGGCGCGACCGCTGAACGGGTCGGCGATAAAACGTTCGGCGTTCAATTCCGGCCGGTTCAGGTAGCCACGGGCAACCCCCGCGCCGCCCACGTATAACTCGCCTACCACGCCGACCGGCACCGGCTCGCGCTGGTCGTCGAGCACGTACAACTGCAAGTCCGGAATGCGCCCGCCAATCGGGCTGACGCCAACCAGTTGCGCATCCGCCGCTTCAAGGGCGCGATAGGTCACATGCACGGTGGTTTCGGT
>NZ_MDDR01000062.1 GCF_001870435.1 Pseudomonas costantinii | reverse complement strand
GTGATGCCATACATGTTCACCAGTTGCGTACCGGCGTTGGTCGTACGCGCATACCACGGTTTGAGAATCCCCGGCTCCAGGGCTTCACCGCCGAAGATCACCTGGCGCAGGGAGTGTTTCAAGGCACTCTGGCCCTGGGCCGCAATCAACGAACGAAAGGCACTCGGCGTCTGGTTGAGGATCGTCACCCCGGCACTGCACAGCAGGGCATAACATTCGTCCGGCGAACGGCTGGTGAGCTGCGGCACCACCAGCAACTGCCCGCCATGGATCAGCGCGCCCCAGATTTCCCACACGGAGAAGTCGAAGGCAAACGAGTGGAACAGCGCCCACACATCCTGGTCATTGAAGTTGAACCAGCCCTCAGTGGCGGAGAATAGGCGCGCCACGTTGTGGTGCTCAATCATCACGCCCTTGGGCAAGCCGGTTGAGCCAGAGGTGTAGATCACATACGCCAGGTTGGCCGAGGTGAGGCCCGATACGTGTGGGTTTTGGGTAGATTCAGCCTGGCAATCGTCGGCATCCAACTCGATAACCGGCACCGACAGCTCGGCGACCAAGGCATGAGTCGCCTGCTGCACCA
>NZ_MDDR01000061.1 GCF_001870435.1 Pseudomonas costantinii | reverse complement strand
GCTGGTTGCCGATGGGCGCGGGGAGGAGTGCTGACGGGTAGAGGCGCACAGGGGCATTAGCGTTTTGTCTTGGCAGCTAATATCATCCAAGCGCTGCATACATGGATGATCATTACTTTCCCTATGGGGCTGCTTAAATGGAAAGAAGCTACTTTTTGACGATGCTTTTACTGGTCCTTCATCAGATAGATGCTGCCTTTTGGCGCGAGTGGGAGTTGTTTTTCTTGCCCGGTGGTGTTCAAGGCTTTCTGCTCTTCAATGCCTTAGTCATACCCGTGTTAATGATTGGGTATCGGCATGTTTTACTGGGCACGAGTCGCGCGTCGTTCTTTGCCAAGATCTGCGCTGGTTTAGGTACGCTGACATTCGTTATCCATGCCGGACTCGCTCTGGCTGGCGCGCATCAGTTTCATTTGCCCGCTTCTATTGCCGTCATAATTCTTTGTTTGATCAGCTCGATATGGTTGCTGGTCAATACCCGAAATCACGATGCTAGGCTTGCTGACTCTCCTGCGATCTGATGCGTTTAAGCGGCTAGGCCGCGCCTTCGTACGCATCGGACTGCTCTCAGGCTTCCGGTGGAGGTTCTTGAACAGTCTCAAGCCTGCCGTGAAAGGTGGAGAGCAGTCCGATGCGCTCTCATAGAGAGGATCGGGCAGTTAACGTGAGGCTCACGTTTGGCGCTGGTTGTTCAGTCGTAAATTCCGTAGCTCAGGTCATCCGTATCGCAATCGATCAAAAGCATTGCGTTGCCGAAGTACAGGGCTGCCAACATGCGCTCCCACTTCGAATAAACCTGCATGTTAATGGCTAGCTTTTTGTCATCCAGCTTTGCGCTGTAGACCTCGCCAAAGGCGATGGTTGGTTTCCAGCGATCGCCGGTTTCACGTTCGCCTTTGATGCTCACGTGCAGAGCATGTTTCAGGCTGTAGTTGCTGCGTGAGGATGACGAGTAGTGGCTGCTCCGGTAACTGCCTTCTGGCTCCGGATCGAAGTAGATGTGAAGTGTTTTGTGTGAGTAGCTGCCGTCTCCTTCCTCAATACGGATTTCCGGACGCTCCCATTGGCCTTCTGCTGCGCTGTCCTTGTGATGCTCGATGAATTCGTCGAGCAGGGCCTTCAGCGATACCTCGCCAGCTATCAGGCCATCGCCGGTAAGCACCTCAGTGATCGACTTGTCCGCCTGCTCCAAGATGATTGCGCCCAGGCCAGCCGCTTCCCACCGCTGACGAAGCGCATTCGCCACTACTGCGTTGTAACGCTGAAGGTCGAACACGTCGGAGACGTTGGCCGGCAACGCAGCCTTGACAGCCTCCTTGATGGCTCCGCCGAAATCGCCATAGGAGCGGAAGGTGTCGCTAACAACTTCTTTGAACAGCTTCTCGATACCCTCGTCGATCAGCTCGCGCGGGCGGTCTGACTGGGCGTATGCAGTGACGCGCTCGGCAAGCAGCGCTTGAAGGGTTTGTTCGCTCATTTGAGGCTCCGTGCTTGATGGGTTGTTTTCCCGCTGCCACCGATGCGGTGGCAGAAGTGAAAAGGTCCGTCATGCAGTCAACGCGATCAGCTTCTGGCGGCAGTCGCGAACCTCGGCCATGCAGCGAGCGGCTTCAGTCTTGTCACCGCCGCGCAGCGCTTGCTTGGCCCAGTGCGTCCAGTCATCAATGAAGCCTTGAAGGTCCGCGGCGAGCGCTTGCTGGGTGCTGACGAACTGACCTTTGTCGTTACGAATAGCCATGGTGAATTCCTCTTGGTTGTCATCCCAAGCAGCCCTCGCGAGAAGGCTGCTCAGTGATGCTTTCCACCGTGACCCGCTACTGGCGTCGGTCACTGGCGTATATCTGATTTCAAAGAGCGGTTGGTTCCAGTCGGTCCCCGGGAGGGGGCTGGGAGATCACTTCGCTGATCCCGGGCTATCTGGCGGCTTCACCAGTCGTGTGGCGGGTCTTGTTAGGCCCTCTGAACTCTGTCTTAGCCGTTCATGGCTTAAATTTATGCGTATGCGACTTAGCTGTCAAGCCGGATATGGCTATTATTTTCAAAATTATTCGAATGCGGTTTTCGCCAGACACAAAAAAGCCCGCACATGGCGGGCTTCATTCCTCTCCGAGCTTATCTGCGTCTCATCCATGAGCCGGTAACAACACCGCAAATCTTCGTTTCTTCCGGCATCTGTATATAGCGGTCCGGGAAGTCCGGGTTGAGCGCCATAAGATATGTGCCGTCTTCTGTGATTTGTAGCCGTTTGAACGTTGTTTTGCGGTCAGGCTCTGGCGTACGTATAACAACGTCGCTGTTGTGCCTAGCCTCTACGCCTGGGTCCACGAGAATGATTTCACCGTCCCTGTACTCGGGCCACATGCTCAATCCCTTAATCTGCAAGCAGAAAGCGGAAGAACTGTGCGCGTAGGGGCATTGCAGCCATTCCTCGGCATCGTGTGTCTCTAATAGATCAAAGCTCTCGTCTAGCATCCCGGCTGCTACCCATGAAATCAAAGGTACTGGATCGTAAAGGCCCTGTCCTGAGCTGACGTTGGAGCCTTCTCCCTTTAGGCGATCGATCAGGCCGGAATCCAGAAGGTCCTGCGCTTCGATCTTGAATGCCTTAGCAAGACTATGAACCGTGCTGATCCCCGGGTCAGATTCTTCCCTTAGTGTGCGACCAATGGTTGGCTGGCCAATTCCCGACTTGGCCGCCAGCTTCTGCTGCGTATCCAGGTTCTGATTGCTGGACATCAAGTACTTCAGGTTATTGGCCAGAATTTGGCGTATTGAAAGCATCGGCTGACCCCTTATCCATATACGGTTAATGCTCCCACTAATCAATAGCCGTTTGTGACTTGACTCTAATATTCGTATACGACTACGATATGCGTGAACGACTCAAAATAGGTTTACCGCCATGTCCGTAGCCAATTTCCAACATGACCTGCTCGGCTTCATTAAGACCGAGCTGGAAAGCCGCTCCCACAGTCAGTGGCGGGCAATCAGCGAAGCGTCCGGTGTTCCGTACTTCACGATCTGCAAGATCGTCTACGAAGCCACCAAGGACCCTCGGATCAGCTCTGTACAGAAGCTGACCAACTATTTCTTGCAGCACCCAAAAGCCGCTTAACCCCTTCGAACAACCAAGGAGCCTCACCAATGGCATATGACGACCCAGCACACAAACGCAGCGCTGTTATCAAGGCACGTTACACCCCAGAAGACCTGCGCTACCTGCGCATGGAAGCAAAGCAGGCGGGCATGCAGCTCGCCACTTACATCCATGAGCTTTCAATGATCGCGCGCCGTTTGGGTGCTGCCGAACTGATCAGAGAGATGCATGCATGTGCACAGGATAAATCAGCTTAAGAGCCCTATGGAGGACCTATGCCTGAAAGAACCTTCGACCTCCTGGAAGAAGGGGCTCAGGACGAGGTTAGACAGTTAAGTGTCGAGCTCGGATGGAGCCTTGAACACGCGACGAAAGAGTACCTGCAAGCAGGTAGATCACTCGCGATCCAGGCCCAGATGGAGCAGATGAAGCGTAAAGCTCCCCTGCTTTCACTGGTTGAACACAAAAAGGGCCTCGAAAGGGCCGAAAGAGGAGGGGCTGATGAAGGTCCTGATTAGCGACAACCAAACGGCAGGCGAAAAAAAACCACCCGGCCAGGTGGTTTCTTCAACAGCGCATTGCATTTCGTACTGGAGTAAATAATGCCTATTACCCAATCCGCAGTCAACTATATCCAATATCCGCGCCCTCGTGACGTGATTCGAGGTGCAGCGTGAGCATGGATCTCATGGTGAAAGCCATGAAAACGAAGGTAGGAAATCCCCTTCGTAAGCTCGTACTTATCAAGCTGGCTGACAACGCTAACGATATGGGCGAGTGCTGGCCTTCATACCAGCACATTGCCGATCAGTGCGAGATAAACCGCAGCACTGTTCGTAAGCATATAAAGAACCTTCAAGAGCAGCGTTTGCTGAGGATTGAGAATCGCGAGGGCCCAAAAGGTAACTCTTCGAATCTGTACTTTCTAACCATTGGGGATGTAGGCCGAAATAGCACACCTGTAGGCCCAGAAAGCACAGCTGTAGGCCCACAGCCTACACCCCCTGTAGGCCCAGAAAGCACCAGAACCAGTCACTCTTTTGAACCAGTCATTGAATCAGTAGAGCAGTCGGTAGCTAAAGCTCCCTCCGCGCCTAAAAAGATTCAGAAGTTCGACCCGTTGATTGCTCGCCCTTTGTATGTGAGTGAGTCTACCTGGGCCGATTGGTGCCAGCACCGACGCGAGATCAAGAAGCCCCTGACCGCCACCACCTGCGCCAAACAGGCCAAGACCTTGGCCGGTCACCCCGACCCTGACGCCGTGATAAACCAGTCCATCAGCAACGGCTGGACCGGCCTGTTCCCGGATAAGGTTGGGACAGGCGGAAGGAGTGTGAGCAGTGGGCCTGACTTCAACAGCACCAAGTGGGCCGAAGGCCTTGTGGTGAGCCCATGAAGACCGTTCAGCAACTCATGGCTAACGCTGGGAACCTTCCGGACGTAGATCGCCCTGAATCGTTCCCAGTGACGCCACAGACGGCAGAAGTGGTGAACGATCTGTTCCGGCGCCTGCGCGGGATCTTTCCTGCATGGCGTCAGGCTTGGCCGTCCACCGAAGCGCTGGACGCGGCCAAGGCGGAATGGATCAAGGAGTTCGCCGCCGTCGGTATCCGCACGCTGGAGCAGATTGAACTTGGCGTGCAGAAGTGCCGGAAGCTGAGCCGCCCATTCGCTCCGAGTGTTGGTGAGTTCATCAGCATGTGCGTGGCTGGCCCGGAAGACTTCGGCATGCCCACCGCCGACGCCGCATGGATGGAGGCGCTGATGGGCACCTACAGCCACGACGGCGTGCGCATCGCTGCCAACGAGACCGGAATCTTCGACCTGCGCGCCGCCAAGCAGGAAGACAAAGGCCTTCGCGAGCGCTTCGACCGGAACTATGCCGTGGTGATCCGCCGCGCCCAGGAAGGCCAGCCGCTCAACGGAAAGATCCTCACCGGTATCGGCCACGACAGCCAGAAGACCGCCTTTGAGCTGGCCAACGAACTGGCCGACCAACAAACCCAAGCACGAATCCTTCAGCAAGGCATACCGGCCGACGGCAAGTCAGCCCGCGCACTGCTGCTGGCCAAGTTCGGCAAGAAGACAGCGGAGCAAAGGACATGACCGACAAGAGCCTATTCAGAGCCAAAAAGGATTTGGTAGTGAAGGTCTTCCTTCTCGATGACGGGGATGACCCTTTCATCTGTGCAGTTAACGGCGAGATTGGCCTTCATGGCCTGACTATGATCGAGGAACAGCTGAGCTGGGATCATGAGTTCAGCCGCGGCCCCGGCGAGTATATCTACGAAGCCGCTTACGACGATGGTCAGTACGACGAAATGGGTCGTTGCGAGATTCGACCCTTCTGGGAGCTGACGGAAATCTCTTTCGAAAAACACCCAGAACCCGACGCCTCGATTGATGGCTGTGCCAAATGCGGCGTAACCGATATTTCCTGTCTCTGCTGCATCCCATTCTGAGGGCTACGCCATGACCGACAACACCGAACTGAAGCGGCTGGTTGATCGCGTGCTGACGGATCGCCGTTTCTGTGGCGACGAAAACCACAAGGCTCTTGCTGATGGCGTCCTGGCCCTGATCGCCGAGAACGAACGGCTTGCAGCCAGCGTGAAGTTGAACCTGTGCGATTACCCGGCAATTCACCGCGGTGACGTAGACCTGCTGATCAGCTTCGTCAGCGGCACTTCCCAGATCGAGCTGGCAGAGCTCCACCAGTGCACACCACCAAATATCAGCCGGAAGATCCGGCGCGTGAAAGAACGTCTTGGCTGGAAGGCGGCCATGGGGCCGCTGGAAATTTGTGCCCGTGCCGATCAGTTGCGTGCATTGGCATCGCAAGGCGCGGTTGTCACTGCCGACCTGATGGCCGAGCGCGACCAGCTCAAGGCCGAGAACGAGGCGCTGCGCAAAGAGCGCGATGCACGTCACCCGTTCAAGCCCTTTCATGAGCCGGCAATTGGCTATTCCGACGGCTGCATGGTTTGCGGTCAGTGGGGTGGTCACTTTGGCCTGCCATGCCCGAAAACGCGAGTAACCGCCCAGGCTGATTTGCCAGAAACCCGATCCGGCCAGATCGGCGGCGCCATCGGCAAGGGAGAGCAGTCATGAGCGAGAAGATCCGCATCAGCTCCCTGGCCGAGCTGTCCACCCTGCAAGCAGCCATCCGCAAGAAGGGCTTCCCCTGCAACGTGACCATCACCGGTGCGTGCCGCAGCCTTCCCCAGAACGCCCTGTTCCACAAGTGGTGTGAGTGCGCGGCCCAGTTCTTCGTGTCCATGGGAAAAACCACGTTCGCCACCGGTGCGCCGATGAATATGGAGAACATGAAGCGCAACCTGAAGCTGACCTTCCTGGGCGAAGAGGTTATCCGCGACATAAACCTCAAGACCGGCGAAGTCACCGAGCGCTACGAACTCAAGCACACGAGCGATCTGGACAAAGGCGCCATGCACTCGTTCATGACCTGCATTGACGCCTGGGCAGCTGAACACGGGATCTACCTGCCGCATCCCGAAGACAGCGAGTACATGAAGATGCGTTGCAACATGGGGGAGGCAGCATGATTTGGCTCATTGCGCTGATCCTCGCCCTGGGCGGCCAAACCTTTGCAGCGGTGATGCTATGCCTCATCGCCGCTGTGATGGAGGCGTGAATATGAGCCTCCCAGCCAAACAGCCCCGCCCAAAAACCTGCAAGAACCCAGCATGCGGTGAGAAGTTCGTCGCTCAACGCCTGGGTCAAGCCGTGTGCAGCCCCAAGTGCGGCCTAGCCATCAAGCATGTGAACGAGGACAAGGCGCGCAAGTCGCTGGATCAGGTGGGTCGCGCCGATATCCGTGTGCGCAAGCAAGCGCTCAAGACTCGGGCCGACCACATGCGTGACGCGCAGAAAGCGTTTAACGAGTTCATCCGGGTTCGTGACCAACTCGCCGGCCACCCGTGCATATCGAGCGGCCGGCCGCTGGACTGGGCCGGTAACGCAGTAGATGCAGGGCACTACAGATCCGTCGGCGCCGCACCGCATCTTCGCTTCGATGAGCGCAACTGCCACGCCCAGAGCAAGCAGGACAACCGCTATCTGTCTGGGAACGCCATCGACTACCGCATCGGCCTGATCAAGCGAATCGGCCGAGACGAGGTTGAACTGCTCGAGGCTGACCAATCGGTGCGCAAGTACACCATCGAAGACCTGAAAGCCATCACCGCCGAATACCGGGCAAAGACCAGAGAACTCAAGAAGGGGCAAGTCGCATGACGCAGGTAAAGCGCTTCGCCGTAAACACTGCTGGCCGGGATTTCGCGGTTGGCGACATTCACGGGCACTTCAACCGGTTGCAGGCCGCGCTCGATGCCGCCGGTTTTGATCCTGCAGTCGACCGCCTGTTCAGCGTTGGCGACCTGGTAGATCGCGGGCCTGAGTCGCTGGACGTCGACGAATGGGTTCTCCGCAAGCCTTGGTTTCACGCTGTGCGCGGAAACCACGAGCAGATGACTGTTGATTCGTATGCCTCAGGGCGCACAAGCGATGAATGCGGTATGCACTTCATCAACGGCGGCCAGTGGTTTTACGGCCTTTCCAGCGTGGAGCAGGGCTGCTACGCAAGCATCCTACAAGACCTTCCCATCGCGATTGAGATTGAGACGGCTCAGGGCCTCATTGGGGTCGTTCATGCAGACGTGCCTCGCGGTAGCTGGGAGGAGATGCTTGCCGCACTTGCAGGGCCTTCGGCGGAGGCTGAGCACGCCGCCGCAATGGTCCAATGGTCCAGAAAGCGCATCACCGACGACAACCGCAGTGGTGTGTCCGGTGTAAGGGCCGTGATCGTAGGCCATACGCCAATGCGCTATCCCGCAATCCTCGGCAACGTCTACCACATCGATACAGCTGGCTGGGCAGACGGCCATTTCACCTTGATTGATCTGAATACGCTCGAATACTCGCCACAAGATTGGGAGTCGCGGCCATGAACTGGAAAGCCATCAGCAAGAATTGCATGTCCTCCGACGAGGGCTATCTGCTCAGCCGATACGCGATGGAGTCTGGGTTTGCGTACGTCTGCCGGTGCCCGAAGGGAAAGATCATCCATTCCGGCAAGGATCAGGACAAGGCCAAGGCGGCGTGCGTTGAACATCTGAACAACCAGAAGGTGGCGGCATGAAAGCTCACGAATTCCTCGGTAAGGCCCAGGCGCTGATGCTTGAGCGCGGCCAGCAGTACGACAAGCCAGAGGGTGAGCGCAGCATGGCCACCACTGTTTCGGCCTTCAACACCATCACCGGTCAGAAGCTGAGCGAGGCCGAGGGATGGTTGTTGCTACAAATTCTCAAAGACGTGCGCCAGTGGCAGAACCCGGCCTACCACGCCGACTCCGCCGAAGACTGTGTCGCATACGCCGCCCTGAAAGCCGAAGCCCTCGCCGGAGATGCCCAATGATCAAAGTAACCGACGAGCAGATCATTGAGGCGTTGAGCGCCATGTCTCACTCCCAGGCTGCAAAGCATCTGGGGCTTCATGCCAGAACACTGTCCAAGCGTAAGGCACGCATGGCCAGTAATGGGCTTATGGTTCCAGCGTCAGCTGATGTGCGCACGGTTGAGTCTGTTAGCGCCCAGTGCTACGTCATAACCGCCGCGGTGAATGCTACCAAGGTCCACTCGGCGTTCCTCAAGACGTTGCAGCTCTACTGCTCGGTCAATGGCGCCAAGCTGATCGTGATCCCGATGCGCTACAAGAACCCGACCAGCCGGGAGGAGGGTGGCAGCGACGAGTGGTGGGATTCGCGCCTGGCGCCGTACATCATCCATGAGCGGACCAAGATCGCTCGTGGATTGGTGGTGCTGGCTGATATCAAGGTTCAGCCCACCGCCGCGAACCCTTTGCAAGGCTGGCTGACGGTTAGTGGCACCTCGTCGGCGATCCTTGGTCACACCAAGATCGCACTTAAGCCGGTCGCCACAAAGGTCGGCGACCCTGCCAAGCTGGTGATGACAACGGGTGCTTGCACCGTGGAGCAGTACAGCGACACCAACGCCGGGGCTAAAGGCTGCTTCCACCACACCCTGGGCGCCGTGGTAGTCGAAGTAGACGGTAACAACAACCACATCCGCCACATTTGCCCGCTGAAGGACGGCAGCTTCTACGACCTAGACACGAAATACACCGTGAAGGGCGCTGAGTACGAGCCTGAGGTCGAAGTCCTCACAATGGGCGACGTCCATGCCGAGATGGCTGACCCGCGCGTCACGCAAGCCACCAAGGCGCTTGCCGAGCGCGTGCGCCCTCGCTTTCTCGTGCTTCATGACGTGCTCAATTTCGGGTCGGCCAGCCATCACGCCAGGTACTTTGAGAAGTTCCGCCGCCACGTCACCGGGACTTCAAGCGTGCTTCGCGAGCTGACCACCACCGCCAAGCACGTAGATCTTCTTTCTTCATTCGCCGGCAAGACCATCATCGTCGGCTCGAACCATAACGAGCACTTTGGTCAATGGCTGGAGAAGTCGGAGCACGCCCACGACCTGGAAAACGCACTGGTCTACCACGAAACCAAGGCCGCAATGCTCCAATCCATCCACGATGGCAGCTACTGTGACCCATTCAAGTACTGGATGGACAAGCTGATGGCATCGGCGGACCGCCTGCAATGGCTCAAGCCTGGCGATTCCTTCGCCCGTCACGGCATCGAGTTCGGTTGGCACGGACACAAAGGACCTAATGGGGCCCGCGGATCTACCCGCGGCTTTGCCAGCATCGGCGCCAAGGTCACCAAGGGTCACGGCCATGGCGCGGAGATCGTGGACGGCGCGCACTCGGTCGGCACCAGCTCCAAGATGAACATGGGCTACAACGCCGACAGTCCGAGCGGCTGGACGCACACGCACGAAATTACCTACCTGAACGGTAAGCGCACGCTGATCCACTGTGTCGGTGGCGCGTTCTTCCGTAGCGAACCTTCCGTAGCTAAAGGGGTGGCAGCATGACTTACCGCAACGTTGTATCCGCTGTTGTCCGCGCCCTGGCTGCCGAGACCATAAACTCGGCTGGCGGGTGCAATCTGGAGCCTCGCGTTCAGTGCGCCAAGCAGAAAGGGGAGATCAGCGGTAAGGAATGGTCGCTCCTACAGGACTGCATCGTGCACAAGCTGCTCCACAAGGTGCTGAGCCAGCGCCACTGGTTCGCCCTGACCGCCAAGTTCAGCACGCACAATGGGCGCAAGATCGAGGCTACCGGGCGACTGGTGGCTATCGTGACAAGCCCGGCACCGAAGTTGTTCACCCAGCGCGCAGTTACAGCCTGGGCAATTCCTCAAATCAAAGGCGTGCGCAAGGAGCCTGTGAAGGCCAAGGCGGTCGAACTCGACAAAGACGCACCAGCGTGGCGGGTTGAGGCAGCAAAGTCCGCAGTCGAGCGCGCAAACGCATCTGCGGCCAAGCGCCGGACCTCGCAGCAGGATGGGCCGATCATTCTGGCAGATTCCAACTACGACATGACCACCTGGGACGCCCAAGGCCTCGACGACCGCACCTACCGCCGCTGGCGTCATTCCATCCATAAAGCCCTCGAAAGCCTTGTGGATAACGCTCTGGTAGAAGCACAATTGATTCTTGAGGAAGCGGGCGTACTTGGGGAGCAAGCAGCATGACCAATCAGGCCATTGATCAACTTGTCCTATCTGTCGGGTGTCAGCGCCTGCCTTCTGCTTCCACCTGTACGGTGTTTATCATTGATAGCCATAACGATCCTGCAAAGTGCGCCAGGATCGAGGCCGAGATGCAGCTCAGGGGCTATAGCGCGATCGTTGTCACCGAGGCGCAATATGCCGAACTGGCTTCCGCCGGTTTCAATAGCGATCTGATGAATGTCGTGACGGGAGAATTTCACGCAACTGGGATCGACTATCTTGGCGGAATAATCCCATCACCAGATAACAGGCCTTGGCCAAAAAAGAAGCGGCCCATTCAGCAGCATTCGTCGCTGCGCAACCGATGGGGGCAGATCAGATGAGCATCATAAGCGATCAGGAGTTGCTGGAACTGGCTGCAAAGGCTGCGCGCGCCTCCGGCCTAAACATCGGCCAATGGTATGACGCAAAGCAGGCGCACCATGTGGATGATGAGTCCAACGGCTCCGAATACTGGTGGGTACCGCTTGATGACGACGGCGATGCGCTGCGGTTAGCGTGTGCCTTGTACTTCTACATTGAATGCAATGGCGAAAACATCATTATTTACCGGTCAAATATCCTTGGCGGAACTGAGGATATGATAGAGAAGCCTGAGGACAATGGAGGTTGCAGAATGGTTGCGATGCGCCGCTGCATCGTCCGCGCCGCTGCCGAGATCGGGAGAGCAATGCCATGAGCAAGCACACACCAACACCGTGGACCTGTTCAAATGAAGGCTGGGGTGACGGTATGGCCGATGTGCGCGGGCCAGACCATCAAATGGTATGCCGCATTCCTATTTTACTCGACTGCCCGTCTGGCGATGGAGAGCTAGTCGATAACGCTGAATATGAGAAGAATCGAGCCATAATTCTCGCCGCACCTGATCTTTTTGAGGCGTGTTCAGCTCACCTTGCCGCCCTCGCATCCCGTCGCAGGGACGGCAAGGAGGATCTAGTGCAAGAAGAGGCTATGTATCAGGCCTGGAAGGCCATGATGAGTGCGGTGGCCAAGGCCAGAGGTGCGGCATGAGGAAATACCTGCCAATCTGTGCAGGAATAGGCACAGCTATCCTAATGTGCATTTTGCCCACCACGGACTGGCTGGTATTGGTTCGCCTCGTTGCGGGTTCTGCTGCGTGCGGGGTTTTCTACGCGAGTCTGGATAGGCCATGGGGTACATCATGAAAGTAAAAGTCAGAGAGGCTTTAGAACCTGCACAGTCAATCCGACCGATAAGCCGAGAAACTTACGGATCTGACGTGGGAAAAGCACCAAACGAGCATTGCTTTTGGGATGCGGATTGGGGGATTTGGACTGATAACGATGCTCATTTTCGCGAAAGGATCAAAAAACTTACCTCGCAGGCATAAATACCGCTTGCATTAAATGTCCGCGTGTCCGAATATTACGTCATCTTGGGTTATGTACGTTTGTATGTAGTGCAAGAAGAAAGCCCGGCCATTGTGTTGGGCTTTTTATTGCGCGCCAAATGCCGTGGGCCGAAGGCTTGTCCTACCCGGCGGGAGTCGAAAGATAGCCTTTGCCCGCAGATGCGGTCGTCTTTATCGGAAAGCTCATCACCGTAGGCCGCCTCGGAGCGGTGGCACTGGCAGCAGTTCAGCGGAAATGCGGGACGCACAGGCAGCTGATGAGCTTTACCGATGCAGATGAATGCGCAGGCTGTTGCGCGACCTTAGTGAATCGCGGGTTTTCGGTTGCTGAGTGAAATTTACACGGATGGATCAATAAACCTCGCAGGCGTGAAGGTGTGCCCGTGGTCCCGGATCTGGACGCCCAAGAAGTATGCGAAAAGTGCAACCATGCCGGAGATCAGCGCCGGCCATCTGCAACACGCTACACCGGCAGTGAATCAGCAAATCGCTGAGGATCAGACCGGAACGCACCGCCAGGTGGAAACACTCGGCGCCAGATAAAGGTAACCGGCACCAATTCCAACTAGTGCAAAAAATGCCCTAGTTCATTTAGAGGCCTCGCCATTGTGCGGGGCTTTTTCGTTTTCAGCTCCACCACACCCGTTGCCCTGAGCCGGGAGTGCTGCTTGGGGCTGACCTACTCCGTTGTTCCCCAGCGTTTGGGTGCTCACACCACCCTTTTTTATTCACTCATGCAACTGAGAGGTCGAGCGCATGGAATTCCTTCATCGCCTGCTCGACAAAGCTGACTTGATCCTGGCTGGTATCGTTGGGGCCGTTGTCGCCAGTTGGTGGCACAAGGATGATCTAACCGACTGGCGTTCCTGGGTGATCTTCTTGGTCACCGGCATCGCCTGCGCCTTCTACCTGACCGGAATTGTCTGCATCAAGCTTGATGTGGTTGACCCCAGCAACGTTGCCGGCGTCGGTTTCCTCTTGGGTGCCTTTGGCGGGTCGATGATGACCGCCGTCAACCGCGCCATCAAAGCCGCTGACCTTTGGGCGCTGATTCGCTCGAAGTTCGGGGGAGGCAACCCATGAGCATTCAAGACCTGAGTACAACCTTTATCGCCATCATCTCCCTATGGGCTATGTGGTGCGTACTGAGTCACAAGGTGAGAGACGGCATTGTCGGCAAGATCATTTATGCAGCTATCGCGGTATCGGGCTTTGTCATTGCAACTCGTGGCGAGACGATATTCATTTCGCCTACTACTGCTGGCGTCACCTTCAACGGAGCGCTTGCATTGGCTGGCCTAAGACACTGGTTCGTGGCTAACCACTGGCCGCGTGTCAAGGCCTGGCTGTGCCGCTACCTGCATTGCGAGCAGTGCCTGAATGAACCCGAAGCGCAAGCGCGCAGGTCTGGTGACAAATGAAAACCACTATTGCTTGGATCATCCACAGCATCCTTCCTGCATGGATTGCGAAATTCTTTATCGAGGCTCCAACCATGTCTGACGAAACCCCAGTAGTTGTTCCTGATGAAGCGCCTGCGCCAGTTGTAGCCGAGGCCGCGCCTGTAGCCGTTGTGGTCGCTGTGCCTGTCGTAGCCGCTCCGGCGCCTGCCGTTCCAGCAGTAAACACCGACACCCTCAAAGCTCTGCTGCTGACCCTTGGTCACGACATCGAAGCCGAGTGGGACCACCTGGTCGCACTGGCCAAGAAGCTGTAAGGGGAACGACATGTTGGATGAATTTGGTAAGACCATCCCCGGCACCGAAGACGCTCCAGTAGACGCGGTAGATGAGCATGTCCCAGACGTTGAGCCTGTGGCTGAAGTGGCCCCCGAGGTCGCGCCGGTTGTTGAGGCTCAAATGGTCGAGGCCGCACAGGCAGAACCAGAAGCCCCAGCTGCCGATGTCGTCGACAAGTTGGAAAAGATCCTGAGCGCCGTCGGGTACACGCTCCCACCTCTGTGGGCTGAAGCTGTAGCGCTGGCACGCAAGACCATCTGAAGCAAATCAAAGGTGACTCGCGATGAAGCTGATCATTAAGCGTGTTCCGCATGCCATTGCGGCCATTACTCTTGGCGCAACAGGCCATTTGACGCAAAGGCCCAAGGAAAGCAAGGAGCGGCCATTTGCCCTGTTTACCGAGGATGGCGTCATCCTGCCCATGCAGCAGAGCGTGGTTACGGAAAGCCTTGCTGGTAAATGCCCAACAGTGACGGTGACGTTCTACCTCAACGGGGAAGACATCAAGGTCCAGGGCGACGATTAAACCAAAGGGCGCCAAGCTCATTGCCGGCGCCACTCTATTCGTACACCCACGGTGACTGATATGGCCAAGCTCACACTGAAGGCCTATTACCCGTGGTGGTTCAGGTTCTACGTAGTGGCAGTGCATACCTTCGCTTATCTCGCCGGCCTTGAGGCTGATTACGAGAAGCTCCAAGCCCAGGCGCGCATCGCTAAGCGGTACCGTGAAGTGATCCCTACTGACGAGGCGACCCAATGACCACGATCGCCTACAAGGACGGCATCATCGCCTATGACGGTCGAGTAACGGCTGGTCGCACAATCGTCTACGACGACTTCGACAAGCTGAGAGAGCGCGATGGTGCATTCTTCCTAGGTACTGGTGCTACGAGCGAGATCAATGAGCTGATCGGCCTCTTCTTTGGTGAGGAGATCGTCGGTGAGTGCGGAGCAGAGGCTATTGTCGCCCAGGACGGCGTGCTTACTCTGATCGGGTACTACGAGGGCAAGCTCTCCAAGACTCCGATGCTGCTCGACCGGCCCTACGCTATCGGCAGCGGTATGGACCACGCACTGACCGCATTCGACATGGGCGCGTCTGCTTACCAGGCAATCGAGATGGCCATGAAGCGTGACAGCTGCACAGGCGGGAAGATTCGAACGCTCACCGTGACCAAGCCAACCGAATGAGCATTGAATGGCGTTCGAACGACGTTCAACACGCCATCCTGAAAAACAAACCCTATGAATGAGGCTGACTATGGCCCTATGCGGCGCAAAGAAGCGCGGCAACGGGGAACCATGTAAGCGTCACGCGGTGCCCGGTTCCTCTCGCTGCAAGCTGCACGGCGGCAAGAGTACAGGCCCGAAGAACGCCTCCGGCAACCAGAACGCCCGTAAGCACGGGATCTACAGTCAATTCCTCACTGATGAAGAACAGATTTCATTCGATAGTGCTGAGCTAGAGCGGGTAGACGATGAGTTGAGGCTGGCAAAGGTGCTCATTGGTCGCGTTCTCAAGTCATTGGGTACGCCTGAAGAGACTGGTAGCAAGGAAGGGTGTGGCAGCGGTAGCAATCTCGACCAGATTTACGACCGCTACCTTGGCCGCATTGAATCGCTGACCAAGACCCGCGAAGACCTTGAGACCAAGCGCCTGACTAACGAGAAGCTGCGCAGAGAACTGGAAGATCCGAACAAAGGGCTGCCTGAGCCGAAGCAAGTAATCATCGGGGTGGAAGATGCAAGCGACCCTGAAGCTGAATAGGCCACAGTTCGAGTTCATCAGCTACCCCAAGAAGTTCTCGGCGTTTGTTGGTGGATACCGTAGCGGCAAGACCTTTGTCGGCTGTGTGCGCATGTGCATCAACGCGCTTGAGCACCCAGGCATTCCACAGGGTTACTTCGCTCCGACCTATCCGCAGATTGCTGACATCTTCTACGAGACGATGCCGGAGGTTGCTTCCTCTTTTGGCCTGTTCGCTGACATAGTCCCAAGCAAGAAGCGCGTCTACCTGCGCGACAACCTTGGGCGCTGCTTGAGCACCATTGTGTGCAAGAGCATGGAGCACCCGCACCGTATCGTCGGTTTCAACATTGCCCACGCGCTGGTCGACGAGATCGACTGTATGCCGATCAAGAAGGCCGATAGCGCCTGGAAGAAGATCATTGCGCGGATGTCGACTGTTTGGCCTGGCCGTGACCAGAACACTGTCGACGTCACGACAACACCTGAAGGTTACAACTGGGTTTATCGCAAGTTCGTGCGCGAGCTGGCCACCAGTCCAAGTCAGCGCCCGCTTTATGGCATCGTGCATGCCAGCACACGGGATAACGCGAAGAACCTGCCAAAGGACTACATAGGGTCGCTGAAGGAGTCCTACCCGGCGAACCTGGTGGATGCCTATATCGACGGCAAGTTCGTCAACCTTGTGTCAGGCAGTGTGTACCCGAGCTTCGACAGGGTGCTAAACCATACTAGCGAGACCATCAAGCCTGGCGAGCCGTTGCACGTCGGCATGGACTTCAACATCAGCCGTATGGCGGCGATGGTCCATGTCATCCGCGATGGCAAGCCGATGCTGCTGGGTGAAATTACGCACGTATTCGACACCCCGGCGATGATCGTTGCCCTGCAAGAGAAATACCCAGGCCATCACATCTCGATCTATCCAGATGCCAGCGGCAAGAACCGCAAGAGCGTCAACGGGAGCGAGACAGACCACAGTCTGTTGCGGACTGCCGGCTTCACTCTAGTGGTCAACCCGGCTAACCCTGAAGTGCGTGACCGCGTGCTCTCTGTCAATGCCATGTTCCTGAATGGCGAAGGCGAGCGGCGCTATCTGGTCAATACCGAGCTGTGCCCGGTCGCTACCAGCGTTCTAGAGCAGCAGACATACGCCGAAGTCGGCAAGCCGAATGCTGGTGAGCCGAACAAAGATGGAACGGAAGACCCGAACGACGCACTCGGATACTTCATTATCAAGCGCTTCCCGATCGTCAAGCGCACAACCACCATTCGCCCATTCTCCGCATAACTGGACTACGCCATGAGCAATAGCGTTCGCAAGCGCTCCGCCAAAATCGAAGCGATGGCGGAATGCTGGCCCATGATCAAGGCCCTGCTTGGCGGGACTGGAAAGATGCGGGAGGCAGGAACCACCTACCTCCCTCAGTGGCCGAATGAAGATCAAGGCTTCTACAACGCTCGCCTGGGCACAGCGACTCTCTTCCCGGCCTTTGCCCGCACCATAGATGTTTTGTGCGGCAAGCCATTTTCCAGGCCGCTCACTTACGGCGAAGACACGCCCAAGACGATCCTTGAGTATTGCGAGGATATCGACTTGCAAGGCCGCAACATGCATTCCTTTGCCGCCAGCATTACGGAGGAGGCGATGGCATACGGCATCTGCGGGATTCTAGTTGACTATCCGCAGGCAGCGGGCATCCGGAACAAGGCCGAAGAGGTTGCTGCAGGTGTCCGGCCGTACTTTGTGCAGATCTGCGCAGACAACCTCCTTGACTACGCATCGGAACGCATCAAGGGGGTTGAGACCTTCACGATGCTGCGCTTCCTTGAGGCCGTGACCGAAAAAGTCGACGAATTCAGCGAGAAGCAAATCGACCAGGTCCGTGTACTTTTCCAGGGCCGCTGGGAGACATACCGCGAGAAGCAGAACGCCCAGGGTGACTTGGAGTGGCTTCTTCACGCTCAAGGGAAATCAACCCTGACCAAGATTCCGTTCGTGCCAGTTTACGGTAAGCGCCTTGGCTTCATGCAGGCCATGCCGCCTCTGCGCGAGCTTGCGTTCATGAACGTCGAGCACTGGCAGTCGAAGTCGGATCAGCAGACCATTTTGCACGTTGCGCGAGTACCTATCCTGTTTGGGGTTGGATTCGGCGACGAGGACAACCTCACTGTTGGTTCTGCTACTGCAATCACATCTGACAAGATCGGCGCCACGCTCACATACGTTGAGCACACAGGCAAAGCGATTGAGTCTGGACGCGTTTCAATCCTCGACATTGAGGACCGCATGCGGCAGGTGGGTGCCGAGCTGCTTGTAATAAAGCCCGGCAAGATCACCGTAGCTCAGACCCTTTCCGACAACGAGCCCGGAATGTGCGCACTACAGCGCATCGCCCAGGACGTAGAGGACTCGCTCGACCAGGCTATGCAGCTCATGGCTGAGTGGATCGGAGAGAGTGAGGGTGGGCACCTGTCCATTTACAAAGACTTCGGCGCTGCATCGCTTGCAGAAGCCTCCGCTGACCTGTTGCTAGAGATGAACGTTGCTGGTGTTCTGTCCAATGAAACGCTGTTCAGCGAGATTCAGCGGCGCGGAATGGTCAAGGACGGCATTACCTGGCAGCAAGAGCAGGACCGGATCAAGGTCCAGCCAGCGAAACAAGGGGTAACGCTCCCAGGCGTTTAACCCAATCACCGAACACCGCCCTGGCACTCGCTGGGGCTTTTTTATGGGCGCGATTCCGGATGGATAGCGCCGCGCCGGGCCGGATGGCCTACCAAAGGGTTGGATGACCAGCATGAAACTTAAAATCGACGAAGAAGGCCACGTAGTAGTTGTTGATGGCAAACCTGTTTATGTCAGTGATGACGGCAAAGATGTCGCATTCGATGCCCAAGGCACCGTAGCGACGATCAGCCGCCTGAATGCTGAAGCAAAGACCAATCGTGAACGTGCTGAGGGGGCTGAAGGCGCTCTTAAGGCCTTCGAGGGGATCGCCGATCCTGCCGAAGCCCGCAAAGCGCTTGAAACGATCAAGAACTTCGACGCCAAAAAGCTGGTGGATGCCGGCGAAGTCGAAAAGGTCCGCGCTGAAGCGATCAAGGCCGTTGAAGAGAAGTACGCCCCAATCGTTGCTGAACGCGATTCGCTGAATGCCGCGTTGGTAACCGAAAAGGTTGGTGGCAGCTTCGACCGCTCGAAATTCATCACCGACAAGCTGGCAATCCCCTCTGATCTGGTCCGTGCGCGCTTCGGCGAGCAGTTCAAGGTTGAGGACGGGAAGGTCGTTGCATACGACAAGACCGGCAACAAGCTCTTCAGTCGCAGCAATCCAGGTGAGATCGCCAATTTTGACGAAGCCCTGGAACTCCTCGTCGACAGCTATCCGTATCGCGACCAAATCCTGAAAAGCTCTGGCGCCAGTGGCGGCGGTGCATCTGGCGGTGCGGCTACGGGTGGCGCGCAAAAACTTTCCCGCGCCCAGTTCGAAGCTCTACCACCTGCCAAGCAGATGGAGCACGTCAAGGCTGGCGCACCTATTTCTGATTAAAGGAATTCATCCAAATGGCCAACACCCTTACCAGCCTGGTCCCGGACCTCTACGAATCGCTTGATATCGTTTCCCGCGAACTGGCAGGTTTCATCCCGTCCGTTACGCTGGACGCTACCGCTGAGCGCGCCGCGCTCAACCAGGCGATCCGTATTCCGATCACCGCCGCTCAGGCCGCTGAAAACGTCACTCCAGGTCAACTGCCCCCAGATGACGGTGATCAGACTGTCGGCAACACGCCTTTCAGCATCACCAAATCTCGGATGGTTCCATTCCGCTGGACCGGTGAAGAGCAGAAGGGCGTGAACACCGGCCCAGGCTACGCGAGCATTCGTCGGGACCAGATTTCGCAGGCAATGCGCACCCTCGTTAACGAAATCGAGGTTGACTTGGGCCAACTGGCCTATGGCGCCTCGCGCGCAACTGGCACCGCCGGCACCACGCCGTTCGCATCCACCCTCGGCGATACCGCCCAAGTCCGTAAGATCCTTTCGGATAACGGTGCTCCGCTGAGCGACCTGCAGTGCGTGATCGACACCACTTCCGGCGCCGCTCTGCGCACCCTGGCACAGCTGACCAAGGCCAACGAAGCTGGCACCACCAGCCTCCGCGCCCAGGGCACCCTGCTTGAACTGCACGGCTTCACTCTGCGCGAATCGGCAGGCGTGGCTTCCCATACCCCAGGTACTGGCGCGAGCTACGTCACCAACGGTGCTCTGGCTGTCGGCGCAACTTTGATCCCAGTCCAAACCGGCACCGGCACCATCGTTGCTGGCGACGTGCTGACCATCGGCAACTACAAGTACGTGGTAACCACTGCGCTGTCGGGCGGCAACGTCACCATCGGCGCTCCTGGCCTGCGTGCTGCTGTGGCTTCGGGCGCAACCGTAACCGTTGCGAGCGCATTCACTGCCAACTTCGCGTTCCCGCGCTCGGCAATCGTTCTGGCCACCCGTACTCCAGCCCTGCCGGAAGAAGGCGACATGGCTGATGACCGCATGCTGATCACCGATCCGCGTACCGGCATGAGCTTTGAAGTGGCTATGTACAAGCAATATCGCCGCGTTCGCTACGAGATCTCGGTTGCCTGGGGTTGCGCGAACATCAAGCCAGCCCACACGGCTGTTCTGCTGGGCTAATCGCCCTGGCCGCCGGGCGACTGGCGGCCATTCATGGAGAAGATCATGGCTAAGAAATCTGATGGCACCGACGATGGCGTAGCTGAAGTTGTGGCTGACGAAATTGCCTACGTGAACATGGTTCGCGATCCGCACGTCTACAGCGCCCCGCACACCGCCCAGGTTCACCCTGACGAAGTGCAAAACTACTATTCCGGCGGCTGGGTTCCGGCGAAAGAGGCCGAGTAAATGCTAACTGATCAGCAATTGGCCGACGTTCGGCGCTTCATTGGCTACCCGATGCTTGGTGACACCATTGCTGACAATAGCCGTGACCTGGCTTACGGCTGGGTCTCGCCAGGAACCTGGCAGACGCTTTATCACCGCCTCTCAACACTGCGCCCGGAAGAAGAAACCCGCATCGTAACGTTTCTGACAACCCTATCAGGGCTGGAGACGGCGGTTACGGACTCAACCGAGAACCTTGACACCGATCAAGCCGCAGTTTGGGTGCACAACAAGAACGAAGTGTCAGACCGCATGAAGCTTTACAGGCTTTGGCGGCGCGAACTGTGCTCGTTCATTGGCATTGCGCCAGGTCCAAGCCTTGGAAATGGCGGTACACGAATCTCCAGGAGCTGATATGGACGGCACAAAGCTCCAGGCCAAGATTTACAAAGGGTACGGGCAGGCAGCCAAGCGTATCGGTTTCGACTACCAGCAATTTCGCGCCACGAGCGCCAGTAACCCGCTGTCGTCAACCGCTTTGCAGACGCTGCCCGCGTCGTTCACCACGAATTTCAGCTACTCCGCGCCGAACAAGTACGGTCAGGCCACCTGGCTTGGTCTGTTCGACGCTCGCACGTTTACCCCGGGTGACTTCCTGGTAGGTCGTCAGGGGACGTTCTTCATCGCCGCCATGCAGGACACGTTGCCCATCTACTGCGTGCAGACGAATCGCATCGTGAGCGTTCTGCGCGATCAGCAGGATCAAAGCGTTGGTCTTGGCGCCTACTCCGGTGGCACTCGGGCGACTGAGGCGCCACTGATGCAAGGTTGGCCCGCCAGCATCTTGCAGGGGACCAAGGGCGAGACGAACGACGCCAAGCTGCCACTGGACGTGAAAACACCATGGTGGGCGATCCTGATGCCGGCTTACCCGGGGATCATCTTGCGCACGAGCGACATCATCCGCGACGAGCTTGGCCGCAAGTACATCATTTCGAGCGCTGAGCTTACCGATATGGGTTGGCGCATCACCGCAATGCAGGCACAGGTGTGATATGGCGAGTCTGACCGACGTACTAAAGCAGGCCGCCGCTCAGATTGCAGCTGTGGTTTACCCGAACGGAACCGGCCAACCAAGCGTTGCCGGGTTCCCCATCCGGGTTTACCCAGGCTGGCCGGTTCCTGAGCAGCTTGAGGCCGACCTGGCTGCAGGGATTGCGCACATCAGCGTTTACCCGCATGGCAAGGATCGCAGCACCACGCGTTACCTTGGCAAAACCTGGGTTCCGCTGACTGCGCCGGTCCACACGCTGACCATGACGGTCTCCGGATCGGTCGTGACCCTCTCCGGGACGATCAGCGCGCAGAACATCATGATCAACCTGAACGGCACCAGCTATGTCTATGCCGTACAGCAGTCAGACACGCTGACGAGCGCCGCCACTGCGCTTGCGTACCTTGTGCCTGGCGCCTCTAGCGCTGGCCCGGTTATCACGCTCACAGGAGCTCATGCGGTCCTCGCTCGCGTTGGTGGATTCGGTACTGCTTACAAGGAGACCAAGCGCCAGGAGCAGTCTGTGCAGCTCATCGTCTGGGCAAACAGCCCGGCAGCGCGTGACGCTGTGGCAAGTCCACTCGATTCTGCATTGTCCGACAGCAACAGCATCTCATTTCTGGATGGCTCCTTCGGCATCATCCGCTCAGGCGGGTCGCTGATGACCGACCAACTCCAAAAGGCCGACCTCTACCGGATCGACCTGTTCTACACCATCGATTACGCAACAACTCAAGTGCTGAATGCGGCCGAAGTGATCGCGCCAGTGCTGAACATTGTGAACGCCCAGTCCGGGCAAACCATGAAAACGCTTAACCTTTGAGGCCCGCCATGGACTCCGATACTCCAGATACCCCAGTCGCAGCGCCAGCCCCAAAGGCTAAAGCAGCGCCATCGCCATTCAACCTCACCGTCAAGTTCGCCTTTGCTGACTACCAAGTCGGCCAGTCGATCACTGACGCAGACGAGGTTGCCGCAGTCTTGGCCGGTGAGTGCGCCGACAAAGTCCTGAAAGTCGCCAACGCCTAACAAGCGAAACCCACACACAAGAAGCCGCCCATTGAGGCGGCTTTTTCATTAGGAGGACGCCATGCCCATTTACCCGGCAGGCAGCTTGAACACGGCGGCGCTTCAGGCCCCGGACCTTTACATCCAGATCGTCCCACCGAAAACTCGGTACATCAACGGTGTGGCCACTGACATTTTGGGCATCGTCGGCATCGCCGACTGGGGTCCGGTGAACAGCGCTACTCTGGTTGGCTCGCCTGGTGATGCCTCCCAGAAGTTCGGCACCCAGGCCGTGCGCAAGTACGACCTGTGCACCGCTATCGCCGTGTCGATCCAGGGTGGTGCATCGAACATCCGCGCCGTGCGCGTCACCGACGGCACTGACACCGCTGCCACCAGCACGCTCAAGGACACCGCCGCAGCTACTGGCGCGACCTTGACCGCGTACTACACCGGCACACTGGGTAACTCGCTCAGCGCGACACTGGCCACCGGCTCGGCTGCATCCAGCTGGAAACTGACCATCTCGCTCCCAGGCGTATCGCCTGAAGTGTTCGACAACATCACCGGCTCCGGCCTGGCGCTGTGGCAGAACATCGTGAGCGCGGTGAACAACGGTCAATCCGGCATTCGCGGTGCTTCTCAGCTGGTTGTGGCCACCGTGGGCTCTACCGCCCTGGCCCCAGTCGCAGTGACCCAGACGGTCGCGTTCACCACCGGCACTTCCGGCAACACAACCCTGACCGATTCGGTTTTGGTCGGCACTGACGGCGTGATTGGTACGGCTCGTAAAGGCATGTACGCGCTGCGCGGGACTGGCGCACAGGTCGCTAACTTGGTCGATGTGACCGACTCCACCCAGTGGCCAACCATGCTCACTTACGGCCTGTCCGAAGGCTGCTACATGGTCACTCAGGGCGTTGCAGGGGCTTCCTACACCACCGTCGCCACCGCGCTGACCACCGCCGGCTGTGACAGCTACGCGCTGAAGGTGATGTCGGGCGATTGGGTCTACTGGCAGGATCAGGTTAACGGCCAGCAGCGCATGATCGCTCCAGCGACCTTCTCTGCCGCCAAGATTGCCGCACTGTCGCCGAACCAAAACGCACTGAACAAGCCGATCACCAACGCGGTATCGACTCAGCGCAACCTGGCGCAGCAGCCGTACAGCATTGCCGAAATCGGCGCGATCAACACTGCACGCCTTGACGTCATCACCAACCCATGCCCGGGCGGCAGCTACTTCGGCCACCGTTCCGGCCTGAACTGCTCCAGCAACTCGGCGGTGAATGGTGACAACTACACCCGGATGACAAACTTCATCTCGCTGACCATTGCCGCTTCGTTTGGTGGTGTGATCGGCCAGTTGCAGACCCCGGATGTGCGCCGCACCACCAAGTCGACAATGGAAAGCTTCCTCGACACGCTGCGCATCCAAGGGATGATCGGCGACGTCAATGGCGGCCCTGCATACTCGGTTCAGATCGAAGCCAGCAACAACCCTGAATCCCGTGTGGCGCTCGGATATATGCAGGCTGACGTGCAGGTTAAGTACCTTTCGGTGATTCGCTACTTCCTCGTCAATCTCGAAGCGGGTCAATCGGTCACGATCGTTGCGTCCGCCACTCCGCGCTAACAGGCGCAGAAAACCACTTCCCAGCCCGGCCTAGAGCCGGGTTTTTATTTGGAGAACGCCATGCAAGGTGGATACAACACAGGGAAAGATGTCGCCGTCGACATCAATGGGCCTTACGGTCCAATTCGAATCCCGAAAATAATGACTTTCGAGAGTAAGCCCAAGACAACCAGCGACGAAAAAACTCCACTCAACGGGCAGACAGATGAGCTTCTGATACCCAAAGGTTGGACTGGTTCGATTGGCGTAGAGCGCGTTGATGGGACTCTCGATGACTGGTGGGCACAGTTCGAGGATGACTATTACCGCGGTATCAATCAGGCGCCCGGGACCATCACCGAAACCATCACTAACACTGACGGAAGCCTTTCGATATATCGCTACGCGCACGTGATTTACAAGTTTGAAGACGCTGGCAAGAAAGAAGGTGACAAGACCATTCACCAGACCATGACTTTCACTGCCCGTCGTCGCTACAAGGCTAACTGATACCTGTTTTGCATGGCAGCCCGGCTCGCAGGGCGCGGGACTCGTCACCCCGCACGCCATGCTCCTTGACGACTCACTGACCAGAGGCTTTACCCATGGCTAAATTGACCGTTACCGAATCCGCTGCACCGGTCCACGTTGACCAAAAACCCAAATTCACCACGATCCACGACAGCCTCGGCCGGACTATTCAGCTCCGTAAGCTGGGTCCGCTGGAGCAGGGGCGGATCGTGATGGCCGTCGGCGGTGAAATCGCCGGCAACCAGACCTACATGTCGGGCTTCGCGCTGCCAGCCGCCATGGTCGTCTACATCGACGACGTTGGTTTTGGCCTGCCGCAGACCAACAAACAGATCGAGGCTGTGCTGCAAGAATTGGGCGAAGAGGGCATGGCTGCAATCAACGATCACTTCGAAGAGAAGTACAAGGCGGCCAAAGCTGAAGCTGACGCCAAAGCACTTCAGGAAGGCCTTGGCGCCGAGCAGGCCGCAGCAAAAAACTAGCAACGAACCCCGAGTTTCGCCGGGATTGTTGGCTGGTGAAAAACGGGGTTCCGTTCGATAGATTGTTCGAGTGCGGGCCGCTGGAAGACTACGAGCGCTTCGCCTTCTCCATCCTGTTCTCGGAGTTCGAGGGCTCGGGCGTCTGGAACTGGCACAGCATGCAGTTCGACAAGAAGGATTGAGCCATGGAGTTCAAAGACCTGGGTAGCCTGGCGATGCACCTGGCCGGGCAAGAGGCTGCATTGCTTGCCAGTCTTCATGCAGGGCTTGAGAAGTGCGCTGAACGCGTTGAGCGGACCGCAAAAGCTGAGATTGGGCACTACCAGCCAGGGATTGGCCCTTTTCCAGCCTGGGCTGAGCTGGCTGAGTCTACCGAAGAGCACAAAGCCAAGATGGGCTACCCGGCCGAATCGCCTCTGCGTGCGTCTGGAGAGATGGGCGAATCCTTCAGCCATACAACTTCAGTTCTTGAGTCAGTCATAGGCTCAACCGACCCGAAGATGGTCTACCACGAATTCGGCACGCCGAAGATTCCAGCGCGCCCGGTGATGGGGCCAGCGCTACTAACGAACAAGGAGTTCATCCGCCGCACGCTTGGCGCTGCGACGGTTGTCGGGCTTATCGGCGGTCAGGCGATCCATGCATCGCTGGGGTATGACGGCAAGGTTTAGCGCTTATTCAGAAATGCCTTCGGCATCCAGAACGCTTTGTTGTTTTTATCCGCTACCCAAATTGAAAGTGAGTCTTTTGGGTTGTTCATAACCATCACCTGAATCTTGTTCCGGCCTTTTGCACATTGCCCTTGAGCCTGATCATAAGTTGATACACCTGCTTGAGAGCGAAGCGAATCAATCATCGACTTTGATTGGCCTTCGTATTCTGGCTCCCCCGTTTTTGGTGAAATGTTTGGCAGGCTTCCGGTCATTTGATAGCTGGTATACACCAGCGCCCAGACAAAATTAACGTACTCGGAAATCTCTTTCGTGGGGCAGGCGAAGTAATGCGACCCGACGTCCTCTATGTGAGTCGTAGCTTTGTCGCCCGCATTACACGAAACAACCGAGCATGATTTTTCAGTAGCGCTAGCACTTGCCAGGGGCGCTAAGCACATGCCGAACAGCAAAATCCATTTATTCATAGATCACCCAAATAAGACTGCATAGAGAGCAACAGCAAAGACTACAAGTGCGCCACCAGCAAAGACCATCGTCACGCTGCTAAGCATGAAAACGAGCAGGCCTGTCTGGATGCCCATGCTTGGGCGTCTTGGCCTTTCTGTGCTCACGGCGTCTACGTTCTGAATTCGGCCGTTAACCCACTGATACGTGCGCTGATTTTTTGCCATGTGATTCAACACCACAAAAGGAAAGCTCATTATGGCATTTGAGGCGTATTCCGTCGCTGTCAAGCTGTCGCTGATCAACCATGTCAGCGCAGGTATGGCCCTGATCAGCAAGAGCCTGGCTAGTACCGGCCAAGACGTAGACAAGCTGAATGCCAAGCTGGCCTCAATCGGCAAACAAGGAGCTATTGGTGGCGCGATGGTTGCCGGCGGCCTCGGGATTGCAGCTTTATTTAAGGCGCCTATTGATGCCGCAAAACAGTATGAGCTTGCCTATACCAAGTTCAAAACCATCAACCTAGGCGGCGCGATCAACGCGCAGGCAGACAACTTTGCTCGTAGTGCCAATGTCCTCGGCGTTTCCGCCAAAGACCTCATGAACTCTTTGTCTGAGTCTGTTGGTCTGTTTGGGGATTTCGACCTTGCCAAAAAGCTAACCCCGAAGATTGCCGCTCTGAATGCCGCCAACAGTGCAATATTTGCTGGCAAGGTGGGGCATATTGACGAAGGTTCTACGCGGTCACTTTTGAAGTTTATCGACCGAAGGGGCGGAACTCACGACGAAGCCACCTTCCTGCGAAATCTAGACCTGGCCCAGAGAATGGTTACGGGGTCTGGTGGTTTCGTAAAATTCAGAGATCTTGACCAGTTTTCCCAGATGGGTGGTACGGCCTTCCGCGGGCTCTCGGATGAGGGCATTTACAACATGTCGCTTCTGCTTCAAGAGCAGGGCGGCGCCAAGGCTGGTACGTCGCTCATGTCCGGATATCAGAACCTGATAGCCGGGCGTACACCGAAGAAAACCATGGCATTGCTTCAGGAGTTCGGGCTCGGCACGTTGGCGATGGAGACGCATGGTGCGGTTGGCGGGAAGCCACTGAAAGCAATGGTGATGAAAAACATTGTGGGCGCCGACGTGTTCCAGGCGAACCCAGCCGAGTGGATCAGGGCCTACGCGCTTCCAGCCGCTGCCAAGCACGGCATTACAAACCAGTCTGACATTTTAAAGTTCGTGAACGACATTTTTTCGAACCGCACCGCGTCAAACCAAAACAGCATTATCAGTACGCAGCAGCTCCAGCTAATCCGGGATGCGAACCTAACCAAAGGTGCGATGGGGGCCGATCAGACAATTCAGGCATACAAGGATGATCCAAACAGCAAGTTCGCCGACCTGAGAGCTAAGTGGAACGGTCTGATGATCAACATTGGTATCGCTGTCCTTCCTCTGGCGATACGCGCGCTTGAAAAGATCACGCCGCTGCTTATTTCGGCAGCCAACTGGGTGGATAAAAACAGAGAGTCGGTCAAAAACTTCGGCCTCGGACTAGCTATTTTCTCTGGCTTCCTTATTGGTGGCGGCCTTATAAATATGACCATCGCGGCAGGTCGTGGGTTTTGGCTTCTGGCAAAAGCGCTGATCTTCGTCGGCACTGGCGGCCTTGCACCGCTCATTCCCTGGATCGCCAGAATGGCGACCTACCTTGTAATGGGTGCTACAGGATTTGCAAAGTTCCTTCTGGTTGCCGGGCGATTCCTGCTTCTTAACCCTATCGGGCTTGTAATCACCGCTATTGCCGCCGCCGCATTCCTTCTTTGGAACAACTGGAAGGAAATCAGCGGAGCACTAAAGCTGATGTGGAGCGATATGAAGACCGGTTTCGTTCAGTTGTTCAGTGGCGATATCGTTGGGGCATTCAAACTGTTCGCGCTGGTCTTCTTAACCGGCTGGCAGACGATTTTCAACACCCTGATCGCCGGGGCAAACACGATCCTGCCTGCCTCTTGGCAAATATCGAAGACTACGTTCGCCGACGACTACAGAAAAACTGTTCCTGGCGCCTCCGCAATTGTCGCGCCGGTACCGCCAAAAGACTTCAGCCGAGACCCAATCATCGTGCAGATGAATTTGGACGGAAAGCGGGTTGCCGAGGTAGTTGTTGATCAGATGACAAAGACAGCAACGAAGCCGCGCACGGGAACGCAAGGATTTGACCCTACCCGCACCATGCTGATGCCTGGAACCCCAAGCACAGCCATACCAAGGGGATAATCGATGAGCTTCACTTCCTTCCTGGACAACTTCGCCCCGGGCGGGGATCCATTTGCCACGCGCCTGATTGTCGGTGACGTGGAGTTCACTGGGCTCGAGGTTCCGGAATCGGTAACGATTGGCGCAAAACAACAGCTTGTCGTACACAAGCTGGTCGGCGGGAAGCGGATTGTTGATGTTCTGGGCGTGGACTACGACAACCTGTCGTGGTCCGGGTGGATGACAGGCGCCACTGCGGGGGATCGGGTGACTGCACTCGAAACCCTGCGCGATGTCGGTGCTCCACTGGCTTTCAGCATTGACGGCTATTACTTCAGCGTGATTATTCAGTCGTTCAATCAGCGGTTTGAGCACGTATACCGACGGTTTTACAGCATCGAACTGCTGATTGTGTCGAGTCTCGACACGCCGATTACCGAAAACGCACTTGCCGGCACGCTTGACGCGCTGATCAACAGCGACATGGGTGAATCACTTGGCCTGGCCAGCATCATCAACTCCAGTGCAGTCAGTACCGCGATCGACTCAGTAAAAAGTGCCGTATCGCAGGTGCAAGGCTTCGCCAACGCAACCATCGACACGATCCAGACCGTCATACGGCCACTGGTTGCCGCGCAAGCGGTCGTGCAGTCGGTGATAGCCCAGGTGGGCGCTTCGGTAAACGACATAACCACGCTAGGCGGCTTGGTTCCTGGCAACCCAGTTTCCCTGGCAGCCAATAACGTGCTCCGGCAGGGTGCCGCGCTGACCCAGCTGGCTCCGCTCTATCAGATGCAGAGCGTTCTAGACCGGATGCAGAAGAACGTACTGTCGGGCCCGCTGGCTAACGGTACGTCAAGCATCACCACCAGCAATACCAGCCTGCAAAAAGTCTCGGCAGACGCCTATGGCGATCAGTCTAGATGGACCCAGATCGCCGCAGCAAACAACATCACTGACCCGCGCCTCGACGGCATCCAGACCATAAAAATCCCAGTAGGTGAATAAGTGGACCTGAATACCAGAGAGACGGAGCTGCTTGTCCGGCAGGTGGTCGGCCGCCTGCTGTTGAACGGCGTTCATGTGTCTTTTGACTCGTTCGACGTCGATAGCAATGCTTTTTACTCGGCAGACACTTTCTCTGTCGTGCTGCCAATGAGCGAACTTCCGCCGCCATACAACACTATCAACTGGTGGGCGTCTCAGACATCGATCGACGTGTCCATATCGGCCGGACTGATAAATCAGGGCGTTCAGGACTGGAAGGAGCTGATTGTGGGCGCCGTGGACCATTTATCCATCCGCCCGGCGAAGTTTGAGGTGGCGATTAGCGGCCGCGATTACACCAGCCGGTTCATCGATCACAAGACTAACGAAAAATTCGCCAACATGACGACCAGCCAGGTGGCCACGCTGCTAGCCACTCGACGCGGGCTGACACCGGTTGTCACGGCGACTACCACGCAGGTTGGCGGAATCACCAAGTGGGACCACGCGCACGTCACTGATGAGCGCACAGAGTGGGACTTGCTGGCCTACTTCGCCGGTCTTGATGGATTCCAGGTCTATGTGAGCGGCAACGAGCTGCATTATGAGCCTGCCCTCGACCCACAAACAGCCGATCAGTACGTGATCCGCTGGGTTGAGCAAAACGCCTACCACTACCCTCAGTCGAACACGTCAGACGACATTACCTTCGAGCGCGATCTGACACTGGCGCTCGGCGTAACGGTGCAGGTCATCTCCTACAAGGACGGGAAGACGGTCACGGCGACCTATCCGAACAACTCGGCAAAGGGCATATCGCCAGGCCAGTCAACGTCGAAGCGCCAGGTCTACGAGATCAAGCGCAATGGCCTGGATAAAGCCCAGGCCATTGACTTGGCTCAGAAGATCCACAAGCAGATCACCGACCACGAAATGCGCATGTCCTGCTCGATGCCTGCGGACAACCTGCTGATGCCGAACACGATTGTTCGGCAGGAAGGAACGGGATCACAGTTTGACCAGCTCTATTACGTGGATGCAGTGCGCCGCTCGATGAGCTTTTCCGGCGGTTACACGATGAGTCTGACCGCCAAGAACCATAACCCTAACTCACTGGTGCAGCCATGAGCATAGATAGCCTCATGAATGCGGCCAGGCAGCGCCTTGGCGACGATAGTACCGGACCAAGAACTGGGACCATCACCGGCTACGACCCGGGAAATGGGGTGGTTAAGGTTGCAATCCAGCCAGAAGGCCGCGAAACAAACTGGATCAAGCTTGACTGTCCAGGTGTCGGTAACGGCTGGGGCGTGGCTATTGGCCCGCAGATCGGCGACGAAGTTACTGTTTCGTTTGAGTCGGGCGACCCCAACCTAGGCAAAGTCACGGCGAGGCATACCAACTCTCTGAACCTACCGATGCCAGTCCCGTCGGGTGAAATCTGGGCAGTCCATTCATCTGGATCCATGCTCAAATTTCATAACGATGGAACGGTAGAGCTCATAGCCAATACGACCCTGAACGTGACCGCTCAGACAGCCAACGTCATAGCGACTACATCGGCCAGCGTCACAGCCCCGTCAATCAACTTGCGAGCCAATGGCCAAACGCTTTTGAAGTTTGTGACCGAGGCATTCCAGGCGTTATTCAACGCCCATACACATACGTCGGGAGGCGCCGGCGCTCCTGCCACGCCAATGACGAACGCTCACATGACCACGACGGTGAAGGGCGCATGAAAGACCTAAATCACTACGTCGGCGGCGATCTGTCGCTATCTCCTACCGGCAGCCTATCGCCAATTGAGGGTATAGAGCGCGGTAAGCAGCGAATCCTGAGGCGACTCATCACCAACCCAGGCGATTACCTATTTCATACCGAATATGGCGCAGGTCTTGGCCGATACGTTGGTGCACTGACCAATATTCCCGAGGTCATCGCACTGATCAGGGGTCAGATCCTGCTTGAAGACTGCGTATCAAAACAACCAGCCCCCGTCATATCCGTCTCGTCACAGAACGACACTCTATCCGCCAATATTGGCTACACCGATTCCCCTACGGGCGAGCCGGTGACGCTCTCGTTTGAGGTAAATCGCTGATATGGCATCGCTCAATATCAAGGACTTCACCACGCTTGTGCGTGATCAGGTCACAGCCATCCAAGGCCGCGCCGCCGGACTTGTTGACTTCACGATCGGCTCGCTGTTGCGGGCCATCACCGAAAGCAACGCCAGCGTCCTGCAGTGGCTTCAGCAACTGATCGTAACGCTCCTGGCCACGACCCGGGCGGCCACGTCTTCTGGTCCTGATCTTGATAGCTGGATGGCTGACTTCGGTTTCTACCGGCTGTCAGCTAGCTTCGCAGTAGGCAGCGTCACCTATTCAAGATTCACCCCGGCGGTGTCTGCCCTTGTCCCTATTGGTGCAATCGTCGGATCTACCGACGGATCGCAGCAGTACACGGTCACTATCGACACTACCAACGCCATGTACAACGCGGCGCTGGGTGGATACCTGATCCCTGCCGGTACTGCATCGGTAACGGTCCCCGTGGTGGCAAGCACCGCCGGCGCGGCGGCTAATGCCCTTATAGGCACTGTTACAGTCATTGTGGGAACAATCAGCGGCATCGATACAGTAACGAATCTGGCTGTATTTGCAGGCGGCGTTGACCCGGAGAGTGATTCGGCATTCCGCGCTCGATTCGTTCTATGGGTTCAATCCCTGTCGAAGGCAGTGAAGGCCTCGATCGGCTATGCACTGTCGAATATGCAGCAGGGCGTCAGCTACACCCTGACTGAGAACCAGGACTATAGCGGGAATACCCTCTACGGATATTTCTATGCGGTGGTCGATGACGGCAGCGGTGCGCCGCCTGGGTCTTTCCTGGTCTCGGCTGCGGCAGCCATTGAATCGGTGCGCGGCTTTACCATCCGATATGGCGTATTTGGGCCAAGCCTAGTCACGGCAAACGTCGGGATGACGATCACCACTGATTCCACGGTGGTACACAGCGTTGTTGTGGCTCAGGTAGTTGCAGCCATCCAGGCCTACATATCAAGCCTGACGCTCGGGCAGATCCTTCCTTATACCCAGCTGGCGGCCATCGCCTATGGGGTTACTCCAGCCATTACTAACGTATCCGCGGTGCTCTTGAATGGCAGTACCGCCGATCTTGGGGCAACTCTAAAACAGGTCATCCGACCAGGCACAGTGACGGTGGCTTGAATGAGCGTTGGCGACCAAAGCGACATGCTTTCTAGGCTGAAAAGCCTACTTCCTTTTGGATGGTTTGGAGACAACAACCCCATTCTCGATGCGCTTCTGTGGGGCTATGCGCAGGCGCTTTCGTGGGGGTTCACCCTCTATTTATATGCGCAGGCCCAGACGCGGATCAAATCAGCCTCAGACGGCTGGCTGGACATCATTGGGCTCGACTTCTTCGGCAATAGCCTACTCAGGTTTGCCGGGCAACTCGACTCAAGCTATCGAAATCGAATCCTGATCAATATTTTCAGGGAGCGAGCCACGCGACACGGTATGAGCCAGGTCCTGTTCGACCTTACTGGCCGTTGGCCGGTGATCGTTGAGCCAGCCAAGCCGGACGACTGCGGATGCCTGGGGATAACGCTCGGCCTTGGAGTTGCTGGCCCGCTTGGCTCAATCAGCTGCCCCTATCAAGCGTTTGTCACGGCCTACAGACCCTCAGGAAATGGGGCCTCAAATTGGCCTGGCGTTGCCACTAACTGGTTCGGATTATCCACGACAAGCGGACTACTGCCCGCTTCGCAGTTATTCCCGGAAGTTTCAGACGCCGACATCGTTGCCGCCATCGAGGCGACCAAGGTCTACGGCACCACAGTCTGGTACCGAATCACCAACTGAAAAATCCTTCATTCGAATCCAAGCCCGCCATGAGCGGGCTTTTTTATTGGGGCACCCATGGACAGACAGACCGTATATCCAGGCCAGATCCTGCCTGAGACAGCTCTGCTGCAAATGACTAAAGACGCCATGATTGGGAGCGCAAAGCTTGCTGCGGCAGTGCTCGGCACCAGCACCATCGCCAATGGCTTTGCAGTAACTCCAACAGGGCCGGCATCGCTCCAGGTCGTTGTTGCGCCGGGCGAAATCTATGCCTTGACCAATATCGACTCGCTGGCGTTTTCCACACTGCCAGCTGATACGACACACTCGATCATGAAGCAGGGCATCCTCCTGGACGGCGTTACACTGAGTTGCCCTGCGCCAACCACCACGGGCCAGTCGATCAACTACCTGATACAGGCGACTTATCAGGATCAGGACACCAATCCTGTCCTGCTGCCTTATTACAACAGTGCCAACCCAGCTATGCCGTTTAGCGGCATGGGTAACAACGGGCAGACCCAGAACACGTCGCGTAAGGGCGTAGCGGTGATCCAGGTGAAGGCAGGTGCGTCCGCTGCCAGTGGTTCTCAGGCAACCCCAGCCCCGGATTCTGGTTACGTCGGCCTGTATGCAGTGACCGTCGCAAATGGCCAAACAATCATCACCTCGGCAAACATCACCCAATACCTTGGAGCGCCACTTCTTCCGTCTGGCATTCTCCAGTCAATCCAGAGTGGCAATATGTCATTTGCCATCGATACCGGGACGGCAGGCGCCTATGTTGGGGCGTTTTCTCCAGCGTTCACGGCTCGCTCTGAAGGCCAGATCATTCGACTCAAGGCGAAAACCGGAAACTCAGGCGCTTCCACCATCAATGATGGTGTCAGCACAGTAGCCCTGGTCGGTGGTGCGCATGCGGCACTCCAGGGTGGCGAGATAATTGCCAATGGTGATATGTGGGCGCAATGGAATAGTTCGGTTGGTGGCGGTTCCTACATCCTGCTGTTTTGCACGGGTGCGCCCGAGCAAGTGGCCCCGGCAACGCAGACAGGGCATGCGGTGACGGCCGGCCAGATTCAGGCGCAGGCCTTAACTGCATTTACAGCAGGCGGCACTGCTCCAGCTTTCACGCTAACGCCTACCCCGGCAATCAGTGCGTACGCTCCCAACCAAGGGTTTCGGGTGACATTCGGCGCAGCAGGTGGCGCTACTCCGACACTCAACGTTTCTGCTGTCGGTCCGAAGAATCTGAAGCAATACAACTCGACCGGCGCCAAAATCGCCGCCGTCATTGTTTCGGGGCAGACCTCTGATGTCTTTTATGACGGCACAGACCTTGTGCTGCTTGACCAGCTCCCCAACTCGAATGGTGTTACACAGGCTCAGTTCGATAATTCGTTGAGCCTTGCAACTACCGCATTTGTTCAGGGTGTTGGCTTTCAATATCGAGATATGATTTATCTCAGTGGTGCCACCACACTTACGGCCGCTGCGCATGCAGGCACTGTATTGATTGGCCTGAGCAATAGCGCATTCAATGTACAGCTTCCGGCCGCTAGCTCTATGCCAGCGAAAGCGACGCTTACTTTCTGGAATTACTTTCCAGGCACAATTACGCTGGTCTGCGCCGGATCAGATGGAATTTTCGCGCCCGGAAGCAGCGCTACATTTCAGATTCCGTCGGGCATGTCGTTTACGCTTGTGTCAAATGGCGGGACAAGCTGGTATGCCATCGGCACGCAAAACACTGTCGGAGTTATCGGCGCGGCAAGGAATTTGACCGGTTCAGCTACAGGGCTTAATGCAGTAGCTACGTTCGCAGCAGATGAAATTGTAGTGGAGAACTCTTTCAACTCTTATCAGGTTTTGAGGGCGATGAGTATTTCCCCAAGCCTAGCCAATCCAATTGGTGCCAATGGTCTGGATACAGGTTCTGTTGGCGGCGCAGTTTCTACCTGGTACAGCGTTTGGGTGATCTGGAACGGGTCGACTGTCTCGGGCCTGTTTTCTCTGAGTGCGACTTCGCCGACTATGCCTGCTGGCTACACCCACAAGGCTTTAGTAGGTTGGGCGCGGACAGATGCTACCGGCAGCAAGTTCTTGCTCGGTATGACATGGATCGGCGCACGCTGGTCATGGAAAGTTGCAGCAGGCACCAATTTGGCTGCAATGCCAATTATGGCGTCTGGCTCCGTCGGCAGCATTACAACCCCAACATGGATTGCTGTCCCGTGGGCAAGCTTTGCGCCACCAACAGCAAAAAGGATAACTGTTGTTTCGAGCAATGGATCTGGCACAACAATCGTTGCGCCTAACAACTCTTACGGCTCATCCACATCAACCACCAACCCATCTCCAGTACAAAATAGTGCCGGTACCGCCCAGCTTTCCTGGCTTGCGGACTTGATCCTTGAATCAAGCAACATCTATTGGGCTTCGAACGCAGCTGGCGCCGGCTTATTCGCGAGCGGGGGTGAAATATGAAAGGTTTTGCAGTAAGCAAAGAGACCGGCGGCTGGGTGCCGGTCGATAGTGAGGACGACGTCCCGGAAGGGTTTGTATTCTCTAAGGCTCAGCCGGACAAGTGCTCAGACCGTAACGAGGATATCGAACGCAAACGCAAACTGGCATACGCGGATCCTGTCACGGGTTCTGACCGATATCTGGCGGAAGCTATGAGCAAGCGAGTCTCGGGCGACGAAGATGCGGCCAAGGCTGCCGAAGCTGCGCATGTTGTGCGCAAGGAACAGATTCGTAAGGAGCTCCCATGGCTGACTTGAAAGTTTCTGGCGATGTCGGCGACCTGACGGTGACGCTTGCAGGCGAAACCAAAAGCTTATCTGCATGGCTCTTGCAGACCGGTTCAGCCACTCCAGCGGCGTCACCTGCTGCTGGTGTGGCCGCCAGCGCTGAAAATATTGAGAGTCTTGGGTCGAAGCCTCCAGTACTTATTGATTTCACAGACACCATGCAAAATGGCGCGCCGGCGCACGGAAAAATTCAGCTGCGTGGGTCTGCTACCGCTGTCGTCTCTTCTGGCTTGCTGAGTGTCGTAGCGCCATATTCAGAGGCTGCTAATACCGCGTGCATCCCGAGGTACTTTGCCGATGGCAGGTTGACCTTCCGCGTTAAGCGCGGAGTATTCCTGCTCGGCTACCATGTGAATATGGATGGTAACGGCTGGCAGTTGTGGAGCTCGACCGGAACAACCCTGGAGCTTGGCTACATTGGCACCGGGGCTACGCCTGTCTACTCAGCAATGACGCCTGTTGCGATGCCTGGCGCTGCTGGAGACCTGATCAACGTAGAAGTTGAGACCGGCCCGGTAGCGCCAGGCGCGCCCTATGCGGTGCGGGTATGGGCGGATGGAGCGGCACGCCCCGCAACCGCTAGTGGTTCGGGAACCTATCCTGCTGATGGAACTGCTAGCAGCTACCCATTGGCCGAAGGGTATGCGCGCATTGCGAGCTTTGGTGCAACGCCTGTCGTGCTGAAGTCCGTTCTGTATGAAGACGCCGCCCCGGTGTTGGCACAAGCGGCATTCGTTGGTCGCTGGAAGCCTACCTATGAGGGTGGCGTGATCGGTTACGGCAGCAATCGCCAGGGCGCATCAATGCGGTTCATGGTCAGCGGCACAACCTCGGTGTCGATGAAGATAGCGCGCTCGACTGCGAGCACTCAGTCGCCCGTGATGGCAGTTCGCGTCGATGGTGGTGCCTGGGCGTATACGTCAATCAGCACGACTGGCGTTTCTACCTACCTACTCGCATCTGGCCTATCCGCCGATGCCGCACACACCTTTGAGGTAGCAGTATCTGGGTCGCACGAGGCAGACCCTAGGTGGCGTCGAGACTGCGGCTTGAACGTTATCAAGATCCTGGCCGGCGCCGGCAACGTTGCCCCGTGGGCGGATACCAGGCCTGCCATTATTTTCATCGGTGACAGCATCGTTGAGGGTATTTGCGCCAAGGGCACGCCATCGCTGCCGACCAACAGCTGCGGGGAGCGGGTGTTTGGGCGTCTGATTGCTGAATCATTGGGCTTGCAGCCAATCATCAACGGCTTTGGCGGCACGGGCCTGGCTGTAGCGGGTAGCGGCGGGTTCCCAGACACGCCGACATCGGTGTTCAATTACCAGCATGATCGCCCTGTACGCCAAGAGCACGTCCAAGTTGCATACATCCAGATCGGCACGAACGATACGGCTGCGGCATCTACCTGGCAGGCGCTGTTGATCACCTTGGTGTGCCGCATCAAGCAGCGCTACCCCGGCGTAGTCGTCTTCTTGGCGCGGCCTTTCAATGGAAAGTACGAGACCCAAGTCATTGCTGCGGCTACCGCGACCGGTTCGACTTACCTCGACACGACAGGGATGACGGTTGCTGCTGACTTCACGGACGGCACGCACCTGACTGAGGCCGGTCATGCGAAGGTGGCTATACCTCTTGCTGCACTCATGGCGCCTGTTATTCAGTCCTGAAGGCGTTATCTGGGTATTGGCCTGTTCTATCGCGCGGAAAATGTCTATTCTTGTCCGAAATCTTACAACTCGTGCAAAGATTTCAACGCAAGGAAGGCTCTGTAATGCGTATTTTTGGAAGCGTATTCCATCGAATATTCAAGGTTGTAGCAAATAATCCAGATAGATTGTTTAAAGTTCAGCAGGGATGGTTGAAGTTTGGATATAAACACCTTGATATAAGCGCTGCATCTTGGGTTATTCGTAGGCCTGAATGGCTTATGACCCAGTCCCAGACGCAGCGCACCCCACTTGAGCCGCCGCTTGAATCTTCCGCTAGTGATTCTGTTGGTATTTCTGAGAGGATTATTCGTAGATATAAAGCTTTGATTGCTGAAAATGAAGCATCGCAGGATTTAATCCCTGAAAGCTCTATGTGGGGCGTTCTCCGTCTTGAGCATTACAGTGAGTTATGTCAGCTGGTAGAGTCGGGGAATACTGAGTTACTTGCTAGTTATTGCTCTAATATATTTAGAACAGATGCGGTGAATGGATATTCATACGGAACAACATTCAATACGTCTGCCTTTCGATGGGCGTATCTCCCCGTTGCAATAGAGTTGTCTGTCGTGACCCTTGCTGAAAGTCTAGGGATACTAAGAGCCGAAACTCACGAGCAGGGACAAGTTGCTTACTGGCGGCTTAAGTTCACAGAAGAGCAGCTAATGGATCGCCTTGAGGCTCACTTCGGCTTCAGAATAGAGGCGCCGCGCTGCGGTGATCCGCGCGGGATTATGTTCGGCGGACGGTTTTTATCACGAGAGACATGCTCACACCTCTATAGCGCTCACCGCATGCGAGAAATCATTGGTCGCCAGAATCCTGATGGGCCGTTGAATGTTGTTGAGATTGGTGGCGGTTATGGCGGCACATGCTACTGGCTGCGCAAGCTGTTGGATGGTCGTATTGCCAGATATGCAATCGTCGACCTTCCAGAGGCCGGGCTTGTTCAGTCCTATTTCCTTGGCTCATCTGCGCCGGAGTCGCTGGTACTGGGTGGTGAGGATCTGGAGCGGGCTGATTCACCGATACAGCTAATACCATATTTCGAACTAGACAAGATCGACTTCCAGCCGAATATCCTGATCAATCAGGACTCAATGCCGGAAATGCCCGAGTCAGAAGTAGAGCGCTACCTTGGCTGGGGGGCGGAGAACCTAAAAGGAATATTCATCAGCTTCAACCAAGAGGCGTATTCGCCTTGGGGTGGAGTGCCTCAAGTTCACGTCCCAACAATTGCAGCTCGACACCCTGCGTATCGACGGGTATCGAGAGAGACATCATGGGATCGTCGTGGCTACGTTGAAGAGTGCTACGTCGTTCAGTAATCAAGAGTCAATTCGCTGAAGCCCGCCAAGTGCGGGCTTTTTTGTGCCTGGAGAAAACATGAAAACATCCCCGAATGGCATCGCAGTGCTGAAGTATTTCGAGAACTGTTCGTTGGTCGCCTATCCGGACCCGGCGACTGGTGGCGCACCCTGGACGATTGGCTGGGGCCATACCGGGCCAGAGGTTGTTCCGGGGTTGGTATGGCCCCAGCCCCAGGCCGACGCACAATTACTGGTCGACCTGGCTTCGCGGGAAATTTCTGTTTCCTGTGCGGTTACCACTAGCCTGAGTCAGGGCCAGTTCGATGCCCTGGTTGATTTCGTCTACAACCTCGGATCTGGCAACTTCCAGGGCTCAACGCTGCTTCGCCTGATTAACGCAGGCGACATGGGTAGCGCGATTACCCAGTTTTCCCGCTGGAACCGTGCTGCCGGTGTTCCTATGCGCGGATTGACCCGCCGCCGGGCAGCAGAGGCAGCATTGTTCGCCGGTAAGACTGGTGGTCAAGCAATCGCCATAGGAGTAGCTGCCGCATGACTGCTATCTGGCTGAAGATCCTTCCTTATATAGCCGTGCTACTGCTTGTCGTAGGCTCGCTGTTTGGCGTGTACCACCACGGCGTGACGGTGGCCAATGCGGAGTGGCAGGCCAAATGGAGCGATCGAGACGCGCGCGACGAGGCTGCCAAGGCGCTGAACGAAGCCGCCGAACGAACCAAAGAACAATCCCGCCAGCAGGCGATCAACAAGGTGGTCCAGAATGGCCAAGCTCTTATCGACACCGCAACGGCTGCTGTTGTTGCTGCTAACCGCGAGTCTGATCGGGTGCGCAGCGCAGCCGACGGCGTTGCCAGTCGCCTCGCAGCCAGTCAAGCCAGCAGCAATTCCTGCACTGCCGCCTCAAGGGCGGCAGCTACCCGTGACGCCGCTCTGCTCGCCGACGTGCTCAAGCGCGCTGACCAGCGAGCGGGTGATCTGGCAACAACTGCTGACCAAGCCAGAGCCAGGGGCCTGACTTGCGAACGGGCGTATGATGCTTTGGGGAAATAGGGATTGTGTTCGTTCGGCAGGACGCCGGGGATGGGGCTGATAAGCGTGGGACAATCCTGGGACACCAGATGTCCCAAATAGGCATGAATGCAGATGATGCGTTATTTAGCGAAAGCCAATAAATTCAGGTGTTTGAGCCATATCGACCAATAAAATGGCAGATCATAAACGGATTGCAAATCCGCCTACGCCGGTTCGATTCCGACCTCGGCCTCCACTCTTAGAAACCCCGTAGATTAACGTCTACGGGGTTTTTTATTGCCTACTGGAAAATGTCTACGTACCAAAACTTTTTGGCTGGCGTACCAAAACTTTTCTATTTTGTCGGGTTGGCAATGGCCCCGACGCGGACATAAATCTTTTATCGCCATCACCGATGACGGGGATAACGCAGTGATTGCGCTGCGGGCGTGCCAGGCGTATGTCCGGGCTGTGGTGCACTGACCTACATTTGCAGCCGAAAAAATTAACATGGCCTAACATGTAGAAAATGAATTGAGACTTGGCTGGAAAGGGAGATTCTGCAGTTTCACGGTGACCTCTCGATCATAGCCTCGCGGCCCGGCGAAATTATTCGCCATACATGTGAGGAAAAACAATGAATCGCTTGAAAACCCTCGGTTGTGCAACTTCTTTCGCTGCGTGCTCTGTCGCCGCTTCGATGGCCAGCGCAGCGTCGATCAGCCCGGAAGGTCCCTTCACCACTGACCCTGGCTATATTATCGTTAAATCACCTTCCTCCTTCGGTGCTGCGGTGACTTGCGGTTTTACCTTCACTGGCAAAGTTGTCGGTGGCGTGGCCACGATCTATTACGCAAACGCTACCGGGAGTGGCCTGTGCTCCTTGCAGCCCATCGTTATCTTCCCGCCATGGGTACTGAGTGCCACTAGTGGCGTCACAGGGCTCACTATGACCAATGTCACCTACAAGATCACATCGATGATCCCGACCACTAGCTGCGGTCCAACCTCCATCCTAGTTAACTGGGATCCTGCTACCAAAGCCCTCAGCAGTGCGAACCAGTCGCTGAGCGGCAACTGCACCGTGGTTTCCCTGAGAGTGGGCGCTCCGTCGCTGTCCGTTAATCCTTAACTGTAGACTCCGGAAAAGGGTTGATTACCTGTTGCATGCGGGCGTCTCGCAAGAGGCGTCTGTCCTACCAGATCGAATACCTTCTTGTGCCATATCCAAAGCCATAGGCGTTACGAAATAGGCTACGCGCTCGGGCGGGCACCGTTATCTGGACTGCGTACCGAGAACTCCCATCATGGCAAGTCAAAGGTTTCGCCAGCCATGACTTCATGGCTGGTTGGCTGAGAGGTCAACCAATCTGCTGCGGCGTAGCTCTATCAGTTCCGGGCCCTTTGTTCCGTACGTTACCTACAGCCGTGCCGACCTTGAACCACTCGAACTTCTCGGAGGGCTCGCCCTGATGCAGAACCCTCTGCTCGGCGCGTTCTTTCGGCGTTGCCGGGTCCAACCATTCCATTGCCAACTCCCGCATCAACACCACGGGCCGACGGTCGTGAATGTCCACCATGCCACCGGCGCTGTCGGCGGTGATGATCACGAAGCCGTCATGCCCGCCCGGGCCTTCATCGGCATCGGGTAGTTGGCCAATTGCCGCACAGAGCACGGTCGCACCATCCTTCCGGCGTATTAGATAAGGCTGCTTTTTGGGGGCCCCTTCATCCACCCACTCAAACCAGTTGTTTATGGGCGTGATCGCCCGGTGTGGCCAGATCGCCCGGAAGAACGGGCCGTGGGCCACTTTCTCTACTCGGGCATTGATCGGTGCTGCGCGGTCCTTGGCCCAGTGTGGCCGCCATCCCCACCGAACCATGTCGGTGTGCAGCAGCTCGCCCTGGAGGTGGAGTAGGGCGACCTGGGTGGATGGAGCCACGTTTCGGCGCTCCTCTGTTCTCTGAAGCGAACGCCCTTACAGCGGCTGAGAGAGCGCTGATCACGCCTTTTTGCCTGGGGGTGGTGGTATTCATTGGTTGCAGATAATTTTTACTTACCGATGTAAATAACCAAAAAAATAATATTAATTAGCTTTTGATGCTTGATTTTATGATTTTCTTGAGAAAATTAGCCATTAGTTTTTGTCTGTTTCGTTTAGTGTTTGATCTAACAAGCGAGAGTGAACGGCCGCTTCGGCTGCCCACTATCGTAACTGTCGAAAAAAGGAGAAACCGTCATGATGCTCAAGGATCCTTCCAGCAAATATCGCCATTTTAATACCGTGGATTTGCCCGACCGCCAATGGCCCGGCAACGTGCAGGCGCTAGCTCCCACTTGGTGCAGCGTTGATATGCGCGACGGTAACCAAGCCTTGATTGAGCCGATGAATGCCGAGCGCAAACGCCGTTTTTTTGATTTGCTGGTCAAGGTGGGCTTCAAGGAAATTGAGGTGGGTTTTCCCGCCGCTTCCCAGACCGATTTTGACTATGTACGTGAGCTGATCGACAGCGGCTCGATTCCTGACGATGTCACGATTCAAGTGATGACGCAGGCGCGCAGTCACCTGATCGAGCGCACTTTCGAGGCGCTGAAGGGCGCTCCTCGGGCGATTGTGCATGTATATAACGCCACCGCTCCGGTGTTCCGCGATGTTGTCTTTGGTGTGGATCGTGCCGGCTGTATCGAGATCGCCACCCAAGCAACACGCGAAATCAAGCGCCACATGGACAACAATCCCGGGACACAGTGGACATTCCAATATTCCCCGGAAACCTTTTGCTTCACCGAGCTGGAGTTTGCGCTGGAGGTCTGTGAGGCGGTGACGGATGCGTTCGGGCCGACCCCGTCCAACAAAATGATCCTGAACCTGCCGACAACGGTGGAAGTCTCCACCGCCAATGTGTTCGCCGACCAGATCGAATGGTTCTGCCGGCATTTCAGCCGCCGGGACAGCGTGGTTATCAGCGTCCATCCCCATAACGATCGTGGCACCGGCGTCGCTACTGCGGAGCAGGCATGCCTGGCAGGTGCTGAGCGTGTCGAGGGCACGTTGTTCGGTAACGGTGAGCGAACCGGCAATGTGGATATCCTGACGCTGGCGATGAACCTCTACACCAGTGGCATTGATCCTCGGCTGGATTTCTCGGACATCATCCATGTCCAGCGTGAGGTGGAGTTCTGCAATCAGTTGCCGACCCATCCTCGCCACCCATACGCCGGCGAGTTGGTGTTCACTGCCTTCTCCGGTTCGCACCAGGATGCGATCAAGAAAGGCTTTGCGGCACGCCGGGCCAACCCGGATGGTATGTGGGAAGTGCCATACCTGCCAATCGACCCTGCCGATATGGGCCGCAGCTATGAAGCGGTGATCCGCGTCAACAGCCAGTCGGGCAAAGGTGGCGTGGCGTATTTGCTGGAGCAGCATGGCATCGTGATGCCGCGTCGCTTGCAGATGGAATTCAGCAGCTTGGTCCAACAGGAAGCGGATGGCTCCGGTCAGGAAATCAGCGGGGAGATGATCCTTGCCTGCTTTACCCGGCATTACCTGGAACAGGGCAAGCCTTACGCGCTGCGGATGCCAAAACTGGTCAGCGAGGGGGATGTGACCTATCTGGAAGCCACCCTTGAACACGGTGCGCAGCACATCGGCTTGAGCGGTGAGGGCAACGGCCCATTGGCGGCGCTGGTCGATGCCTTTGTCCAGCGAGGCATTCACTTCGATATCGCTGATTACCACGAGCATGCCACCCGTGACGGGGCCCAGGCCGAAGCTCTGGCCTATGTGGAAATCCGCGTGGGCAACCAGTTGCTGTACGGTGCCGCCCGCGACGGCAGCACCTTGCTGGCCTCTCTCAAGGCGGTGACCAGTGCTGTCAACCGCGCATCGCGCCTGGGCCTGCTCAGCGTGGTGAGTGTTGCGGTGCCTTCCTGAGATGAACGCGCATACCGCATTGGCAGCGCTCGCCGGTAACTATGGTCATGGCGACATAGTGGCTCCGCATCGGCATGAAGAGGGCCAACTGGTCTATGCCATTAAAGGTGTGATGCTGGTATCGGTCGTCGGGACCACTTGGGTGGTGCCTTCCGGGCATGCGCTCTGGGTCCCTTCGGGGGTGGAGCACCAGATCCGCATGACCGGCGAGGTGCGCATGCGCACCTTGTTGATCTCACCGGGCGCGCACCGGATGTTGACGGAGGAATGCCACGTTCTCAAGGTTTCGTCGTTGCTGCGGGAGTTGATCATCGCAGCGGCCGATGAACGTGACACCGAACCGGCTCTGTTGCGCCATGTGCAGATTGTCGATCTGATTTTCTCGGAGCTCGACAGGGCGCAGAGGGTGCTGGCGCATGTGCCGATCCCTGATGAGCCAAGGCTCAAATCGCTGTGTGCTGACTTTATCGACAACCCTTCACAGGAGTCGAAACTGGAGAGTTGGGCGGTGCAACTCAACATGAGTTCGCGCACCCTGGCGCGGCTGTTTCAGAAAGAGTTGGGCATGAGTTACGGGGAGTGGCGCAAGCGCACTCGGCTGCTGCTCAGCATGCAACGGCTGGCCTGCGGTGTATCGATCCTGGAAGTGGCGTTGGAGCATGGCTACCAGAGCCCAAGTGCGTTTACTGCAATGTTCAAGCGCACAATGGGCTACACCCCGAGCAACTGCCGCCTGGTCTGATACACCTCGGCGAGCGCGTAACCCCAATCGAACATGGCCCCGCCTCCAGGCAGGGCCATGTTTTTGCGTGTGCCCGGTCCGTAGGCGCCTGCGATAAGGCGGTCTACAGGCACATTGTCCAAATCGAAACGATGGTTGTCTGGAACTCGGGAGATGCTCGGCCCGGTGCTCTCTTAACCTGCGTCTCTACTTGGCATTCTGGGTTTTTTCGATGGGTTCGCCTTTTTTCTGTGCACGACATGGTCGTCTTTCGCTCCTGGGTGTGGCGGTCGTCTTGCTGGCGGGTTGTTCCTCTTGGGTCGCCCATACACCCGCACAGCCACACCCGGAGCGCATCAATGTCCTGAGCCGTCTGCCGCAGGGTGTTTCGGCCCAAGCGTTACCCGACCATTGGTGGCAGTTATATAACGATCCGAAACTCGACGCGCTGGTGCAGCAGGCATTGATGCATAACCGCGACCTGGCGGCGGCCCAGGCTCATGTGCAATCAATGCTGGCCGGGATCATGCAGGCCGATGCCGAGCGCTGGCCGTCGACCCAGGCGTCACTGGGCGCCGAGTACGGCAAGACGGCCGATGATCAGACCCTGGCCAAGGCCACCGATAGCCATGCGCCGTCACAGTGGGCGTTCAACCCAGGCTTTGAACTGGCTTATCAAGTGGACGTCTGGGGTCAGGTCCAGCGCAGCATCGAGCGGGCCCAGGTTCAGGCGGCTGCGGCACAGGACGCCGAAGACTTGTTGCGCATCACGGTGGTGGCGCAAACCACTCGCGCCTATGTCAATGCCTGCGCCCTGGGGGCACGTGCCAAGGTCCAGCGCCATTCGCTGGAAGTCGTCGGGCACAGCTTGGCGTTGACCGACCGCCAGCGTCAGGCCGGTGTGGTGACAGATCTCGAATACACCCGAATGCAGGCGCTGCAGGGCGAAACCCTGGCGTTGCTGCCGATGTTGGAAGCACGTCGGCAAGCTGCTCTGTACGAGCTGGCGATGTTGACCGGCGTGGCCGACCTGGAACAAGGTGCTGGCGCCGCGACCTGTGAGGTCGTACCGCAACTCAATGCCGAACTGCCGGTGGGCGACGGCTGGCAATTACTCGCGCGCCGCCCCGATATTCGTCAGGCCGAGCGAGCGTTGCAGGCGGCCACGCTGCAAGTGGATATCGTCCAGGCCGACCTGTATCCGAAGGTGACCTTTGGTGCTTCAGTGTCCTCATCCGCCAACAAACCTCATGAGCTGGGAGACAGTAGCGCAGTGATGTTTGGCGTCGGTCCGCTGATTACCTGGCAATTCCCCAACTGGCGCGCCAATCGCGCGCGGGTCAACCAGGCCAGGGCGTTGGAGCGGGTGGAAGTGGCGCAGTTCGAGGCCAGTGTACTCAAGGCACTCAAGGACGTACGCCAGGCCCTTGCGTTGTACGACGGCGAGCGTCAGCGCCACGCCGCCTTGAGCCAGGCCCTGGATAGCAGCCGTCAGGCCTACACGTTGGCCCAGTTCAATTACAACGCCGGCTCTATCGACTTTCTCGACGTGCTGGACAGCGAGCGTGAGCTGATCCGTTTGCAGGCCACACGTGCCGATGCCGATGGCCAGCTGTTGCAGCGCCAGATCAGCCTGTTTCGCGCGCTTGGTGGCGGTTGGCAGTCCTCCTCTTCCGCTACCCAGACCGCTGCGCCCAGCCGCGCTTCCATCAATTTTTCCGGTACCCAGCCATGAATATCGCTGTCGATGAAAAAACCGTTGTCCAGGACGAGCAGGAGAATATGGTCGAGCAACTCATGCATGCGCGCAAGCAACGGCGCAAACGCAACCTGATGCTGCTGGGAGGCGTTGTGCTGTTGATCGCAGCGGTAGCGTTCGGGGTGTACTGGATGACAGTGGGGCGTTACCTGGAACAGACCGATGATGCCTATGTGCGTGCCGACTGGATTCCCATCAGCCCGAAGGTCTCCGGATATGTGGCCCAGGTCTTGGTGGAGGATGATCAGCCCGTCAAGGCCGGAGAGGTGCTGGTGCGCATCGAGGACCGTGATTACCAGGTCCGCTTGGCGCAAGCCCGCGCACAACTGGCTGAAACCCAAGCCTCGGTGGCGGCGCAACAGGCCAACCTGCAAGTCACCGACAGCCTGATTGCCCAGCAAAAGGCCGGTGTGGTCCAGGCTGAGGCTCACACCCGCAGCGTGGCTGCCGAGTTGCGCCGCGCAAGTCTCGATCGGCGCCGCTACGAAGGCTTGGTGCGCGAACACGCCGCCAGTGCCCAGCGTCTGGAAACGGCAGCCGCCAGCTACACCCAGGCCAACGCCGCGGTGGAAATTGCCAAGGCCCTGCAACGTCAACAGGAAACCCGGTTGACCGTTGCCATCAGTCGGCGCCAATTGGCCGAAGCCTCGCTCCAACAACAGATTGCCCGGCGCAGCCAGGCCGAGGCGCAGTTGAACCTGGCGACTCATGCGCTGGAAGACACTTTGATCCGCTCGCCCATCGACGGGGTCGTGGGGCAGCGCAAAGTGCGCACTCGCCAATATGTCGCACCAGGTTTGCCGCTGCTGGCAGTGGTGCCCTTGCAGCAAGCCTATGTCGTGGCCAACTACAAGGAAACCCAGTTGCGCGACATGCACGCCGGTCAAGCAGTAGATATCAGCATCGATAGTTATTCGGGGCGCAAGCTCAAGGGCCATGTGGTGAGTTTCTCGCCAGGTTCCGGGGCCGTGTTCGCGCTGTTGCCATCGGATAACGCCACCGGCAACTTCACCAAGATCGTGCAGCGCTTCCCGGTGAAAATCGTCATCGATGAGCATGACAAGGGCGGGCCTATCCTGCCGGGCATGTCGGTGATCACCACCGTTGATACCCGGCCAGCCAACCAGGGCGCGGCACATGACTGAGGTCGCTGAAAAGACCGTCTCCTTTCGCGCCTGGGTGGCGGTGATCGGCGGGCTGTTCGGCTGTTTCATGGCCGGCATGAACGTGCACGTGACCAGCGCCGCGCTGCCGGAAATCGAAGGTTCCCTGGGGGCGACATTCGAGGAAGGTTCGTGGATCTCCACCGCGTACCTGGTCGCGGAAATCGTGATGATTCCGCTGACTGCCTGGCTGGTCCAGGTGTTCTCCCTGCGCCGGGTGATGCTCGTGGGGTCGTTTGTATTCCTGGTGGCGTCTATTGCCTGTTCTTGGGCACCCAACCTGGAAGTGATGATCATCATTCGGGTGATCCAAGGCGCCGCTGGCGCGGTGCTGATCCCCTTGTCATTCCAGTTGATCATCACCGAGCTGCCGCCCAGCAAGATTGCGATGGGCATGGCCTTGTTCGCGTTGTCCAACAGTGTTGCCCAGGCAGCCGGACCGTCCATTGGCGGCTGGCTGACGGATGCCTATTCCTGGCGCTGGATTTTCTACCTGCAACTGGCCCCCGGCATTCTCTTGTTGCTGGCGGTGGCGTGGTCCATCGATGCCAAGCCCATGCAGTTGAGCCTGCTCAAGCGCGGCGACTGGGGCGGAATCCTGGCGATGATCGTCGGCTTGGGCGGCTTGCAGATCGTGTTGGAGGAAGGTGGGCGCAAGGACTGGTTCGGCTCCGATTTTATTGTGTGGATGTCCCTGATCGCCGGCATCGCCCTGGTGTACTTCGTGCTTTCGCAGTTGTATGGCAACCGTTCCTTCATCAACCTGCGCCTGCTCAAGAGCTACAACTTCGGGGTGGCCAGCGCGGCAATGTTCATTTTCGGCGGGGCTACCTTCGGCCTAGTGTTCCTGGTACCCAATTATCTCTCCCAGTTGCAGGGCTATAACGCCCGGGAAATCGGCATCAGCCTGATTGCCTACGGCGTGGTGCAATTGGTACTGGCGCCGTTCATGCCGCGCCTGATGAAGTGGCTCAACCCGAAACTGATGGTCGCCAGCGGTTTTTTTATCATGGCCCTGGGCTGCTACCTCGGCGCGCACCTGGACGTCGATAGCGCCGCCAACGTGATCATTCCTTCCACCGTGGTACGGGGTATCGGACAGCCGCTGATCATGGTGGCGCTTTCTGTTCTGGCGGTTTCCGGGCTGGCCAAGGATGAAGCCGGCTCCGCATCCGCGTTGTTTTCCATGCTGCGCAACCTTGGCGGGGCCGTGGGTACCGCAGGACTGACGCAAATCGTCGCCATGCGCGAGCGCTTTCACTCAGAGCGGGTTGGAGAGTCGATCACGCTGTTTTCCCCGTCGTTGCAGGAGCGTCTGCGCGGCAGCATGGCAGACAGCGAAGATTTCATATTCAACCAATTACTGCCTGCCCAGCAGCAGCTCATCGAGGGTCTGATCCACACCGTGCGTCGCGAGGCGTATCTGATGGCCTACAGCGATGCGTTCTATGTGTCCTGTATTGCATTGATCTTGTGCGGTGTGGCGGCGCTCGCATTACGGCAACAGGTGAAGAATTGAGCAAGTTATGGCCGCCAACAATGAGCGGGTCATGTTCGGAGCATCCACCATAATGATAGGTGATCAGGTTTCTTAGCCTTTATTGGCTGTTAGGGGGCGCTTTTTTTTGCCAGCATTCAGTTGCGCACGGCAGCAACCGACCCGAAGCGGTAGGTCGCGCAGGCAGCCCTTCGACTTCATCGTGAATCGGGCTGACGACAGAGATGAGGGTTTATATGACGACAACCGGCGAAGTATATTTCGCAATGTACGGCAACAATTTTGAGCCAGACCACGTGACGGCGTACATAGGACTAACGGCGACAGAGATTTTTCGAAAAGGTCCGCGCAGGCCTGACGCGCCCCTGCGTCGAAATTCATGCTGGTCAGTCTCAAACGGAAGGATAGAAAGCGATTTGATCGACGAGTACGAAATGCGGATGCATTAGTAACGCGACTAGCACCATTTGCTGCAAAGATTGTTGAGGCAAAAAATGAGTCCGACCTGAGCTGCGTTTTTCAAGTGGTACTGTGGATTGACCAAGATGAAGAAGCTCTCATGCCCGCTATAGGCTCTGAGTTACCAGTCATTGATTTCACACCGTCGGCGCGACAATAGATATTGATACCTATCGAATTTAGAGCCTGCAAAGCATAGCAATTGGGCAAGATTGGCCCTGTGCTTCAAACTTCGTCGCCCTACTGCTGATTTCTTGGACAGCTCTGCGGCTAGGCCCCCACGAAGACCCTGGCCAAGCTGGCCAACCACACAGCGAAGCGACTGCAGGCCCAGACCGGCGGGGTGGTAAACATCACCAACCCGGCCAAACGTGACTCGGTGCTGCGCAACACGGACGTAGCCGAGGTGTGGGGTGTCGGCCGGAAAATGAAACTCCACCTCGACGCGCTGGGCATCAAGTCCGCTATGGACCTGGCCAAGGCCGACCCGTGGACGCTGCGCAAGAAGTTCAGCGTTGTGATCGAGAAGACCGCCCGGGAGTTGGCTGGCACGTCTTCCCATACTCGGCAGCGCACGGCGCCAGCGCGACCCCGGCGAGGCGCCCAGCGCATGCTCAACGAATTGTCGCTATCACCGATGCCGGCGACCAAGGGTTGATCGCGTTGCGGGCGTGCCAGGTGTACGTCACGGCTATTGCAATCACTCAGGCGTCCAGCTTTTAGTGGCGCTTCACTTCAGTGGCCGCTCCTGTAGGTATTTCACAAATGGAGCGATATCCGTACTGCACAGCAAATGCGCGATCGCACGAACCTCCGACTCCGGCCAATCCCACCAGGCAGACTGTTCCAGGGTCAAGCGAGTCGGCTCGTCAAATCGCCAACGGATATGCTTGGCCGGGTTCCCGCCAACGATGGAGTAAGGCGCAACATCCTTGGTGACCATTGAGCCTGCCGCCACCACCGCGCCATTGCCAATCGTAACGCCAGACAAAATCTTCGCGTGCGAACTGATCCAGCAGTCATTTCCAATGGTCACGTCGCCTTTGCTGCCACCAAAATCGGTGATGTGGGCGACGCTGTCGATCTTGGCCGGGAAGGGGTAGCAACTGAGCCAATCGGTGCGATGGTGGCCGCCCAGATACACTTCCACGTTGCCGGCAATGGACGTATAGGCGCCGACACGCAGGGTTGTCCCTTCATGCCAGTCGTGAACCTTTAGGTCGCCGTAGGTGCCCAGGCCAAAACTGTAGTCGGGATAACGGTTGCGCAGTTTTTGCGTAGAACGCTCCAAGGTAGAGAGTGCGCGCAACGCCTTGCGCTCTTGATGTTCGCGCCATTTACGCAATAGCCTCATGCGTCGATCCTTCTTGCAAAGATTGAAATCAGGCCGCCATCCTGAGCAATGGGTTGCTTCCATGCAAGACGAAAATGCACCGGAGAATTACAGTCGCCACTCCTGGTGTGCAGGACGGCATTGAGAAAAATCAAGCCTTCTTGGAAAAACGCCAAATGAGTTTTTCTGGATCAGTGATCCTGGGCGGGTAACGACAGGCTGCCGCGGAGCGGGTTGTTCATGCGGGTTAACGGAACGTATGATCGGAGCGAGCGACCTGATGTGGTCGTTGAGACTCCCCCCCTTTGAAGGACATGAGCATGGAAAAGCACTTCGGTAATTCAGGCCTATTCAAAGCTGCTTCGTATCACTGCGACGAGTCCCTGGGTAGCGGCATCGCTAGCTGGGAACTGAAAAATAGCGCGCTGAATGCGAAGGAGTTTTTGATATGTCCAAAGAATTACTCGGAGTTTCTGCTCTAGGGTTGATGGTGATCGGTGAGTTTTGTGCAATCTACAGTGAGGTGGTAACCGCCAAGCTTGCCCAAACAGGCAGTGGTTCATGGGAGGCGTTCGTACTTCCCGTTGTACTCATGTGCTTTGCAGGACTTTGCCTGCTGGGTGCCTATTGGCTGGGGTACGTTGCTGTCGGTGATATCTGGATCGTCACCGTGGTCTCAGTCACCTCTTTGTTGCTGCTTGAGCCGGTGGTGGTCTGGTCGTTGTTTCATGAAGCACCAGGACGAGGCGCACTGATTGGGTTCGTTTTGGGCGCCTTGGGGATGCTTTCCACTGTCCTGCTTTAACTGCGCCTGCTGGCCCGGCAATTAGTTGCTGGGCCAGATCAGCGAAATAGGGGGCTGCTCCGGTTTCTCCTTGGTGGCGTGGTGAAATTTCTGCCACTTAAGAACTTCAATAGCCAGTCGATAGCACGGTTAATGCGAAACAATCATGGAGGATTATTAAGTGAGCGTAACCATCGGAACCGCTTCCCTGTCAAAGCAGGCAGCGGCCTATGTCATCAAAAATCCGCACGAGACAAAAAACGCGTTCACCGTAAAAAGTACGGACGAAGCGGCAGATATCCTCAAAATCTCTGGTTCGAAAGCCATCGCTGAACTGAAGGACTCTCTGAAGGGGTACGACCTTAAGTCGATCAGTACACGTGAGTTGGCAACAATCGGTTCCAAGCTCTATGAGAGCGGCTTGATCGACGAAACCGTCGCATCGCGATTTACATCCGGCTCCATGGCTTTCGACAAAAATGGACAGCAAACCGATAAGGACACGAAGTTTAACGCCATCGCAATGTTCAACCAGATGCTGGGAGATACCACTGAGCTCGGGCATTCCGAGCCAGCGAATTTATCTCAACAAGGTTTTAAGATGGCGATCAGTTCTCTGGTCGCTGCCAATCATGTGGCGAATGCATTGGCCTACTTCGTGAACTCTGCGCAAAGTGATTTATCAGTCAAGGAACGTGCTTGATCAAGGCATATTTCCCGCTGTCTTCGGCGATTCCTTCGATAGCGGACAGACTGAGTGAAATAGGGGCAGGCCACCTCTATTTTTACCAGCGAAAAATAGTAGTCTGAACCCGATTTCTTGAGGAGTAGGGAACCCATGTCAAGCACTGCCAGCATGTTTGCACGTCAGTTCTTTCACGGTACCCGGGCTGATCTGGCGCCAGGAGACATGATCAGCGTCGGCTACCCGTCTAACTTCACAGAAGGTAAACCGCTGTCCTGGGTTTATTTCGCGGGCACGCTGGATGCCGCAATCTGGGGGGCAGAGCTGGCACTCGGCAGTGAGCGAGAGCGGATTTATGTCGTAAAGCCAACGGGGCCAATTATGGATGATCCCAACGTGACGGATAAGAAATTCCCCGGTAATCCTACGCTCTCTTATCGCTCTTCCGATCCGCTACGAGTCGTTGCTGAAGTTACAAGGTGGCAAGGGCATTTACCTGAGCGGTTGCAGCAGATGAAGGACAACCTCGCTCGTTTGAAGGCAGAGGGTACCGATGTCGTCATCGACTGATATGAAGGCCTATCCGCTTTCCCTCGGGAAGTTGCACCTTCAGGCATGAGTGGGTAGGGCCAATCCTAAAAGTACAAAAAATCCACCACAGACTTTATTGAAACGGCGCCCAGTCCGAGCGAGCCAAGGCCTCACCCGGTGTGCAGCGCTGGCTACGGTGTATTCAACGGCGAATTCCACGACTGCGTAGGTCAGCGCGATGGCGGCTGTTTGCGCGATGAGGCTCCTGTGCGGGTCCAGGAAAGGAGGAATAAACGCGGTAAATAGCAGTAGCGCTTTAGGATTTGAAATCGCGGATAGCAGCCCTTGGCGAAACAGCGACCAATGTCGCATGCCTATAGTGCCGGTCGTATCAAGACTGATGGGGGCAGACCGCCACAGCCCAAAGCCCAGCCAGATCAGATAGAGCCCGCCAGCAACCTTCAATGCGGTGAACCAAGTGGTCGACGCTTGGATCAGCGCGCTCAATCCCAAAGCGCAAAGCGAAAGCACGACTGCAAAACCGAGCACGCCGCCTGTGATGGTGAACAGCGTTTTACGACGCCCGTGAATGGCTCCGTGGGTAAGCACCAATAACGCATTAGGCCCTGGCACTACTGCGATGCCGCAGCAGGTAAATAGATAGAGCAACCAGGTCTCAAATAACATGATCAGGTCCAGTAAGTGTTGAATCAGGCCTGAATCTTGCGGGTGAACAACTATCATGCAAAGCGCATAATTCAACTTCTATCCATTCGATTAACGAATAGGGGTAACAGTGATGCCTTCCAGTGATTTGCAGATCGATTGGCTCAAGTGCTTCGTGGCAGTGGTGGATGCAGGTTCGCTATCTGGCGCAGCCCATGAGGTAAACAGATCGCAGTCTGCCGTCAGCATGCAGATGAAAAAACTGGAGGCCGCGCTTGGACGACAGGTGTTGAGTCGTGGCCCGAGACACCTTCAACTGACCTCTGACGGCCAGACACTGCTGAGCTACGCGCGTCGCATGCTTGCACTGCACTCTGAGACCCAAGCGGCTTTTCACGGAGAAGAGTTAACCGGGCGAATCCGCCTTGGCGTTGCGGAGGACTACGCGGCACGGTATCTCACGCCGGTTCTAAAGCGTTTTTCTCCGCGCTACGCTGGCGTAGAAATAGAACTGACTTGTGAACAGTCGACCACGCTTATCCCGCGCGTGCGAAACGGCGATCTTGATCTTGCGTTGGTGTCCAGAGACTCGCCTCAAAGCGGTACATTGCTCTTCAAAGAACCCATGGTTTGGGTTGGCTCACCCCAGTTCGAACTGTGGAGGCGAGACCCGTTGCCTATAGCCGTCTACGAAAGTGAAAGTTTGGCTCGGCGTTATGCAGTGAACTCACTGACCCAACAGGGACGCGAATTCAAGGTGGTCTACAACAGCTCCAGCTTAGCTGGCCAGGTGGCTGCAGTTGAGGGTGGGCTCGCTATTGCCGCGATCACTCAGTGCAGCGTGCAGGCATCGCTTCACGTCTTAAGTAGCGAACATGATTTAGGCGCCATTGAACCCATGGAAGTTTCGATTCTACGTAGCCGAGCCTCTCGCGGGTCCAAGGCGGTCAACAGTCTTCATGCGTTCATCATCAGCGCGCTAAGGCCTCAGGTGTAGTCATCGTCACTCAATCTGCTCCTGCTGGGCCGTTCTGGGTCCGTTGAGAGCCTGTATCAACTCTTCCATCTACTTCCCCGCCTGACGCTGCTTTAACTCTAGCCCCATGACCACCATCCCGATTTCAGTCAGGTCTGTATTGAACGGGATTTCACCCATGTGCTGAAAACCAAAGGCCTCATAAAAGCGCCGCGCATTTGCATTGGTCTTGAGCACATCCAGCCAGAGCAGGCGCTCTCCACGCTGCGCGGCCAGGTCACGTATGAAGTGCAGGAGTCGCTTTCCATATCCCTGGCCCGCAGCGGATTTGAGGAAGTAGATTTTTTGCAGCTCCGCGCCCACTTCTCCGGTTAAAGGCGCAGGCACTGACCAATTGACCTTGGCAAATCCAACGACGCTGCCACTTTCGCTTAAGGCGATCAGCCACAAATGCCTGCCGGAAGATTCGAGTGATTGGTTAAGCGCCTCGGGTGAGAAATCTTGATCGAGGAATTGCTGCATGCCGGCAGGAGACCATAGGGTCGAAAAATGCTCCCGGTAGGTCTCGCAGCCAACTTCACGCAGTGCATCGAGATCGGCTTTAGTCGCTTCACGAATGTTGATCATGTTCTTCCTTGGTGTATGAGCTTGATGTCGTTCATAAGGTCCACCCCAATCCCAGCGCCTTATGCAGCGACGCAAAGTCTTTCAGCAGCTCGGCATCCCCGGAAATCCGACTCTCCTGAGCCTGATACCGCGTGCGCTCGGCATCCAGCCAATCCAGCGTACTCGCGGTGCCGGCGCGATAGCGTTGACGTGTCAGATCCGCCGCGCGTACTGCCGAAGATTCCACATTGCGCAGTATCACAACGTTCTGACGCTGATGACCATAGCGTGCTAACGCCACATCAGCATCACGCAATGCACTCAGCACGACGCTTTTGTATTGCGCAAGCGCCTCATCGCGCCCGGCTTCTGCGCCTTTGACGCTGGCTGCCACGCGGCCGAAATCCAGTGCATTCCAGGTGAACCGCGGCAATATCAACCACGTCCCGCTTTCCTTGCGCGCCAGGTGCCCCGGATCGCTGGCCGAGAACGACAGGTCGCCCGTCAGGCTGAGTTTGGGAAACCAGTCGGCGGTCTTTTCGCCGATCTGCGCATTGCTGGACGCCAATTTACGCTCAGCCGCGCGGATGTCGGGCCGGGCTTTCAGGATGGCAGCGGGGTCGGCCAGGGGCACTTCGCGGGGAATGGCGGGCAGGGCTTGGGCAGTGGCGAGACGGCTATCGAGCTCACCGGGTTCCAGGCCGCAGAGCAAGTCCAGTTGGTCGAGGGATTCGACGATGGAGGCTTGCAGCGGCAGACGCTGGGCTTGGGTGTTTTCGGCCTGGGTGAGTACCTGTTCCAGTTGCAGTTGTGAGGCCACGCCACGCTCTCGGCGTTGCTGAGTGAGGTCCAGGGCCTGGTTTTCGATATCGACGCTGGCTTCGACCAGCGCAAGCCGTGCTTGTTGATCACGCAGGTCGGTATAGGCTTGGACCACGTCGGCGGCCAACTGCACTTGGGCATCGGCCAGTTGTGCTTGAGATGACTCGGCTTCTGCTTGCGCGGCTTCCACTGCACGGCGGGTGCCGCCGAACAGGTCGGCCTCCCAACTGGCATCGAAACCCGCCAGATACAAGCTCAATGGGCCGCGGCCACCGCTGCTGCTGCCACCCAGCGCGGAGGTGTCGGGAGAGCGCAGTCTGAGCATTGCCGCATCACCGGTGACTTTGGGCATCGCGTCGGCGCGGGCACCGCTGAGGCTGGCACGCGACTGTCTTAAACGTGCTTGGGCCGTGGCAATATCGGGGCTGTTTTGCAGCGCCTGGTCGATCAATGCATTGAGCTGTGAGTCACCCAGGGTTCGCCACCATTGGGCGACGGCGGGCGTGGTTGACGAGGCGCTGTCTGCATGGGGCAAACGGCCGGCAGCCAGGGTTTTGGGCGCGACATTCGGCGCGCCTTGGTAATCCGGGCCCACGGTGCAGGCAGACAACAGGCCTATGGCCAGAAGCAGGGGAAGGGGGCGAGCAATCATGGTCGTACCGTGGGCTTTTTCAAGATGAAGATCAGGGGCAGGCACGCCAGCATCGCGAGTCCCAGTACGTAAAATGAATCGTTGTAGGCCATCACGGAGGCCTGTCGCGCAATGTCACTGGCGAGTTGGGCAAACGCCTGCAACTGCGCCGTGGAGGCATCGCCGGTTTGCGCCAGGTAGCTGGCGGTGTTGCTCGCCATGTGGTCCTGGGCCAATTGGCTGTTAGCCAGGATGCCTTCGCGCAGTCTGTCGTCATGAAAGTGACTGCGCCGGTCCATCAACACGCCCAGCAACGCCAGCCCGATCGTGCCACCGAGGTTGCGCGACATGTTGTAGAGGCCTGCGGCATCCCCGGCGTTTCGCGTCTCGACCGAGCGCATCGACAATTGGCTGAGGGGCATCATCACCAGGATCTGCCCGAAGCCTCGCAGCAATTGCGACCAGACGAAGTCATGGCCAACGCTGTCGGCGGTAAGTTGGGTGTCGACAAAACAACTGGCCCAATACAACAACAGACCGGCACCGACCATCCAGCGCAGGTCGTAGCGGCCAAGCATCCTCGGCAATATCGGCATCAGCAGAAATGCCGGAATGCCTGACAGCAGCATGATGGAACCTGACTGCTGAGCGTTGTAGCCGGACAAGATGCCAAGGAACTGTGGCACCAGATACGCCGTGCCATAAATCCCGGCACCGACGGCGGTGCCAATCAACAGCACACTGCCAAAGCTTTTGTTGAGCACCAATTGCAGGCGCAGGATCGGCGTGCTTGAACGGAACTGCCCGATGGCAATCAGGAAGAAACCGGTGACGGTGGCGATGCTCAGCCAGGTGATCAGCGATGAGTCAAACCAGTGTTCGCGTTGGCCTTCTTCAAGCACCACGGTCAGCGAACTCAGGCCCATCGCCAGGCCGAGGATGCCCAGCCAGTCAGCGCTGATAAAACGTTGCAGGTTCATGCGCTCAGTCGGCAAGCCGGTGATTAGCAGGGTGATCAGGGCGATGCTGATGGGCAGGTTGAGAAAGAAGCACCAGCGCCAGTTGATATTTTCCGTCAGCCAGCCGCCGATGACCGGACCCAGCAACGGGCCGAGGATCACGGTCATGCCGAACATTGTTGTGCCGATCGCCAACTGATGTGGGGGCAGGCGCGTACGCACAATGGTTTGTGCGGTCGGGATCATCGCACCGCCGGCAAAACCCTGGCCAATGCGCCCGGCGATCATTGCGCCAAGGCTGGAAGACAGGCCACAGAACATCGAAAAAACCGTAAACATCAAGGCCGTGCCGATCAGGAAGCGGCGCAGGCCGAATACCCGTGTGAGCCAGGCGGCGAGGGGGATCATGACGATTTCCGACATCAGGTAGCCGGTGGCGATCCAGGTGCCCTCGGTGCCGGTGGCGCCGATTTGGCCCTGGATCTGCGGCAGCGCCGAGTTGGTGATCGACACGTCGAGCGTCGCCAGCAACGCGCCCAGTGCCCCTGCGGCGACGGCAATCCAATCGGTCAGCGAGGCGTTGCGCGGTTTCTCGGCGACCACCTCGGTCATCAGCGCTTCAGCCATGATTGGCGTCTGCGCCGTGGGTGCGGGTGTCGACTTCAACCGTCGCCGATAAGCCCGGCATCAGGGCTACGCGGACGTCATCCGGTACATCCAGGGAAATGCGCACCGGGACGCGCTGAACGATTTTTGTGAAGTTGCCGGTGGCATTCGACGGCGCCAGCAACGCGAACTGCGCGCCGGTGCCGGGGGAGAGGCTGTCGATGTGGCCTTGCAGGTTACGGCCTGGCAGCGCATCCACATGCACGGTGACGCTCTGGCCGGGGCGCATCTCGCCGATTTGGGTTTCTTTGTAGTTGGCGGTGAGGTAAATCGCGCTGATCGGTACCACTGTCAGCAAGCGAGTGCCTGGCTGCACATACTGGCCGACACGTACGCCGCGATCGGCTACACGGCCATCCAGGGGGCTGCGAATCACGGCGTCATCCACGTCCAATTGACTCTGCGCCTCGCTGGCCTTGGCCACGCCGAGTTGCGCCTGCGCCTGTTTGAGTTGGGCCTCAAGCGTGCCGTAGCGGGTTTGACTGGAACTCAAGGCCGCTTGCTTGGCCGCCACCGTGCTGCGGGCTTGTGCCCATTGGTTATTGAGTTGCGCCAGGCGTTCTTCCGGCTCGGCGCCTGAACGTGCCAGTGGCGCGTAACGGGCGACTTCGGTTTGCGCGTGGTGGGCGTCGGCTTCGGCACCTTGCAGTTGCGCGCGGGCCTCGGCGATGGTCGAGTCCTGTTGCACCAGGTCGGCCTGGGCTTTGGCGAAGTCGGCATTGCGCGCGGCAATGGTTGCCGAGGCTTCATCGCTGACCGCTTGGTATTTGCGCGCGTCCAGGCGCACCAGGATGTCGCCGCGCTTCACGTTCTGGTTATCGCTCACCAGCACTTCGGCGACATAGCCGTTGATCTTTGGCGCCACGCTGATGCTGTCGGCTTGCAGATAGGCGTCGTCGGTGGTCTCGATAAAACGCCCGGTGAGCCACCACCAGCCGGCCCAGCCCAGGCCGATCAATAGCGCAGTGGTGCCTAATGTCAGGAGTATCCGGCGTGCCTTGCCGCGTTGGCCGTTGACGGTGTCTTCAGGCATGACCTGAGGCGAGGGAGGTGCAGCGGACATCGAGGTCACTCCAGATTTATATCAGATGGAATAAATTCTATTTTTCGCGAATTTTTGTCAACTGGTATATTTTGCTTCGGTATTCGAATGGAGTTGCACATGGCACGACATAAACCAGCCGCCGAAGGGGGTTACCAGCGTGGCGAAGAAACCCGCGCGCGCATTGTCGAAGCGGCGGTCGTGGTGTTCGGCGAGCGCGGCTATGACCGCGCATCGACCCGTGATATCGCCACGGCGGCTGGCGTCAACGCACCGGCGATCCAGTACTACTTTGATGGTAAGGAAGGTGTCTACCTTGAGTGTGTCGAGCACTTGATCACGCTGCTGTGGCGCAAGATGGCACCTCCCGTGGTGGCGGCGGAACAGGCGTTGGCCGATGCAAATGCTGACGACAAGACGCTGATCGAGGCCTCATTGGGCATCCTGGGCACTGTGGTGTCGACGATTCAGGACAGTCCGCAGACCACGGCCTGGCGCGCATTCCTTGATCGTCACCAAGCCGGTCTATGCCCTGAAAGCGCGACAACGGCCTTTGAAGATCGCTTCAAGGCGCGTATTGGCCGGGTCATCCGACAGTTGATCGCACGCTTGGCCGGTTTTGCCGTCGAGGATGAACGCACGGTGATTCACTCCATGGCGCTGTTCACCCAAGGGTTGGCGTTCCGAGTGCAAAAGCCCAAGCTGCTCGAAGCGCTGCAGTGGACCGAGGTCAACCAAAAGGAGATGGAACTGGTGAGGGATGTGGTGCTGATGCAAGCACGGTTTACGCTGGAAGGGCTTGTGAAATATCGAGGTTGAAGTCCTCTCATTTTCAACTAACAGAGGGACAAGCGGCTTGCCGTTTCAAACACCTGAAGAGGGGTCATCTACCGCCTGACGAATCATCGTTTGTGTGCACTACCTGTCTGAAATCTAATCCATCGCAAACAAACAATAACTCGCATTGATGCGAGCTGCGATGGAGCAAATCCAGCCATGACCCCTACGTTTTCTCTAGTGATCCTGGGCGCATCAATCCTGCTGATTGTGGTCTTGATCAGTAAATTCCGCGTTCATCCTTTCCTGTCCCTTATCGCTGCAAGCCTGGTGGTGGGCATCGGTACCGGCATGACACCCACGGCGATCGTCTCGGCCTTTGAGAAGGGGATGGGCAGCACCCTCGGCTTCCTCGCCGGCATCATCGGCTTGGGCAGTATTCTCGGTAAGCTGTTGGAAGAGTCCGGCGGCGCCAAACGCATCGCAACCACACTCTTGCGTGTGCTGGGGGAACGGAACGCCTCTTGGGCCATGATGCTGGTTGGCTTTATTGCGGGTATTCCCGTGTTCTTCGAGGTGGGGTTCGTCTTGCTGATCCCCTTGATCTACGTGGTCGCCCGCCAAACCAACATCAATCGTCTCTACCTGGGCGTGCCCTTGGCGACCTCGCTGATGGTGGTCCATTGCATTCTTCCCCCGCACCCGGCCGCCACTGCGATAACCGGCATGCTCAATGCCGACATCGGCACGGTGATCCTGTATGGCCTCATCGTGGGTTTGCCGACGGCAATCATTGCCGGACCGATCTGGGTGAAACTGATGTGCTCGCGGCAGGCCCCGGATAGCCAGGCGCAGTTTCTGGCTGAGCGCAGCGAAACGCTGATCGACGAGAGCAGGGCGCCGAGCTTCGGTGTGGCACTGGTGAGCGTGCTGTTACCACTGGCGCTGATGGTGGGCAAAACGCTTGCTGCACCTTTGCTGACGAAGGGTTCGATGGCGCTGGAGTGGGTCTCCTTTATCGGTAATCCGCTGATTGCGCTGTCGTTGTCGATTTGCTTCGCCTACTGGTCGCTCGGCCTGCGTCGGGGGTTGGGCATGAGTGAGCTGCTCAACCTGACCAACCGTTGTTTTCCACCCTTGGCCGGCATCCTGTTGGTGATTGGTGCCGGGGGAGCGTTCAACGATATGTTGGTGGGCAGCGGCATCGGCAAGGCACTCGCCGACGTGCTGGGTCAAACCAACATCAACCCGATCCTATTGGCCTGGTTGATCGCGGGGTTGATGCACTTCGCAGTCGGCTCGGCCACGGTCGCGATGATCAGCACGGCGGGCATGGTGCTGCCGATGTTGGCACAACACCCTGAATACAGCCCTGAAATCCTGGTGATTGCCATCGGCGCCGGTGCTATCGGCTGGACCCATGTCACCGACTCTGCATTCTGGGTCGTAAAGGAATACCTGGGGATCTCCCTGACCGAAGCCCTCAAGAAATTTACCGGGGCCACCGTATTGGCCTCCGTCGCTGCGCTGTTTTTTACCCTGATACTTTCCAAGTTTGTGTGACCAAAGGTGGTTCTCATGATTCAAGGCAAAACCCTGGAGGCTTGGTATCAAAGCCATCCACTGATCAAAACCCTGGTTTCACTGCAAGAGGTGTCCTGGTTCAATCCCGCGATTGCACCGAGCGCCATCGCGTTGGGGGATGTGGGTTTGAACACGGATGACGTCAAACAGGCCAGCGAGCGCCTGCGACGCTTCGCGCCCTACATCGCCAAGGTGTTTCCGGAAACGGCGGCAGCAGGCGGTATGATCGAGTCGGGTATTCAGCCGCTGAAGGCATTCCAGCACCAGCTTTTGAGTGAGGCCGGGCTTGCTGATATCGGCAACCTGTGGCTCAAGAAAGACAACGAATTGCCGATCTCCGGCTCGATCAAGGCGCGCGGGGGGATCCATGAGGTTCTCAAACACGCTGAAGACCTGGCCCTGCAGGCGGGGCTGATTACGCTGGAAGATAACTACGCGGTATTGGCCAGTGACTCCGCACTTGAGTTCTTTAGCCGCTACAAGATCGCGGTCGGCTCCACCGGCAACCTTGGGTTATCCATTGGCATCATGAGCGCCAAGCTGGGGTTCCAGGCCACCGTTCACATGTCGTCGGACGCGCGTCAATGGAAGAAAGACAAGCTGCGGGCCAATGGTGTGACGGTGGTGGAATATGAGTCCGACTACAGCGTCGCGGTGGAAAATGGGCGTCGGCAAGCTGAAAACGATCCGGCCTGCTATTTCATCGATGACGAAAACTCGCCACACCTGTTCCTCGGCTACGCCGTTGCGGCCGAGCGCCTGGCTAAACAGTTCGAATCGGCGGGCGTGCAGGTGGACGCCAATCACCCACTCTTTGTGTATCTGCCCTGCGGTGTGGGCGGTGGGCCAGGCGGCGTTGCGTTTGGGTTGAAGCTTGTCTTTGGCGACGCGGTGCACTGTGTGTTCGCCGAACCGACCCATTCACCGTGCATGCTGCTGGGTGTCCACACTGGCTTGCATGACGAGGTCAGCGTGCAGGATTTCGGCATCGACAATGTCACCGCGGCGGACGGGCTGGCGGTTGGCCGTCCCTCCGGTTTTGTCGGCAAGGCGATGCAACGGCTTATCGACGGTTACTACACCGTCACCGATGAAGCGCTTTACCGCCTGATGTTCATGGCCCATGAGCTTGAAGGTGTGCAATTGGAACCCTCCGCTTTGGCCGGTGCGCCGGGTATCGTGAGGGTGCTCAGCGATGAGCACTACTTGCGGCGCATTGGCGTCAGTACCGCCACGTTGGCCAACGCCACGCACTTGATCTGGGGTACAGGCGGAAGCATGGTGCCGGCGACTGAGTTCGCGGCCTACCTTGATAAGGGGCGCAGACTGCAACATCCTGAGTCGTAATAAGCATCCATGGCGGTTGATGAGAAGGGGTTTACAGCAATGTCAGTACACGGTCTGAAAGCACCCAGGCTTAACGGTGCCCATCTGTCCAACCTGCACACGTTTCTCGTCGCCGCCCGCCACCTCAGCTTTGCCCGCGCCGCGCAGGATTTGTGCTTGACCGCCAGCGCCGTCAGCCACCGCATTGCGCGCCTGGAAGAGGAACTGTCGCTCAAGCTGTTCCATCGGCTGCCCCGGCGGGTCGAGCTGACGGATGATGGTGAGCGGATCTTCAAGGTCATGCAGCAAACCATGGATACGTTGTCCGAGGCGGTTCAGGAACGTTCCCACGCCCAGGTCGAAGGGCAGTTGTGTTTCTACGCCCGGCCTTCGGTCGCGCAGTGCTGGCTGGTCCCCAGGTTGTCGGACTTCATTGCGCGCTACCCGGGCATTCAACTGGACGTACGGGTCGGCAATGAACCGATCGACTATCGAACCCGGCGGATTGACCTGGTGCTGTGCTATTCGAATGGTGAACACCCAGGCCTCAACAGCCTGCGGTTGATGCCGGAGCGAATTGCCCCGGTGTGCAGCCCCGAATATGCCAAGGCCCATCACTTGATGGGCGATCCGCAGCGTCTGTCGGGTTGCACGGTGCTGCATGACGTGGCGGCGTGGGACAATATTTCATTCGATGCAGAATGGCGTTTATGGCTGCAAGCGACTGGCCAGACCCTGGAATTGCCGAGTCGCTTCATGACGTTTGACCGTTCCGACTTGAGCACGTTGGCGGCCATCAATCATGCGGGCATCGCCATCGGGCGAGAGCAACTGGTGCGTCAGCGCGTCGAGTCGGGTGAGCTGGTCCTTCCGTTTGGTGGCTTCATCGACGCAGTGAGCTATGGCTATTACCTGGTCCACCCAGCACACGAAACCATGCCCAAAAGGCTCAAGGTACTGATCGATTGGCTGGTCGAGCAAGCGCAACACTGAAGTGTCCTTATCCGCGCTAGCGCGTTGCTCCACATACTCAAAGTGTATTCCTCGATCCGCCCTTAGCTGTACGGGGCGTTCGGGGCCGGAACCCACTACTGTCGCAGGCATAACACTAACGAATGGATGCCGCGCCATGTTCATGTCTACCAGCCTGCTCTCAGCCTTTGTGCTGTTCGCCTTTGTGTCCTCGATCACTCCTGGCCCCAACAACACTATGTTGCTGGCGTCGGGGGTGAACTTCGGGTTTCGCCGGTCGATGCCTCATGCGTTGGGGATCAGCATTGGCTTTATGCTGTTGGTGATTTCGGTTGGCTTGGGCCTGGGTGAAGTGTTCAAGGTGTTCCCATGGGCCTACACACTGTTGCGGTATGTCGGCGCCGCGTACCTGTTGTACCTGGCGTGGAAGATTGCGACTTCCGGCGGCATGTCCGATAGCAGTGACGAACACGGCAAACCCATGACTTTCCTCGGGGCCGCGGCGTTCCAGTGGGTCAACCCCAAGGCGTGGATCATGGCGTTGGGTGCAATCACCACCTATACGCCGGCTGAGGGTTACATGACCAATGTGCTGGTGATTGCCCTGGTATTTGCGGTGGTCAACCTGCCCAGCGTGTGTGTCTGGGTAGTCTGTGGCAGTGGCTTGCGCAATGTGTTGCGCGAGCCACGTTGGATAAGGTTGTTCAACGGGTCGATGGCGGGGTTGTTGGTGCTGTCGCTGTACCCGATGCTCTTTACGAGTTGATGGGCCCAGGCCTAAACCGGCGAGATGGTCGCCAGCAGACCAATGCCGATGGTCAGCACTAAAAAGCCAAACAGGAAAAGTGCCATCTTGGTCATAAGGCCTCCGAAGGGAAGGGTGCGACAGGAACATTCCTGCCGCGCTCGACAAGGGTGTCGGGAATGGGGCTATTGTCCGCCCGGGGCAGTTTTCGATACAGATGCAGATGACAAAGAAAAAACCGTATCAGATGCGCGCGCGCTGTTTGTGTTACTGGGCTGGGCCGGGTTTGGATTAATAAAGATCAGAGTGGCGTCAGGTTTTTAGGCCGTTGTGTGTAGCCGGTTAAAATGTAATCTTCTTACACGACATTGAATGTTGCCAAAAATGACTGCGGCTTGCGTGGAGCCTGCTCTACGCCTCTTTTGTAGTGTGAGGATGTATGCGACGTTGGTTGAGCAAATACCGTTACGCCATTATTTTTTGGCTGTGCTTTGGTATGTTCCGTACCTCGTTGGCCGATTGGAACCCCATACCCTCCGGCTCCATGCGCCCGACCCTGGTTGAAGGGGATGTGGTGCTGGTCAATCGGGTGGCGTATGACCTCAAGGTGCCCCTCACGGATATTTCGTTGGTCAAGCTGGAAAACCCGCGAAGGGGAGATGTGGTGACCTTTACGTCGCCCCAAGATGGCGTGCGCTTGATCAAACGGATCGTTGGCATCCCCGGCGATACCCTGGAAATGAAAAACGAGGTGCTGTGGATCAACGGCACGCCCGCCACCTACGCGGATGCGCAGGACATCCGCGAGCCTTTCCTTGCCGGGCAATCTATCCCAGGTATCAAGCTGACCGAACGGACGAGCACCAGTCAGCGCACAGTTCAATTCATGCCGACGGTGCGGGCATTACGTGATTTTGGCCCCGTCGTGGTGCCTGCCGACCATTACTTCATGTTGGGTGACAACCGCGACAACAGTGCAGATTCACGCTACATCGGGTTTGTGCCGCGTCGGCTGCTGATCGGTCGCGCGCATCATATCCTGGCGTCAGCGCAGATCCTGGATAACTGGATGCCACGATTTCGCCGATTTGGCGCACCAATCCTCTAAGATGGCGCCCACTGCATCAAAATAAGAGTGGGCCAACCCTCGATGGAAAGACGCCAGTTCAGCGGTGGCATGAAAGGCAAGAACCTGCGCTACCTCAATGAGTCTCCCCAACAGCCGTCGCCGGTCACCCGCGTCGGCTTCTTGCTGCTCGAACACTTCTCCCTACCCGCATTCACCCAGACCCTCGATACCCTCATCACCGCCAACCTGCTGCGCCCCGAATTGTTTGCCACGCGTACTTTCGGCTGCGGCGATGGCGAGGTCATCAGCGACCTGGGCCTGGTGATCCGCCCCGATGCGCGCTTGGACGTGCTTGCGCTGCAAGGCTTGGACCTATTGGTCGTCTGCGGCGGTTTTCGCACGGAGCTGAAGGCCAGCGACGAGTTTATTCAATTGCTGCGCAGTGCCGTCGATCACGGCGTAAGCCTCGCCGGATTGTGGAATGGCGCCTGGTTCCTCGGCCGTGCCGGGCTGATGGAGGGTTACCGTTGCGCTATCCACCCCGAACACCGCCCGGCATTGGGCGAAGTATCCAAGACTGCCCACGTCACCAGCGAACCCTACGTGATCGACCGTGATCGCCTGACCGCCTCCAGCCCATCGGGCTCGTTCCACATGGCCCTCGACTGGATCAAGAGCCTGCACGGCAAAGCGTTGGTCGAAGGTATCGAAGACATTCTCTCTTTCGAAGAGTCCCGCTACCGGCGCATCAAACCCACGGAAAACGTCTGCGTCAGCGCGCCGCTGCGCGAAGTGGTCAAACTGATGGACGCCAATCTTGAAGAACCCCTGGAGCTGGACCAACTGGCCGTCTATGCCGGCCGCTCCCGGCGCCAGCTTGAGCGGTTGTTCAAGGAGCAACTGGGCACCACGCCGCAACGCTATTACATGGAGTTGCGTGTGACCGAGGCGCGGCGCTTGTTGCAGCACACAGAGCTGTCGCAGGTGGATGTGCTGGTGGCGTGCGGGTTTGTGTCGCCGAGTCATTTCAGCAAGTGTTACAGCGCGTATTTCGGCTATCGCCCCTCCAAGGAGAAGCGGTTGGTCAAGTAACATGGGTGCTGTCGGAAATGTATCTGGACGGGGTTTTATCAAGGAGTGCTGATGTCTATCACGCTGTCAGACCGCTATCGCGGTTGCTTGCTTGGATTGGCCTGCGGTGATGCCGTGGGCACCACGGTCGAATTTATGCCACGCGGGACGTTTGCGCCTGTCACGGACATGCTGGGTGGCGGGCCTTTCCAACTCAAACCGGGCCAATGGACAGATGACACGTCCATGGCGCTCTGCCTGGCCGAGAGCCTTCTGAACAAGCATGGCTTTGATGCTTTGGACCAAATGGCGCGGTATCTGAACTGGTGGAAGTGGGGGTACTTGAGTGCCACCGGCGAGTGTTTTGATATCGGCATGACCGTTCGTGAAGCACTGGCGGTATTCCAGGAGAGCGGCAACCCATTTGCAGGTTCTACAGACCCGTATTCCGCCGGCAATGGTTCGATGATGCGTCTGGCGCCCGTGGTGTTGTTCTTCTTTCCTGATTCGCAAAGCGTGCGCACGTTTGCCGTCGAAAGCTCACGCACGACCCACGCGGCTCAGGAGGCAATCGATTGTTGTGCCGTACTGGCGCAAGCGATCAGCAATGCTTTGAGCGGTGTTTCGAAAGATCAGGTATTGCTCTGCTCAGACGTCTGTTTGAGCGCCCCTAAAGTCGCCGCCATCGCCGCCGGTGAATACTGCAACAAGTCGCGTTCCGAGATCGTGGGTTCCGGGTATTCGGTGGCCTCACTGGAGGCAGCGTTCTGGTGCTTTCATCACACCGATAGCTTTGCTGATGCCGTGCTTGCCGCTGCGAACCTGGGGGATGATGCGGATACTACGGCAGCCATCGTGGGGCAGTTGGCCGGTGCGCATTATGGTGCCCAAGCGATCCCGGCGGGTTGGCTTGAGAAGCTATGGATGTACGATGAAATTCAGGGTATGGCAGACGCGTTATTAAGCGCTACCGCTGCCCGGTAGAGTAAGGCTTGCACCTTGTGGCGAGCTTTCTCAGAATCGATCTAATCGATACGCCGCAGACGCCGGCAAACCGGACAGCACAGGCTTTGTCGAGACCATCTGCACCACCATCTCCGCCGTCACCGCCGCCTGAGT
>NZ_MDDR01000060.1 GCF_001870435.1 Pseudomonas costantinii | reverse complement strand
GCGCAGCAGCCCCAAAACCAGGCGCAGAGGAGTACCTGATGCACCGTATTTTTCAGTATTAGGGCCGCTTCGCAGCCCAACGCGGGGCAAGCCCGCTCGCCACACCACATCCTCAACTGAACGGCATTACGCATCAGGCGAGCTTTCTCAGAATCGATCTAATCGATACGCCGCAGACGCCGGCAAACCGGACAGCACAGGCTTTGTCGAGACCATCTGCACCACCATCTCCGCCGTCACCGCCGCCTGAGTCAGCCCCAAATGCTGATGCCCAAATGCAAGCAGCACTTTCCCATCGCACACCCGATCAATGATCGGCAGCGAGTCCGGCAATGACGGCCGAAACCCCATCCAGGGTGTAGCGTCTTGCACACTCAAGTCCTGACGAAACAACCCCGTGCTCAACCGGTGCAACTGCCAGGCGCGATTCATGTTCGCAGGGCGTTCCAACCCGGCGAACTCGACGGTGCCGGCCAGGCGCAAGCCACCGGCCATGGGCGTCATGATGAACTTGCGCTCAAGGGACGTAACGGCAAATGGCAGGCGGTTTTGTTCATGGGGCAGCATCAAGTGATAGCCGCGTTCGGTGTCGAGCGGGACCTTTTTTCGGGTCAGGGCGGCAGTGAGTTTTGCTGAGTGGGCGCCACAAGCGATCAGCACTTGGCGCGCCGCCAAGCTGCCCTGATCAGTCATCAGTGAAACGCCACCTTCCACCACGAGACCATCCAGTACGCGCTGCTTTAGAAACTGCACACCCTGGGCCTTGGCTGCGTCGACCAATTCACAGACCACCCGATACGGGTCGAGAAAATGCCCGGTACTTGGGAAGAACAGCCCACCTTGTATAGCGTCGCTCAACTGCGGCGCCGCCTTGTGCACTTGATCGCCTGACCAGAAATCCACTGGCACGTTTTGTTGCTGCATCCGTTGCTGCAGCACGTCGATCGCTTCACGGGATTCGGCACGCTCAAACACCAGTAATGAACCGTCCTCGCGTAGCAAATGCGGCCGTTCAATGGATTGCAGCAAGCGTTGCCACGCGCCCAGGCTGCCTTCATTCAGCGCCCGAATGCCCGCCACCGTACGCCGATAACGTGTCGGGCGCAGGTTCAACAGCAGGCGCACAAACCAGGGCAGGGCGCGGGGCAGGTATTTCCAGTCCAGACGCAGCGGGCCCATGGGGTCCATCAGCATCGCGGGCAAACGTTTCAGGATCGACACGTCGGCGATGGGAAATACCTGCTCGGTCGCCAGGTGCCCGGCATTGCCGTAGGAGGCGCCCATGCCGGGCTCCTGTGGGTCGATGACCATCACCCGCTTGCCTTGACGCGCCAATTGCAGGGCACAAGCGACGCCGATAATGCCGGCGCCGACGACGGCGATATCTGCGATGTTGGAATCAGACATCGGCTAGGCCTCTCTATGACCGTCGAGCAAACGCCGCAACAGCAGCGGGTTGCCGTGTTGCAGGGCGCTAGGCAACAAGGTGTCGGGGAAGTCCTGATAGCACACCGGGCGCAGGAATCGCAGGATCGCCGCTGTGCCGACCGAGGTGCTGCGCGAATCGGAGGTGGCGGGGAAGGGACCGCCATGGACCATGGCGTCGCACACTTCCACGCCGGTCGGCCAGCCGTTGACCAGCAGGCGACCGGCTTTGCGTTCAAGCACGGGGAGCAGGGCTTTGGCGCGAGCCAGATCATCGTCGTCCAGTTGCAGGGTGGCGGTGAGTTGGCCCTCCAGGTGTTCGGATACCTGGTGTACTTCCTCGTCGTTGGCACACACCACTATCAGCGAAGCTGCGCCGAACACTTCGGCCTGTAGGTGTTCATTGGCCAAAAAAGCTTTGGCTTGGGTGACGAACAGGTGCGCCTGGCCTTGATTGGGGCCCTTGGCGGCCGAACCTTTTGCGGCGACCTGGGCATGTTCAGCCAGTGCACCCACACCCGTTTCGTAAGCCTTGAAAATACCGGGCGTGAGCATCGTCTGGGCCGCGTGCTCCGGGAGCAATTCGCTTGCAGTGCTGATAAAACGATCCAGAGCAGCGCCAGCGACGGCAATCACCAAGCCGGGATTGGTACAAAACTGTCCGGCGCCCTGGGTCAACGAGGTCACAAACCCCTGGGCCAAACCTTCTGCACGGGCTGCAAGCGCAGCAGGAAACAAGTACACGGGGTTGATCGAGCTCATCTCGGCGTACACCGGAATCGGCTCTGGCCGCGCCTGCGCCGCTTGGGTCAGCGCGATACCACCGCTGCGCGAACCGGTAAAGCCGACAGCTTTGACCCGCGGGTCGGTGACCAGCGCAATCCCCACTTCGCGACCTGAGCCGTACACCAGGGAGAACACGCCTTCCGGCAAGCCACAGTCTTTCACCGCCTGGGCCACTGCGCGGCCTACCAACTCGCTGGTTCCGGGATGGGCGCCGTGAGCCTTGACGATCACCGGGCAACCGGCCGCCAGTGCGGAGGCGGTGTCACCGCCTGCCACCGAGAACGCCAACGGGAAATTGCTCGCGCCAAACACCGCCACCGGCCCCAATGGCACATGCCGTTGACGCAAGTCCGAACGGGGGAGGGGCTGACGTTCCGGTTGCGCGGTATCCACGCGCACATCCAGCCATTCGCCGGCACGCACGGTGCGGGCGAAGGTGCGCAACTGCCCGCACGTACGGCCGAGCTCACCCAGGATGCGCGGGCGCGGCAGGCCGGTTTCGGCCACGGCGCGTTCGATCAACTCATCGCCCAAGGCTTGAATATTGTCGGCAATGGTTTCGAGAAAGCTGGCGCGGTCCGCCAATGAGGTTTCGCGGTAAGCATCGAACGCAGCCCACGCCAATGCACAAGCCTGTTCGACGTGTTCAGCGTTGCCCCCTGCGTAGGCTGGCTCCAAGGGGGTGTCGGTGGCGGGATTGATGGCCCGGATCGCTTCGCGATTGCCGGAAGTTGCGTGCTGACCGATCAGCATCTTGCCCGTCAGAGTCATGGGGTTATCCTGGAAAAAATAGGGTTGGCCGCTGTGAGAACCACAGCGGCGCGCAAGGCTCAGGCGACGTTCTGTTCAGCCGACCAGTTGGCGTACCACTGGCGGAACAGCGCGTACTGGTTCTCGGCGTAACGACGTTGGGCATCGCTGAGCACGTCGGTGTCATTGAAGTGCAGCGCGTAGCCCTGGTCACCGTTGAGCACCATCAGATGCTTGTAATACAGGACTAGGTCGCAGCCTTCGTCGAATGACGACAACACCGCCAGTGCGGCTTCCAACTCACGGGCCAGGCGACGGGCCTTGGCATCGCCCTTGGCGGCTTTTTTGCTCAGGGCCACCAGTTGCAACACTTCCCGTGGCAGCGCGTTGCCGATGCCGGTGATGGCGCCGGTGGCGTTGCAGTTGACGAAACCATGCACCACCTGGGTGTCGACGCCGACCATCAGGGTCACGTCATCGTCTTTGGAGGTGATGTTTTCCGCCGCGTAACGCAGGTCGGCAGCGCCGCCGAATTCCTTGAAGCCGATCAGGTTCGGGTGTTCGCGGCGCAGTTCGAAGAACAGGTCGGCGCGGGTCGCGAAGCCATAGTACGGGCTGTTGTAGATCACCGACGGCAGGTTCGGTGCGGCCTTGAGAATCGCCGCAAAGTGGGCCTTTTGTGCGGTTGCAGATGCACCACGGGACAACACACGCGGGATCACCATCAAACCATGGGCGCCGACCTTGGCGGCATGGGCGGCGTGGGCCACCGCCTCACGGCTGTTCACCGCGCCAGTGCCGACGATGGTCGGCACACCTGCGGCGACCAAGCGCGCCACACCTTCCTGGCGCTCGGTTTCAGTCAGCAACGGCCAGTCACCCATGGAACCGCAGTACACGACGGCGCTCATGCCGATGTCGATCAATTCGCGGCCCTTGGCAACCAGGGCGTCGAAGTCCGGCTTGCGCTCGGCGGTGCATGGGGTCATCAGTGCGGGGATGCAACCGGTGAAGATGTTGTCGCTCATTGTTCTAACTCCTGCAGCGTTCATTTAAATAAGACCCGGGCTCAGATGCCCCAGGCGAAAGGGTCCTGCTCGTCGATCAGCAAGGTGCTGTCGGCGGTCATGTAGGCGCGACCGGTGATGAAGGGGCGCACACGCTCGCCATCCCATTCATAACGGCCTTCGAATTGGCTGCCGGTGATGCTGGCTTGTACCCACAGCTCGCCGGGGCTGAGTTTTCCATCGGCGGCCAGGCAGGCCAGCTTGGCGCTGGTGCCGGTGCCGCAGGGCGAGCGGTCATAGGCCTTGCCGGGGCACATGACGAAGTTGCGGCTGTCGGCATGGGCGTCATCGGCGAACAGTTCGATGTGGTCGATCAGCGCGCCGTCGGCACCGTGAATGCCTTGGGTTTCCAGGGCCTTGAGCATCGCCCAGGTGTAATCGGTGAGGGCGTCGACGTTGTCCATTTGCAAGGCCTGGCCGTGCTCCGACACCAGGAAGAACCAGTTGCCGCCCCAGGCGATATCGCCGTAGACCACGCCATGCCCAGGCACGTCCACCGGCACCTGACGGCGATGGCGGTAGGCGGGCACGTTGCGCAGGGTTACTGCGCCGTCCTCATGCAGCGTGGCGGCTACGGGGCCCACCGGCGTGTCGATGGTGTGAACGCCGGGCTCGATACGCCCCAAGTGGTGCAACGAGGCGACCAAACCGATGGTGCCGTGACCACACATGCCGAGATAACCGGCGTTGTTGAAAAAAATCACACCGCACGTCGCGCCGGGCGTAACCGGTTCGCAATACAGCGCGCCGACCAGTACATCATTGCCACGCGGCTCCAGCAGGCAGGCACGGCGCCATTGATCGTGTTGCGAGCGCAAGTTGTCGAGTTTGTCGGCAATGGTGGCGCCGGCGAGTTCAGGAAACCCGGTCATTACCAGGCGCGTGGGTTCGCCGCCGGTGTGGGAATCGATAACGTGCAGCCGTTTCATAAAACGCTCCATCAGTGGGTAGCCGGGGACAGTGGGGCGCTGTAGTGGGCGTCGCTGACGGCTTCGCTTTCGTCCTCTTCGCTTTCCAGGCGTACCAGGTGTGCAGGCACGCCGGTGGCGGCGCCCCAGTAATAGATGCCCAAGGCGCAGACCGCGACGACGATGGTGTCAAACGGGTGGCTGATCACCCCGATGCCACCAAAACTGCCGAGCTTGGACAGCAGGATGGTCACCGCGTAGAAGCCGATCAGCCAGGCCGACGAGCGCACTTGTTGCTTAATATTCAGGTGCGCGGTCGGTACCCAGCGAGCGCACAGCAGGTACACCACAAACATCAGGATTTGCAGGCCGAGCAGCCACGACACGGTGCTCCAGCCGGACCAGTACACGATCAGCGCAGCGATGATGAACGACAGTGGGCCGAGTACCGCCATGCCCTTGACCCGGAACGGCCGCGCCATGTCCGGTGCATTACGGCGTAGCGCAGCGACGGTCACCGGGGCCACGGCGTAGCTCAGGATCAATGCGGCAGAGACCACATTGATCAGCGCTTCCCAGGACGGGAACGGCAGGGTCCAGAACACCGACAGGCCAAAGGTCAGCCACAGCGCCGGGCGCGGAATGCCGGACTTTTCATCAATACGGGTGAAGATCTTGAAGAAGGTGCCGGTCTGCGCCCAGCCATACACCACACGCGGGGTGGCGTTCATGTAGATATTGCCGCAACCGCTGGGGGAGATCACCGCGTCGGCCACCACCAGATAGGCCAACCAACCCACGCCCAGTGCCAGGGCGATGTCACGATAGGGCAGAGCCAACTCCTTGCTGATCCCGGCCCAACCATTGGCCAGCATCTCTGTGGGTACGCCACCGAGAAACGCGGTTTGCAGCAGTACGTAGATGGCCGTCGACAGCAGCACCGACAGAATCAACGCAATCGGAATCGTGCGTTGCGGGTTCTTTACCTCACTGGCCACCGAGATGATCGGCGTGAGCCCCAGGTAAGCAAAGATCACCCCACCGGCCGACACTGCCATCTCAATGCCCGACAAACCAAACGGTGCAAAACCCTGCACTTGGAAGTTCGCCGGTTTGAAAAAGGTGAACAGCACGCCAATCACCAGCAGCGGCACAATGAACTTGAACACGCTCACCAGGTTATTGGCGATGGCGAAGGTCTTGACGCTGCGGTAGTTGAGGACAAAGAACAGGCACAGCAGCGCAAATTGCACCAGCCAGCCCAGGGTGGTCGGGTCGCTGGAGCCAGCCTTGGTCAGCTCGGGAAACCAGGCCGCCGCGTATTGGCGCGAGGCAACCACTTCAATCGCCACCAGGCTGGAAAACGCGATCAGCGTGATAAAGCCCATCAGGTAGCCCAGCAACGGGCCGTGGGAGTAAACCGGGTAACGCACCACGCCACCGGCGCGGGGCAATGCAGCGCCCAGTTCACAGTACACAATGCCCAACAGCAGCACGGCGAAACCGCCGATGAGCCAGGAAATAATCCCGGCGGGGCCTGCGATGGCAGACACATGACTGGCCGCAAATAACCAGCCCGAACCGAAGATGGCGCCCAACCCGATAAAGGTGAGGTCCATCAGTGAAAGTTGTTTCTTGAACTTGCCTTGAGCAGACATGGCGGCGCCTTCTTGTGAGTTATTGGATAGGCATGCAGTGGCGCTATCCTGAACCCATCAGGCATCCCGCGATTGATGTTTTCCATTTGTGTGGATGACGAATTCAGCACAATTCCCCACACTCGACACCGCCTTGGGCATGGGGCAATCTGCTCGGCGTCGAGATTGAAAACGAGGAGTGAAGTCATGTTGCAGAGCGCGTTTGCGACCCTTTGCCAAGGGAGCGAGGCGAATCGCCCCCGCAGCATCGAACAGCTATTGGCCGGGGTGGCACAGCTGTTGCCGATGCTGGATGTGATCCCCAACGCGGCCATCTTCATCAAGGATATCGACGCCCGCTACGTGCTCGCCAACCGCACGCTGGTGCAACGTTGCGGCCTCAAACACCTGCAACCGCTGCTGGGCAAGACCAGCGCCGAAGTCTTCCCCGCGCAGTTGGGGCCGGGTTATACCGAACAGGACCGGCGCGTGTTGGAGCAGGGGTTTGTGCTTGAAGATCAGCTTGAACTGCACCTTTACGGCACCCGTGAACCCGGTTGGTGCCTGACCCATAAATGGCCGCTCTATAACCATGAAAGCCGGATCATCGGCTTGGCGGGTATCTCGGTCGACCTGCAATCGGCCAGCGAAACCCACCCGGCCTATCAGCGCCTGGCGGCCGTGGATGAATACATCCGCAAGCATTTCAACCGCCGCGTCACCTTGGGCGAACTGACGCGAATTGCCGGGATTTCTGTGGCGCAGTTGGAGCGCTACTGCAAGCGTGTTTTCCACCTCACGCCGCGGCAGATGATCCAGAAGGTGCGCCTGGAGCATGCGCGTCGGCTGTTGCATACCGAGTTGCCGATCACCGAAGTGGCGTTGCAATGCGGGTACACCGACCACAGTGCGTTTACCCGGCAATTCAAGGCGCTGACCGGGTTTACGCCGAGGCAGTATCGCCAGCTGGAGTAGTTGCTCGCCTTGTAGTGTCAGCCGTTCACCCAGGCTTTGACTCAGTCAACTGAAACCGATACCCCACGCCATACAACGACTCAATGGGTGTTTCGCCCGGGCAGACCCGCTCAAGCTTACGCCGTAAATTACGGATATGGCTGTCTACCGTGCGGTCGGTGACCACACGGTGATCGGAGTAGAGGTTGTCCAGCAGTTGGTCGCGTGAAAACACCCGGCCGGCGGAGCGCGCCAGGGTGCCGAGCAGGCGCAGTTCAAGGGGGGTGAGGTCCAGCGCGATGCCGTCGAGCGAGGCGGTGTAATGCGCCTCGTCAATCAACAGGCGCGGCGCTGTGATGCTCAACAACTGCGGGCTGCGACGCAGGATCGCCTTGACCCTGGCGACCACTTCACGCGGGCTGAAGGGTTTGCAGATGTAGTCGTCGGCTCCGAGATTCAGGCCCCGCAGGCGATCGACTTCCTCGACGCGGGCAGTGATCATGATGATCGGCACGCTGCTGAAACCCCGTAGGTCCTGGCACACCTGCATGCCGTCACGCCCGGGTAGCATCAAGTCGAGCAGGATCAGCTGCGGGGTGTGGGCCCGCACCGCCGGCACCACTTGTAAGCCATTTTCCAAACACTGCGTTGCGTAGCCGGCGGACACAAGGTAATCCTGCATCAGCGCGGCCAGCTTCGGTTCATCTTCGACGATCAGGATCAGGTTTTCAGTGCTCATGAATTAGGTGTTCCGTGGCAGATGCAGGGTCAGCCAAAGGCCACCGAGGGGCGAGTGGTCGGCGCTCAGGCTGCCGCCGTGAGCGAGGGCGATACTGTGACAGATCGCCAGGCCCAGCCCTGCGCCGCCACGACTACGGTTACGCGACGCGTCACCCCGGTAGAAGCGTTCGAACAGGCGTGGCAGCTGGCTGGCGGAGACACCAGGGCCGGAATCGAGGAACTCGATGCGCAGCTCGTCGCGATCCTGGGCTGCACGGATGCGCACTAGGCCATTCGGATCGGTATAGCGCACGGTGTTTTCCAGCAGGTTGGCGAACAGCTGTTGCAACCGGCCAGGGTCTGCCATCAGTTCCAGAGGCTGCGATGGCAGCTCCAGCTCCAGCGTCAGTTTTTGCGCACTCAGCCGCTCCTGGAACATTGCCACGCTGTTTTCCAGTAGTTGATTGAGCACGCAGGGGATCTTGCGGTAGGTGAGGGCGCCCACATCCGCGAGGGACAGTTCATACAGGTCATCCACCAACTTGCTGAGCATGCCGACTTCACCTTGCAACGACTTCATCGAACTGTGGTCCAGGGTGCGCACGCCGTCTTCGATGGCCTCCAGCTCGCCACGCAACACCGACAGCGGTGTGCGCAGCTCATGGGAGACATCGGCCATGAATTCCCGGCGCATCTGCTCGTTGCGTTCCAGGGTGTAGGCGAGTTGGTTGAAGTCGCGGGCCAGTTGACCGACTTCATCGTTGGACGCCACGGCCACGCGGCTGCTGTATTCGCCGCTGGCCAGGCGGTGGGTGGCAGCGGCCACGCGCTTGACCGGCTCCAGTAAGGTACGGGCGATCCACCAGGCGATCAGCATCGCGATCAACAGTGAGAACACGCCCATCGCCAGGCTGGTACGCAGTTGGTACTGCTGAAAGCGCTCACCACCCGCTTCGGTCACGCTCTGGAAAGGCGTCACGGCCAGCCAGCCGACCGTTTCACCGGCCACGGTGATGGGCAAGGCCAAGGCGTCGTCACCAATGGCGGGGTAGCCCATTACGCGTTTTTTGTCTTTGTCGAGTAAGGCGATGCGAAACAAGGCACCTGTCAGGTCCGATATCTGTGGCAACTTCAAGTCACGGATCGGTGCTTTTTCACCGGGCTCCGGTCGCATCACCTCGAACCAGCGGTCCGGCTGGTTACGGAAAAACTCCCAACTGCCTTCGCGCTCATAGGCGGCGGCCAAGCGGGGCACTACCGGCACCATGCGTTCCAGGGCTTGTTCATTGATGTAGCCGAGAAATCCACGCCCGAAACTCCAACTGGTGGCCAGGCCCATGCTCAGGATGACCAAGAGCACCCCTGCCAGTACCGCGAGAAACAGTTTGGTGGAGATACTCAACTTCATGTAGTCGGGCCGGTAAATGAATGACCCGACCATTTAGGCCTGCGCACGACAAAGATTCAAGCCAAGTGGGCAATCTTCAATTTTCCTGCACATTTGCCTTGCAGCATGGCCTCGAATCAAGCCGTTCCGTCTTGCAGAGGCAGCTATGTCGACCAAATTTTTCGCCAAATACCTGGTTACCGCCGCGGTGTTCCTTTCCCTGATTATTCTGGTGCTGCTGGGCGGTTGTTCCGCTGGCGACCCACCGGAAGAAGTTGCCGCGCCCAAGGTCTCGGTGATCACCGTGCAGCCCCGCAGCCAGGTGCTGAGCACCGAGCTGCCAGGGCGCACCCAGGCGTTTATGGTCGCGCAGATTCGTCCGCAAGTCGGTGGGATTGTGCAGCAACGGCTGTTTGTCGAAGGGGCCGAGGTGAAGGCCGGGCAGGCGCTGTATCAACTGGATGCGGCGCCCTATACCGCCACCTTGGCCCAGGCCCAGGCCTCGTTGACCAAGGCTCGCGCAACGCTGAAATCGGCGCAAACCACGGCCACGCGTGATGCGCAGTTGGTGAAGATTGACGCGATCAGCCAGCAAACTAACGAAGATGCCCAGGCTAGCTTGCAGACGGCCGCCGCCGACGTACAAGTCGCTCAAGCCGACGTCGAGACTGCGCGGATCAACCTGGCGTACACCCGCATCAGTTCGCCCGTCGGCGGGCGCATCGAAACCTCAACCGTAACCCCCGGTGCCCTGGTTGTGGCCAACCAGGACAGTGCGTTGACCACCGTGCAGCAACTCGATCCGGTCTATGTGGATGTCACTCAATCCACTACCGAACTGTTGGGTCTCAAACGTGAGCTGGCCAGCGGGGCGTTGCAGGCCAACGGTGACGGCGAGGCGCGTATTAGCCTGAAACTGGATGACGGCAGCACCTACGGCCATGAAGGCCGCCTGAAATTCAGCGGTGTCAGTGTCAACCAAAGTACCGGTACCGTGACGTTGCGTGCGGTATTTGCCAACCCGGATCACCTGTTGTTGCCAGGCATGTTTGTGCGCGCCGTGTTGGAACAGGGGCGCGATGATCAAGCGATCCTGGTTCCGCAACGGGCGGTGAGCCGTAGCGCCAGTGGCGTCACCTCGGTGTTGCTGGTGGTCGATGGCAAGGTTGAACAGCGCGTACTGACCGTCGACCGCGCGGTGGGTAATCAATGGTGGGTGACCGCAGGTTTACAGGCGGGTGACCAAGTGATTGTCGAAGGTGGGCAGAAAGTTCGCGTCGGCGCCTTGGTCCAGACGCAACCCGTGGATGCCGCAGTTGTGGCGCAGGAGGGTTGAATATGGCACGGTTTTTTATTGATCGACCGATTTTTGCCTGGGTCATCGCTATTGTCATCATGCTCGGCGGCGCGCTGTCCATCAGCCAATTACCGTTGGAGCAGTACCCGGATATTGCGCCGCCGACGGTACGTATTTCCGCCACGTACACCGGCGCATCGGCCAAGACCGTCGAAGACTCGGTCACCCAGGTGATCGAGCAGCAAATGAAAGGGCTGGACAATCTGACCTACATGTCGGCCTCCAGCAGCTCGGCGGGCAGTGCAAGCATCAACCTGACCTTTGGTGCCGGCACCGACCCGGATGTGGCGCAAATGCAGGTGCAGAACAAGCTGCAACAGGCTGAATCGCGGTTGCCGCAATCGGTACAAAGCGAGGGCCTGACGGTGACTAAAGGCGGCTCTGACTTTTTGATGATTGCAGCCCTGACGTCGGAAAACCCGAGCGTCACCGGCACCCAGATCGGCGATTACATTTCCAGCACCTTGCTTGATTCCATCAGTCGTGTCGACGGCGTAGGCGATGTGCAGACACTGGGCTCGGGTTACGCCATGCGCATTTGGCTGGACCCGGCCCTGCTGGAAAAATATGCACTGATGCCCTCGGACATCAGCACGGCATTGGAGGCGCAAAACACCGAAGTCTCTGCCGGCCAACTCGGCGCATTACCGGCGCTCAAGGGCCAGCAACTGAACGCCACCATCAGCGCCCGCAGCAAGCTGCAAACGGTTGAAGAGTTTCGTAATGTGGTGGTCAAGTCCAGCAGTGACGGGGCGGTGGTGTTGCTGGGAGATGTCGCCACGGTGGAGTTGGGCAGCGAAAGCTATGACATCAATCCGGCGCTCAATGGCAAGCCTGCGGCGGCGATGGGGGTGCAACTTGCCGCTGGTGCCAACGCGCTGAAAGTCGGTGAAGCGGTGAAGGCCAAACTCAATGAGCTGGAGGCCTTCTACCCGACCGAGATGCAGCTCAAGAACGTGATTGCCTACGACACTACGCCGTTTGTCAGCCTGTCCATCGAGGAGGTGGTCAAGTCCCTGGGTGAAGCCATCGTGCTGGTGGTGTTGATCATGTTCCTGTTTCTGCAAAACCTGCGGGCCACGCTGATTCCGGCGATCACCGTGCCGGTGGTGCTACTGGGCACGTTCGGTGTGCTGGCGCTGTTTGGCTACTCCATCAACACCTTGACGATGTTCGCCATGGTGCTGGCGATTGGTTTGTTGGTGGATGACGCGATTGTGGTGGTGGAAAACGTCGAGCGGGTGATGGTCGAACAAGGCCTGTCAGCCCTGGCGGCTACGCGCCAATCGATGGATGAAATCACCAGCGCGCTGGTCGGTATCGCCCTGGTGTTGAGTGCCGTGTTTATTCCCATGGCATTTTTTGGCGGCTCCACCGGGATCATCTATCGCCAGTTTTCGGTGACCATCGTCTCGGCCATGGTGTTGTCGGTGGTGGTGGCGATGACCCTGACGCCCGCGCTGTGCGCCACGTTGCTCAGACCTTCAGACGCTCAGGGGCATGTCACCCAGCGTGGCTTTTTCGGTTGGTTCAACCGCTCGTTCGAGCGTTGCGTCACGGGCTACGAGCGTTGGGTAGATGGCATTTTGCAGCGTGGATTGCGCAGTCTGCTGGTGTTTGGGCTGGTGGTCGTGGCCATGGCAGTGGGGTACGCCAAGCTGCCCACCTCATTTTTACCGGATGAAGATCAAGGCACGCTGATGGGACAAATACAATTGCCCGTGGGCGCCACCGATAGTCGCACTCAGGCGGTGATGCGACAGTTTGAGCAGTACATGCTGGAACAACCGGAAGTCGAGATGATGATCAGCATCACCGGCCTGGGCATGGGTGGTAACAGCCAGAACACCGGGCGGGCGTTTATTCGGCTAAAAGATTGGAGTGAGCGCAGGGGAAGCGGGCAGGATGCCGCCTCGATTGCGCAGCGGGCGACGTTGGCGCTGGCGAGTATTGGCGATGCCGACGTCTTCGTCATGCAGCCGCCGGCGGTGCGTGGCCTGGGGCAGAGTTCAGGCTTCGACCTGCAACTCAAGGACCTCGGTGGCCTGGGCCATGACGCGTTGGTGGCAGCCCGCGAAAAATTCATCGAGTTGGCCAAACAAGACCCGCGCCTGTTGGGGGTTCGCAGCAACGGCCTGGATGACACGCCTCAACTCAGGGTGAGCATTGACGACCGCAAGGCCGGGGCGCTGAGCCTGAGCACCAGCGACATCAACGCCACCTTGTCCACCGCGTTGGGCGGTAGTTATGTGAATGACTTCCTCAACCAGGGCCGGGTGAAAAAGGTCTACGTGCAGGGTGAGGCCTCTACGCGCATGCAGCCGGCTGACCTGAACCATTGGTTTGTGCGCAACAGCAACGATGAGATGGTGCCGTTTTCTTCTTTCGCCAGCAGCTCATGGAGTTATGGCTCGCCCTTGCTTGAACGCTACAACGGTACAGCCTCCCTGGAAGTGGTGGGCGACCCGGCTCCGGGTGTGAGTTCTGGGGCTGCAATGGATGCGGTGGAAGCCATCGTCAAACAGTTGCCCTCAGGCATTGGCTACGAATGGACCGGGCAGTCTTACCAATTACGTCTTTCCGGCTCGCAAGCACCGTTGTTGTATGCGGTCTCCGTGCTGTTTGTGTTCCTGTGCCTGGCGGCGTTGTACGAGAGTTGGTCGGTTCCGTTCTCGGTGATTCTGGTGGTACCGCTGGGCATTGTCGGGGCGGTGTGGGCCACCTGGTTTACGGGGTTGAGCAATGACGTGTACTTCCAGGTCGGACTGTTGACCACCGTGGGCTTGGCGGCCAAGAACGCGATCCTGATTGTCGAATTCGCCAAGCACTTGCAGGAACAGGGCAACAGCTTGCGTGAGGCGACGCTGATTGCTGTGCGCCAACGACTGCGGCCGATTCTGATGACGTCCCTGGCGTTCATGTTCGGTGTGTTGCCACTGGCCTTGAGCAGCGGCGCAGGTTCGGCAGGGCGCCAGGCCATTGGTACCGGGGTGCTGGGCGGCATGTTCAGCGCCACGGTGCTGGGGATCTTCTTTGTACCGCTGTTTTTCGTGCTGATCCGCCGCCGTTTCGGCCGTGCGGACACGACGACTCAATCTGCTCATACAGGTGATGCATGATGAAGTTTCACTGGCCCTTGCTGGCGGCGCTGGCCCTGGGTGGCTGCGTTAATCTGGCACCGCAGTATCAGCAGCCTGACGCGCCGGTTCCTGTGCAGTGGCAATCGGGAGTGACTGGTGAGGTGGCTGCGGATATACACTGGCAACAGTTCTTTACCGATAGCCGCCTGGCACAACTGCAGACCCTGGCCCTGGCCAATAACCGCGACTTGCGCCTGGCCAGTCTCAATATCGAAAAGGCCCAGGCGCAATACCGTATCCAACGGGCGGCGGCGTTCCCTACGATCGACGCCAGTATCAGCGGCACCCACAGCCGTACCCCGGGCTCGCTGTCAGGCACGGGCGCTGCGGCCACCAGTCATGACTACAGCGCGCAACTGGGTTTGAGCAGTTATGAAATTGATGTGTTTGGGCGGGTGCAAAACCTTCAGGATGAAGCGCTGGAGTCCTACCTGGCATTGACTGAAACCCGGCGCAGCACACAAATCAGCCTGGTGGCCGAAGTGGCCACGGCGTGGCTGACATTGGCGGCCGACAACGAGCGCCTGCAACTTGCTCGGCAAACCTTGGCCAGCCAACAGTCGACCTATGAATTAACCCAGCGCAGCCACGCGCTGGGCGGTTCAGCGGCACTGGATGTGGCGCAGGCGCAAACTACCGTCGAGTCTGCGCGAGGTGATGTGGCGGAGTATGAGAGCCAGATCCTGCAAGACCGCAACGCCTTGCGCCTGCTGGTGGGCAGCGATATTCCCGATGCCTTTCTGCCTGGTACGCACCTGCAATCGGCCGCAGCGTTGGTGCAAGTGCCGGCGCAGTTGCCCTCGAGCCTGTTGCAACGTCGCCCGGATGTGCTGGCGGCGGAGCACAGCCTCAAGTCTGCGAATATCGACATCGGTGCGGCTCGGGCGGCGTTCTTTCCGAGTATCAGCCTGACGGCCAATGCCGGGTCAGCCAGTGCTGCATTATCCAGCTTGTTCAAGGGGGGCAGCGGTGCCTGGACCTTCGCGCCGAGTATCAGTGTGCCGATCTTCGATGCCGGCAGTAACCGCGCCACGTTGGATGCGGCCAAGGTCGAGCGGGATATCCAAGTGCAGGCCTATCAACAAACCCTGCAAACTGCGTTCAAGGAAGTGGCCGACGCCTTGGCCGTGCGCAGCACTCTGGACCAGCGCCTCGATGCCCAACAAGGGCTTACCGACGCCAGCCGCAAAAGTTTCGAGTTGTCTGACGCGCTTTATCGAGCTGGTTCACAAAGCTATCTGCAAGCCTTGGACTCACAGCGTTCGCTGTACAGCGCCGAGCAGGACCTGATCACCTTGCGTTTGGCCGAGCAAAGCAATCGGGTCAGTTTGTACAAGGTGATGGGGGGAGGGTGGCAGTGACGAAGGCGGCTACATGGCCACGGTCAGTCCTCCCTCTTTGGTTATTTGGCATTCAGTGATTGCAGAAACTGTCTGTGCTGCAAGGTTTGCGAAAACATCGGCAGCGTATAGGTCTCGGCCGCATGCTGTTGTTCATCACTGAAGGTCGCGGTGCAATCGGTCAAGGTCACGACCTCGTAGCCTTTTTCATAACCCGACCGAACGGTGCCTTCGACACAGCAATTAGTGAGGAAACCGGCAACGACCAGGTTCTGGATGCCATTGTTACGCAGCACCAGGTCCAGACCGGTGGTGGCAAACGCATCCAGCCCGCGCTTACCTTCAACCACGATATCAGCGGGCTCCTGTGTCAGTGCGTCGCTGATAGCGGCGCCCCAGGTGCCAGCGCGAAAGGCATTGCCGTCGGCTACACCTTTGAGAATTCCATAGGACCGCGTCGTCAACTCAGGGTAGCCGTCGGCAAATTGGATGGGTAAGTGGATGATTTTCACGCCGAGCTTACGCGCCTGTTGAATCGTGGTGGCGGTGTTCGCCAGCATGCCGGTTTTGTGCATGACATCTTTGACGGCGTCGTGGAAGACCCCGCCCGGGGTGGTGAAGTCATTCTGGAATTCAATCAGAACAATCGCGGTTTTGGTCGGGTTCATGTTGATGCTCCGATAAGTTGGTTTTTTACGATGGAGACTTCGGTAGCGCGATGACTCAACAGTTATAGGCGTTAAATCCGGGTTAAGGGGCGATCGATGGAAGGTTTACGTTTTGCCCCGTCATGAGATGGCAACTGAGCACTGGCAAAGTGGCGCTATCGGTACTCGGATGTGCCTTCATTGAGATTGAGTCATGCTTCGTTACATGGGCGTTCTGTTGGGCTTGTTCGTATTTTTGCCCCGGTTGGCGCTGGCTGACCCCGCAAGTTTTGCCACGCAGGACCTTAGGTTCACCAGCGCCGGTACTACACTGGCCGGCACCGTCTTCCTGCCCGAGCATCCTGAGGTTGGCGTCGTGCTCGTACACGGCTCCGGCCAGGAAAAGCGCATGTCAGGTTTTGCGGCGCTACTGGCAAGGCAGGGCATTGCGGTGTTGACCTATGACAAGCGCGGTGTCGGGCAGTCCGGCGGTGTTTACGCTGGCCCGGAGGTTGGAACCAATAACCTCGATGCGTCCAACTTGACGGCCTTGGCGGGCGACGCTAACGCAGCGTTCGCGGCCTTGTCAAAAGAGCTTGCGGCCAGTCAGGTACCGATCGGGCTGGTGGGCTTCAGCCAAGCCGGTTGGATCATTCCGATCGCCGCACAACACAATCGCCGCGCCGATTTCATGGTGCTGTTCAGCGGCCCGGTGCTTACGACGCTTGAGCAATTGCGGTTTCAGTTCCTGACGGAGGGTAAGGCGAATTTCTGGAGCACACACAGCGAAGCTGACGTACGTAAACATCTTGCCGAAGATCCAGACCGCTATCAGTTTGTGGAGACCGACCCACGCACCGCGCTTGCCCAGTTATCAATCCCCGGCCTCTGGCTGTTTGGGGGCCAGGATGTGCAAGCCCCGGCAATGGTTTCGATCGAACGGCTCGATGCGCTGAAGGCGTCGAATACCGGTTATATCCAGCATTGGGACACAATGTGACGCTTGGGGGCACAAGCGAGCCGGTGGCCGATGCGGTTCGATGGATCAAGGATGTGAAGAACATCGCACACTGATAGCCGTTCACTTGGCGTCGTGGAAAATGATGCCCAGCGTTCTGCGTTCGCCGCTGTGCAGGCGGCTGACTCCGTGGCGCACACTCACCCGGTAGAACCCTCGTGTGGAGCGCACGGGTCGGCTGTTCACCGCGAAAATGATCGCCTGGCCCTGCCTGATCTCGACGACCTCAACCCTGCCGGGCTTATTGGGCGCGCTCTGGGTCAGGATGAACTCACCGCCTTCAAAGTCCTGACCCGGCTCGTCTAGAAGAAAGACGACCTGAAAAGGAAACACCTGTTCGCCATACAGGTCTTGATGAAGGCAGGTGTAGTCATTTTCCCTGTAGCGCAGTAGCAACGGAGTCGGTCTGCGCTGGCCGGCCTGGTGACACATTTCTTTGAATTGGCGGTGGGTTTCGGGGAATCGCTGATCTATCTTCAACGCTGAGTGCCAACGGTTGGCAACCGGCGCCAATTGCCTGTAAAGCCGCGTACGAAGGTCTTCGACGATGTCCGGCAGGGGATAGCTGAAGTACTGGTATTCGCCCCGCCCAAATGCATAACGCTCCATGACGATGCGACTGCGGAAACGGCTTTCATCCGAGTAGAGTGCCGCCAACTGTTGGCACGTTTGTCGCGTCAGCAAAGACGGTAGTAGGACAAATCCGTCGTTCATTAACGAAGCTTCAATCGCTCGCCAGTCCATCTCTTCCAAGCGGGGTACAGATGATGGCGCAAGGGCCGCAGGGCCTTCAAACGTCAGGCTGGTTTGAGTGTTCATGGCGATTCCTGAATTGGCGATATTCGATGGGCATACAGACGGCGCAAGGGCGATATCCCGCTGCGACAGCGCAGGGTTCGTCGAGGAAAAACACACGGTTTTTCACATAGCCTCCGCGTTCGATCGCTTGCAACGCCGCGCGACAATCGAGCTTTCCGTAACATTTGCTGCGACGGTGGCCACCCAACGTTCCAGGCTCGGGGCTTGGGTAGCGTTTTCCATCTCTGCCCATCAGCATCCACGTGTGCTTTTCAGCCATGGGTTGACTCCGGAGCGAAGTGAAAGCTGAGTGAAAACCCGCGTCGTTCGCCGCTTCTTACTCGGCTGATGGCGTGTTTCATATTCACGCGGTAGTAGCCCTTACTGCCTTTGAAAGGGCGTTGAGCCGTGGTGATGATTGCGATGTCGCCGTATCGCAATGGCACCACCATTGGCCGTGATTGCATTCTTGGCCGCAGCTCCGTGAGGACAAGTTCTCCTCCGGTGAAGTCCTCTCCGGGCGAGGACAATACGGCCAGCAACTGAAGCGGGAAAACATGCTCGCCGTCAGCATCCTGCCGAAGTTCCAGGTACTCCCCCTCACGTAAGCGGCTCAGTTGCGAAAGTTCGTGCGGTTGCCCAACCGCCAGGCATTGCTCCTCAAACGCCGAGAGTTGCCGAGGGTAGCGGTAAGGCAACTGGAGTATCTCGTTCCACTGGTTTGCAATGTGCGCCAGCGGGGGATAGAACGCGTGCTTGAGACTACTCAGTAAACTGGGGAAGTTTGCATGGCAATCATCCCTTGGAGGGTCGGGCAAGCCAAGAATACCGGGAAGTACTGCAAAGCCTTCCCGATCAAGTTGCACGCAGATGTTTTGCCAATCAAGGTGTTCGATGGCGGTCGCGATTCTGTTCATGGCAGCCTTAGTCACTCCGGCGATGGGTTCAACGACAGAAACACCTGTCGCCATCGCCACACCAATCTAGGCAATCGCTCTGTTGCAAACACTCTGGTTCTTGCGCTGGTAATGTCCTAGCCTTGCGCTGCGATTCGGCGCATTCGAACCTTTGGAGAACACTGATGCAATCGCTACCCGTCTCTGCGTCAATTGTGGGGCAATCACTTGAGCTACGCCCCCTGCAAACCAGGGATTTCGAGCCCCTGTACTGCGTGGCATCCGACCCATTGATCTGGGCTCAGCATCCAAGCCCAACCCGTTACCAGGAACCCGTATTTCGTGAGTGGTTTGATGCAGCACTGGTGTCGAATGCACTGGTCGTTATCGACCGAGGCAGTCAACAGATAGTGGGTAGCTCGCGTTACTACGAGTTCAGCGAAGAAAAGCGCGAAGTCGCAATCGGATACACCTTTTTATCTCGCGACAAATGGGGCGGCGGCGCTAACGGGGAACTCAAACGCCTGATGCTCACGCATGCGTTTCAATGGGTCGACACCGTCTGGTTTCATGTTGCCGGTCAAAATATTCGCTCGCAGCGAGCCATGGAAAAAATCGGTGGGCAGTTCTCACACATCGCCATAAAGCAACTGGCTGTCGGTTCACAAGAGAACTTTTTCTATAAAGTTGAGCGGGCCACCTTTGAGAGCAAGCATTCGGTTATTGATGCATAACGGTGTGCAAAAAGGGCGGAAGGGCGCCGGGCAGTTGGCTCAATTGGCAGTTTTTTCTTTACTGACTAACCTAGTACGCAGTTGCCATCTTGTTACAAGCATTTATCGGTAAGGATCTCCAGCAACATGCGGGCGATTACGCTGGGTCGGTTGGTCATAAGGAGAGCGCCATGCATGGACTTGTCTTAAAAGTAGCGTTGCCTTTGATGACACTCGCTTGGGTGTCCAGCGCCCACGCGACGACTGTTACCGGTCAAATCAGCGCAAGTCTGATATTGACCAACAGTTGCCTGGTCAACGGCGTAGGCGGTTCCACGGGCTTGAACTTCGGTACGTTGAACTTTGGCACCACCAACACCTTGTACACCGAGGCCGATGCGCAGGTGCTGGGCGGTGGTGGATCAGCGCTGTCTATTCAGTGTTCGGCAGGTACCTCGCCGATATTGACCGTCACGTCGGGAAGCAATGACACAAAATCCACTGGTGGCACTCGGGCTTTGGCAGACGGTGCGGGCCACTTCGCGCCCTATGACATCTACACCGACGCTGCCCATACGCAAATCCTGGCCAACAACGGCACTATCAACCTCGCGCTCAGTACGGGGGTGGCGCAAACCGTGAATATTTACGGGAAATCGCCCGGCAAGGTGGGTTTGCCCGCCGGTACTTACACTGACACGATTTCCGTCACACTGACGTTTTGAGCCTATAAACCATCTAGTGGATGGGGGGATGTTCGGTCGACAGGATGCCGGTGGAGGGCGTTGCGGAGCGCAAAATTGCCCACGGCCGTGCCGACCTTGAACCATTCGAGGGCCTCGCCGGTTCGCCCTGTTGCAACACCCTCTGTTCGGCGCACTCCTTGGACGTGGCCGAGTCCAAGCCATTCCTGGATCCTTACTTGCTGGTAGCCATCATGTGCTTGCTTCGCGTTACGACTGATCGAGCAGGCTGAAATCGCTCAGCGCTGCGTGGGCAAGCCAATCCAGGGGCGATGCCGGTTCGAAGGCTTTCTTCGAGGGTTTTTTGCAGCATCAACAACGCCTCACGCTGCACTTTTAGGCTGGCTTCGATTTGCTGTATCTCCCCCAGACGTACATTGATCTGTTCCAAGGTGAGGGATTTGGAGCAGCTCCCGTCATGAAGAAAAAGGCTACGAATCGTGTCGAGAGAAAACCCCAGCCTTTGCGCGTGGATCACGATTTCCAAGCGTTGAATGGCGGATTCGCTGTAATAGCGATAGTTGTTCATGTCGCGGGTGGGAGCGTCCAGTAGGCCTTGCTCCTCGTAGTACCGTATTGCTGAAGCAGCAAGGCCTGTACGTCGCGCAATTTCGCCTATCTTCATTTTTTGCTTGACCTTCAAGTTGACTTTAATCCGCAGTATAAGCGGGAGCGTAATCCGGAAGGTAATCGGATTGGGCTCGATAAAGACCGTTGACCTACGTGGAATATGAAAAATGAGCAAAATAACCGAGTTGCTGAATTGGCGTTATGCGACGAAAAAGTACGATTCGTCCAAGACAGTACCTGCTGAAAAGCTGGAGCGAATTCTGGAGGCGGTACGGCTGACTGCGACGTCGAGCGGGTTGCAGCCATTTGAATTGCTGGTGGTGACTAATCCACAAATTCGCGAAAAGATTAAGGCGGTCAGCTGGAATCAGGCCCAGGTTACCGACTGCTCTCATCTACTGGTGTTCGCCGCTTGGGACGACATCACGCCTGAGCGTGTCAACATGATGTTCGACCTGACTAATGTTGTACGAGGCAGTGTCAACCAGGATTGGGAAAACTACCGTCAAATGCTCCTCGGTATAGTCGCCGAGCGCGGACAGGAGGCCAATTATCAAGCGGCTGCGCGTCAAGCCTATATTGGCCTCGGCTCGGCTTTAATCGCCGCGGCATCCGAGGAAGTCGACGCGACGCCCATGGAAGGTTTCGACCCATCGGCTGTCGATGACATTCTGGGACTGGGAGCCAGGCATCTGCGCAGTGTAGTGCTCTTGCCTTTAGGTTATCGGGCAGCAGAGTCTGACTGGCTGGTAAACCTGAAAAAAGTACGGCGGTCTCGCGAACATTTCGTAACCGAAATCAACTAGGGAGAGAGTGCAGCCGCCCCACTCAGCAGCAATAGTGGGGTGGCTCTATCGCGCTCTTATCGATGACGCCCAGGGTGTCCGTATGGTTGGGTGAAACTTTTCAAAAGTCATATAAAATCATGCACAGAGTGGATTGTGTTCGGTCGGCAGGACACCGGGGATGGGGTAATGGTGGAACACAAACAATAAGGGCCTGCATGAGATAAATCACGCAAGCCCTTGATATGTATGGTGCCCGAAGCCGGAATCGAACCGGCACGCCCTTACGAGCGGGGGATTTTAAGTCCGTGACGTATTTCAACTAAATCAATGATTTAGCGCGTTTTCTGCACCGCTACGCCTTCGCTTTACCTCCCTTGCAGGCCTTTATTTTCAAGGGGGTAAAAATGATTGCGGTGCAGAATTCACTTGGTCGGCGTGACCTTTTTGCCGATCCTTTTCCGGATGTAGTTCTCGGTCATAACGACCGTGGTGTGCCCTAGCTGATCGCGCGCCTGGAGAATGTCACCACTCGATTCAGCCTTGTCTGTGCCAGCTTTCGCTCGCAGATCGCGCATTTGAAAATCTCCCTTCTCAACACCGGCCGCTTCCCGTGCCGCGTCAAACCTACCTCGCAACATGCTGCTGGTCATGGGCTGCCCGTTATCCATAACGATGAGTCTGCTTGTTCGTATTTTGTGCCCGTCCTTCCTGGCCATGATTCGATCGATCACAACCTTCAGCTGTCCAGTAATTTCAATCCTCCTTTTCGCATTGGTTTTACCCTGCTTGACGGCCAGTCTGTTATCGCGGATGTCGCGCTCGTCCATTTTCAGCGTGTCAGCGATCCGCTGGCCGGTTAGGTAGAACAGATCCAGTGCATCCCTCAGCGGCTGTTCGGCGTGCTGATAGACGAGGGCGAACATCTCGTCCTCGATGTACTGATCACGGCCAGACTCCTTGTGCCCCTTAACGCCGGAGCACGGGTTGGCCAAGGCCGTGTAACCGCTGCTGCGGGCAAAGTTCCAGATCGCGCTGAGCAGGGCTTTTTCCCGATTGGCACGCACTGGAGCTGTCTTGCCGCGCTGGCGGAGATACTGAACGACGTGTTGTGGCTCAATTGCCTCAAGTGGTGCCGGCGGGTCATCGAAGAACTTTAGAAGCTGCTTCAATTCCCTGGTGTTGTCTTTTTGTGTTGCTGGGCTTTTGGTGGGCACCACCTCGTCCATGTAAATGTTTGCGACGTAAGCAAACGTCAATACGGCCTGCACCATGGCTGATGATGTGCGGCTTTTTTCCAGCTTGGCGTATTCGACAATCGCCAGGCCGTAGTCGCTGCCCAGGGCAATCTCCTTCCTTGGAGATCCGCCGATGTCGTAGTAGTAATAGATGGTCCCGCTGCGCTGCTTGCGCTTCCTGAGGCGAGTGACGCTGTCAGGGGTCGTTGGTTTCCTTCCCATTTAACTCACCAACCGCGGCTGCCACTTTGGTTTTTCTGCTGTTGCGGTAACCGGCTCTCCAGTTAGTGCAGAAGCAATAACACAGGGCCAACCGCTACGTTTGATTGTGTGGCGAATTCCGTTTCTCTTGAGTACCTGTACCTGACCTGCTTTTGTCTTTGCTCCGGTCAGGGTGCATACCTCTTGATGTGACAGGAAATGAATTTCGTCCATGGCTACCTCCCGCCGCCCGCTCTGGGCCGCGCTATCTTAATGATGTAAATGATCAGGCCGTACGTGGCGAAGGCCCAAAATCCAGAGCCAGCCAGGGCCAGCAGAAGCGTTTTTGTGGTGCTGATGCGCATCAGCTCAGGGGCAAGCCACCATATCCAGGCGACGGTCAGCCCTGTGTAGATCGCGAACAGCGCGAAGATGAGCAGTGATTTAATTCGAGGCATGAATCGTCCTTGCCGCGCTGGGCGGCAGATGGTGGCCCGCAGTTCACTGGCGGGCACTTGTGGTTTAATGAGATGAATTCTTAAAGGTGGCGCGAAATGGATAAGGCGTTTAGAAACCCGCTGTTTTTGACTGGGCTCCCATTGGCAATTTGCGGGCTCGCGATAACCGCGCCAGCCCTCTGGATAACTGGCTTGGTACTGATGGTGTGTGGATGGATGAAGGGCAAGAAACGGCTCTGATCCTCACCGGCAGGTATGTAGGGGAATTGGGGTTACATTTCGATAACAGTTCAGCAAGTGACAGCGCTGAACTGATTCGCCGAAAATTTGATAATCGTTCGCGCTGAGTCGGCCTAAGCGTCTGAGCGGACGGTTATTTGGTCAGGCTGCTCAACGGGGAGGTGTTTGCAGTGTTCAAGGGATACATCGTTGCAATGTTGGCTGTGGCCGTATCAACGTTGGTGTTAGCTGATGAATTGCCACAAGGACCGCTGCTTCAGCGTTTTGGTGATGCCATCAATGAGTTGCCCAAGCCAGCATCGCCCCCAGAGACAAAAGCTGCTCCACGTGAATTGCACCTCGAAGGACAAGAGGCGCTCAATCACCCTGGCAGCCCCGCGAAGCGCGAGCTGGAAAAAACTGGCAATCCAAGCATCGACAACATGCATGCTCGTGATAGAGATGCCTGTAGAAGGGTTCAAGCGGCGGCATTAGGGCAGGGCAAAGGTTTCAGCTTGAGTTGTGAATAATAGGGGGGCTACTGAGATCATGGCGTCACCCGCTTAAACTCGACGCCTGGCGCCAAGTAGCTTCGGTTGTAAATAATGGATTCGATATTTCAGGCATGACTTCGTCCTTGCCGCTCTAGCGGCTGACTTTGAAGGGGGGATGGGAAGGGTAGAGAGTTACCTACAGCGCGTGTTCAAAGCGGCCTGAAAAGAAACCCAGTTGCTCGATGAACCTTCGCCTTTTGGGGCGTGTCATTAGTGAAATGGGCACAACCCGGAATCTCCGGCTAGACCTGTCGTAAGGTGATTTTATGGCCGACTTAGACGATTTCAGATTTAGATCCCACGAGTTACTGGTTGAGCTTGATGCCGCCACTAACAAAATGATGATGATGGTTGTTTCCAAGCAGGTTTCTGGGCCCGATTGGGAGGAGGCGACCAAAAAGCATCACGCCGCTTTCGAAGCTTGGAATTCTTTCCTTAATTCCTCGGATTTACCTCCAAACGATCAACGCTGACTTCATTCCACGAGGAGCTATAGCGGTTGACTGGGACGGGGGAGTGGATTTATTTGAAAACGGTCCTAGACGAGCTCAAGAGCTGTGCTAGAAATGACATGTCGCGCATGCATTTCAGGTACTGGTGGTTGACGTGCATGGCCGGCAGGCGCTCCCTAACGTCGTTGGAGCGCGCCCTTTTGATGTGGGCAGTGATCGGTAGGTCGTCGCATTTAGCAGCGAGTTAAACAACTCCCTTCCTCTGGGCTACTAACTCAATGCCTTGGCTTGCCGGTCATCTCTTCTGATTCACCCCACAGCTTCACTCGTTACCAAGTGTCATGCAGCTACCTGCTGCTCCTGGCCCAGCGCCTGCTGTACCGCGTGAATGATCCGCTCTAGGTAGGCGTAATCGGGGTTTGGCTCGGTAGCGTCATTGGTCAGGTGCCACCACTCATCACCGAACAGTTTCGTCATCAGCTCGCTGTGTGCGCCGTGGAGATGTTCAATCGATGGTGAGTCGCGCAGATCCTCTGCCTCATCGAACCGCTCGCGGGCCTCGTCCGCGCCGTAACAAACCTGGCGGCGCTCTTTCAGGACCAGACGCTGCGCTTCACATGCAAGGGCCTCGCCACTGAATCGGCGCGGGTTCATAGCCGGGTCGAAGTAGCCGATGATGTAGCCGGTGTTAAGCTCGCAAAAGAACTGCCCGATGTTCAGGCCGTCCCACATGCCACCCCAGTAGGCCGTCCAGCTCTTGCCCCAGCAGCTGACGGTGATCTTGCCCTTGCATGGGGCCAAGTCCTCAAGGAAGACGGTAATCGGGTCTAGGCTCGGCGCGCCGGTGATCACCAGCTTCGTTACTGTCGAGCGCTCCACCAGCAGGGGCGCGGCGACTTTGTTTTCTGTAGGCATGGGGAGTCCTTGCCGGGCCTTGCCCGGGGGTTGAAGTGCTGTCAATGGGGGGGGCGTGAGAGAAAGTTGCGACTTGTAGGAAGGCTTGCGACAAGTTTCCGGTATACAGCGGGCTCAGAACCGAGAGGATCATAGGCAGCGTCCAAATTAAAAGGCGCTCACATGAACCGACTACTCGTAGACCTCATCCTTCAAATCATCGGAAATCTGTTACTTGATGTCCTTCAGCAGCTACTGGGCTGGCTTTTGTCGCTGCCTTGGCAATCGTTATGCGGTTGTTAGGCTGCTTCCGCCTGGCGCTCAGCCACTCGCCATGGGTCGTTGGCCCGTGCCAGCGCTGCCATCGGTGGCGGGCTGACGCTGTTCCCGCACATGTGCACTTGCTGAGTCTTGGTGAACGGCTTGCCGTCGGCGCCGTGGCTGATGATGTAGTCGGCGGGGAAGCCCTGGGCCTTGTATAGTTCGGTCGGCTTCAGCATCCGCAGACAGATATCGACGATTACATAGGGGGTTCCTTTCACCATCACGGTTACCATGGCGAGTCGGTCCTTGGTGGTGATGGTCGGCGCTGGTGCGTCGCAAGCGCTGATGTTCTCGGTGCCGTAGTAACTGATCAGGAAGGCGGCGACGCGAAGGGCACCGGCTTCGTGCTCAGGCGAGAGAGTGAGCGACACCAGCGAACTCTTGCCGCCGCCACCGGCTGTGATGGTAGGCGCCGGTTCTTCCAGGCCCTGGCCGACGCTGGCGCCGAATGCTCGCTCCATGAATGCGGTAGCCAACCCGTGGTGCTGGCCGCCGGCGCTGATGGTGTGCAGTGGGTCATTTACGTCCCGTGCATCGCAGTTCCCGCGCATATGCACCAGGTTAGCCGCCACCAGTTGCTGTTGGCTGCCGGTGTTGGTGACCGTAGTCATGGGGTCTTTGATATCCTTGGCGACGGTGGTGTTGAAGCCGCCATTCATCTGGGCCATGAACACCGTGGATATGCCCATGGCGTGAGCAGCCCCTGCCGGGCGCTGATAGTTTCCGCCGCTGGTAATGGTCGGCAGTGGTTCGTCCAATGCTTTACCAGCGTCATTGAAGCGGAACTTCACCAGGTGAGCCGCTGCGATCGCTCGGTGGTTCTGGGTCATAAGCGTACCGGTTGGCTGGTCGACGCTCACCGGCTTGCCTGAGTACTCAGGGCCACCGGCCCCAACCATCAACGGGCTGATCAGTGTCAGCTCACCGCGGTTCGCGCAGGTCACTGTCGGCAACGGGTCGAGCGGGTCGTTGATTCGGTCGCTGCCTTGGTGGGTTGCCGGTGCGATGACCGGACTGACCACCGAGAAGGCGCCCCCCTTTGGATAGGAGGTGATGGTGCGCAGTGGCTCGCCGGCCGACTGCACTGCCTCTCCCGACCAGTTGGCAATCGGCACAATGAACGGCGCCGCGCTATCGATGACGAACTTCTTCATGCCTTTGGCAACGCGGCGTAGGGTGGCCGGGGCCAGGTCCTTCTTGCGTCCGAAGATGCTTTTGCCCAAGTCGCTGAAGTCGATGCAGTCAGCGGCTGTTTTCCATTTCTGCTGGCCCTTGGTGGGGTTCTTGGCGTGGGTTGGCTCCGGCCACACGATCGGCTGCCCGTCGCGCCGGGCGATCATGAACAGGCGTTCCCGGCTGGTTGGCGCGCCGAAGTCGCAGGCCCTAATTACTTTCCACTCAACGACATAGCCCATTCCTTCCAGCAGGGCCACGAAACGGCGCCAGGTGCGGCCGCGTTGCTTCGGGTCGGGAATCAGGAACTGCTGGCCCACCGGCACAACCTCACCAGGTGCGGCGATATCACCGCAGAGTTTCACAACGCGCCCGGTAGCTTTGTCACGCTTGGCGATCAGTCGGCCCCACTGCAGGATCTGCTTCACGTTTTCCAGGCTGATCACCCGGGGGCGCTTCTTGCCTCCCCACTTGAGGCCGATCCACGACAGGTTGCGGATCTCGCGCTTGCGCGGCTGGCCGCCGGCAGCCTGGCTGTGGTGCGTGCAGTCAGGCGACATGTGGAACCAGCCCACGGCCTTGCCGCCGCATTCGGTGTCCGGGTCACCATCGAACACGTCGGTGGTGAAGTGCTTGGCGCCTGGGTGATTCACGGTGTGCATGCTGATGGCTTGCGGGCTGTGGTTCTTCGCCACGTTCACGGTGCGGCCCAGGCCAATTTCCAGCCCGGTGCCGGCGCCGCCGCCACCACAGAAGAAGTCGACAACGATCTCATCGTCCTGAGGGTTGAAGCCGAGTCCGTATTGGGTTTTGAAATCGAAGGGGTGTTTCTTCTGTTGTGCGGACATAGGGGATCCTCGCCGGCTGGCGTGATTCGTTTAAAGGGGGTATTGGTGTATTCGGACATTCGGCCCGATGAGGGAACTGATATGGCCTGGGTAGTTATGCTTACTAGTCCCAAAGGCGATAGGTTTTATGGTGAGGCTATCGACCGCGACGGCATTCGATATCGCTGTGCGAGTACCGCGCAGGCGGAAGCCTTTA
>NZ_MDDR01000059.1 GCF_001870435.1 Pseudomonas costantinii | reverse complement strand
GTTACGTAATCTTCCTTTACATCCTTTTCATCGATGCGGCCCAAGACAATCGGGCCAAAAACAATGTCCCAAACACCTTCGCTTATGCTCTCTAAACCTACTATTTCATGCTTGAGCACATTACCCACATAAATTCTGAGCCGCCCTCGGTAAACCACCCCATTGGAGTCCACCCGGTAGGCTTCCACATGAGTCGGATATCTCATTTTCGGTAGCTGTTCCGGATACATTCGCTGGGAGTTTGTGTAACAAGAACCAGGTGTTTTCTGCCCGAGGGCCTCATGCACCCGTTCATGATTGTAATGCTGTATGAAAAGATCAAAGTGTCTCTGTTGAGCTCCCCAATCGACCTCTGGTGGTCTTGGTAGCGTGCTTTTCAGCGTTCGGTGCATGCGCTCATGCCGCCCGTTTTGCTCTGGTCTGCCTGGCTGAATCCGTTCGTGGATGATGCCTAAGCGCGCCCACCAGATCGATAACTGGGATAACCCTGCGCGCCCGCTACTGGCAAAGGGAACACCATTATCTGTGCGGATCCGTTCAGGCATCCCATACGTTTTGAATAGGCGTTCGAAGGCTGCCTTGGCCTCCTGAAAGGTCGTGCTGGGCATGCTTTCACATGCCAATAAAAAGCGACTCGCGTGATCCATTACGGTCAAGGGGTAACACCAGGCACCATCCCCCGTCAGGTACTGACCTTTGTAATCGGCACTCCAGAGCTGATTGGGGTTATCGGCTTTCTGAAGAGGTTTGGGATAGACCGCTACACGCTGACGCAACGGTCGTGGCGTCACCAACCCTGCCTTTTTCAGCACGTTATAGATTGTGGTTTTGGAGGGCGGCGGCTGATCAGGAAAACGCTCAATCAATGCCATCTGAATTTTCTTTGGCCCCGCCGTGGTTGGCCCTCGCGCACGTAGCTCAAGAATGGCCTCTTTGACCGCAAAGGGCACAGCTTGGCTCTGGGAATGCCGCCTGCGACTGCATTCCTTCAAGCCATTAACGCTGTCTGCGTTATAGCGTGCCACCCACTTGTAACCGGTCTTGCGACTGATGCTATGAGCCGCACAAAGCTGGCTGAAATTAAGTCGCTCGGACAAATAGTCGGCAATGAACATCACTTTCAGATCCATAGGTTTCAGCTCTCGCCACGGCATGGTCAGATCCTCGGAATCGACCAGTACCAGTTAAAAACTGTTACCTATGTGCTTGAACTGATTTGTTACCTATGTGGGTGAGTCATACCCAAGAGCCCTTTTGGTTACTTTTGGGGCTCTTTTCCAAAAGTGACCCGCTGTAAGAGCGGAACCAATACCAGCCACAACCGCAGCAACGGATATGTACTCAGCGGCCTAGCGACAACCATAGAGACCCGATGCCTATCGCAGGCAAGCCAGCGCCCACATGCTTAACCACACTTCAAGTCAAGCCATGTGGGGCACGGCAATCAGCAAGATTGCCGTGCCATGGGCGAGCGTCGCCGGCAGCACGCCGTAGCGCATGCGCACCAGCGCGCAGGCCAGCCCTTCGATCAAGGTAAACAGCAACACCGGCCAGCCCAGTTGGGTGACGCTCAAGGCCAGGAACGCATGGCAGGCCGCAAACGCCACACCGCTGATCAACGCCGCACGCAACGGCGAGACCTGCTGTTCCAGATACCCCTGCAAAAATCCGCGAAACAACACCTCTTCCAGCGCATTGGCACCATAGGCCAATACCACCATGCCCGGCAGCCACACCCAGTAGCCGTGGATCTCGGACGCCGAGATACCTTGGTAAACACGCAGCGGAACACCGATCAAACAGCCAACAACGATACCTACAGCCAGGCCAATGCCGGGGTTGCCGATAGACCAACGGATCAGCCGCCACAGCTCCGGCGCGATACGGGCGAGCAGTATTATCAGCAACACCGACAGCCCGCCCAACGCCGCCAGCACAAAGGCATTGTTGGTAAATGCGATCTGTACCTCGCTACTGAGTGCCCACATGCCCAACGGGGTCATCGCGTCGCGCATCAATACAAACGCCGCGAGCAAAATCAGGATGCGCATCGCGGGCTGCGCCTTCGGCGTCAGCATGAACCACAGGCCAAACAGCAGCAGGCCAGGTGTCAGATAGGTTACGTATTTGGTCAGTACCAGAATGCCTTCGGTGATCAAGATCCTGGCTCCCGGCCGTATCGATTAAGGCGCTGCCACTCATCTACCACATCCCCCAGGGTCTTGGGGATGTCGTTGCGAATCCAGGCCATGAACGGCCGGTCGAACTTGAACGCCGGGCCGCATTGTTCAAGCATGAAACGGCGTACGTTCTGGGTGTTTTTGTAGTGGAGGGTCACGGGCGTGGCGCGGGTGATGGGGTCGCTGTGCCAGTCAAAATCCATTTTGGCTCTCGGGTGGTTTGTTGTTTCGGCAGTAGCATAGCGATGTGCTATTTGCGCCGGAAGCACTACGAACATCCCGCGCCACTTATTTACAGTGTTGGGACGTCGTATAAGAAAATTTACTTTTTATGATGCTTTAAAGCCTAATCTTTTCAAGATATTTCAAAATTTCACTTTCCTTCCCAGTCGAAAATATTGCATGGTTGTACGACGACTTAAATAGCCGTGTCCACCCCAACAACAATAAGGAAACACCCATGCCAAATGTCAAAGTGCTGATCGGTTTTCTGTGCCTGTTCACCGGTTACGTTGCAGCCGCACCTGCCACCGCCGAAAAGGATGTGGCCCAAGCGGTCGACCAACTGACCCAAGCCATGCTGCACTTGGACCTCAAGCAGCTTCACGCGTTGACCTCCGACAAGCTCACCTACGGCCATTCCAGCGGCAAGGTGCAGAACAAGGCGCAATTTATCGCCGACCTTGAAACCCACACCAGCGCGTTCAAGACCCTGGAAATGCAAAACCAGAGCATCACCCTGGACGGCGACACCGCGCTGGTACGCAACCACTTTCACGCCCTGGCCGTGAACAGCGGCGTCGAAGTACCGACCGATATCGACAATTTTCAGGTCTGGCAGAAACAGAAAGGCCAATGGCTGCTGATCGGTCGTCAGGCTTACAAATACTGATGACTATCGGTGGGCCGCCTACTGTCGGTTCACCACTCCACCACTTTGCGTACCTTCACCAACGCCTCGCGCAGCGCCGGCATCTCCACCGAACCGAGCGCCAGGCGTAGCGCATGCGGTACATAAGCCGAGACCGCAAACGGCTCGGCGGTGGACACTGAGATATTCTCGCGCTGCAAGGTCATGGCGATCTGATCGGCGCGGGCATCTTCCGCCAGGGGTAACCACAGAAAGTACGACGACGGATGGCTGATGTAATCCACCCCCTTCAATACCTGCGCCGCCAACACTTGTCGCGCCTGGGCATCCTGGCGCTTTTGCGCTTCCAATTGGGCGACGGTGCCGTCCTCGATCCAGGCCACAGCAATAGCACTCATCACTCCCGGCACGTTCCAGGTGGTGGCCATGATGGTGCGTTCCAACACCTTCACCCACGCCGTCGGCGCCGCAATAAAACCGAGCCGCAAGCCGGTGGCAACACTCTTGGAAAGACCGCCCACATACACCGTGCGCTCCGGCGCGAATGTCGCCAACGGCGGTGGCGCGTCTGCGGCGAGGAATGCGTAGGCCGCATCCTCGATGATCATCAAGTTGTGCTGGCGGGCGATGGCCACCAACTGTTCGCGTTGTTCCAGGCTCATCACCCAACCCAGTGGGTTATGCAAGGTCGGAATGCTGTACACGGCGCGAACCAGGCGTTTGCGACACAGGCGGTGTAAAAACTCCAGGTCCGGGCCGCTGGCGGTGACCGGGATCGCGACGAGTTCCAGGTGCAGGGTTTCGGCCAGTACCTTGAACCCCGAATACGTCAATGCGTCGACGGCGATCACATCCCCGGGTTTGAGCAACGCCATCATCGTCACTGCCAAGCCGTGTTGAGCGCCGCTGACCACCAACACCTGCTCAGCCTCAACCGTCAGCCCGCGACTCAACAGATGCCGCGCCACCGCGGCACGCTCATGCAAGCGGCCGGCATGGGGCTGGTAACGCAGCAGGGCTTCCAGGTCACCCGACAGTGCGAGTTGACGCAACGCAGCGCGCAATAGATCAGCCTGGCCCGGCAGCGAGGGGTAGTTGAAGTTGAGGTCGAGCATGCCGGTCGCGACGTTCATCTGCCCACTGCCCTGCCCTGGCGGCAACGAAATCTCGCGCACAAAAGTGCCACGTCCGGTCTCGCCACTCACCAGGCCCATGGCCTCAAGTTCGGTGTACACCCGGCTGGCAGTGACCAACGCCAAGCCATGGTCGGCGGCCAATTGCCGATGGGTGGGCAGGCGCGTGCCGGGCGACAGTTTCCCGCTGCGGATGTCCTCGGCAAAGGTGTCGACCAGCGACTTGTAGCGGGCGCGCGGCATAGGCGATGTATCCATGACAATTTTTTGATTGTCTTAATCTTCACTCCTAGGATGGCGCGTACGCAACCCCTCCTTTTCGAGTCCGCCCTCATGGAACGTACCTCACCGCTCAACACCCTGGACAACAGCACCCAGGGTTGGATCAACGGTTTTATCGGCGTAGTGATTTTCAGCGGTTCACTACCGGCCACACGCCTGGCGGTGATGGAATTCAACCCGGTGTTTCTCACCATGATTCGCGCCACGCTCGCCGCCCTGTTGGGGCTGGGCCTGTTGTGGCTGTTCAAGGAGAAACGCCCTGCGCGTCATCAATGGGTACCTTTGGGGATCGTCGCCCTTGGCGTGGTGATCGGTTTTCCATTGCTCACGGCCCTGGCGCTGCAGTACGTCACCTCGGCGCACTCAATCGTGTTTATTGGTCTGCTACCGCTGGCGACGGCTGTATTTGGTGTTCTGCGTGGCGGCGAACGGCCACGCCCGGTGTTCTGGCTGTTTTCGATTCTCGGCAGCGTGTTGGTCATGGGCTATGCCTTCGCCCAAGGTTTGAGCGCCGCACCGGCTGGCGACCTGCTGATGCTGCTGGCGGTGCTGGTGTGCGGTTTGGGTTATGCCGAAGGCGCCAAGTTATCGCGCAGCCTGGGCGGTTGGCAGGTGATCTGCTGGGCGCTGGTGGTGTCGCTGCCGGTGGTGGCGCCCTTGAGCCTGATCCTCGCGCCGTCGACCTTGACCGGCATCAGTCTGCCGGCCTGGCTGAGCCTGGGCTATGTGTCGCTGTTCAGCATGCTGATCGGCTTTGTGTTCTGGTATCGCGGCCTGGCCCAGGGCGGTATTGCCGCCGTCGGCCAGCTGCAGTTGCTGCAACCTTTCTTCGGCCTGGCGCTGGCGGCGGGCCTACTGCATGAGCAGGTCAGCCTGGGCATGGTGCTGGTGACAGTCGCGGTGATCGGCTGCGTAGCCGGGGCGAAGAAATTTGCGCGTTAGCGTTGTGGCGCCACCATCTTGAATTTGATGTTGATGTCATTGGACACCACGCTGTTGCCCGCCCACTCGCCGTCGCCAATCTTGAAGTCGCCGCGTTTGAGCACAAACTCGCCGTCAAACACGCCGATACCGCTCTGCTCCTTGAGCAGCACATCGATATCCACCGGCCGCGTGATGCCCTTGATCGTCAGTTTGCCGCTGATTTTGTAGCGGTTATCTCCCAGCGCGATGGCACCATTGGACTCGAACACGCCCACCGGATAGGTCGCGGTATCGAACCAGCCCGGCTGTTGCAGCTGGGTATTGGCGTCCTGGCTACCGGCATCGATGCTGGCGAGCTGGATCTTCAGCAGCGCGTGCGCCGCCCCTGGATTTTGCGTGTCGAACGTCAGAGTGCCTTCAAAGTCGCTGAAGGTGCCGTACACCTGCTGCCCGAACTGTTGGAACGTGAAGCTGATCTTGCTCGCCGTACGGTTGACGTCTTTGTACTCCACGGCCCGGGCGTTGGAAGCGCAAACAAAGACTAGAACCAACAGCAGGGCTGAGAACATTCGACGCATCACGGAACACTCCACAAGAGAAAAGGACACAGGTGCCGAGCTAACACCTCATCCCATGAATTTATTCCCATCAGCCGCGTGTGCTGCTAAACAGAGTAGTCGCCCCAGAACAATAAGGACTTTGCATGCACACCGCTTCTCTGCAGGACATTACCGCGCCGCAAGGCATTTGCTACGGCTGCGGTGGCAGCAATCCCCATGGCCTGCACATCAAGAGCCGTTGGGACACCGATGGCGTCCATGTCATCGCCGAACATCAACCGGACGCAAAATACAGCGGCTGGCCGGACCTGGTCTACGGTGGCCTGATCGCCATGCTGGTGGACTGCCACTCAAACTGGACCGCCATGGCCTACCACTACCGCGCCGAACAGCGTGAGCCCGGCAGCTTACCGCGCATCGACTGCGTGACCGGCAACCTCGGGATCAAATTTATCAAACCCACGCCCATGGGCGTCACGCTGACCCTGCGCGCCCGCGTCGAAGGTGAAGTTGGGCGCAAAACCCGCGTGGTCTGCGAGGTGTACGCCGGCGACGTGCTCACGGCCATCGGCGATTCAGTGTTCGTGCGCGTCGACACCGGACAATTGGCCGACGCCGCCCATGGTCGGCAGGCTTGATCCTGGTCTACATTGACTGCCACCGCTAATCGAGGATTGCACCGATGACTCGTCTCACCGCGAAGGACTTTGCCCCCGAACTGCTGGAACTCTACGACGGCTACGCCCACGGCAAAATCAACCGCCGTGAGTTTCTCGACCGCGCCGCACTGTTCACCTTCGGCGGCCTCACCGCCTCGGCCCTGCTCGCTGCCCTGAGCCCCAACTACGCCCTGGCCGAGCAGGTGAAATTCACCGACCCGGACATCGTCGCCGACTACATCACCTACCCCTCGCCCAAAGGTAACGGCACCGTACGCGGCTACCTGGTACGCCCGGCCAAAGCCACCGGCAAACTGCCCGCCGTGGTGGTGGTGCATGAAAACCGTGGCCTCAACCCGTATATCGAAGACGTCGCCCGGCGCCTGGCCAAAGCCGGCTTTATCGCATTGGCACCGGATGGTTTGACGTCCGTCGGTGGCTACCCTGGCAACGATGAAAAAGGCGTGGAGCTGCAACAGAAAGTCGACCCCGAAAAACTGATGAACGACTTCTTCGCCGCCATCGAATGGCTGATGCACCACGACACCAGCACCGGTAAAGTCGGTATCACCGGCTTCTGCTATGGCGGTGGCGTGACCAACGCGGCGGCGGTGGCCTACCCGGAATTGGGCGCGGCGGTGTCGTTCTATGGGCGCCAGCCGGAAGCCAAGGATGTGCCGCGCATCAAGGCGCCGATCATGCTGCATTACGGCGAACTGGATACGCGGATTAATGAGGGTTGGCCGGCGTATGAGAAGGCATTGAAGGCGGCCGGTACGACGTATGAAGCGTTTATCTATAAGGGTGCCAATCACGGGTTTCATAATGATTCGACGCCACGGTATGACGAGGCGGCGGCGAATTTGGCGTGGGAGCGTACGTTGGGATGGTTCCGTAAATACCTGACATAAAATGCAATCCAAATGTGGGCTTGATCGCTAAAGCCAGGTGACAGCTGGCGTGCGCCCTCCACAACGCGTCGCCCATTGTCCCGAGACATCATCTTCGCCCATGGATGGGGATGATCGGTCGGGTTGTGCAGCCATCCGTAAAATTTCACCGTACTGCCATGCACATAAACGTGTACTACATGACTTTGGGAAACGCCTGCTTCCCTCAGTAGCTCAAGGCATCATGATTCAAAGCAACATCAGCGAGGATTTGAAGATGCCCTGTGAAACCTGTCAAAAACCGGATGAGAACGTCATCTGGTTGAACTTCGGTATCAAAATTATCAGCATCCCTTCCGCTCAACTGTGCCCGCAAGAGCAAGACCTCTATCGGTTCTTTTTCGAGAGTGGCCTAGTGTGGAGAGTGGACCATAAAGATGCCTATGGTCAGTTCTGGTTATGTGTGCAACATGACGAACAGCGATATGAACTGCTCACACCACTCCCCGGCACTTACCGAAAAGTCCCCTGCGACCCGGCCTACCCGGTACCTAAATTTTGACCGCTTCGCACAACCAGCCCTTGAACGCCAGCATTGCTGAGGTTTCAGCCCGCGACTGCAAGCGCGTCAACCAGTAACTGCCGGTGGTAATTCCCACGCCGAACGGCTGGCGGATGACATCCGTCGCCAGTTGCCGCGAAAACATCATCGCCGGGGCCAGTGCCACGCCAATGCCTTGCAGCGCCGCTTCCATCATCGCCAACGACGAATCGAAGACGATACTGCGCGGTAGCAGGGTGTCGGCGGGCAACCCGGCGGCCTGGAACCACAGGTTCCATTCATCGGCGCGGTAGGAGCGCAGCAAGGTGTGTTTCAACAGGTCGGCCGGCGTACGTAACTGCTCGGCCAGCGCGGGCACACACAGCACGGTCAGCGGTGCCTCCAGCAGTTGGCAAGCATCAGTGCCATGCCAGGCGCCGGCACCGAAACGGATCGCGTAATCGAGACCTTCGGCGGCCACATCAACACGGTTATTGTGGGTGGACAGGCGCAGGTCGATAAACGGGTAGCGCTTCTGAAAATCCGGCAAGCGTGGCAGCAACCAGCCTACAGTGAAGGTGCCTACCGCGCCCACCGTGAGCACTTCGCGGTAATGCCCGCCTTCGAACTGGCTGAGCGTCTGGGCGATGCGATCAAACGACTCGCGCACCACCGGTAGTAAGGTTTCGCCTTCGCTGGTGAGCATCAAGCCCCGTGGCAGGCGTTTGAACAAGGTGACATTCAGTTGGGCCTCAAGGCTTTTCACCTGATGACTGACCGCCGCCTGGGTCACGCACAACTCGATGGCCGCCCGGGTAAAGCTCAAGTGGCGGGCCGACGCCTCGAATGCGCGCAAGGCATTGAGCGGTAAATGGGAACGCAGCATGCTTAAACCCAAAATTTTCTAATGGCTGGTGCGAGATATCATCGTTTGCCGCAAGGGTAAAATCCACCTAGATTTGCCACGCCTGCGCAGGCCTTGATCGTCAGTGACCCCCTACATGGAAGCGAATCACCATGAATCTTAACGTACAAAAAATTCTGATCTCAGCCTTATTTCTCGGTTCAGGCACCTGCATGGCCGCAACCGATATGCGCACGCTCGTGGACAGCCGCGTTGAACCGCTGATGCAACAACAAGGCATCGCAGGCGTGTCGGTGGCCGTGGTCAACAAAGGCCAGGTTCAATACTTTAACTACGGCCTCGCTTCCAAAGAAACAAAGCAGCCTGTTACCGAAGACACCCTGTTTGAAATCGGCTCGGTGAGCAAAACCTTCACCGCGACGCTGGGGGGTTACGCCCAGGCAACCGGCAAGCTCAAGCTGTCGGATACGGCCAGCGAACACCTGTCCGCCTTGGAAGGCAGCGCCTTTGACAAGATCAGCCTGCTGCAATTGGCAACCTACACGTCAGGCGGCCTGCCACTGCAGTTTCCCGACGCTGCCGACAGTGCCGAGACCATGCTCAATTACTTCCAGCACTGGAAACCCACGTACGCTCCCGGCGCACAGCGGCTCTATTCCAACCCAAGCATCGGCCTGTTTGGCTACCTCACGGCGCAAAGCCTTGGCCAGCCCTTCGACGTTGCGATGCAGAAAACCCTGCTGCCCAAGCTGGGCTTGAACAACACCTACGTCAGAGTGCCCGCCGACAAATCAGGCCAATATGCCCAAGGCTATGACAAGAACCAGAAACCTGTACGCGTCGACCCTGGTGCACTGGACAGCGAAGCCTACGGCATCAAGACCAGCACCCAGGACCTGGCCCACTACGTGATGGTGAACATGCACCCGCAGACCCTGGCCAAGCCGCTGCAACAGGCCATCGCCACCACACACACCGGCTATTACACCGTCAATGGCATGACCCAGGGCTTGGGCTGGGAGTCCTACCCCTACCCGATCACGCTGCAGGCGTTACTTGACGGTAACTCAACCGAAATGGCCATGCAGCCGCACAAGGTCAACTGGCTGACACCGGCACGGGCGCAAACGGACAACGTGCTGTTCAACAAAACCGGCTCTACCGGCGGTTATGGTGCGTACGTGGTGTATGTGCCGAGCAAGGATATGGGCGTGGTGATTCTGGCGAACAAGAACTACCCGAATGCCGAGCGGGTCAAGGTGGCTCATGCGATCTTGAGCGCGATGGATCAATAATCCAGGCGAAGCACTAATGTGGGAGCCGGGCAAGCCCTGCTCCCACATTGTTTTATGGCGCGGCTTACATTCCAAGCCAGTGCGGCAACGCCAGCGAGATAAACGGCAAGTACGTAACCATGATCAGGAACACCAACAGGATCATCAGCCACGGCAGCGCCGCGCGAATCGTCTGGCCGAGCGTCAACCCCGTCACCGCCGAGGTCACGAACAGGTTCAGCCCTACCGGTGGGTGCACCAGGCCGATTTCCATATTGACCACCATCACAATCCCCAAGTGAATCGGGTCGATGCCCAGCTTCATGGCGATCGGGAAGAAGATCGGCGCCAGGATCAGCACGATGGCTGACGGCTCCATAAAGCTGCCGGCCACCAGCAACACGATGTTGACCATGATCAGGAAACCAATCGGCGTCAGGCCTTCGGAGATCACCCAGGCGGTGATTTCCTGCGGGATTTGCTCGGTGGTCAGCACATGGGCGAAGAGCATGGCGTTGGCGATGATAAACATCAGCATGATCGCCAGTCGCCCGGACTCCAGCAGCACCTTGGGGCAGTCGCGAAACTTCATGTCCTTGTAGATGAACAGCGCGACAAACGCCGAGTACACGGCCGCCACGGCTGCCGCTTCGGTCGGGGTGAACATGCCGCTGTAGATCCCCCCGAGGATGATCACCAGCAACAACAAGCCCCAGAATGCCCGGCGCGCGCAGGTCAGCCACTCACGAAAAGTAGCCCGAGGCTGCGCCGGTAGCTTCTTGATGCGCGCAACAATGTAGATCGCGACCATCAGCATCAGGCCCAGCAACAGCCCCGGAATCACCCCCGCCATAAACAGCTTGCCGACCGACGTTTCCGTGGCCGCCGAATACACCACCATCACAATCGACGGCGGAATCAGGATGCCCAGGGTACCGGCGTTGCAGATGATCCCCGCGCCGAACTCCTTCGGATAACCGGAGCGCACCATCCCCGCCACGGCAATCGAACCGACTGCCGCCACGGTCGCCGGCGACGAACCGGACAACGCCGCAAACAACATGCACGCCAACACCGCCGCAATCGCCAGGCCGCCACGGATATGCCCGACACACGCGTTGGCAAAGTCGATCAGCCGCTGCGCCACGCCACCGGTGGTCATGAACGCACCGGACAGCAGGAAAAACGGAATCGCCAAAAAGGTGTAGGCGTCGGAGGTTTCAAACAGCTTGATCGCCAGCGAACTCACCGAGTCCTGGCTGAACATCAAAATCGACACCGCGCCGGATAACCCCAGGGAAATCGCAATCGGCACGCCGAGGAACATGAACACGAACAACAGCAAAAACAGACAGAGCACGGCCATCAGTGACGCTCCTCATGGCTGCCGGCCAACTTGCTGGCCTCACCAGCCTCGTCGGCCAGCCCCAACCCGACCTGACGGTGGGTGAATATGCGGTAGAAAATTTCCAGGTAGCGAATGAACACCAGGGCAAAACCGATGGGCACGATCACCACGATGTCGCCGACATCAATGCCGTATTGATCAAGGTCTTCGGCACCGATATGGGCAGTCATCACCGCGCTGACCCACTTGTAGCTGGCGACCATGAACAACCCGGCATAGGCCAGGCAGCATAGGCACGCGAGCATGCCGAGGAGGCGTTGCACCGGGCGTTTGGTCAGCTTCACCAGCGCGTCCACACCAAGGTGGCCGGCGGTGCGTACGCCGTAGGAAATGCCGAAGAAAATCAGCCAGCCGAACATGGCCTTGGTCAACGCCACACTCCAGGTCATGTCCTGGGCCCAGGTCATGGTGTGGTCACCCAGGGCGTTGAAGAAACTGCTGCTCAAAGCCCACTTGTCGGCCAAGGCAAAGAACAGCGTGTAGATGTTGTTGAGCATGACGTAGACGAATGTCACCAGGGTCATCGCGGCCAGCAGGAAGGCAATAAAACCTTCCTCCAGATGCTCCCAGACGCGCCTTAGCGTTTGCATGGCAAAACCTCGCGAGGCAAGTTAGATATCAGCATGAAAACCGGTTCGACATGTGGGAACGGGCTTGCTCGCTCCCACATTGGATTTCGGCGAGCCCTGGAGTTACTGGTTCGACTGGTCCGCCGCCTTGATCAGGTCAGCCCCAATTTCCCCTTCGAACTTCTGCCACACCGGGCGCATGGCTTCCCGCCAAAGCTGGCGTTGCTCGGGAGTCAACTCGATGATTTCGCTGGTCTTGGCGTCGATGATTTTCTGCTTGGCCGACTGGTTCAGCGCCTCAGCCTGCTTGTTCACCTCGACAGTCACCTCGACCATGATCTGGTCCAGGGTGCTGCGGATATCCGGCGGCAGGTCGTTCCAGAACTTGGCGTTGGTGATCACCATGTAGTCGATCAGGCCATGGTTGGACTCGGTGAAGTACTTCTGCACTTCGTTGACCTTCTGGCTTTCATAGTTCGACCAGGTGTTCTCGGTGCCGTTGACGGTGCCGGTCTGCAGGCCTTGGTACACCTCGGCAAAACTCATCTTGCGCGGGTTGGCGCGAATCGCCTTGAACTGCTCCTCCAGCACACTGGAAGCCTGCACGCGGAACTTCAGGCCGCGCGCATCCTTAGGCTCATGCAGCGCTTTGTTCGAGGAGAGTTGCTTGAGACCGTTGTGCCAATAAGCCAGGCCGAGGATGTTCTTGCCCTGCATCGAGGTCAGCAGCTCTTTGCCTTGGGCAGCCTGGAAGCGGTCGACGGCGGCCAGGTCATTGAACAGGAACGGCAGGTCGTAGATCTGCACTTGCTTGGTGTATTGCTCAAACTTGGCCAGGGACGGCGCCAGCATCTGCACATCCCCCAGCAGCAGCGCTTCCATTTCCTTGCCATCACCGAACAGCGACGAGTTCGGGTACACCTCGACCTTGACCCGACCCGGCAGGCGTTCTTCGGCGAGCTTCTTGAACAACAAAGCGCCCTGGCCTTTGGGGGTGTTTTCGGCCACCACATGGGCGAACTTGATGACAATCGGGTCCGCCGCCTGGGCCAGGCCCGCAGCAAACAAAGTGGCGGCGCACAGCAGCGCCCGAGAAAGCTTGAGCATGGAAAATCACCTTCTTATTGTTGTGTTGTAGGGCAAGGTGCCTGATGTCACGCGTGTAGAGAATTTCGAATTTTAGATACCTGCGTTCGGCGTAGATGAACACCGTACAGTTGAACAGCAGAGACCCCATGTGGGAGCTGGCTTGCCTGCTCCCACATTTAGTTCCCGGTTCGCTCAAGGAGCCTTTGCGCACGCAGGAGAACCGGTGCGTCGACCATCTGGCCATCCAGTTGATAGGCCCCTGCACCATGAGCACCGGCCGCCACCACCCGCTGTGCCCACGCCAGGTCAGCAGCGCTCGGCGCCAGGGCTTCATGAATCACCACGACCTGCTTGGGATGGATGCACAGCGCTCCGGCAAAGCCCATTTCATAAGCATGTCGGATCGAGCGGCGCAGGCCTTCGGGGTCGTCGATGGCCGGGTGTACGCCGTCCAATGGCGCGACCAAACCGGCCGCGCGCGAATGCACGATCAGCGCCAGACGCGCCTGGTCCAGGGCGAACTGGGCGGCTGGGGAGTTGCTGCTCAGGTTCAAGTCCAGCGCCAGGTCCAGGCCGCCGAAAGACAGGCGCTCGACCTGTGGCGCATGGGCGATCTCGGCCACGGCCAGCAAACCCCGCGCACTTTCGATAATCGGCCAAATCACCTTGCCGGTGGCGGCCACCACCGCTACCTGGGCGGCACTCTCCACCTTCGGCAACAGCACGCCCGCCACATTTGAATGGGCTTTGCAGAACGCCACATCTTCAAAATGCTCGACATGCTCCGGCGCATTGATGCGCACCCACACCTGGGCATTCGGATTACCCGTCAAAAACGCGCCAAGGTTATCCCGCGCCTGGCGCTTGAGCGGCTCTTCCACGGCGTCTTCAAAATCCACGATCACCGCATCGGCGCCACTGGCCAAGGCTTTGGAAAACCGCTCCGGGCGGCTTCCGGGCACAAACAAGGCCGAACGAACTAAAGGCTTTGGCATCACTTGAATTCCTTATTAGATAATGCCGCGCGCACGCAGGCTGTCGATGGTTTCACCCGAGTAACCCATCTGATCAAGGATCGCCTGGCTGTGTTGTCCCAGCGCTGGAACGGCGTCCATACGCGGAGTAAACGCGGCATTGCGCGCCGGAGGCAGCAACGACGGCAATGGTCCGGCGGGGCTTGCGACTTCGCGCCAACTGTCCCGCGCCTTGAGTTGCGGGTGGTCCCACACGCCTTGCATGTCGTTGACCCGGGCGCTGGCAATCTGCGCGTCTTCCAGGCGCTGGATCACCGCCTCGGCGTCGAGCGCGGCGAAGCTGTCGACAATGATCTGGCGCAGTACCTCACGATTGGCCGAGCGCTTGAAGTTGGCGGAAAAACGCTCGTCCGTCGCCAATTCCGGCGTGAGCAGTACCTTGTCGCAAAACGCCGCCCATTCGCGCTCGTTCTGCAAACCCAACATCACCGTGCCGCCGTCACCGGTGGGGAACGGCCCATAGGGGTAGATCGTCGAATGTGCAGCCCCGGCACGCGGGGGCGGTGGTGCGCCGTCGAACGCGTAATACATCGGGTACCCCATCCACTCCACCAGGCTTTCCAGCATGCTCACGTCGATGCGGCTGCCCTTCCCCGTCTTGCCGCGCAACAGCAATGCCGAAAGGATGCCGCTGTAGGCGTACATGCCCGCAGAGATGTCAGCGATGGAGCAACCGGCCTTGGCCATCTGATCCTCACCGGGGCCGCCGGTGACCGAAAGAAAACCGCCCTCGCTCTGGATCAACAAGTCATAGGCCTTCTTCTTCTCGTACGGCCCACCTTCGCCATAACCGGAAATATCGCAAACGATCAGCCGCGGAAAACGCTCATGCAGCGCCTCGAACGACAGGCCCATGCGCGCTGCAGCTCCGGGTGCAAGGTTCTGCACCAACACATCGGCATCAGCCAGCAAGGTTTCCAGGATATCGCCGGCCTCGTCCTGTTTGAGGTCCAGGGTCAGGCTTTCCTTGGAGCGATTGGTCCACACGAAATGCGAGGCCAAGCCACGCACACGCTCGTCATAGCCCCGGGCAAAGTCGCCGGCGCCTGGGCGTTCGATCTTGATCACGCGCGCGCCGAGGTCCGCCAGTTGACGGGTGCAGAATGGCGCGGCAATCGCGTGTTCCAGGCTGACAACGGTGATGCCGTCCAGCGGTCGTTGATTAGTCATGACGGTTCCTCAAAGCCAGTGGGCCATGGACTCAGCGTTACGCAGGTTCCAGACCTTCTCGATCAGTGCATCGGCCTGGGCCGGAGTGCGGGCGCCGCTGAATTGGGTGAGGCGCTGGAATTTATCCGCCAGCTCCGCCCGGCTCAGGGTGTTGCCCGGGTCGCCCTTGGGTTCGTCGATGGCGCCGTGCAATGTGCGGCCATCGGTGGTGGTGACGGTGACGCGGCCCAACCAGCGTTGCGGGTAGGCGCCGTCGACTTCGGGATCGAGGGTCATGCTGACTTTGTCGCGGAAGGTGCCGACGGCGGGATCGGTGAGCGCCAGTTCGTGGAACTCAGTCAACCCGGCCTTGCCGTACACGGCGATCAGGCCGAGCACGGTGCCCATGGAAAACTTCGCTTGGTGCACAGAAGCAGGCACTTTCACCCGCCCAAGCACATCAATCGCACCTTGATGGACACGGGTTTCCACTCGGGCGATATCTACGGCATTCAGGCCTTCGCGCTGCATCAGGTCCAACAGCGCATCGGCGGCAGGATGGGTATGACGGCACGAGGCGTGGAACTTGAACGAGGTTTCCAGCAGCGCCCAACGGCTGCCCAGGTCGGCGGACAATTTGCTGGGTTCGGCATCCGTCGACATACCTGCCGCCAAACCTTGATCACCTTCGAGGATGTTACGCGCCCCCGTCAGCCCATCCGCCGTCAGGTAGGCGGCGAGCAAGCCATCCGCCGCCGCCTTGGCCGTGTGCAACTGTTTGGAGTCGGCGGCATCGCGCAGGAACTCCCACAGCCCTGCGGCCTGGGTACCGGCGCTGCCGAGCAGGTTGATGAACTGCTCTTCGTTGAAATCCAGCAGTTTGCCGACAGCCACGGCCGCCGCCAGGGTGCCGACGGTGGCCGTGGTGTGAAAAATGCGGTAGTGAGAACGGCCCATGAATTCGCCGATGCGAATCCCGGCTTCATAGCCCGCCACCGAGGCCAACAGCAATTCCCGGCCGGACTTGCCGAGGTCTTGGGCAGCGGCCAAGGCGGCTGGAAATACCACGGTGGCCGGGTGCAGCACCGAGCTGTTATGCAGGTCATCCTGCTCCACCAAATGCGATGAAGCGCCGTTCACCAACGCAGCGAAATACGCACTGCTGCTGCCGCCATTGACGATCACCTGTGCCGGGCCATCAGCAGGCCCCATCTTCCGCGCATAGCGCTCGAACAACGGAATCGGGTGCGCGCCCTTGCTGGCCAGTGCCGAAGCCAGCCAATCCAGATAAAGGTCTTCGGTGCGTGCCAACACGCTTTCGGGTAACTGCTCGTAACTCAAATCGGCGAGAAACCGGCACAGGGCTTGGGTATGGCTCATGCTCAGGCCCTCAGAAGCTGCGTGGCAGTTCGAGCAAATGCTCGGCCACGTAGGACAGGATCAGGTTGGTGGAAATCGGCGCCACCTGGTACAGGCGGGTCTCGCGGAATTTGCGCTCCACGTCGTACTCGCAGGCAAAACCGAAGCCGCCGTGGGTTTGCAGGCAGGCATTGGCTGCTTCCCAGGACGCCTTGGCCGCCAGGTACTTCGCCATGTTGGCACTGGCCCCGGCATTCGCGCCGCTGTCGTATTCCTCGCAGGCACGCCAGCGCATCAGGTCCGCCGCTTCAATTTCGATGTGCGCTTCGGCTATCGGGAACTGCACGCCCTGGTTCTGCCCGATGGGCCGACCAAACACCACGCGGTCGCGGGCGTAAGCGCTGGCCTTTTCGATAAACCAGCGGCCGTCACCGATGCACTCCGCGGCGATCAGTGTGCGCTCGGCATTCAGGCCGTCGAGGATGTAGCGAAAGCCCTTGCCCTCCTCGCCAATCAGGCTGTCGAGCGGCAGTTCCAGGTTGTCGAAAAACAGCTCGTTGGTTTCGTGGTTGACCATGTTTGCAATGGGTTGCACCGTCAGGCCGTTGCCGATGGCCTCGCGCAGGTCCACCAGGAAGATCGACATGCCTTCGGACTTTTTCTTCACCTCGGCCAACGGCGTGGTGCGTGCCAGCAGGATCATCAGGTCGGAATGCTGCACCCGCGAGATCCACACTTTCTGCCCGTTGATCACGTACTTGTCGCCGCGTTTGATCGCGGTGGTCTTGATCTTGGTCGTGTCGGTGCCGGTGGTCGGCTCGGTGACAGCCATCGATTGCAGGCGCAATTCGCCGCTGGCGAGCTTGGGCAAGTAGAAGCTTTTTTGCGCCTCGCTGCCATGACGCAACAGGGTGAACATGTTGTACATCTGGCCGTGTACGGTGCCGGAATTGCCGCCGCAACGGTTCACTTCCTCAAGGATCACCGACGCTTCGGCCAGGCCCAGGCCGGAGCCGCCGTAGGCTTCGGGGATCATTGCCGACAGCCAGCCCGCGTCGGTCAGCGCCTTGACGAAGGCTTCGGGGAAACCCTTTTCTTCGTCGATCTTGCGCCAGTAAGCCGCATCGAATTCAGCGCACAAGGCGCGCACGCCTTCGCGGATGGCATTGAGTTCTTCGTTGTCATTCGGGTTCATGTAACGGCTCTCCGCCTGTTGTTCTTGGATTATTCGAAATGCACTTCGGCCTTTTGCGCCAGGCCGTCAGCGTTACCCGCCCACAGTTCGGCGACACCGCTTTGGGTGATGCGCCCGCCCACGTCAAACGGCTGCGGCGCGATCAACGGGCGCACACCACGATAGGCAAAACGACGCAAGGTCGCGTCGGGATGAGCACGGCAAAACGCACGCAGGCTCAAGGTGGCAATCAGCGGCCCATGCACCACCAGCCCCGAATAGCCTTCGGTGCCGGTGACGTAGGGGTAGTCGTAGTGAATGCGGTGACCGTTGAACGTCACGGCGCTGTAGCGAAACAGCAAGGTCGGCGTGGGGTCGACGGCTTCCTGCCATTCGCCCTGAGCCAATGCTTCGCCGCTGCCCTGCTTGGGCGGTGTGGGTTCGCGGTAGACGATGTCCTGTTCTTCGCGGATCGCCAGGCGACCGTCTTGGGAGTAGTCATGACGCACCGTGACAAACAGCAGCGAACCGGTGCGGCCGGTCTTTTCTTCGACCTGGGTGATGGTCGACACCCGAGTCGCTGCCTCACCGGCACGCAGCGCATGCAAAAACTCGAGACGCCCACCGGCCCACATGCGATTGCGGTTATCCGCCGGCGGCAAGAACCCGCCACGGGCTGGGTGACCGTCACCGCCCAGGGCCGATTCCGGCAGTGGGTCCTGGAAAAAGCACCACTGCCACAGCGGTGGGACGGCTTCGCCGTCTGCCGGCACTGCCTCGCCGAATGTCGCGGCGATGCGCTTGAGCAGGTTATGGCTCAGGTGATCGTGGGCGGTTTCACTTCGGCCGATCCAATCGGTAGCGCTCATCGGGTGCAAGTCCTCGGGCAGTGGGTGTCTGCGCTGGATCATGCAAGCGCCCGCCCGTTCTGAGAATTTGCATTTCAATAAACCAGCGTTCGGCTATGCTGAACGCTCCAATCCCTGATGCTCCAACCCGCGTAGCCACGGGGGATTATTTATTCGGGAGTTTTGCATGCACTTCGATCTCGCCGACCTGCGCCTGTTTATCCATATCGCCGAATCGCCTAGCCTGACCCAGGGTGCCAAACGCGCATTCCTGTCGCCAGCTGCCGCCAGTGCGCGGATCAAGGCGCTGGAAAGCCAACTGGATACGCGCCTGCTGTACCGCGACAGCCGTGGCGTGGAGATCACCCCGGCAGGCGAACGACTGCTGCATCATGCGCGGCTGATCATGCGCCAGGTGGACTACTTGAAAAGTGAGTTCACCAGATACGGCGTGGATTCGGCCGGGCATATCCGCATCTTCGCCAACACTACGGCGGTCACCGAATTCCTCCCCGAAGTGCTCGCTGGTTTTTTGTCCCAACGCCCCGGGGTCACTGTCGACCTGCAAGAGCGCCTATCCCGCGATATCGTGCGTGGCGTGCTCGATGGCACCAGCGACATGGGCATCATCGCCGGGCCGGTCGAAGCGGCAGGGTTGCAGGTGCTGCACTTCAGCACCGATGAACTGGTGCTGATGGTCCCCGTGGGTCATCCCCTGGCAGACCAGCCTTCGGTGACGTTGGAGCAAACCCTCGCGTACCAGCACATCGGCCTGCACGAAGGCAGCACGCTGTTGAGCTTCCTGCGCGAACACGTGGAGCGCGTCGGTAAGCACTTGTCACTGCGCATCCAGGTGTCGAGCTTCGAGGCGATCTGCCGGATGGTCGAGGCTGGCGTGGGCATCGGCATCATTCCCGAATCCGCCGCCGTACGGCACAGCCGGACCATGCAGTTGGTGGCCGTCAAGCTGGATGAGCCGTGGGCGATTCGCGAACGCAGTATTCTGGTGCGCGAGCTGGAAGCGTTGCCCGGCACCATTCGCGCGTTGATTGCCACCTTGATGCCCGCTTAACAATCTTTGACAGTTTCCCGACAAAGCTCCCAAAGATTATTAGCCTTCGCAGCCCTAACATTCGAACATCCAAATCGTCACCCGGGTGTTCTTCATGTTTCGCACATTGCGCGGTATTCCGCTGTTGGGTTGCCTGCTGGGCAGCCTCGGCTGCCATGGACAACCGCCCTCCCCGCCGCCGATTCCCAAAGGTGATTACGGCGCGATCATTCGCTACCTGCAAGCCCGTATTCCGCGGGACATCGCTCGGGAAAATGTGCCCGGTCTGTCGATTGCCCTGGTCAATGGCCAGGAGCTGATCTGGGCCCGAGGCTTCGGCATGGCCGACAAGGCCCAGGGTGTACCGGTGACGCCGAACACGGCCTTTCGCGCCGGCGGCATCGCCAAACTGCTCACGGCTACCGCAGCGTTACAGTTGGTCGAGCAACAGCGCCTGGCCATGGACGCCCCCATCCAGCAAACCCTGCGCGAGTTCTACGTGCGTTCGCGCTTTCACAGCGATCAGGGCGCGGCTGACCGCGATATCACCTTACGGCGTTTGCTCAGCCACCAGTCCGGTTTACCCAGCGAGCACCTGCGCGACCTGCGCAGCACCTTTGCCATGGGCCAGATGCCGATGCGCGTATCCGGTGTTTGGCTGAGCAGCCCGCCGGGCTCCCAAGTGGCCTACTCCAACCTTGGCTACTCCTTGGTGGGCGCTGCCATTGAGCGCAGCAGCGGCAAAAACTTCGAAGTTCAGTTGCAAAGCAGCCTGCTCAAGCCATTGGAGATGAATCAGTCGAGCTTTGTCGGCACCGGCACGCAGTTGAGCTACCGCGCCTTGGGCTACGAGAATGGCGTTGCCAGTACCGATGCCCAAGTGCGCGACCTCGCCGCCAATGGTTTGTGGGCCAGCCCCAAGGACCTCAGCCATTACGTGCAGATGCTGTTCGCCCATGGTCTGTATAAAGGCAACCAGGTGCTGGGCCGCGTTTCGATTGATGAAATGTTCACCCAGCAAAATACCGGCAACGCCCTGGATTTCGATTGCCAGATGGGCCTGGGCTGGTTCCTGGCACCTTGCGGCGATGAACCGGTCGGCCCCGGTGTACGCACTTATCAGCACAGCGGCGGTGGCGACGATTTTGCCGCGCAGTTGACCCTGCTGCCGGACCAGCAATTGGCCGTGATCATCATGGCCAACGACAGCAACGCCGAAGAGCTGGTCGCCAGCCTGACCACCGACACCCTGCGCCTGATGCTCCAGGCGCAAACCGGCGACCCCGTATGCGCCGACGACTGCCAGGCACCCAGCCATGGGCTGAAGTTGCGCCACGTACCGGCCGCCATCGATCGCAAACGCCTGGCAGGGTTTTATGCCACGGCCTGGGGCGTGTTCCGGATCAGGGATGACAATGATCGATTGTCCGGAGAACTGGCCGGTTTCGACTTCGAGTTATTGCGCGACGACCACGGCTGGCTGCGCGCGCAGAAAAAAGTCTTGGGGTTCTGGCTCAAGGACCTCGGCGAACTGGGCCGCGTACAACTGGATGTGGTCACGGTGCAAGGCCGCCAGATGCTCACCGCCCGCAGCCACGGCCAACGCATTGCCATCGGCGAACGTATCGATCCACCGCCGCTGCCCCTGGCCTGGGCCGACACCATCGGCACCTACCAAGTGCTCAACACCCATGAGCCCGACGCACCGTTGAGTGGTATCAGCGTACGCCTGGAAGAAGGCTTCCTGGTGATTCGCGGTCAACTGCACAACGAGCCGCTGACCGACTACATCCTGCTCCCCGTCGACAACGCCCACGCAGTACTCGCCGGCAATGGCTATGGCCTGGGCGACACCGTGAGCCGGCAGGTCAATGGGCTCAGCGCCTCGGGCTATTCCTTTAAACGTACGCAATCCCCCCAAAAACCTTTGTTTTTTTAAAATGGACGAACACCTTTATGCGCTCAAAAAACCTTTGCCTGTCGCTCACCTCACTGTGCCTGCTGGCCAGTGCCGATTGCGCGCTTGCCGAAGACTGGCAATACACGCTCAAGGCCGGCATCGCTAACACGCCTCGCTACAGCGGCAGCGACGAACGCACGACCGCGCCGCTGCTGGGTGGCAAAATTATCAGTCCCTGGGGGATTTTCCTCGACACCGATACGGGGTTGGGCTGGGGTTACAAAGATGACGCCCTGACTTTCAGCACTTATGTGGGCGTCAGTGGCTCACGCAAGGATAAAAATGAAAGCATGCATGCAGGCTCAAATCGCCTCAAGGGCATGGGCGAGATCAAGGCTCGCGGACAGGTGGGTATCAAGGCCAGCTATAACCTGGGCGGTGTCATTGTCGGCGCAACCCTGGAACATGCACTCAAGGAAGATGACCACAAGGACACCGGCAAAGCGTACACCCACCTGGCATTGAGCCTGGGCACCAACCTCTATAAGGGCAACTACGGTTCCATCGACGCGAGCGTCATCAGTCACTTTGGTGACCGTAACTACCTGCAAACCTGGTACGGCGTCACCACCGGCCAGGCCGCGCAAAGCCGTTTCAAGGAATACAAGGCCGGTGCGGGCAATATCAGCAATGGCATGAGCCTGGCGTGGAGCTTGCCAATCAGCGAGCACACCAAGTTCTCGACCTTGCTGGATGTGCAGTACCTGGCGGATGAAGCGGGCAAGAGCCCGATTGTGGAGCGACGGTTGCAGACGTCGCTGATGGGGATGGTCGAGTACACCTTCTGATCTGGTAACCCTATGACTGCCGGGGCGCGCTTGTTGTGGCGAGCGGGCTTGCCCCGCGTTGGGCTGCGAAGCGGCCCTAAAAGAGAGTGTCAGATTTTTTGTGTGCGGGCCGGTAGCGGCCTGCCTTCAGGCAGGCCTTGGTTTTACCAGGTCGGTCTGATAAATCGGTCTCCGTACAGGATCGCAAACTGGTTCATCGCATTCTTCCAATCATGAGCTGCGCTGCCCCAGTTCGCAGTGATATTGCGTAAGCCCAGCCAGATCAACTTTGTCGCTGCTTCGTCCGTCGGGAAGTGGCCTCGGGTCTTAATGATCTTTCGCAATTGAGCATTGATACTCTCGATGGCGTTCGTTGTGTAGATCACTTTTCGTATCGCCGGGGGAAACACGAAGAACGGAATGACGCGATCCCAAGCGCGCTTCCAAGCAGCTACCACCGTCGGATATTGCCTGCCCCAAGGCCCTGTTTCGAAGGCCAGAAGCGCTTGTTCGGCCGTGTCCGCGTTAAGCGCTTGATAGATCGGCTTCAGTGCTTTTGCCAGTTCGCGACGCTTATCCCACGGTGCGTACTCAAGGCTGTTACGGATCAGATGAACGATGCAGGTCTGCAATGTCGCGTCAGGAAACACTGCAGCCAGGGCTTCGGGCATGCCTTTCAGACCGTCAGTTACCGCAATCAAGACGTCCTCGACACCCCGGATCTTCAGGTCATTGAAGACTTTCATCCAGAACTTAGCGCCTTCGGTTGTCTCAATCCAAATGCCCAGAATATCTCGCGTGCCGTCTGGTAAAACACCCAGCGCCAAGTAGATAGCCTTGTTACGTACCAAACCTTCATCGCGAATTTTGACGCGTAAGGCATCGAAGAAAATCACTGGGTACATCGGCTCAAGCGGCCGTTGTTGCCAAGCGGTGACTTCCTCCAAAACGGCGTCGGTCACCGAGCTGATGAAGTTGTGCGAGACGTCTGTTCCGTACTGTTCCGACAGAAACGCACGGATCTCACGCACCGTCATGCCTCGGGCGTACATCGCAATGATTTTGTCGTCAAAGCCGGTAAAACGGCGTTCATGCTTGGGGATCAAGATCGGCGCAAAGCTTCCATCGCGATCTCGGGGAATATCCAGGCGAAGTGGGCCGTCATCGGTCAACACTGTCTTACCGCTTTTTCCGTTGCGCTGATTGCTCGACTCCTCAGGGCGCTCCGCGCCCTGAGGATAGCCAAGGTGATGACCCAGTTCGGCACCGAGGGCTCGTTCGATGAGCGCCTTTTTGAACGCCATCGAGGCGTCCTGAATGGCTTCGGCACTCATCGGGCCACTGACGAACTGGTCGATCAGCTCTTTTGGAATCGATGGAAGGTCGCGCTGGGCCTCACGGGCCGGTTTCTTTTTGGTCGGCATACATGCACCTCTTCAACATGTTATGCCCGAACACAAAATTTATGACAGTCCCC
>NZ_MDDR01000058.1 GCF_001870435.1 Pseudomonas costantinii | reverse complement strand
CCCAGAAGAAACTCGCCCCACCGGCCAACTGCCGTTCGAGAATGACGTGCTGATCGTCGTACCGATAAACCTCGCTTTCACCTACCGCGTTGGTCGCCGAAACCAACCGGCCGGCGCCGTCATAGGCGTAGGAAATGACGTTTTGCTCAGTGACCCAGACAAACGGGCCCGGTCCCTCGGCCCGATGAACTTGGTACTCCACCGCAACAATGCGACCGAGTTCATAGCGCAAAAGCAGCGAACGGCCGACACCGTTATCCAGCCGCTCAACCCGCCCCAACAGATCACGAAAAATCCGCAGCCGGTTGTCATACCCATCGCTGATGGCTGTCAGCACACCATCGCGGAAGTGATAGAACCGCGACGCCTGCGCCAGCACCAACTCATCAGGCAATGAGCCCAAGTAAATCGCCGCTTCGGCCAAACTATTGGAAATCGCCGGACGAGAGGCAGTGGGCAACGGAAACTCAGTAATGCGATTCTCGTGATCCGTCCAAACCACCAAATCACCCACCACCGAGAGTCGCTGCGCCAGCGAATGACTCCAGCCAAACCCCAACCCGCAATCCACTTCCACCGCACTGGTGCGATACAACCGCGTCCACTCAAACGGCAAAATCCCGTCCAGCGCACCATCGGTCAGGGTCAGTAACTCCTCCCCGGTCACCATCGACACCGGGCAACCGTTGGTAGCCGTCTTATCCGCAGGCGCCGCCGCATCCCCGTTCGGGTTCTTCCCCGAGGCAGGCACATCATCGACATGCTCCTGCCTGACCAACGCCGTCCGCTGCGTCTTGCTACGAACCGCAGGCACCGGGTTCGAGACCAAAGTTTCCCCAGCCTTTAAGGGCACAGCCGGAATCGTCTTGATCGACGTCGCCGCGCTACCGAGCAACAAAGGCTTCACTGCCTCGGCGTGCGCTTCCAACTTGGGCACCACAAGCTGCTCAGCCAGCGTCTCCAACCACTTGCGTGCACGTCCGGATTTGATATGACTCAAGACCTGAACACCCAGGCGAATCCGAACCCCCATGCCTCGCGTCGACCAGATCAAAAACAGGTTGATCAACACCTCGCCGGTGATTTCCCCCATCAACTCATTCATTTCCGGCGGCGGTAGCATCCGCATCCAACTGACCATTGCCGACGCATAGATAAACAACAGCGGCTCATCGCTAAGCACCAACAAGCCACTGGCAATGGCGTCGTTACCCAGCTTCAAAAGCTCATCAAGTTCGGCTTGGGAGATGTAGTGCAGCAACTTCTCGCTGTTAGGTTTTATGTCTGCCAGCAAGTCATACAGCTGCGTGATGTTGTCCCACAGGCTGTAGAGCGCGTTGCCCATGCCGCTGAGAAATGCCGCTTCCAGCATCCTGCGTCGGTCAAGCGGCTTGGCGTCCGTATAGTCTTTCCACTGCGCTTGAAAGGTGCTGTTCCATTCTTCGCGCAGACGAACTTCCAACCCCTCGATCACAGACTGATAAGACGCATACAGCGCCTTGACGTGATCCTTGGAAACGTTGGGATAAAAATTGATTCGGTACTTCTGGTTACGATCACACTCGTTGATTTCGAGGATGCCGCTCGGGCCGATGGTCTTGTAGATCGGTTCGCCCAGCGGGCCGCCTTTGGGGTCGACGCGTTGTAGTACCACCGGCGTGTTGCCGATGGGCACAAATCGCGAGCTCTGAAACATGTGCACCAGGGTCAACGTGCCATTGGCTTGGCAGGTGGCGACGGTGCTGCTGGGAATGATGGAGCGGTTGATGGGGGCGACCAGCGCCACCTCTTCTCCGACCTTGAATACCTGCTCGACATCCAGCGCCGAAAAGCTCCAAAAGCTCTCAGCCCACTCGTCAAAGGTGTTCAGGCATCCCCGGAAATCACGCAAGACGCTCTCAACATCGATCGTCTTTACATCCATTGGGGTCAGGGCCAGCCTGCCAATGGCCGGATTCAAAACGCAGCCCCATTAATCAGGGCATTAACGAAAAAAACCATCTGCAATCCCTCGCACTGTGTGATCAGGCGAAGGACTTTGCAGAGGTTTTCAAGAAAGGGCTGTAGAGCTTATCCGGCTGTTACGTGGGACGTTTCAGCAGCTTTTGTGCTCTTTCGTTCAAGCACCAAACTGCACAGCGCTGGCAGGAACAACAGCGTCAATACCGTGCCCACCAACACCCCACCAATCAGCACGTAGGCCAGGGACGACCAGAACACCGATAACGTCAGCGGAATAAATGCCAGCGCCGCTGCCAACGCAGTCAAAATCACCGGTCTTGCTCGGCGCACTGTGGCTTCGACGATTGCCTCACGAGTCGCCATGCCGTGTTCCTGGTTCTGGCGAATCTGGTCGGTAAAGATCAGCGTGTTGCGCATCAGGATGCCACCAATCCCGATCAAGCCCAGGATCGCGTTAAACCCGAACGGCTGATTGAACAGCAGCAACGTTGGCACTGCGCCAATCAAGCCTAGGGGGGCGGTGGCGAAAACCATGAACATCACGCCGAACGAACGCACCTGGAACATGATTACCGTGAGGGTCAGCAAGATCATGATCGGGAACAGCGCCGCCAGGGCGACGTTGGCCTTGGCGCTTTCCTCCACGGGGCCGCCGATGTCGACCTGGTAACCGGCAGGCAGTTTGGCGATCAGCGGTTGCAGGTCTTTGTACACGGCCATTTCCACGTCGGGCGGTTGTACGCCGTCGATGATGTCGGCGCGTACTTCCACGGTGGTCGCACGGTTGCGGCGTTTGAGGATCGGTTCTTCCATCACCGCCTGGAAATGCCCGACCTGGGCCAACGGCACCGAGGTACCGGCGCTGTTGGTCAAGGTCATGTTATTGAGGTTGCCGAGGTTCTCGCGCTGGCTGCCCTGGGCGCGGGCGATGACGGACACGGTGCGATTACCTTCGCGCACTTCAGTAATCGGGTTGCCACTGAGCAAGGCATTCAACTGCGACTTGACGTCATTGGGGGTTAAGCCCAACAGGCGCAGGCGGTCTTGATCCAAAATCAGGCGATAACCGCTGGCGCGCTCGCCCCAATCGAGGAAGGCGTCCTTGGTCAGCGTGTTGGCGGCAACGACTTTGCGTACGTCCTCGGACACACCACGCAGCACATCGATGTTCGGACCGGACACGCGAAACACTACCGGAAATGGCACGGGTGGACCGAACAGCAATTGCGTGACGCGTACTCGCGCCGCTGGAAATTCACCGGCGGCAATACGTTCACGCATCCGCCGTTTCAACGCGTCGCGGGCATGGGAATCCGGGGTTTGCACGATCAGCTTGGCGAACGCGGGGTCTGGTAACTCGGGGTTCAGCGACAGGAAAAACCGTGGCGCACCGCCGCCTACATAGGTGTCGACCAAAAGGGTTTGTGGTTCCTTCATCAAGGCCTTTTCCAGCTGCGCCGCCACCGCCTCGGTACTTTTGAGCGCACTGCCAGGCGGCAAATACACCTCGAGGATCAGTTCGGAGCGATCGGAGTTGGGGAAAAACTGCTTATTCACCACACCCATGCCCAAGCCACACAGCACAAACGCGGCTACCACCAACCCGGTCACCCGCCAGCGCCTGCGCACACAGGCTTGCACCAGGCTGCGCAGTTTCTGGTAATAGCGCCCGGCATAAATGGCGTCGTGGCCACCGGGCACCGGTTTGATCTGCGGCAGCAATTTCACGCCGAGGTAGGGGGTGAACACCACCGCCACCAGCCAGGATGAGATCAACGCAAAGCCGACGATCCAGAAGATATTCCCGGCATATTCTCCGGCCGCCGAGCGGGCAAAACCCACCGGCAGGAAGCCGATGATGGTCACCAGAGTGCCGGTCAGCATCGGCGCCGCCGTTGAACTCCAGGCGAAAGTGGCGGCGTGAATCCGGTCAAAGCCTTCTTCCAGTTTCACTACCATCATCTCGATCGCAATGATCGCGTCATCCACCAGCAACCCGAGGGAAATAATCAGCGCGCCCAGGGTGATGCGGTCGAACTCGCGCCCGGTGAGCAGCATGATCACAAACACCACCGACAAGGTCAGCGGCACCGCAGCGGCGACCACCAGCCCTACACGAAAACCCAGGGCCAACAGGCTGATGATCATCACCACGGCCAGGGCAACGAAGAATTTCAGCATGAACTCATTCACCGCCAGGCTGATGTTTTTCGCCTGGTCGGAGACCTTGGCGAAGTTCACGCCCAAAGGCAGGTCAGCCTGGATTCTGGCTTCCTGGGCCTTGAGGCTTTTGTCCAGTTCCAGACCATTCCAGTGCTTCTCCATGATTACGCCGAGCATCAGCGCCGGGTCGCCCTGGTGGCGAATGCGGTAGCTGGGCGGGTCTTCATAACCTCGGCTGACGGTGGCCACATCGGCAATGCGCAGCACGCGGCCGTTGACTTCCAGGGGCACGTTTTCGATCAGCGACAGGCTGTCGAACGCACCGTCAATGCGGATATAAGCGCGGGCACCGGCGGTTTCGACAAAGCCCGATGGGGCCACTGCGTTTTGCGCGGCGAGGGCGGCAAAGATCTGGTCAGGCTTGATGCCCAAGGTCGCCAGGCGCTCATAGGAAAACTCGACAAAGATCCGCTGGGCCTGCTCGCCAAGGATATTGACCTTCTTCACCCCGGGCAGGTTGAGGAAGCCCTGGCGAAGCTCTTCGGCCATTTGCACCTGTTGCCGATGCGGCAGGTGTTCGGCTTCCAGGGCATACAGCGCAAAGTACACATCGGAGTATTCATCGTTGAAGAACGGGCCGATCACGCCCTTGGGCAGTTTCGCGGCTTCATCGCTGAGTTTTTTGCGGGTCTGGTAGAACAGGTCCTGAATTTCGCTGGGGCGGGTGGACTCCTTGTAGGTCATGCGCATCGACACAAAACCCGGCTGGGCGATGGTCTCGACGCGGTCGTAGTAGTCCAGCTCCTGCAGGCGTTTTTCCAGGCGATCGGCGACTTGTTCCTGCATTTCCTGGGCGGTCGCGCCGGGCCAGGCGGCGGTGATGGTCATGACCTTGACGGTAAACGACGGGTCTTCGGCGCGCCCCAGTTTGCCGAACGAGAAAATCCCGGCGGCGAGGATCGCAATGATCAAAAACAAGGTGACCGCGCGGTGTTTGACCGCCAGTTCAGAGAGGTTGATGCCGCGCATGCTCAATGGTCCTGTTTGCGGTTGAGGGCCAGTGCTTGGGCCGGTAGCAGGCGCACTGCGTCGCCGCTGTGCAGCAGGTGCGCACCGAGGGCAACGATGATTTGGCCGGGTGCCACGCCGCTGTCGAGCAGGGCGTCTTCCTGGCCGAGGCTGGCGACGTTTACTGGGGCGAAACTGACCTTGTTGTCATCGCCGATCAGCCACACGCCGCTGCCAAGCCCTGCGTCTTGCAACGCGCCGATGGGCACGCGGGTTTGCTGCGCCTGGCCGTTGCCTTGCAGGCGTACGGTGATGGTGGAACCGAGGGCGAAACGCTCGACGGCGCCGTGCAATACGTAACGTGCGCGGTAGGTGCGGGTGGTGGGATCGGCGCTGGCGGACAGCTCGCGCAGGGTGGCGGTCACGGCCTGGTCCGGGGCGCCGAAGGGGAAGGCCAGGGCTCTTTGTGAAGCCTGGTCGCGCTGGTTTTCCGGCAGGTTGACGATGGCTTCGCGGGCGCCGTCATGGGCCAGGCGTGCGACGATTTGCCCTTCGGCGACGACTTGGCCGCGATCGACGCGTACGTCGGTGATGATGCCGTCGCCATCCGCCTTGAGGACCGAATAGGTGCGACGGTTTTCGATCTGGCTGGCGTCGGATTGCGCCGAGGCGAGTTCGGCCTCAGCCACGCGCAGGTTGGTCGCCGACTGATCGAAAATTTGCCGCGACACCGCGCCGGTATTGGCCAGGCGTTGGTAGCGGTTTTCATCATCACGGCGTTGGCGCAGTTGCGCCTGGGCGGCGTTCACGCGGTTTTTCGCCGAGCGCAGCGCCAGTTCGAAGTCGCCGATGTCCAGCACCAGCAAGGTGTCGCCACGGGAGACGTGCTGGCCGGGGTCGACCTTGCGCTCGATGACCTTGCCACCGACTCGGAAGCCCAGGTCACTTTCAGTACGCGCCGCGACCACGCCGGTATAGGCGCTTTGCTGGGTGCCGGCGGCTTCCACTTTCGCGGCTAGAACCGGGCGGGGCAGGGGCACTTCGACGGCGGTGTCGGCCTTGCTGTTACAGCCGCTGAGGATGATCAACAGGGCCAGGGGCGTGAGAAGACGCAGGGGGAGAGGGTTCATGGCGGGCTCCGGGGGACCATTGGATAAAAAATTATGGACATAATTTTTTGCTCATATTATGGTCGAAATATAAATTAATCCAGCCCCCGGATAATCCCCATGTCGAACGCCCCGGCCCCTTCGCGTAGCGTGTTGTTTTTACTGGTGGCCCTTACGGCACTGGGTGAGGTGTCGACCCAATTGATCATCCCCGGCCTCGGCGCCATTGAGCAGGCGCTGGTCGCGCCGCCGGGTTCGGCGTTGATGGCACTGTCGGCGTTTGTCGCCGCATTTGGCCTGGGGCAGTTACTGTTCGGGCCGCTGTCGGACCGTATCGGTCGTCGCCCGGTATTGATCGGCGGGTTGGCGCTGTATGTGTTGGCCACCCTGTCGATGCTGCTGGTCAATGATATCGACTCATTTATCGCCGCCCGTGTGCTGCAAGGCCTGGGCGCCTGCGCCGCGCTGGTGTTGGCGCGCACCGTGGTGCGTGATGTGTGGAAGGCCGAAGCGGGGCCCGCCCTGGCGCTGACCATGATCGGCATGCTTTACGCCATTGTTGTTGCGCCCATGATCGGCGGTCTGCTGATCAAGCTGCTGGGCTGGCGTGCGCCGATCATCCTCGCCCTGGCGATTGGCAGCGTGGTGTTGCTGGTGGCGTTGTTGTTCTTTCGCGAGAGCAACCACCACCTAGACCCCAAGGCTGGCCACTGGCGCACCCTTGGCGGGCAGTACCTGGATGTGCTCAAGGGCCGCCAATATCGCGCGTTCGCGGTGACGCTGGCGTGCACCTATGGCGCCATGTTCGCGGTGATCGCCGGTTCATCGGCGGTGTACATCAACCTGCTGGGCCTGAGCAGCCTGGAATACGGGATTAATTTCGGCGCAATGGTGTCGATGCTGATCGTCGGTTCCACCTACACCCGGCGCACTATCATGCGCCTGGGGCCGCAGCGGATTGTAGCGATGGGCGTGACGCTGGTGGCCACCGGTGGGATCTCGGCGGTGGTGATTTATGAACTGTTTGGCCTGTCGGTTTTGGGCCTGGATATCCCGATTGCCCTGGTCACCCTTGGCGGCGGCCTGGTGTTGCCAGGCTCCGTGACCGGTGGGGTGATGCCAAACGCACACCGCGCTGGGTTGGCGGCGGGTTTGATGGGGTTTTCACAGATGTTTGGTGCGACGTGCAGTGGCCTTTTGCTGAGCCATCTGCGTGATGGCAGCGCCACGCCGATGATCATCATTCAAGCAGGTTTTGCGGTATCGGCCTTCGTAGCGTTCCATCTATTACGCCAGCGCCCAGTCAAAGAATTGTCCTATACATAGAACGATCAGGGCTGCTTTTGCCGGCTAGTACTCAAGCGCCGGCAGCCTTATGGTGTAGACACTTTGGAGGTACACCATGAAAAAATTGATCGGTATCTACACCAGCCCCCGCGCCCATTGGGTCGGCGACGGTTTTCCGGTGCGCACGCTGTTTTCCTACGACTCGATGGGTAAGCACATCAGCCCATTCCTGTTGCTGGACCACGCCGGCCCTGCCGATTTCACACCTACCGAACAACGTCGCGGCGTCGGCCAGCACCCTCATCGAGGCTTTGAAACCGTGACCATCGTCTACGATGGCGAAGTCGAGCACCGCGATTCCACCGGCGCCGGCGGCAAAATCGGCCCTGGCGACGTGCAATGGATGACTGCGGCCAAGGGCATTCTCCACGAAGAGTTCCATTCCCAAGACTTTGCCCGTAGCGGTGGGGCCTTGGAAATGGTGCAACTGTGGGTCAACCTGCCTGCCAAGGACAAAATGGCCGACGCCGGTTACCAAACGATCGTCGATGGCGATATTCCGGTGCTGCCGTTGGCCAACGATGCCGGACAACTGCGCTTGATCGCTGGTGATTTTGCAGGTGCCAAGGGCCCGGCCCGCACCTTCACGCCAATCGACGTGTGGGACCTGCGCCTTAACGCCGGTAAAGCGGTCACGCTGGACCTGCACGCCGGGCGTAATACCGCCTTGGTGATCCTGCGCGGTACGGTGCTGGTCAATGGCGAGGAAGTTGCGCGCCAAGGGCAATTGGCGCTGTTCGAGCGCGACGGTGATCAACTCACGCTGGAGTCCAATGACGACGCCAAGGTGTTGCTGCTCAGTGGCGAGCCGATCGACGAACCCATCGTCGGCCACGGCCCGTTTGTGATGAACACCGAGCAGGAGATTCACCAAGCATTTGCCGACTTCCAGTCGGGCAAGTTCGGGCAGATGCAGGCTTAACTGCCCACCGCCAAACCCCTGTGGGAGCTGGCTTGCCTGCGATCGCATCACCACGGTCTAGCTGACAGACCGAGGTGCTTGCATCGCAGGCAAGCCAGCCCCACATTTTGTTTTCCAGCGTTCTCAATTCATGCGATCTTCTGGACATTCGCCCTGGAGTCGCCTGGATGCCCTCATTTATCGCTGATCACCCGATGTTGTGCGCCGTGGCGCTGATCTTTATCGACATCGCCGTGTGGCGTCTTATTTCCGTCAACCTCTCCAACTGGAAGCTGGCGGCACGGTTGGTGATCTTTGCCGTGTACAGCGCCGTGCTGTTCAACGACGGCATGAACCCCATGCAACTTGCGCCGTATGCCGATAACACCGCTTTGCACCTATCCGCCACTGCCTTGCAGATTGGTTGGTGGCTGTTCGCTGCGCGCACCCTGACGGTATTACTCGGCACGGTGATGATGCAGCGAGTCGGGCATGGCGGGCGGTTATTACAGGACCTGATGGGGGCAGTGATTTTCCTGATCGCGATCATCGCGGCCATGGCCTACGTGCTCGACCTGCCGGTCAAGGGTGTACTCGCCACCTCCGGCGCCGTGGCGATCATCGTCGGCCTGGCGTTGCAAAGCACCTTGAGCGATGTGTTTTCCGGGATCGTCCTCAACACCACCAAGCCCTACCAGATTGATGACTGGATCTCCATCGACGGTACCGAAGGCCGCGTCACCGATATCGACTGGCGTGCCACACGCCTGCAAACCTCCCAAGGCAGCATGGCGGTGATCCCCAACTCCCTGGCAGCCAAGGCCAAGATCATCAACTTCTCACGCCCGGCGGACATGTTCGGCCTGGCAGTCAGCCTGCAGGTCAGCCCCCATGCGCGCCCGCAAACCGTGATCGAGGCGCTGGAGCGCGCGATGCAAGGTTGTCGGCCGCTGCTGGTGAAACCGGCGCCCAGTGTGGCGTTCAAGACCTCGGCCAGTGGCGGCGTCGAGTATGAAATCAGCGGCTTTGTGCCGGCCATGACGCTTAAGCGAGAGGTGCGCAACCAGCTTTACGATTTGGCCTTTCGGCACCTTCAAGCGGCGGGCGTGGGTTTGTTGTCCGCCACCGAAAGCAGCGCACCGCCTGCGATTTCCGGTGCGCGGGCGTTGTTGGAGCGGTCGTCGATCTTTTCCACCTTGCGTCAGGAGGAGAAAGACACCTTCAGCCAGAACATGACCCTGCATACCTACCGTGCGGGCGAGATGATCTTGCCGGCGGGGGAGGTCAGTGATCATTTGTTTATCATCGAGTCGGGTGTGGTTTCGGTGATGTTGGTCAAGGGTGGGCACAAGTTTGAAGCCGGGCGCATGGGGCCGGGGGAGGTGATTGGCGAGGCGGGGATTTTGTCCGATAAGGCGGCGTTGGCGGACTTTTCGGCGAAGACGTTTTGTACGCTGTATCGGATCGAGAAGGAGTATTTGAAGCCTTGTCTGGATGCGCGGCATGACATCAGTGAGGCGATGAAGGCGCTGTTGGATTTTCGTTTGCACACGGCGCAGGCGTTGATTCAGGACACGCCTGTAGTGCCGGTGAAGAAGGGGTTTATGCAGTGGCTGAGGGGGCGGGGGTTGTGACGAAAGTTATGAATACATGGGGGACTGTCATAAATTTTGTGTTCGGGCATAACATGTTGAAGAGGTGCATGTATGCCGACCAAAAAGAAACCGGCCCGTGAGGCCCAGCGCGACCTTCCATCGATTCCAAAAGAGCTGATCGACCAGTTCGTCAGTGGCCCGATGAGTGCCGAAGCCATTCAGGACGCCTCGATGGCGTTCAAAAAGGCGCTCATCGAACGAGCCCTCGGTGCCGAACTGGGTCATCACCTTGGCTATCCTCAGGGCGCGGAGCGCCCTGAGGAGTCGAGCAATCAGCGCAACGGAAAAAGCGGTAAGACAGTGTTGACCGATGACGGCCCACTTCGCCTGGATATTCCCCGAGATCGCGATGGAAGCTTTGCGCCGATCTTGATCCCCAAGCATGAACGCCGTTTTACCGGCTTTGACGACAAAATCATTGCGATGTACGCCCGAGGCATGACGGTGCGTGAGATCCGTGCGTTTCTGTCGGAACAGTACGGAACAGACGTCTCGCACAACTTCATCAGCTCGGTGACCGACGCCGTTTTGGAGGAAGTCACCGCTTGGCAACAACGGCCGCTTGAGCCGATGTACCCAGTGATTTTCTTCGATGCCTTACGCGTCAAAATTCGCGATGAAGGTTTGGTACGTAACAAGGCTATCTACTTGGCGCTGGGTGTTTTACCAGACGGCACGCGAGATATTCTGGGCATTTGGATTGAGACAACCGAAGGCGCTAAGTTCTGGATGAAAGTCTTCAATGACCTGAAGATCCGGGGTGTCGAGGACGTCTTGATTGCGGTAACTGACGGTCTGAAAGGCATGCCCGAAGCCCTGGCTGCAGTGTTTCCTGACGCGACATTGCAGACCTGCATCGTTCATCTGATCCGTAACAGCCTTGAGTACGCACCGTGGGATAAGCGTCGCGAACTGGCAAAAGCACTGAAGCCGATCTATCAAGCGCTTAACGCGGACACGGCCGAACAAGCGCTTCTGGCCTTCGAAACAGGGCCTTGGGGCAGGCAATATCCGACGGTGGTAGCTGCTTGGAAGCGCGCTTGGGATCGCGTCATTCCGTTCTTCGTGTTTCCCCCGGCGATACGAAAAGTGATCTACACAACGAACGCCATCGAGAGTATCAATGCTCAATTGCGAAAGATCATTAAGACCCGAGGCCACTTCCCGACGGACGAAGCAGCGACAAAGTTGATCTGGCTGGGCTTACGCAATATCACTGCGAACTGGGGCAGCGCAGCTCATGATTGGAAGAATG
>NZ_MDDR01000057.1 GCF_001870435.1 Pseudomonas costantinii | reverse complement strand
GGGGACTGTCATAAATTTTGTGTTCGGGCATAACATGTTGAAGAGGTGCATGTATGCCGACCAAAAAGAAACCGGCCCGTGAGGCCCAGCGCGACCTTCCATCGATTCCAAAAGAGCTGATCGACCAGTTCGTCAGTGGCCCGATGAGTGCCGAAGCCATTCAGGACGCCTCGATGGCGTTCAAAAAGGCGCTCATCGAACGAGCCCTCGGTGCCGAACTGGGTCATCACCTTGGCTATCCTCAGGGCGCGGAGCGCCCTGAGGAGTCGAGCAATCAGCGCAACGGAAAAAGCGGTAAGACAGTGTTGACCGATGACGGCCCACTTCGCCTGGATATTCCCCGAGATCGCGATGGAAGCTTTGCGCCGATCTTGATCCCCAAGCATGAACGCCGTTTTACCGGCTTTGACGACAAAATCATTGCGATGTACGCCCGAGGCATGACGGTGCGTGAGATCCGTGCGTTTCTGTCGGAACAGTACGGAACAGACGTCTCGCACAACTTCATCAGCTCGGTGACCGACGCCGTTTTGGAGGAAGTCACCGCTTGGCAACAACGGCCGCTTGAGCCGATGTACCCAGTGATTTTCTTCGATGCCTTACGCGTCAAAATTCGCGATGAAGGTTTGGTACGTAACAAGGCTATCTACTTGGCGCTGGGTGTTTTACCAGACGGCACGCGAGATATTCTGGGCATTTGGATTGAGACAACCGAAGGCGCTAAGTTCTGGATGAAAGTCTTCAATGACCTGAAGATCCGGGGTGTCGAGGACGTCTTGATTGCGGTAACTGACGGTCTGAAAGGCATGCCCGAAGCCCTGGCTGCAGTGTTTCCTGACGCGACATTGCAGACCTGCATCGTTCATCTGATCCGTAACAGCCTTGAGTACGCACCGTGGGATAAGCGTCGCGAACTGGCAAAAGCACTGAAGCCGATCTATCAAGCGCTTAACGCGGACACGGCCGAACAAGCGCTTCTGGCCTTCGAAACAGGGCCTTGGGGCAGGCAATATCCGACGGTGGTAGCTGCTTGGAAGCGCGCTTGGGATCGCGTCATTCCGTTCTTCGTGTTTCCCCCGGCGATACGAAAAGTGATCTACACAACGAACGCCATCGAGAGTATCAATGCTCAATTGCGAAAGATCATTAAGACCCGAGGCCACTTCCCGACGGACGAAGCAGCGACAAAGTTGATCTGGCTGGGCTTACGCAATATCACTGCGAACTGGGGCAGCGCAGCTCATGATTGGAAGAATGTGATGAACCAGTTTGCGATCCTGTACGGAGACCGATTTATCAGACCGACCTGGTAAAACCAAGGCCTGCCTGAAGGCAGGCCGCTACCGGCCCGCACACAAAAAATCTGACACTCTCCCTTACAGCGACTCACTTTGGGGCTTTTCCAAAGTGAGTCGCTGTAAGGGCGAAACCATACGCGGCCGTTACCCAAACAACGGATATGTACTCACCCAGCAAACCGCTCAACCCGCCCGAGAGCCCTGGCCGCCTGCTCAGGCAACCCCAACGCTTCATAAACCCTGACCAAACTCCGATTAGTCGGCACATCCCACCCGTCATACCGCCGCCGCAATTCCAGCGCCTGCTGCGCCCCAAACCAATCCCCAGCCTGCAACCGCGCATCCAACTCAACCTGCGCAAACAAATCCCGCTGCGCATGGCTCCCACCAATCTCATTCAACCGCGGCAAGGCGATCGCCAGTTGCTCCAACGCCCTCTGCGCATCCCCCCGCGCATGCGCCAACAACCCCCGTGCCAATGGCAACGTCACCTCACCCCACACCGGCCGCGCCTCAACACTATATTGGTGCAGCGCCGCCAGCAGCTCATCCGCCTCAGGCTTGCCCGCCCGCGCCAACCCATACACATACTGCACGCTGAGAAACGGCTGCACCGTATCGCCAACCCGCCGCTGCAGGTACGGCGCCAACGCCTGCCAGCGCTCCCCCACATCAATCCCCGCCAACTCCAGCCGCGCCAACAAGGACACCGCACCAACCTGGTCCTGAGAGTATTCCGGCAAGATGCCCCACACGTGCTGGTCGTAAATCTCCAACACACGTTGATCCTCCCCGCGCGCCAGGTAGAACAGCGCCAGGTGCCACCAGTTATGGGTGTACATGAACGAGTTCAAGCCGGACCAGTGATGCGCCACGCTTTCCAGAAACGCCGTGCCTTCTTCGACACGCCCCTGGGTCAGCATCACATGGGCCAACGCGTGCTGGGCCCAGGGCTCAGACGGTTGCAAACGCAGGGCTTGCAACGCACTGGCTTCGGCCTCTTCGAGCAGGTGGCACTGCTCGTAGGCGAAGGCCAGCAAGCCGTGGCTGTGGGCGATATCCGGGGCACCGGCTACAGCCTTGAGGCCGATGCGCAACAGCGCCGGCCAGTTGCCTCGGTTGAACTCCAGGTACTGGTTGAGCTTGGCGGCAAACAGGTCGCGGGGGTAGCGCTCCAGCAGGTGTTCGCTCAGATGCAGGACTTGCTCCAGGTCGTCGTGGACCCAGGCGTGCAGCAGTGCCAGGTACAGCTGGGTGCGGGGGTGGTCGGTGTTAACGGCTGCGGCGCGTTGGCGGTATTGCTCGGCCAGCGCCGGGCCTTCGGGGGACTCGATAAACATCAGCAGCAACCCGGCGAAGGCATTGGCCAGCGCGGAGCCGGGGTTGGCATCGGCGGTGGCGAGGATGCCTTCGGCGCGGGGCTGGTAGCCGAGGAAACCACCGATGAAATCGTCCAGGCCCTGGCGGGTGGCGGAATCAGTGGTGTCGATGGGGTTGCCCAGGTAATCCAGTGACATGGTGTGAAGGCTCATTGGTTCAGATCAATGCGGCTTCGCAAACCTTGTGCCACCCGCCGCCGTAGCAGCTGTCGAGCCTTGGCGAGGCTGCGTTTGCGGTGTGTCAGGTACGCCCTCGACGCAGCCTCGCCAAGGCTCGATAGTGGCTACGCGAAATAGAGGTGTTGTTTTTTGCGCACTCATACCAGCCACTGTGGTTTTTTCATCACCCCGCCTGCCATCAGCCCCAGCAATCCCTGTCAAAACCCCCATGGCACAGCCCTTGCAAAATCCCCGGTATATCTTTCAACCCGAGGAGCATCCATGCGCTCATTCTCTTTCCGCCGCGTCCTCTCGTCCGTGGGGCTGTGCACCGTGTTGCTGGCCGGCCAAGTCCAGGCGCAACCACAAGACGGCGGGGTGCTGAACCTGGTGGCCCAGCCTGAACCGCCGTCGCTGATGCACGGCGTGGTCAGCCACGTGTCCACCCAATACGTCAGCGGCAAGATCCTCCAGGGCCTGCTGACCTACGACACCGACCTCAAACCCAAGCCGGTATTGGCCAAAGCCTGGACTATTTCACCCGACGGCCTGACCTACACCTTCGATCTTCAGGATGGTGTGCACTGGCACGACGGCCCGGCGTTCACGGCCGATGACGTGGTGTTCAGCTTCCAGACCTTCTACCCCGAGGTGGACAAGCGTCTCGGTGGGATCATCACCGAGTACGTCGACAGCATTACCGCCAAGGGCCCGTTGCAGGTGGTCTTCCACCTGAAGAAACCCTTCGCGCCGTTGCTCTCGGCCTTGGGCAGTGGCCTGCGTCCGGTGGTGCCCAAGCACCTCTACGAGAACACTGACTTTCGCAACAACCCCTACAACCTCAAGCCGGTCGGTACCGGGCCGTTTGTGTTCGTCGAGTGGAAGCGCGGGGCCTACATCAAGCTGGCGAAGAACCCCAACTATTGGAAAAAAGGCCTGCCGCACCTCGACGGCATCATTTTTCACGTGATTCCCGACGGCTCCTCGCGGGCCGCTGCGTTTGAGCGCAACGACGTGCAAGTGCTGCGCAGCGGCGATGCCGATTACTCCGACCTCAAGCGCCTCAGCGCCTTGCCGGATGTGCAGTCGTCGGAGCAGGGCTGGGAGTTGTATGCGGGCCTGGCGTTCCTGCAAATCAACACGCGCAAGCCGCCGCTGAACAACCCCAAGGTGCGCCAGGCGATCCTGTATGCGCTGAACCGCCAGTTCATTGTCGACAACATCTTCTTCGGCTCGGGCAAGGTGGCGCAGGGCGAGTTCGTGTCGACCACGCCGTACCACGATCCGCAGTTGCCGCAGTACACCTATGATGTGAAAAAGGCCAAGGCGCTGATTGCCGAGTCTGGCGTGGACGTGGGCGCGGTGCGTATTCGCCTGCTCAATGGCGAGAAGGGCGGTGCCTGGGAGCGTTTGGCCGAATACACCAAGCAGTCCTTGCAACCCCTGGGCTTCAAGGTGCAAGTGGTGACGTCGGATGCGGCGACCTGGTTCCAGCGCGTCAGTGATTGGGACTTCGACCTGACCTACAACTTCATCTTCCAGATCGGCGACCCGTACCTGACCAGCGCCTACCTGTTCCGCTCCGACTACATCCTCAAGACCTCGCCGTTCGCCAACGTCAGCGGTTACAACAGCCCGGAGGCCGATGCCCTGTGGACCAAAGTCGCCGACACCCCGGAAGGCCCGGAGCGCAAGAAACTCTACAGCCAGCTCGAAAACCTACTGAACACTGATCTGCCGATCGCGCCGATTTTCGAAATGCGCTACCCGACGTTGTTTCACAAGCAGGTGAAAAACCTGCTGCAAACCGCCACCAGCCTTAACGAAGACTATGAAAGCGTCTACCTCGAGGCCCCTGCGCCATGAACGGCGCGCTGTATATCAGCGGGCGCTTGTTCAAGGCGCTGCTGATGGTGGTGGCGGTGTTGGTGCTGAGCTTTTTGCTGATCCACCTGGCGCCGGGTGACCCGGCGTTGCTGCTGGCCGGTGAGGCGGGGGTGGACGATGTGCAGTTTATCGAGCAACTGCGCCAGACCATGGGCCTGGATAAACCGTTGCTCCAGCAGTTGTTGATTTACCTGGGACATATCGCCCATCTGGATCTCGGTTACTCCTATCGCAACCAGACTTCGGTGTGGTCTTTGATTGCCGAGCGTTTGCCGGCGACATTGGCGCTGATGGGCTCGGCGTTTGTGGTTTCTTCTGTGTTGGGTGTGACCCTCGGCGTAGTGGCCGCGCAGGCACGGCAGAAGCGTCACTGGTTGGACGGGCTGATCTCCCACGGCGCGTTGCTGCTGTATGCGATGCCGCCGTTCTGGTTGGCGATGCTGTTGATCCTGTTGTTTTCCGTGAGCCTGGATTGGTTGCCGGCATTTGGCATGGAGAGCGTGGGTCAGGACTTCTCGCTGCTGGACCGCTTGCAGCACTTGCTGTTGCCCTGCCTGTCGCTGAGCGTGTTGTTCTTAGCCTTGTATATCCACCTGACGCGCGCCGCCGTGCTTGACGCCCTCAGCCAGGAATACGTACGCACCGCCCACGCCAAAGGCCTGCATCCGCGGCGGATTCTCTACGTGCATGTGCTGCGCAATGCGTTGTTGCCGGTGGTGACCTTTGCCGGTTTGCAATTGGGCCAATTGGCCAGCGGCGCCTTGCTGGTGGAGGTGGTGTATTCCTGGCCCGGTATCGGCCGCTTGATGTATGACGCCCTGGCTCAACGCGATTACGGCGTGTTGATGGGGGGCTTTCTGGTGATCTCGATTCTGGTGGTGGGCTTCAATGTGTTGACCGATGTGATCTGCCGTTTTCTCGACCCGCGTATTGGCGCTGGAGGGCTGGGCTGATGGCGGTGCTCAGACGCTTTATTCGCCAACCTTCAGCACTGGTCGGCGCAGTGTTTTTGCTGGTGTTGGCAGCATTGGCGATTGCCGCCCCATGGCTCACCAGCAGCTCGCCCTGGGAGATGAATACCCAGCCGATGCTTGCACCGTTTCATGACCCGGCGCATTGGCTGGGCAGCGATCTACTTGGCCGTGATCTCGGCAGCGGCTTGCTCTACGGTGCCCGGGTGTCACTGGCTGTGGCCGCGCTGGCCAGTCTGGCGACGTTGCTGGTGGGGCTGATCGTCGGCGCCATCGCCGGTTATTTCGGTGGGTGGCTCGACGGGCTTTTAATGCGCGTGGCTGAGTTTTTTCAGATCATTCCGCAACTGGTGCTGGCGGTGATTCTGGTGGCAGTGCTGGAGCCATCCCTGGGGACTATCGTGTTGGCGATTGCGCTGGTCGCATGGCCGGCGGTGGCACGCTTGGTGCGTAGTGAGTTTCTTACCCTGCGTCAGCGCGAGTTTGTGCAGGCTGCGCGGGTGCTGGGTCAGTCGCCATTGGGGATTATCACCCAACAAATCCTGCCGAATGCCCTGGCGCCGTTGCTGGTGGTCATGACCTTCGTCATGGCCACCGCGATCCTCACCGAAGCCGCCCTGGCATTCCTCGGCTTGAGCGACCCGGAAGCCATGAGCTGGGGCTACATGATCAACGCATCCCGTGGTTTGTTGCGGGATGCCTGGTGGATGAGTTTTCTGCCGGGCCTGGCGATTGTGTTGTGCGTGTTGGCGGTAAACCGGGTGGGCGAAGGCTTGCGCGTGGCCTTTGAACCGGGGAGGTCGCTATGACGTTATTGAGTGTCGAGAACCTGCGCATCGCCTTGCCGCGCGGTGCAGACCGCAGCCATGCGCTGTATGACTTGTCATTGCAACTGCGCAGCGGCGAATGCCTGTGCGTGGTGGGCGAGTCCGGCTCGGGCAAGTCCATGTTGGCCAAGGCGCTGCTGCGCCAATTGCCGGTGCCGCTGACGGTGGAGAGCGGGCGGCTGGTGTTTCGTGATGAAGACCTGGCTGCCCGCAGTGAAGCCGCTATGCGCCAGCTACGCGGGCGCGATATCAGTATGGTGTTCCAGGAGCCCATGAGCGCGCTGAACCCGTTGATGCGGGTGGGTGAGCAGATCGATGAAACCCTGCGTGCCCATGGGGTGAAATCGACTCAGGAGCGTCGTCGGCGTGTTTTGGATTTGCTGGGTTATGTCGGCCTGCCGGATCCGCAGCGACTGCGCCTGGCCTATCCCTTTGAGCTGTCCGGTGGCCAACGCCAGCGCGTGGTGATCGCCATGGCCCTGGCGTTCGATCCGGCGCTGCTGATTGCCGACGAGCCGACCTCGGCCCTTGACGTGACCACCCAGGCGCAGATCCTCGATCTGTTGCGCAAAATCCAGCAGGACAAGGGCATGGCGCTGTTGTTTATCACCCATGATTTTGCTGTGGTCGAGGCGATTGCCGACCGCGTGCTGGTGCTGGAAAAAGGGCATCTGGTGGAGCAGGGCAGTGCGCGCCAGGTGTTGCGCGAGCCGCAGGCGCTTTATACCCGGCAACTGCTGGCGGCGGTGTCGGCACAACCCCTGGCACCGCGCGCGCCCGTGGCGGGTTCGGTGGTACTCAAGGCCGAGCAGTTGGGCAAGGTCTTCAGTACCCGCAGCGGTTGGTGGGGGCGCCGCACGACGCTGGCGTTGGATGCCGTCCAGTTGCAAGTGCGCGAAGGTGAAACCCTGGGGATTGTCGGCGAGTCCGGCTCAGGCAAATCCACATTGGGCCGCTGCCTCGTGCGCTTGTTGCGTGCCGACAGTGGGCATATCCAATGGCTCGGTCAAGAGGTGGTGGGGTTGTCTGAAGCGCGTCTGCGGCCGTTGCGCAGTGAGGTGCAGATGATCTTCCAGGACCCGTTTGCCTCCCTCAATCCGCGCCAGACGGTGGGCCGGATCATCATGACCGGACCGCTGGTGCAGGGGCGTTCCAAGGCGGATGCCGAATACCGTGCGCGGGAGTTGCTGGCGTTAGTGGGCTTGCCGGCCACTGCATTCGAGCGCTACCCCCATGAGTTTTCCGGGGGGCAGCGACAACGTATCGGCATCGCCCGGGCGTTGGCGGTGGAGCCGAAAATTCTGATTGCCGATGAGTGTGTCTCGGCCCTCGATGCGCTGATCCAGGTGCAGATCCTGGAGCTGTTGGAGTCCCTGCAACGGCGCTTGAAATTGAGCATCGTCTTTATCACCCATGACCTGCGGGTGGCGGCACGTTTATGTGATCGCATTGCCGTCATGCAAAACGGGCGGGTAGTGGAGCAGGGCGAGACCACGAGGTTGTTTGCCGATGCTCGCCATCCCTACACCCGAACCCTGTTGCAATGCGTGCCGAGTACAGCAGTGCTTGAGGCTGACGCTATCTAATGTGGGAGCAGGCCTGCGATCGTGTTGTGACAGCTTGTATTTGCGGTGGCTGACACACTGCTATCGGGGCATGGGGGTATTCACAAATCTTTTTATGGGTGGGGTTCTATGGTTGTTGCTGGTGTGCTGAGTACATATCCGTTATTGGGCAACGGCGGATTATGGTTTCGCCCTTACGGCGACTCACTTTGGAAAAGCCGGAATGCCGGCCCAGCCCAAAGTAAGCAAAGGGCTCTTGCCCCACCACTCGGCACACCGAGCCACAGCGAGGTGCCGAGTGGTGGGGCAAGAGCCTTTTGGTTACTTTTGGGCTCCTTTCAAAAGTGACCCGCTGTAAGAGCGGAACCAATAGCGGCCGTGACCCAAACAACGGATATGTACTCAAAAAACTACCTAAAGAAACCGGCCAAGACCGCCACGCAAGCAAGCTCCCACACTGACCGAATTTATTCATTGAGGAATGTGGTGTTTATGAGTGACAACGTTAGAGATCTGCCAATGGTGCGCGGTGAGATTGTCGAAATTCGCCCAAACCGCTCCCTGAGCATCGCCCACCACCCAGGCCCCCGCCAGCCCGACACCGTGGTGCTTTTCTGCCACGGCGCCGGTGGCAACAAGGACCAATGGCGTGCGCAATGGCTGGCACTCAAGACGCAAGGCTACAGCCTGGTGGCCTGGGACCTGCTCGGTCACGGTGACAGCGCCAAGCCTCGGGATGAAGGGGCCTACGCCTGGTCGGAACTGGTGGCCGATTACCTGGCGATCCTGCAGCGCTACGGCGGCGCGCGTAATGTGATCGTGGCCCATTCGTTCGGCACGGGTTTAAGCCTCAGCACATTGCTGGCCAAGCCTGCTGTACCTATCGACGCAGCGCTGTTGCTGGGCACGCAGCTGTATCGACCTGTCACGAGCGGTGGGTTGATGTCATTGCCCGCGTGGCTGCTTGAATGGCTGCGACCCCTCTTGGCCAAGGGCTTTCGCGAGCGCGCCTGGGATGCAACGGCCGACCCGGCACTGGTAGCGTATGAAGAGAAACTCACCGAACGCAACCGCCTGTACATGTTCAAAGCGCTGATGAAAAACGCCCAGTGGCCGGATGCCGACCAGCTCCCCACCCTGGTGTTGCCGGTGAGTGTACTGGCGGGGGACAGCGACGGCCTGACGCCAGCCAGCGGTGGGCAGGCGCTGGCCAGTCATTTGCCCAACACGGATTTCCAAGTGCTGGACGCGTGCGGTCACCAGCTAATGCTGGAAAAACCGCTGGAGGTGCTGAAGGCGTTCAACACACTCATGGCAAAGTTGGTGTAGGGATAAACGCCACACTGCCTGCCGAACGCTTCTTGAATAGCCGCTCGCCATTGTCCGGCTGGGTGGTGATCACCTGATGGTCCGCGCCCAGGTAGGCCAGCGGTGTCGGATCGTCCTTGGAATACTGCGCGACGATAATCGTGCGCTGTGGATCGAAGCCCTGGCCGCTGGTTTTTACCAGCCAGGCCATTAACGCGGCACTGTCGCCCTGGCGCGGGAAGTCCTGGGCTTCATTCACGTAGTAGAACGGCTTACCACCATTTTGCAGGTACATCGGCAGCTTGTTATCGACTTCCACCAGCACCATCTGCCACTGATTCCACGGCGCGCTTTTCACTGCCTGGGCTTGTACATCTTCGGCGAAGCGGGTCACGCCGCCGTTGCCGGTGGTCCACGGGTAGACGACCCCAAGCACCAGCAGCAACAACCCGGCGGTGAAGCCAAAGCCTTTTTGCCAGCGCGGCCAGCTGGCCTGTTTTTTCTCGAGGCGTTCACTCAACCACCAGGCGGCCAGCAATTGGGCAAACGGTACCAGCGGCAGCACGTAGTAACTGCGGCGGCTGCCACTGGCCGTAAAGAACACGAACAGCAGACCCAGGCCCCACACCAGCCAGCGCACGTTGGGTGGCGTTTGGCGCCAGTGTCGCAGCGCCAGCCACAAGCCGAGCAGCCAGCACGGCGCCCATGGCAGGGTGTAGGCGGGCAGGTAGATCAGGTAGGTGTAGATCGGCCCCATGTGGTCGAAGGGGTCGAAGAAACGCACGACGTTTTCTTTGAAAACCAGTTCCAGGCCGCTCTCGCCATAGGTCGGTGCCCCGTAGAGGTGGGACAGTACGAAAGGAATCGCGTAGAACGCCGCAGCGATCACCATCGCCAACAACAGGCGCAGGTTGAGGTGACGTTTGTAGCGGTGCTCGCTGAGCAGGTGCGGCAACAGCACCAGGCCCGGCAGCACAAAGCCGATCAAGCCTTTGAACAGCGACGTCGCCGCTAGCAGCAGGAAAAACACCGTGTAGCGTCCAAGCCGTGTGTCATCCGGCCCGCGCCAATACCACCAGACCGACGCCAGTACGCCACACACGGTCAGCACATCGGCGGTGGCCACGCGTGCCCAGAATAGAAAGTAGAAGGTGGTGGCCAGCATCCAGCCCGCGATCAACCCCGTGCCTTTGCGAAACAGGCGCTCGCCGATCAGGTAGACCAGCCAGATGCTCAGCCACGCTGCGATCACTGACGACAGGCGCAGTGACCATGGGCCGAGACCTCCCATCAGGTTGGCGAAACCGGTGATCAGCCAATAAGAGGGCAGGGGTTTGTCGTAGTAGGGCGCGCCCTTGAGATAAGGGTCGAAGTAGTCGCCGCTCTGCAACATTTGCAGGGCGATGTTGGCCCAGCGAGTTTCCGGCCCCCACAAGTCGCGACTGCCCAGGCCCAGTAGCAGGAGTAGCGCGGAGACGCCCAGTAGTAACACCAGGGCGCCGCGTTCGGTTTTCCAGAAGCTCATGGGTTTTTCCTGTGGCAGACGCGCATTTAAGGTTGTTGTGGGTAAATGACCATCAGCAGATCGCCTTTGCGGTAGCGCTTGCCACCTGGTGGCAGTTGCCCTTCTTCCCGATGTTCACTGGTGCTTTTGACTCGCATCAGCACGCCTACCGAACCTTGCTGGCGCGCGTCGGCGAGCCAGGTCTGGACGCTGTCCAGGTCGACCTTGCGGTGTACCGAGTCTGCATACTGCAAGCCGTAGCGCAGTTCGCCCACCGTGTCATAAAACGCCACTTCAGGCCGACGCAGGCGCCAGGACAAGGCGGATGCTGAGCCGAGTTCATTGCTGATCAGAGCATGGGTTTGTTGCAGTTCGTCCATATGTTCGAGCACGAACTGGTCAGGCATTTCGTTATCCGTGATCATTTCCGGCATGCCCACCGGCAACAGCGCCACCAGCAAGCCAATACCCAGGGCCGGCATCGCCCACAGGGTCAGTGGGCGAACCGCTTGCAACAGGTTGGCCAGGATCCACACCAACAGCACGATAAAGGCCAGGGACAGGCTGAACATCTCGGCGTGGCTGTTACCGTACATTGGGTTGGTGACTTGCAGGTAGATCAACGCCACCATCGCAACCAGGCCGATCACGAAGTTGACCAGGCCATTGATGAGGATCGTGCGCGTCTTGCCTTGTTTGATGAGGTCGATCAAGGCGTGCCCCATCAACAAGGCCAGGGGCAGCAGGCACGGCATGATATAGGTTGGCAGCTTGCCTCTGCTCAGGCTGAAGAAGGCCAGAGGCAGCAGCATCCACAGGGCGAGAAAAACAATCGCCGGCTGGCCTTTTTCTTTCCAAGTCTTGATCAGTGTTGTCGGCAACAGCGCGGCCCAAGGCAAGCACGCCACCACCATGATCGGCAGGAAGAACCACCACGGCCGCGTGTGCTGTGCGTTGTCGGCGGCAAAGCGGCGGATGTGCTCATGCCAGAAGAAGAAGCGCCAGTAATCCGGCTCCTGCAGGTGGATCGCCAGGGCCCACGGTACGCAGACCAGCGCGGCGACCAGAATCGCCAGCGGGCCATACCGCAACAGTTCGCCCACGCGGCGCTGCCACAGCAGATACGGCACGGCGATCAATACCGGTAACAGCCACGCCAGGAACCCCTTGGTCATGAAGCCCATGCCGCAGGCCACTCCCAGCAGTGCCCAGGCGCCAAGCCGGCCGCGCGATGTGCGGCTGTCGAGGGCAAACCACAGCGCGACCAGGCTGAGGTTGACCCAGAAGGTGAACTGCGGATCAAGGTTGGAATACCCCGCTTGCCCTGCCACCAACCCAAAGCTCATGTAGAGCAGGGCACAGGCAAAGCTTTTGCGTGGGTCGTTCCACAAGCGACGTGCGATGAGATAGGCGAGCATGACGCTCAGGCCGGTGGTCAAGGCTGAGGCGATGCGAACGCCGAACAGGTTTTCACCGAACACCGCCTGGCCGAGGGCAATCAGCCAATAGCCGGCGGCAGGTTTTTCGAAATAACGTACACCCATGAAATGCGGTGCGACCCAATTGCCGCTCAGGAGCATTTCCTGGCTGACCTGGGCATAGCGGGTTTCATCGGGGATCCACAAGCCGTGCAGACCCATGGGCAACAGATAAAACACGGCGAAGGCCAGCAGCAATAAAGGTAAGGGCTTCAATCGGGTCATGAAAACGTCGCTCCCTGACGTTCAATGGTGGAGTATGGGTGTGTGCAATTATTAGCGGAAAGCATTAAAAAATTCACTAAGCTGCTGAAAGTATTCATGACGTCCTGAAATAACGGGCGCAGTTAAACATGCCAGAGGAGGGCTGTCGTTTCGCTGAATAGGCGTGGCTGTAAATGTAAAAGAGTGTCTACAGCTTCTTCAGTACGGCAGCCCAGGCCGTGGTGTTCATGATGCCCAGTGTCTCGAACTTGCCGTTTGCCAGCACTCGAACAAACAAGGCACTGCCGTACTCTGAAAAATGCGCGCGGGGGAAACCCAGGGCTTTTTCGAAGTCGGCGATACAGCCACTGTGGGTGACAAATACCAGGTTGCGTCCAGGCTGTTTGCGGCTGAGAAGTTCTTCACCCATGGCCGCACCGCAGATAGCTTGTGCGCTTGAGGTCAACTCGACCTTGCCGAACATAAAGTGCGAGGTTTGGGCTGTGCGAATGGCGGGGCTGGCGATCACGTCGCTGCCTTCCATACCGAGTGCCTTAAAGGCCTTGCCCAGCTCTTCTGCGCGTTGAGTGCCCAAGACCGTCAGGCCTTCAGGTGGTCCGAAGCAGGGGTTTGTCGAGCGATCGCAGCGTTCTTCGTGGCGTACCAGCACGACCAGTTCGCCCTTGCGCCAAGCGGGCAGGACTTGTGAGCTTAACAGGCGATCACCAACACCCAGGTTGCGCGGCGACGACGGCCACAGCAGGAAGCCTGCGAGCAACAGGACGACGACGGCAAGCCCCGCCCACCACTTCATATAACGCTTGATAAAGCCCCGGCGTGAGCGCGGTTTGGTCAGGGTAAGGTCAACCACATCATTCACCATGGGCACTGTTGGCAGTGTTTTATTGAGTAGGCGCAACGCATTGACGGATGCCCGTAGGGGAGCAAGAGCCTGTCATAGGACTGCTGTCTTTTCGCTGAACATGTTGCGGTTAAAAAATGTCGCGGCTGGCAACTGACAAGTGGCCGAATTTCGCTGCCTGGAGGGCAATTTAGAGAGGCGAGAGTGGGCAAGCGGTGAAATCCATGTGAAAAATTTGCGTAGGGCCGATAGTCAGCCGTTATTCTCGTTTGCAATCCCTCAAACGAGCGTTCTTATGCTGCAGGTGCAAGGTGTCCTTAAAAGCTACGCCACCCCGCAAGGCAAGCTGGAGGTATTGGCGGGTGTCGACCTGTACCTGGGTGAGCGTAGCAGCTTGGCGCTGATGGGCGAATCAGGCAGTGGAAAAAGTACGTTGTTGCATCTGGTGGCCGGGCTTGATCGGGTAGACGGCGGCCGAATCCAGGTTGGCGAGCAGCGCCTTGACCAACTGAGTGAGGCCCAGCTCGCCCACTGGCGGCGCACTGAAATTGGCCTGGTGTTCCAGCAGTTCAACCTGATCGGCAGTTTGCGCGTCGAGGACAACCTGGCGTTTCAGGCTCGGCTGGCGGGGCGCTTTGACCGGCAGTGGCAGGCGCAGTTGGTGGAGCGTCTGGGTCTGGGGGAATTGCTCGAGCGGTATCCCGAACAACTCTCCGGTGGCCAGCAGCAACGGGTCGCGGTGGGGCGCGCGTTGGCGTCGCGCCCAGGCTTGCTGTTGGCCGATGAGCCGACTGGCAATCTTGATGAAGCCACCAGCGATGAAGTCCTGCAACTGCTGCTGGACTTGCTTCGCGACAGCCCCACCAGCCTGTTGATGGTCACCCACAGCCCGCGTATCGCTGCGCGCCTGGACCAACAGGTGGTGTTGCATCGTGGTCGTGTCGTACCTGCGGACGCCCGTTGAGATGACGGTGTTTTATTGGACGTTACGCGCGCTGCTGAGCCATTGGCGACGTCATCCGGTGCAATTTTTCAGTGTACTCACCGGTTTGTGGCTGGCTACCGCGTTGTTGACCGGAGTACAGGCGCTCAACAGCCAGGCGCGGGATAGCTATGCGCGTGCCAGCCAACTGATTGGCGGTGAGCCTCAAGCCAGCCTCAGTGCACCGGACGGCGCCGGCTTCCCACAAGCACTGTTTGCCGAACTGCGTCGCGCCGGGTGGCCGGTATCGCCGGTGGTGCAGGGGCGGTTGGTGCTCAAGGGGCATGAGGATCAACGCCTGCAATTGATGGGTATCGACCCGTTGTCGTTGCCTGGCAGCGGAGTGGTGGCGGGGCAGCGTTTGAGCCAGGCGCAAATGCTCGCGTTTTTCGAGCCGCCGGGGCGTACCTGGATTTCGCCGAAAACCTTGTTGGCCCTTGGACTGCACGAGGGTGAGCAGCCACTGACGACAAGCGGGAAAACCCTGCCACCGTTGCAGGTTCAGCAGGATATGGCCCCAGGCATGCTGCTGACTGACATCGGCTTTGCGCAATCCTTGCTGGAGATGCCTGGGCAACTGTCGCGTTTGCTGCTGGATAAGGCATTTGCCGCCACCCATCCCACCCCGCCTGCCGCGTTGCAACTCAAGCAGGGTGAGGACAACAACCTCTCGCGCCTCACCGAAAGCTTTCATCTGAACCTTGATGCCCTGGGATTTTTGTCCTTTGTAGTGGGGTTATTTATCGTCCACGCCGCCATCGGCCTGGCGCTGGAGCAACGACGAGGGTTGCTGCGCACCTTGCGTGCTTGTGGGGTCAGCGCGCGTATGTTGATCCTTAGTCTGGGCGTTGAGCTCGGTGTTTTGTCTCTGCTCGGTGGTGTGCTTGGCGTCGCCAGCGGTTACTTGCTGGCCAGCCTGTTGCTGCCGGATGTGGCGGCCAGCCTGCGCGGTCTGTACGGTGCCGAGGTGCCGGGTCAATTGAGCCTGAGCCCTTGGTGGTGGGCTGCGGGGCTGGGTTTGAGCCTGCTTGGCGCGCTGCTCGCAGGGGTTGGCAGCCTGTGGCGGGCAGCGCGTTTGCCACTGCTGGCGCTGGCCAACGCCCAGGCCTGGCATGACGCCCATGGACGCTGGTTGCGGCGCCAGGGCTGGGTGGCGGGTACGGCACTGGTGATTGCACTCTTGGCGCTGTGGTTGGGCGACAGCCTGGCCGCCGGTTTTGTGCTGATGGCGGCCTTGTTGCTGGGGGCGGCGCTCGGTCTGCCGGTGGTACTTAGCGGCCTGTTGAAGGCGGTGCTGGGGCGCAGCCGTTCAGTACTGGGCCAGTGGTTTCTCGCCGACTGTCGCCAACAGCTGCCGGCCTTGAGCCTGGCGCTGATGGCGTTGCTGTTGGCCCTGGCAGCGAATATCGGTGCGGGCTCCATGACTTCAGGCTTTCGCCAGACGTTTAATCACTGGCTGGAACAGCGCTTGACCGCCGAGTTGTACCTCAACCCACAAAACCCGGCTCAATCAGACCAATTGCGTACCTGGTTGGTGCAGCAACCGTTGGTGCAGACGGTGCTGCCCACCTGGCAGGTTGCGCTACAATTGCAAGGTTGGCCGGCAGATCTATTCGGCGTGGTCGACGACCCCACCTATCGCCAACATTGGCCGTTGCTGGAGGCTGTGAGTGAGCCCTGGGATCGGTTGCTGCAAGGCGACAGCGTGATGCTCAGCGAACAACTGGCGCGACGGCTGAATGTGCAGTTGGGCGATGCGGTCGCTGTCCCAACGCCTCAGGGTGTTTGGTCGCCCAAGGTGGTGGGGATTTACGCCGACTACGGCAACCCCAAAGGCCATCTGCTGGTGAATTCGCAGCACTTGTTGGCACATTGGCCGACGCTGGCACCGGGGCGCTTCAACCTGCGTGTGGCGCCGAAAAACGTGGCGCTCCTGGTGCAGGCCGTACAGCACGAGTTTGGCCTGGAAGACAGTCGCATCGTCGATCAGCAGCAACTCAAAGGCTGGTCGAGCCAGGTGTTCGAACGTACTTTCGCGGCCACCGCCGCCTTGAATAGCCTCACCCTCGGCGTCGCGGGTGTTGCGCTGTTTATCAGCCTGCTGACCCAGAGCCAGAGCCGTCTTGGTCAGCTCGCACCGCTATGGGCGCTGGGTGTGACGCGTCGGCAATTGATGCTGCTCAATCTGGGCCAAACCTGGTTGCTGGCGGTACTCACCTTGGTACTGGCGTTACCGTTGGGACTCTTGTTGGCGTGGTGCCTGGATGCGGTGATCAATGTGCAGGCGTTTGGTTGGCGCCTGCCGTTGCAGGTGTTCCCGTGGCAGCTTGCTCAACTGTTGGGGCTGGCGATGCTCGCCACATTGTTGGCGTCGGCCTGGCCGCTGTTGCAGTTGTACCGCAGTCGCCCGGCGGATTTGTTGAGGACTTTTGTCCATGAAGATTAAGGCGCTGGTGTGGGCCGCGTTGTTGCTGTTGGGGGCGTGCGACAAAGTACCCGCGCCTGAAGAGAGCTTCGCCGGACTGGGCAGCGATGCGGCTGACTTTGCCCAAGTGGTGCCCGGCAAGGTCTTCAGTTTTCCCGAGGACCACGGCCCCCATGAGGGCTTTCGCATCGAATGGTGGTACGTCACCGCCAACCTCAAAGATGCACAAGGCAATGTGTTCGGCGTGCAATGGACGTTGTTTCGCAATGCGTTGAAGGCGGGCCCAACGCAATCGGGTTGGAGCGACTCAACCATTTGGCTGGGCCACGCCGCCGTCACGTCCGCCACCCAGCATTACGCCGCTGAACGCCTTGCCCGAGGTGGCATCGGACAGGCCGGTGCCCAGGCGGCGCCGTTCAACGCCTGGATCGACGACTGGAATTTTGCCACCCGTCCCGGCGCCGCAAACCCACTGGCGGATATGCAACTCAAGGCCAGCGGCCCGCAATTCGCGTACGACTTGCACCTGACCTCCAGCCGGCCACTGGTGCTGCAAGGCGACAACGGCTACAGCCGTAAATCCGACCAGGGCCAAGCGTCTTACTACTACAGCCAGCCGTTTTTCAACGCTGCCGGCAGCGTCAGTATCGACGGCAAAACTTATCAGGTCAGTGGCCCCGCCTGGCTAGACCGCGAATGGAGCAGCCAACCCCTGGCCGCCAACCAGACCGGCTGGGACTGGTTTTCCCTGCACCTGGACCATGGCGAGCAACTGATGCTGTTTCGTGTCCGGCAAAAAGACGGTGCGGGTTACCTGACCGGCACTTGGATCGACAGGCAAGGTCGCACCGAGACCCTGCACAATGCCGACATCCAGCTCACACCCTTGGCCTCCACCGACATCGACGGGCGCCGTATTCCTACGCGCTGGTCGCTGAAAATCCCCGGCAAACAGCTGGATATCATCACCCAGGCCGTCAACCCGAAGGCGTGGATGAACTTGAGTATTCCGTACTGGGAAGGGCCGGTGCAATTTGAGGGCGGGGTGGGGTATCTGGAGATGACGGGTTACTAGAAGGAGTAAGTCGCTCTCAAAAAAGCTGGACATATATACAGTTGTTGGTTAGATTTCTTCCCAGGTGACCGGATGTCGCCTGAGCTTCACTTTTTAACTATGGATGGATAAAAAATGAAATCGAAAAAAGCCCTGATACTGGGCGTGGCCATGATGGCCTCCTGTGTCGTTTCGGCCTTTGCCCTGGCCGAGCAACCCCTTCCCAAACTCAGTACTGGAACGGTCAATCAGGCCGCGTTCAAGGCGCTGAAACCTGGCGGCACGCTTGATGCTGCGAAGGTTCCGGCCGAGCACCGGCAAAAGCTTCTGGATGCCAGAAATGGTCCGACTAAAACAGCGGCCAAGACGGTCAAGTCCGCACCGTTCAACACGGTCGTCGGCGAGCTGAAAAAACCTAGCCAGGCCGAGCTGAAAAGTGTTGCCGTAGCTGCCTTTGAACCGCTGTTCCCGACCCTGGAGATCAACACCCTTTACACCATCACCGAGGTGCAAGCGGGCCAGGAATTTCCTTACCACTTCAATCTGCCGCAAAACGCTCGAGTACTCGTGCAGTTGATTGATCAGAGTGCCGGCGCCGACATGTCGTTGACCCTGTTCCGTGATGATGGCCAAGGCAATCCGCAGCTGATTGATACGTCCGACAACCCAGGCAATGCCGATGAATACCTGGGTGGCGTGCTGCCTGCGGGAGATTATTACTGGTACATGGTGGCCAAGGTCGCGAGCAACGCACAGTTCAGTTTCGGCGTGGCCGTGGACACCAACATCGATGCCTTTGAACCCAACGACACTGCACAAACCGCGTTTGTGCTGCCGGACTCGATTAATAAAGTGACCGGCAACATCGACAACGCCAACGATGTCGATTATTTCGACTTCAAAGCGGTGCGTGGGCAGAGTGTGAGCATGTACCTGGCGGGGGATGACGGCGGCAGCCGCAACCAGTGGATCTTCGAGCGCTTCGATGGCGTCAATTGGGTCACCGTGCCAGCGGGTTCCACCTCGACCTATCCAAGCGTAACGCCCGGCACCAGCGTCAAGGTGCGCGTGCGTGCCAACCCTGTTGTGGCTCAGGACCCAACCAAGTATTACCAACTGAGCCTGGGCTCCACGCCGCGCTTGAACACGCATAGCGTGAAAGGCGACAACATCGTGCGGGTGCCGGTGAGTGAGATGCCGCTGGCCACGCAGACCGCGCGCCTTTTGAACTGGTCGACCCAGTGGTCGGATTCCACCGGTGCGCCGCTGTTGGGCGTCACCCCGGTGTTGCGAGTGGATAGCCACTTCATCGACTTCAACTACCGTTGGGTCGACTATAAGGCGACCACCGACAGCGCCGGTGTTTCTTCGGCCACGGCGAATATCGGCAGTTGCTTCGGTGATTTCCGTACGGTGATCAACGACAGCAGCACCGGCGTACCGTACAAGTGGGACACCACCTACAACCAGGGTGGCTGGCGCATCGAGTTGGCCGAGTTCCCGGGAGTGGGGGTGGGCGGTGACAACGTGCAGTACGTGAGCCTGGGGCATATTTGTACCCAGAACATCATCCGCTGATGCGTTGAGTTGAGTGAGAAGGGGCAGCCTCTGTGGGCTGCCCCTTTTTTATTCGCGGGCCAGCGCGAGCTTCAACGGCAGGCGCGCCATGCTCGTGTTTTTCAACGAGCCCAGGTACAGCCAGTCGCCATATTCCCTGGCAGTGGTGATCGGCGAGTAATTGCCGCTGCTGCCGTCCTGCAAGTTGGCGATGACCTTGCCATCAGTATCCAGCCCGAGCACGAACGCTTTGCGTTCGATGGGTTTGGGTATGACCATCAACGCCCGTACCATCACCTTGCGCAATACGGGATAGCCTGCGAGGCCATCCAGCAGAGGATTGCGTGGCGAATACAGGGCTACCCAGAAACGATCACGACCGTTGAAACTGAGGTTGTCCGGCAGGCCAGGGAGGTTATCGATAAACAGGTCGTGACTACCGGCCCGGTCGCCCTTGAGCCAGTAGCGGCTGATGCGATAGGCGCCAGTTTCATTCACCAGTACGTAGTTTTCATCCGGTCCCAGCGTGACGCCATTGGCGAATTGCAGTTGGTTGAGCAGCACCTCGGTGGTGCCGTTGCTGAAGTCATAGCGCAATAACCGTCCATCACCGCCATGTTCGATAACCGCTTCACCGTCTTGCCCGTAACCCCAGCGGCTCGATGCATCGCTGAAATACGCATAGCGGCCGCCGGCGTCCACCGTCACATCATCGGTAAAACCAAAAGGCACGCCATTGGCACTGGTGCTTAAGGAGGTGAGTTGGCGATTTGCATCCAGTGCGAGCAAACCCTTGACCCCATCGGCAATGATCAAACGCCCGTCCGGGTGCAACGCCAGGCCCAGGGGGCGGCCGCCGGTGTTGGCCAACACTTGCAGGGTGTGGCTGTCGGGCGAGGTGCGGATGATTCGCCCGTCATGCAGCCCACTGATCAGAAAGCCTTGGACATCGAGTATCAAGGCTTCGGGACCTGCAATGTCCTGGGCGCCGATTCTCTGTGCGTCTTTGAGGCGCTGGTTTTCGGCATAAGGGCCGTCTTTCATTGACGGCGCTTTCGGTGGCGCCCAATTCACTGGCTGTACTTTTGTGGGCATCAGCAGCAGAAAAGCGATCGCCGCGAGAAACAGTACAAACAGCAGGTGACGCAGTTTTTTCGGGCGACTACTCATGAGGATTCCTGGTTGTCGTTGGTGGCCGGCTCCCAATGCAAGGTGCCGAACAGGTAATCCATCAGCGGCAGGACGATATTGAAGTTGCGCCCCTGCATCAGCTCACGGCGGTGATGCAGGGCGTGCAGTTGATGCATCTGGCGAATCCACGGCAGGCGCGCCACCGGATGGTCGGCGGGTAGGTGTTCGCAGGCGTGGAACACTTCGTAGAGCAGGTAGCCGAGGATCATGCACCCGGCAAACAGCCCGGCGACGTTGGGGCTCAGTTGTTTGAGCAGCCACCAGGCGGGGAGGGTGATCGCCAGGCTGTGGAGCACGATCAGCCAGGCGGGAAACAGGATCACGCGCCAGTCCCTGGGGGTGTCGTAGGTCATGTGGCCAGGGGTGAAGAAGCTGTGGTGGTCGCCGGTGTGGCGGGCGTAGAACAGCCGGGCGAAGGTGTGTTTGTGATGACCGAGGTGGCGGTGGACGAGGTAGATGGCGAGGTTGAAGAACACCAGGGTCAGGGGGATGGTTAGCCACTCGAAGGGGGTGATGTTTTCGGTGGAGGACCAGGCCAGGGTGATGCAGGTTGTGCCGTAGGCGAGCACGAATAGGGCGTGGAGCCAGGGGTTGTAGTGGGGGGTGATTTGGGCGCGGTAGTGGGCGCGGAAGGCTTCGGTGGGGTGGGGCATTTGGGGGCGCTCGGTGTCTTTTTTGTTGGAGGGTGAGCTTAGTTGGTGGTGGGGAATGTGCGAGTGCATATCCGTTTTTTAGGTAACGGCTACTTAGGGTTCCGCCCTTACGGCCAGCTCTTTCAAGGTCTTTGAAAAACTGGCCATATCTGGCTGATACCAACCAGTTAAGGGCGAACACTGTCCCTGTGGCGACCCGACAAGCCCGCTCGCCACAGGTTACTTATTGCCTGTTCTATCTAAAGACCTTGAAAGGGCTGGCCGTAAGGGCGGAACCCTAAGTGGCCATGACCAACGAAACGGATATGTCCCCGGCAGCCGACCAACGGGCACTTGCGCATCCCACACTTCCTTGGTAGTTTCTCGAAAAATGTTATCGATAACATTTGCTCTAAAAACAAAAACAAAACAGAGACCCATGCTATGAAAATGCTCCCGAAAGCCCTGTGTTTATTGGCTGCAAGCATCACCCTAGCCACCGCTTCCCCAGCGTTTGCCGACGCTGCCAAGCCCATCCGCATCGGCGCGTCTTTCCAGGAAATCAACAACCCCTATTTCGTCACCATGAAAAACGCCCTTGAAGAAGCCGGCGCGACCATCGGGGCGAAACTGATCATCACCGACGCCCGCCACGACGTGTCCAAGCAAGTCAGCGATGTCGAAGACATGCTGCAAAAAGGCATCGACATCCTGCTGATCAACCCGACGGACTCGGTCGGTGTGCAATCCGCCGTCAAGTCCGCCCACGCCGTAGGTGTTGTGGTAGTCGCGGTAGACGCCCAAGCCGATGGCCCGCTGGACTCCTTCGTCGGCTCGAAAAACTTCGACGCCGGCTTCCAGGCCTGTGAATACCTGGCCAAGAACATCGGCGATAAAGGCAATATCGCGATCCTCGACGGCATCGCCGTGGTACCGATCCTTGAACGTGTACGCGGTTGCAAAGAGGCCGTGGCCAAGCACCCGGACATCAAGATTGTCAGCGTCCAGAACGGCAAGCAGGAACGTGATCAGGCGCTGACCGTCACCGAGAACATGCTGCAGGCCCAACCGACCCTCAAGGGCATTTTCAGCGTGAATGACAACGGCTCACTCGGCGCGCTCTCGGCGATTGAAGCCAGTGGCCTGGACGTGAAGCTGGTAAGCGTCGACGGCGCGCCGGAAGCGATCAAGGCGATCCAGAAGCCCGGCAGCAAATTCATCGCCACCTCGGCCCAATACCCGCGTGACCAAATCCGCCTCGCCCTGGGCATCGCCCTGGCCAAGAAGTGGGGTTCGCAAGTGCCCGCCACCATTCCGGTGGACATCACCTTGATCGACCAGGCCAAGGCCAAGGACTTCAGCTGGTAAATCGCCCAGGCCCCACGCAAACCGTGGGGCTTAAGGTTTCCTTCTGAATACGAGGTCGGCGGTATGAGCAGTCTTCTGAAGCTGGAAAATATCTGTAAGCGTTATCCGGGGGTGCAGGCCCTCAAGTCGATCAATCTGCAAGTGGAACGTGGCGAAATTCACGCGTTGCTTGGGGAAAATGGCGCGGGCAAATCAACCCTGATGAAAATCCTCGGCGGCGTCGAGCATCAGGACGAAGGCCAGATTCTGATCGACGGCCAGGCGCAGCATTTCGCGACCTACCGCGATGCAATTGCCGCCGGTATCGGCATCGTGTTCCAGGAATTCAGTCTGATTCCCTACCTCACAGCGGTGGAAAATATCTTCCTCGGCCATGAGCTGAGCAACCGCTTTGGCCTGCTGCGCAAACGCGAGATGGTCGAGGCGTCCGAGGCGTTATTCAAGCGCCTGGGCGTGACCATCGACCTGCAATGCGCGGTCAAGCACCTGAGTGTGGCCGAGCAGCAGTTTGTCGAAATCGCCAAGGCCCTGGCTCTGGATGCGCGCTTGCTGGTGCTGGATGAACCGACCGCCACCCTCACACCCAGCGAAGCCGAACTGCTGTTCGAGATCATGCGTGAACTCAAGCGCCAGGGCGTGGCGGTGATTTTTATCTCCCACCACCTGGAGGAGATTTTCCAGGTGTGCGATCGCATCAGCGTGCTGCGTGACGGCGGCAATGTGGGGGTTACCGATGTGGCTGACAGCGACATCGACCGCCTGGTCGAGATGATGGTGGGCCGTCGCCTGGAAAGCAGTTTTCCGCCCAAACCGACGAACGAACGCGGCCCGCTGTTATTGGAGGTCAAGGACATCCAGCTGGTACGCAACGGTCCCCACAACAGTTTCCAGCTGCACAAGGGCGAGATCCTCGGCTTCGCTGGTTTGGTCGGTTCCGGTCGCACTGAACTGGCGCTGGGCATGATGGGCGCGCTGCCGTCGGTGAGCAAAGACGTGTGGCTGCGCGGCGAAAAGGTCACGCTGGACGACCCGGCGCAAGCCCTGGCCCATGGCATTGGATTGCTCCCGGAAAGCCGCAAGAGCGAGGGGCTGATCACCGATTTCAGCATTCGTGAAAACATCTCCCTGAACAACCTGCCCAAGTACCAGAACGCCTCGGGTTTGATCGACAAGGGCCGCGAGTGCGCGAGTGTCGACAGCCTGATGAAGCAACTGTCGATCAAGGCCCCCAGTGGCGAAAGCCGAGTGTTCAACCTCAGCGGTGGTAACCAGCAAAAAGTCGTGATCGCGCGCTGGATCAACCACCACTGCGACGTGCTGGTGTTCGACGAGCCCACGCGCGGCATCGACGTTGGCGCCAAGGCGCAGATCTACGCCTTGATGCGCAGCCTCACCGAGCAGGGCTACGCAATCATCATGATTTCCTCCGAACTGCCCGAAGTCATCGGCATGTGTGACCGCGTCGCCGTGTTCCACAAGGGCGCCATCGTCAAGCTACTCGAAGCGTCCGCCGTCAATCCTCAAGAGGTCATGCGCCATGCAACAGGGGGCTCAAGTGAATATGTCCATTAACACCGCTGACAGCGGCCGCCTGCGCCTGAACCTGGCGCGGTTGGTGCGTTCACCGGCGTTTTATCCCTTTGTCGGGCTGGTGGTGGTGACCCTGGTGATGATCCTCGCCAGCGACACATTCCTGACCGCCAGCAACCTGTCGAACATCGCCCGCCAGGTGTCGATCAACGCGATTATCGCGGTGGGCATGACCTGCGTGATTCTCACCGGCGGTATCGACTTGTCGGTGGGGCCGGTGATGGCGTTGTCCGGCACCTTGACCGCCGGGTTGATGGTTGCGGGCTTGCCACCAGGCTTGGCGATTGGCGCGGGCATGTTGATCGGCGTGGCCTTCGGTATCGGCAACGGGTTGTTCGTCGCCTACCTGCATATGCCTCCGATCATCGTCACCCTGGCGACCATGGGCATCGCCCGTGGCCTGGGCTTGATGTACACCGACGGCTATCCGATTTCCGGGCTGCCGGAGTGGTTCGGCTTCTTCGGTCGCCAAAGCCTGTTCGGCATAGACGTACCGATCCTGATCATGTTGATCACCTATCTCGCGGCCTATGTGCTGCTGCAACACACGCGTATCGGTCGCTACATCTACGCCATCGGCGGCAATGAAGAAGCGGTGCGTTTGTCCGGGGTGCGGGCGGCGCGCTTCAAGTTGCTGGTGTACGGCATCAGTGGCCTGACCGCGGCGATTGCCGGGCTGGTGCTGACCTCACGCCTGATGAGCGGCCAGCCGAATGCCGGCGTCTCGTTCGAGCTGGATGCAATCGCGGCCGTGGTGTTGGGCGGAGCTTCGATCGCGGGTGGGCGCGGTGTGATCGTCGGCACCTTGCTCGGCGCCATGCTGCTCGGCGTATTGAATAACGGATTGAACATGCTCGGGGTCTCGCCCTACGTCCAGAGCGTGATCAAAGGCGCAATCATCTTGCTGGCGATCTTTATCAGCCGTCAGCGCCATAAATAAACTCCTAACAAAAACAGGACCGAACACCATGGACAAACACACCGAAATGCAAGCCGTCGTCTGCCACGGCCCGAAAGACTATCGCCTGCAGCGCATCAGTAAACCCCAGGCGCGCCCTAATGAACTGGTGATCCGCATCGCCGCCTGTGGCATCTGCGCCAGTGACTGCAAATGCCACTCGGGCGCGGCGATGTTCTGGGGTGGCGATAACCCGTGGGTCAAGGCGCCGGTGGTGCCGGGGCACGAATTTTTTGGCTATGTGGTGGAAGTGGGCGAGGGTGCCGAGGAGCACTTCGAGGTCAAGGTCGGCGACAAGGTGATCGCTGAGCAGATCGTGCCGTGCGGTAAGTGCCGTTTCTGCAAGTCGGGCAAATATTGGATGTGTGAAGTGCACAACATCTTCGGCTTCCAGCGTGAAGTGGCCGAAGGCGGCATGGCCCAATACATGCGTATTCCCAAGACGGCCATCGTGCACAAGATTCCGGAGGCAGTGTCGCTGGAAGACTCGGCGTTGGTGGAACCGATGGCCTGTTCGATCCACACGGTCAACCGTGGCGATGTTCAGCTCGATGACGTGGTGGTGATTGCCGGCGCGGGCACCCTCGGCCTGTGCATGGTCCAGGTCGCAGCGCTGAAAACCCCGAAAAAACTGGTCGTGATCGACATGGTTGACGAGCGCCTGGAGCTGGCGAAGAAATTCGGTGCCGACGTGGTGATCAACCCGTCCCGCGACAACGCCCGCGAGATTATCAACGGCCTGACCGATAACTACGGCTGCGACGTGTATATCGAAACCACCGGCGTACCGGCAGGTGTTACCCAAGGCTTGGATCTGATCCGCAAGCTCGGGCGTTTTGTCGAGTTCAGCGTGTTTGGTGCCGAGACCAGCGTCGACTGGTCAATCATCGGCGACCGCAAGGAGTTGGACGTACGCGGTGCCCACCTCGGGCCTTACTGCTACCCGATTGCCATCGACTTGTTCGAACGAGGCCTGGTCACCTCCAAAGGCATCGTCACCCATGACTTCCCGCTGGATGACTTTGCCGAGGCGTTCGAGCTTGCCAACTCGACGAAGTCGATCAAGGTGCTGTTGAAGCCGGTGCTTTGATATGAATTACGTAATGGGTGTCGATATTGGGACCCAGAGCACCAAGGCATTGCTGGTGGATGGTCAAGGCACGATCATCGCCCAGCACAGCCAGGGGTATCGCGTGGATACCCCGAAAGTGCGCTGGGCCGAGCAATGGCCGCAGGTCTGGCTGGATGCGGTCCAGGCGTGTGTTTCACAGTGCATGGTCAAGGCTGGCGTGGCATCGGAGCAGGTCAAGGCGCTGTGTATCAGCAGCCTGTACGGCGGCTCGGGGATTGCGGTGGATGCACAGATTACGCCGCTGCATCCGTGTCTGATCTGGATGGATCGCCGCGCCGGCGAGCAGGTGGCGTGGGTGCGTGAACACGTGGACCTGGAGCGGTTGTTCGAGGTCACCGGCAACTCGGTGGACAGCTACTACGGTTTCACCAAGATGCTCTGGCTCAAACAGCATCAGCCTGATGTATGGGCGAACACGCGCTACTTGCTGCCGCCCAACAGCTATATCAACTGGTGTTTCACCGGTGAGTTGGCGGTGGACCACAGCAGCGCCGGCAATATTGGCGGCGTTTACGACGTGAAGACGCGCGGTTGGTCCGCCGAAATGCTCGATGCCTTGGGCATTCCGCAGGCGATGATGCCGCAGCGGTTGGTGTATTCAGGCGATGTGGTGGGCGGCCTGCAAGCTCACTGGGCTGAGCGCCTGGGCTTGCAGGCGGGCACGCCGATACTGGCCGGTGGCGTTGATGCGGCCATGGCCACCCTGGCCGCTGGCGTCACGCAGCCGGGCAATCATGTGGCGATGATCGGCACCAGCATGTGCTGGGGTTATCTGAACCAGCAGGTGGATGCACACCATGGTTTGGTGAGCATGCCCCACGTCTACAACGGCCATCAGGACCTGTACATCTTTGGTGGCGCGATCACCGCCGGGGCGTCGGTCAGTTGGTTTCGCGAGCAGTTTTGCCAGGCCGAAGAGCAACAGGCCAAGGCCACCGGGCAAGACAGCCTGGCGCTACTGGAACAGGCAGCGATGAAGATCCCGGCGGGCAGCGAAGGTTTGTTGTTCCTGCCGTATTTGATGGGTGAACGCAGCCCGGTGTGGGACGACCACGCCAGTGGCAGTTTTGTCGGACTCAACCTCTATCACAGCCGGATTCACCTCTATCGTGCGGTGCTGGAGGGCGTGAGTTTTGCCCTGCGCCATAACATCGAGGCGGGCACGCGTGGTGCGCACTCGCTGGACCCTCGCCTGATTGTGGTAGGGGGTGCCAGCCATTCGGATTTGTGGATGCAGATCATCGCGGATGTCACGCGCTACCCGGTGTACACCATTGTTCAGGAGGTGGAAGCGGCCTTGGGTGCGGCGTTGTTGGCGGCGCATACCGTGGGGTTGGTGAGTGATGGGGAGATGGAGCAGGGGTGGGTGCAGTTGGAACTGCGGGCGCAGCCGAAGCGGGAAAATGTCACGGCCTATGAGCAAGCGTTTGCCGAGTATTTGAAGCTGTATCCCGCCCTCAAACCCATCATGCATAGCTTGCAAAACAACTGAATTCACACGGTCCAGAAATGTGGGAGCAGGCAAGCCAGCTCCTACATTGGATCTTCATTGTTTTTGAGATTTTTATTCATGAACGCAGCCTTCGATTTCACTCACCAGCGCATACTCGTCACCGGCGCCAGTAGCGGCATCGGTCGCGAAATCGCCCAGCAGCTGATCGCCAGCGGCGCCGAAGTCTTCGCGCTTGGCCGTGACGTGCAAGCCCTGTCCCAATTGGGCTGCCACACGCTGAGCATGGACATCGCCGACAGCGTGGCCCTCGACAAAGCCTTGCAAGACCTTCCGCCCCTCCACGGCCTGGTCAACTGCGCGGGCATCTCGCGCCTCGAACCCGCCGCCGCCATCAGCGCCGACGCCTTTGACCAAGTGATGAACGTCAACGCCCGCGCCGCCGCCCAGGTCGCCAGCCGTGTCGCCGCAAAGATGATTGAGGCGAACATTGCCGGCAGCATCGTCAACGTCTCCAGCCAGGCGTCGTTGGTGGCGCTGGATGATCACCTCAGTTACTGCGCCTCCAAGGCTGCGTTGGATGCAATCACCCGCGTGCAATGCGCCGAATGGGGTCGCTTTGGTATTCGCGTCAACAGCGTCAACCCCACGGTCACCCTCACGCCAATGGCAGCCATGGCCTGGTCTGACCCGGCCAAACGCGACCCGGCGCTGGCGGCCATCCCATTGGGGCGTTTCGCTGAGACGGTGGAAGTCGCGTTGCCGGTGCTGTTCCTGCTGAGCGATGCCGCCAGCATGATCAGCGGCGTAAGCCTGCCGATCGACGGCGGCTACACCAGCCGTTAGCCGTTTTCCAACTTCCCGGCGATGACCACCTTGTCCCGTGGTTTGTATGGGTCTTCCAGGCGGTCGAGCAGCAGGCGAACCGCGCTGCTGCCCGCCAGGGACGCATCGTGGGCCACGCAGGCGATCGGCACGCCGAAGATGTCGGCGAAGGGCAGGCGGTCGATGCCGCAGATGGTCAGGCTGTCGTGGGGGATGTTGTGCATGCGCAGCGCGCGCAGGGCGCCGAGGGTGATCAACTGGTTGAACCCCATGATCGCGTCCGGCGCGGCGTGTTCGGCCAGGTAGTCGAGGGTGTGCAGGTAAGACGGCATCAGCGTGTAGTCACCGGCTTGTACTTCGACCAGCACCTGTGGGTGTTCAGCCAGTACCTCGCGCAGGCCTTTGAGGCGCTCCACGGTGATGCGTGAATGCTCGGGGCCGGTGAGCACCAGCAGGCGCTTGAGGTCTGGTGTTTGGCGCAGCAGGTAGTGCGCGGCCTGGATGCCGCTGTGGTAGTTGTCGAGTACCACGCGGCTGAACGGGCTGTCATGAATGGTGCGGTCGAGTAGCACCACCGGGGTCTTGCCGTTACCCAGGCGTTCCAGGTAGTCGGGTTGGTAACTCGGCTCGTCGGAGACCGGCGACAGGATGATTCCTGCTACGCGGTAGCCCAGCAGGGTGTCGACGGCTTTGCTTTCCAGCTCTTCCAACTCGTCGGTGTCCACCAGCATGATGGTGTAGCCGTGCTGCTTTGCCTCGCGGGAAATCGCCTTGATCATCTCGCTGTAGAACGGGTTATCAACCGACGCGGTGATCACGCCGATGATCAGGCTTTCGCTGCGCTTGAGCCCACGCGCGAAGGTGTTGGGCACGTAGTCCAGCTCTCGCGCCACTTCGAGAATGCGCGCCAGGGTGGCAGGCTTGACCAGGTCGGGTTTGCTCAGCGCACGGGACACCGTGATGGTGGTCATGCCGACTCGTTTGGCGATGTCGCTGATGGTGACAGACTTTTTCTTGTTCATCGGTAAGGCTGCGAAAGGAAACACCCGCAGGCTAGCATGCGCGGCGGCATCGGGTGATTCAAATCAGCGGGTCCCAGCGTTGTGACCAGTCGGTTTCGGCCTTGACCACGCCGCGCAGCAGCTCTAGCGCCTGTTGCAATACCGCCGAGTCCCGCGCCCGCGAATACACCACGTACGTCGGGAAGTTGAACTCCGGCGCCTTGGGCACACGTCTCATCACGCCGCTGTCCAGATAGCTCTGCACCACCCGCGTGCGGAAATAGCCGGCACCGCCGTTCTCGAGGATGTACTGCAACGCCAGCGGGCCGAGGTTGAAACTCACGGCGGCGCGCGCTTTGTCGGGCAGGGCGGCGTCATGCTGCTGGCGAAAGCCCGGGCCCCAATCGTTGTAGACATAGGGGTCTGGCTTGCTCACCAGTTGCACCAGGATCAGTTTTTCTTCCAGTACCTGCTCCACCTGCAATCCCGGCCAGTATTGCGGCTGGAACACCAGCGCGGCATCGAGCACGCCCAGTTCCAGTTGGCGCAGCAGGTATTCGCCTTCGCGCACTTCGGTGCGCAGGGCATGTCCCGGGATATGTTCGCGCAGGGCCTGGGCCCAACCGAGCATCAGCGGGTTGCACAGGCTGACTTCGCCACCGATATGCAGCACATTGCGGTAGCCGTCGGGCAGCGGCAGGTCACGCCGCGCGGCTTCCCAGGTTTGCAGCAACTGGTTGGCGTACACCACAAACGCCTCGCCATCCGGCGTCAGGCGTGCACCGGCGCGGTTGCGCACAAACAACGTGCTGCCTAGCTGGCTCTCGAGGTTTTTGACCCGCGCGGTGATCGCGGTCTGGGTGACGTGCAGTTTCTCGGCGGCTGCGGCCAGGCTGCCGCAGCGGGTGATTTCGAGGAAGGTGCGTGCCAGTTCGATGTCCATGGGGTGCCCATTTCAGATGAAGGGCTAGTGTAGAGCATGGGGATTTGGTGTGGGAGCTGGCTTGCCAGCGACGCAGGCACCTCGGTGTATCAGGCAGACCGAGGTTGTGCTATCGCAGCATAGGTATCTACACAACTTTTAGTGTTGCGTGAGGCCTGTGGCGAGGGAGCTTGCTTGCGTGGGGGGCCTCGGGTTGGGCGTTTTCTTTTGGTGGGTTTTTGAGTACATATCCGTTGCTGCGGTAACGGCCGCTTATGGTTTCGCCCTTACGGCGACTCACTTTGGAAAAGCCCCAAAGTAAGCAAAGGGCTCTTGCCCCACCACTCGGCACCTCGCTGTGGCTCGGTGTGCCCGCACGCAGTCTTGAATCCGTGGGCCGCCGCGATGGGCCATCCTTGGCCCAGCGCGGCTAAACCGGCATCCTTGCCGGTTTACCCGCTCCACCGTGCCTACTTGCGGCCAGCGTGGTTAATGGGGCGCCTAAGATCAAGATCAAAAAGATCAAAAGCAGAGCACGGCGGCCTGAAAGCCGACCTGAGTGGTGTGGATCAAAAGCCAGATCAACAGCAGTGGGTGTTTTCCTGATGCATGGAGATTAAAAATGTGGAAGCGGGCTTGCTCGCTCACATGTTTTACCGCTTTTGATCTACACCACTCAGGTCGGCTTTCAGGCCGCCGTGCTCTGCTTTTGATCTTTTTGATCTTGATCTTAGGCGCCCCATTAACCACGCTGGCCGCAAGTAGGCACGGTGGAGCGGGTAAACCGGCAAGGATGCCGGTTTAGCCGCGCTGGGCCAGGGATGGCCCATCGCGGCGACCCGCGCAGCCGTGCCTTCGTTCGGGCACACCGAGCCTAGGCGAGGTGCCGAGTGGTGGGGCAAGAGCCCTTTTGGTTACTTTTGGCTGGGCCGGCATTCCGGGCTCTTTTCCAAAAGTGACCCGCTGTAAGAGCGGAACCAATAGCGGCCGTTACCCAAACAACGGATATGTACTCAGCAAAAAAGATGTGTAGACACCTATGGCTATCGCAAACAAGCCACACACATTTGATTGGATTTCAGGCCAAGTCTCTCGGCGCATGCAGGTGCTGGGTGGGGAATGCCGTCGCATACGCCTGGCACACCCGCAGCACCTGTTCATCGGCAAACCGCGCGCCCACCACATGCAACCCCACCGGCAAGCCATTGGCTAACCCGCATGGCACCGAGGCCGCCGGCTGTTGGGTCAAGTTGAAGGGGTAAGTAAACGGCGTCCATTGCGTCCATTCCTGCATACCCGAACCGGGTGGCACGTCGTGCCCAGCCTCAAACGCGGTGATTGGCATCATCGGCGACACCAGTACATCGTAATGTTCATGGAACGCTGCCATCCGTGCCACCAGCGCCGCGCGGGCTTCGAGGGCGGCGCTGTAGTCGCTTAGGGTGAGCTGTTCACCGCGTCTCGCGATGCGCAGCAAGCCTGGGTCCAGCCGTTGTTTTTGTGCCTCGCTCATGGGGCCGGTCAGGCGTGCGGCGCCGGCAGCCCACAGGGTACTGAATACTTCCAGCGGGTCGCTGAAACCGGGATCGATCTGCTCGACATGCGCGCCCAACTGCACCAAGCCTTGCACGGCTTGGGCGACGACTTTGGCGACCTGCGGGTCGACGTCCACATAACCGAAGGTAGGACTGTAAGCCACGCGCAAGCCTTTCAGGTCCGCTCCCGGCGTCAACCACGGTGTAGACCTCGGTGCACCGATCAAGCCATCTCGAGCATCCGGCTGTGCGATGGTTTGCAGCATCAGCACGGTGTCTTCCACGGTTCGAGTCATCGGCCCCAAATGCGACAGGATCGTCATGGAACTGGCCGGCCACTGCGGCACATAACCAAACGTCGGCTTGATGCCGAAGGTGCCGGTAAACGCACACGGAATCCGGATCGATCCCCCAGCGTCGCTGCCCTGATGCAGCACACCCAGGTTCAACGCCGCTGCCGCGCCAGCGCCACCCGACGAACCGCCCGCCGTGGTGCGCGTATCCCACGGGTTTCGGGTGATGCCGTACAGCGGGTTGTCAGTGACGCCTTTCCAGCCGAACTCCGGGGTGGTGGTTTTGCCCAGTAGCACTGCGCCGGCTTTGCGCATCAAGGCCGAGAACGGTGCGTCTACGTCCCACGGTCCCTCGGCGGATGTGGTGCGCGAGCCTTTGCGCGTGGGCATGCCGATCGTCAGCGTAAGGTCTTTTATTGAAGACGGTACGCCGTCCAATGCACCGCAAGGTTCACCTTTGAACCAGCGCTGTTCGGACGCCCGCGCGGCCGTCAATGCACCTTCCGGGTCGACGTGGCAATAGGCGTTCACCACCGGGTTGTAGCGTTCGATGCGTAGCAAGGCGTCTTCGGTGACATCCACCGGCGACAAGCTCTTGTCGCGAAAATGCTGCAGTAGTTGTACCGCCGTCAGTTGACCCATCTCACTCATGCCACTTCCCCCTGAGCTGCGTTCACCATGGCGCGCAGCAATACCGCGCAGCCTGCCGCCAGGTCCTCCGGCGCGGCGTTTTCGATTTCGTTGTGGCTGATGCCGCCTTCGCACGGCACAAAGATCATCCCGGCCGGGCCTAGTTCGGCGACGAAAATCGCGTCGTGCCCGGCGCCGCTGACGATGTCCATATGGCTCAAGCCCAGGGCACTCGCGCCGTCACGCACGGCGTTGACGCAGGCCGAGTTGAAGTCCAGTGGCGGGAAGTCGGCGGTGGGCGTCAGTTCAAACGTCAGGCCATGGTGCTTGGCCGTCGTTTCGATCACGCCGCGCACTTCATCGACCATGGCTTGCAGCTTGTCGGCATGCAGATGGCGCAGGTCGATGGTCATGTGCACTTGGCCGGGAATCACGTTGCGCGAACCTGGGTGCAGGCTCAGGCAACCGACGGTGCCGCAGGCGTGGGGTTGCTGCTGATGGGCGATGCGGTTGACCGCGCTGACCACCTCGGCGGCGCCCACCAGGGCATCCTTGCGCAGGTGCATGGGCGTCGGGCCCGCGTGGGCTTCGACGCCGGTCAAGGTCAGGTCGAACCACTTCTGGCCGAGACAGCCCATCACCACGCCAATCGTAGTTGCCTGGTCTTCCAGCACCGGGCCTTGCTCGATATGTGCCTCGAAATACGCGCCCACCGGGTGGCCCAATACCGCGCGGGAACCGGCATAGCCGATGCGCTGCAACTCGGCACCCACCGACAGGCCCTGGTCGTCGAGTTTGTCGAGGGTGTCCTGCAAGTCGAACTTACCGGCGAATACGCCGGAGCCCATCATGCACGGCGGGAAACGCGAGCCTTCTTCGTTGGTCCACACCACCACTTCAATCGGTGCTTGGGTCTCGATGTTCAGGTCATTCAGGGTGCGGATCACTTCCAAACCGGCCATCACCCCATAGCAGCCGTCGAACTTGCCGCCGGTGGGCTGGGTGTCGATATGGCTGCCGGTCATTACCGGGGGCAGGGCCGGGTTGCGTCCGGCGCGGCGCGCAAAAATATTGCCGATAGCGTCGACCGTCACACTGCACCCGGCCGCCTCGCACCAGTGCACAAACAGATCACGGGCCTGGCGGTCGAGGTCGGTCAGCGCCAGGCGGCACACGCCGCCTTTGACGGTGGCGCCGAGTTGGGCCAGCTCCATCAGCGATTGCCACAGGCGGTCGCGGTTGATCAGCGGGGCGTTGCTCTGGAGCGGTTGCGCGAAACTATTCATCTGCAATCTCCGGTCAGGCACTCAGGGCCAGGTAGCGGTTCTTGATCGTCGGGTCGGCGCGGAAGGCGGCGGCGCTGCCCTCGTACACCACGCGGCCCTGTTCGAGCACGTAATGGCGGTCGGCGAGCTTGTCGCAGACCATCAGGTTCTGTTCCACCAGCAGCACGGGCAGGCCGTCTTCCTTGACCTTGCGCAGGATCTTTACCAGCTCATCGACGATCACCGGGGCGAGGCCTTCGGTGGGTTCATCGAGGATCAGTAGCTTGGGGTCGTTGAGCAGTGCGCGGGCGATAGCGAGCATCTGCTGCTCACCGCCGGACAACGCGTGGCCCGCGTTTTTGCGGCGTTCCTTGAGGCGCGGGAACATGCCGTAGACGTCCTCCATCTGCCAGCGGCTGGTCTTGCGCACGGCGATACGCAGGTTTTCCTCGACGCTGAGCAGGCGGAAAATCCCACGGTTCTCCGGCACCAGCGCTAAGCCCTGACGCGCGATTTCAAAAATCTTCTGGCCTACCAGCGCCTGGCCGTTGAAGTGAATCTGGCCCTGACGCGGACAAATGATTCCCAGGATGCTGCGCAGCGTGGTGGTCTTGCCGGCGCCATTGCGGCCGAGCAGGGTCACCAGTTCACCGGGGTTGACGGTCAGCGACACACCTTCCAGTACATGGCTTTTGTCGTAGTAGGAGTGGATATTCTCGACGATCAGCATCAGGCGGCCTCTCCCAAGTAAGCGGTGCGCACGCGCTCATCGGCGCGCACGAATTCCGGTGTGCCTTCGACCAGGATCTGCCCGTGGCTCATCACCGTGATGCGTTGGCTGATGGACATGACGATGCTCATGTTGTGTTCGATCAGCAGCACCGTGTGGTCGCGGCCGAGGTCGCTGATCAGCTGAGTCATGATCGGGATGTCATCGATGCCCATGCCCGAGGTGGGTTCGTCGAGCATCAACAGTTTGGGTTTGGAACAGATCGACATGCCGACCTCCAGCACCCGCTGCTGGCCGTGGGACAACTCGCCGGCCAGGGTGTCGGCGCGGGCGGTGAGTTGCAGGCGTTCCAGCACCTGATCGGCCATTTCCACGTGCTCGCGTTTGCTGTCGACGCGGCGCCAAAAATTCAGGGCACGGGCGCCGTCACGGCCTTGGGCGGCCAGGCGCAGGTTTTCGCGCACGCTGAGGTTTTGGAACAGGCTGGTGAGCTGGAACGAGCGCGCCATGCCCAGGCCAACACGGCCGTGGGCCGGTTTGCGGATCAGGTTCTTGCCGTCGAAATGAATCGCCCCGGCAGTGGCCTGGCGCTCGCCGGTCAGGCAGTGGAACAGGCTGGTTTTGCCTGCGCCGTTGGGGCCGATGATGGTGTGGATGGTGCCGGCTTCGACCTTGAGGTTGACGCCGTTCACCGCGTGGAACGCGCCATAGGCCAGTTCCAGGTCTTTAGTTTCCAGCAGGATGCTCATAACAGCTCCTCCTTGGTCACGACGCTGGCCTTGCGGCTGCTGCGTACCTTTTCAAACAGTGACGACAAACCGCCCCACAACCCACCGCGCATAAAGATCACCACCAGGATCAGGATGATCCCGAGCAGCATCAGCCAGCGCGGCCACAGGTCGGAGAGGAAGTCTCCCAGCAACACGATGGACCCGGCGCCCAGCAAAGAGCCGAACAACGAGCCGGTGCCGCCGACGATGGTCATGATCAGAATGTTCTCGGACATCGCCAGGTCGATATTCGACAGCGGCACAAAGTGCAGCAACATGGCGTAGAGCGCCCCGGCGATGCCGGTGACCGCGCCGGACAGCACGAATACCAGGATCTTGAAGTGGCGGGTGTCGTAGCCGATGGCAGAGGCACGAGTTTCGTTTTCGCGGATCGCCATCAGGGTGCTGCCGAACGGCGAGGCGATTACCCGGCGTGCGCCGATGAAGATCAGCAGGAACAGCACCGCGACAAAGCCGTAGAACGCGCGGGCGTCGGTCAACGACAGCAGCACCGTGTCACCGATGCGGATTTCCGGGCGTGGCACGCTGAGCAGGCCGTTATCACCGCCGGTCCAGTCGCTGAGGGTGTAGGCGACGAAGTAGGCCATCTGGCTGAACGCCAACGTCAGCATCACGAAGTAAATGCCGGTGCGGCGGATCGCCAGGGCGCCGACCAAAAAGGCCAGGAAACCGCCCGCTACGGCAGCGCCGATCAACGCGCTGAACAAGCCCAATTGCAGATGAATCATCAGCAGCGCGGCACAGTAGGCGCCGGCACCAAAGAAGATGCCTTGGCCAAATGACAACAGGCCGGTGTAACCCAGTAGCAGGTTGCAGGCGAGGGCGGCCATGGCAAAGATCAGGATCTCGGTGGCCAGGGTCGCCGAGGGCAGGATCAACGGCAAACCGATCAGCACCGCCAGCACCCACAGCAACATCGCCTTGGATTGGGTTTTTGCGAACGGCAGGGGGTTTTTCTCGCTCATGTCAGGCTCTCCCGAACAGGCCGTAAGGGCGTACCAGAATCACCACGGCCATCGCACCGTAGATCATCAGGCTCGCGCCCTGGGGCCAGAGTGTGGTCATCAGGCTTTGCACCACGCCCACCAGCAAACCGCCAACCAACGCACCGCTGAATGAACCCATGCCGCCGATTACCACGACAACAAAGGCGACGCCGAGGATTTCCGGGCCGACAAAGGGCTGGGCACCGCGTAATGGCGCGAACAACACGCCAGCAACCCCGGCCAAGGCCACGCCGAGGGCAAAGGTCATGGAGAACAGGCGGAAGATATTGGTACCCAGCAGCGATACGGTTTCGGTGCTTTCACTGCCGGCCCGCACGAGTGCGCCGAAGCGCGTGCGTTCCAGCAGCAGCCACAGCCCCAAGCCTACCAGCCCGGAAAACACGATCAGGAACAGGCGGTAGTAGGGGTAGACGAAATCACCCACCACCAGCACGCCGCGCAGCAGTTCCGGCACGGCGACGCTTTTGCCCACCGGGCCCCAGATCATCACGCTGGCTTCCTGGATGATCAACGCGATACCGAGCGTCACCAGGATCTGGAACATATGCGGCAAGTGATAAATCCGCTGGATCAATAACCGCTCGATCACCCACGCCAGTGCAGCCACCACCAGCGGCGCGATCAGCAGCGCCAGCCAGAAGTTGCCGGTGAGGCTCACGGCGGTGTAGCAGATGTAGGCGCCCAGCAGGAAGAACGCGCCGTGGGCGAAGTTGACGAAGTTGAGCAGGCCGAAAATGATCGTCAGCCCGACCGCGATCAGGAAGTAAATCATCCCCAACCCAAGGCCGTTAAGTATCTGGAACAGGTAAAGATTAAGCATGCGCAAACCCTCGAACAGGTGGCCGCCGAGGCGGCCCTGTCGTGTGCAACCGGTAGTGTTTTAGCGGATCAGCCGAGCACGCAGCCCGTGGCTTCCACCGGCGGGAACGACTGGCCGGCGCTGAGCACCTTGGCGAGGTCGTCCTTGTCGGCCATGTCGGCGGTAGCCTTGCCGATCATCAGGTAGTAATCCTTGATCACCTGGTGGTCGCCGGCGCGGATCGATTCCTTGCCGGTGGGGCCTTCGAAATTCAGGCCTTGCATGGCCTTGGCCACGGTTGGGCCGTCGAAGCTGCCGGTTGAAATGATGGTGTCGAGCATGACCTTGGTGCTGATGTAGTCAGCGGCCAGCGGGTAGGTGGGGTTGATGCCGTATTTGGCCTGGGTCAGCTTGACCAGTTCACGGTTGAGCGGGGTGTCGACCTGGTGCCAGTACTGCGCGCCCAGGTACACGCCTTCGAGTACATCGCTGCCCAGTTCCTGGAATTGGTCGAGGCCGGCGGACCACACCAGTAGCACTTTCATGCGCTGCTTGATGCCGAAGTTCACCGCCTGGCGCAGGGTGTTGGACGACTGGCTGCCGAAGTTGAGCAGCACCAGCACGTCGGGTTTGGCGGCGATGGCGTTGGTCAGGTAGCCGGAGAACTCTTGTTCTTGCAGCGAGTGATAGCTGTTGCCGACATGCTCCAGGCCGTTGTCCTTGAGCACGCTCTTGGCGCCTTCGAGCAAGGCTTCGCCAAACACGTATTGCGGCGTGATGGTGTACCAGCGCTTGGCGTCCGGCAGCAACTTGATCAGCGGCACCATGGTTTCGCGGATTGCGCCGTAGGTCGGCACTGACCAGCGGAACGTCGCACTGTTGCAGTCTTTGCCGGTGACTTCATCGGCGCCCACCGGGGTCATGAACACGCCGCCGACCTTGCTCACTTCCTTGGCCACCGCCAACGCGGATGACGACAGCGTGCAGCCCTGGAAGAAGCGCGCGCCGTCTTGCTGGATCGCCTCCTGCACCTTGCGCACCGCCTTGCCGGCGTTGCCTTCGGTGTCGATGACCTTGTAGTTCAACGGGCGGCCGAGAAGGGTGGGGTGTTGTTCCACCGCCAGGCGCGAACCCATGTCGGCAAACTTGCCATAGCTGGCAAAGGCGCCGGACATGGACTTGAGGCCGTAAAAGGTAAAGGGCTCGGCGGCGAATGCAGAACGCACACTCAGCGGAAGGCTGAGGGCGGCTGCGGCGGTAAGACTGGCTTTCAACAACGTACGACGCTGCATGGGGTGACTCCCTGGTTTAGTTATTGGCAGGAGCGGCAAGGGCGATACGGTGGAGCAGGGCCTGTGGGCAGGCCTGTTATTAAGTTGGGTGAAACGCTCAAACGGTTGGAGCTCGGTGAAATGTGGGGTGTGCTCAGCGGTGATCGAACTCCAGCAAAAAGTGCGGGCTGACTTCGCCTTCAAGGGCGGTCATGTGGTGTTCGGCGTCACACATGTGTTCATGCATCAAGCCTCGCACTGCGCTTTCGTCACCGGCGCGAAAGGCAATCAGCAGTTGCTTGTGATAATCGAGGTTGGCCGCATCGAACTGTTTGCGCTTGGGTTTGTAGGCTTTTTTCAGCACCACCAGGTCGCGCAGCAGGTCATTGAGAAACTGCGCCATAAAACTCAGCAGTGGGTTGGGGCAAGCCTTGGCCAGCAGGTTATGGAACTCCAACTCCGCCAGTCGCTGTTCGCGCTGGCCCGCTTCGCTGTCTTCCGGTGCGCTGCAAAAATCCACGTTGTCTTGCAGGGCCAGGTAGTCGTCTTCGCTCAAGCGTCCGAGTACGGACACGGCGAGTTCCACTTCAATGACCTTGCGCAGTTGGTACACCTGCTCGCCGTCCAAATGCTGGAAGTGCAGGTAGTTACGCAGCGCACGACTGGCGGGCTCAGTACCGGCCTGGTTCAGGTAAGCCCCGCCGCTGGGACCGGTGCGGGTACTTACCAGGCCTTCCACTTCAAGGGCCTTGAGCGCTTCACGGGCCGAGCCCTTGGAGCATTGGAAGCTTTCCATCAGCTCACGCTCGGTCGGCAGTCGGTCGCCGGGCTTCAGCGCATCGGTGACGATAGAGCGCTTGACCGATTCGACAATCACGTCGGAGAGCTTTTGGCGTTTGCGTCGTAGCGGGCGGCTGAGCATGGTGTTCTATTTATCCTATTAATGCGGATTAATAGCACTTAATAACGATTGGGCGAGAGCGTCAACGCAGGGTGTCGTTTTCGGCGTGAAGAGGTCGTAAACGCGGCGATTATTCCCAACTACCGCGGTCGAGACAGCGCGTGGAGGCCGGTGGCTGTTTGCCGTTGACCAAAAAACCACCCACCCATTGGTTGACACACCCGGCGGCGATGGTGCCGGGCCGACTCGAGTCTTTGAGCAGCAACAGGTCGACGCCAGCGGCGACGGGTTCACCGTGCCCGACGTTGACCAACACCATGCGTGCGACGCGCTCGGGAAACAGCTTGGCATACCGACTGCCGAGCCGGGTTGCAACAGCGTTGCCGAGGTAGTTGAGCTGTGCATCGCCCAGTTGCGCGCGTACAAACTCCATGTCCCGCGCAGCCTGCTCGATCGCATTGTCTTGATTAAGGTCGCGAGTGCTCAACTCGATCACGTCGTAGCGGTTGGCCAGCGTGCGATAGGCCGGTGTGGCGTAAGACTCCCAGCGACTGACCAACTGGAGGGCGAACGTTGCGTCTTGGCCTTGTTGCGCCTCACCGGCCTGGATGAACACCACGCCCTCGCGGCTGAGCGGCTCTCGGGCGCCCACACGTGTCAGCGTCAGGCGCACAGTGCCGCGCGCAGGCGCGGCGTGGTCGCGGGGTACGTTCACCGTGCCGCATTGGGTTCGGTCAAGCACCTCGGGGTCCGGCCGTTGTAAAGCGGGGAAGGGGCAGTCCAGCAGCCAGTCAATCGCAGTAGGCGCGATCAGCGGCTCGGCAAAGCCCAGGCTCGCTATAAGCCAGAGGCAAGCGCACGCCAGGCTTTTTACAAGAACGCTGGATTTCATCGGGACGTACCGGGCAGCCGTGTGAGGACGGCTTTTTACCAAGGACCCGGGGTCAAGGAATGTAGGATAAATAAACGCTTTGTGTAAGGAATCGGAGTTTCGTTATCGGATATCCACTTTCCAGCCGCCACCCAAGGCTTTGTACAGGGCAATGCTGGCTTGCAGCCGTGACAGCCGTAGCTGCACGTTCAAGTCCTGGGCCGCGTACAGCGTGCGTTGGGTTTCCAGCACGGTCAGCCAATCTTCTGCACCGGCCTGGTAGCGGCTTTCGGCGATCTGGAACGCAGTCTGGGCCTGTTGCAGTTCTTCGGTTTGCCATTGGCGCTGCTGGTCCAGGCGCGTGATGCTGCTGAGGGATTTCTCCACATCGGCAAAGCCCTTGATGATTGCGCCACGATAGGTTTGCAGCAGCTCGTCCTGGCGGGCGCGAGCCTTGTCGCGTTCGGCGCTTAAACGGCCATTGTTGAAGATCGGCGCCATCAGGCCGGAGGTCAGGTTGTAGAAGGGGCTGCGTAGAATATCGGCGGCCTTGTCGGACCCTGAGCCAAACGTTGCGCCCAAGGTCACGGTGGGCAGCATCGCCGCGCGGGCCACCGTGACATCGGCACTGGCCGCAGCAAGCTGCGCTTCGGCCTGGGCGAGGTCGGGGCGACGACTCAACAGTTGGCTGGGCGCGCCCGCACCAATGGTCGGCCAGGTCAGTGCCTGGAAGGGTTCGGTGCCAAGGTTCAGGGCTTGCACGGGTTGACCGAGCAGGGCGGCGAGAGTGATCAAGGATTCTTCGGCCAGTTGCTGAATCAGCGGCAGTTGCCGTTGCTGGCTGGCGACCAGGCTTTTCTGTTGGGCCAGCTCCAAGGCCGTGGCGGAGCCAGCGTCGTAGCGGGTTTGGACCAGGTCAAGCACATTGCGCGCATTTGCCAGGTTCAGCTCGGCGATCTGTTGGCGTTGGCGGGCGGCGAGGGTTTGCGCGTAGCGGTCGGCCACGCTGCTGAGCAGGGTCAGTTCCACGGTGGCCCGGTCGAACTCACTGGCCCGCAGGGTTTGCAGGGCGCTGTCCCGGGCGGCGGCGCGGCCACCCCAGAAATCCACTTCGTAGCTGGCGGTAAGGTTGGCACCGAAACTGTCGACCGTGTTGTTGCTTTGCGTCGCATCGAGTGAAGCGTTACCGCTGCCATGCAGCAGCTTTTCACGGCTGGCGGTGAGGTTGAACTTCACCTCGGGCAACAGCGGCGCGCCGGCAATGACTGCACTTGCCTGGGCCTGGCGCACCCGCGCCATGGCGGCGGCCACGTCATAACTGTCACGACGGGCCTGGTCGATCAGACGGTTCAATTGCGGGCTGCCGAATTGCATCCACCAGCGCTGGTTGGTGGCCTGTGCAGCGTCACGCTCGGCGTATTGCCAGGCAGCGGGCGGCGCAATGCCGCTCTCCACAACGGGCGGGTTACCGGCGCAGGCGTTGAGCAGCAGGCACAGGCTTAGGAGGGACAGGTGCGGTGTGATGGATCGTTTATTCACTGGTCAATGCCTTAACCGGATCAAGCCGGGCAGCTTTACGGGCCGGCATAAAGCCGAATACGACACCGGTGACCAGCGCACAGCCAAACGCGCCAAGCACCGCCACCAGGGAAAACTGCACCGCCACTTTGGCCAGTACCAGCACGCCACCCACCAGCAGAGCCAGGGCGATACCGCACAGGCCGCCGACCACCGAGAGCATCACCGCCTCGGTGAGGAACTGGCGCAAGATGTCGCGCTGGCGCGCACCGGTGGCCATGCGGATACCAATTTCGCGGGTGCGTTCGCGCACCGTCATCAGCATGATATTCATCACGCCGATCCCGCCTACCAACAGGGAAATCGCGGCAATCGAACCCAGCATCAACGACAGTGTATTTTGCGTGCGCGCCTCGGCCTGGATCATCGCGGCGTTATTGGTCAATTGGTAATCGCGCTTACCGTTGTGCAGCTTGAACATAAGTTGGTCGATCGCCTGTTCGGCCTCATGCACCTTGCGCGCATCGGCGGCGGCAATCGCCACGTATTCGGGGTTATAGGTGCCAAACAGGCGCACGCTGGCGGCGGTGTAGGGGATGGCGACACGGTCGTCGCTGTCTTTATTGCCGGAGCTGGAGCCTTTTTCCGCCAGCACGCCGATCACCTGGAAGGGCACGTTTTCAATCAGGATGTATTGGCCGATGGGGCTGGCCACACCCTTGAACAGCTTCTCGCGGATACGATGGCCGATCACCGCCACGGTGGCACCGGCGCGTTCGTCGGCCTCGGTGAAGTAGCTACCCTCGACCACCGGCCAGTTGAAAATCGCTGGAAAGTTGACGTCGTTGCCGCCCACGTACGCCAGGTAGTCCAGGTTGCCGAAGCGTACCCCCGCGTCGTTGCCGTTGACCGGCATGATGCGCTTGACCTGGGGCAGCGCCGCCAAGGCCGCGACATCGTTGAGGGTCACGATACCCAGTGGCGTGCGCGGGTTAGGCGAGGAGCCGCTGAGGTAGATAATGTTGGAGCCGAACGCGCCCATCTGTGCCATGACCTGGCGTTTGCTGCCTTCACCCACCGCCAGCATCACCACCACCGACGCCACGCCGATGATGATCCCCAGGAGTGTCAGTGCGGTGCGGAACCGGTTGATCCACATTACCCGCCAGGCAGCCTGAATGGCATCCTTCAGTTCGGCCTTCCAGGCGCCGTTGTGCTCGGCGCCGTCGGCCAGACGCTGGCGCAAGTCCACGGCCTGCAAGGCATCGCTGTTGGCGGTCGCCGGTACATAGGTTTCACCCTCGGCCGAGTCGCTGATGATCAAACCGTCGCGAATCTCGATGATGCGGTTGGCGCGCGCCGCTACTTCGCGGTCGTGGGTAATCAGGATGACCACATGGCCCTGGCTCGCCAGCTCGTCGAGCAGCGCCATCACTTCGGCGCCGCTGTGGCTGTCAAGGGCGCCGGTGGGTTCGTCGGCGAGGATGATATGGCCGCCGTTCATCAGCGCGCGAGCAATCGAAACGCGTTGCTGCTGGCCTCCGGAAAGCTGGTGTGGACGGTTGCCGGTGCGGTCGGCCAGGCCCAGTCGGGTGAGCAGGGCCTTGGCGCGGGCATGCCGTTCGGCGGCGCTGATGCCTGCATAGATCGCCGGCATCTCGACGTTTTCCTGGGCCGAGCCCGATGGGATCAAGTGGTAGCCCTGGAACACAAAACCAAAGGCCTCACGGCGTAGCCAGGCCAGTTCGTCGCTGTCCAGATGGGCGACATTTTCCCCGGCGAACAGGTAGTCACCGACGGTGGGGCGGTCGAGGCAGCCGAGGATATTCATCAGCGTGGATTTGCCGGAACCGGAAGCGCCGACGATGGCCACGAATTCCCCGGCATGGATCGACAGGTCGATCCCTCGCAACACGTCGACTTGTGGGCTGTCGCCGCCGCCGTAGGATTTGCGGATGTTCTTGAGTTCGATCAACGGCGTGGTCAAATCAACCCCCGCTGCCGTCGACTGGGCCAATCAGCAAGTGATCGCCTTCATTCAGACCCTCGATCACTTCGACCCGCAGGCGATCGCTGATACCCAGGCGCACGGCACGTTCCTCAATAGAGCCGTTTTTTGCCACCACGCGGGCGATCGGTTTGTCGGCGCCGTGGTTGCTCAACAGGGCGGCGACCGGCGCCGTGAGGGCGTCCTTGACTTGGCCCGCGACGAAAAACACCTGGGTGGTCATTTCGGGCATCAGCGCATTGTCGGCGTTGTCCACATCCAGCAGCACGGTGTACAGCACCACGCGGCCGCTGCCGCTTTTGTTCGAGCTGCTGGGGCTGCCACTGCCTTGGCTGGTTTCATTCAACGGTTTGGGCGGGATTGGCAGGATCTGCCGTACGGTGCTGGTCCAGCGGCGGCTGCCGCCGCTGAGCGTGGTGAAATAGGCAGTCATACCGGGTTTGACGTGGCCGATGTCGGCTTCGGACACTTCGGCCCATACGGTCATCGGCGACAACTTGGCGATGCGCAGGATCAGCGGCGTCTGTTGCTGGGCGTTGAGGGTTTGGCCGACCCGCGCATCCACCGCCACCACGGTGCCGGTCATTGGCGCGAAGATCCGCGTATACCCCAACTCGGCTTCGTCGCTGCGCAGGCTGGCTTGGGCCTGGCGAATCTGCGCCTGGAACATGTCGACCCGCGCCTGGGTCGCGCTCAGCTCGGCCTTGGCGGTTTGCACATCTTCTTCGCGGGTGGCGTTACCGGCTGCCAGGCGCTGCTGGCGCTGGTACTTCTGGCGCGCCAGTTCATGTTGGGCTTTCTGTTCTTGCAATTGGGCCTTGAGGTTTTCGATGGCGTAGCGGCTGGCGTCGAGTTTGGCCTTCTGGGTGGAAGGGTCGATCTCCACCAGCAATTGGCCTTCCTTGACCTGGTCGCCGGCCTCGACGTGAATCTTCTGGATTTGCCCGGACGCCTGGGCCCCCACGTCGACATAACGGCGCGGTTGCAGGGTGCCCAAGGCGGTGACGCTGCTTTCGATGTTGCCGCGGGTCACGGTGACGGTGGCCAGGGTGTCGCGGCCCGGTGGCAGCACTTGCCAGGCGGCGACGGCGAACACAGGAATCAGGCACGCCACCACAAGCAGGGCGCGTCGGGCAGGTCGAGGGCGTTTCATGCTTAGGTTCCAGCCAGGAAAGATCGGAGCGCAGTTGCGCAGAGCTGACTGTTAAACGAGAGAATTACTTGGGGATTTAGGCCGTTACACAATCAGTAACAGCTGCGCTGAGTAAAAAAAGTCGACGGTTGATGCAAGACTTCTTTAAAAGTAGATGAGAATTATTATAAATTGCACACATTCAAACTGCCATCATCCATGGGCTGCCTTTTTAGCACTCAAGGATCAAATACTGTCCCTCTGCGGGCGGACGGGAGTCATGTTGGAAAACTACTATCGCGAGCTGGTGTGTTTCCTCAACGCCAAGTTGGGCAACCGTCAGGTGGCCGAAGATGTGGTGCATGACGCTTATGTGCGGGTGTTGGAGCGAGCCAGCGATACGCCGATCGAACAGCCACGGGCGTTTCTGTATCGCACCGCGCTGAACCTGGTGATTGACGGCCATCGGCGCAACGCCTTGCGCCAGGTCGAACCCCTGGAAGTACTGGACAGCGAAGGGCGCTTCGCCACCTGTTCACCCCACGCCAGCCATGATCAGGGGCAGCGCCTGGAAATGCTGGAGCGTGCCTTGGCGGAACTGCCGGCCGTGTGTCGCGACAGTTTTCTACTGCGCAAACTCGAGGGCCTGACCCACCTGCAAATCGCCGAACGCCTGAGCATTTCCCGCAGCCTGGTGGAAAAACACATCGTGAACGCCATGAAGCATTGCCGGGTGCGCATGCGCGAGTGGGATGCTCACTGACAGCTCATCGGCTAAATTTTATTTCATTGTCCTCGTTTCCTATCAACACACGACCTGTTGATCAGCCTTCAGGTCTCGAAGGTATTCCCGCCCCACCGCCACGGGGCTTATCCAGAGGACACTGGAATGACACAGGCAATTGCTTCGCCCGCGGTTCATGACCTGATCGGTATCGGTTTCGGCCCCTCGAACCTGGCGCTGGCCATCGCGCTGCAGGAACGTGAGAAGGCCCAGGGCAAACTGGACGTGCTGTTTCTCGACAAGCAGGCTGACTACCGCTGGCACGGCAATACCCTGGTGACCCAGAGCGAACTGCAGATTTCTTTCCTCAAGGACCTGGTGACCTTGCGCAACCCCACCAGCCCTTACTCCTTCGTCAATTACTTGAAAGCCCATGACCGCCTGGTGGACTTCATCAACCTGGGCACCTTCTACCCCTGCCGCATGGAGTACAACGACTACCTGCGCTGGGTCGCAGGCCAGTTCCAGGTCCAGGGCCGCTATGGCGAGGAAGTGCTGGCCATCGAGCCGATCCTGCATCAGCAGCAGGTTGAAGCGTTGCGCGTGATTTCCCGTGATGCGCTGGGCGAACAGCATGTGCGCACCACCCGTTCGGTGGTGGTCAGTGCCGGTGGCACGCCGCGTGTGCCGGTAGCATTCAAAGGCCTCAAGGATGACGGCCGGGTGTTCCACCATTCGCAGTACCTGGCGCGCATGGCCCAGCAGCCGTGCGTTGACGGCAAGCCGATGCGCATCGCGATCATCGGCGGTGGGCAGAGCGCGGCCGAAGCCTTTATCGACCTGAACGACAGCTTCCCGTCGGTGCAGGTCGACATGATCCTGCGCGGCTCGGCACTCAAGCCCGCCGATGACAGCCCGTTCGTCAATGAAGTGTTCTCGCCGGCCTTTACCGACCTGGTGTTCCAACAGGTTGGCGCCGAGCGTGAGCGCCTGGTCGCCGAGTACCAGAACACCAACTACTCGGTGGTGGACCTGGACTTGATCGAGCGCATTTACGGTATTTTCTACCGCCAGAAAGTCTCCGGCATCGCCCGCCATGCCTTCCGTACCATGACCGTGGTCGAGAAAGCCGTCGCCGGCCCGTTGGGTGTCGAGCTGACCCTGCGCAACAACGCAACCGGCGAAACCAGCCTGGGTCATTACGACGCCGTGGTGTTGGCCACCGGTTACGAGCGCCAGATGCACCGCGAATTGCTGGCGCCGCTGGACGCCTACATGGGCGATTTTGAAGTCAGCCGTGACTACCGCATCGTGACCGACGAGCGCTGCAAGGCCGGGATCTACATCCAGGGTTTCAGCCAGGCCAGCCATGGCTTGAGCGATACCTTGCTGTCGATCCTGCCGATTCGCGCCGACGAGATCGCCGCGTCGCTGTATGAGCACGACCGCAGCCGGGGCAAAGCGCGCTCGGTACAGGACCTGCTGTTGGCAACGGCCAGCTGACAGGCCGTACTTGTGACAAGAGGTTGCTGCTGATACTGTACAAAAAACCAGTATCGGTAGCCCTCCATGCAGTTGATCGAAAAACTCAGCATCCTCGCCGACGCCGCCAAGTACGACGCATCCTGCGCCAGCAGTGGCGCGCCCAAGCGCAGTTCCGAGGGCAAGGCGGGGCTGGGTTCGACCGATGGCATGGGCATCTGCCACAGCTACACGCCCGACGGGCGTTGTGTGTCGTTGCTCAAGGTGTTGCTCACCAACTTCTGTCTTTACGACTGCCAATATTGCGTCAACCGCCGCTCCAGCGACGTGCCCCGTGCACGCTTCAGCCCGGAGGAGGTGGTCACCCTGACCCTGGATTTCTACCGACGTAATTGCGTCAGCGGGCTGTTTCTCAGTTCCGGCATCATTCGCTCGGCCGACTACACCATGGAGCAGTTGGTCCGAGTCGCCAAACTGTTGCGCGAAGAGCATGACTTTCGCGGTTATATCCACCTCAAGACCATTCCCGAAGCAGACCCTGCGTTGATCACCGAGGCGGGGCGCTATGCCGATCGGCTGAGCGTGAATATTGAATTACCCACCGACGCCAGCCTGCAAACCCTGGCGCCGGAAAAGCAGATCGTCTCGATCAAGCAAGCGATGCAAACCATCTACACCGGCGAGCAGACTGTACTTAACGAACCGCGTGCGCCACGGTTTGCCCCGGCCGGGCAGAGCACGCAGATGATCGTCGGCGCCGACGACACCGACGACAGCACCATCCTTCACGGTGCCGAAGCGTTGTATGGCAACTACAAGCTGCGCCGTGTGTATTACTCGGCGTTCAGCCCCATCCCCAACAGCCCGAAAAGCGTACCCCTGGCCGCGCCGCCGCTGATGCGTGAGCACCGCTTGTATCAGGCGGACTTCCTGCTGCGCAGCTACGGTTTCAGCGCCAACGAGTTATTCGAAGGTCCTGGCCACCTGGCGCTGGATATCGACCCCAAGCTGGCCTGGGCGCTGGAACACCGCGAGGTATTCCCCCTGGACCTGAACCGCGCCGAACCGACTTTGATCGCACGTATCCCCGGCATTGGCCTGCGCACCACCCAGCGCCTGGTGGACCTGCGCCGCGAACGCAAGATCCGTTTCGAAGACCTGGCACGCATGCGTTGCGTGTTGGCCAAGGCCAAGCCGTTTTTCATCACCAGCGACTACCACCCGCAACAGGCGGACAGCACCAGTGTGCTGCTGCGCGAGCAACTGCGTGATCGCCCGCAACCCCAGCAAATGGGGCTGTGGGGATGATCAGCCTGGAGTGCGGCAACCTGTTCGGCACCTGGCGTGAACAGGCGCGCTGGCTGCTCAGCCATCAGGTCGATCCCAGCCAGGTGAGCTGGGGCGAGGCGGAAGTGGCGGACCTGTTTGCCACAGACGAACCGATTCCCGAGGAGCTTGGCCCGTTCCAGGCGCGTATTCCCAAGGCGTTACTGGCGTTGCTGGAATCCGCTGCCGGTTACCACGGCGACCAGCGCTGGAGCCTGTTGTATGAAGTGTTGTGGCGGGTTAGCCATGGCGACCGCACGGCGATGCTGGCGGGGGACAAGCTGGGGAGTGAGTTGCAACGGCGGATCAAGCAGGTGAGTCGCGAAGCCCATCACCTGCATGCGTTTGTGCGGTTTATTGCGTTACCCGCCGGGGCGGGGGCCGAGCTGCCGGAGTATGTGGCCTGGCACGAACCGGCTCACGATATCTTGAAGTCGGCCAGCCAGCATTTCATAGGGCGCATGGGGCGCCATCGCTGGATGATCGCCACGCCACTGGACGGGGTGTATTACGACGGCGAGCAGTTGATTCATCAACGTGAGTGCCCCGAGGCGTGGCGGCAATTGGCGCAGAATGTCGACGATCCCCACAGCGCCATGTGGCTGACGTATTACAGCCACATCTTCAACCCGGCGCGGTTGAATCCCAAGGTGATGGAAGGGCACTTGCCGAGTCGGTTCTGGAAGAATTTGCCGGAGGGCAAGTTGATACCCGGGTTGATCAGTGAGGCGCGGACGGGGAAGCAGAAGGATGGGCAGGCAAAATGGGTTGGGGCCAAGCCCGGTAAGCGGATCAACACCTCACTGTAGGAGCCGGCAAGCCAGCGCCTACAGTGGACAGGTTAGGTCAGCTCCGTGGCAGTGTTTTTCACTACCGCCAACTCCGGATGCGCCACCAACTTATCAATGTGCAACTCATCGTTGTTCAACCAGGTCTCCGTCAGCACGCGGTAATGCTCCATATCGCGGCAGCGCATGCGCAGGCTGTAGTCGAACGGCCCGCTGATCAACTGGCATTCAAACACCTGCGGGCAAGCTTTGACACACGCCTCGAAAGCCTTCTGCGCCGAGCGCCCGCTCTGATTGGACAAGGCCACCAGCACCAGCAGCGACAGGCCCGGTGAGACCATCTGCACATCAATGATCGCCCCATATCCGCGAATCACCCCGCGTCGTTCCAGCTTGCGCACCCGTTCCAGGCAGGGCCTGGGGGTCAGGTGCACCAAGGAGGAGAGCTTTTCGTAGGTGATACGCCCCTGGTGCCGCAGCACGTCGATGATTGCCTCATCGATGCGGTCCAGCGCGGGGGAAGAATGGGGTCCGTTGGCCTTGGTATCCATGAGTTCACTTCAAACGGTTGGAAAGAAATTGCTGCAAGCGTTCGCTGTTGGGGTGGTCGAGGATTTCGGCGCCGCCTTGCTCCTCGACCCGACCCTGGTGCAAAAACAGCACTTGGCTGGACACCTGGCGGGCAAAGCCCATTTCGTGGGTGACCATCAGCATGGTACGACCTTCCTCGGCCAACGTCTGTATGACTTTGAGGACTTCTCCTACAAGTTCTGGGTCGAGCGCTGACGTCGGTTCATCGAACAGGATGATCTCCGGTTCCATCGCCAAGGCGCGGGCGATGGCCACGCGCTGTTGTTGGCCACCGGACAGAAATGCCGGGTATTGATCTGCCACACGGCCCGGCAAGCCGACTTTGTCCAGGTACATCCGCGCACGTTTTTCCGCCTCGGCGGCGCGGACCCCCAGCACCCGGCACGGGGCCATGGTGATGTTTTCCAGCACGGTCATGTGGCTCCACAGGTTGAAATGCTGGAACACCATGGCCAGGCGTGTGCGCAGGTTTTGCAGTTGCGCCTGGTGCGGCGCGCGCGTGCCGGCGCGGCCTTGCTGCATTTCGATGCTGATGCCGTCCAGGGTGATCACTCCGGCGTCCGGCTGCTCCAGAAAGTTGATGCAACGCAGCATCGTGCTTTTGCCCGAGCCGCTGGCGCCGATCAGGCTGATCACATCGCCATTGCGTGCGTTAAGGGACACGCCCTTGAGCACTTCGTGTTCGCCGTAGCGTTTATGGATGCCTTCGACCTGAAGCTTGATCGCAGCGGTTTGTGTGGTTGTTTTGGCTGCGGGTTCATCAACAGGATAAGTGGCCAGGGCCTGCGCGGACTGATTCATGGGTTAGCCTCGGGTAGGAACAAGAAAACGCATCCAGCGACGTTCGGCCAGTCGAAACAGGCCCACCAGTGCAAAGGACAGCAGCATGTAGAGCAGGGCGGCGATACCGAACGCCTGGAACGTCAGGAACGTTTCGGCATTCGCGTCGCGCGCCACCTTGAGGATGTCGGCGACGGTGGCGGTAAACGCCAAGGACGTTGCGTGCAGCATCAAGATCATTTCATTGCTGTAGGACGGCAGCGCACGACGCAGCGCCGCGGGCACCACCACAAACAGGTTCAGCCGCCAGCCGTGCAGGCCATAGGCGCGTGCCGCTTCGATTTCGCCGTGGGGAATATTGCGGATCGCCCCGGCGAAAATTTCTACGGTGTAGGCGCAGGTGTTGAGCACGAAGGCCAGCAGCGTGCAGTTCAGTGCATTGCGGAAAAACTGGTTGAGCAGGGCGTTGTCCTGCACCACCTCCAGGCTGTACAGCCCGGTGTAGCAAATCAGCAGTTGGATATACAGCGGCGTGCCGCGAAACAAATAGGTGTAGACCTCCACCGGCCAGCGCAGCCAGAAGTGCTCCGAAACGCGGGCCAGCGCCAGCGGGATCGACAGGAAAAACCCCACGACCACGGAGATGATGAACAGCCACAAGGTCATGGCGACACCGGACAACCCCGTGCCATCGCTGAACAGATAGGCCAAGCCGTATTGCTGGAACAGTTCGATCATCGCGCCATCCCCTTGATGCCGAGGTTGTAGCGCCGTTCGAGGCGCTTGAAGATGCGGTTGGAGAGGGTGGTGATCACCAGGTAGACCAGGCCCGCGAGGATCAGGAAGTACAGCGGCTCATTCGTGGTTTTGCCGGCGTTCTGCGCGGCCTTTACCAGGTCTGACAGGCCGATGATTGACACCAGCGCCGTGGACTTGAGCAGCACCAGCCAGTTATTGCCCAGGCCCGGCAGGGCAAAGCGCATCAACTGCGGGAACAGCACCAGGTGAAAACGCTGCCAGCGGCTCAAGCCGTAGGCGGTCGCGGCTTCCAACTGGCCGGCGGGCACGCTGAGGATTGCGCCACGGAAGTTCTCGGTGAAATACGCGCCGTAGATAAAGCCCAAGGTGACCACCCCGGCGGTAAACGGGTCGATTTCAAAGTAATCCCAGCCGAACATTTCGCTCAGGTCGTTGAGCCACAGTTGCAGGCTGTAGAAAATCAGCAGGATCAGCACCAGGTCCGGCACGCTGCGGATCAGCGTGGTGTACAGCGTGGCCGGCACCCGCAGCCATTTGACGCTGGAGAGCTTGGCGCCGGCGGCAATCAGGCCGAGGGCGAGGCTCAGGGCCAGCGCCAGGAGCGCCAGCTTGAGCGTCATCCAGGCACCCTGGGCCAGCATCGGGCCGTAGCCCTGCAAGTTGAAGAATTCGTTCACGGGGGAGATCTCCATTGGACATCGAACCGCCATCACCCGCCGTAGCAGCTGCCGAGCCCCGGCGAGGCTGCGTTGGGCGCACCGCTGATTCTGGACCGAGGTGCGGCCAACGCAGCCTCGCTTAAGCTCGACAGCTGCTACGTGTGGGGAAACGGGGGGTTACTCGTTGTAGATGTCTTGATCGCCGAAGTATTTTTTCTGGATTTGTGCGTAGGTGCCATCGGCCTGCACGGCGGCGATGCCCTTGTTGATCAGGTCGCGCAACGCCTGGTCGTTCTTGCGCAGGCCCATGGCGATGTCCAGGGGCAGCGTCGGGTCCTTGAAGGCTGGGCCGGTCTTGAAGTCGGCGCCTTCGGGCTTGGACAGGAAGTTAAGCTGGGCTTCGAGCTTGTCGGTCAGGGTGGCGTCGAGTCGACCGTTTTGCAGGTCGGCGTAGTTCTGCTCCTGGGACTGGTACGCCTTGATCTGCGCACCGAGCTTGGCCAGGTGCGCGCGGGCATAAGCCTCTTGCAGCGAACCTTGCAGCACGCCCACCTGCTTGCCTTTCAGCGATTCAGGGGTATCGCCGAAGTCGGCGCTTTTGCGGGTGATCACCGAGGTTGGGCTGAGGAATAGCCGGTCGCTGAAGTCGATGACTTTCTCGCGGGCCGGGGTCACGGCCATGGAGGACATGATGGCGTCGAACTTACGTGCGCGCAGGGCTGGGATCATGCCGTCGAATTCGTTGTGCACCCAGGTGCATTTGACCTCGAGTTTGGCGCAGATTGCGTTGCCCAATTCGATATCGAAGCCTTGCAGGCTGCCGTCAGCGGCGACGGATTCGAAGGGTGGGTACTCGGGGAATACGCCGAAGCGGATTTCTTTCCAGTCCTGGGCGTGGGCGGCGGTGGCGCACAGTGGCAACAGCAACGCGGCGAAGAGTGATCGCAGTGGAGTCATGTGGAGTCCCTATATTTTGTAATTGATGTCAGGGCAGTGAAAAGGGTACGGCTTGCATTCATTTGCTGACTCTTTGGTCGCGCTCAGAATGCTTCATGATGGTGCGTTTTTTGTGTCGTTTACCCCGTGCAGAAACCGCGAATTGCGCTGTTAAAAAGTGCAATGCAGCGGAATCGGCTGCTGCATGCGCTGAATCGGCTTTTTACCTGTGAGGTTCTGGCCCGCCTTGGGCGCAAAGCGGCAGGCCAGAGCGGTCTCAGGCGCGCTTTTTGTGCTGTGCGCGAGGCTGTTGGGCCAGACGCGCAAACAGGTTTTTCGGGTCGGCCAGGTCCGGCACCAGCTCAAGTGTGCTGCCCACCTCCAACGCCTTGGCCACGTCCAGCACGTAGCGCAGGGCCGAGTAGTCTTCGATGGCAAAACCCACCGAGTCGAACAGGGTGACCTGGCGTGCATTCTCTCGACCAGGTTTCTGGCCGTTGATGACTTGCCACAGCTCGGTCACCGGCGAGTCTTCCGGCATGTGCTGGATTTCCCCTTCGATGCGGCTTTGCGGCTCGTACTCGACGATCACGCGGGAGCGCTCGACGATGCGTCGGTCCAGCTCGGTCTTGCCTGGGCAGTCGCCGCCGACGGCATTGAGGTGCATGCCGGGCTCGATCATCTCGTCGGTCAAGATGGTCGCGTAAGCCTTGTCGGCGGTGACGGTGGTGACGATGTCCGCGCCCTTGACCGCTTCGGCCACGCTGCTGGCCAGGATCACCTTGATCGCCGGGAAGGCCTTGAGGTTGGCCGCCAGCTTGGCGGTGGCCTTGGCGTCGATATCGAACAGGCGGATCTCAGTGATGCCGAGCATCGCGTGGAAGGCCAGGGCTTGGAATTCGCTCTGGGAGCCGTTGCCGATCAGCGCCATGCTGCGGCTGTTATCACGGGCCAGGTAGCGCGCCACCAATGCTGAAGTGGCGGCGGTGCGAATCGCGGTGGTCAGGGTCATTTCCGCGAGCAGCACCGGAATGCCGGTGTCCACATCACCCAGCGCGCCGAAAGCCATCACCGTGAGCATGCCGGCCTGGGTGTTTTTTGGGTGGCCGTTGACGTACTTGAAGGCGTACAGCGACGCGTCGGACACCGGCATCAGCTCAATCACGCCATCCGGGGAGTGGTTGGCCAGGCGCGCGCATTTCTCGAAATCCTGCCAGCGCAGGTAGTCGGCGCGGATGTACTCGGCCATTTCGCTGATGCAGGTCAGCAGGCCTTTTTGCGAGACCAGGTAGCTGAGGTCGTTGACGTCGATATAGCGGGTCATGGCAAGACTCCTTTATTTATTGGAAGGTGGCGCGGGCGGGCAGATGCACTTCCGCCAGCATGCAGCGGGCACTGCCGCCGCCGATGCGTTCGATGTTGTCGATGTTCACCACCACCGGCCGAGTGTGGCGTTCCACATGCTGGCGCTGCGCGGGCTGCAGGGCGCCCCAGGCGCTGGCGGACATCACCAACAGCGGCTGGCCGTCGCGGTCGTGAACTTCGAGCATGTTGCCGGCGAAGGCTTCGAGCTGGTCGAAGTCGAGGGCGAGGATGTCTTTGCCGGTATCGCGCAGGGAGCGTTCCAGGGCCTGGCGTTCGTCGGTGTCTGGCAGGGCTTGCAGGCAGACCACCGAGAGGTCGCGGCCGACGCTCATCATCACGTTGCTGTGGTAGATCGGTGCTTGGTGGCGGTCGACGGCGTGGAATACGCACAGCTGGTAGTCGAGGCGTTCGGCGAACTGGCGCAGGGCGTCATGGTGGGTGCGCCCGGAGTGGCAGGCGTAGCTGATGCGGTGTTGGCGGTCGAGCACCATGCTGCCGGTGCCTTCGAGGAAGATATTCTGTTGTTCGAGGTGGCTCAGGTCGATGGTGCTGTTGATCGCGAAGCGTTGCTCCAGTACTTGCAGCACGCCTTTATTGCGCTCTAGTCGTCGGTTCTGGCCTTCCATCGGGTACAGCACCAGGCTGCCATCGGCGTGGCTGCTCCACCAGTTGTTGGGGAAGATCGAGTCGGGGGTGTGGGGCGCCGGGGTGTCCTGTACCACTAGCACCTCCACGCCGTGTTGGCGCAGGGTGTCGACATAGCCGTCGAACTCTTCCAGCGCTTTGTGCTGCGCGCTGAGTGGATCGAGGGGTGGGCGCTGGAAGCGGTTGTTGATCGCGGTGTCCGGGTTGAAGGCAAAGCGCGCCGGGCGAATCATCAAGACGGTGTTAGTGGTTTGCATGGGTGCACGAAATCCATGGGGTGAGCAGTGGAGCTATTTTGTGCGTTGTGGTGGGTGAATCCCGGCTGAAACAGAGGGGCTGCTCAGCCGGGAGAGCTGAAAAGTGGGGTTTGGCAGCCGAATCGGCTGTAAGGGCGAAACCATAAGCGGCCGTTACCGCAGCAACGGATATGTACTCAATCTACCTAAAGAAAATGGCCAAGCGCCAAGAGCTGTGTAGATATCTATGGCTATCGCAGGCAAGTCAGCTCCCACATTGTTATTGTGGCGTCTGACATAGTTGCGTCAGCCAGGAGGAATCATGTCTACCGCCGTTCGTCTCGCCCAGGCAGCCGATGCCGAGGGGATCAGCCAGGTCATCCTGGCGGCCTTGCACAGCAGCAATGCGCGGGATTACCCGGCGGATGTGATCGCCCGGGTTGCGAGTAACTTCACCCCGGATGCCGTGTTGGCGTTGCTGAAACGTCGCGTTGTGCTGGTGGCAGTCCAGGGCCAAGTGATTGTCGCCACCGCTGCCCTCGATGCCAATGTGGTGCGCTCGGTGTTCGTCAATCCGACGCTGCAAGGGCAGGGTATTGGCCGGCTGCTGATGATTGAAATCGAGTTGCGTGCCCGTGAAGCGGGGGTGACGGTCTTGAGTGTGCCGTCATCGCTGACTGCCGAGCCGTTCTATACCAAGCTTGGGTTTCATACTGTGCGCGACGTTTACCATGGCAACGAGCGCACGCTGGTGATGGAAAAGCCTTTGTCGTCCCGGCACCCCATTGGGCTATACCGCGACCGTCAACATCGGGCACAGGTGGCTGCCTTGTGGCAGGCGGCTTTCGGCTATGACACCGCTCACAACTTGCCGACCCTGGCGATCGATAAAAAACTGGCGGTCAACGACGGGCTGTTCTTCGTGGCCACGGATAAAAAAACCGTGATCGGCACCCTTCTCGCCGGGTACGACGGCCATCGTGGTTGGCTGTATTCGGTGGCGGTGCACAGTGACTATCGTCGGCAAGGCTTGGGTGCCTCGCTGGTGCGGCATGCGGAGCAGGCGTTGATCGCCCTGGGTTGCATGAAGATCAACCTGCAGATCACCGGCGGCAATGATGGGGTGATCGGGTTCTATGAGGCGTTGGGGTATGGGGTGGAGCCCAGGATCAGTATGGGCAAGAAGATTGCGCAGAATATCCCCAAATAAACAAGAACCCCGCCAATTTGGCGGGGTTCTTGTTTAAAGCTGTGTGGCTTAGACCTTGACGATCCAACCTGCTGGCGCTTCAACGTCGCCAGTCTGTACACCGGTCAACTCTTTGTAGAGTTTCTGGGTGATCGGGCCGACTTCGGTCTCGCTGTGGAACACGTGCAGCTTGCCGTTGTACTGGATACCGCCGATTGGCGAGATCACAGCAGCAGTACCGCAAGCGCCGGCTTCCTTGAACTGATCCAGTTTGTCGATGAACACTTCGCCCTCGACCACTTTCAGGCCCAGGCGGGTCTGGGCCAGTTCGATCAGCGACAGACGAGTGATGCCTGGCAGCACCGAAGGCGACTTCGGCGTGATGAACTGGTTGTCGTGGGTGATCCCGAAGAAGTTGGCCGAACCGACTTCTTCGATTTTCGAGTGGGTCATTGGGTCCAGGTAGATCGCATCGGCGAAACCGGATTTTTTAGCTTCCGACCCCGGCATCAGGCTGGCGGCGTAGTTGCCACCGACCTTGGCGGCACCGGTGCCTTGTGGCGCGGCGCGGTCGAAGGTGGAGATCTGGAAGTTGTGTGGCACCAGGCCGCCCTTGAAGTAGGCGCCGACCGGGATCGCGAATACCGAGAAGATGAACTCCGGTGCGGTACGCACGCCGATGTTGTCACCGGTGCCAATCACGAACGGGCGCAGGTACAACGCGCCGCCGCTGCCGTACGGCGGGATGAACCGCTCGTTGGCTTTGACCACTTGTTTGCAGGCTTCAATGAACACGTCGGTCGGTACATGCGGCATCAGCAGGCGGGCGCAGCTGCGTTGCATGCGCGCGGCGTTCTGGTCCGGGCGGAACAGGTTGATCGAGCCGTCTTTGCAGCGATAGGCCTTGAGACCTTCGAAGCACTGCTGGCCATAGTGCAAGGCGGTGGAGCCCTCACTGATGTGCAGCACGTTGTCTTCGGTCAGGGTGCCTTCTTGCCATTCGCCGTTTTTCCAGACCTGGAGAAACCGCTTGTCGGTCTTGATGTAGTCAAAACCCAGCTTGTCCCAATTGATGCTTTCGTTACCCATGACACCCTCTATCTCTGGTCAACCGCCTGGTCGAAGGCAGGCTTGTCGGTTTTTTTCTGGATGGGCGCAACAATACTTCATTCTTGCTTTGTGTGGGAGCGGGCTTTACAGGTGCAGCGCGTGGCCCAAAGCTCTTAACGCGGCTTCCTGCACAGCCTCGCCGAGGGTCGGATGGGCGTGGACAGTGCCCGCCACATCTTCCAGGCGTGAGCCCATTTCCAGGCTCAGGCCGAAGGCGGTGGACAGCTCGGACACGCCGACACCCACGGCTTGCCAGCCGACGATCAGGTGATTATCGCGTCGCGCCACCACCCGTACGAAGCCGGTTTTCGATTCCAGGGTCATCGCCCGGCCATTGGCCGCAAACGGAAAGCTGGAGACGATACAGTCCAGGCCCGCCGCCTTGGCTTCGTCCGGGGTCTTGCCGACGACCACCAGTTCCGGGTCGGTAAAGCACACTGCGGGGATTGCGGCCGGGTTGAATTCGCGGTGTTGACCGCTGATCAGTTCGGCAACCATTTCGCCCTGGGCCATGGCGCGGTGGGCCAGCATCGGCTCACCGCTCAGGTCGCCAATGGCATACACATTGCGCATGCTGGTCTGGCAACGGCTGTCGATCTTGATCGCCGAACCGTTCATCGCAAGGTTCAGCGCTTCGAGGTTCCAGCCCTGAGTGTTGGGTTTACGACCCACGGCCACCAGCACCTGATCGGTTTCCAACGACAGGGTGTCGCCATTCGGGTCACGCACTTGCAGGCAGTTGTTCTCGAAACCGGTGACGCTGTGCTTGAGGTACAGCTTAACGCCTAAGTGCTTCAGGGATTCGTTGACCGGTTGGGTCAGCTCGGCGTCATAGGCGGGCAGGATACGATCCTGCGCCTCGACCACACTGACCTCGGCGCCCAGCTTGCGATAGGCAATGCCCAGCTCCAGGCCGATATAGCCACCACCGACCACGATCAGCCGCTTGGGCACGCTTTTAGGGGCCAGGGCTTCGGTGGAGGAGATGATCGGCCCGCCAATCGGCAGCATCGGCAGGTTGACGCTTTTCGAACCGGTCGCCAGCAACAGGTGTTCGCACTGGATGCGCTGATTGCCGACATCGACGGTTTTGCCGTCCACCACCTTGGCCCAGCCGTGGATCACTTGCACTTTGTGCTTTTTGAGCAGTGCGGCGACGCCGGTGGTCAGGCGGTCGACGATGCCGTCTTTCCATTCCACGCTTTTGCGGATGTCCAAGGTCGGTACATCCACTTCGATACCCAGTTGCGAACCCTGGCTGTGGTGCACGGTTTGCTGGAACTGCTCAGCCACATGGATCAGGGCTTTTGATGGGATACAGCCGATATTCAGGCAGGTGCCGCCCAGCGCCTGGCCTTCCACCAGAATGGTCGGAATGCCCAGCTGGCCGGCCCGAATCGCCGCCACATAACCGCCAGGGCCGCCGCCGATAATCAGCAGTTTGGTATTCAAGGTTTGCATCACTTACTCCAGGAACAGGCTGGCGGGTTGTTCGAGCAGGCCGCGAATGGCCTGGATGAATTGCGCCGCGTCCATGCCATCGACCACGCGGTGATCGAAGGAACTGGAGAGGTTCATCATCTTGCGGATCACGATCTGGCCTTTGATCACCATCGGCCGCTCAACGATGCGGTTGACGCCGACGATGGCCACTTCCGGCAGGTTCAGCACCGGCGTGCTGACGATACCGCCCAACGCACCCAGGCTGGTCAAGGTAATGGTTGAACCCGACAGCTCATCGCGGCTGGCCTTGCCATTGCGCGCGGCGGTGGCCAGGCGTGCGATTTCCTCGGCATTGCCCCACAGGCTGCGGGCTTCGGCGTGACGTACCACCGGCACCATCAAGCCAACGTCGCTCTGGGTGGCGACACCCACATGCACCGCGCCGAGGCGGGTGATGACTTGGGCTTCGTCGTCGTAACGTGCGTTGATCTGCGGGAAGTCACGCAATGCCACGACCATGGCGCGCACGATGAACGGCAGCAGGGTCAGCTTGCCGCGTGTGGCGCCGTGCTTTTCGTTGAGATGCACACGCAGCTCATCCAGGGCGGTGACGTCGATCTCTTCCACATAGCTGAAATGCGCGGCGCGCCGGGTGGCGTCCTGCATACGCTGGGCGATCTTGCGGCGCATGCCGATCACCGGGATCTGTTCTTCGTTATTGCGTTCAGCGTACGGGTTGGCCGTGGCCGAGTGGTTTGCCGGACCCTGGAGCAAGAACGCGTCCAGATCTTCGTGCAAAATCCGGCCCGCCGGGCCAGAGCCCTGAACCAGACGCAGTTGAATCCCAGCGTCCAACGCATGTTTGCGCACAGCGGGGGAGGCCAGGGGGCGTTCGTCGGCTTCACGGGCCACGGGCGCTTGAGCCGCTACGACAGGCACGGGCTTGCTTTCAAGCGGAATCGGTGCCGGTTTGGCTTCGACCACGGGCGCGGCTTTAGCGGGTTCAGCCAGCACTGGTTTATCAAAAACCGGCACATCCTTGGTGTTGCCCGCGCCTTCCACTTCAATGCTGATCAAAATACTGCCCACGGCCATGACTTCACCCGGCTCGCCGCCGAGGGAAATCACTTTGCCGTGCACCGGCGAGGGAATATCCACCATCGCCTTGTCGGTCATTACATCCGCCAGCACCTGGTCTTCAACCACCAAGTCGCCGACCTTTACGTGCCATACCGACAGTTCAACTTCTGCAATGCCTTCGCCAATGTCCGGCATCTTGATAACGTGCGTGCCCATTCAGACCTCCATAACCCGTTTCAACGCCGCGCCCACTCGGGACGGCCCTGGGAAATACGCCCACTCTTGCGCGTGCGGGTAGGGGGTGTCCCAACCGGTGACGCGTTCGATCGGCGCTTCCAGGTGATGGAAGCAATGCTCTTGCACCAGCGACACCAGCTCGGCACCAAAGCCGCAGGTGCGGGTGGCTTCATGCACCACCACGCAACGGCCGGTCTTTTTCACCGACTTGACGATGGTTTCCAGGTCCAGCGGCCACAGGCTGCGCAGGTCGATGACCTCGGCGTCGATGCCGGTTTCTTCGGCGGCGACTTGCGACACATACACGGTGGTGCCGTAGGTCAGCACAGTGACGGCCGAGCCCGGACGCACGATGGCGGCTACATCCAGGGGCACGGTGTAGTAACCATCCGGTACTTGCGCTTGCGGGTGTTTCGACCACGGCGTAACCGGGCGGTCGTGGTGGCCGTCGAACGGGCCGTTGTACAGGCGCTTGGGTTCGAGAAAGATCACCGGGTCATCGTTTTCGATGGAGGCAATCAGCAGGCCCTTGGCGTCATACGGGTTGGACGGCATCACCGTGCGCAGGCCGCAGACTTGGGTGAACACCGCTTCGATACTCTGGCTGTGGGTCTGACCGCCATAGATGCCGCCGCCGCACGGCATGCGCATGGTCAGCGGGGCAGTGAACTGGCCCGCCGAGCGATAACGCAGGCGCGCAGCTTCGGAGATGATCTGGTCGGTGGCCGGGTACACATAGTCGGCGAACTGAATTTCCGCGACCGGACGCAGGCCGTAGGCACCCATGCCCACCGCCACGCCGATGATGCCGCTTTCGGAGATCGGTGCGTCGAATACCCGCGAACTGCCGTATTTGCTCTGCAAGCCTTCGGTGCAACGGAACACGCCGCCGAAGTAACCCACGTCCTGACCGAACACCACTACGTTGTCATCACGTTCGAGCATCACATCCATGGCCGAGCGCAGGGCCTGGATCATGGTCATGGTGGTGGTGGTCATGGCGGTTTCCAATTCGATGCTGTTGTTGTGATCGTTCATGTCAGACCCCCAACTCTTGACGCTGGCGCTTCAAGTGCTCCGGCATCTCTTTATAGACGTCCTCGAACATGGTCGCGGCGCTTGGAATCTGGCCGCCGGCAAGGGTGCCGTACTGTTCGGCTTCTTTTTGCGCGGCAATCACTTCGGCTTCAAGCTCGGCACTGACCGCCGAGTGTTCCTCTTCGGACCACTGGCCAATCTTGATCAGGTGCTGTTTGAGACGGGTAATCGGGTCACCGAGAGGGAAGTGGCTCCAGTCATCGGCAGGGCGATATTTGGACGGATCATCCGAGGTTGAGTGCGGACCTGCGCGGTAGGTGACCCACTCAATCAGCGTTGGCCCCAGGTTGCGGCGCGCGCGCTCGGCAGCCCAGGCGGAGGCGGCGTACACCGCGATAAAGTCGTTGCCATCCACGCGCAGCGAAGCAATGCCACAACCGACGCCGCGTCCGGCGAAGGTGGTGGCTTCACCCCCGGCGATGGCCTGGAAGGTGGAGATGGCCCACTGGTTGTTGACCACGTTGAGAATCACCGGCGCACGGTACACGTGGGCGAAGGTGAGGGCGGTGTGGAAGTCGGCTTCTGCGGTGGCACCGTCGCCGATCCAGGCCGAGGCGATCTTGGTATCGCCCTTGATCGCCGAGGCCATGCCCCAGCCCACGCCTTGTACGAATTGGGTGGCCAGGTTGCCGGAAATCGTGAAGAAACCGTGATCGCGCACCGAATACATGATCGGCAACTGGCGCCCCTTGAGCGGGTCGCGCTCGTTGGACAGCAGTTGGCAGATCAGGTCCACCAGCGGCACTTCACGGGCCATCAGGATGCTTTGCTGGCGGTAGGTGGGGAAGCACATGTCGTCGATGTTCAAGGCCAGGGCCTGGGCGCTGCCGATGGCTTCTTCGCCAAGGCTTTGCATGTAGAACGACATTTTTTTCTGACGCTGGGCGACCACCATACGGTTGTCGAAGATCCGGGTCTTGAGCATGGCGCGCATGCCTTTGCGCAGGATCTCGACGGGAACGCCTTCAGCCCATGGGCCCAGGGCTTGGCCCTGGTCGTCGAGCACGCGAATCAGGCCCTTGGCCAAGTCGGCGGTGTCGGCGGGTTCTACGTCGATGGCGGGTTTGCGCACCAGGCCGGCGTCGGTCAGGCGCAGGTAGGTAAAGTCGGTCTTGCAGCCTGGGCGGCCTGAGGGTTCAGGCACGTGCAGGCGCAGTGGTGCATACGGCTGGGTCATGGCTTTCTACGCTCTATCTTGTGAATTTCTTGTAGTGGGCGCGCTAGCTGACAGTCAGTCTCCGGGTAGGAGAAATCTTGTCCTACAACAATCATAGGCGTGGCGTAGAAGAATATTTATCTCTGTTTCGTTGCACCTGAGATCATTTGCGGATAAAAAAACTGCATAAACATAATAAACAGGTGATTTTGTCTCATGCGCAAACTGGACCGTACCGATATCGGCATTCTCAACGCCCTGCAGGAGAACGCCCGCATCACCAACGCCGACCTGGCCCGCTCGGTCAACCTGTCGCCCACGCCGTGTTTCAACCGGGTGAAGGCGATGGAAGAGTTGGGCTTGATTCGTGACCAGGTCACGTTGCTGGACGCCGACCTGCTGGGGCTGCATGTCAATGTGTTCATTCATGTGAGCCTGGAAAAGCAGAATGAACTGGCATTGCAGCAGTTCGAAGGCGCGATCTCGGACCGGCCGGAAGTGATGGAGTGCTACCTGATGGCCGGCGACCCGGACTATTTGATCCGGGTACTGGTGCCGACGATTCAGTCGCTGGAGCGTTTTATGATGGACTTTCTGACCAAGGTGCCGGGGGTGGCCAACATCCGGTCAAGCTTTGCGCTTAAGCAAGTGCGCTACAAAACGGCGCTGCCGTTGCCGGCCAATGGCATCAACCTGGGCGTTTAGGCGGATAGGGCTATGACGCGCTTGTCGCGTCTGCTGTCTCGCTGGCCGCCCATTTTTCATAGCAATAGGATTTCTGGTCGGCATAACCCGATGCTGTTTCGCCTGCTGCGCTGATTTCACGCTCCAACAACCAGTGGCATTGAAGCTCGGCTCGGGTGATGCCCACATAGGCAAGACGCAAGGCCTCGTCGGCCTGGGCACGGTCATAGGCCATAGGCTTGCCGTCCCCCAGGCCCGCCAAGTTATACAGCTGATTGCGCTTGGATTTGGTCGGCTTGTAAAAGGTATCGCCGATGACGAATACGGTTTGTGCTTGCAGCCCCTTGGACTTGTGAAACGTCATCAACTTGACGTTTCGGTCGTGTTTTCTGGCATCACGCAACAACCCACTCAGGGCCCGCCTGTAGGCGGTGACCACTGTGCCTACCCGAAATACCATCAGGATGCTGTGCCCGTCTTCGTAGGCTTTTTGGACAAGATCCAGAATCGTTTTGTCGGGCTGAATGATCTTTGTCTTGGCCTTCACGTAATGCAAATACACCGGCGATAGGCGGTCAACCACCTTGGCATTCGAGGCGACACCGTGCTTGGCCTTGTCATTCGACGTTGAGCACACCACCTGTTCTGCCGCATCAATGATTGCCTGATGGGAGCGGTAGTTGTTCTGCATGTAGAGCGTTTGTCGTGTGTGGCTGAGAAAGTGCTGGTGAAAGTCCATCAGGTACTGCGGCGAGCTGCCACGCCAGCCGTAAATGCTCTGCCAATCGTCGCCGACCGCCATCAACGAGTTGCCGATACCGGTCTGACCCTGGTTGCGGCGACGAATCTCCTTGCAGCACTGGCGAATCCAGGAAATGTTCAAGCCGGAGACATCCTGGAATTCATCGATCATCAGGTGACGCATACCGTCCAGTTCGGCGGTGGGGATTTTTTTGATCTCCTCGGGGTTGTGTTCACCAAATAGGGCGAATGCTTGATTGAAGGTGATCAGGGGCTTGGGGGACATGCCTTGAAGGTGCGTATGAAAGGCTCGCCAAAAGCCCTTGAGTGCCAGGTAGAACGATTCACGCGCGTCGCCTGGAACAAAGGTCATCTTGCCGATCGCATTGTCGACGTCCAGCCCAAGGTTTTCGATGTAATTGCCTTCCGAGAAAAATACCTGGATCAGGTTGGTTTCTTTCAGCGTGGTGCCAGGCAAGTCGTATTCGAATTGTGGAGCGCTGATGACCATATGTTCAGCGTTGTCCATCAGTGTCTTTGCTGCCGTCACATGATTGAGCAGCACGAAGTTCTTCTTGTAGCAGTCACTGATGATTGCCTGCCTGGCCCAGCTCTCGCGCTTGAGGTTGACGCGGGCGCCCTCGCGAAAAGGGATATCGTCCTGGGTCACACCGGTATCCGGCCAGCCGAGAATCAGCGCTGCGTCATATTCCTCCAGGTACCCATTGACGATATAGGGATGGCCTTCCAAGGTAATGATCTGGCGCTCGCCCACGCCTGCAATCGGCCACAGTCCAAGATCCGTCCAGGCCTTTTCGATGGCGTCACACACTGCCAGGTCTCGCTCGGAGGTCGCCTTGATCGTGTGGGCTCGGTTTTTGCGCATTTTGTCCGTCATCGGCATTGGCGGTGCAAACGCTACCGATTTATAGAGGGCCAGGATGTGCTTTTTGAACTCGGCATCGTGCTTATAAAGGTCATTGAACACCTTATAGAGCACTGCCAACTGTTCGGTGTTGAGGGTGGACGAAAACGGGTTGTCGAGTTCCTCGTCATCGTCCTTCATGTCGGGGCCTAAAAAATCAAAATAACCAAGGGGGCCCCCGGTAAGGGCTTTCATAAAACCGAATATTTTGCTGTGGAACGTGCGCACCAGGCTCTTGATTTGGTCTTCACCGAGAGGGATACCCCAGAGCCCAAAGATCTTGATGATTTTTTTTATCAGGTCTTTTTTCGATTCTTTCGTGAACGTCGTGACTTGAAGGTGATTGAGTGGAATGCCTAAGTGGACGTATTTCAGCACGACCCGCAACGCCAGGGTCGTCGACTTGCCCGAGCCCGCGCCGGCAATCACCGAGGTACAGGTTTTTTCGGCGAAGATCATTGCCCATTGTTCTGCGCTCGGTTGCTCGTGTTCGGGTAAAAACCTGGCTACCTCGGCACGCATTTTTTGCTTGATGGTCTCGGTGACCGGCAGTAACTCGTCATCGAATAAACAGTGATCTTCGCCCGGCAAGGGTGCGACGCTTCGCAGGTCGTTGAACTCAAGAACGGCACGCCCCGCCGCGTAGCCGTCGTCATAACCGATGAGCTTTCCTTCCTCGATGCCGCGCTGTGTGCCTTGCTTGAGCCCCACGGACTTTCCCTTGAGAAACGAAGGGGCATTTATCGCGCCCAGCCCATCGAGTGAAAGGGATAAGAGAGAGGCTAGTAGGCGTTGGGTTACAGAGAGGTGTTGATTCAGGCTGGACGCGGACTCTTCGCCGGGTTCAGGGGAGGGGGGTTGGGTACTCATAGTGTCCTTGCCAATAAAATCCTGACGACGAAGAGCGTCTTCGACGAAAACCGTGTAGTAACAGGCCGCAGAAGCGCACAGGGCCTGGGTGGGAAATATCTATTTCCGAATACTACACGGTGCTGGCTTTTTGGCTACGCCGCGATTGACCTCCACCTGTCTCCGTGCCTGGATCGTTGCAGCCTCGACAAGGGACTGGGTTCTAAAGTTGATTGAGCGGGATTTTCAAATACACCACACCGTTGTCTTCCGCCGGCGGCAAATTCCCCGCCCGCACATTCACCTGGATCGCCGGAAGCAGCAACGTCGGCATCCCCAGTCCGGCATCGCGTTTGGTGCGCATCGTCACAAACGCCGCCTCATCCACGCCGTCATGCACATGAATGTTCCCCGCGCGCTGTTCGGCCACCGTGGTCAGGCATTTGGCTTCACGGCCTTCAGGCGGATAGTCATGGCACACGTACAGTTGGGTTTCAGCTGGGAACGCCAGCAACTTGCGCATCGATGTATATAACTGGTGCGCATCACCGCCAGGAAAGTCGCAGCGGGCAGTGCCGACATCGGGCATGAACAGGGTGTCGCCGACCAGGATCAATCGGTCTTCGATCAGGTAGGCCATATCCGCCGGAGTATGCCCGGGAACATGCAGCGCCTGAGCTTTCAAATTGCCGATATGGAAGATTTCATCGGGGGCAAACAGGTGATCGAACTGCGAGCCATCCACTCGAAACTCCGGCTCCAGGTTGAACAGCTTTTTGAACACGTCCTGAACCTTGCTGATCGACTGGCCAATGGCGATTTTGCCGCCCAACGTGCGGCGCAGGTAAGGCGCTGCGGACAGATGATCGGCGTGGGCGTGAGTTTCCAGCAGCCATTGCACGTGCAGATCGTGCTCACGCACAAAGGTGATCACGTTGTCGGCCTGGGCAGTGTCGGTACGCCCCGAAGCCGGATCGTAGTTGAGCACCGAGTCGACGATGGCACACGGGCCACCGTGGTGTTCATAGATGACGTAGGTGTAGGTCGACGATGCCTCGTCCAGAAAGGCTTGAATCAACGCTGGCATGGCGGCTGTCCCCGATGAAGAAAAAAGTGGTTACAATCAGTTTACGTTTACACATAATGTTTTGAGCTTAAGTGACACAAAGGACCCGAAGCAAATGGAATCTACTCTGAGTGAAGGCGAAGTCGCCCAGTTGCGGGCGTCGGCGTCCAAGGCCTGTTCCTTGCTCAAGGCGCTGGCCAATGAAGACCGCTTGTTGATTCTCTGCCAGTTGACCCAGGGCGAGCGCAATGTCGGTGAGTTGGAAACCATGACGGGCGTACGCCAGCCCACCTTGTCTCAACAGTTGGGCATCCTGCGCGACGAAGGGTTGGTCGCCACCCGTCGAGAAGGCAAATACATCTACTACGGGCTGGCCAGCCACGAAGTGATTCAAGTGATGAAGACCCTGTCCGGGCTGTACTGCGGCGCGGTCATCAAAAGCTGGGCGTGACGCCATCCGGCAGCGACCCTTGTGTGCACGACTATAAGAAAGGCGATCGACCATGAATGACCAACACTGGGGACCGACCATCAGTGGCGATATCGTAGTCATCGGCGGCGGCTCGGCAGGCATCGGCCTGCTGGCCAGCCTGCTCAAGCGTGACCCGCACCTGAATATCACCCTGATCGAACCGAGTGAATACCACTGCTACCAGCCCGCCTGGACCCTGGTGGGCGGCGGTGCCTACGACGTAAAAAAGACTCGGCGCCCCCTCGCTGACGTGCTGCCCAATGGCGTCACCTGGGTGCAGGCCGCCGTCACCGAAGTGCTGGCGGACGAACAGACCCTGGTGCTCGACAGCGGCCAGCGTGTGACCTGGAATAACCTGATCGTCTGCCCCGGCCTGCGCCTGGCCTGGGAGAAAATCGAAGGCCTGGAAGACACCCTCGGTCAGCACGGCGTCACCTCCAACTACAGCTACGAGCACGCCGCCTACACCTGGCAACTGGTGCAGCAACTCAAGGGCGGCAAGGCGATCTTTACTCAGCCGGCCATGCCGATCAAATGCGCGGGTGCGCCGCAAAAAGCCCTGTACCTGTCCTGCGATCATTGGCTCAAGCAAGGCCATCTGAAAAATATCGACGTCGAATTCAACCTCGCGGGTGCCGCACTGTTTGGCGTCGCAACGTTTGTGCCGCCGTTGATGAAATACATCGAGAAATACAAGGCTCGCCTGGCTTTCAACGCCAACCTGGTCAAGGTTGACGGCCCGGCGCGCAAGGCTTGGTTTGAGGTGAAGGATGCCGAGGGCAAGGTCACGGTCGAAGAAAAAACCTTCGATCTGCTGCACGTCGTCCCACCGCAAGTGTCTCCGGACTTTATCCGCCAAAGCTCGCTGGCCGACGCCGCCGGCTGGTGCGAGGTGAACCCCCACAGCCTGCAACACGTGCGCTACTCACATATCTTCGGTCTCGGCGACGTGTGTTCCACCACCAATGCCAAAACCGCCGCCGCCGTGCGCAAGCAAATTGTAGTGGTCGCCGAAAACCTGCTGGCCCTGCGCAAGCAGGCGCCGTTGCCGCTCAAGTACGACGGTTACGGTTCCTGCCCGCTGACGGTGGAGAAGGGCAAGGTGGTGCTGGCCGAGTTCGGCTACGGCGGCAAGCTGCTGCCGACCTTCCCTCTGGACCCGACCCAGGCGCGTCGCTCGATGTGGTTCCTCAAGGCCACGCTGCTGCCGTGGTTCTATTGGAACGGCATGCTCAAGGGGCGCGAGTGGCTGACCGGCCTGAGCAAGGTGGATTAAATGCTGCTGGCCAGTGTGTTGGGATTATTGATGGGCTTGGTCATGGGCCTGACCGGTGCGGGTGGTGGCATTCTCAGTGTTCCGGCGCTGGTGCTGGGGCTGGGTTTGACCATGACCCAGGCCGCCCCGGTGTCGCTGTTGGCGGTTGGCGCGGCGGCAGCGGTCGGGGCGGTCGATGGTTTGCGCCATGGCCTGGTGCGCTATCGCGCGGCGTTGTTGATTGCCTTGCTGGGTGGCTTGTTTTCGCCAGTGGGGGTGTTTTTCGCCCACCAATTGCCGGAGCAACTGCTGATGGGCCTGTTCAGCGCACTGATGGTGCTGGTGGCCTGGCGCATGTTGCAGCGTGAAAAGGTCGAGGCCGGGCCGAGTGACCATGGTACTGCTTCATGGGGGCAGAAGAACTGCATGCTCGATCAGCAGACCGGACGCTTTGCCTGGACCGCCAAGTGCACTGCCACCTTGGCCGCGTTGGGCGCGGTGACTGGCGCGGTATCGGGCTTGCTGGGTGTCGGCGGCGGTTTTCTGATCGTGCCGGCGTTCAAGCAACTGACCGATGTGCAGATGCGCGGGATCGTCGCCACGTCGCTGATGGTGATCAGCCTGATTTCATTGATTGGCGTGGCCGGCGCGTTTCACGCCGGGGTGCGCATCGAACCCATGGGGTGGGTGTTTATCGGTGCGAGCATTGTCGGGATGTTGGTCGGAAGGCGCCTGTGTGCGCTGATCTCCACGCGTACGTTGCAAGTGGGGTTTGCCAGCCTGTGTGTGCTGGTAGCTGCCGGCATGTTGTTAAAGGCTTTCCTCTGAGGGGGCTTGCTGGCGTAGCGCGTTGACACCTGTCAACACGCCGCGCGACGGTTTGCCCCATGCTGCCTTCCTGATGTGAAGGCCGACGGAGAACCCCATGAGCGCCCCCGCAACAACCGCTGCTGCATTCAAGTTACCCCTGGGCCTGGTGGTCGCCGTGCTGGTGATGGTCGGGGTGCTGCTGTTGCCGCTGCCCGCTGACTTACCGGTGGCCGGGCACCGGATGCTGGCGATCCTCGCGTTTGCCGTGGTGGTGTGGATCAGCGAAGCGGTGTCCTATGAAGCCAGCGCGATCATGATTACTGCGTTGATGGCGTTTCTCTTGGGCACCGCACCGTCACTGCAAGACCCTGCGCGCCTGATCGGCTCCAGTCCGGCCATCAGCATGGCCCTCACCGGGTTTGCCAATCCCGCGCTGGCCTTGGTGGCCGGCGCGTTGTTTATTGCCGCCGCCATGACCCACACCGGCCTGGACCGGCGCATCGCCCTGGTGACCTTGACCCGGGTCGGCACCAGTACCCGAGGCATTTTGCTGGGGGCTATTGCCGTGACCATTCTGCTGAGCCTGGTGGTGCCCAGCGCCACGGCGCGCAGTGCCTGTGTGGTGCCGATCATGATGGGAGTGATCGCCGCATTCGGCGTCGACAAACGTTCCAATATTGCCGCTGGAATCATGATTGTCGTGGCCCAGGGTACGAGTATCTGGAATGTCGGTATCCAGACCGCTGCTGCGCAGAATCTGCTGACGGTCGGGTTTATGGACAAGATGCTCGGCCAGCGAGTGTCGTGGATCGACTGGTTGATCGCGGGTGCGCCGTGGGCGGTGATCATGTCGGCGGTGTTGCTGTTTTTGGTGATCAAACTGCTGCCGCCGGAAGCCGATAGCATCCCTGGTGGTAAGGAAGCGGTGGCTCAGTCGCTGGTGGACATTGGTCCGATGACGGGGCCACAAAAGCGCCTGCTGACGGTGTCGGTATTGCTGCTATTGGCTTGGGCCACCGAAGGGCGCTTGCACAGTTTCGATACCACCTCGACCACCTATGCGGGTTTGGTATTTCTACTGTTGCCGGGAATTGGGGTGATGACCTGGAAGGATGTGCAGTCGCGTATTCCGTGGGGTACGGTGATTGTGTTTGGTGTTGGCATCAGCCTTGGTACGGCGTTGCTGACCACTCAGGCCGGGCAGTGGCTGGGGTCTCAGGTGGTGGCGCACACTGGGTTGGATCAGGTCGGGTCGTTGGGGGTGTTTGCGATCCTTGGGGCGTTTCTGATTGTGATTCACTTGGGGTTTGCCAGTGCCACGGCGTTGACCTCGGCGTTGTTGCCTATTTTGATCGCGGTGTTGCAGACCTTGCCCGGTGAGTTCAGTCGGCTGGGGATGACGATGTTGCTGGGGTTTGTGATGAGCTACGGGTTTATCCTGCCGATTAATGCGCCGCAGAATATGGTGTGCTTGGGGACTGGGACGTTTACGGCGCGGCAGTTTGCCAAGGTGGGGATTTTGGTGACGCTGGTGGGGTATGGGTTGATGCTGGTGTTTGCGGCGACCTATTGGAGCTGGTTGGGGTGGATTTGATAGGCCAGTTGGTTGTGCCGGGTACATATCCGTTGGTGCGGTAACGGCCTCTATTGGTCCCGTTTTTACAGCCAGCCCTTTCAAGGTCTTTAGGTAGAACAGGCATAAGTACCCTGTGGCGACCCGACAAGCCCGCTCGCCACAGGGGCAGTGTTCACCCTTAACTGGTTGGTATCAGCCAGATATGGCCAGTTTTTCAAAGACCTTGAAAGGACTGGCTGTAAGAGCGGAACCAACCCCCGCCATACCCACAAAAACGGATATGCACTCCAACCCTCAATTCCCCCCCACAAACATGGCAAGATGAACTCCGCTCAGGTTTACTACTCCTTGAGTAAGTGCATCACCGACCTTGCACGTCGGATCACCAAGGTCATCGAATGGACAAATACACCCCCCACATCTGGGAGCCCCACGAGCGGCCGAGCCTGCCCGGCTCGCCATCGACCCCATTGCACGCCACGCACAAGCGTTGGCTGTTTGCGCTGGTGGGCGTGCTGGTGGCAATCACCGGCGGCCTGGGTAACGCGTTGGTGATCGCCAACCTGCAATACCTGCAAGGCGCACTCGGCGCGACCACGGCGGAAATGGCCTGGCTGCCCGCCGCCTATGTCATGACCAACGTATGCATGAACCTGCTGCTGGTGAAGTTCCGCCAGCAGTTCGGCCTGCGTGCGTTTACCGAGGTGTTCCTGGTGCTGTATGCGCTGGTGACCTTCGGCCACTTGTTCGTCAACGACCTCAGCTCAGCCATCGCGGTAAGGGCCGCCCACGGTATGGTTGGTGCGGCGCTGAGTTCCCTGGGTTTGTACTACATGATCCAGGCGTTCCCGGCCAAGTGGCGCCTCAAAGCCCTGGTGCTGGGGCTGGGCACCGCGCAGTTGGCGTTGCCCCTGGCGCGGCTGTTCTCTGAAGACTTGCTGCAAATCGCCGAATGGCGCGGCCTGTATCTGTTTGAATTGGGCTTGGCGCTGATCTGTCTGGGCTGCGTGTTCCTGCTCAAGCTGCCACCTGGCGATCGCTTCAAGACCTTTGAAAAACTCGACTTCCTCACCTTCGCCATCCTCGCCACCGGGGTCGCGTTGCTGTGTGCGGTGCTGTCCCTGGGCCGTATCGACTGGTGGCTTGAGGCGCCGTGGATCGGCGTGGCGGCGGCGTGTTCCCTAGTGCTGATCATGACCGGTTTGGCCATCGAGCATAACCGCGCCAACCCAATGCTGATGACCCGCTGGCTCGGCAGCGGCGTGATGATTCGCCTGGCGCTGGCGGTGATCCTGATTCGCATGGTGCTGTCCGAGCAGTCCACCGGCGCGGTGGGTTTCATGCAGATGTTGAACATGAGCTACCAGCAGATGCACACGCTGTACGTGGTGATGTTGGCCGGGGCGATTGCCGGGTTGGTGGTCAGTGCGTTGACGATCAACCCGGCGCATTTGCTGATGCCGCTGATCATTTCCCTGGCGCTGATGGCCGTGGGGTCGGTGATGGACAGCTTTTCCAGCAACCTGACCCGCCCGGAGAACCTGTACATCAGCCAGTTCCTGCTTGGCTTTGGCGGCACCTTCTTTCTAGGGCCGACCATGGTGCTGGGCACGAAAAACGTGCTGACCAACCCGCGCAACCTGGTGAGCTTTTCGGTGATGTTCGGGATTTGCCAGAACCTCGGCGGCCTGATTGGTGCAGCGTTGCTTGGCACCTTTCAGATCGTGCGCGAGAAGTTTCACTCCAGCATGATCGTCGAGCACCTGACCTTGCTTGACCCGCGTGTGGCCGCGCGGGTGCAGAGCGGCGGTTCGGCCTACGGCGGTATCATTGCCGACCCGGAACTACGCAACCTGATGGGCATTCGCAGCCTGGCCACGGCGGCGACCCGTGAGGCGAACGTAATGGCCTACAACGATGTGTTCATGCTGATCGCGATCATCGCGATACTGACCATGCTCTGGATCTTTACTCGCAGCCTGTGGCTGATGAGCACGACTAAAGCGGCAACCCCTCCCGTTCAACCCAGCGGCGCGACTTCATGACCGAACCTTCAACGACTACCACCACCGCCATCGCTGCCACGCCCGAAGGCAGCACCCCTCCGGGGGCCGTGCCCACCGAGCTGCGGCCGCTGCGGGTGCGCATCGTCTCCTCGCTGGGCTTTGCCGCGATTGCCATCGTCGGCGTGCTGATCGTGCTGTATGCCTGGCAATTGCCGCCGTTCAGCAGCGCGGTGGAAACCACCGAAAACGCCTTGGTGCGGGGGCAGGTGACGATCATTGGCCCGCAGCTCAGCGGCTATGTGTTTGAGGTGCCGGTGCAGGACTTCCAGTACGTCAAGACGGGCGACCTGCTGGTGCGCCTGGATGATCGCATCTACAAACAGCACCTCGACCAGGCGCTGGCGCAACTGGCGGTGCAGAAAGCCGCGTTGGCGAATGTGGTGCAGCAGCGCAACAGCGCTGAAGCCACGATCAAGTTACGTCAGGCCGCGCTGGCGGACAGCGAGGCCCAGGCGCGCAAGGGCACCGCGGACCTGCGGCGTAATGAAGAGTTGATCAGCGACGGTTCGGTGTCCAAGCGCGAGCTGGATGTAACCCGCGCCGCGAATGCACAGACCATCGCCGCTGTCGCCCAGGCCCAAGCGAGCCTGGAAATCGCGCGGCAGGATCTGCAAACGGTGATCGTCAACCGTGGTTCATTGGAAGCCGCCGTGGCCAGTGCCGATGCGGCGGTGGAACTGGCGCGCATCGACCTGTCCAACACCCGTATCACTGCGCCGCGCGACGGCCAGTTGGGGCAGATTGGCGTGCGCTTGGGGGCTTACGTCAACTCCGGCGCGCAGTTGATGGCCCTGGTGCCGCCCCAGTTGTGGGTAATTGCCAATATGAAAGAAACCCAGATGGACAACGTGCAGGTCGGCCAGCCGGTGACCTTCACCGTCGATGCGCTGAACCACCGCAAGTTTCACGGCACGGTGCAGCATATTTCCCCGGCGACCGGTTCTGAGTTCAGCTTGTTGCAGGCGGACAATGCCACCGGCAACTTCGTGAAGATTGCCCAGCGCGTGCCGGTAAGAATTACGGTGGATCCTGATCAGGCCGAGAGCGAGCGGTTACGGCCGGGGTTGTCGGTGGTGGTCAGTATCGACACGGCGGGGCGTTTGAAAAACAGTCCGCCCTGACACACTGCCGATCAAAAATGTGGGAGCTGGTTTGCCTGCTCCCACAGGGTTTTGGGGTGTTACAGAGGTTTGTATTTCAAGTTGAAGGTCAGTTCGGTCGACTGGCCTTGCTCCAACAGCGTTAAGCCCGGCCGACCTGGCAGATGATGAGCATTCACCGGATGACTCACCGGCTCGATGCAAAAGAACTCCAACCCCGGCGGGCAGAACAGCAGGAAGTATTCGCTCCCGGTAGCCTGGCATTCCAACGCATACCCCAACTCGGGCTGCTCAATCACGCAGCGCCCATCCCACTGGCAGAACCCGTTGTCCACCAGCCCCTGCGGCAAGGTCTTGAGTTGCTGGAAGTCCCATTCGGCGGGTACCGGAGCCAATCCCGTGGGCAGTTTTGACGCATCACTCATCCACACCTGCGAAGCCTTGGCCTGCAAACGTGTACCCGGTCTACGTGGCAAATACGGGTGCAATCCCAAACCGTGCCACGCCGCTTTCTCGGCCAGATGGGTCACGCGCAGTGCGATATTCAGCTCCCCGTTGCTCAACCGAAAGTGCTGCTCGGCACGATAGGCAAACGGTGTATCGCACGTCACTGCCAGTACCACTTCATCCGTTGTTTGGCTGACTACCTGCCACGCCTGTTGCCAGGCCGAACCGTGAATCGGCAACGGATCCAGCGAGCTGTTGGGCTTCAGGGCCATCCAACCGTCGGGGTTGTCAAAACCGCCTTCGGCAATCCGGTTGGACCAAGGCGCCAATGGATAGCACCCCAGCTTGCCCGGCAGGCCAGTGTTCAACGCCTGTTGGTCGCTATGCCGCAACAGGGGCTGGCCCGTGGTGCGCACACACCAGTTGACGATGCTGCCCCCCACGGCGGGGGCGAGGGTGAGGTGGGTCAGGTTGTCTTTGAGTTCGATCATCATCGCAATCCCATTAGAGGGCGAAGGTCGGTTCGGGTAAGCCCTGGACGCCGGGGTTAAGGGCGAACACGCCACCGGACAGCGACTGGGCGCTGTGGTCGTCGCGGATCGAGGTGACGAACAAGGTGTCCAGCCGACTGCCGCCAAAGGCACACATGGTGGGTTTTTTCACCGGTACGGCCAGGGACCGGTCCAGGCGACCGTCGGGGGTGAAGCGGTGAATCAGCCCGGCGTCGTTGGCGCAGATCCAGTAGCAGCCGTCGGCGTCTACTGCGGCACCGTCGGGGCGGCCGGGGTACTCGTGCATATCCACAAACAGGCGGCGGTTGGACGGCGTACCGGTGTCGGTGTCGTAGTCGAAGGCCCAGATCTGCTGCACCAACGGGTGTGAATCCGAGGCATACATCGTGCGGCCATCTGGGCTGAAGGCCAAGCCATTGAGGGTGATAAAACCATCTAGCTGAGCATGGGGCGCCACGCCTGCCGTGTAGCGATAGAGGATGCCCTCGGCCGCATTTGCGCCCATGTTCAGCACCATGCTACCCGCCCAGAAACGCCCCTGGCGGTCACAGCGGCCATCGTTCAGGCGCATGTCCGGTCGCGGATGTTCAACACTGGCCAGTGGCGTGGTGTCGAGGCTGCCGTCGTTGTGCGGGGTGAGTTGGAAAAAGCCGGTTTCCATCCCAGCGACCCAATTTCCCGCCGTGGTGCGGGCAATACAGGCGAGCATCTGCGGGGCTTTCCAGGCAGCGAGATGCCCAGTGGCGGCGCTCCAACGCTGCAGTCCACCGTTGGGGATATCCACCCAGTACAGGGCGTTTTCTTCGGGCACCCACACTGGACATTCACCCACGGCATTGCGGGCGTCGACAATCAATTCAGCGGTCATGGCCACTCATTCCCTTGGGTTGATGTGCGCTCAGTCACCGAACGGTCCCGCCGCGCAGAATGCTCCGCCCTGATAGACCTTGGCCGGGTCATTAGCAGCGAGCGGTGGCTGGGTTTCGACCTGGGCGCGGAACACTTCGGAATTGTCCTTCGGTGCAAAACCCAGGTGCGCGGCGTAGCGGTTGTCCCACCAGGTATCGAGGTTGTCGGACATGCCGTAGACCACGGTGTGGCCGACGTTGGGTGTGTACAGCGCGCGCTCCAACAGTTGAGTGAGGTCATCAAAGCTCAGCCAGGTGTGCATCATCCGGCGATTCTGCGGTTCCGGGAACGATGAGCCGATGCGGATGCTCACGGTCTCGATGCCGTAGCGATCGAAGTAGAAACTGGCCATGTCTTCGCCGTAGGACTTGGACAGGCCGTAGTAGCTGTCCGGGCGGCGCGGTGAGTGGGCGTCAATGGTTTCGTCCTGTTTGTAGAAACCGATCACGTGATTGGAACTGGCGAAGATCACCCGCTTCACACCATGGCGGCGCGCGGCTTCGTAGATATGGAAAATGCCGCAGATATTCGCGCCGAGCACTTCTTCGAAAGAGCGCTCCACTGACACGCCGCCGAAGTGCAGGATGGCGTCCACGCCTTCCACCAGATGGTGCACCGCTTGTTTGTCGGAGAGGTCGCAGGCCTGTACTTCTTCGGACTCATCGGCCGCCGGAGCCATGTTGGCAATGTCCGACAGGCGCAACACCTGGGCGTAAGGGCGCAGGCGTTCGCGCAAGACTTTGCCCAGGCCGCCGGCGGCACCGGTGAGCAACAGGCGGTTGAATGGAACAGGCGTGGTGGTGGTCGTGGTCATGAGGGTTCCATTGTTGTTGTAGGTTGTCGTATGACTTGGTGGAAGTATCGTTATGGACTCCCTGGGTTGTCAACGTTCTTGCAGGCGACAACATTCAAATGTGGGAGCTGGCAAGTCAGCTCCCACATTCGGCGAGTTACAACAGTGAGATCGGATAGCTGATAAAGATCCGGTTCTCATCAAACTCATTGTTGCTGAAGTCCCGGCGCATGGTCGAATTCCGCCACCGTACATTCAGGTCCTTCAGCGCACCACTCTGCACTGTGTAGGCCAGTTCCGATTCGCGGCCCCACTCCTTGCCGTTAGTGATTGCCCCGGTGTGCACGTTATCGCCGCTGATGTAGCGGTTCATCATGGTCAGTCCTGGAATGCCAAGCACCACGAAGTTGAAATCATGGCGCACCTGCCAGGATTTTTCCTTGGCGTTGTCGTAGCTCGCGTTGTAGCTGTCGTTGGCCAGGGTGCCGCCGCTGGTGCCGTTGACCCTCATCCACAGGCTGTCGCCGGTGAGTTTTTGCAAGCCGACATAGAAGGTATTGCCGTTGTATTTGGCCGAGAGCAAGGCGTAAGCGGTCTTGTTGTCGAGGTCGCCGGCCAGGGCTTTTCCGTCTTCCTTGCCGTTGAAGAAACCGAGGTTGGCGCCCAGCGTCCAGTCGCCCACAGGCTGGCTGTGGGTCAGGTTGAAAAACTGTTGCTGGTAGATATCGGCCAATTCGGCGTACCACACGCCGACCTGGGTGCGCTTGTCGTTGAAGCTGTATTCGCCGCCACCGAAGTTGAAACGGTTGGAGGTGAACGCGGCTTTGCCGTTCATGAACATGTCTCCCATGCTCGAGTCGTTGCGCGGGCTGTTGGCGCGAAACTGCCCGCCGTAGAGGGTCAAACCGGCGATTTCATTGGACGTGACCTGGCCACCACGAAAGGTCTGGGGCAGGGAGCGGCCATCGTCGGAGCGCAGGATCGGCAACACCGGCATCCATTCGCCGACTTTCAGTTCGGTCTTCGACAGCTTGGTTTTCAACGCCACGCCCAGGCGTCCGAAGTTATCGGCAGGGCGGCCGTCGCTGTCGAGCGGCAGTAACTGGGTGCCGCCGGTGCCTTTGCCGCCATCAAGCTTTTGCGAATATAGGCCCAGCACGTCAAGCCCGAAACCCACGGTGCCCTGGGTGAAGCCGGATTTGGCGTCGAGAATGAAGTTTTGCGTCCACTCTTCGGCCTTGGCTTGGGGGTACGTGGGGTTGGTGAAGTTGCGGTTGAAGTAGGCATTGCGCAGGTTGAGCGTGGCCTTGGCGTCGTCGATAAAGCCGTCGGCATGGGCGCTGAGGGGGAGTGTGAACGCCAGGCTGCCGAGGCCGATAAGGCCGATACGCGAGGAGGAATTACGGGCGAATTGACTCACAGTGAAGCTCCATTTTTTGTTGTTTTTATTATTTGTCGTACGTCGTCGTACAACATCGGAGTGAATATTTGCGAGGTTTTCGAGGCTTGTCAATCAGAAGTTATACGATGACCTGATCGCTATCGATCAACGGTGGGCGCGGTCGATATGGGAGCTGGCTTGTCTGCTCCCACACTAGTTACCAGCCATGACCATTGGAGGGAGCGTGCCGAGGAGGGAAACAACCGCTACAGCTGAAACACCTAATAACCATTCGGCCATCACGCTGGCCTTTAAGCTACTCAGTCGCTCTTCGCAGCGCTCTATACGCAGCCGGTTCAGCAGCGCCAAGGCCAACATGCCCAGCACCAACATCACCTTGATCAGCAGAATCAAGGCGAACCCGTTGAACAAAGGCGTGGGCCACAACTGCCCGGTCAGCACACGCACGTTGATCAAACCCGTCACCAGCAAACCGGCAACCAGGCCGTAACCTACGCCACTGAAGCGCCTGAGGATCGGCTCCAGCGCATAACGTTCAGGGTTCTTGAGGATCAACACCAGCAACAACAACCCACCGAGCCATGCACCCACGCAGACCAGATGCACCACTTGATTGAGGATCAGCAATTGTCCGCTAAGCCCATTGAGCATGGCGCCATGGCCCACGGGTGCCAGCGTCGCGAGCAACAGGGCGGTCAATGGCAGGCGCAAGGCCGGCCAGGGTTTGATCAGCACAATCACCAGCAGCAGGTTCAGCAACAGATGCCAGACCCACACTTGGCCAAAGAAGGTTTTGCCCAGTACCAACTGCACGGTGGCCGGTTGCAGCGCCGCGTCCCAACTGCCCGCCATGCTGGCGGTGATCAACAACAACCAGGCCACGCCGGAGGCAAGCCCCAGCCAGGCCAGGCCACGGGTGATGCGCAGTAATTGCCGGTCCAGCGCCGGCTGCGGTTCAGCGCCGAGTAACCAGGGCCTGAACACACAGGCCCCGAACATTAACAATACGACGATGAAATGCAGGAAGCGGCACAGGACCAGCAGCGTCGCCATGGGTTATTGGCCAACCTTGAAGCTGTACTCACCGTTGCTCTTGTGGGTGTCGACCGAGACCGCGTTCCACACCACCTTGTAGTTACCGGCCGCCAGCGGGGCAGCAGGCGTCACCACCAGGACTTTCTTGTCGGCGTCCGGGGTTTCCAGGCCCTTGATCGCGACTTCGGTGCCGTCTTTGCTCAGGGAGACTTTGGTGAAGGTGGCTTCGACGCCTTCGCTGAAGGTCAGGCGCAGGTCCGCAGGGGCCGCAACGGTACTGTCTGCTGCGGGCGTTGCGCTTTTCAGGTGGGCATGGGCAAACGCCGCCGAGGCGCCCAGCAGGGATGCGAGCAGGGTGACGGTGGTCAGGGTTTTCTTGATCAACATTGTTCAATACCTTCAGGTTTAAGGAGTCGGTAAAGCCATGTGCAGCAAGGGAAAGGGTTTGCCTTCGCCATCCAGCGGCGAGCGCGCGACCTGGATAAAACCATAGTGCAGGTAGAAACCCACGGCCTGGGGGTTTTGTTCGTTCACGTCGACGGTCAAGGTGTCGTGGCGTGCGCGGGCATGGTCCAGCAGTTGACGGCCGATGCCCTGGCCACGGCGCTCGGGGTCGATGAACAGCATTTCCACATTGTGCCCGCCGGTACCGATAAAACCGGCGATGCCGTCGTTGTCTTCAAACACCCATACATCCAACGCGGGCATGGGCAGGTAAGTATCGCGGACCAGGGGCAGCAAACGCTGGATGTCATCCTCGGGGAGGAAGGCATGGGTGGCCCGCACCGAGCGTTCCCACAGCGCTCCCAGCACTGGGTCGTCGGTGGCCACGCGAGGTCGAATAGTCATTGCGATGATCCTTCATAGGGACCGCGATCCTAACCAATCCGTTTTCTCTGGGAAAGGTTCGCGTAAGAAGTTTCATTATGGCCTGTCGCCGCGACTTAGAGCCGATGGTAGTCTCTAACCCAAGTTGTTGTCAGGGAGCCCTTATGGGCAATCACAAGATCGGAATTCGTCGGGTCAACGTCGAAAAAATCCTGCTGGCGGCGGAGAAAGTTTTCGCCGAGAAGGGCTATGGCAGCACCGCCATGGCTGACATCGCCGAAGAAGTGCAACTGCCACGCTCCAACCTGCATTACTACTTCACCACCAAGAGCGAGCTGTACAGCGCGGTGCTGTTTGACCTGCTGGAAGTCTGGAAGCAGGATGCCCTGAGCTTCGAAACCTTCGATGATCCCCGGGTGGTACTCAGCAGCTATATCCGCGCCAAGATGCAGCGCTCGCGTACGCGGCCGTATGGCTCCAAGGTCTGGGCCAATGAAATTATCCACGGCGCGCCGACACTCGGTGAGGCGCTGGATGAAAGCCTGTACGACTGGGCCAAGATGAAGGAGGCGAAGATTCGCCAGTGGGTGGAAGACAAACGCATCCTGCCGGTGGAGCCGTCGAGCCTGCTTTATATGATCTGGGCTTCGACTCAGCACTATGCCGACTTTGATCATCAGGTGAAGATTTTGAATGATCATCAGCCGTTGTCGGATATGCAGTTTGAGAAGGCGATTCAGACGGTGACGGGGGTTATTTTGCGGGGGATTGGGTTGGAGCCTTGAGCCTTGAGGCTTGTGGTGAGGCTGAGGGCCTCATCGCAGGCAAGCCAGCTCCCACATTTTGATGTGTGAATACAATCAAATGTGGGAGCTGGCTTGCCTGCGATAGCGGTCTACAAAACTACACAGCCTCTCGATAAGGATTACGCGGATCCTGCGTCCAATTCAAAAACGGCTTGCCCGTGTCCACCGGCACCATCTCTATACAGTCGGCAACCGGACAAGTGATCTGGCACAAATTGCACCCCACGCACTCATCATCGATCACCTCGTATTTATGCGTCCCGTCCGCCAATTTCAAACTGGCAATCGCTTGGTGCGATGTATCCTCACACGCAATGTGGCAACGCCCACATCCAATACACGCCTCTTGATCAATCTTGGCGATCACCTGGTAGTTGATGTCCAGGTACTTCCAATCCGTGGTATTGCCCACCGCCCGCCCGGAAAACGCCTGCAAGCTTGTGTAGCCCTGACTGTCCATCCACCGCGACAGTCCATCCTTCATCTCTTCCACAATTCGAAAACCATGCAGCATGGCCGCCGTGCACACCTGCACCGCGCCGCAGCCCAGGGCGACAAATTCCGCCGCATCGCGCCAGTTGCCGATGCCGCCAATCCCACAGATCGGCAGGCCTTGGGTCTGCGGGTCGCGGGCGATTTCCGCGACCATGTTCAAGGCAATCGGCTTCACCGCCGAACCGCAATAACCGCCGTGAGTACTTTGGGTGCCGACCATCGGCAGGGCGACCATGCGTTCCAGGTCCACGCTGGTGATGGAGTTGATGGTGTTAATCAGCGACACGGCGTCCGCGCCGCCGCGATACGCAGCGCGCGCCGCCACACGGATGTCGGTGATATTCGGTGTGAGCTTGACGATCACCGGCAGTGAGCAATACGTCTTGCACCAACGCGTCACCTGTTCCACATATTCCGGCACCTGGCCGACTGCCGCGCCCATGCCGCGCTCGGGCATGCCGTGGGGGCAGCCGAAGTTTAATTCGATGCCGTCGCAACCGGTGGCTTCCACCAGCGGCAGGATATTTTTCCACGACTCTTCAACGCACGGCACCATCAGCGACACGATCAGCGCACGGTCCGGCCAATCTTTTTTCACCTGGGTGATTTCCCGCAGGTTGATTTCCAAAGAGCGGTCGGTGATCAGTTCGATATTGTTGATGCCCAGCACTTCACGATTGGCGCCGTAGTGGGCCGAATAGCGTGACGACACGTTAACTGCCGCCGGGTCTTCACCCAGGGTTTTCCACACCACGCCGCCCCAGCCTGCTTCGAAGGCGCGGACCACGTTATAGGCTTTGTCGGTGGGGGGGGCGGAGGCCAGCCAGAAAGGGTTGGGGGCTTTGATACCGGCGAATACAATCGAGAGATCGGCCATTACGCAGCCTCCACATTCAGCATGAGTTGGGTGTGCATGGCTTGCGCGGCCAGTTTGCCGTGCTGCACTGCTTGTACGGTGAGATCCTGGCCGAGACTGACGCAATCGCCCCCCGCGTAGACCCCAGGAATGCTGGTGCGCAGTTGCTCGTCGACGAAAATTCGCTCGCCCACGCGCTGCAGTTGCTGGGCCAGTGGGTCGTGCAGCGCCTCGTTGTCAAAACTTTGTCCGATGGCCTTGAAGATCGCATCGGCGGCCAGTTCAAAGGTCTCGCCGGTGGGGTGAAGGCGACCGTTCTCCATGTGCGTGCGCAGGAAGCGCATGCCGCGGACTTGGCCCTTGTCGTCCAGCAAGACCTCTTCCGGTTGGGCCCACGTCAACAGGCGCACCTGGTTGGCCTTGGCAATGTCTTGCTCATGTTGGGTGGCGCCCATGTCAGCCAGGCCACGGCGGTAGACCAGGTTCACATCGCGGGCACCGAGCCGGGCCATTTGCACGGCCATGTCGATGGCGGTGTTGCCGGCGCCGAGCACGATACAGCGATCGGCCAGGGGCAGTTGGGTCAGGTCATCGGCCTGGCGCAGTTCGCGGATGTAGTCGGTGGCGGCGAGCAGGCCGGGGGCGTCTTCATGAGGTAAACCGAGCTGTTTACTGGCGGCGAGACCCAGGCCGAGGAACACCGAATCGAATTGCTGGTGCAGTTCGCTCAGGGTCAGGTTGTCGCCCAGGCGTTGGCCGTGGCGAATCTCGATACCCCCGATTTGCAGCAGGAAATCCAGCTCCTTCTGGGCAAAGTCATCCACCAGCTTGTACTTGGCGATACCGTATTCATTCAGGCCGCCAGCCTTTTCCCGTGCCTCGAAAATCACCACGTCATGGCCATGCAATGCACTGCGATGGGCACAGGCCAAACCGGCTGGCCCGGCGCCGACCACGGCGATGCGTTTGCCGGTGGGGGCCGCGCGGTGGAAGGGGTGTTCGCTGAAGTGTGCGTTGTCTATGGCATAGCGTTGCAACAGGCCGATCAACACCGGGGCGCATTCTTCGGCGTTGTTGCGCACGCAGGCTTGCTGGCACAGGATCTCTGTGGGGCAGACCCGGGCGCAGCTGCCACCGAGGATATTCGCCGAGAGAATCTTCTGCGCTGCGCCTTGTACGTTTTCGGTGTGGATATTGCGGATGAACGACGGAATATCGATCTCGCTGGGGCACGCATTCACGCAAGGCGCGTCGTAGCAATACAGGCAGCGCGAAGCTTCCAGTTGAGCTTGGCGGGCGTTGAGCGGCGGCGCCAGGTCGGTGAAATGGCTGGCGAGTGTCGGCCCATCTTCGTGGGGATGGGGGAGGTGGGTCAGGGTCTGGATCACGGTATTGGCCTCACGGTTATTGAGGTGCTGCCTCTGATGGGCGATCGTTCCCATGCTCTGCCTGGGAATGCCTCACTGGGCGCTCTTGGGACGCCGAGCGTCCCTGGCTGCATTCCCACGCAGAGCGTGGGAACGATCAAATGTGGGAGCGGGCCTTAGCGTTTCACAGCAGTGGGCCTGGAAAGCTCAGCCCGCTTACTCAACTGCTCAAACACCGCCGGATACGCCGGCCGCTCCACATACCGCCCGGCACCGCGCTCGGCACGCAGGTCGCCATCGGCCCAGACCAGCTTGCCCTGGCTGATGGTGTGGCTCGGCACGCCGCGCACGGTCTTGCCTTCGAAGATGTTGAAGTCGACTTTCTGATGGTGGGTCTTGGCGGAAATGGTCCGCGTACCCTCGGGATCCCACAGCACCAGATCGGCATCCGCACCCACGCGAATCGCACCTTTGCGTGGGTAGAGGTTGAAGATCTTCGCGGTGTTGGTAGAGGTCAGCGCAACAAAGTCCTGCATCGACAGACGCCCGGTGTTGACGCCTTCATCCCACAACAGCGCCATGCGGTCTTCGATACCGGCGGTGCCGTTGGGGATCTTGCTGAAGTCGTCACGCCCGGCGGCTTTTTGCTCGGCGCAGAAGCAGCAGTGGTCGGTGGCGGTGGTGTGCAGGTTGCCCGATTGCAGGCCGTGCCACAGCGCCTCTTGATGCCCGCGCGGGCGGAACGGTGGGCTCATCACGTAGCCGGCGGCGGTCTGCCAGTCGGGGTGCTGATAGACACTGTCGTCCAGCAGCAGGTGGCCAGCGAGTACTTCGCCGTACACCGGCTGGCCCTTGGCACGGGCGTAAGTGATTTCGTCGAGGGCTTCCTGGGTGGACACGTGCACCAGGTACAGCGGCGTGCCGATGGTCTCGGCGATACGAATTGCGCGGCTGGCCGCTTCGCCCTCCACTTGGGACGGCCGCGACAGCGGATGCGCTTCCGGCCCGGTGATGCCCTGGGCCATCAGCTTGCGCTGCAGGTGATACACCAGCTCGCCATTCTCCGCATGCACCGTGGGGACCGCGCCCAGCTCCAGGCAGCGCTCAAAGCTGGCGACCAGGGTGTCATCGGCCGCCATGATCGCGTTCTTGTAGGCCATGAAGTGCTTGAAGCTGTTGATGCCGTGCTGGCTGACCAGCTCGGCCATTTCCTCGCGCACCTGCTCGCTCCACCAAGTGATCGCCACGTGAAAACCGTAGTCGGAGGCGGACTTTTGCGCCCAGCCGCGCCATTGATGAAACGCTTCCATCAAGGATTGCTGCGGGTTGGGAATCACAAAGTCGATGATCGAGGTAGTGCCCCCCGCCAGACCCGCCGCGGTGCCACTGAAAAAGTCTTCACTGGCCACGGTGCCCATGAAGGGCAGTTGCATGTGGGTATGGGGGTCGATGCCGCCGGGCATCAAGTATTGGCCGCTGCCATCGAGTATTTCAGTGCCGGCGGGAACATCCAGATTCGTGCCAATAGCGCGAATTAGACCGCCTGCGCATAAAACATCGGCGCGGTAACTTTCATCATGGGTAATAACGGTGGCGCCACGGATCAACAGCGACATGTCGAGTTCCTCACAGGCTTGACCGGCTTGTGCCAGTTCTAAGTGTTGTAGTACTGCTTGCCGATAGCTGGTTAAAACCTGTCATCGGTGACAGGAATAGAAGCTAGCTCGAGTTTTTATAATGAGCAAGAAGATTTTTTATAAGCTTATATAGTATTTAATTGTTTGATTTATAAGGATAAAAAATAAAAATCACCAAAATGTGGCGACCTCTCACCATTTTGACGCACTTGACAGGTTCTTAAATTGAGCAACATTTCTTATTGCAAATCAGACGCTTGAGACGTGCCTCTTGACGGGGGCAGGAAATAAAAATAATTGTGTTGCACCAGATTGAGTCCTGAGGTTTCGGACAACTTCCGCGCTATTTAGCCTGAGTAACGTGGCAAGTGCCGAAGGCCAATCGGAAAGCTGATAAACATCAGCAAGTTAGTTAAGCGGTGTGGGTTGAAGGGCAGTGGTCGGCACGGTTATTGAGTGCAGTGGCGGCTGGCCGGGCCCGTGATGTCATGTTGTTTACGAGGTACTCCGGCCATCCAGCGTCTAGCGTTGGATGAGCAACAATAATTCGAAAAAACCGTGGAGCGGCCATGCAACAGAACAGATCGCAAGTTATTGAGCGCAACGGCCTGTACGAACTTGAGGCCGGCCCCGACGTCCTCGACAGCCCTCGCTACAACCACGACATGGCACCCACCAAGGTGCGCGAACGAACGTGGAACAAATGGCACATCACCGCACTGTGGATCGGCATGTCGATCTGTGTGCCGACCTACACCCTGGGCGGCGTGCTCACGGCGTATTTCGGGCTGTCGGTGGGCGAGGCGCTGATGGCGATCCTGCTGGCCAACATTGTGGTGTTGATCCCGCTGACCCTTAACGCCTTCCCCGGTACCAAGTACGGCATTCCGTTTCCGGTGCTGCTGCGCTCCTCGTTCGGCATCCTCGGTTCCAACGTGCCATGTTTGATTCGGGCGCTGGTGGCGTGTGGCTGGTTTGGTATCCAGACGATGTTTGGCGGGCTGGCGATTCACTTGTTCCTCGGCTCGATTTTCGAGGGGTGGAAGTCCCTCGGCGGCACCGGCGAAGTGATCGGGTTCATGATTTTCTGGACGCTGAATTTGTGGGTGGTGTTGCGTGGCGCCGAGTCGATCAAACGGTTGGAAACCTTGTCGGCTCCGCTGCTGGTAGCGGTGGGGATTGGCTTGCTGGTGTGGGCGATGCCCAATGTGTCGCTCAGTGAGTTGATGGCGATCCCGCCGAAACGGCCTGAAGGCGCAAGCCTCACCGGTTACTTCATGGCGGGCCTGACCGCAATGGTCGGTTTCTGGGCGACCTTGTCGCTGAATATTCCCGATTTCAGCCGCTACGCCAAAAGCCAGAAGGACCAGATCCTCGGGCAGATTTTCGGCCTGCCGCTGACCATGTTCCTGTTCGCGGCCCTCGGCGTGATCATGACCGCCGCATCGGTGAAACTGGTGGGTGTCAGCGTGTCCGATCCGGTGACCTTGATCGGCCATATCCAAAGCCCGGTGTGGGTGGCCATCGCCATGGCGTTGATCATCATCGCCACCTTGTCCACCAACACCGCTGCGAACATTGTCTCGCCAACCAACGACTTCCAAAACATCGCGCCCAAGCTGATCAACCGCACGACCGCGGTGATTCTCACTGGCCTGGTCGGGTTGGCGTTGATGGGCCATGAGCTGCTGAAAAAACTTGGGCTGATCGTCTCGGATGTGAGCCTGGAGACCGTCTATTCCAACTGGTTGCTGGGCTACTCAAGCCTGCTGGGACCCATTGCCGGGATCATGGTGGTGGACTACTTCATCACCCGTAAACAGCAATTGGACCTGGCCGGTTTGTACCGCGATGACGTGTACCCGGCATGGAACTGGAGCGGCTTTATCGCCTTCGGCGTGCCGGTGGTGCTGACGCTGTTGTCGTTGGGTAGCGACGCGTTCAGCTGGTTTTACAGCTATGGCTGGTTTACCGGTTCGGCGTTGGGCGGCTTGTTGTATTACGGCCTGAACGCCAAGCGCGGGGCCAGCCCCATCGCCATTAAGTCTTCGTTGTGAACACGGCCAAATGATAAGAAATCTAGCCTGAGGAGATCCCCATGAACGCTGCCCTGGACGTTCTGCAATCCACCCATCAGCACATTAACCGAGACCGCTTGTGGCAGTCCCTGATGGACCTGGCCAAACTCGGCGCCACCCCCAAAGGCGGCGTGTGCCGCCTGGCCCTCACCGACCTCGACCGCAAGGCCCGCGACCTGTTTGTGAAGTGGTGTGAGGAGGCCGGTTGCACCGTGACCATCGACGGCATCGGCAACATCTTCGCCCGCCGCCCTGGGCGTAACCCCAACCTGCCGCCGGTGATGACCGGCAGCCATATCGACACCCAACCCACGGGCGGCAAGTTTGACGGCTGCTTCGGCGTGCTCGCCGGTGTGGAAGTGCTGCGCACCCTCAATGACCTCAAGCTGGAAACCGAGGCGCCGTTGGAAGTGGTGGTGTGGACCAACGAAGAAGGCTCGCGCTTTCCTCCGTGCATGATGGGCTCGGGGGTGTTTGCGCAGAAATTTACCCTGGCGGATACCTTGGCCAAGGTGGATGTGGACGGTATCTCTGTGGGCGATGCGCTGAATGCCATTGGTTACGCAGGGACGCGCGCGGAGAGTGGGCATAAGGTTGGCGCCTACTTCGAAGCGCATATTGAACAAGGCCCGATTCTGGAGGACGAGAAGAAAACCATCGGCGTGGTGTTGGGTGCCCTTGGGCAAAAATGGTTCGACCTGAAATTGCGCGGTGTTGAGGCGCATGCGGGGCCAACGCCGATGCATCTGCGTAAAGATGCCTTGGTGGGTGCTGCGGCGGTGGTTGCAGCGGTGAATGCGGCGGCGTTAGGGCATCAGCCGCATGCGTGTGGCACCGTCGGTTGCCTTCAGGCCTATCCCGGATCACGCAATGTCATCCCGGGCGAAGTGCGCATGACCCTGGATTTCCGTCATCTGGAGCCGGCGCGGCTGGATTCGATGATCGCCCAGGTGCGTAAAGTCATCGACGACACCTGTGCCAAGCATGGATTGAGTTTTGAAATGGAGCCCACGGCTGACTTCCCGCCGCTGTATTTCGACAAAGGCTGTGTGGACGCCGTGCGCGATGCGGCGAATGGGCTGGGTTTGTCGAACATGGACATCGTCAGCGGGGCAGGGCATGACGCGATTTTCGTTGCCGAGTTGGGCCCGGCGGGGATGATCTTTGTGCCGTGTGAAGGAGGGATCAGCCATAACGAAATCGAAAACGCCGCGCCGGATGATCTGGCGGCAGGATGTGCGGTTCTGTTACGCGCAATGGTTGCGGCTTCGGCTGCGATTGCCAGCGGCAAACTCGCCGCGTGAAATGCCGGCAGATGATCGTTCCCACGCTCTGCGTGGGAATGTCGCCCTGGACGCTCCGCGTCCGCTCTTGAAGTCGTGACGCAGAGCGTCACAGGATGCGTTCCCACGCGGAGCGTGGGAACGATCAGGTCAGGCGCCGGGTTGCCAGCCGCCGCCAAGCGCGGTGACCAACCCTACACTCGCCTGCAACTGCCGCGTCTGCACCGCTTGCAACGTCCTCTGCGCTTGCAACGCCGCCGTCTGCGCGGTCACCACATCCAGATAACTCACGGCTCCCGCTTGATAGCTGTTCATCGCCAGCGATTGCGTGTGCTGCGCCGCATCTGCCGCCGCCTGCTCATCCTGCGCTTCCTGTTGTAAGTCCCGCAGTTGCGCCAGGTTGTCTTCCACCTCGCGCACAGCTTTCAACACATGGCTGCGGTACTGCGCAGAGGCCTCTTCGAACTCGGCTTTGGCTTGGCGTTCATTAGCACTCAAACGCCCACCGTCAAAAATCGGCACATTCATCAACGGCCCCAACGCCCAATAGCGATTGCCCGCCGAAAGCAAATTGCCAACGCCTTGGGTTTGCCCGCCAATCAACCCGGTCAAACTGAAGTCCGGGTACCACGCTGCCTTGGCCACACCGATATTCGCATTGGCCGCAAACACTCGACGTTCCGCCGCCGCAATGTCGGGGCGACGTTGCAGCAGGTGGCTCGGCAGTTGCGAGGGTATGCCCGGTAAGGCGATCAGTTGCTGACTAGGCGCCAGCGTGAAATCGCTGGCGGCCACCCCCACCAATTCACCAATGGCATGCTCGGTGAGATTGCGCTGGCCGCGCACTTCATCCAGTTGTGCCTTGGCCTCGGCCAACTGATTTTGCGCCCGTGTAAGGTCCAGCTCTGAAGCAATCTGGCCCTCATAGCGGCTGCGCGTCAGTTGCAGCGCCTGGCTGAAGTCATCCAGCGAGCTATTCAAGATTCGACTCTGCGCGTCCAGCCCATTGAGTTGCACAAACAGCGTCGCCAACTGATGCTGCAGACTCAGCCGCGCTACCGCCAAGTCATCACTCGAGGCTTGCGCCTGAGCGTCACCCGCTGCCACTTGGTTGCGGATTTTGCCCCACAGGTCCAGGTCGTAGCTCAACGAAAAACCAGCCGTATTGCTGTTGTACACCGCAGGCTGGGTAGCCCCACGCAATGGTCGCGAGTCCGATTGCCGCTGACGCAATGGCTGTGCGCTGGCGGTGATCTGCGGGAACAGCCCGGCATGCAATTGGCTGGCGTAAGCCTGGGACGCATCGAAGTGCGCCAGCGCCGCTGCCAGGTCCGGGTTGGCCTTGAGTAACTGCTGTTGCAGGTCATTCAGGCGCGAGTCGTTGTAAAGCTTCCACCAGCGGGGTGCCAGTTGGTCGGAAGGTTGCGCGCTGTGCCAGGGCCCATCGCTGGTCTGTTCGCGATAACCCGCCGGTAGGTCGACCGTCGGCACCTTGTAGGTCGGCGCCATCGAGCAACCTTGCAGCGCCAGCAGCATCAACGCCGCGAGGGGTTTAAGCCTTGGGCGCATGCGCACCTCCGGCGTCGGCCAGTTGTACCGGGTCACCTTCGCGCAGGGCGTCGGGTGGGTTGTCGACGATGCGGTCGGCAGGTTTCAGGCCTTGGTCGATCACCAGGCGTTCGCCGAGGTCGAGGCCGATATGGATGTTTTGCAAGTGCACGTGGTTCTGCGCATCCAGCACCGCGACCTGAGTACCTTGGGCGCGGAAAATCAGCGCGCTCGCAGGAATGCTGACGCCGTGGGTGTCGGCTGGGATCGGCAGGGTGGCTTCGGCGTAATCCCCAGGCAGCAACTCTCCGTTGGGGTTGTCGGCGACGAACTGGGCGAGCAGGGTGCCGGAGCGGCGGTCGATGGCGGTGGAGTCACCGATCAGGCGTGCCTTGAAATGCTCGCCGGGGTGCTCGGGCACCGTCAGTTCAGCTTCGAGGCCAGGGTGGATGACCGCCGCATAGTTCTGCGGCACCGGCACATACAGGCGCAACTGGTGCGTGTCGGCGATGTTGAACAGCTCGGGGTCGCTGTCGGTATCGGCCTTGATTAACTGGCCGATATCGGTGTTGCGCGCGGTGATGGTGCCGGCGAACGGCGCGCGGATGGTCTTGTAGTTTTCCAGAGCAGACAGGCGCGCGTAGTCGGCTGCGGCAGCCTGCGCGTTAGCTTTGGCAGCGGCGGCGTTGGAGGTTTTTTCATCGGCCTCCTGGCGCGACACCGAATGGCTGGCCAGCAGGTTTTGCCAGCGTGTAGCGGTGGTCTCCGCCAGGCGCGCATTGGCCTGTTCCTGCACGAGGCGGGCGTGGGTTTGCGCCAGTTGTTGGTCGAGGTCCGGGCTGTCGATTTCCGCCAGTATTTGCCCGGCTTTGACCTGGCTGCCGATGTCGACTTTCCAGTCCTTCAAGTAGCCGCTGACTCGGGCGTGGATCGGCGCCTTGCTCCAGGCTTCCAGGTGCGCGGGCAACCGCAGGGTGTCACCCGCCACGTTCTGTTTCGGTTGGAACACCATCACTTGTGGGATAGCGGCAGTTTCCGTCCAGGCGGTGACCGATTGTTCGTGCATCGTGCGGGCGTGCAGGCCGTTGGCGACCAACAGGGCGGCCAGTGTCAGGCCGCCGACACCCATGAGCATCAGACGCTTGCGCGAGGGTTTGTGATCAGACGACATGTGGGGTTTCTCCAGCAGCAACGCGAGTAGGGTGACGACCGTGGACCAGGCTGAAGACCACGGGAACAAACAACAAAGTGGCGACGGTGGCGAAGATCAAACCGCCGATGACCGCGCGGCCAAGCGGGGCGTTTTGCTCCTCGGAAATCGCCAGGGGCAGCATGCCGATAATCATCGCCAGGGCGGTCATGCACACTGGACGGAAACGCGTGTAACCGGCCTCCATGGCAGCCTTCAACGCGTCGCCATGCTCGGCCAGGCGTTCACGGCAGAAGCTCACCACCAGGATCGAGTTGGCGGTGGCCACGCCCATACACAGGATGGCGCCGGTCAATGCGGGCACCGACAATGAGGTGCCACTGAGGAACAGCATCCACACGATTCCCGCGAGTGCCGCCGGCAAGGCGGTGATGATCACAAACGGGTCGGCCCAGGACTGGAAGTTGACCACGATCAGCAGATAGATCAGTACCACGGCGCCGAGCAAGCCGAAGCTCAAACCGCTGAACGCTTCATGCAGTGCGTCGATCTGCCCATGCAGGCTGATCACCGCACCTTTGGGGCGCATGGAGGCGGTGTCATCCAGCACTTTTTGCACGTCACGCGCCACGCCGCCGAGGTCGCGACCTTGCACGTTGGCGTACAAGTCCAGGGTTGGTTCGATGTTGTAGTGAGTCACCACCGCCGGGCTTTGCACCCTTGCAATGGTTGCTACCCCGCCGAGGATTTGCGACTGGCCGTCGGCACCGGTTACCGGCAATGCTTCCAGAGAGGGCAGGCTGTCGAGGCGGTATTGCGGGGTGGCAGCCACGATCGAATACGACACACCGTTGGCCGGGTTGAGCCAGAAGGTCGGCGCGACCTGGGAGCTGCCGGCGAGGGAGGCGACCATGCTGTTGGTCACATCGCGCTCGGTAATGCCCAGGCCGTTGGCGCGCATGCGGTCAACATTGACCTGTAGCGACGGGTAACCGGTGGACTGCTGGATACGCAGGTCGGCGATGCCTGGTACGTGTTGCAGACGACGTTCCAGTTCCACGGCGTAGGCGCGGTTTTCTGCGTCACTGCGCCCGGAGATTTTCACGTCCAGCGGGGCCGGGGCGCCGAAGTTGAGGATCTGACTGCTGATGTCGGCGGGCAGGAACGCAAAGTGGCTACCGGGGAAACTTTCCGGCAGGGCTTCACGCAGTTTTTTCACGTAGTCGGCGGTGGGCGCGTGGTCCTTTTTCAAGGTGACCTGGATGTCGCCATCCTGCGGACCGATGGTGCCGCTGCTGCTGTAGGCCATGTCGATGCCGCTCAGCGGAATGCCGATGTTGTCGACGATGGTGTCGAGTTCTTCGGCCGGAATGATTTCGCGAATCCGCGCTTCAATGCGGTCGAAGGCGGCGGCGCTTTCTTCAATTCGCGTGCCCAGTGGCAGGCGTACGTGAAGGGCGAGGGCACCGGCATCGGTCGCCGGAAAGAAGTCCTGGCCCAGGCTTGGCAACAGCAGGAATGACGCCAGCACGCAGGCCAGGAACCCGACGATAAAGCGCTTGCGGTTACCCAGCGCCAGCGTCAGCAGGCCATGGTAGGTGTCGCGGACATTCGAGAAGTGACGCTCGAAACCCTGCTGGAAGTTCAGCACCGACTGCAGCACGGCATTGCGCTGCTTCTTGTGCTGTTCACCCTCGTGATGGTTGATGAATTCATCTTCCGGATGGTGTCCCGCACCTTGCTCCGGCACATGCGGTTTGAGCAGGAACATCGCCAGGGTTGGCACTAAAGTCCGCGAGAGGATGAACGAGCTGGCCATGGCAAAGATCACCGCCAGGGCCATTGGCCGGAACAGGTAGCCGGCGATACCTTGCAGCAAAAACATCGGCACAAACACGATGCAGATGCACAGCAACGAGACGAATGCCGGACCGACGATCTGCGCGGCGCCGTCGAGGATTGCGGTCTTCACCGCCTTGCCTTGCTCCAGGTGCCAGTTGATGTTTTCGATGGTCACCGTGGCATCGTCCACCAAAATCCCCACCGCCAACGCCAGCCCGCCGAGGGTCATCACGTTGAGGGTTTGCCCGGTGGCCGCCAACAATGCAATGGCCGACAGCACCGCGAGGGGAATCGAGGCCGCGATGATCAGCGTCGAACGCCAACTGCCGAGGAACAGCAAGATCATCGCGCTGGTCAGCAGTGCGGCGATGATGCCTTCCTGGGCCACGCTGCCCACCGATTGTTTAACGAACACCGAGGCGTCACCCAGCAGCGAAGTCTTCAGTGAAGGCGGCAGGGTTTCGTTGATGCGCGGCAGCATCTGGCGAATGCCGTCGATGATCGACAGGGTAGAGATGCTGCCGTTTTTCAATGCGGGCATCAGTACTGCGCGATGGCCGTCGACGCGCACGATGTTGGTCTGCGGCGGCGAACCGTCACGCACGTGGGCCACTTGGCCGATGGTGATCAGCGCGCCGTCGACGGTTTTGATCGGCAGGTCATTCAGCTCATCGATTGCCTTGGGGCTATTGTTGAGCAGGATTGTGTATTCGTTGGGGCCGAGCTTGGCGGTGCCCACCGGAATGATCTGGTTCTGCAAGGCCAGTGCATTGCCCACATCCTGCGCCGACAAACCTTTGGCGGCCAGCGCCTGCGGGTCGAGGTCGAGGGTGATCTGTCGCTGTTTGCCGCCCATTGGCGTAGGCATGGCCAGGCCGGGCAGGGCGCTCAACGGCAGGCGGATATTGTTCTGCACCAGGTCGCGAATCTTGGCTTCCGAGAGGCTGGGGCTGGAGAACGCCATCTGCAGGATCGGCACCGTGGAGGCGCTGTAGTTGAGGATCAGCGGCGGCGTGATGCCCGGTGGCATCTGCTTGAGCACGGTTTGTGACACGGCGGTCACTTGGGCGTTGGCGGTGCGGATATCCACGCCAGGTTGGAAGAATATTTTGACGATACCCATGCCGGGCAGCGATTGCGATTCGATATGTTCGATGTCGTTAACGGTGGTGCTCAAAGAGCGTTCGTAGGTGTAGATCACCCGACCGGCCATGGCGTCCGGCGACAGGCCGTTGTACTGCCATACGACAGCGACGACGGGGATGCCAATATCGGGGAAAACGTCCGTAGGGGTTCGCAGGGCCGCCATCGGCCCAATGATGCAGATGAATATAGCCAACACGATAAACGTGTACGGCTTTTGCAGTGCGGTCTTTACCAGCCCGAGCATGCGTGAACCTCCGAGGGAGCAAAATTGCAAACCCCGGCAGTCTTGCCCGACCCACCTAACACGCACCTTTCAGCCAGGTGAAGGAACATTTAGTTAACGGCTGAAGATCGTTTCATATGTATTCATTTGTTCTACATAGGATGGCTCTCCAAGCTTGTAGCCCATCGGACGCGACACATTTGAGCCTCGTCCAATGCTTTTTATTGATGTCCTTTGGAGCCCTGCCATGTCACTTAAACCCTTGTTGTTGATTCCCGCCCTCGGTGCTGTATTGCTACTGTCGGCGTGTGCCGGCCCGATCCCGAAAGCTGACCCGAGCGAAGCGTGGATTGGATTAAAAGAGGAAGCGCCGAACGACCTGATGGCCGAGCGCGTTGATGGCAAGCGTGTGGATGACGGGCGCTTCTTTGAAGTGACCCCGGGGGACCATCGCCTTGACGTGACGTTGTTCGAGGAAGAAGCCGGCGACGACAACCAGCAGGACTGCCAGGGCCGGGTCGAGTACAAGAACTTCAAGGCGGGCGAGCATTACACCCTGGTGGAATCGAGCCTGGGCACTACCGTACGTGCTGTCCTCAAGGACGGTCACGGAAAGGAAGTCGCCTCGACTCAGGACTTCAACTGCATGCCAGGCTAGGCATGGTGCACCGTCGCCGTATGCGGTTTGGCGGGTGCAGTGGGTTTGACGTGGGGGTGATGATGCCGGCGGGTAACGCGCATGATCCCCCACAGCATGGCGCCGGCTACCGCCAGCCAGCCGCAGATCAACAGGAAAATCGTTGTAGCAAGGCTCATTCGGGCCTCCTTTCGCCCCACACGGGGCACACAGTCTTCTCAATCGACAGTCTAGCCACCTGGCGGTTGCCCGCTATTGACCAATGGTCGAGTCAGTCCAACTTCTTTGCTCTATCACGGGCGTTTTACTAACGTTCAAGGCTATACCCGCGTTGCCGGGCGCCCTATGATCAAGGCCCTCACCGGCAGTTGATCAAGAGAGTAAAAAATTGCGGTTACGGTCGAATGTTAAAACCTCCTTGCTGTTGGCCTGCGCCCTGGGGCTTGCGGCGTGTTCCGGGCACCCCTCGAAACTGGCGGGCCTGCCGGAGCGCGTCGAACTTAACAGCGTGCCAGCCTTTCGCAGCGAGGCCTACCAGAGCGGTCCCAGCGCTTTAGCCAGCATGCTGTCGCAACAAGGCATCGTGATGACACCCGGTTTGTTGGACAAGCCGCTGCACTTGCCCGGCGCCGAGGCGGGTCTTGAGCGAAACATGCAGGTGCTGGCGCGCGAGTACGGGTTGATGGTGTATCCGCTGGATACCCAACTGACGGCGGTGCTGGCGCAGGTGGCGGCGGGTTACCCGGTGATGGCGCGGATCAACCCCAGTATGTGGTCCGGCACGCGGTATGTTGTGGTGGTGGGGTTCAACCAGCAGAAGAGCACGGTGCTGTTGCGCTCGGGGATGGATCGGCGATTGTTGATGAGCTTCAGTGACTTTGAGTCGGCGTGGAAAAGTGCTGGCAACTGGGCGATCTTGACTCAGCGCCCGAGCCAGTTGCCGGCGAAGGTGGATGCACAGCGTTGGCGCGACTCGGCGAATGCCACTGCACAGGCCGGGCAGGAACAGGCGGCGGCGCAGGCCCTCAAGGTGTTGGCGGAAAGAAAATAAAAAACGGCGCTCAGGCGCCGTTTTTTTTGGAGCGTCGCTTAGCGACTGACTTCTGCAGCGTTCGGGCGGTTCTTCAAATTCTTATCAGCCTTGTAGCGCAGTGCCACATCCGGCACCGAACCACTCTTGCCGGTTTCGACCCAGTTGCGGATGCGGGTGGCATCGGCGAAGTGGGTGAGTTTGCCGAAGGCGTCGAGGATTACCAACGATACCTGACGGTTACCCATCGTTGTCACCAGCACCAGGCAATGGCCGGCCTGATTGGTGAAACCGGTCTTGGTCAGCTTGATATCCCAGTTGGCACGGTTGATCAGGTGGTCGGTGTTGGAGAAACCCAGGGTGTAGTTGGGCTTGCGGAACGATACGGTCTTTTCCTTGGTGGTGCTCAGTTGGCTGAGCATCGGGTACTTGCGTGCGGCAGCCAGCAACTTGCTCAAATCGCGTGCGGTGGACACGTTGTGAATCGACAGGCCGGTAGGCTCAACATAGTGAGTGCTGGTCATGCCCAGCGCCTTGGCCTTGGCGTTCATCGCTGCGATAAACGCTGGGTAGCCACCCGGATAGTGGTGGGCCAGGCTGGCGGCCGCGCGGTTTTCCGAGGACATCAGGGCGATCAGCAGCATTTCCTTGCGCGGCATTTCGCTGCCGATTTTCACTCGGGAGAACACGCCTTTCATTTCCGGTGTGTCTTTGATGTTGATATCGATGTATTCGTCCATGTTCTGCTTGGCTTCCAGCACCACAAGGCCAGTCATCAGTTTGCTCACCGAAGCGATGGGTACCACCACGTCGGGGTTGCTGGAGTAGATGACCTTGTTGGTCTGCAGGTCCACGAGCATGGCGCTGCCGGAAGCGATTTTCAGTTTGGAGGTATCACGCGGGGCCTGGGTGGTTTCGGCGGCGTGCGCGAAGGTGCCTGTCAATGCAAAAAATAGGCTGACGATAGAGAGACGAATTTTCACGCGGATGAACTCGCTAAAAAAGTAAGGAAATACCGTTAGGGAACCGGCTTTTTGACAAATTACGTTACATTCTAGAAGTATGGATCAGAAACTGTCGAATGTTCTTCGAGAACCGGACGAAAGTGCTTAAAAACTAAGAAAAAACAGGTTTTCTTTCGGGCAATAAAAAGCCCTGCGATAAGGCAGGGCTTTTTCAGTACTACTGGTTATTAGCTGTGCAGGGTTTCTGCCGCATACAGCGTATTTTCCAGCAGGCAGGCGCGGGTCATCGGACCAACACCACCTGGTACTGGCGTGATCCATCCGGCGCGGGGCAGGGCGGTTTCGTACACCACATCGCCCACCAGCTTACCGTCTTCCTGGCGGTTGATGCCCACATCGATAACGATGGCGCCTTCCTTGATCCACTCACCTTTCACCAGGCCCGGCTTACCGGCGGCGACGACTACCAGGTCAGCACGACCGACGTGGCCGGCCAGGTCCTTGGTGAAACGGTGGGTGACGGTTACGGTGCAGCCGGCCAGCAGCAGCTCCATGGCCATCGGGCGGCCCACGATGTTGGATGCACCAACGATCACGGCATCGAGGCCGTACAGATCCACGCCGGTGCTTTCCAGCAGGGTCATGATGCCTTTCGGAGTGCACGGACGCAGCAGCGGAATACGCTGTGCCAGACGGCCGACGTTATAAGGATGGAAACCATCGACATCTTTGTCCGGGCGGATGCGCTCCAGCAACTTGGAGGCGTCCAGGTGCTCAGGCAGCGGCAATTGAAGCAGGATGCCGTCGATGCTTGGGTCATCGTTGAGGCTGTCGATCAGGTCGGTAAGTGCCTGTTGGGTGGTCTCGGAAGGCAGGTCGTAGGCCTTGGAAATAAAGCCGACCTCTTCGCAGTCTTTACGCTTGTGCGAGACATAAACCTGAGAGGCAGGATCGCTGCCGACCAGGATCACCGCGAGGCCAGGCGTGCGCAGGCCTTGCAGGCGGCGCTCGGTGACTCGTTTGGCGATCTGCTGGCGCAGGCTGGCGGCGATTGATTTGCCGTCGATAAGTTGTGCAGTCATTACGCGTGATTAACCATCGAGAGGGGGAAGAAAAGTGTGCGCATTCTCGCATGCCAAGGCGTGAGGGCAAAGGCGCTTGGTCTGCAAATTGCCCTAACTCCTTAAATAAAATCAGTTTTTTTCAAAAAAGATTTGACGGCTTTCCGGGCCGTCTATACTATTCGTCGCACTTGTCGGGCACAGCCTAGCACTGGTTAAGAAGGTCAAGCAGAATTGTTATTCTGTAAGGCTGGAAGCACTTAGTTTGTAATCCTCCAAGAGTACAGATTAATAAGGCGCCCGTAGCTCAGCTGGATAGAGCATCCGCCTTCTAAGCGGATGGTCGCAGGTTCGAGTCCTGCCGGGTGCGCCATTAGGCAGCTTTGGCACAAGTAGCGCTATATGGTGGGCGTAGCTCAGTTGGTAGAGCACGGGATTGTGACTCCCGTTGTCGAGGGTTCGATCCCCTTCGTCCACCCCATATTTTAAAAGGCGCCAGATTAATCGTCTGGCGCCTTTGCTTTAAGAGCTTCAAGCGCGGATGTGGTGGAATTGGTAGACACACTGGATTTAGGTTCCAGCGCCGCGAGGCGTAAGAGTTCGAGTCTCTTCATCCGCACCAATTAAGCTTCACTCGGCCTTCGGGTTGGGTAAGGCTAGACAAAGAAGATGTTCGAGTTCTTTGTTGATGCAATATGGTGGGCGTAGCTCAGTTGGTAGAGCACGGGATTGTGACTCCCGTTGTCGAGGGTTCGATCCCCTTCGTCCACCCCATATTCGGAAAAGCGCCAGATCATTGATCTGGCGCTTTTTTTTGTGCCTGGAAATGTCCCCTCTCGTATGTGCTGACGGGAGGGGCTTGGGGTTTTCCGCTATTGATCTGTGTCGGGTGTCCGATAGTTATTGACGCCAATAAAAAACAAGCATTCTCAATGCCTTGGCGTTAGAATCGTTGCCGGTTTTGAGCGTGTAAAACTGATCCGAGGCTATATCGGGGTTGGTGCAGCTATTTAATAGCGAATAACGGCGCAGTACCTGGAAAAGGGCTGTGCCGTTTTTGTTTGAGTGTTTTGAGTTTTTAGGGCGGGGCGTTTCGTCGTTTTTGTGTTTCTCGATGCTGCCGCCGTGCCCTCCGGTCTTGTTTGCAAGGTCGGTAGTCGGGGAGTGTGTCCAGGCTCTTCTATATATAGAAGGGTTGATGCAGAGCCCTGGCGTGATGAGCTGTATTTGCTAACGGGATGAGGTGCATGCGTGCACTTGAACCTATAAATGGCCTGCTGTTTTTCTACCCGTTTTCAGTAGGGTGACTTCTTGAGTTTGACCCACTAGAATGCATGCCCTTGATTCTGGGGTCGGAAACGGCCGGCTAACGTCTGTGCAACGAGGAATATTCATGCAAGTTTCTGTTGAAAATACTACTGCTATCGAGCGCCGCCTGAGCATCACCGTGCCGGCAGAGCGTATTGAGACTGCGGTCAACAAGCGTCTGCAGCAGACTGCCCAAAAGGCCAAGATCGCTGGCTTCCGTCCAGGCAAAGTGCCAATGAGCGAAATCAAGCGTCGTTTTGGCGCCGATGCGCGTCAGGACGCTGTGGGTGACGTGATCCAGGCTTCCTTCTACGAAGCTGTTGAAGCGCAAAACCTGAAGCCTGCCGGTCAGCCTTCGATCGAGCCTAAGTCTTTGGAAGCGGGCAAGGACCTGGAATACGTTGCCGTATTCGAAGTGTTCCCGGAGTTCACCGTTGCCGGTTTCGACTCCATCGCCGTTGAGCGCCTGAGCGCTGACGTGGCGGATAGCGACCTGGACAACATGCTGGAAGTCCTGCGCAAGCAGAACACTCGTTTCGAAGTGGCTGATCGCGCTGCCCAGAACGAAGACCAACTGAACATCGATTTCGTTGGCAAGGTTGACGGCGAAGTGTTCGCTGGCGGCTCCGCCAAGGGTACTCAGCTGGTGCTGGGTTCCAACCGCATGATCCCTGGTTTCGAAGACGGCCTGGTTGGCGCTAAAGCCGGCGAAGAGCGCGTTCTGAACCTGACTTTCCCTGCTGACTACCAGAACCTGGACCTGGCTGGCAAAGCCGCCGAGTTCACCGTTACCGTCAACAGTGTTTCCGAGCCTAAGCTGCCAGAGCTGAACGAAGAGTTCTTCGCTCAATTCGGTATCAAGGAGACCGGCATCGAAGGCTTCCGTACCGAAGTTCGCAAGAACATGGAACGCGAGCTGCGTCAGGCCATCAAGTCCAAGGTCAAGAATCAGGTCATGGACGGTCTGCTGGCCGCCAACCCGATCGAAGTGCCTAAGGCTCTGCTGTCCAACGAAGTGGATCGCCTGCGCGTTCAAGCGGTTCAGCAGTTCGGTGGCAACATCAAGCCTGATCAACTGCCGGCCGAGCTGTTTGAAGAGCAAGCCAAGCGCCGCGTTGTACTGGGTCTGGTTGTGGCTGAAGTGGTCAATCAATTCGACCTCAAGCCTGACGAAGACCGCGTTCGCGAAATGATCCAGGAAATGGCTTCGGCCTACCAGGAGCCTGAGCAGGTTGTGGCTTGGTACTACAAGAACGACCAGCAACTGAACGAAGTACGTTCGGTTGTGCTGGAAGAACAAGTTGTGGATACTGTTCTGCAGAAGGCTAAGGTGACCGACAAAGCGGTCTCTTACGAAGAAGCAGTCAAGCCGGCGGAAGCAGCACAAGCCGACTGATTGTCCAACTCGTTTGAAATACAACCATAAGCCAGCCTCGCGCTGGCTTATGCGTTTTCAAGACATGACTATTTGGGAGTAACTGCAGAGCATGTTCCGTAATTCCTATATTCAGCAGAACTCTGATATCCAGGCCGCTGGCGGCTTGGTCCCGATGGTTGTCGAGCAGTCCGCTCGTGGCGAACGCGCCTACGACATCTACTCGCGCCTGCTCAAGGAGCGAGTGATCTTTCTGGTTGGCCCGGTAGAGGACTACATGGCTAACCTGATCTGTGCGCAACTGCTGTTCCTTGAAGCGGAAAACCCGGACAAGGACATCCATCTTTACATCAACTCCCCAGGCGGTTCGGTGACGGCGGGCATGTCGATCTACGACACCATGCAGTTCATCAAGCCGAACGTGTCGACTACCTGCATCGGCCAGGCGTGCAGCATGGGCGCTTTCCTGCTGACCGCTGGTGCCGAGGGCAAGCGTTTCTGCCTGCCGAACTCGCGCGTAATGATTCACCAGCCATTGGGCGGTTTCCAGGGCCAGGCTTCGGATATCGAAATCCATGCCAAGGAAATCTTGTTTATTCGTGAGCGTCTCAACACGCTGATGGCCAAGCACAGCGGGCGCACCCTGGAAGAAATCGAGCGCGATACCAACCGCGACAACTTCATGAGTGCCGAAGCTGCGCAAGCATATGGCCTGATCGACAAAGTGATTGACCGTCGCCCAGCTTAATTACGCCGCTCAAAATAGGGCTGGTCGGCATGCCCGACCACTTGCGGGCTTGAAAAAGCCCGCATAAGCCTTCATCTTGTGTTGCAAGCCTATCGGATTTGGATCGAACGAATGACTGACACCCGCAACGGCGAGGACAACGGCAAGCTGCTCTATTGCTCCTTCTGCGGCAAAAGCCAGCATGAAGTACGTAAATTGATTGCCGGCCCCTCGGTGTTTATCTGTGACGAGTGCGTCGACCTGTGCAATGACATCATCCGTGAGGAGGTGCAGGAAGCCCAGGCCGAGAGCAGCGCGCATAAATTGCCTTCGCCTAAAGAAATCAGCGGCATCCTTGATCAGTATGTGATTGGTCAAGAGCGTGCAAAAAAGGTTCTGGCCGTAGCGGTGTACAACCACTACAAGCGTCTGAACCAGCGTGACAAGAAAGGCGACGAAGTCGAACTCGGCAAGAGCAACATCTTGCTGATCGGTCCTACAGGCTCGGGTAAAACCTTGCTTGCAGAAACCCTCGCTCGTCTGCTGAACGTTCCGTTCACTATCGCCGACGCCACCACCCTCACCGAGGCTGGCTATGTGGGTGAAGACGTCGAGAACATCATTCAGAAATTGCTGCAGAAGTGCGACTACGACGTAGAGAAAGCCCAGATGGGTATTGTCTATATCGATGAAATCGACAAGATTTCTCGCAAATCCGACAACCCGTCGATCACCCGAGACGTTTCTGGTGAAGGCGTGCAGCAAGCTTTGTTGAAACTGATCGAAGGCACGGTTGCTTCCGTACCGCCACAAGGTGGCCGCAAGCATCCACAGCAGGAATTCCTTCAGGTTGATACGCGCAACATCCTGTTTATCTGTGGCGGTGCGTTCTCCGGGCTGGAAAAAGTTATTCAGCAGCGTTCTACCCGTGGCGGTATCGGTTTCGGTGCAGAAGTGCGCAGCAAGGAAGAAGGCAAGAAGGTGGGCGAGTCCCTGCGTGAAGTCGAACCTGACGACTTGGTCAAGTTCGGTCTGATCCCGGAGTTCGTTGGCCGTCTGCCGGTCCTGGCCACGTTGGACGAGCTGGATGAGGCTGCGTTGATTCAGATCCTCACCGAGCCGAAAAACGCCCTGACCAAGCAATACGCCAAGTTGTTCGAGATGGAAGGTGTAGACCTCGAGTTCCGTACCGACGCTCTCAAATCGGTGGCCAAGCGGGCACTGGAGCGCAAAACCGGTGCACGTGGTTTGCGTTCGATCCTCGAAGGCGTGTTGCTCGACACCATGTACGAAATCCCCTCGCAGTCCGAGGTGAGTAAAGTGGTGATCGACGAAAGCGTTATAGAAGGTAAGTCCAAGCCACTGTATATCTACGAAAACAGTGAGCCGGCTGCCAAGGCTGCGCCAGACGCGTAAGTGTTTTGCAGTTGCAGTACAAGCAAGGGGCCTTTCGGGGCCCCTTATTTTTTAAGGCTACTTTTAAAATCGCGTTTATTCATGCGTTTAACTGCTGGCATTGAGCTTGTTTTTTTTGCATGCAGCCCCCATCTTGGTTTCAAGCTTACTTTTCAACTGTCATAGAGGCGAAATCATGAAGACAACCATCGAATTGCCTCTCCTGCCGTTGCGTGATGTCGTCGTCTATCCGCACATGGTTATCCCGCTGTTTGTGGGGCGCGAGAAGTCTATCGAAGCCCTCGAGGCCGCGATGACGGGCGACAAGCAGATCCTGCTGTTGGCCCAGAAGAATCCTGCTGATGATGATCCGGGCGAAGAGGCCCTGTATCGCGTCGGCACCATTGCCACTGTCCTGCAATTGCTCAAGCTGCCCGACGGCACCGTCAAGGTGCTGGTGGAAGGCGAACAGCGTGGCGCGGTGGAGCGTTTCATGGAGGTGGACGGCCACCTGCGCGCCGAAGTGTCGCTGATCGACGAAGTCGAAGCCCCTGAGCGCGAGTCTGAAGTGTTTGTGCGCAGTCTGCTCTCGCAGTTCGAGCAGTATGTGCAGCTGGGCAAGAAAGTCCCGGCTGAAGTCCTGTCTTCCCTCAACAGCATTGATGAGCCAAGCCGCCTGGTCGATACCATGGCTGCGCACATGGCGCTGAAAATCGAGCAGAAGCAAGATATTCTCGAAATCATCGACCTGTCGGCCCGTGTTGAACACGTGCTGGCGCTGCTGGATGGCGAGATCGACCTGTTACAGGTTGAGAAGCGCATCCGTGGTCGTGTGAAGAAACAAATGGAGCGCAGCCAGCGCGAGTACTACCTGAATGAGCAGATGAAGGCCATTCAGAAAGAGCTCGGCGACAGCGAGGAAGGCCATAACGAAATCGAAGAGCTGAAAAAGCGTATCGATGCGGCCGGCCTGCCGAAAGACGCCCTGACCAAAGCCACTGCGGAGCTGAACAAGCTCAAGCAAATGTCACCAATGTCGGCCGAAGCCACTGTGGTTCGTTCTTACATTGATTGGCTGGTGCAGGTGCCGTGGAAGGCCCAGACAAAAGTACGTCTGGACCTGGCGCGCGCCGAAGACATTCTTGACGCTGACCACTACGGCCTCGAAGAAGTCAAAGAGCGCATCCTCGAATACCTCGCCGTGCAAAAACGCGTGAAGAAAATTCGTGGTCCCGTGTTGTGCCTGGTCGGTCCTCCGGGTGTGGGTAAAACCTCCCTCGCCGAATCCATCGCCAACGCCACCAACCGCAAATTCGTGCGCATGGCCCTCGGTGGTGTGCGTGATGAGGCGGAAATTCGTGGTCATCGCCGGACGTACATCGGTTCGATGCCAGGAAGATTGATTCAAAAGATGACAAAGGTGGGGGTGCGCAACCCGCTGTTCCTGCTCGATGAAATCGACAAAATGGGCAGCGACATGCGCGGCGATCCGGCATCGGCCTTGCTCGAAGTGCTCGACCCCGAGCAGAACCACAACTTCAACGACCATTACCTGGAAGTCGACTACGACCTGTCCGACGTAATGTTCCTGTGCACCTCCAACTCCATGAACATTCCTCCAGCTTTGCTGGACCGGATGGAGGTGATTCGTCTGCCGGGTTACACCGAAGACGAGAAGATCAACATCGCCGTCAAATACCTCGCGCCCAAGCAAATTTCGGCTAATGGCCTGAAAAAGGGCGAGATCGAATTTGAGGTCGAGACGATCCGTGACATCGTTCGTTACTACACCCGCGAGGCTGGTGTACGGGGGCTTGAGCGCCAGATCGCGAAGATTTGCCGCAAGGCGGTCAAGGAGCATGCGCTGGAAAAACGCTTCTCGGTCAAGGTGACGGCTGACTCCCTGGAGCACTTCCTGGGCGTACGTAAATTCAGTTACGGCCTGGCTGAACAGCAGGACCAGGTAGGGCAAGTGACTGGCCTGGCGTGGACCCAGGTGGGTGGCGAATTGCTGACCATCGAAGCCGCAGTCATTCCGGGCAAAGGTCAGTTGATCAAGACCGGTTCCCTCGGTGATGTGATGGTCGAATCCATCACTGCCGCGCAGACCGTGGTGCGCAGCCGCGCCAAGAGCCTGGGGATCCCCCTGGACTTCCACGAGAAGCACGACATCCACATCCATATGCCGGAAGGGGCTACGCCGAAGGACGGCCCTAGCGCGGGTGTAGGCATGTGCACGGCCCTGGTGTCGGCATTGACCGGCATTCCTGTGCGAGCCGATGTGGCAATGACTGGGGAAATTACCCTGCGTGGTCAGGTATTGGCCATCGGTGGCCTGAAAGAGAAATTGCTCGCTGCACACCGGGGTGGTATCAAGACCGTGATCATTCCTGAAGAGAATGTTCGCGACTTGAAGGAAATTCCTGACAACATCAAGCAAGATCTTCAGATTAAACCCGTTAAATGGATTGACGAGGTCCTGCAAATTGCGCTGCAATACGCGCCGGAGCCCTTGCCGGATGTGGCTCCGGAGATAGTCTCGAAGGACGAAAAACGTGAGTCTGATTCCAAGGAAAGAATTAGCACGCATTAATGCGATTAAGCCTGGGGGCTTCCTTGACAGCTTTTTAGAGCCCTTGTTATAAAGCGGCTCTTAAGTGTCTGTAGGCCATTCAGCACTGGTTTTTGCTTTTACCAAAAAACTTAGAATCATACTCAATAGATATATAAGGGGACTTAGAGTGAACAAGTCGGAACTGATTGATGCTATCGCCGCATCCGCTGATATCCCGAAAGCTGCTGCTGGCCGTGCGCTGGATGCAGTAATCGAATCCGTCACTGGCGCTCTGAAGGCCGGCGACTCCGTGGTATTGGTAGGCTTCGGTACTTTCTCTGTGACTGACCGTCCAGCTCGCACTGGCCGTAACCCACAGACTGGCAAAGCACTGCAAATCGCTGCTGCCAAGAAACCAGGTTTCAAAGCCGGTAAAGCTCTGAAAGAAGCCGTTAACTAAGCTTCGCTCAAGCCTTATCCATCCGGGTTGGACGCAGGTCTGACCTGGCAGCGGAGCGGCAATTGACCCAAGTATCCATCGGGTCGCCACGCCGGGGGTGTAGGTTCAAACCCCCGTCCGCTCCGCCAGCTACGAGAAGGCGCATCCTCGGATGCGCCTTTCTTCTATCCGGATTCTACCCACGCTCCACGGTTGCCTAATTTTTGAAGTTCAACCGTTTCTGGGGGACGCATGCTGCAAAATATCAGGGACAATTCACAAGGCTGGATTGCCAAGACCATTATCGGGATCATCGTCGCATTGATGGCGTTCACCGGTATCGAGGCCATTTTCCAGGCTTCGACCAACAACAAGCAGGACGTGGCCAAGGTCAACGGTGAAGAGATCACTCAAACCGAATTGAGCCAGGCCGTCGACATGCAACGTCGCCAGCTGATGCAACAGCTGGGCAAGGATTTCGATGCTTCCCTGCTGGACGAAAAACTGCTGCGTGATGCAGCCCTCAAGGGGTTGATCGATCGCAAGCTGTTGCTGCAAGGCGCTGCGGATTCCAAGTTCGGTTTCTCCGAAGCTGCTCTGGATCAAGTGATCCTGCAGACTCCTGAATTCCAGGTGGACGGCAAGTTCAATGCCGAACGCTTTGACCAGGTGATTCGTCAATTGGGCTACAGCCGTATGCAATTCCGTCAGATGCTGACGCAGGAAATGCTGATCGGCCAAGTTCGCGCAGGTATCGCCGGCAGTGGTTTTGTGACCGACGCCGAGGTGCTGGCATTCGCCCGCCTGGAAAAACAGACGCGTGATTTCGCCACCGTGAATATCAAGGCCAACCCTGCGGCGGTGAAGCTCACCGACGACGAGGTCAAGGCTTACTACGATCAGCACGCCAAAGAGTTCATGACCCCGGATCAGGTGGTTGTCGACTATCTGGAACTGAAGAAGTCTTCCTTCTTCGACCAGGTCACCGTCAAGGACGATGAACTGCAAGCGGCCTATCAGAAAGAAACCGCCAACCTCGCTGAACAGCGTCGTGCCGCGCATATCCTGATTGAAGTCAACGACAAGGTCACCGAGGCGCAAGCCAAGGCCAAGATCGAAGAAATCCAGGCACGCCTGGCCAAGGGTGAGAAGTTCGAAGCCCTGGCCAAGGAGTTCTCCCAGGATCCAGGTTCGGCCAACAATGGCGGTGACCTCGGTTTTGCTGGCCCTGGCGTCTACGATCCGGACTTTGAAACTGCCTTGTACGCGTTGAACAAGGACCAGGTCTCGGCACCGGTGCGCACCAGCTTCGGTTGGCACCTGATCAAGCTGTTGGGCGTTGAAGCACCACAAGTGCCATCGTTTGCCAGCTTGAAAGACAAGCTGACCCGCGAACTCAAGACCCAGCAGGTTGAGCAGCGTTTTGTCGAAGCGACCAAGCAATTGGAAGATGCGGCATTCGAAGCTTCCGACCTGGCTCAGCCGGCGTCTGACTTGAAGCTGACGGTACACACCTCCGCGCCATTTGGCCGTGAAGGTGGCGAAGGCGTTGCAGCCAACCGTGCCGTGGTGACTGCTGCGTTCAGCCCGGAAGTACTGGATGAGGGTGCCAACAGCACCGCCATCGAGCTGGACCCGGAAACCATCATCGTGCTGCGTGCCAAAGAGCACTTGAAGCCTACGCAACTGCCGCTGGAAAGCGTTGCAACGGCGATTCGTGCTCAGATGACCAAGGAGCGCGCCAGCGCTGCTGCCAAGGCTCATGCTGACGAGTTGATCGCCAGCCTGCGTGATGGCAAGACTGCGCTGAACCAGCCGGTCGACGGTCAGGCCTGGAAAGTCACCGCAGCGGCTACCCGTAGCCAGGAAGCGATTGACCCGGCCGTGCTGCAAGCTCTGTTCCGCATGCCTAAGCCTGCGAGCAAGGACAAGCCGACCTTCACCACCGTGACCCTGGCTGACGGTAGCCTGGTGATCGTGCGCTTGAACGGCGTCAACGAAGCGGCTGCTCCGACGGACGAAGAAAAGGCGCAATACCGCCGCTTCCTTGCTTCTCGTATTGGCCAGCAAGACTTTGCTGCGTACCGCAAGCAGTTGGAAACCAAGGCTGACATCAAGAAGTTCTGATGTCGGTTTGAATAGAGAGCCCCCGGTCTGAAAGGATCGGGGGCTTTTTTTTGCGCCCGCTAAAGCGGCCTATCTATGGATGATGCCCGTTGATTTCGCGCGGTCGTCCGGCTCTTTTTCAACTTGCCTGCCGCCGCCTTGAGCAGCCGCTGAAAAGTCGGGCATTGCGCATGATTAGCGGCGGGGCATGCTGCGGCATGACGCAGGCCCTGGCTCATCGCTTTCAGGCGTTTGATAGTCGCGTCGATGTGCTCGGCCTTGTCCAGCAATACCTTTCTGTCGATCTGCAGGGTGCCTTCGGACGGGAGCATGATGCGGATCTCGTCCAGTGAGAGGCCGCCGGCCTGGCCGAGCGCAATCAGCGCCAGCTGATCGAGCACATTGGGTGCAAAGTGCCGCCGCTGGCCTGCGCAACTGGTCGCCTTGATCAATCCCGTCTTTTCATAAAATCGCAGCGTGGAGGAGGGCAGTCCCGTATGCCGGGCAACTTCTGAAATATCCATAATGCACCGCTTGACTTGAAGTTAACTTCAACTTCTATCCTGCCTGTGAACTGGAAACTCATCAATGGGAGGGCAGGTAATGTTATCGATGGACGAGTGGGTAAGGCTGGTATTGATCGGGGTCGGCGCCACAGCCGTGATGGACCTGTGGTCAGTGATTCTGAAGCGCCTGGGCATTCCCACACTTGACTATGCGATGGTGGGTCGATGGGCGGGCCACCTTTGTCGAGGGCAGTTTGCCCATGCCAGTATCGGCAAGGCTGCGCCGGTGCGTAGCGAACGATCACTGGGATGGGCGATTCATTATGCGGTCGGCATCGTGTTCGCGGCTTTGCTGGTAGGCGTCTATGGTGTGAAGTGGTTGCATGATCCTGAGTGGTTACCTGCCGTGATCGTGGGCACAGTAACGGTGGTTTTCCCCTACTTTGTGATGCAGCCGGCAATGGGTGCAGGCATTGCAGCCTCTCGCACGCCCACCCCATGGAGAAATCGCCTGCGTAGCTTGCTGGCGCATGGCATCTTTGGCGGCGGGCTTTATCTATCTGCAACATTGCTCAACCAGGTGTGTAAGTGAGTGGGGCACTTGGAAACAAACAGGCCGTCTGGTAGCGGTCGGTGACGCTGACGAAGGAGTTTCAAGCGTGTTGACTCAAGGAATAGATGACTGGGTAATCCGCCGCGCGAGTGCCGCAGATGCCCCGGCCGTTCTGCAGGTGTTTGATGATGTGATTGCCTGGTTTGTCAGCATAGGCAATCAAGGCCAATGGGGCACTGAACCGTGGTCGGCTTCGGCCGAGCGGGTTGCGCGGATAGCTGAAGCCTGTGCGATGCCCGACGCTTGGGTCGTAGAGGCCCCGGGAGGGCGTATCCGAGCCGCACTCGTGTTGGGCGAACCCATGCCGTATGTGCCCCCCGCGACGGAGCCTGAGGTGTATGTGCGTTTGTTGATCGCTGCACGTGATGACGGCGTGCGCGGTGTGGGTCGGCGTCTGCTGGCCTTTGCCGATGACCGCGCCCGCGCTATGGGGGTGAAGCGCTTGCGTGTGGACTGTTACGGCGGTGGGACTGGCGCTCTGGTAGGTTTTTATGAGTCTTGTGGGTATGCGCGAATCGCCACCTTCGACGTCGAAGGTTGGCCGGGTCAGTTATTGGGCCGCCGGCTGGGGCAGCCGGCCAAAGCCAGTACCATCAGCACAACTACCGCCCATGGAAACGCTGCGACCCCCCAGCCCTGAAGCAATACGCCGCCCGCCAACCCGCCGCCCGCGATCCCCAGGTTCCATACGGTGACCAGCATCGACTGCGCGGCATCCGCCGATGCCCCCGCCGATTTTGCCAGCGCCGTTTGCAGCAACGCCGGCAGGCCGCCGAACGCCAATCCCCATAAAGCGACAGTGATGTAAATCACCGCAGGTAGAGCGATCCAGAATGCCAGCGCCAAGGCGACCAGGCCAAACAGCACACAACTGATCAGGAGCAGAGTACGTAACCACCGATCAATCAATAGGCCGGCCAGCCAGATGCTCAATACAGCCGCAAGGCCGAATACCAGCAGCACGCGGTCGACATCGGCGACAATCCCGGCCGGCTCCAGCAGCGGGGCGATGTAGGTGTAGAGAATGTTGTGGGCCAGCACGTAGGTAAAGGTCACCCACAACACCGGACGAATGCCTGGCAACTTCAGCACTTGGTTGAGCCCCAAGCGTTTGTCCGCTCGTTCGCCGGAGAAGTCCGGGAGCTGCCAGCGCGCCCAAATCAGTAGCAGCAGTGTCAGGCCGGTCATGATCGCAAAGCTCAGGCGCCAGCCAACGGCGGTACCGAGGAAGGTGCCGGCCGGCACACCCAGGGACAGTGCCAGCGGAGCACCCAGCATCGCCACCGCAATCGCTCGACCTTGCAGGTGTGGCGCAACCATACGGCTGGCATACCCCGCCAGCAGCGCCCAGAGTAGCCCGGCAAACACCCCGGCGAAGAAGCGCGCTACCAGGGTCAACCCATAGTGGCTGGACAGCGCCGTCACGCTGTTGACCAACGCAAAGCCGCCGATGGCCACCAGCAGTAAGGGGCGTCGACGCCAGCCACGGGTCCACAGCGTCAGCGGGATGGCCGCCAGCAATGATCCAAGGGCATAGAGGGTTACCAACTGGCCGACCAGTGCTGGCGAAACGCCGAGGCCGTCGCTCATCTGTGGCAGCAGCCCGGCGGGCATGGCCTCGGTGAGGATGGTAATAAAGCCCGCTGAAGCCAGTGCCAGCAAGCCGGCGAGGGGCAGCGCATCGCGTTGGGTTGTGGGTGTAGCATCGGCAAATGAAGGACAGTCGTTCATGTTCCGTATCCATGCAAAAGGGCAAGGAGCCAGAGTAGGGGGCTGTGAACGGCGGAAAAACAGGCTAAGGTTCCGAACTTATCGGACGCAGGCGTCCGCAATCTTCAAGGGGAAGGCCATGGACAGTCTGGGCAGTCTTTCGGTGTTCGTGCAGGTCGCGGAGACCCGTAGCTTTACCGCTGCCGGCCGCATGCTGGGGGTATCATCATCGGCCGTGGGCAAAAGCATCGCACGTACTGAAGAGCGCTTGGGCGTCCGGTTGTTTCATCGCAGTACGCGCAGCATCACCCTGACCAGCGAAGGGGCGCTGTTTCTTGAGCGTTCGCGGCGCATTCTGGCCGAGGTCGAGGCAGCCGAGCAGGAGCTGACCGAGGCCAGCGCTGCGCCCCGGGGCAAGCTGCGCGTCAGCCTGCCGCAAGTGCGCGGCCTGTTGATGCCGGTGCTAAGCGACTTCATGCGTGCCTATCCGGATATCGAACTGGATGTGGACTTTTCCGACCGCATGGTGGATGTGATCGAAGAAGGTTTCGACGCGGTGATTCGCACCGGCAAGCCAGAAGATTCGCGCTTGATGGCGCGTCATCTGGGGCATTACCAGTTGGTTCTGGTCGGCACCCCCGAGTACTTCGCCCAATACGGCACCCCGCAACAGCCCCAGGACTTGAACCGCCACGCCTGCCTGCGCCATAAATTCTGCGCCACCGGCAAGCTGGAGCCCTGGCCATTGCGTCACGTGCCAGGCGCCGCAGAACCGGTTTTGCGCACCCCGCTGGTCAGCACCACGATTGAATCCCTCAACCATGTGGTACATGAAGGGTTGGGCATCGCTTGCCTTCCGGACTTCATGGTCAGTGACGCGGTGCGTGAAGGGCGTTTGCAACGGGTGCTGGACGACTATCTCGAACACCGCGGCAGTTTCTGGATGTTGTGGCCATCAAGTCGCCATGCCTCGGCCAAACTGCGCGTGTTTATCGACCATATGTGTGCCGAGCTTTTTCCTGCGGACACCGTCCTATAGGTCTGTGACGTTTTACCGAACGGAATGCGCGCGCCAAGGCCTCGTTCTGTTGCACAATACCGCCCGGACCGTTTTCCTCAGGATTTTCAATGTCGACATCATTTCACTTGCGCAGCTTCGGGCTGGCGCTGGTGCTGGCGGGCGCCGCGGGCTGCTCGTCACCCAAGACCGCTATTTATGAACATGAGAATTTCGACGACTCCGGTACGTTTTCCCGTGATTACCCGGTCAGTGATGTAGCGGCGTGTGAAGCGGCGCGACGTGCGTTGTTGAGCCAGGGCTACATCATTACCAGCAGCGATCCGAAACTGGTGGTGGGCAACAAGAGCTTCCAGCAGACCGGCGAAACCCACATGCAGATCAGCTTCAACGTGGTGTGTGCCAATGACGGCAAAGGCAACAATCACTCGACGATGTTTGCCAACGCCTTGCAGGACCGTTATGCGTTGAAGAAGGTCAACAACTCGGCGAGCTTGGGTGTGGGTGTATTGGGCTCGGTGTCGATGCCGATTGGTTCCACCGATGACTCGATGGTGAAGGTGGCGAGCGAGACGGTCTCGGCACCGAAGTTCTATGAGCGTTACTTTGCGCTGGTGGACGTGTTCCTGCCGCAGGAAGTGAAGCAGGCTGCGCATATTCCCGAGCAGCCAAAGGCTGAGCTGGGTGTGCCGGAGCCCAAGGTGGCTCCGGCGACCGAGAAAGTCGAAGCACCGAAGGTAGAGCCGGCGGCTGCCGCCGTGTCGGAACCGGTAGCACCGCCAGTTGAGGCGGCGCCGATTACCCCTAAGGTCGAGCCAGTATCGGCACCTGCCGCGACTAATCCGGCTTTGCCGGCGCCGACAGAGGCGATTCCGCCCCTGCCAACGCCCGCACAGTAACTCAGACCGCTACGGGGTTCGCCTTGTCGACGTTGATCCCGTAGCGGCTGATAGCCTCACTGACTTTATCGCGACCCATCACCCCTTCATCCGCCAGCGCCTTTAACGCTGCCAGTACGATGAAATGCCGGTCCACCTCAAAGAATTCACGCAAGGTTTCCCGGGTATCCGATTGCCCGAAGCCATCCGTGCCCAATGCCACAAAGCGGTGGCCCGAGACGAATGGGCGAATCTGGTCGGCAAACAACTTCATGTAGTCAGTTGCTACCACCACCGGTCCCGTCTGCCCGGCCAAGCATTGCTCCACATAACTCAAGCGTGGCTCGTTTTCCGGGTGCAGCAGATTCCAGCGTTCCACCTCGTGCCCGTCGCGGCGTAGTTCGGTAAGGCTGGTCACGCTCCAGACAGCGCTTTGTATGTTGAAATCACTGCTGAGCAATTCAGCGGCGGCAATCACTTCCCGCAAGATTGAACCACTGCCCATCAATTGCACCTGCGCCTGCTTGTGGGTGCTCAATCGGTACATGCCTTTGAGAATCCCACTTTCTGCGCCTTCGGGCATCGCCGGGTGCGGGTAGTTTTCGTTGAGCAGGGTGATGTAGTAGTAGATGTCCTCCTGCTCGACATACATGCGCCGCATGCCCTCACGAATGATGACCGCCAGTTCGTAGGCAAAGGTCGGGTCATACGAGACGCAGCATGGGATCACCGATGAAAGGATATGGCTGTGGCCATCGTCATGCTGCAAGCCTTCACCCATCAACGTGGTGCGCCCGGACGTAGCGCCGAGCAGGAATCCACGCGCTCGCGCATCACCTGCCGCCCAGGCCAGGTCACCGACGCGCTGGAAGCCGAACATCGAGTAGAAAATATAGAACGGGACGGTCATCAGGCCGTGGTTGCTGTAGGACGTACTGGCTGCGATCCATGAGGAAATGGCGCCAGACTCATTCAGGCCTTCCTGCATGATCTGTCCGTCTTTGCTTTCCTTGTAGTAGCTCAGTTGCCCGGCATCCTGTGGGGTATAGAGCTGGCCGACGGCGGAGTGGATGCCGATCTGGCGGAACAGGCTTTCCATGCCGAAGGTCCGCGACTCATCCGGCACGATGGGCACGATCAGCTTGCCCAGGTGCGGGTCTTTGAGCAGGGTGCCGAGGATGCGCACAAAGGCCATGGTGGTGGAGATGGCGCGGTCGCCGGTGTCTTTCAGTTGCGTGACAAATGCATTCAAGTCGGGGATTTTCAGCGACTCGACCGCGCTGTGGCGCGCGGGAACGTAACCGCCCAAGGCTTGGCGACGTGCGGCGAAATAGCGGGCTTCCTCGCTGTCGGCGGCCGGCTTGAGGTAAGGGATTTCGTCGAGTTGGTCGTCGGCCACTTCCAGACCGAAGCGATCGCGAAAGGCTTTTACGGCGTCGGCGCCCATCTTCTTCAGTTGGTGGTTGATGTTCTGGCCTTCGCCGGCTTCGCCCATGCCAAAGCCCTTGACGGTCTTGGCCAGGATCACCGTCGGTTGGCCACTGTGGCGTACGGCGGCGGCGTAAGCGTTGTAGACCTTGTCCGGGTCATGGCCGCCCCGTGAGAGTTTCCAGATATCGTCGTCGGACATGTCCGCAACCAACGCCAGCAACTCGGGATATTTGCCGAAGAAGTGTTCGCGCACATAGGCGCCGTTTTGCGATTTGTAGTTCTGATAGTCGCCGTCTACGCATTCCATCATGCGTTGACGCAGCAAGCCGCTTTTGTCTTTTTCCAGCAGGGCATCCCAGCCACCGCCCCAGATTACCTTGATCACATTCCAGCCGGCAGCGCGGTACAGGCTTTCGAATTCCTGGATTACCTTGGCATTACCCCGCACTGGGCCGTCCAGGCGTTGCAGGTTGCAGTTGACCACGAAGATCAGGTTGTCGAGTTTCTCGCGACCCGCCAGGGATATGGCGGCCAGGGATTCCGGCTGGTCCATTTCGCCATCACCGAGGAACGCCCAGACCTTGCGGCCCTGGTACTGCTTGAGGTTGCGAAACTCCAAATAACGCATAAAGCGCGCTTGATACGCCGCAGTGATCGGCCCGAGCCCCATGGACACGGTGGGGAATTGCCAGAAGTCCGGCATCAGACGCGGGTGAGGATAGGAGGACAAACCCTCACCGCCGGCCTCGCGGCGAAAGTTGTCCAGTTGCGCTTCGCTGATACGGCCTTCGAGGTAAGCGCGGCCATAGATACCCGGTGAGGAGTGGCCCTGGATATACACCAGGTCGCCGTCAAAGCTATCGGTTCGGCCACGGAAGAAGTGATCGAAGCCTACGTCGTACAGCACGGCGGCTGACGCGTAGGTCGCGATATGCCCACCGACGCCTGAGTGTTTACCCGCGCGCAACACCATAGCCATGGCATTCCAGCGGATAAACGCATTGGTGCGACGCTCGATAGCCAGGTTGCCGGGGTAGGGCAATTGGCGGTCTACCGGGATGGTGTTGATGTAGGGGGTGGTCACCCGCCCGTAGAAGTCGCCATGCCGCGCTACGTCGAAATCCAGCAACTGATCAATCAGGTAATGGGCACGTGGGCGGCCTTCGGTGGACAGCACCGATTCGATGGACTCCAGCCACTCGCGGGTTTCCTGTGGATCGTCGTCCAGTCTTACTGCGTTCTTCGGGGTCATGTGAGGCTCCAGGGTAGGCGGATTTCAAGCGGCGAGCTCTTTGTGGGAGTATCGCCAATGTAATTGCAATTGCAACTACATGCCTGAATCTAGCGCGGGATGAGCTACTATTGCAACCTTCTTGAAATTCCCCGGATGGTGTTGCATGTCGTCGAAAGAGCCTGATGTATGGTTCCGTTTTGTCAGGGCCCACAGGACGGTCATCCGTGAAATCGAACGCCGGCTGGCCGAGGCAGACCTGCCGCCGTATGCCTGGTACGACGCGTTGTGGGGCCTGGAAAGCGGTCCCGATGGCACCCGTCGCATGCATGAGTTGGCCGATGTGCTGGCCATTGAGCGCTACAACTTGACGCGCTTGGTAGACCGCCTGGAAAAGGACGGCCTGGTGGAGCGGTCCCGTTCTGATGGCGACGGACGCGCAGCCTTTGCCTCAATCACCGACGCCGGCCGGGTGTTGCGCAAAAAGATGTGGAAAATTTACGAAAGCACGGTCGATGAGTTGTTCCTGTCGCAAATCGAGCCGGAGCAGCGCCAGATGTTTGCCGATGCGCTGGAGCGCGCTGCGGGGTTGGCGATGGAGGCGGGTGTGCAGACCCGGAGCCGCCGCAAAACCTGAGATACCGTGAGGGGCCAATTCATTTGAGGTGATACCGACGTATCGCGGCTTTGACTCGCTCGGCATCAATACGCCCCTCATCCGCTAACGCTCTGAGCGCCGACACCACAATCCAATAGCGATTGGGCGCGCACGCCTGCACAGACCCCGCGCCCAGCGCGACAAATCGCGCGTCTACATAGGCCGCCAACTGATCGACAATCGGCTGCGGATAACCCGTGACGGCAATCACCGGCGCCGTATTCCCGGCCAGGCAATCACGCAAATGGCAGCTTTGTTTGGGCGCCGTGGGGTGCAGGCGGTTCCAGCGCTCAGCCGACGCTGCCTCGCGGGCCAACCGTGTGTAGCTGGGGCAACTCCACAGTTGCGCCGTGACGTTCCAATCCTGTTCAAGCAATTTCGCGGCCTGCACGACTTCCTCAAACGCCCGCCCTGCGCCGAGCAAGCGCACATTGCCTGAGTGACCCCGCTGGATCGGGTACATGCCCTTGAGCGCATCCTCACGATCCTGCGTGTTCAGCGGCATTGCGTTTTCATGATCATGCAGCGCCAGGTAATAAAACCCTGGCTTGCCGTCGACATACAGCGTACGCAACCCCTCCAGCACAATCGCCTGGGCCTCTTCCCCTGAGGCGGGGTCATATGGCGTGCAGCGTGGATGGGTTGCCAGCCACATCGGCAGGGAAGGCTGGGTTCCCTTGGGCCAAGGCGAAGGCTGATTTTCGATGTCGTTGCACAGGATGCCCCGTTGCGAGGTCTCGCCTGACAGTGCGCACAGCTGCGCCGATGACGCTGCGCTGTGCAGATACAACATTGGCTTTTCCCCGGTGTTGCGGGCAAACCAAGTGGGCCAACCCTTCACCCGCCGGGAGCGTGACTGGCCGCGAATCACCCATGCCTGTCGGCTGAATTCCAAGGTATTGGCCATGGTCATGACCGTGTACAGCGGCGAGCTGCTGGTATGTCCTGTGGTGCTCAATGCGTCGATGCAAAGCTGCGCGGAGTGTGCGGTAGTGGTGGTCATGGGGTGGGGCACCTGGCTACGAATGCCACTACCCTAATGGAAATTGTTATTTGATTGCAATTGCAATGATTGCAATCGCATCTAAAAACCCGAGTGCTAAATCAGCACAGCGCTGCTACGTTTAATCTTGAAGTGCAGGAACGTCATGGCGCCGACATTTTTTCGTCATCACGGCACTTTAGGCTGGGTTTGCAGGTCATTTATCTGCAACCGCTTTTAACAGAGAAGGAGTCCACCATGGACGATTACCAGGAAGAACTGCTGGAGTACCACGCGTTTGAATTGGATCCCCTGGATCCGGCTGATGACGCAACCGAGCTGTAAGACCGACTTCAGGCGGAATGCCGTTGACTGCGGCGAAACTCCCCTGGGGTCTGGTTGTTCCACCGCCTGAACGCCCGTTGAAAGGCTTGGGCTGAGGCAAAACCGAGCAAGTAGGCGATCTCGCCGAACGCCAATTCCGTATCGCGAATGTAGGTCATGGCCAAGTCGCGGCGGGTATCGTTGAGAATCGCCCGGAACTGAGTGCCTTCTTCGGCCAGTTTACGGCGCAATGTCCAGGTCGGCAGCTTCAAGCGTGCCGCCACTTCTTCCAGGTCGGGTTCCCGGCCACCATTGAGCATCGGCCCGAGCAACCGGGTAATGCGCTCGCGCAGGCTGCGGGTGCGGGTCAACTGCTCCAACTCCCTTTCACACAGCTGCAATAACAGTTGCCAGGTGCTCGGGCAATGCTGTGGATTGCGCATGGCCAGGGTTTGTTGGCTGAGGCGCAGTTGATTGGCGTCGGCGCCGAAGTGAATCGGGCTATCACCCAACACGCGGTAGTGTTCGCTGTAATCCGGTGTATCGAATTCAATGTCGATGCGCTGCGCCTGCACCGCGTGTTGGGCCAGGCTCGACAACTGGTGCAGCCAGCCGGAGATGATCGAGTCCACTACAAAACGGTTGTAGGCGTTGTACGGGCTGATCGAATAGAAACGCAGCCAGGCGCCGTCGGCATCCTCATGAAAGCTCGACTGCCCGCGATAGTTGGAACCGTACAGCGCTTCGAAACGGGTCAACGTGCGGGCGGCTTCGCGTACGTTGGGCGCTTGAGCGGCGGTGACACCCGCAAGACCCGCCTGGCTCAAGCGACTGAGTTGGCCCATGCGCAGGCCCAGGCTCGGGTCGCCGGTGAGTTGGATGGCCGCATGGCCCAGGCGCATATAGCGCGGGATCGATAGGCGTGCGCCAGCTTCGGCGAGGCGCGCCGGGTCCAGGCCGTATTGCAGCAGCAGCGGTTGCGGGTCCAGGCCGTGGCTTTGAATAGCGTCGGCCAGGGTGTGCACGAAACCCACTGACAGATCGCCTAGGCGCACCGGTTTCAAGGCGTTACAACCAGATGTTCAGCAGGCGCGCGCCACGGGCGTCGCGGTCGGCAAAGATTTGCCCGTTGCTGCTCAAGAAGCTGTGTCCGGCCGTGCCCAAGTCCCAGAACTGCCCGCGCAGGAACACGCTCATGCCAGCGGTTGCCTGGCTGATCGGCTGCTGACTGATCAGGGTGAGGCGGCGCCAGGCTTCGCCCTCACTGAGTTCTTCGGGTTTGAGGCTGATTTCGGGTGGCGTCGAGACGCTTTTGAAGCCGCGCCATGGTCTATCCCAAGTGTCGCGGCCAGTCACAAATGCTGGCACCGCGACCAATTGCGCGCCTTGCTCATTGAGTTTTCGGTAGTTGTCCGGGTACCAGCTGTCGCTGCCGATCAGGATACCCAGGCGCCCGGCGGGGGTGTCGACCACGCTGACGATGTTTTCATCACCCGGTTCGATAAAACCGCGCTCATCGTAGATCGGATAGAGCTGGCGCTGCGGTTGGCCCACGGGTAAGCCGTTCGCATCGAACACCAGGCTGGCGTTGTACAACGCGCCATGGCCGACCTGCAGTTGCCCCTCGCTGACGCTTGGGTTGGGCAGGGCAATGGAGCCGGCTACCAAGGTGACGCCAAATTCCTTGGCCAAACCACCGAACAGCACCTGATAGTCGCGGGCCATCGCCGGGGCTTTCATGCGCAAGTAAGCGTCATCCATACGGTTGTCGCCCGTGGCGCTGATCCACGCCCGCGCAAACAACAGTGGGTTGCTGGCCGACAGCCAGTTCATTGCGTCCTTGAGATGGATGGCCTGGTACAGCTCGTTTTTTTCGCCGCTGAGCATCAGCCAAGTACCGATATGTTCCGGCAGCACGACGATGGTCTTGTTGTTGATCAAGCCCTGAACTCGGGCTTTTTGCAGGTAAGCCGCAAGCTTCAGGTGCAGGCGTTCCAGGCTCTGGTAGTCGGCGGGGAACAGCTCCGGCTGGATGCCCAGCAAATTGCCACGATCGGCGGGCACGCCTTCGTTGACGGCCAAGGTGATGCGCAGGTCGGACAGGTAATGCGCCACGGGGCGCTCCTGGGTCCAGACCAGATACGCGGCGACGGCGGCAATCAGGGCCATGGTGACGGTGAACGCTAGAAGTTTACGCATGGGGCAACAGACAACAGACCGTGTATAGGGTTCGCCGACTAGGGTAGGGCCCATGGCTTGGCTTGCCAAGGGGCGCTGTGCATTTGGATCAATAACTTGTCAGTTTCAGTCATTGAGCGGTAGTCCATCGACTCTTAGTCTGTGGGACATAAACCGATGGCAGGCCATTCGAGCCTTCCACGTCCCGTGATGATCCGTTGTGGAGCTGTACCATGACCGCTGCTGCCTACCCGCACCTGCTGGCCCCGTTGGACTTGGGTTTTACCACCTTGCGCAACCGCACCCTGATGGGCTCGATGCACACCGGCCTTGAAGAAAAGCCTGGCGGCTTTGAGCGTATGGCGGCCTACTTTGCCGAGCGCGCCCGTGGCGGTGTGGGCCTGATGGTTACCGGCGGCATTGGCCCGAATGATGAAGGCGGGGTGTACGCCGGTGCAGCCAAGCTGACCACCGACGAAGAAGCGCGCAAGCACAAGATCGTGACCCAGGCAGTGCACGAGGCAGGCGGCAAGATCTGCATGCAGATCCTCCACGCCGGGCGTTATGCCTACAGCCCCAAGCAGGTTGCACCGAGCGCGATTCAAGCGCCGATCAACCCGTTCAAGCCTAAGGAGTTGGACGAAGAGGGCATCGAGAAGCAGATTCAGGACTTCGTCACCTGCTCGTTGCTGGCTCAGGTCGCCGAGTATGACGGCGTCGAAATCATGGGCTCCGAGGGCTACTTCATTAACCAGTTCCTCGCCGCCCACACCAACCACCGCACCGACCGTTGGGGCGGCAGCTTTGAAAACCGCATGCGCCTGGCAGTGGAAATCGTGCGCCGAGTGCGTGAGGCCGTGGGTCCGAATTTCATCATTATCTTCCGCCTGTCGATGCTCGACCTGGTGGAAGGCGGCAGTATTTGGGAAGAAATCGTGCAGTTGGCCAAGGCCATCGAGCAGGCGGGTGCGACGATCATCAACACCGGTATTGGCTGGCACGAAGCGCGTATCCCGACCATTGCGACCAAAGTACCGCGTGGTGCTTTCAGTAAGGTCACCGCCAAATTGCGCGGTGCGGTGCAGATTCCACTGATTACCACCAACCGCATCAACACCCCGGAAATTGCCGAGCAGATTCTGGCAGAAGGCGATGCCGATATGGTCTCGATGGCGCGCCCGTTCCTGGCCGACCCGGAGTTCGTCAACAAGGCTGCTGCTGGCCGCGCAGATGAAATCAACACCTGCATCGGCTGTAACCAGGCCTGCCTGGACCACACCTTTGGTGGCAAGCTGACCACCTGTCTGGTTAACCCGCGGGCGTGCTACGAGACCGAGCTCAACTACCTGCCGGTTAAACAGATCAAGAAAATCGCCGTGGTGGGTGCAGGCCCAGCGGGTTTGGCGGCGGCAACCGTTGCCGCCGAACGTGGCCATCAAGTGACTTTGTTCGATTCGGCGAGCGAGATCGGTGGCCAGTTCAATATCGCCAAGCGTGTGCCTGGCAAAGAAGAGTTTTTCGAAACCCTGCGCTACTTCAAACGCAAATTGCAGACCACCCATGTCGAGCTGTGCCTCAACACTCGGGTGGATGTCGAGCAATTGAAGGCGGGCGGTTATGACGAGATCATCCTGGCCACCGGCATTGCGCCGCGTACCCCGGCAATCCCGGGTATCGAGAACGCCAAAGTGCTGAGCTACCTGGATGTGATCCTCGAGCGCAAGCCGGTGGGCAAGCGCGTGGCAGTGATCGGCGCCGGCGGTATCGGTTTCGACGTCTCCGAGTTCCTGGTACATGAGGGCGTGTCCACCAGCCTGGACCGTGAAGCGTTCTGGAAAGAATGGGGCATCGACACCCAACTCGAGGCCCGAGGCGGAGTGGCCGGGATCAAGCCACAACCCCATGCGCCTGCGCGCGAGGTATTCCTGCTGCAACGCAAGGCCTCCAAAGTCGGCGACGGCCTGGGTAAAACCACCGGCTGGATCCACCGCACAGGCTTGAAGAACAAGCAGGTGCAGATGCTCAACAGCGTCGAATACCTGAAAATCGACGATGAAGGCCTGCATATCCGTATCGGCGCCGAGGGTGAGCCCAAGGTGCTGGCGGTAGATAACATCATCATCTGCGCCGGTCAGGACCCGCTGCGCGAATTGCAGGACGGCCTAGTCGCCGCAGGGCAGAACGTGCACCTGATCGGCGGCGCCGATGTGGCCGCCGAACTGGATGCCAAGCGCGCCATCAACCAAGGCTCGCGCCTGGCGGCTGAGCTGTAAGACGACACGCGGGGCGGTGTTAGACTACCGCCCCGTTTTTCATGCAGAACCACCCTGATGGGTCCTTTCGATTGGCTTCCCCACGCTCCGCTTGAACCCTTGCGCCTGGATTGGCTGAAGGGGGTCGAGTTGGCCGTGCTGCGCCTGGACCGTATCGACCCGCTGATCAGCGGTAACAAGTGGTTCAAGCTCACCGAACACCTGACCCAGGCGCAACAGGCCGGTGCCCGTGGGATCATCAGCCTGGGCGGCGCCTACTCTAATCATCTGCATGCACTGGCGGCCGCCGGGAAGCGCTTTGATTTCCCGACTGTCGGCCTGCTGCGTGGCCATCCTCAAGACACACCCACCGTCCTCGACCTTAAAGCCTTCGGCATGCAACTGCATTGGCTGGGGTATGGCGGCTATCGCGAGCGTCATACGCCGCAGTTCTGGTCTCCCTGGCGCGAGCAATATCCCCATCTTTATCCCGTGCCCGAAGGCGGCGGTGGAGTATCCGGTGCATTGGGTTGCGGGGTGCTGGTGGAGCAAGCGCGTGAGCAGTTGAACAACCTGGGCTGGGCCGATTACGACGCGTGGTGGTTGGCGGCGGGAACCGGCACGACCCTGGCCGGTTTGGCGCTGGCGGAAGCGGGGGCGCATCCGGTCTATGGTGCGTTGGCGGTGCCGGATGATCACGGTGTCGCGCAGAACATCGGCGCCATTGTGCAGTCCGGTTATGAGCTGCTGGACGCCAGCCGAGGCGGCTTCGCCAAGGTCGATCCGCTATTGCTGGCGTTTATTGAAACTGCGGAGCAGGCCTGTGGTTTGCCGCTGGAGCCGCTTTACACGGGCAAAGCGTTGCTGGCCTTGAAGCAACAGATCGAGGCCGGGCGCTTCGCCCCCGGCACCCGCCTGATATTCGTTCACACCGGCGGCCTGCAGGGCCGCCGAGGGTTCAAGGGTTAGCGCGTTTACCCGGCATCATGCGCATTGCCGTGTTGTCGCGCAGCACGTAATGGTGAACCAACGCTGCCAATGCATGCAGCCCGATCAACCAGTAGCCAACTTTGCCGAACAGCACATGCCAGCCTTCAATCTCCTTGGCCAGTGCTTTGTTCTCGCCGATCAGCGGCGGCAACTCAATGCCATAGAACATTACCGAATGGCCTTCGGCGCTGACGATCAGCCAACCGGCAATCGGCATACCGATCATCAGGGCATACAACGCGAAGTGCATCAGCGTCGCCAGCCAGTTCTGCCACTGCGGCGGTGCCGGTACGATCTTCGGCGCCATACCCAGGCTTCGCGCAAACAGGCGCAGCCACACCAGCACAAACACGGTGAGGCCGAACATGAAGTGCATTTCGATGATCAACGTACGCCCGCCACTGCCTTTGGGGAACTGGCCGCGTAACTCAATGCAGGCGTAAACCACCGCCAGCAGCACCACCATCACCCAATGCAATGCAATCGACATGGTGCTGTAACGTGTATCGGAGTTTTTCCACGGCATCGCTGGTTTCCTCACTCATCAGGGCAAACCTCCGTTCTTTAGCGACGGAGTCCTCTAACTGTATGCCGGTTTTGAGCGGTTTGCCTGGCGCAAATGCCGTTGTTTTGACCTCCATCAGTGGCTTTGTGGCATTTCACCGCGGGCCAGGCGCCGGTTGATATCGGCAATGACCTGCGGCAGGTCGGTGATGGTGTCGATCAGGTAGTGTGGGCGCGAGCCTTCGAACATCGCCTCGATGCGTTTGCGCTCAGTCGCCAGGGTGGCGCTGTCCAAGGCACGGAATTGCTCGTAGGTCAGGCCCAGCGCGTTGCCGGAGCAGGTCAGGGCGACGGTCCACATCCCGGCACGACGACCTTCGAGGATGCCCGGCACGGTGTCGTCGACCTTCACGCACGCCGCCACATCGTCAATGCCCAGGGCAATCACGTTGGCCAGGGCCTGGGCCGGCCAGGGTCGGCCGTTGGGCACCTCGTCGGTAGCGACCACATGGTCGGCGATGTAGCCATTGGTGGCGGCCAGCGCGACGACCTTGTCCATCACTTGCTTGGGGTAGCCGGAGCAGGAGCCGATCTTTATGCCTTGCAGGCGCAGTCGCGCGATCGTGTCGAGGGCGCCGGGGATCAGTGCTGAGTGTTCGGCAATCTTTTCGATCTGCAACGGCATGAAGCGCTGGTAGATGGCGGTGACGTCATCATCTGTCGGCGTACGGCCGAATGCCTGGTGGTAGCGTTCTGCCACCTGCGGTTGATCGCACAGGGTGCGGATGTGGTCCCACTTGCCCATGCCCATCGGGCCACGGGCTTCGTCGATGGAGACTTGCACGTCGAACTCGGCGAAGGCTTCGACAAAAATCTGTGTGGGGGCGAAGGAGCCGAAGTCGACCACGGTGCCGGCCCAATCGAGGATGACAGCCTGCAGGGTGTTGGGGGTTTGATAGTTCATGATTGCGATCCGAAAGATGAAAGGGTGATTTCCATGGCGTGCAGCACCTCGGCGATGGCGGCGACGGCGGCGTGCATGTCGGCCTCGTCGACATGGCCGATGCAGCCCACGCGGAAGGTCTCGACCTGGGTCAACTTGCCGGGGTACAGAATGAAACCCTTGGCCTTGACCCGTTCGTAGAACTCCTTGAACTGGTAGCGCGGGTCTTGCGGGGCATGGAAGGTGACGATGATCGGGGCCTGGATGGCCTCCGGCAGAAAGCTGCGCAGGCCCAGTTCAGCCATGCCGTCCAACAGCGCCTGGCAGTTGCGGGCGTAGCGTTGATGGCGCGCGGGCAAACCACCTTCCTCAGCGTATTGCAGCAGCGCTTCGTGCAAAGCCGCGACCACGTGGGTCGGCGGAGTGAAGCGCCATTGGCCGGTCTTGGCCATGTAGTTGTGCTGGTCGAACAGGTCCATCGCCAAGGAATGGCAGTTGCCTTGGGCGGTGGCCAGCGCGTGTTTTTCGGCGAAGATAAAGCCCATTCCCGGCACGCCTTCCAGGCACTTGCCAGAGGCTGCGATCAGCGCGTCGAACGGCACGTTGCGGGCATCGATCGGCAGCGCGCCGAAAGAACTCATGGCGTCGATGATCAGGCGCTTGCCGTGGTTTTTAACGACCTGGGCGATTTGCGGCAGTGGGTTGAGAATGCCGGTGCTGGTTTCGCAGTGAATCAACGCGACATGGGTGATGGCCGGGTCAGCGTGCAGCAGGCGATCGACGTCGGCAGCCGTGGTGGGTTCATCTTCGGCGGTTTCAAAGGTGCTGAACTCGCGGCCGAGTACTTCACATATTTTCGCCAGGCGTTTGCCGTAGGCGCCGTTGATCAGCACCAGCACCTTGCCGCTGCGTGGAACCAGGGTGCCGATGGCGGCTTCGACCGCGAAGGTGCCGCTGCCTTGCAAGGGCACGCAATGGTGGCTGTCGGCGCCGTTGATGATCGCCAGCAATTGCTCGCAGACACTGGCGGTCAGTTGGTTAAAACGTTCATCCCATGAACCCCAGTCCACCATCATCGCCTGGCGCGTGCGGGCAGACGTGGTCAGGGGGCCGGGGGTGAGCAGGATCGGCGCGGCGGTGGTCATCTCAGGTCCTTGCATGGCATGGGGTTGAATCTACGGCGCCTAAATTGCAGTTTGGCTTGTCATCAATCAAATTGTTTGTTGTTATGCGAGCTATCAGTGAGGCCGATAGCTATGAACTTGTTCCAACTGCGCGCATTCGATGCCGTGGCTCGTGAGGGCAGCTTTACCCGTGCTGCGGCGCGGCTTTTCATCAGCCAGCCGGCGGTGACCGGGCATATCAAGGCCCTGGAAGAGCACTACCAGATCCCATTGTTGCGACGTACGGCTCGGCGAGTGGAGTTGACCGAGGAAGGCACACGCCTGGCGGCAATCACTCGGGCAATCTTTGGGCTGGTGGACGAGGCGCAGGCCTTGCTTGAGGCCAATCGGCAACTGCTCACGGGGCGCCTGGAAGTGGCGGCGGACGGCCCGCATCTGGTGATGCCGATGATCGCGAGGCTGCGCGCACGCTACCCAGGTATTACCGTCAATCTACGTCTGGGCAATGCCCAGGAAACCCTGGCCGCGCTGTTGTCCGAGCATGCGGATGTGGCGGTGCTCACCGAGGTGGAGCCGCGCAACGGCTTGCATCTGCAACCCCTCAGCGAATCGCGGATTTGCGCGCTGGTGCCGGCTGGGCACCCGTGGTTGGCCGACCCGGCGGGCATCCGCCTGACGCAATTGCACGAGGTGATCATGGTGCTGCGCGAGCCGGGTTCCATCACTCGCCGCACCTTCGATGACGCCTGCTCAGTCGCCGGTGTGCAGCCCAAAGTGCTGCTGGAACTGGACAGTCGTGAAGCAGTGACCGAAGCCGTCGCCGCTGAACTGGGGGTGGGCGTGGTCTCGTCAATGGAGGTCAGCCCTGATCCTCGGGTACGGGCGATTCCGATCCAGGGTGATGGGCTGGCCAATCAGCACGTGCTGGGTTGCATGGAGCGACGTCGGTCGCTGCGGCTGATCCAGGCGTTTTTCGAGTTGGCGTCTTGACGGTTTTTTGGTGGAACGATGGGTTTTTGCCCTATAAACTCTGCCCCCAAAGCGCCGGCCAGTAGACGTTTCGGCGCGATGGACGAAAAGAGAGTGAGTCATGGGCGCACAGTGGAAAGTCAAACATAAAGAAGCGGCATCCAATGCCAAGGGCAAGATCTTCGGCAAGCTGGTGAAAGAAATCACCATCGCCGCCCGCAACGGTGCCGATATCGCGACCAACGCCCACCTGCGTCTGGTGGTGGAACAGGCCAAAAAGGCTTCGATGCCCAAGGAAACCCTGGAGCGCGCGATCAAGAAAGGCGCCGGTCTGCTGGGTGAAACCGTGCAGTACCACCGTGTGACCTACGAAGGGTTCGCTCCGCACCAGGTGCCGCTGATCGTCGAGTGCGTGACCGACAATATCAACCGTACCGTGGCGGAAATCCGCGTGGCATTTCGCAAGGGGCAACTGGGGGCTTCCGGTTCTGTGGCCTGGGACTTCAACCACGTTGGCCTGATCGAAGCTTCGCCGGATACCCCGGATGCTGATCCTGAAATGGCTGCGATTGAAGCCGGTGCCCAGGATTTCGAAGACGGTGAAGAAGAAGGCAGCACCCTGTTTATCACCGAGACCACCGACCTCGACGCGGTACAGAAAGCCTTGCCGGAGCAGGGTTTCACTGTGTTGTCGGCCAAGCTGGGGTATATCGCGAAGAACCCGGTCAGCGGGTTGACCGATGAGCAGATGGCTGAAGTCGAAGCGTTCCTTGAAGGTTTGGACAACCATGACGATGTGCAGGATATGTTCGTCGGTTTGGCTGGCTAAACGTCTGTAGAGAATGTGGGAGCTGGCTTGGGGTTGGCCATTTTCTTTAGGTAGATATCAGTACATATCCGTTACCCAATAACGGATATGTACTCAGCACACCAGCGACAACCATAAAACCCAAGCCATAAAAAAGATGTGTAGATACCTATGCTGCAATGGGGGTACATCAGTCATGAATACATCGACTGACACACCACTGTCGCAGGGCAAGCCAACTCCCACGTTTGGATTGGGTTTCAGCCAAAGTTAAGCAGCGTTTCGATTTCCTCAAAACTTGGTCGGGCCAACACATCGGGCTGACAGCAGCGTTCCTGCAACGCTACCAATGCCTCATCGTTCACCCCGTCAACCCGCTCCAACAACTCCCCCAGCAACACGCCAAACGCCCGCACTTCAATACGCTGCAGAGCCCTGGTCTCCAAGGTGTCCGCCGTGGCATGGAACGACGCCGCACCAAAATCCCCGAGCAAACAGTCGCCCGCCGCATTCCACAGAATATTGTGGCCGTACAAGTCGCCATGGGTGATGCCGTGTCGGTGCAAGTGCGCGGCCACCGACGCGATGCCCCGCGCCATGCGCAACGCCACCTCAACGCTGAAGCGTGTGGTGGGCTCGTAGATATCCCGGGTGCAGGACGCCAGGCTCGGCAAGGCCGCGAGGTTGCGGTAGCTCGGGTCGATCAGGTCCATTACCAGTGCGGCTTGGTCATCGGGGTGACCCACGACGCGACCTTCCACCTTGATCAGGTTCGGGTGCAGCCCGGCGGCGATGCAGGCCTGCATTTCATGCAGCGGTGAGCCGTCGCTGGTGATGGTGCCTTTGTACAGTTTGACCGCGACGGGCAAGGCCTGCGGCTTCCACAACGCCTTGCGAATGATGCCGGAAGCGCCTTCGCCGAGTACCTCGGCCAACTCCAGTTCCGACCAATGAATATCCGGCGTCGCGTCATCACCGGTCATGTCCACCGCCATTTCCACCGGGTTACCGGCGTAAGCCAACCAGGTCAGGCTCGGCAGGGCCAACAGCCATTCCGGCAGTTGCGTCAGACGGTTGGAGGCGATGCGGATCAGCTCCAGGTTCTTGCACTGGGCCAGGCTTTGCGGCAAGTGCGCCAAGTGGTTGCCGGCCAGCATCAGTTTTTGCAACAACGGCCGCTCGCCCAACTCGCTGGGTAATTGGCTGATGCAGTTATCGGTGAGGATCAACCAGCGCAGCAGTGGCGGCAGGGCGGCGGCGGGCACGCGGCTGATCTTGTTCGCCTTGAAGCCGATCATGCTCAGTTTCGCGCACTGGCCCAGGCATTCCGGCAACTCAGTAAAGGCGTTGTCTGAGCAGAACAGCACGCGCAAGTGCGGCAGGCGGTGCAGATCGTCGGGCAGACTGCTCAGGGCATTACCGCTGAGGTTGAGAATTTCCAGGGAGTCGGCCAGTTCGAAGATTTCCCGGGGGAATTCGGTCAGCCCGCAGGACAGGTCCAGGCGCGTGATGCCGGCCAATTGGCCAGCCTTGAGTTGGGCAAGGGTATTCATGAACGGCGCGGTCACTCGGCTTGAAGGTGTAAATGGCGCTCATGATACCGGGTCGGGCGTGCGTTGCGGGCAGACCGTTTGCAATTGGTTCAGGCGGCTGGCAGTGCGGGCGAGGTCGATGGCCTGGCCCGCCAGGGCGTGCGCCAAGGGCTGTTGGCCGATCAGGGTCAGGCGTTTGTCTCTGTCGTAGAGCACGTCCACCAGGTTGATAAAGCGCTGCTGCACGGCGATCGGGCACTCCGCGAGTTGGGGCAGCCCGTCGATGATCCAGTGGTCGAAGTCCTGGCACAGCAGCAGGTAATCCATCACGGCCGTGAGCTGTTCGCAGAGGTCGCTGAAAGTGAAGGTGATGACCGGTGCCTGATGACTACGGCAAATCAACTGCCGGTTGCCGACCGTCAGGGTTTGAGCCGGGCAATCCGTGGCGGGCAGCCCAAGCGCTTCACGCTGGACCGCTGTGCCCGGCCACACATACTGACCGCCGGTAAAGCGCTGCTCGGTGTGGGCCTGGTGCAGGCTGCGAAAGTCCTGGGGTGAGCTGACTTCCAGGACGTCCATGCGTGCGGCGATCAGGTCGATCACCGGCTTGAAACGCTCGTGGTAGAGGGGGTTGGGCAACAATCCTTCGGGCGGGTAATTGGAAGTCACCAGCACCAGCACGCCACGCTGGAACAACGCCTTGAACAGGCGGTTGATGAGCATCGCATCGCCGATATCGTGGACGTGGAACTCGTCGAAACACAGCACGCGACAGCCCGCCAGCAGTTCATCGAGGGTGACGGCCAGGGCATCGTCATGCTCGCGGTGCTTGAACATGCCCCGGTGCAGGTGGGCAAAAAAGTCATGGAAATGCACGCGCTGCTTCTCGGCAATGGACAGCGCCTGGAAAAAAACGTCGAGCAGCCAGCTTTTGCCGCGCCCTACCGGGCCATGCAAGTAAAGACTGCGGGTGGGGTGCCCGGCGAGCAGGTGCCCGGTTTCGCGGGCCAGAGCAGCAATCGCCTGGGTTTGCCCCGCGCTCAAGGTATAGCCCTGTTGCTCGGCCTTGTGCTCAAAGTACGTCGGGATAGGTGAGGTGTTCTGGACCTCGGTTTTTTTACCCAGCAGACGCTGAATCAGGGGAAGCACGGCCAATGCAAGTCACTCTGTATTTCGGTGGTTGTTCACTTTAGGGCGCCTGCCGCGATTTGACCAATAAAGAAGGGGGCGGCCAGCTATCTCGAAAGAGCATGGCATAGTCCAGGTCCGACTGGCAGTTTCTCCCTTAATGACTAACCTCTTACACAGTGATTACCCCTGTACAAGGATTTGGGGCAGTGAAGGGACGATCAGTATTGGCTGTCATGGGCGCGATGCTCTGCAGCACGGCTTACGGTGCGCAGCTTCAGGTGGAGGTGCGCATTGATGTGCAGAGGGGCTGCCAGTTGGTGGGCACCACCCGCAATGCCGGCATCGAGCAACTTGGCCTATTGGATTTCGGTAGCGGCCCGCGTCTGGATGACCCGGCCGGTCCCTTGAGTGCGGCCCTGATCAGCCAGCGCCAGCCGCGCCTGGAATGCAATCCGGACACGCCCTACCAAGTGCGTGTTGACGGCGGTCTGCATGGCGGCACGGGCGAAGTTCGTTATCTGACGAACGCCGCGCTTTCGACCAAACCTATTCCCTATCGTCTTTATGCTGACGCCGCACGGCGTATCCCTTTACCGGTGAATGAACCACTGAGCGGTCGCGTGCCGGATTCCGGTACCGTCGACCTGCCGCTATATGGCCGCATCGAACCGCTCAAGGACATTCCTGTCGTCGGCCGCTATACCGACCTGCTCAAGGTCACCGTCACATGGTAGGCCGGGGCTGGGCCCTCGTGGCGGTGAGCGGCCTGTTGCTGCTGGTCGGTGACGCGCAGGCGGCGGCCGTTACTGGGCAGATCCACGCGCGGTTGGTGATCACCGCCAGTTGCGAGGTGAGCAAAGGCGTCGACAGCACACCGGTCAACCCGACGGGCGGCGCATTGCTGGACTTTGGCAGTCAGGGGCCGACCTGGAACAACACGTTGGCTGCAGGTGTCACGGACGATGGCAAGGCGCCGCTGTCGGTGTCCTGCAACCCGTCAGTGGTCAGCAGTTTTACGGTGACTATCGATGGCGGTGCCCACGGTGACGGTACCACCCGGCGCCTGAGCAACGGTCGCCAGACCATACCGTATCGGCTATCGGCTGATCCGCTGGGCCAGAGTGCCTACAGCATCGGCCAGCAACGCAATTTCGTCGTGACCAGGGGCACAGAAGTACCGATTCCGGTATTCGGCTCGGTGGTGGCAAATACCAGGGCCCTGCCAGCCGGCATCTACACAGACACCCTGACGGTGACTCTGGATTGGTAAAACATGAGGGTGAACATCATGCATGCACTTATATCTAAAGCGGTTTTTCCATTAATGGCGCTGGCGTGGGTATCGGGTGCGCAGGCGACCACGGTCGCCGGTACTGTCAGTGCCACCCTGATCCTGACCAGCAGTTGCCAAGTCAACGGCGCGGCGGCGACCGGTGGGATGAGTTTCGGTACGTTGAACTTCGGTACCGCCAACAGCCTGTTCACTGAAGCCGATGCCCAGGTGGTGGGCGGTGGCGGTAGTGCGCTGTCCATCCTGTGTTCGGCGGGCACCACACCCACGTTGACGGTGTCTGCCGGCGCCAACGACGCCAAGTCCCCTGGTGGTGGTCGCGCGCTGTACGACGGTGTTGCCAACTACGTGCCTTATGACCTCTACACCGATAGTGCTCATTCGAGTTTGCTGGCAATCGGTGGGGTGATCAACCTGACGGCCAGTACAGGAGTGGCCCAAACCGTGAATATTTACGGCAAAGCCAACGGTAAGGTGGGGTTGCCGGCCGGTACTTACACCGACACGGTCAACGTGACCCTGACGTTCTAAGTGTCATGAACCGGGCCGGTTGGGCGGCGTTGGCGGTGTGCTTCGGCTGGGGGATGCCGGTGTCGCTGTTGGCGGTTACCAGCCAGTCGTTTCAGGTCAGCGCGACGATCACTCCGGGGTGCCTGGTGGTCGGAGGGGGAACCAATTACGGCAGCTTGGCTTTCGGCACCTATTCGGCACTGTCGACCAGCACGGTGTCCGTCGCGCTCAGCAGTGGCGTGACCCTGCAATGCACGCCGGGGGTCACCCTGAACATGACTGTCGATGGCGGGTTGCATAACAGCAGTGGCCGGCGCATGCAGCTCAATAGCGGTAGCGCTTTGGTGGCTTATTCACTGTTTCAGGATGCTGCGTTGAGCCAGAGCCTGGGGGTTAGCCAAAGCGTCAGCGTGGCCTACAGCAATGCCAATAACATCACCTTGCCGATTTATGGGCGAGTGCAGTTACCGGGTAATCAGCCTGGGGGGACGTACAGCGACACGCTGCAGGTGCAGCTGTCGTGGTAAGGCGATTGGCTTAAGGAGTGAAACTATGTATGTAGCTTCCCGGCGGTGGTGGGTGGCGGGTTTTAGCGGGCTGTTGGCATTGGCAGCGGGGCAGGCCCAGGCGGCCAGTTCGGTGCTGATCTGGCCGATTGACCCGGTGCTGGAGGCCGATCAACAGGCCAGCGCATTGTGGCTGGAGAATCGCGGCACTGAGACCGCCAACCTGCAAATCCGCGTGTTTGCCTGGACCCAGAGCGGGTTTGATGAGCAGTACCAGAACCAGCGCGATGTCATTGGCAGCCCGCCGGTGGCGAAAATCGAGCCGGGGCAGAAGCAGTTGGTGCGCCTGACCCGTACCAAGGAAGTGCCGCCGGGCCAGGAGCTGGCCTATCGCATCATCATTGATGAGATCCCGTCGGCCACGCCTCCGGCAGCCCCTGCCGATGGCAAGACCGCCGCCGCGATCCGCTTTCAGATGCGCTATTCGGTGCCGTTGTTTGCCTATGGGCCAGGCCTTTGGAGCAAGGTCGACAGCACCCGCGATCGTGACCCGAAGAGCGCAGGCAAGCCTGACCTGAGCTGGAAAAAAGTCACGGTCGCCGGGCGCAATTATGTGGAAATGCATAACCAAGGCGCGGTGCACGCGCGTCTGACCGATGCCACGTTCAAGCAGGGAGGCCAAGCGCGGCCCGTGGTGGAGGGCCTGATGGGGTATGTGCTGCCGGGCGCGAGCATGCGCTGGGCGGTGCCGGAAGGGTTACCTGCCGATCAGCCGTTGCAGGTACGAATCAATGGTGCGACGCAACTGGAGAGCCTTGCACCCGGGCGATAAAGCAGAACAGCCCCTGGTGTTAACGGATGGAGATGTCCATTGATGGACACAAAGCCTTGGTGAGCCATGATCGGGCTCGATGTCTATGGCGATCGGTGTGGGTGGTGGGCGGCCTGTCTGGCTGGGTGTTTGCGCCGCTGGGCGTGGCAGCGCCGTTGCCGCCCCCGCCCAGTAGCATGGAGGCTGTTGCCGATGCGCAGTTATTCCTGGAACTGGTGGTCAACCAGATGGATACCGGCCGCGTGGTCGCCGTCAATCAACGCGCGGGGAAGCTGTATTTACCTGCATCGGTGTTGCAGGAGGTGGGCATGAAACTGCCTGCCGAGGTCGCCACCGAGGTTGCGCTGGAGAACCTTCCAGGGATGCACACCGATTACGACAGCCAGGGCCAGCGGCTGATGCTGACGGTGCCGCCTACTTGGCTACCGGAACAGTTTATCGGCAATCGCAACAACTACCCCCGCACCCAGGCGATGACCAGTTTTGGCGCGTTGCTCAACTATGACGCCTACCTTAACGACACCGATGGAGCGGGCACCTATCTCGGCATTTTCAACGAAGTACGGCTGTTCGACACCTGGGGCACGTTGTCCAACACCGGCCAGTACCGCACCACCATTGGCCGCGACACCGCTGGTAGTAGCCTGAACAATGGTTACCGGCGCTATGACACGACCTGGCGTTTCTCCGACGATGATCGCCTGTTGACCTACGAAGCGGGCGACGTGATCAGTGGCTCCTTGCCCTGGAGCACCTCGGTGCGCCTGGGCGGGGTGCAGGTGTCGCGGGACTTTGGCGTACGCCCTGATCTGGTGACCTACCCTCTGCCGCAGTTCGCCGGGGAGGCGGCGGTGCCGTCGTCGGTGGACCTGTTTATCAACGGTTATAAATCCAGCAGCGCCGATCTGCAGCCGGGGCCCTACACCTTGACCAACGTGCCGTTTATCAACGGGGCCGGGGAAGCGGTGGTGGTCACCACCGATGCACTGGGCCGGCAGGTGTCGACCACGGTGCCGTTTTATGTCACCAGTACGCTGTTGCAAAAGGGCTTGTCGGACTTCTCCGTGGTGGCCGGTAATCTGCGCCGTGACTACACCTTGCGGGATTTTGGCTACGGCCCCGGAGTGGCCAGCGGCACCTTTCGTTATGGGCTGTCGGACGTCTTCACCTTGGAAAGCCACGCCGAAGCGTCCAATGACCTGACCTTGGGGGGTGTCGGCGGTAACCTGCGCGTCGGCAACTTCGGCGTGCTCAATACCGCCATCAGCCAAAGCCAGTTTGATGGCAGAACAGGCCAGCAACTGAGCCTGGGTTACCAATACAGCAACCAGCGTTTCAGCCTGTCGTATCAACGGGTGGAGCGCCGCGATCAATACGCTGACCTGAGCTTGATCGACACGCCCTATGTCAGCCTCAGCAAGCGTAGCCAGCAGGCCACCTTGAGCTTGAACCTCAACGATTTCGGTAGCCTGGGTGTGGGTTACTTTGATGTGCAGGCGGCGGATGATTCTCGCACTCGCCTGGTGAATATGACCTGGAGCAAATCGCTGTGGCGCAGCAGCAGTTTTTACCTGTCGGCCAACCATGAGGTCGGTGACAGCAGTTGGGCGGTGCAGGCGCAAGTGGTGATTCCCTTTGACGTCTACGGCAGTCTCAGCCTGGGCAGCGAGCGCAGCAAGACCGGGCAGAGCCAACAGCGGGTCAACTACAGCCGTGCGGTGCCCGCCGAAGGTGGCCTGGGCTTTAACCTGGGTTACGCGAGCGGCGATGGGCCGGCTTATCGTCAGGCCGACCTGACCTGGCGCTTGCAGTCGGTGCAGTTGCAGGCGGGCGTGTACGGCACCAGCGACGCCGAAACCCGTTGGGCGGACGCCAGCGGATCGCTGGTGTGGATGGACAATGAGGTCTTCGCCGCCAACCGCGTCAACGATGCGTTTGTGGTGGTGAGCACGGATGGATTCAGCGGCGTGCCGGTGCGCTACGAGAATCAGGTGGTGGGCGAGACCGACCGCAACGGGCATCTGCTGGTGCCTTGGACCAGCGCCTACTACCGCGCCAAATATGAGATCGACCCACTGAACCTGCCGTCCAACGTGCAAGTGCCGAATGTGGAGCAACGGGTGTCCGTGCGCCGAGGCAGTGGCTATCTGTTGGAATTCCCGGTGCGTCGGGTGATTGCGGCGAGCATTACGTTGGTGGATGCCAAGCACCAGGACTTGCCCCTGGGCAGCCAGGTACGGCACGAGCAAAGCGGTGCGCTGGCGGTAGTGGGCTGGGACGGCCTGGTGTACCTGGAAAACCTGGTGGCGCATAACACCTTGCAAGTCACCGTCGGCAACGGCCAGACCTGCCAGGCAACGTTCGAACTGGATACCACGCAGGAGCAGGTGCCACTGATCGGGCCACTGGTGTGCCAATGACATGAGGAGTGTGCGTGTGCGGGTCAAGGAGTGGTTGTTGCGACTGCTGGTACTGGCGAGCCTGGGGCTGTCGGCGCAAGTACAGGCGCTATGCTCGGTGGTCGCCACCTCACCGGCCAGTTTTGGCACGACGGTGAGCTCGATGACCGTGCGTACCACGTCCGAGCCCAGTTCGACCACCAACGCTGGCTTGAGCTGCACCCCTGCGTTGCTGTCGGTGTTGGCCACCAGTGATCATTTTTACGCAACCATCACCGGCTCGTCGCAAGGCGGCCTGCTCGGGCCGACCGGTGATGTTATCGGCTATACGATCTATGCCAACAACTCCACCGCGTTTCCGATGACACGGGGCACCGCGTTCGATTTCGGCGGCAGCGGCGGTATTGCAGCGTCGCTAGGCCTGGTGTTCGGGCCCGGCACAAAAACAGTGCCGCTCTATTTAGCCACCACCGTCGGCAGTAATGTGGCAGCGGGTGTGTACAGTGAAACCTTGAGTATTTTCTGGAACTGGAACTATTGCTCGGGCATTGGACTTCTCGGGGCATGCCTGGGCCGTGAGATCAACAGTGGCACGGAGACGCTGAACGTCAGCATGACGGTGGTCAATGATTGCCAGATCACCACGCCGGCTATCGCGTTTGGCAGTGGCCCGGTGGTCAGTGCGTTCGCCACCGTCAGCGGGCAGGCCACCGTGGCCTGCACCAAGGGCAGCGCCTACACCGTCGGCCTCAGCGATGGGCAGAACCCGGTGAGTGTGGGCGGCCGCCGGCAGATGAGCTCCGGCAGCAATTTTTTGGCCTACGACATCTTCCAAAGCGCAGGGACCACGCGTTGGGGCAGTGTGGGCGCGGCGCGGCGGGCCAGTTCCTCGGCGGAGGTCAACCCGGGCAATGGCCTGGGTACCGGCAGCCAGGTGTTCAACTACAACGCCAAGATCTACACCGACCAGGCCACACCGCCTGGTGGTACCTATATCGACAACGTGGTGCTGGACGTGGGGTTCTAGAACTTCAACATCTGTGTGGTCAACTGACCCACCGGGCTGACCACCGCATAGTTGTACCCGCCACCGGACCAGTACTCGGCCTGCAGCCCATCGGCACTGCGGCTGCCACGGGGCAGAAAGCCGTTTTCCGGGCCGGGCGGACGGATGTAGAAGCTGATCCGCCGACCTTGCAAATCTTCGTACAGCACCATGGCGGCCGCGCCTTGCTCTGTGGTGAGCAGGCGCCCGCTGACCGGCCGGAAGCCAGACTGGCTCAGGTCGGGCAGGCGATGTGCCTGGTTGAAGTAGCGATCGAGCCAGGCCTGCATCGTGCCGCCGTCTCTGGCGTTGTAGTCGGCGGGCATGATGCCGTCCTGGGCAAACAGGCGGAACGCTTGCATTGCATCGGCCATCGGCAGCATGGGCGGTTGGGTGGCCTCGCGGGCGTGCCAGCCGCCAATACCGCCGAGGCTGACGGCGATCAGCAGTACGGCAGCTGTGGCGAGGTGGCGGCGTGATTGATGTTTTATGCGTTGGCGAATCAGCGCCGGGTCCAAGTCGTGGTTGGCCGGTTGTTGCAAGGCTCCGCTCAATGACGCACGCAGCAATTGCGCATCCTGTTGCCAGGCATGCACCTGGGCGGCGACATCGGGATGGGCCGTCAACCAGGTTTCAAGCATGCGGCGATCGCTCTCCAGCAGTTGGTGATCGACGTAGGCATGCAAATCGCGTTCGCTTGGGGGGAGGTTGATCATTTGAGTATCCGCAGGGAGGGGCTGGCAATTTCGCCATCGCTGAGTTGACGCAAGGCTTGCCGCGCGCGGGACAGGCGCGACATCACGGTGCCGATGGGCACCTCAAGAATATCGGCAACCTGCTTGTAGCTTAGGCCTTCGACGGACACCCAGAGCAGCAGGGCGCGCTGTTCGGTATTGAGTTTATCGAAGGCTTGCAGAGTCGACTGGGCCATCACCGTGCGCTCCACCGAGGGCTGTGTGTCGTCACGACCCGTAAAAAATTCGAGCATGCGCGCGTAGCGCCGGCTGCGACGGTGGGCGTCGAGAAACTGCCGATAGAGGATCGAGAACAGCCAGGCGCGCAGGTCGCCTTCGATGCGTTTGTCGGCCCAACTGATGATCGCCCGCTCCAGGGTCGACTGCACCAGGTCATCCGCGCTGCTGGCGTGACGGGTCAGCGACACGGCAAACCGTCGCAGCCTGGGGATGAGTTCACGTAACTGTTCGTCGAGTTCATGCATGGGCGTCTGGCTGGTCACTACGCTGGGACTAGAGAGACGTCCGGTGTTGAAGGTTATTCCAGGCACTGAAAAATAAACCTGAGGCCTTGGAATAGAGCAGATCGGCATTCGTCTTAATGCTCCGACCTTATGTTTCACCCCTAAGGCCTCTGGCCCAGGAGTCATTTCATGGTAGATCACCCATCACCGCCCCGTCCCCCGCTGAGCACTGCGAGCCTGATCGCGCGTCTTGTCGGTATCGGTGCCGTGGTTGCTGTTATTGCGGGGGCATTTGCCTACGTCAACGGCACCCTCGACCCACAACGCTTGCGGCCCAAGACTCTGGTCAATGCCCTGGAAACCAATAACGGCATACACCCAGGCTTTCGGCGCAATCACGCCAAGGGCGTGTGCGTGGCCGGTTACTTCGAGAGCAGCCCTGAGGCGCGCGCGTACTCCAGCGCTCAGGTGTTCAGCGAGGCTAAAACCCCTGTAATCGGTCGGTTTGCCTTGCCCAGCGGTAACCCTTATGCGCCGGATAGCAGTGTGCCGATCCGCAGTTTCGCGTTGCAATTCAACCAAGCTAACGGTCAGCAGTGGCGCACGGGGATGAACAGCATGCCGGTATTCCCGGTGGGCACGCCTGAAGCGTTCTACCAGATGCTCAAGGCGGGTGCGCCAGACCCGGCCACCGGCAAGCCGAATCCAGCGAGTATGCCGGCGTTTTTTGCCGCACATCCAGAGACTGCGCCGTTTTTGGCGTGGGTCAAGACCGCCAAGCCGTCGGCCAGTTACGCGACAGAAACCTATAACGGGATCAATGCGTTTTACTGGGTAAGTGCCGATGGCAAGCGCCAGGCTGTGCGTTGGGGCGTGGTGCCACAGAGCCAGGATGCGGCGGGTGACACTGCGCCGTCGGGTAGTGATTTCCTGGAAAAGGACTTGGTGCAGCGCCTGGCTTCAGGGCCGCTGCGTTGGCAGTTGAATGTGACTCTGGCCAACCCTGGCGACCCGTTGGACGACGCGAGCAAGACGTGGACCGGTGAGCACAAAGTGCTGAACGCCGGCACCCTCGTGCTGCAAAGCAGCCAACCGCAAGCAGACGGCGATTGCCGCGATATCAACTTTGACCCACTGATTTTGCCGAGTGGTATCGAAGCCTCCAACGACCCGCTGCTGGCCGCGCGTTCGGCAGCCTACGCCAGTTCGTACCTGCGCCGCGCCGGTGAAGTCAGCCCATTGCACAGCACCCCTCAGGAGTCGAAACCATGAATGCTCAACCACGGTTTTTCGCGCCTCTGGCTCGGCTGCTGCATTGGCTGATGGCGTTGATGATCATCGCCATGCTGTTTATTGGTGCGGGTATGGTGGCGTCGGTCTCAGAGCGCCATGAGTGGCTGATTCATCTGCACAAGCCGCTGGGGATTGCGATTCTGGCATTGGTTATCGTACGGCTGGTGGTGCGGTTTTCTACTCGGCAACCGCCATTGCCTGTGGATTTGCCACTGTGGCAAGTGTTGGCAGCCAAGGCATCCCATGGGGTGTTGTACGCGTTGATGCTGGTGTTGCCGCTACTGGGCTGGGCGATGATTTCGGCAGCGGGCGATCCGGTGATGCTCAGCAGTTCGGTGCAGCTGCCGGCGCTGGTGGGGGCAAATGCGCCGTTGTTTGCGCTGTTGCGCAAGGCCCATGGGTTTCTAGCCTACCTGTTGTTCCTGACGGTGCTGTTGCATCTGGCCGCGGCGCTGTTCCACGGGCTGATTCGTCGCGACGGCGTGCTGCAAAGCATGACCGGCACCAAAGACTGATGCCGGGGGCAGGGGAGGGTTAGCGCAGGGCTGTGACGATATCGGCCACGGTGCTCAATACGTCCTTGCCCAATTGCATCGAACGTTTGCCTGACCAACCGGTGTGCGCGTTGGGTGCATCGTCGTTGTCCTTGAAGGGCATTTCCAGGGTCAGCGACAGGCAGTCGTACTTCTCGCCGACGGCGTTGCAGGCCAAGGTCATATTGGCTTCGCCCGGCAGGTCGCGGGTGTAGCCGTGGGTGGTCTGGAAGTCGCGGGTCAGGGCGCTCAAGTGGCTGCGGAAGCGTTTTTCCAGCGCCTCGATGCGTGGGGTATAGCCGGGATTACCTTCGCAACCGGCGGTGAAGACGTAGGGGATTTCTTCGTCGCCGTGGATGTCCAGGAACAGGTCGACGCCATACGTTTCCATCTGCTGCTGTACGAACAGCACTTCCGGGCTGATCTCCTGGCTGGCGCTTTGCCAGGCACGGTTGAGGTCTTGGCCCATGGCGTTGGTGCGCAAGTGGCCATGGAAGGCACCGTCGGGGTTCATGTTGGGTATCAGGTACAGGTCGGCGACGGACAGGAGCTTTTTCAGCTCAGCGTCACCGTCCTGTTGCAGGCGCTCGATGATGCCTTCCATGAACCATTCGGCCATGTGCTCGCCGGGATGTTGCTGGGCGATGATCCATACCTTGCGCTGGCCCTCACCACCCTTGCCACGGCGCAGCAGTTGGATGTCGCGGCCTTCGGCGCTTTTGCCGGTGGCGAGCAATTGGGTCCCGGCGCGGTTCAAGGCTTGCTCGATCAGCCAGTCGTGGCGTTCACGGCTGTAGGGTTCGAAGTAGGCGATCCAGGCGTGTTTCTCGCGGGTTTCCAGGCTGATGTGCAATGTTTCGCCATCAAAGCGTGTGGGGACGCGGAACCAGTTGATATGGTCGTAGGACGCCACGGCGTTATAGCCACTCCAGGCGTTTTTGTAGGAGGACTGACTCGCGTTGCTCAGGCGGAAACTGTGGGTGTGGCCCACGTGCATGCCTTCGGCCTTGAAGTGGAACCATTGGAAATGTTGGCTGCGGGTATCGGGTTTGATCGCCAGCAGTAAGTGATAGGCGTCGCTGGCATCCAGGACCTGGATGTTGCCGCTGTCGAAGTCGGAGCTGATCTTGATGGAGGTCAAGGCCACGGTCATAGTCTGGGTGCCTGAGTATGAGTGTTGTGGCGGATATCTTACACAGGAGTCAGGCAAAATCTTGATGCAAAATTGTTGCAGGGGGGAGGGGGCGTCATCCTTGACGCAGAAGCAGCTTAGAATCTATGAAATTGATTCTCAAGCGCTATTTCGCAAAGAACTGGATTGGAGCGCCCGTTCGTCTTTCTTTTGGAGATGGTCTTTTGCTACCATGCGCGCCATCAAGCAACACACAGTCTTCATTAGCCTGAAGCCATGCCAGGGAAACTGGCAAAAAAAAGACCCGGCCAAAGAGCCGGGTCAAAAACCGTGATTAGCCTGATGAGGAGATATTCCAAGAGTCCGACCTAAGGTCCCTTGGTCTATCGACTGATCTCGCGATCAGCTAGATCCAATAATAATCATTATCATTTGCAAGTCAAATGTTTTTATCCATGAGATAGAAATATTTTTCTTCGCGCCTGTTATGCGTTTGCCTGAGTAGCGGTGGGCGCTTGCAACGATCGCTCCACCATCGCCTTCGCCATATCAATCAAATACACCACTGAAAACGCCAGGTCGCGTTGATTGCCCTGATGGTTGCTCGCCGATTCGTAGGCCGTGGCAGCGGCACTGCGCAAAAGGTCTGAGGCGTGCACCAGGGCTTCTTCCTGGCTGATGCCGGGTTTGATGGCAAAGAGCGTCCCATCCGGGCTTGATGCCGACATATCTTCTTTCAAGTAATAGTCCAGCGCGCGTTGGGCAGCACCACTGCTGCGCATGTCGTGCAACTCATCGCTTTCGGGTGTTTCAGGCAGGAGGAGCGGGCTTGTCGTCATAAGGGTCGGTACTCTGGTGGGTGTCGAAAACCATATGACCGATGATAGTACGTATCGTATTTATGTCGTTTTATGGATTACTACAAACTGTTTATTGCTCTGAAAAATACGCAACGTATTGTCAGGCCCCATGGATAACTGGATAGCGTTGGTCAGAGCCAACATGAAAGACCGCAAGGTCACGCAGGATGAGCTGGCTGAGCGCTTGGGCATGTCCCAGGGCGGTGTGGGCCATTGGCTCAATAAACGCCGTGTGCCGAGCCTGGCGGATATGAACCGGGTGCTCGCGGAGTTGGGGTTGGGGTACTTGGAAGTCGCGCTGGAAATTCGCGAGAGAACCGACGAAGAGTCAGCCTCGGAACAACACTACAACTCGTATTTCCGCTACCCGGTCAGCGACTGGAAAGGCGTCTGCGAAATACGTGAAGAGCGACCGGTTTATGCTGCGGCGCGTTTCGAACTGACGGATTACCACGCCCAAGGCGAAGCCTTCTGGCTACCCGTGACGGGAGACGCCATGACTGCCCCCAGCGGCCTGAGCATCGGCGCAGGCATGATGATTCTGGTGGACCCGGCCATCGATGCCGAACCCGGAAAACTGGTAGTCGCTCAATGGGCCGACAGCTTCCAGGCGACCTTTCGCCAGTTGCTGGAAGAGAGCGGCCAGCTTTACCTGGTGCCACTCAATCCAACTTACCCGAAGTTGCTGTTCACCGAGGATTGCCGAATTCTTGGCGTCGTCGTGCAAGCCACTGCGAAGTTTTAGTCCGCCGTTTCAAGCTCTACCAAGGCACAGCCTTCGGCAACCATTTCGCCTTCCTGGCAAAACAGCGCCTTGACCACCCCGGCCTGGGGCGCTCGGATGCTGTGCTCCATCTTCATCGCCTCCAGCACGACCAATTGGGTGCCGGCCTCCACCGTTTGTCCAACCTCCACCAGGACCCGCACGATGCTGCCGTTCATCGGCGCCGTGAGGCCGCCCTGATGAGACTGGTTGGCCTCGACCGCAGCAATCGGGTCAAACAGGCTGACCGCGTGCATCTCTCCGTCCCAGCGCAGATACACAGTGCCTTCGCTGCGCACCGCCAGATGGGAGCGGCGTACGCCTTGGTGCTCGATCAGCAACTGCTCACCCCGTAACTGCGGCATGCCCACGTTCAAGGTCACCAGCCGATCCTGCCCACCGCTGCTCAAATGCAGTGACACCTCGGCAGGCAACCCTGCGCGAAACCCCCGCGTATCCGCCCAAGGCCCATTACCCGTCGGCAAACTTTGCATAAATGCCGAACCCGCGGCCTGCCAGAATGCATCGCTTAATGTCCCGGCCACCGGCAACAGCTCATCCTGATAGCGCGGAATAAACCCGGTATCCAGCTCAGCCGCCGCAAATGCCGGATGGCCGATGATCCGCCGCAAAAAGCCCAGGTTGGTCTTGAGCCCGCCGACGGCAAACTCATCGAGCATGCTTAACAACCGCAGGCGTGCCTGCTCACGGTCTTCGCCCCAGGCAATCAGCTTGCCGAGCATCGGGTCGTAGAAGGGCGAGACGCTGTCCCCTTGCTCTACGCCGCTGTCCACACGGCGACCTGGGCCCGGTGCAGATTCTCGGTACAGCGCCAGGTGACCGGTGGCCGGCAGGAAATCATTGGCCGGGTCTTCGGCATACAAGCGCACTTCAATCGCATGCCCAATCAATGGCACCTGTTCTTGAGTGATCGGCAGTGGTTCACCCAGAGCAACACGAATCTGCCAGGCCACCAGGTCGAGACCGGTAATCGCCTCCGTCACTGGATGTTCCACCTGCAGCCGCGTGTTCATCTCCATAAAGAAAAACTCGCCACGAGCGTCCAGCAGGAACTCCACTGTGCCTGCGCCCACATAACCGATGGCTTGGGCCGCGCGCACTGCGGCTTCGCCCATGGCTTTGCGCTGTTCAACACTCAAGCCAGGCGCAGGCGCTTCTTCCACGACCTTTTGATGGCGACGCTGAATCGAGCAATCACGCTCATTCAGGTACAGGCAATGCCCATGCTGATCGGCAAACACCTGGATTTCCACATGGCGCGGCTTGAGCAGGTATTTCTCCACCAGCATCTGTCCATTGCCGAACGATGACAGGGCCTCACGCTGGGCGGACGCCAAGGCTTCGGCCAGTTGGCTGACCTCCTCGACCACCTTCATGCCCTTGCCACCGCCGCCAGCCGTAGCTTTGAGCAGCACCGGATAACCGATACGCTCGCACGCATCGCGGAAGGTCTCCAGGTCCTGGGCTTCGCCGTGGTAACCCGGCACCAGCGGCACACCGGCGGTCTCCATCAATGCCTTGGCTGCCGATTTGCTGCCCATGGCGTCGATGGCCGAGGCGGGCGGGCCGAGGAAGATCAACCCTGCGGCTTCAATCGCGCGGGCAAATCCGGCATTTTCCGAAAGAAAGCCATAACCCGGATGAATCGCCTGGGCGCCGCTGGCCTGGGCTGCGGCGATCAGTTTGTCGATTTGCAGGTAACTCTCAGTGGCTTTGCTGCCACCCAGATCAACGCGAATATCCGCCTCGCGGCTATGGCGCGCATCGCGGTCGATGGCGCTGTGCACCGCCACGGTGGTCAGTCCCATCGCCTTGGCGGTGCGCATCACTCGGCAGGCAATCTCGCCGCGGTTGGCTACCAGCACGGTGGTCAATTTGCTCATGGGCGTGGCTCCTGCGACTGCCAGTTCGGCGGGCGCTTTTGCAGGAAGGATCGCAACCCTTCCTGGCCCTCGGCGCTGACGCGAATCCGGGCGATGGCGTTCTCGCAATAACGACGCAGGGCCGGGGTGAGGGCGCCGTTGCCGACTTCGCGTAACAGATCCTTGCTGGCACGCATTGCCGCCGGGCTGTTTTGCAGCAGATTGGCGACCCACAGTTCCACTTGCTGGTCCAGCTCGCCGGCCGGGTAACTTTCCGCCAGCAGGCCGATTTCCCGCGCACGCTGGCCGCCGAAACGTTCAGCGGTCAGGGCATAGCGCCGGGCCGCACGTTCACCGATAGCCTTAACCACGAACGGGCTGATCACTGCCGGCGCCAAACCAATCCGTACTTCCGACAGGCAGAACTGCGCATCATCGGCGCCAATGGCCATGTCACAGCAACTGATCAACCCCAGCGCGCCCCCATAGGCCGCACCTTGCACCACCGCCAGGGTCGGGATTTTCAGCTTGGCCAGGTTGTACATCAGTTCCGCCAACTCACGGGCGTCGTCCAGGTTGGTGTGGTAGTCCAACTCGGCCGATTGCTGCATCCAGGCCAAATCGGCACCGGCACTGAAGTGCTTGCCGCGCCCGCGCAGTACCAGAAAGCGCAGGGAAGGATCGCCCTGTACGTGGTCGAGGGCGATGATCAGTTCGCGGATCATCTCGGCGTTGAACGCGTTGTTCTTGGCTTCACGACTGAGCCACAGCGTGGCAAAGCCACGGCTGTCGGTGATCAGTTCGAGGGTATTGAAATCGCTCATGGGGTACAGCTCCATTTACATGCGGAACACGCCGAAGCGGCTCGGCTCGATGGGGGCATTCAGCGAGGCGGACAGGGCCAGGGCCAGCACGTCACGGGTCTGCAACGGGTCGATGACACCGTCATCCCACAGGCGTGCGCTGGAGTAGTAAGGGTGGCCCTGGGTTTCGTACTGGTCGAGGATCGGTTGCTTGATCGCGGCTTCTTCCTCTGCACTGAACTCGGCGCCTGCGCGCTCGGCCTGTTCACGCTTGACCTGCACCAGCACGCCCGCCGCCTGTTCGGCGCCCATTACGCCAATGCGCGCATTCGGCCACATCCACAAAAAGCGCGGGTCATAAGCGCGACCGCACATGCCGTAGTTACCGGCACCAAAGCTGCCGCCGATGATCACCGTAAATTTCGGCACCTTGGCGCAAGCCACCGCCGTGACTAGCTTGGCGCCATGCTTGGCGATGCCGCCAGCTTCGTACTTCTGGCCGACCATAAAACCGGTGATGTTTTGCAGGAACAACAGGGGAATCCCGCGTTGGCAGGCCAGTTCGATAAAGTGCGCGCCCTTTTGTGCGGCTTCAGCGAACAGAATCCCGTTGTTGGCCAGGATCGCAATCGGGTAGCCATGCAAGTGCGCAAAGCCGCATACCAAGGTGGTGCCAAACAGCGCCTTGAACTCATCGAATACCGAACCGTCCACCAGCCGCGCGATCACTTCCCGCACATCGAAGGGTTGTTTGGCATCGGCCGGGATCACGCCGTAGAGCTCCTCGCTGCTGTACAACGGCGCCACCGGCGTGCGTTGCAGCAACTCGCCCTGTTTGCGCCAGTTCAGGTTGGCCACGCTGCGCCGAGCCAAGGCGAGGGCATGTTCGTCGCTGTCGGCATAGTGGTCGGCCACGCCGGAGATCTTGCAGTGCACATCGGCACCGCCAAGGTCCTCGGCGCTGACCACTTCACCGGTCGCGGCTTTTACCAACGGAGGCCCGGCGAGGAAAATGGTCGCCTGCTGGCGCACCATGATCGCTTCGTCCGCCATGGCCGGCACGTAGGCGCCACCGGCGGTGCACGAGCCCATCACCACGGCAATTTGTGGGATGCCTTGAGCGCTCATATTCGCCTGGTTGAAGAAGATCCGCCCAAAGTGCTCGCGGTCCGGGAACACTTCATCCTGACGTGGCAGGTTGGCGCCACCGGAGTCCACCAGGTAGATGCATGGCAGGCGATTCTGCTCGGCGATGGTCTGTGCGCGCAGGTGTTTTTTCACCGTGAGCGGGTAGTAGGAACCGCCTTTCACCGTGGCGTCGTTGGCGACGATCATGCACTCGACGCCTGCCACGCGGCCAATCCCGGCGATCACGCCAGCGGCCGGTACGTCTTCGCCATACACCTGATGGGCGGCCAGTTGGCTGAGCTCAAGGAATGGCGAGCCCGGGTCGAGCAAGCGATTGATCCGCTCACGGGGCAATAGTTTGCCGCGCGAGGTGTGCCGCTCCTGGGCTTTGGCGCCGCCACCTTGCTGCACGTGGGCGAGCAGGGTGTGCAGGGCGTCGACCTGTAGGCGCATCGCCGCGCTGTTGTCGGTAAACTCCGCCGAGCGCGGGTTGAGCTGGGTGTGCAAGGTGGCCATGGTGCGCTCCTTCAGCGGGTTTCGTTGAAGAGTTCGCGACCGATCAGCATCCGGCGGATCTCACTGGTGCCGGCGCCGATTTCGTACAGCTTGGCGTCACGCAGCAAGCGCCCGGCGGGGAATTCGTTGATGTAGCCGTTACCGCCCAGAATCTGAATGGCGTCGAGGGCCATCTGCGTGGCGCGTTCGGCGCTGTAGAGAATCACCCCAGCGGCATCCTTGCGTGTGGTTTCGCCGCGCTCGCAGGCTTGGGCCACCGCGTAGAGGTAGGCGCGGCTGGCATTGAGCTGGGTGTACATGTCGGCAACCTTGCCCTGGATCAGCTGGAATTCACCGATGCTCTGGCCGAACTGCTTGCGGTCGTGGATGTAGGGCACGATCAGGTCCATGCAGGCTTGCATGATCCCGGTCGGGCCGCCAGAGAGCACCACACGCTCGTAATCCAGGCCGCTCATCAGCACTTTGACGCCACCATTGAGCACGCCGAGGATATTTTCTTCCGGCACTTCTACATCATCGAAAAATAGCTCGCAGGTGTTGGAGCCACGCATGCCCAACTTGTCGAACTTGTTGCTGCGGCTGAAGCCTTTCCAGTCGCGCTCGACGATGAACGCGGTGATGCCGTGGGGACCTTTCTCCAGGTCGGTCTTGGCGTAGATCACGTAAGTGTTGGCGTCGGGGCCGTTGGTGATCCAGGTTTTGCTGCCGTTGAGGACGTAGTGGTCGCCGCGTTTGTCGGCGCGCAGTTTCATCGAAACCACGTCGGAACCGGCATTCGGCTCGCTCATGGCCAGGGCGCCGATATGTTCGCCGCTGATCAGTTTGGGCAGGTATTTGAGTTTTTGTTCGTGGTTGCCGTTGCGGTTGATCTGGTTGACGCACAGGTTGGAGTGAGCGCCGTAGGACAACGCCACCGATGCCGAGCCTCGGCTGATCTCTTCCATGGCAACTACGTGGGCCAGGTAACCCAGGCCGGCGCCGCCGTATTCTTCCGGCACGGTGATACCCAACAGGCCCATGTCACCGAACTTGCGCCACAGGTCGGCAGGGAACAGGTTGTCGATGTCGATTTGTGCCGCGCGGGGGGCGATTTCCTTGGCCACGAAGGACTGCACCTGGTCGCGCAGCATGTCGATGGTTTCGCCGAGGGCGAAGTTCAGGGACGGGTAACTCATGACAGGCACCTTAATGTGAGCGTTGTTTTTGTATGGATTGAGCGCCGGACAGGGTCGCTCACCTTTACGTTAACGTAAGCTTGCGTTGCGAGGCTGTCAATCGTAGTTTACGTTTACGTCAAGCAACCGCCGTCCACCTTACAAAAAAGACAAAAGGGGTCGTTATGGATCAACCGAATAAGAGCTACAGCCGTGGCTCTCAGGACAAGACCTTGCTGGCTGAGACCATTGGTCAGGCTTTCGATAACACCGTTTCGCGGTACCCGGAAGGCGAGGCGTTGGTAGTACGCCAGCAACAACGCCGCTACACCTGGCGGCAACTCGCAGAGGCCGTTGACCTGCACGCCCGTGCGTTTTTGGCGCTGGGTATGCAAACGGGCGACCGTCTCGGAATTTGGGCACCCAACTGCGCCGAGTGGTGCATCAGCCAAATCGCCAGCGCCAAGCTCGGGGTGATTTTGGTCAACATCAACCCGGCTTATCGCAGCAGCGAATTGGAGTACGTGCTCAAGCAATCCGGCTGCCAATGGCTGGTGTGTGCCGGCGCATTCAAATCCTCCGACTACCACGTAATGTTGCAGGAACTGGTCCCGGAACTTGCCACAAGCCCACTGCGCAGCGAAAAACTGCCAAACCTGCGTGGCGTGATCAGCCTGGTCCCCAATCCGCCCCCGGGATTCTTGCCCTGGCCTGAGTTGTCGGCCCTCGGCACAGGCGTCCCACCCGAGCAGTTACACACCCGTCAAGCCAGCCTGCACTTCGATCAAGCCGTCAACATTCAGTACACCTCCGGCACCACTGGCTTCCCCAAGGGCGCCACCCTCAGTCATCACAACATCCTTAATAACGGTTACATGGTTGGCGAAAGCTTGGGCCTCACGGCGCAAGATCGCCTGGTGATCCCGGTGCCGCTGTATCACTGCTTCGGCATGGTCATGGGCAACCTCGGCTGCATCACCCACGGCACCACCATGATCTATCCCAATGATGGTTTCGACCCGCTGTTGACCCTCACCGCCGTCGCCGAAGAGCGCGCTACCGGGCTGTACGGTGTGCCCACCATGTTTATCGCGATGCTCGATCACCCACGTCGAGGCGAGTTCGAACTGTCGACTCTGCGCACCGGCATCATGGCCGGCGCTACGTGCCCCATTGAGGTGATGCGCCGAGTCATCAGCGAGCTGCACCTGGGCGAAGTACAGATCGCCTACGGCATGACTGAAACCAGCCCGGTGTCATTGCAGACCGGTCCCGATGATGACCTCGAGCGCCGCGTCACCACGGTCGGCCGCACCCAGCCGCAATTGGAAAACAAGATCATCGACGCTGCCGGTAATACCGTTGCGCGCGGCGAGGTCGGCGAGTTGTGTACCCGTGGCTATAGCGTGATGCTCGGTTACTGGAACAACCCCGACGGCACCCGCGAAGCCATCGATGACGCGGGATGGATGCACACCGGCGACCTGGCGACCATGGACGAGCATGGCTACGTGTGCATCGCCGGGCGCAACAAGGACATGATCATTCGCGGCGGCGAAAACGTGTACCCACGCGAGTTGGAAGAGTTTTTCTTCACCCACCCCGCGGTGGCGGATGTGCAGATCATTGGCATTCCCGACAAACGCTACGGTGAAGAGATCGTCGCGTGGGTCAAGTTCCACCCAGGTCATGTCGCCAATGAGTTGGAGCTGCAAACCTGGTGCAAAGGCCGCATTGCGCACTTCAAGACGCCCAAGTATTTCAAGTTCGTGGACGAGTTTCCGATGACGGTGACAGGCAAGATCCAGAAATTTCGCATGCGCGAGATCTCGATCGAGGAGCTACGGGGGGAGGAGGGGTAAAGCCCAGAAAGCACAAAGGGGACCCGAGGGTCCCCTTTAATTTGTCGTTGCGTGCTCTTTTTTTATTATTGAGGGGCGGTCTATTGTTGTTTTTGGCAACCGTTACCCTTTACCGCTGTTTTTGGCGACCCCCATCCGGGGTCAAGAGCAAACGTATTTTTTTGAGCGCTGATCTGCTTCTTCGTCATCGATCCAACCAGTGGGTAGCTACCTGAGGTAGTTTTATTTTTCTCTAACCGGTTGCGGGTTTCGGCACGCCGTACCCTGCGAAGCACATCTTCTCCAAAAAAATCTGTTAGCTGCGTCTCTGCCGTGTTGTTTTTGTTATGTCAGAGTCGTTTCGTCTTATTTTTATTAGGTTTGGCGCTTTTTATTCTTGTTATGCCATAGAGATAGCAGAAGCCGTGCCAACTTTTTAAAGTCCTTTAAAATCAATGGTTTGATTTTTTAGTAGGACATAGCCTTCAGCAAATGCGACAAAATATGTTCCCGTGTTACTCGATATGTAGGCGAGCGGTAACACATTGTCACAGCCGCGCTACTCAAACGGCGTTACGCGCCTTCGCTACGCGCGATCCGGTCGGGCGGCCCAGCACCTGGCTGATCTGCTGGCCCGCGCGAATCAATGCGTCCAGGTCGATACCCGTCTCGATCCCCAGGCCATTGAGCAGGTACAGCACATCCTCGGTGGCGACGTTACCGCTGGCGCCCTTGGCGTAAGGGCAGCCGCCGAGGCCTGCAATAGAGCTGTCAAACACATTGATACCTTCCAGCAGGCTGGCGTAGATATTCGCGACCGCCTGGCCATAAGTGTCATGGAAGTGCCCCGCCAATTTGTCCCGTGGCACCTGCGCCCCGACCACGTCGAACAACCGCCGCGTAGCGCCCGCCGTGCCGGTGCCGATGGTGTCGCCCAAGGAAACCTCATAGCAGCCCATGGCATACAACTCGCGCGCAACCACCGCCACTTGCGCAGGCGCAATCTCGCCTTCGTAAGGACAGCCCAACACACATGACACATAGCCGCGCACGCTGATGCCGTGTTGCTTGGCCGCCGCCATGATCGGCGCAAAACGCTCCAGGCTTTCGCTGATGGAGCAGTTGATATTGCGCTGGGAAAACGCTTCGGACGCCGCCGCAAACACCGCCACTTCCTTCACTCCAGCGGCCAATGCATCTTCAAACCCGCGCAGGTTTGGGGCCAGGGCACCATAGGTCACGCCGGGCTTGCGCTGAATTTGCGCAAACACCTCAGCGGAACCCGCCATCTGCGGCACCCACTTGGGTGATACAAAACTGCCGACTTCGATATAGCTCAAGCCCGCAGCGCTGAGGGCGTCCACCAACTGGACCTTATCGGCCACGCTGATAGGTTGAGCTTCGTTCTGCAAACCGTCGCGGGGGCCAACTTCTACCAGGCGGACATGGGAGGGGAGGGACATGGCAGCTACCTTCTGAGATTAATCGCCAACCTGGCTCATGGTATGCGCGAGGGCCTGGGTGCAACGCTCTTCGGCGGTGTCCAGTTCCAGCTTCATCTGTTCGATATCCAGCAACTGTTGCTCAAGCTGCTCTCGGCGCTCGGCGATTTTTGCCAGCATGCTGTTGAGTTGGATGTGGTTACCGCCGGTTGGGTCGTAGAGTTCGATCAACTCGCGGCATTCGGCCAGGGAAAAGCCGATGCGCTTGCCGCGCAGGATCAGCTTGAGGCTGACCTTGTCCCGCGCCGAGTAAATACGCTCCTGGCCCCGGCGTTCCGGGGCCAGCAGACCCTGTTCTTCATAGAAGCGAATGGCGCGGGTGGTGATGTCGAGCTCGCGTGCGAGGTCGGAGATGCTGTAGGTCGTGCTCATGGGGGCGCTCAAGAAGGTCTTGGCGCTAAGCTAATGTCAGGTTGACGCTTACGTCAAGCGGCGGGTCAAGCCTGCTTGCCATCCAACTTTTTCTCATGCGCCGTCACCTGCTGGCACAACTCGATCATCTGCTCACGCATCCAACGGTTGGCCGGGTCCTGGTCGGTGCTTTCGTGCCAGTACAGATGGGTTTCCACCGGCGGCACGTCGTTCACCGGCAGATTGAACCAGTGCAGTTCGTGGCGCCGGGCGAAGCGCTCGGGCACGGTCATCACCATGTCGGTCTGTTGCAGCACTTGCGAGGCCATCAGGTAATGCTGCGAGCGTAGGGCGATCTTGCGCTGGATGCCCATCTTGCCCAGGGCCAGGTCGACATGGCCCAAGCCATTGCGGCGGCTGGAGATATGGATATGGGTCAGCGACAGGTAGTCATCCAGGGTCAGCTTGTCCTTGCTCGCCATTGGATGGCCCTTGCGCATGGCGCACACATAGCGGTCTTCCATCAGCTTGACGTGGCGCACTTGCGGGTCAGTGTTGAGCGGCGCATCCACGGCAAAGTCCAGGCGCCCGGCGGCCAGTTCTTTAGTGGTTTCGCGGCGTTTGGACAGGAAGCTTTCGATCACCACGGTCGGCGCCAGACGGCGCAGGCGTTGGAACAACAGCGGCAAAATCACCGCCTCGGTGAGGTCGGTCATGCTGATGCGATACGTCTTGACCGCTTGTTGCGGGTTGAAAATCCGGCTTTCCTGCACCGACACCCGCAGCAACGACAACGCATTGCGCACCGGGCCGATGATGTTCTGCGCCATCGGCGTGGGCACCATGCCTTGGGCGGTGCGCACGAACAGCGGGTCGTTGAAGGTTTCCCTAAGACGCGCCAGCGCGTTGGACACTGCCGGCTGGGTGATGCCGACAATCTGCCCGGCGCGGGTCAGGTTGGCTTCGGTGTAGATCGCGTCGAAGACGATAAAGAGGTTGAGGTCGACCTTGCTCAGATTCATTTCTTTGCGCTCTTATTGTTAGGTGCCGATAGGCCGATCATATATCGGTGATGAATGTTAATACACGCCGAGAATAGGCTAGGTAAATTATCAACGCTGTTCTAGCATCGATTGCATGACCTAAACAACCTCTCAAAGAAGGGAGCTGCTCATGGATTTCGCCTATTCGCCCAAGGTTCAGGAACTGCGTGAACGCGTCACTGCGTTTATGGACACCTATGTTTACCCGGCCGAGCCGGTGTTCGAACGCCAAGTCAGCGAAGGTGACCGCTGGCAGCCCACCGCAATCATGGAAGAGCTTAAGGCCAAGGCAAAAGCCGAAGGCCTGTGGAACCTGTTCCTGCCGGAATCCGAGCTGGGTGCCGGCTTGACCAACCTTGAATACGCGCCGCTGGCCGAAATCATGGGGCGCTCCCTGCTGGGTCCAGAGCCGTTCAACTGCTCCGCCCCCGACACCGGCAACATGGAAGTGCTGGTGCGCTACGCCAACGAAGAACAGAAACAACGCTGGCTCGAACCGCTGCTGCGCGGTGAGATCCGCTCCGCTTTCGCGATGACCGAGCCGGATGTGGCTTCTTCGGATGCCACCAACATGGCCGCCCGTGCCGAGCGCCAGGGCGATGAATGGGTGATCAATGGCAAGAAGTGGTGGACCTCCGGCGCCTGCGACCCGCGCTGCAAAATCCTGATCTTCATGGGCCTGAGCAACCCGGATGCACCGCGCCACCAGCAGCACTCAATGATCTTGGTGCCGGTGGATACTCCCGGCGTAAAAATCGTGCGTCCGCTGCCGGTATTCGGCTACGACGACGCCCCTCACGGCCACGCCGAAGTGCTGTTCGACAACGTGCGGGTGCCCTATGAAAACGTGCTGTTGGGTGAAGGTCGCGGCTTTGAAATCGCCCAGGGCCGTCTTGGCCCAGGCCGTATCCACCACTGCATGCGCTCCGTCGGCATGGCCGAGCGGGCGTTGGAATTGATGTGCAAACGCTCCGTCAGCCGTACCGCGTTCGGCAAGCCGTTGGCGCGGTTGGGCGGCAACATCGACAAGATCGCCGACTCGCGGATGGAGATCGACATGGCACGCCTGCTGACACTCAAAGCCGCCTACATGATGGATACCGTGGGCAACAAAGTGGCGAAAAGCGAAATCGCCCAGATCAAGGTGGTGGCGCCGAATGTGGCGTTGAAGGTGATCGACCGCGCGATCCAGATCCATGGCGGCGCAGGTGTTTCCAACGACTTCCCGCTGGCCTACATGTACGCCATGCAGCGCACTTTGCGCCTGGCCGACGGCCCGGACGAGGTGCATCGTGCGGCGATCGGTAAGTTCGAAATCGGTAAATACGTGCCTAGAGAGCTGATGCGCAGCGGGCAATAACTCCCTGACTGATCGTTCCCACGCTCCGCGTGGGAATGCCTCCTGTGACGCTCCGCGTCACGCTTTCCAGTATTCCCACGCAGAGCGTAGGAACGATCAGTGAGATCAATACACCCAAACCTCCACCCGCCGATTCTTGATCCGCCCCTCATCCGCCGTATTCGCCGCCACCGGCATCTGTGCGCCGAACCCGCGAATATCGCGCAGCACCACGCCATTCTTCACCAGCTCCCGGCGCACCGCCATCGCCCGCAACTTCGACAGCAAAGCGGCCCGCTGCGGATCATTCTTGGCGTCGCCAAACCCCACCAACGTTATTTGTTTGTCGAGTTTGCCGTGGCCCTTGATATAGGCCACCACCCGCTGCAAATCCTGGCGTGCCTTGTTGTCGAGGCTGGCGCTGCCTTCCTCGAAGCGAAAATTCACGGTCAAGCGCTGGGCGTCACGGGCGATGGCTTGATAGTCCTCGGGCATCGACGCGCGTGGCTCTACGGCCATCGCCTGCACTTGCTGCGCGATAAATCCGTTGGCGGCCACAATCGCCTGGCCCTTGCTGCTCTGGGTAAAGTCCACCAGCGCCTTGGCCCACGGGTTGCGGGTCGACGGTGGCAGATAAAAGAACAGCCGTCGTGACAGCGGGTAATCCTCGGTGGCAATCAGGCTGGTCAGCGGCAGCATGGCTTGCGAGTCACCATCGACAATCGCTACTGCTTTGGACTGACGCACATAAGGCAGGCCGATAAAGCCGATGCCCTGAGGGTCATGACTTACGGCATCGGACAATTGCTCGCTGGACTCGAAGCGCTTGGCGGCAGAGGCGAGGGGCTTGCCGCGTCGGCTCAGCACCAGTTCCTTGAAGGTGTCATAGGTGCCGGACTGATCATCCCGGGCATACAGATGAATGGCGCCACCGATGCCGCCCAGTTCCTCCCAAGTGCTGATCTCACCGTTGAAAATCTGCGCCAGTTGCTCGGTATTCAACGTAACCAGTGGGTTGCGCGGGTTAAGGATGATGGCCAGGCCGTCGATGGCGATCACCTGTTCGGCTTCGGGGCTTTTCAAGTCGCCGAGGGCTTCGAGGTCTACCAATTCGCTATCTTTAATCGGGCGGGACGAGGCAGCCAAATCGGCGCGGGCTTTTTTCAGCGCAGTAAATCCGGTGCTGGAGCCATGAGCTGCGACCTCGATGGTCACGGTTTTACCCTGGCGAGTCTTGCCGACCACACGCTGTTCATTGGTGCCTTGGGCCGGTTCACTGCGCACCTCCTGCAAACCCTGACGCTCCATCAGGCCCTTGACCAGCGCCGGTCCCAGCGCTGCACCAATGGTGTTGGAACCCTGGATGCGCAACGCAGGGCCTTGATCGGGAACGGGTAGGGGGGCGGAAACAGCGTAGAGGGGAAAAAGAGTCAGCAGGAACAGAACGCGCAGCCTCATGCCGGCACCTTCTTAAGCCAAAGGAAGTGCTACGAGATTAAGTCAGGCAGGTTGCAAAAATATGACTAAAACAACATCGATCAAAAATGTGGGAGCAGGCAAGCCAGCTCCCACACTTCTTGATGTTGTCAGCTCAGCTCAAGCCAGATCGGCGCATGGTCCGAGGGCTTTTCCAAACCGCGCAGCTCGTAGTCCACCCCGGCATCCTTGACCCGTGGCAGCAAACCGTTTGAGGCCATGATCACGTCAATGCGCAGCCCTCGCTTAGGCTCATCCTCAAACCCACGGCTGCGGTAGTCGAACCAGCTGAAGCGGTCGGTCACGTCCGGGTTCAGGTGACGGAAGCTGTCCACCAGGCCCCAGTTCTTCAGGCGTGCCATCCACTCGCGCTCTTCGGGCAGGAAGCTGCACTTGCCGGTTTTCAGCCAGCGCTTGGCGTTGTCGGCGCCGATGCCGATGTCGATGTCTTCCGGGGAAATGTTCACGTCGCCCATCACCACCAGCGCCTGGTCATTGCTGAACTGGCTTTCCAGTAGTTGCTGCAAATCTTCGTAGAAGCGTTGCTTGGCCGGGAATTTGGTGGGGTGGTCGCGGCTTTCGCCCTGAGGGAAGTAGCCGTTCATGACCGTGACGGGGTTGCCATGCTCATCATTGAATGTGCCCCAGATGAAGCGGCGTTGAGCATCTTCTTCATCACTGGCAAAGCCTTTGTGCAGGCTTAACGCCGGATGACGCGAGAGCAGCGCCACACCGTAGTGACCTTTTTGGCCGTGGTAATACACGTGATAGCCCAGGGCCTGCACTTCGGCCAGCGGGAATTGATCATCGTGGACCTTGGTTTCCTGCAGGCCGATTACATCGGGTTGGTGTTTCTCGATCAGTGCTGCCAGCTGATGAGGGCGCGCGCGCAGCCCGTTGATATTGAAAGAGACGATTTTCATGGTCGGCAGTCCAGTCTGGCAAAAAGCCGATGCTAGCCGACAAGTCGGACGGGGGCCAGCGTGGCGGTAGGACGGATGCACTGCTAAGGTCTGGGAACGACTCGCGCCGCACAAGTTCGTACCCATAAGAACGCCACTTTTTAAAGGGCGCCCAGGGAGATTGAACGTATGCCCGACACTATTGCCCAGATTCACCTGCTCGACAGCGGCTACTCCAGCGAGGCCCGCTCACTGTTGTATCAGGCCTACCGCCATGAGCCTACCTTCGCCTACATCTTCGAAGCCGAGCGTCCGGGCTACGAGCAGCGCGTGCGTGCCACCGTACGCGAGCTGGTCAAACAGCATTTTTTCCAGAACTTGCCGGCGATTGGCTTGCTGGTGAACGATCGGCTGATCGGCATCGCTCTGATCGCGCCACCACAGCGCCGGCTGGGCATCACTGAGAGTTGGGCCTGGCAATTGCGTATGTGGCTGAGCACCGGCGTGCGTGGTACTCGGCGTTATCTGGAATACCACCACGCGGTACTGGCGTGCCTGCCTACCGAGTCGGTGCATGTGCTGCCGCTGCTGGGCATTCACCCGCAATTCCAGGGTAAACACTACGGTGAGCAACTGTTGGAGGCGGTGCACAACTGGTGCGCAGAAGACCCGCACTCGTCGGGCGTGGTGCTCGACACGGGCAATTCCCGCTATCTGGATTTTTACAAACGCCAGGGCTATGAGGAAATCGGTGAAGTCGCTGTAGGACCTATCCGAGAGCACGTGTTTTTTCATCCCAATCCCCAGGCGTTACATGCTGCAACGGCTTAGGACAGAATTATTCAGACAATTGCTTGTTCAAAGAGTCTCCCAAGCTCGTGTAGCATCCGCGCCTATGAAGTTTCCAGGAAGATTTACCAGCGGCTTGATTCTGCTGTTCACAAGCTGCGGCGCCTTGGCGCAAAGCGAATTGGACGTGCGGGTCAAACCCTCAAACGACGCGTTGAAAGCCAACATCGAAGGCTATATCGGCGGGGTAGGCGATCGTGATGAAGAAGCCCTGCTGCGGTTCAGCCGTGGCGCCGAGGAGCAGGCGCGCAAAGCTGCCCAGGCCTTGGGTTTCTATCAGCCACAAGTCACCAGTGACGTGAAGGGCGGCAAGAACCCGCGCCTGATTCTCACCATCGACCCCGGCGAACCGGTGCATTTGCGAGACGTGACCATTCGGGTCGACGGCCAGGCCGCGAGCCTGAAGGCTTTTCGCGTGCCTGCCGGCGACGACCTCAAACCCGGTGCCGTGCTCAACCACGGCTATTACGAAGACGCCAAGCGTCTGATCCAGAACCAGGCCTCGCGCTATGGCTTTTTCAGTGGGCGTTTTACCCGCCAGAAACTCACCGTAGACCCCCAGGCGGGCGTCGCCGATATCGAACTCATCTATGACAGCGGCCCACGCTACACCATGGGCAACGTCAGCTTTACCGGCGACACGCCGTTTGATGAGGACCTGCTGCGCCGCATGGTGCCCTTCAAAAGTGGCACACCTTACGATTCCGAATTGATCGCCGAACTCAACCAGAACCTGCAATCCAGCGGCTTTTTCGAAGGCGTGCGCGTGGATGCCGCTCCCGCCGCCTCGGCCAACGATGTGATCCCGGTGGCGGTGCAACTGGAAACCCGCAAGCCACGCACCATGGGGCTGGGCCTCGGTTTCTCGACGGACGTTGGCCCGCGTGGCAAAGCCAATTGGACCCGCCACTGGGTCAATCCCCAAGGCCACAGTTATGGTTGGGAGGCTGAACTGTCGGCGCCGCGCCAGAACGTCGGCCTGTGGTACGACATTCCGCTGGACCCACCGCTGACCGACAAGTTGCGCTTCGCCGGCGGCTATCAGAATGAAGAATTGGCCGGCACCGACACCCTGAGTAAATTGCTCACCGTCGGCCCCGAATGGCACAGCAAGCTGCCCAGCGGCTGGACCCGGATCATCTCGCTCAAATACCAGCGTGAAGAGTACCGCCTGGGCAACGACTCCGGCCTCAGCAACCTGGTGATGCCGGGGATCAGTTACTCCTACCTGCGCAGCGATAACCGCATCGACCCGCACAATGGCTACCGCCTGATGTTCGACACCAGGGTCGCCAAAGAAGGCCTCGGTTCCGACACCAACTTGCTTTATGGCACGGCCACGATCAAGGGCCTGACGACCTTATGGGACAACCACCGCTTCCTGGGCCGTGCGCAGTTCGGCGGCAGCGCCACCAACGGTTACAAATCGGTGCCACCGTCGCTGCGCTTTTTTGCCGGTGGTGACCAGAGCGTGCGCGGTTACGAATACCAGACGTTGTCGCCGGAGAACGACCAGGGTGACCGCATCGGTGGCCGCTACATGGTGGCCTTGAGCGCCGAATATCAATATTCCATCGCCGAAAAATGGCGGATCGCGACCTTTATCGACCAGGGTAACTCGTTCAATACCCTGGAAATGCCCAGCTTGAAAACCGGTGTTGGCGTGGGCATACGCTGGGTCTCGCCGGTCGGGCCGATTCGCCTCGACCTGGCCCATGCCCTGGAAGACCCGGGCGGTATTCGTTTGCACTTTTCCATGGGGCCTGAGCTGTGATGCGTGGTTTGAAAATAGCGGGGCTGGCCGTGGTGGCCGTCCTGGCCTTGGTGTTACTGGCACTGTGGACGTTGCTCGGGACCCAAGCGGGCAGTCGCTGGGCCTTGGGCCAGGTGCCGGGGCTGACCGTGGAGAATTTCCAGGGGCGTCTGGGCGGACAGTGGAGCGCCGATTATTTGATATGGCAGCAAGACGCCAGCCGCGTCGAGCTCAATGCACCGAAGTTTGATTGGTCGCCGGCGTGCCTGCTACGCATGACGGTGTGCATCAATCAGCTGGATGTGGAGCAGGTCAGCCTGCAGTTTCCACCCAGCGCTGAAGAGAGCAGCAGCGGGCCGATTCAACTGCCGGAGTTGAAACTGCCGGTCGCCATCCAATTAGGCGACGTTCGCGTCGGTAGCCTGCTGTTTAACGGCAGCGAAGAGGTCAAGGGCCTGCAACTGGCGGCGCACTGGACGGCTGCCGGGATGCAGATCGACTCAGTGCACGTGCAACGTGACGACCTGGTACTGGACTTGTCCGGTTTGCTGCAACCCACCGGCAACTGGCCGCTGAGTGCCACCGGCAACCTGAGCCTGCCATACGCCCCCGGCGGCGCGCCGTGGAAGGTCGCGCTCAAGGTCGACGGCGATCTGCTCAAGACCCTCAAGCTTGACGCCGACAGTAGCGGTTACCTGCCCGCCAAGCTCAGCGGTGAGCTGCAACCCCTGGTGGAGAACCTGCCCGCGCAACTGCACATCACCTCCGACAGCTTCAAGCCCAGCGCCGATTTGCCCGACACCCTGCAACTCAACCAACTGGACCTCACCGCCAAAGGCGACCTGAACAGCGGCTACCAGCTGCTGGGCAAGGCCGTACTACCCGCAGAGAAAGGCCCGGTAGATTTGCTGCTGCAAGGCAAGGTCGATGCCAAGGGGGCGCAGATCGCGGGTCTGGACCTGAATGCCGGTGACAAACAAAGCCTCAAACTCAGCGCCCAGTTGGATTGGCAGCAAGGCTTCAGCGCCGACGCCAAGATTGACTGGCTGGACTTCCCCTGGCATCGCCTCTACCCATTGATCGATGAACCGCAAGTTACATTGCGTACTTTCAATGGTGAGATCTCTTACAAAGACGGCAATTATCTTGGCAACCTCAAAGCCGACCTCGACGGCCCGGCCGGTAAGTTCAGCCTGGTCACGCCGTTCAGTGGCGATCTCAAGCAAGTCTTCCTGCCCGAGCTGAAACTGACCGCCGGCCAAGGCAAGGCCGAAGGCCACCTGAACCTGCAATTTGCCGAGGGTATTGCCTGGGACACTGCGTTGGACCTGTCGGCGCTGAACCCGGCGTACTGGGTCGCTGAATTGCCGGGCACGTTGGCTGGACCACTGCGCAGCAAGGGCGAGTTCAAAAATGAACAGCTCAAGCTGAACGCCGAACTCGACCTCAAAGGCCGTTTGCGCGGCCAAACGGCGGTGCTGGCCGCCAAGGCTGAAGGCGCGGGCGAACAATGGACCCTCGCCAACCTGGATCTGCGCCTGGGCGATAACCGCATCAACGGCAGCGGCAGCTTGCAGCAACGTCTGGCCGGGCAGATCGATATCAAGTTGGCGCGTCTGGCCCAGCTGTGGCCGCAGCTGCGCGGGCAGATCAATGGTCGGGTTGATGTAGCCGGCACTTTGAAGGCGCCGCAAGGCAAGCTTGACCTCAACGGTCAGCAACTGGCGTTCGCCGACAATCACCTGCAAAGCCTCACCCTCGACGCCACGCTCGACAACGCGCAGCGCGCGAAGATCGACCTCAAGGGCAGCGGCATCCAAGCCGGTGACACTCAGGTCGGTACGCTGACCGCCAGCGCCCAAGGCGATATCAAGAGCCAGAAAGTCCAGTTGGACCTGGCAGGGCCTCTGGTCAAATTGGCCTTGGCATTGGACGGCAATCTCGATAAAGGCAACTGGCGCGGGCGCCTGGCCAGTGGTGATGTACAAGCCGGAGGCCAGGACTGGCAACTGCAAGCCCCGGCGAAGATCGAACGCCTGGCTGATGGCAAGCTGACCTTCGCCGCGCATTGCTGGGTGTCCGGCCCCGCCAGCCTGTGCGGCGAAGACCAGCGCCTGATGCCCGAACCCAAGCTGCGCTACCACCTCAAGCAATTCCCTATCGACAGTTTGGCGGCGTTTTTGCCGAAAGACTTCGCCTGGCAGGGCAAGCTCAACGCCGACGTACAGCTCGACCTGCCTGCCAGTGGCCCTAAAGGCGTAGTGTCGGTGGACGCCAGTGGTGGCACCTTGCGCGTCAAGGACAAGGATCACTGGCTGGATTTCCCCTACGACACGTTGAAGCTGGAAACCACCCTTAACCCCAAGCGTATCGACACCCAGCTCAACTTCCGCGGCGGCAAGCTCGGCGAATTGCTGTTGCAGGCGCAGATCAACCCGCTGCCGAAGAACAAACCGATCACCGGCAATTTCAGTCTTACTGGCCTGGACCTCGCGGTGGCGCGACCGTTTGTGCCGATGGTGGAAAAACTCAACGGCAAGCTCAACGGCAGTGGCCGCATTTCCGGTGGCCTGCTGGCGCCGCAGGTCAACGGCAATGTGAACCTTATCGGCGGCGAGATTTCCGGGCCTGAATTGCCGGTCAGTCTTGAAGGTTTGAACGTGCAGGCGCTGATTGCCGGCGAAAGCGTGCAACTCAACGGCGGTTGGCGCAGCGGCAAGGCCGGGCAGGGCAGCCTCAAGGGGCATATTGGTTGGGGCCAGGCGCTGGCGGTGGACCTCGCCCTGCAAGGCTCGCAACTGCCGGTCACGGTAGAACCTTACGCGGTGCTGGAAGTGGCGCCCGACCTGAAGATCAGCTTGAAAGACGACAAGCTGGCCATCGCCGGCAAGGTGCAGATCCCGCGCGGCGATATCACTGTGCGTGAACTGCCACCGTCGACCGTCAAGGTCTCGGATGACACGGTGATCGTTGGCAACCAGACCGAAGAGGGCAAGCCACCGATGGCGATGGCCATGGATATCGACGTGGCGGTGGGCGAAGACCAGCTTAATTTTGCAGGCTTCGGCCTCACCGCCAAGGTGCAAGGCCATGTGCATATCGGTGACAACCTCGACACCCGTGGCGAGCTGTGGCTCAACGACGGCCGTTACCGTGCCTACGGCCAGAGACTCGATGTGCGTCGCGCACGCCTGCTGTTCGCCGGGCCGCTCGACCAGCCCTATCTGGACATCGAAGCCATCCGCAAGACCAACGACGTCACCGCCGGTATCCGCCTGAGCGGCAGCGCCGAACAGCCCACCACGCAGATCTTCTCGGAGCCGGCCATGAGCCAGGAACAGGCGTTGTCCTACCTGGTGCTCGGTCGTCCGCTGAGTACCACCGGTGAAGACAACAATATGCTTGCCCAAGCCGCATTGGGCCTGGGCCTGATGGGCAGCGCCGGGGTGACCTCGGACATCGCGAAAAACCTGGGCATCCAGGATTTTGAACTCGACACCCAAGGCAGCGGCACCACCACCGCCGTGGTGGCCAGCGGCAAAATTACCGAAAAACTCAGCCTGCGCTATGGGGTGGGGGTGTTCGAGCCGGCTAACACGATTGCCTTGCGCTATCTGTTGAGCAAGAAGGTGTACCTGGAAGTGGCCAGTGGCGTGGCCAGTTCGTTGGATATCTTCTACAAGCGGGATTTCTAGGTCCGCCTCTGATTAAAATTGTGGGGGCTGGCTTGCCTGCGATAGCGATGCTTCAGTCACTTATCTGTTGACTGACACACCGCTATCGCAGGTAAGCCAGCTCCCACATTCGTTTGCATTCCAATCCTTCTGTCGTGAAATTAGCAAGCAAGCTAATAATTCCATTTGACTTCTGCTGCCTAGGCAGTAACATCTTGTCATACATTCACTGCCTAGGCAGTAATAAGGTGACTTCCGATGACCCATTTCACCCCTGACAGCTTCCGCAACTGCCACCTCGGTCTGTTGCTGGGCCGTGCGGCGCTGCTCAAGGACCGCATTATCGACACCCACATGGAGCCGTACGGCGTGACCGCCGCGCAGTTCAAGGTGTTGATCATCATTGCCCAGTTCGACGTCGACACCCCGGCCGAGCTGTGCCGCAACCTGTCCCTGGACAGCGGTTCCATGACGCGCATGCTCGACCGTCTGGAGCAGAAGGGCCTGCTGGCGCGCAAGCGTTCCGAGCAGGATCGGCGTCAGGTGCAACTGGTGCTTACGCAAGACGGCCAGCGCCTGGCGGACATGCTGCCGCACATCGGCGCGCAGTCGATGAACGAGCTGGCCGGTGCTCTGGAACCCGGCGAGTTGCAAACCCTGGAAGCCATCCTCACGAAAATTCTGGTAGCTGCCGGTGACGCCATCGTCATCCAGCGGGTAGGTAAACAATGAACACACGCGCACTTAGCCTAGTGCTGGTGGCGATGACGCTGGCCGGTTGCGCCAACTTCAGCGGCCTCGACACTCAAGGCAAACGCCTCGATGCCAACACCCTGCAAACCGGTAAGTCCCTCAGCGGTGTGACGCTGTCGAGCGCTGCCTGGCCGACCGCTGACTGGTGGAAAAGCCTCGGCGACCCACAGCTTGATGGCTTGATTCACGAAGCCCTGCAAAACAGCCCCGACATGCAAGTGGCCAGCGCCCGTGCCCACCAGGCCGAAGCCGCTGCCTTTGCCGCCGACGCTGCGCGCATGCCAACCCTGGATGCCAGCGCCGGCGTGAGCCGTTCGCGCCTGGCCAAAGACCAGGACCCGCGGGGTGTGGGCGATACCTACGCCACCGTGCGTAACATCGGCGCGAGCTTCAATTACAACTTCGACCTCTGGGGTGGCCAGCGCGCCGCCTGGGAAGCCGCCTTGGGCCAGGCCCGTGCCGCCGAAGTCGACCAGCAAGCCGCACGCCTGACCTTGGCCGCCAACGTGGCCAAGGCCTACAGCGACTTGGGTCAGGCGCATATCGTGCGTGACCTGGCCAATGACGACCTTAAACGCACCCGCCAGATGCTCGACCTGGGCAAGCGTCGTCTCAGCTCCGGCATCGACAGCCAGTATCAGTACCAGCAAACCGAAAGCCTGGAAGCCAGCTCCCAGTCGCAACTGATCGATGCGGAAAAACAGTTGCTGAGCGCCAAGATTGCCCTGGCCGTATTGCTCGGCAAAGGCCCGGACCGTGGCAGTGAGCTGACCCGCCCGAACGTGTTGAAACCCAGCGCTGTCGCCGTGCCTTCGGTACTGCCGGCCGAGTTGCTGGGCCGCCGCCCGGACCTGATCGCCGCGCGCTGGCGTGTGGAAGCGGCGAGCAAGAACGTCGCCGCGAGCAAAACCCGCTTCTACCCCAACCTCAACCTGAGCGCGAGCGCCGGGGCCGAGTCGTTGTTAGGCGATGCGATGTTTGGTTCGGCCAGCCGTTTCTTCAGCATTGCGCCCACGATCTCGTTGCCGATCTTCGACGGCGGCCGCCTGCGCGCCGACCTCGATGCCCGCGACGCCGATTACGACCTGGCCGTGGCCCAGTACAACAAAACCCTGGTGCAAGCCTTGGGCGATATCGGCAACACCCTGGTGCAACTGCGCGAAACCGGGCGGCAGATCCAGGCACAGCAACATGCCGCCGACATTGCCCAGCAGTCCTACGACACCGGGGTTCAGCGTTACAGCTCAGGTATCGGGAATTACCTGGATGTGCTCAGCATCGAGCAGCAATTGCTGCAGGCCCAGCGTCAGCTGGCGACCCTGAATGCCGCGCAAATCGATCTGTCGATTCAATTGATGCAGGCCCTGGGTGGCGGGTTCAACGCCGATAACGTGGCCGCGACCACGACCCGTCCCGCCATCCGCACGGAATAATTTGAGGTAATTGTCATGGCCACTGCCCAAAGCAATAACGCAACTGAACAACCGAACGACAGCAACCCACGCAAACGCAAAGTGATGCTGACCGTCCTGGCGCTGATCGTCATCCTTGGCGCCGTGGGCGTGTGGGGCTGGTATGAGTTTTACGGGCGCTTTAACGAAAGCACCGACGACGCCTATGTGAACGGTAACGTGGTGGAAATCACCCCACTGGTCACCGGTACCGTGGTCAGCATCGGCGCCGACGATGGCGACCTGGTCCACGAAGGCCAGGTGCTGATCAACTTCGACCCGAACGATGCGGCCGTCGGCCTGCAAAGTGCCCAGGCCAACTTGGCCCGCACCGTGCGCCAGGTACGCGGTTTGTATAGCAACGTCGATGGCATGAAAGCCCAGGTGCTGGCGCAGCAAGCCAATGTGCAAAAGGCTCAGGACAACTACAACCGGCGTAAAAACCTCGCCGCCGGCGGGGCTATTTCCCAGGAAGAACTGTCCCATGCTCGTGACGATCTGACCTCGGCGCAAAACGCCCTGGCCAACGTGCAGCAACAGTTCAAGACCAGCAGCGCGCTGGTGGATGACACCGTCATTTCGTCCCACCCGGATGTGCAGGCTGCCGCCGCGCAACTGCGTCAGGCTTACCTGACCAATGCACGCAGCACCTTGATCGCGCCGGTCACCGGTTATGTCGCCAAGCGCACCGTGCAACTGGGCCAGCGCGTCCAGCCGGGCACCGCGTTAATGGCTGTGATCCCGCTGGATCAACTGTGGATCGATGCCAATTTCAAGGAAACCCAGCTGCGTAATATGCGCATCGGCCAGCCGGTGGACATCGAGTCGGATATCTACGGCAGTGACGTGAAATTCAGCGGCACCGTCGACAGTCTCGGCGCCGGCACCGGCAGCGCGTTTGCCCTGCTGCCTGCACAGAACGCCACGGGTAACTGGATCAAGATCGTGCAACGGGTGCCGGTGCGCATCCACATAAACGCCGAAGAGTTGGCCAAGAACCCGCTGCGTGTCGGCCTGTCCACCGTGGTTAATGTGAACCTGCACGACCAGAGTGGCCCGGTGTTGGCGCAACAGGCGCCGCAAAAAGCCTCGTTCACCACCAATGTGTATGACCGCCAATTGGCCGAAGCCGACGCCATGATCACTGGGTTGATCCATGACAACAGCCTCGCCGCACCCAAGGCTGTGCAACGCTAATGAGCAATAACGCCTCCTTCACGCCACCCAGCCTGTTGATGGCCACTATTGGCCTGTCGCTGGCGACTTTTATGCAGGTGCTCGACACCACCATCGCCAACGTGGCGTTGCCGACCATCTCCGGCAACCTCGGCGTAAGTTCGGAGCAGGGCACTTGGGTAATCACCTCGTTTGCGGTGAGCAACGCCATTGCCTTGCCGCTCACTGGCTGGCTGAGCCGCCGGTTTGGCGAGGTGAAGTTGTTTTTGTGGGCGACCATCCTGTTTGTGCTGGCCTCGTTCCTGTGCGGTGTTTCCACTTCGATGCCTGAGTTGATCGGTTTCCGGGTGCTGCAAGGCTTGGTGGCGGGGCCGTTATACCCGATGACTCAGACATTGCTGATCGCGGTCTACCCGCCCGCCAGGCGCGGCATGGCCCTGGCGTTGCTGGCGATGGTCACGGTGGTGGCGCCGATTGCCGGCCCGATCCTCGGTGGCTGGATCACCGACAGCTACAGCTGGCCATGGATCTTCTTTATCAACGTGCCGATCGGCATCTTTGCGGTCATGGTGGTGCGTTCGCAGTTGAAGAAACGCCCAGTGGTCACCAGCTACCAACCGATGGATTACGTCGGGCTGCTGAGCTTGATCGTCGGTGTCGGCGCCTTGCAGATCATCCTCGACAAGGGCAATGACCTGGACTGGTTCGAATCCAACTTTATCCTCGTGGGTGCGGCGATTTCGGTGATCGCCCTGGCAGTGTTCATCATTTGGGAAATGACCGACAAACACCCGGTGGTCAACCTGCGGCTGTTTGCCTACCGCAACTTCCGCATCGGCACCATCGTGTTGGTCCTGGGTTATGCGGGTTTCTTCGGCATCAACCTGATCCTGCCGCAATGGTTGCAAACCCAGATGGGCTACACCGCCACTTGGGCGGGTCTGGCGGTGGCGCCGATCGGCATCCTGCCGGTATTGATGTCGCCTTTTGTCGGCAAGTACGCGCACAAGTTCGACCTGCGCTTGTTGGCGGGCTTGGCGTTCCTGGCGATTGGCTTGAGCTGCTTTATGCGGGCTGGCTTCACCAATGAGGTGGACTTCCAACATATCGCTCTGGTGCAGTTGTTTATGGGGATCGGTGTGGCGTTGTTCTTTATGCCGACCCTGAGCATCCTGATGTCTGACTTGCCGCCAAGCCAGATTGCCGACGGTGCGGGCCTGGCGACCTTCCTGCGGACCTTGGGCGGCAGCTTTGCAGCCTCGCTGACCACCTGGATCTGGATTCGTCGGGCGGACCAACACCATGCGTACATGAGCGAGAACATGACCACCTATGACTCGGCCACCCGTGATGCGTTGAACGCGCTGGGCGGGGCAGGGCACAAGGCGTATGCGCAGTTGGATCAGATCCTCACCAGTCAGGCCTACATGATGTCCACCGTGGACTACTTCACGTTGCTGGGGTGGATGTTCATGGGCTTGTTGCTGCTGGTGTGGCTGGCGAAACCGCCGTTTGGGGCGAAGGCGGGGCCGGAAGCGTCCGGGCACTAAAGGATAATGATCGTTCCCACGCTCCGCGTGGGAACGCCTCCAGTGGCGCTCCGCGTCACGACTCTCAAAGCGGACGCAGAGCGTCCTGGACGGCATTCCCACGCAGAGCGTGGGAACGATCAGTTGAGAAGGAGGGGGGTGAAGTCGAACGCCGCCAACTGAAAACCTTGCTCATCCACCTGCAACGCCCACCCTTGCTTATCCCAATCCCCCAGCACAATACGCTTGGCCGCCTGGTCACCAATCTGCAACTTGTGAATGGCCGGGCGGTGCGTATGGCCGTGGACTAGCGTGCGCACGCCAAATTGCTGCATCACCCGAGGCACTTCCTCGGGCGTGACATCAACAATATCGTTGGCTTTCATGCGGGTCTGCGCGCGGCTCTCGCTACGCAGTTTGCGCGCCAGCTTGTGCCGGGTGCGCAAAGGCAGGTGTCGCAGGATAAACAACACAATCGGGTTACGCAGGATGCGCCGCAGCTTCATATAGCCGACGTCGCGGGTGCAGAGGCTGTCGCCGTGCATCAGCAGTACGGGCTCGCCTGCGAGCTGCACGACACTCGGGTCCTTGAGCAAGGTGGCACCTGCAGCTTTGCAGAACGCCTTGCCGATCAGGAAATCGCGGTTGCCATGCATGATAAAAATCGGGGTGCCGCTGTCGCTCAGCTCGCGCAGAGCCTCGCAAATCGAACGTTGGAAGGGTGTCATCCCGTCGTCGCCAATCCAGGCTTCAAAGAAGTCCCCCAGAATGTACAACGCCTGGGCGCCACGGGCGCGACCGTGAAGCAAATCCAGAAACGCCCGGGTTATATCCGGGCGCTCCTCTTCCAGATGCAAATCTGAAATCAGCAATATCACCCAACGATCTCGGCTTTCTCGACGATAACGTCTTCTACCGGAACGTCCTGGTGACCGGCTTTACCGGTGGTCTGCACGCCTTTGATCTTGTCAACGACGTCCTGGCCTTCGGTGACTTTACCGAACACGGCGTAGCCCCAACCCTGCACGTTCTTGCCGCTGTGGTTCAGGAAGGCGTTGTCGGCAACGTTGATAAAGAACTGCGCGGAGGCCGAATGCGGCTCCATGGTACGGGCCATGGCAACGGTGTACTTGTCGTTGGAAAGGCCGTTGTCCGCTTCGTTCTGGATGCTTGGGCGCTTGTCTTTCTTTTCTTTCATGCCAGGCTCAAAACCGCCGCCCTGGACCATGAAGTTACCGATCACACGGTGGAAAACGGTGTTTTCGTAGTGGCCGGCTTTAACGTATTCGATGAAGTTGGCGACGGTGATCGGCGCTTTCTCGGCGTTCAGCTCGATGACGATGTCACCGTGGTTGGTGGTCAGTTTGACTTGAGTCATGTTCACTACTCTTTTCAGGGAATTCGTGGGTGTGGACGCCGGGGCGCCTTACCGATTTGGCGAAACTTCGGCCAAGGCGCGCAGTTTAGCGCGCCCTGCAGGAATTTCGAGGTGGTTTTTTACCAGCGGGCTAATAAATGCGGCAGTTTTGGGTCGTGCTCTGTCAGGTAGTTGACAGCATCGGCTATGATAAGCGCTTTGTTTTATCGGCCCTACTTCTGGCCAAGCACTTCGTCTGTTCAAGGATCCTATGAGCAAGCCCACTGTCGACCCTACCTCGAATTCCAAGACCGGACCTGCCGTCCCGGTCAATTTCCTGCGCCCGATCATCCAGGCGGACCTGGATTCGGGCAAGCACACGCAGATCGTCACCCGCTTCCCGCCAGAGCCTAACGGCTACCTGCACATCGGTCACGCCAAGTCGATCTGTGTGAACTTCGGCCTGGCCCAGGAGTTCGGTGGCGTCACGCACCTGCGTTTCGACGACACCAACCCGGCCAAGGAAGACCAGGAATACATCGACGCCATCGAAAGCGACGTGAAGTGGCTGGGTTTCGAGTGGTCCGGTGAAGTGCGCTATGCCTCGCAATACTTCGACCAGTTGCACGACTGGGCCGTCGAGTTGATCAAGGCCGGCAAGGCCTACGTCGACGACCTGAGCCCGGAACAAGCCAAGGAATACCGCGGCAGCCTGACCGAGCCTGGCAAGAACAGCCCGTTCCGCGACCGTTCGGTAGAGGAGAACCTGGACTGGTTCGCCCGCATGCGCGCCGGTGAGTTCCCGGACGGTGCCCGCGTACTGCGCGCCAAGATCGACATGGCCTCGCCGAACATGAACCTGCGCGACCCGATCATGTACCGCATCCGCCATGCCCACCACCACCAGACCGGTGACAAGTGGTGCATCTACCCGAACTACGACTTCACCCACGGTCAGTCGGACGCCATCGAAGGCATCACGCACTCCATCTGCACCCTGGAGTTCGAAAGCCATCGTCCACTGTACGATTGGTTCCTGGACAGCCTGCCGGTCCCGGCGCACCCGCGTCAGTACGAATTCAGCCGCCTGAACCTGAACTACACCATCACCAGCAAGCGCAAGCTCAAGCAACTGGTTGATGAAAAGCATGTACATGGCTGGGACGACCCGCGCATGTCGACCCTGTCGGGCTTCCGCCGTCGCGGTTACACCCCGGTGTCGATCCGCAATTTCTGCGACATGGTCGGCACCAACCGTTCCGACGGCGTGGTTGACTTCGGCATGCTCGAATTCAGCATCCGTCAGGACCTGGACGCGAACGCTCCGCGCGCCATGTGCGTGCTGCGCCCGTTGAAAGTCGTGATCATCAACTACCCGCAAGACAAGGTCGACAACCTCGAGCTGCCGCGTCATCCGCAGAAAGAAGAGTTGGGTGTGCGCAAACTGCCATTCGCGCGTGAAATCTACATCGACCGTGATGACTTCATGGAAGAGCCGCCAAAAGGCTACAAGCGTCTGGAGCCGAATGGCGAAGTGCGCCTGCGCGGCAGCTACGTGATCCGTGCCGACGAAGCGATCAAGGACGCCGATGGCAACATCGTCGAACTGCGTTGCTCCTACGACCCGGAAACCCTGGGCAAAAACCCTGAAGGCCGTAAAGTCAAAGGCGTGATCCACTGGGTGCCGGCCGCGGCCAGCATCGAGTGCGAAGTGCGACTGTACGATCGTCTGTTCCGCTCGCCGAACCCTGAAAAGGCCGAGGACAGCGCCAGCTTCCTGGACAATATCAACCCTGATTCCCTGCAAGTACTCACTGGTTGTCGTGCTGAGCCATCGCTTGGCGACGCACAGCCGGAAGACCGTTTCCAGTTCGAGCGCGAAGGTTACTTCTGCGCGGATATCAAGGACTCGAAACCAGGTCAGCCGGTATTCAACCGTACCGTGACCTTGCGTGATTCGTGGGGCCAGTGATCAAGTCTTAAGGGAAATGTCGTGCTAACGATCTACAACACACTCAGCAAGACCAAAGAAGTCTTCAAGCCGCTGGACGGCAACAAGGTGCGCATGTACGTGTGCGGCATGACCGTGTACGACTACTGCCACATCGGCCACGGCCGCAGCATGGTTGCCTTCGACCTGGTGACCCGCTGGTTGCGTTTCAGCGGCTATGACTTGACGTACGTGCGCAACATCACCGACATCGACGACAAGATCATCAACCGTGCCAACGAAAACGGCGAGTCGTTCGACGCGCTGACCGAGCGCATGATCGCCGCCATGCACGAGGACGAGGCGCGCCTCAACATCCTCAAGCCGGACATGGAGCCGCGTGCCACGGACCACATTCCTGGTATGCACGCGATGATCCAGACCCTGATCGACAAGGGTTACGCCTACGCCCCAGGTAATGGCGACGTGTACTACCGCGTTGCCAAGTTCATGGGGTACGGCAAGCTGTCGCGCAAGAAGATCGAAGACCTGCGCATCGGCGCACGCATCGAAGTCGACGAAGCCAAGCAAGACCCGCTGGACTTCGTGCTGTGGAAAGGCACCAAGCCCGGCGAGCCGAGCTGGGAGTCGCCATGGGGCGCCGGGCGTCCGGGCTGGCACATCGAATGCTCGGTAATGTCCACCTGCTGCCTGGGTGACACCTTCGACATTCATGGCGGCGGCAGCGACCTCGAGTTCCCGCACCACGAAAACGAAATCGCCCAAAGCGAAGCCGCCACCGGCAAGACCTACGCCAACGCCTGGATGCACTGCGGCATGATCCGCATCAATGGCGAGAAGATGTCCAAGTCCTTGAACAACTTCTTCACCATTCGCGACGTGCTGGAAAAGTACCATCCGGAAGTGGTGCGGTATCTGTTGGTGTCGAGCCACTACCGCAGCGCGATCAACTATTCGGAAGACAACCTCAAGGACGCCAAAGGCGCTCTGGAGCGGTTCTACCATGCGTTGAAAGGCTTGCCGGCTGTTGCTCCTGCGGGGGGTGAGGCGTTTGTTGAGCGTTTTACCCAGGTGATGAACGACGACTTCGGCACGCCGGAAGCCTGTGCGGTGCTGTTTGAGATGGTGCGTGAGATCAACCGTCTGCGTGAGAGTGATCTTGATGCAGCGGCTGGGCTTGCTGCTCGCTTGAAAGAGCTGGCCAGTGTGCTGGGCGTGTTGCAGATGGAAGCGGATGACTTCCTGCAAGCGGGTGCTGAAGGGCGTGTGGATGCGGCTGAGGTTGATGGGCTGATTCAGGCGCGTTTGACTGCTCGGGCTAATAAAGACTGGGCGGAATCCGACCGGATCCGTGACCAACTGACCGCGATGGGTGTGGTGTTGGAAGACGGGAAGGGTGGGACGACGTGGCGGTTGGCTGATCAGGCTTGATCGGTAAACGCTGAACAAAAAACGCCCCGACTGGTTCGGGGCGTTTTTTTGCGCCAGAGAAACTCAATCCAAATGTGGGAGCGGGCTTGCTCGCGAATGCGGAGGATCAGTCAGCTCATGTGTAACTGACCCACCGCATTCTTCGTAAAACCCTCATTTCTTTTGACGCCCACCGCATCGTGCTTTTAGATGGTCGCCACGACCAAACCCATGATGAAACTGGCGGTGATTTAAATGGATTGTATTTTCTGCAGCATTGTTCGAAAGACCTCTCCGGCCCACATCCTGTGGGAAGACGAACACCATATGGCGTTCCTTTCGATTTTCCCCAACACCCCCGGTTTCAGCGTGGTGATCCCCAAGCAGCATTACGGCAGTTATGCGTTTGCGCAGTCGGATGAAGTGCTGGCGGATCTCATCGTGGCGACCAAGAAGACCGCGCTATTGATCGACCGGGCGTTTCCAGATGTAGCGCGCACGGGGATGATGCTGGAGGGGTATGGTGTGGATCACCTGCATGCGAAGCTGTTTCCCATGCATGGGACAGGATCGGACAGTGCATTCAAGCCTTTGAGTTCGAAAGTGGATAAGTTTTTCGAGGCGTATGAAGGCTATATCTCGTCACATGATCATGTCCGGGCGGATGATGCCGGGTTGGCGGAACTGGCGGCCAGAATTCGATCTTTCGCCTAGCGCAAAACCAAATGTGGGAGCTGGCAAGCCAGTTCCCACATTTTGACCGTGCTCACTTCAGGTGTCAGCGGCGGCTGCTGACTTCGGCGGGCACGTCATCCCCAGCCATACGCTTACGGAACAGCGCAGTGCGGGCGAGCAGCAGGGTCGTCACCGGCACCGTGATCGACAACAAAATCGGAATCAGCCACCCGTGCAATACCGGGCCGGACTTGAGCTCCGAAAAGTAAATAATCGACGCCAACGCCACACACCACGCCCCCAATGTCGAGGCCAGCGCCGGCGGGTGCATGCGCTGGAAAAAATCCTTCATCCGCAACAGGCCAATCGCACCAATCAGCGCAAACACGCTGCTCAGTATCAGCAGCACCGCCACGATCACTTCAACCCATAACGGCATCATTCAATCACCTCGCCACGCAGCAGGAATTTCGCCAGTGCAAACGAGCCCACAAAGCCAAACAGCGCAATCAGCAGCGCCGCTTCAAAGTAAGTATCACTGGCATAGCGAATGCCCAGCACCAGCATCATCAGCATCGCCAGGATGTACAGATAGTCCAGCGCCAGAACCCGGTCTTGGGCGGACGGACCTTTGAACAGTCGTATCAAGGTCAGCACCATGGCCAGGGAAAACAGGAACAGGCTGAACAGGATCGCATTGGAGAACAGGGCGCTCATTCGAAGATCTCCATCAGGGGCCGTTCGTAGGCGTGTTTGAAGTGCTCGATAAACTGCGCTTCGTCATCTAGGTCGAACACGTGCAGCAGCAGAATGCTGCGGTCCAAGGCGAGTTCCGACCAGACGGTGCCGGGTGTTACGCTGGTGATCATCGACAGCACCGCCAAGCCGTTGGCGTCTCGCAGGTCCAGGGGGATCTTGATAAAGCGCGAGCGCGGTGGGCGCGAGCCGCAGATCAGGATGCCCCAGGCCACGGCGAGGTTGGAGATGATCACGTCGCGGCCCACCAGAAAGAACAGGCGGATGATCACGCCAGGGCGACGGATGCGGACCGGCAGCGGGCGCAGCGGCGCCATCAACAGCGGCGCAAGAAACCCCATCAGTGCGCCCAGCAGCAGATTGCCGGGGCTGACGGACAGGTTCAGCACCAGCCACAACAACCACAGCGCGAGCGATAGCCATGGGGCAGGGAACAGGCGCTTCATGGCTGTACCTCCGTTGCGGCGGCCTTGGCTTCAGGGCTTGGGATCGGACGCGTTGCCATAACGGCCATCACATAGTGTTCCGGGTTGTTCAGGCTCTCGGCAGTGGCTTGGGTGTAGCGCATCAGCGGTTCGGCTTTGAACGTCAGGGCGATGCTCAGACCCAGCAGGAAGAAGATCGGTATGCACTCATAGCGACGCAGCAGCGGCGATGGGCGCTCCTCGGGGGTCCAGAAGCGCTGGATACCCAGGCGGGCGAAGGCAATCAGCGAGGCTAGGCCGGACAGGATCAGCAGCGCTACCAAGCCCCAGGCCGCAGGGCGGATCGGTTCATCAACGCTAGCCCCAAGCCCCAGCGGATTGACCAGTGCACTCAACAAGCTGAGTTTGCCGATAAACCCGGACAGCGGCGGCATGCCGATAATCAGCAGCGCGCAGGCGATAAAGCTCAGGCCCAGGAACGCCATGGTCCAGGGAATCACCTGCCCGACCACAGCCTGTTGTTCATCGTCGAGGTTAACGCCGGGGCGTGGATGCAGGGACTCCATTGCCTTCGGCAGCGCATCAATTTCTTCATCCAGAGGCAAATCGTTGGCCGAGCGCGAACGCTCGATCAATTCGGCCAGCAGGAACAATGCGCTCAACGCCAGCGTCGAGCTGACCAGATAGAACAACGCGCCTGCCGTCAGGCTTGGCTGGGCAAAGCCCACCGCCGACAGCAGAATCCCGGCCGACACCAGAATGCTCAAGCTGGCCATACGCTCCAACCGCTGCGCAGCGACCATTGCCAGCCCGGCGCAGATGATGGTTGCCATGCCGCCATACACCAGCCAATCGCCGCCAAACAACGCCGACGCACCGGCTTGGCCGGAGAACAGCAAGGTCCACAACCGCAGCACGGTGTACACGCCGACCTTGGTCATGATCGCGAACATCGCCGCGACCGGCGCACTGGCCGAGGAGTAGGCGGGCGCGAGCCAGAAGTTCAGCGGCCACATGCCGGCCTTGGCCAGGAACGCAGTGGCGAGGATTGCAGCACCGGCATGCAACAGGCCGCGGTCGGCTTCCGGCACCAGTGGGATTTTCAGCGCCAGGTCGGCGAAGTTCAGCGTGCCGGTGACGCCGTAGATCATCGCCGCGCCGATCAGGAACAACGATGACGCCAGCAGGTTGATCGCGATGTAATGCAAGCCCGACGACACCCGTGCGCGGCCTGAACCGTGCAGCATCAAGCCATAGGACGCCGCCAGCAGCACCTCGAAGAATACGAACAGATTGAACAGGTCTGCGGTGAGGAAGGCACCATACAAACCCATCATTTGGATCTGGAACAACGCGTGGAAACTGGTGCCCGCACGGTCCCAACGGGCCATGGCGAACAACAACGCACTTACGCCGATAATCCCGGTGAGCACCAGCATCAGCGCCGACAGTTGGTCCACCACCAGCACAATGCCGAACGGTACCTGCCAGTTGCCCGGCAGGTACACGCCAATGGAGCCGGGGCCGCCTTTTTGTGTCCAGTACAGCAGCAAGATGGCAATGCCCAGACCGATCAGGCTGGAAAACAGGTTGATCTGCGCTTTGAGCGGGCGGCGCTTCTCGCCGAGCATCAGCATCAATGCGGCGGTCAGCAGCGGCAGCAGGATCGGCGCGACGATCAGTTGATTCATCCAGGTCATTCCTTGGGCTCCCGGCCGTCCACATGGTCGGTGCCGGTCAGGCCCCGGGATGCCAGCAGCACCACCAGGAACAACGCGGTCATGGCGAAGCTGATCACGATCGCCGTCAGCACCAGCGCTTGGGGCAGGGGATCGGTGTAGTGGAGCAGGTCTTGCGGCACGCCATCCTTGATGATCGGCTCTTTACCGATAAACAGGCTGCCCATGCTGAAAATGAACAGGTTGACCCCGTAGGACAACAGGCACAGGCCCATTACCACCTGGAACGTTCGTGGCCGCAGGATCAACCAGACGCCGGAGGCCGCCAGGACTCCAATGGCAATTGCGATGACTTCTTCCATCAGGCGGCTCCTTCCGTTGCGGCAATGGCCTTGGCCTGGTTGCTCGGTTTATGCGCTCGTACCGACTGGTGACCGAGGGCTGTGAGCATCAGCAATGTCGAGCCTACGACCATGGCGTACACGCCGATATCGAAGAACAAGGCGCTGGCGATATGGATATCGCCGAGCACCGGCAAACTGACATGCCAGGTATGAGTGGTGAGGAACGGATAACCTGCAAACAATGCGCCGAGCCCGGTCAGGGTCGCCGACAGCAGGCCAAAGCCCATCCAGCGCATCGGGCGAAGGCTCATCTGCGCCTCCACCCACTGCGTACCCGCCACCATGTATTGCAGGATAAACGCCACCGACATCACAAGACCTGCGACGAAACCACCGCCCGGTTGGTTGTGGCCGCGCATAAACAGGTAGAACGACACCACCAGCGCAATTGGCAGCAGCAGGCGCACCAGCACCGCCGGCACCATCATGAAGCCCAGGGCGGTGTCGCTGGCCTGACGCGGGTTGACCAAATCAGTGGCCACATCCGGTGCCAATTGGCGCTGTTGCGCGGGCAGTTGCATGCTTTCTTTCGAGGGGCGGAAGCGCCGCAGCAGCGCGTAGACCGTCAGCGCCACGGCGCCGAGCACGGTAATTTCGCCGAGGGTGTCGAAGCCACGGAAATCCACCAGCATTACGTTCACCACATTGCTGCCGCCGCCTTCGGGCAGGGCGCGGCTCAAGTAGAACGAGGAGATATCGTTGGGGGTCTGGCGCGTCAGCATCGCGTAGGACAGCAATGCCATACCGCCACCCACCACGGTGGAGAGCAGGAAGTCACGCAACCTTCGGATGCGTGCCTTGGGCAACGAGCTAGGCAGTGGCGAGACTTCTTCGATCCGCCGTGGCAGCCAGCGCAGGCCCAGCAGGATCAGCACGGTGGTGACGACTTCTACAACCAACTGCGTCAGCGCCAGGTCCGGCGCCGAGAACCACACGAAAGTGATGCAGGTCATCAGGCCGCACACGCTGACCATGGTCAGGGCTGCCAGCCGGTGGTACTTGGCTTGCCAGGCAGCGCCCAACGCACAGGCAATCGCCAGCAGCCACAGGGTGACGAACACGATGGAACCGGGGATCTTCGGCCGGTCGCCCCAACTGATGCCGCTGTGCAGCATCGGGATCAAGCCTGCGATCACCGCCGCCAGCACCAGCAGGAACAGCTGGGTTTGCAGGCGCTTGGTGCTGATGCGTTTTTCTATCTTGCGCACACCGCGCATCATCACCACCAGGCAGCGCTCGAACATGCGCTTGCCGTTGAAGTAGCTGATGATTGGTGGGTACTTGAAGCGGCCGCGCTTGAGTTGCTTGCGCAGCAGCAGGTACAGCACCACGCCGCCGGACATGGCCACCAGGCTCATGATCATCGGCGCGTTCCAGCCGTGCCAGATCGCCAGGCTGTACTCCGGCAGCACGCCACCAACCACAGGCAGCGCGGCGGCAGCGAGGATCGAACCGACGACCTGGGCCGGGAATATCCCTACCAGCAGGCAAGTGAACACCAGCAGTTCAACCGGTGCGCGCATCCAGCGCGGCGGCTCATGCGGTGTGTGTGGCAGATTGGTCGCTGTGGGGCCGAAGAACACATCGACGGTAAAACGCAGCGCATAGACGACGCTGAACGTGCCGGCGATGGTTGCGATCACCGGCAGGGCGATTTCCACCCAAGCGGTGGCAGAGATAAATACGGTTTCAGCGAAGAACATCTCTTTGGACAGGAAGCCATTGAGCAACGGCACCCCGGCCATGGACGCACTGGCGACCATCGCCAGGGTCGCGGTAAACGGGATCAACCGCACCAGGCCACTGAGTTTGCGGATATCACGGGTGCCGCTTTCGTGGTCGATAATCCCCGCCGCCATGAACAGCGAAGCCTTGAAGGTCGCGTGGTTGAGGATATGGAACACTGCGGCGACAGCAGCCAGCGGGCTATTGAGGCCCAGCAGGAGGGTGATCAAACCGAGGTGACTGATGGTGGAATAGGCCAGGAGGCCCTTGAGATCGTTCTGAAAGATGGCGCAGTAAGCGCCGAGGAGGAGGGTAATGGCGCCGGCACCGCCGACGATCCAGAACCATTCTTCGCTGCCGGACAGCGACGGCCACAGGCGGGCCAGCAGGAACACGCCGGCCTTCACCATCGTCGCCGAGTGCAAGTAGGCCGAAACCGGCGTCGGTGCCGCCATCGCGTGGGGCAGCCAGAAGTGGAAGGGGAACTGCGCGCTTTTGCTCAACGCGCCGATCAGCACCAGAGCGAGCATGACCGGGTACAGCGAGTGCGCGCGAATCTGATCGCCCGCCGCCAGCACCTGATCCAGGTCATAGCTGCCGACGATATGCCCCAGCAACATGACGCCCGCCAGCAGGCACAAACCGCCCGCGCCGGTGACCATCAACGCCATGTACGCACCGCGCCGCGCATCGGCGCGGTGGTGCCAATAGCCGATCAGCAGGAACGAGAACAGGCTGGTCAGTTCCCAGAAGAACACGATCTGGATCAGGTTGCCGGAGATCACCAGGCCGAGCATGGCGCCCATAAAGGCCAGGAAAAACGCGAAGAAACGCGGCACCGGGTCTTCCGGCGACATGTAGTAACGCGCATACAGCGACACCAGCGTGCCGATGCCGAGCACCAGCATCGAGAACAACCAGGCAAAACCGTCCATGCGCAACACGAAGTTCAGCCCAAGGCTGGGCAACCACATGAATTCTTCGCGGATCACGCCACCATGGGCGATCTGGGGGTAGAGCAGGGCGACTTGAATGGTGCCGACCAGAGCCACGAGGCCGGCCAACAGGGATTCGGTGTTACGTGCATTATGCGGCAGCAAGGCCGCCAGACAGCTGCCGATAAAAGGCAGAAGCAGTAGAACTATCAGGGACATAGGCTTCTAATCTGCGGGAGTTTGGGATGCATCATACGTGCCGCTTTCTCGATCACCAAACGGCAAGATGTGGCAGGATCCTACAAGGTAGGCTGAAAACTGCCGTTTGGCATTGTTTCAATGCTCCGCTTAGCCCTGACGCTCCTGTTCCAGCTCATTGTCCAATTCGACTGCCTTCTGCCCGCGTGTTTTCATCTCACTGACAATCACCGCCACCACAATCAACGCCGCCCCGACCATCGCAATCGGCGGGAAGCGCTCCCCGGCAATCCGCCCGATCACCCCGGCCCACACAGGCTCACCGGCATAAATCAACGTGGCTCGGGTGGGTGAAACACTCTGCTGCGCCCAGTTCATCGCTACCTGGATCACCGCACTGGTCAAGCCCAGGCCCACCGCACTGAACAGCAACAACCACGAAAACCCCGGCAGCGCCTCGCCCATCGGCACCACCATCATGAATGACAGCGCAGAAGCGGTGGCCAGTTGCACCACGGTTACCCGGCGCACATCCACTTGGCCCGCAAACGCGCTGATCAAAATAATCTCGGCTGCAACCGCTATGGCGCATATCAGCGTGGCGATTTCACCCGCGCTGAAATTCAGCGAGGCGCCTGCCGGACCGGTTAACAGCATTAAGCCGGTAAACGCCAGCATGATGCCGATGCTCGGCATCAAACCAGGGCGCCGGCCCAGCACCAGCCATTGCAGCAGCGGCACGAACGGCACATATAAGGCGGTTATAAACGCTGACTGGCTGCTCGGAATGCTCTGCAAGCCAATGGTCTGCAAGCCGTAGCCAAACATGATCGACACGCCGATAAACACCCCAGCCTTCAATTCCAGCAGGGTCAGTTCGCGCAAGGTTCGCAAGGTAAAAAAACCGACCACAATCGCCGCCGCCGCAAAGCGCAGACCCACGAAAAACATCGGCCCGCTGACGGTCATGGCATTTTGCACCAGCAAAAAGGTGCCGCCCCAGATCATGGTGATCATCACCAGGATGCATTCGGCTTTGCTGAAACGCTTGAAACGCGCTGAGGAATTCGGGGAGGTCATGGCGGCTCGGTCTTGCAAGGGAAAGGCACGGACCGCACAATGCGCCGCACGCTGGGCAGTATACTGCGCACACCCACTCTATGAGCAATATAGTGCACAAAGAAAATCCACAACGGGCTTCAGTCCTGCAACACGTTAGCCAGAACGTCCGTCGTCTGCGGCATGCTGCGGACTTGAGCCAGACCGCACTATCGGAAAAGTCCGGGGTCAGTCGGCGCATGTTGGTGGCCATAGAGGCGGGGGAGAAGAATGTCAGCCTGTCCACGCTGGACCGCGTAGCCGAGGCGTTGGACGTGGCGTTCAGCGACCTGATCCAGGCCCCGGATGCGGGTGACCACAGTCGTATCAACGAGCTGGCCTGGGCCGGTGATATTCCCGGCAGTAAAGCGGTGTTGCTGGCCAAGGCCACCGCCCGTCGCGAAGTGGAACTGTGGGAGATGCGCCTGGAGCCGGGTGACCGCTACAGCCCCGAACCGGACCCTGAAGGCTGGAGCGTGCAGCTGTTTGTCTTCGAAGGCAGTTTGACCCTGATACTCGATGACGAAGAAAAACACGTCACAGCCGGTGAGTTTTTCATGTTCGCCAGCCGTCAGGCTCACGGCTATCGCAATGACGGCGACGTGGCAGTGCGCTTTGTGCGCAACGTAGTGATCTAACTGTTGGTGGCGCAACAGTGGATGGACACTTTGCTGGTTTGAAACGCGGCATATAGCCTGATTTTTAAAGTAACCAGCTGATTTTATTGGTTATTAAATTCAGGCACGACTCCTGCAATCACACAGGTATCTCATCGGAGCCTGGAGTCGGCCCATGTCAGCCCATCCTCAACACCCTGCCCATATCATTCGCTCGGACGCGGAGGCCATCGAGGTTGCTAAGCGCTTGGCCGCACGTTTCGCCGTCGACGCCAGCGTGCGCGACCGCGAGCGACGCCTGCCCATTGCCGAGCTCGACGAGTTCTCCGCCAGCGGCCTGTGGGGTATCACCATTCCCAAGGCCTACGGCGGCGCCGAGGTGTCCTATGTGACTGTGGCCGAGGTGATCAAGTTGATCTCCGCCGCCGACCCATCATTGGGGCAGATCCCGCAAAACCACCTCGGTGTGGTGGACATCCTCCTGCAAACCGCGACCGAGGAGCAGAAGCACCATTACTTTGCCAAGGTCCTGGCGGGTTACCGTTTCGGCAACGCCTTCTCCGAAGCCAAGAGCAAACACGCCGGTACCTTCGACACCCAGATCCGTTTCCACGGTGACACCGCCCAGGTCAACGGCGAAAAGTTCTACTGCACCGGTGCGCTGTTCGCGCACATCGTGCCGACTGTCGGTAACAACGAAAACGACCAGGCGTTTATCGCCTTCGTTGAGCGTGACGCCCCGGGCCTCACAGTGATCGACAGCTGGGACGGTTTCGGCCAGCGCACCACGGCCAGCGGCGGTGTGACCCTCGACGGCGTAACCGTGCCCCTGAGTGCGGTGATCCCCGCCCACCAAGCCTTCGACCAACCCACCGCCAACGGCCCGATTTCGCAAATCATCCAGGCAGCCGTCGACACCGGCATCGCCTTGGGGGCCCTGGAGCACGCCAAGATCTACGCCCGCCAAGCGCGCCCGTGGATCGACAGCCAGCAGGATCACGGCTGGCAAGACCCGTTCACCATCGCCGCCATCGGCGATCTGGAGTGGCGCGTGCACGGCACCGAAGCCATCCTCGCCAAAGCCGGCAAGGCGGTGGACCACGCCCTCGCCGAGCCGAATGAAGACAGCGTGGCCCACGCCTCACTGGTCGTCGCCCAAGCCAAAGTGTTGTCCGCCGAAACCGCCTTGCTCGCCAGCAGCAAACTCTTCGAACTGGCCGGCACCCGCTCGGTCACCGGCAAGCACAACCTCGACCGCTTCTGGCGCAACGCACGCACCCACACCCTGCACGACCCGGCCCGCTGGAAATACCACCTGATCGGCAACTTCGTGCTCAACGGCGTGAAGCCCGCGCGCCACGCCTGGAATTGAGGAGTCCTACCCATGACCGTACTGAATCAGGCGCGCCAACTGTTGGAAAGCACCCGGCGTTTTGTTCAAACCAGTGATGACCCCTACGTGATCAGCCGCTTCGGCGATTTGCAGATCCGTGTCGACGTGGCCGCCGCGTTGTTTGAGCGCGCCGAAACCCACCCAAGCCCGGTTGCCTTGACCGAGGCGCAAATCGCCGCCGCCGAAGCGCTCATTGCCGCCAGCAACGCCGAATTCGAACTGACCGGCCAACGCACTGCGCTACCGCCGACCCTCGATGACCCATTGCGCTGGAAATACCAGATTGTCGGCAACTACCACCTCAACGGAGTGCTTTGATGTCCCGTGAAATCCGTTTGAATGCCTTCGACATGAACTGTGTCGGCCACCAATCCCCAGGCCTGTGGGCGCATCCCCGCGATCGTTCCTGGCAGTACAAAGACCTGGAGTATTGGACCGACCTGGCAAAAATCCTTGAGCGCGGCAAATTCGACGGCCTGTTTATCGCCGACGTGCTGGGCATCTACGACGTGTACAACGGCAACGGTGACGCGGCGATTCGCCAGGCGGCCCAAGTGCCGGTCAACGACCCGCTGTCGCTGATCGCGCCGATGGCGTTGGTCACCGAGCACTTGGGTTTTGGCCTGACGGCTTCGCTGTCCTTTGAACACCCATACCCGTTCGCCCGGCGCCTTTCCACCCTAGATCACCTGACCAAGGGCCGCATCGGCTGGAACATCGTCACCTCCTACCTGGAAAGCGGCGCCAAAAACCTCGGCCAGAAAGCCCAAACCGAACACGACGCGCGCTACGACTACGCCGAGGAATACCTGGAGGTTTGCTACAAACTCTGGGAGGGCAGTTGGGAAGAGGGCGCCGTGCTGCGTGATCGCGAGCGTCGGATTTTCAGCGACCCGAGCAAAATCCACGAGATTCGCCACGTCGGCAAACACTTCCAGGTGCCCGGCATCCACCTGTGCGAGCCCTCGCCGCAGCGCACACCGGTGCTGTACCAGGCCGGTGCGTCGAGCCGTGGCAAGCAGTTTGCCGCCGAGCAGGCCGAGTGCGTATTCGTGGCCGCGCCGTCCAAAGTGCTGCTGAAAAAGACCGTCGCCGATATCCGCCGCCGTGCGGCCGAGGCCGGGCGTGATCCGAAGAAAATCCTGATCTTCAACTTGCAGACGGTGATCGTTGGCGAGACCGATGCCAAGGCCAAAGCCAAGTTTGACGAATACAAATCCTACGTCAGCTACGAAGGCGCGATGGCGCTGATCTCCGGCTGGACCGGCATCGACTTCAGCCAGTTCAAGCCCGATGAGCCGCTCAAGCATGTGCACACCAACGCGATTCAATCGGCGGTGGAGGCGTTTTCCACTGCCGATCCGAACAAGGTCTGGACGCCGAACGAGCTGGCGGACTGGGTCGGCATTGGTGGCTTTGGCCCGCTGTTCGTCGGCGGCCCGCAAACCGTGGCCGACCTGTTGCAGGAATGGGTCGAGGAGACTGATGTGGACGGCTTCAACCTGGCCTATGCGTTGACCCATGAAACCTTTATCGACGCCGTGGACTTGCTGGTGCCGGAGCTGCAAAAGCGCGGTGTGTACAAGACCGAATACGCCCAGGGCACGTTGCGCGAGAAGCTGTTTGGCGACGGCGCGCGACTGGGGGCGAACCATCCGGGTAGCGAATATCGCAACCTTGCAGCGTTACGTAAGGCAAGCGTCGCGTAGCCGCTGTCGAGTGAAACGGTAAGTGAAGTTCCACCTACTTCGGCCAGCGGACCACCGCACGCTTAGCCACCCAATAGGAGCATCACCCCTATGAGCGTGCATCAACTCAAACGTCCGCTGGTTCTGGAGTGGCCCGCCGAACGGCTCGGCAATCTGCCCAAGGCTCAGGAGCAACTGCATCATTGGGCGCAGATCACGCCGCTACAAACTGCCCTGCGCCACAAGCGTCAGGGCCAGTGGTATGCCTGGCGCTGGATCGACGCCTTGCGTGATGTCGAGCGCCTGGCCGATGGCTTGCGCCAGCAAGGGTTCAGTGAGCAATCGCGGTTGGCCCTCAGCGGTGCTTTTGAGCCGAACCTGTTGCTGTTGGCTTTGGCTGCCCAATCGATTGGTGGGCAAGTATTGACCCTGGCTGATGACCTTGAGCCTGAGGTCCTGCGCCAACAGCTATGGCGCATTCGCCCCACGCATTCTTATGTGCAGGGTCGCCAGCAAATGCGGCATTGGAAGTCCGCTAACTTGGTGGATTTCGCTCAATTACTGGGCCCTGCAGACCCCGCGCAACACCTTAGCCGCTGGTGGCAGCCCACCGGCGAAACTACGCTGTGGAGCGAGGAGGGCACCCACTGGCAAGGGGGCCTGGCGGTGGTATTGGAGCAGTGGTTGAACAGCGGCCATGGCTTGGCGTTTCCGGAAACCCTGGCGTCGTCCCGCCGTGATCGCAGCGAAGTCGCCCCCACCGGCTTGCTGTTATCCCCTGAGCGTTTGCAGCACCTGGCCGACGACATCGAAAGCCGTCTCGCACCCCAGGGCACCTGGCGTCGACGTTTGTGCGATTGGGCCATCGCCCACCCGCAAAGCGGCCTGCGCCGGTTGTTTAAAAAACGTGTGCGCAAGCTGCTGGGTTTGCAGCGCCTGACCTACATCTGGCAACCACCGAGCCCTCACAACATCGGCAGCTATGCGTCCCAGGGCTACGTGCTGGATACTGGGCGAGTGGTCCTGGGTGGCAGCGCTGCTGAACGGCTCGCGCGAGGCGATTTGCATGACATTTATTTGGGTAAACAGTAAGGGCGAATGTGCATGACTGAATCCATCCGCAACGCTGATGTCTTGATCATCGGCGGCGGCCTGAGCGGCACGATGCTGGCTGTGCAGCTGTTACGCCTGCCCGGTCAGCGCCGGATCCTGGTGATCGAACCGCGCGCCGAGCTCGGTCGCGGCGAAGCTTACAGTGCCGTCGAACTGGGCCATACGTTGAACGGCAACGCGGCGCGCATGAGCGTCGACCCGGACAACGCCGATGACCTGACCCAATGGCTCACTGCCTACATCGGCGCTGGTGGTTGGCCGGAGTCCGACCAGCAGCACGTGCCAATCAGCGAACTGTTCCCGCCACGCGGGATTTTTGGTTTGTACGCGCAGCAAAGATTGGCCGAAGCGAAGGCGTTGTCTGCGTCCACGGTGGAGCATATCCGCGCCGAAGTGGTTGACCTTCAAATTGATCAAACCTCAACGTTGCTCACGCTGGATAACGGCCTGCAACTGCGCGGTGCCTACGCGGTCTTGGCCACCGGCATGTTCCCGGCGGCGCGCACGCCGCAGACCAAATCCAGCGGCTTGAACGCCGCCGCGGTAGACCCGTGGGACGTCAAGGCCATGACCCAGATCGACCCACAGGCGACGGTGCTGATCATCGGCTCCGGGCTGACCATGGTGGATGCCGTGGTTTCCCTGGAGCAGGCTGGCCATCGCGGGCCGATCGAGATTTTTTCGCGCCACGGTCTGTTGCCCCATGTGCGCCGGCAACCGCCGAGCTGGGTCGACTTCCTCGCCGACGATCACAGCCTGCGCAGCCCTCGGCAACTGCTGCGTGAGGTGCGTCGCCAATGCGGTATCGCGCTGGCGCAGGGCATCGATTGGCAGTCACCGCTGGACACCGTGCGCGCGCATATCGGCCGGTTGTGGAGCCAGGCCAGTGAGCGCGAGAAACGCCAGTTCGTGCGTCATGTTCGGCCGTGGTGGGAAAGTCATCATCACCGTTCGCCGCCTTTGAGTGCGCAGTTGGTGGCGCGGCTGCATGGGGAAGGGCGGTTGCGGATTCAGGCGGCGTCGTTCAAGGGGGTAGAGCCTTCGGCCGATGGCGTGAGCATCCGCCTGCGTTACCGGGGCGAACAGGCGATTACTCAGGTGTCGGGTGCGGCCCTGGTCAACTCCAGCGGCATTGAATACGACTGGCGCCGCGTGGCCCGACCATTGCCGCAGCAGTTGCTCAAGCGGGGGTTGATCCAGCCTGGGTCGTTGGCGTTGGGGATTGCGGCGGATAAGTCGGGGGCTGTCGTTGATGCTCAAGGGCAGGTCAGCCAGCGACTATTCGCCATGGGCCCGCCGTTGCGGGGTTTGTGGTGGGAGAGCACGGCGGTGACGGATGTGGCGATTCAGGCCAAGGCGCTGGCCGCAAAGTTGGCGCAAATCTAAATGTGGGAGGGGGCTTGCTCCCTCCCACATGTGGGTCTTCATTTACCTTGAGGTCGTGTCCACTTTTACGAAACCGGGCTTGAGCCCAAACACTTCGACCCCCTGCGCCGTCGATTGCCCGGTAGTCACCTTCACCCGCTCCACCGGTTTATCCATCGCCGCGCGATACTCCACCGTCATGTCATCACGGTGGATCGACTGGCTCGGAACAACGATCGCCTGTTCGTTGTTGTAGGTGACGATGGTCAACCGCGCACTCATCCCCAATCGGACCCGCTGCAACTGTTGTGCTGTGAGCTTGGGGATCGCCAATGTCACTGGGAACTGCGCGCTGCCCTGGCTATCGCCGGTAATCGCCAAGCCACTGACCACGCTGACAGACCCGGTCAGCCGCTCGCCATCGAACCCATCGCCCATGACTTCCACGGGCTGACCCTGATGCAGTTGGTTGATGTCCAGCTCCGAAACCTTGGCAACGATTTTCAGCCGTTCGATGTTGGCCAGGCCAAACAGCACTTGCCCTTGGCTCACCTTGCTGCCGGCCTGTACCGGTGCATTAGTGTTGGCGCCGCTTTGGGATGACGCGTTGCTGCCGGGTGCAGGCACCACGATGCCGGAGAACGGCGCCTTGACCTCCTTACCATCGAGCAGCTTGTGCAGGGCGTCGTACCTCACTGTGGCATTGGTCAATTCCATATCGGCGATCTGTCGGTATTCGCCTTTGCCCTGATCCAGCGCCTGTTGCAGTTCACTGCGTGCCGCTGCCAGGTCAAGCTGTTGCTGTTGAGCCTGTTGCTTGAGGTCATCGAGTTCATTGCGTGGGATGATGCCGCGTTTGAACAGGTTTTCGCTTTCGGTGAGTTTGCGCTGGGTGTTGCCGGCGGTCATTTCGGTGGTACGCAGGCTGCGGCGCGCCCGGCTGACGGCGGGGCTGCTGTCCCAATCCTGCATTTCCTGCACGGTACGCCGGGCCTTGAGCTGGGCGGACAGGGCGTCGCGCAGTTGCACTTCAAGGGTCGCCGGGTCCATTTGCAACAGCACCTGGCCGGCCTCGACCCGTTGGCCTTGCTCTACCCGATTGTCCAGCACGTTGCCGTCGAAGGGGGCCGTGAGGGTGATGGTGGAGTCGGGCTCGATCTTGCCCACCAGGCCAATCTGATGCACCAGCGGGTCGGGCTTCACCGCCAGCCATTGTTCGGCAGCGGTGGCCAGGTTGGCGGCCGGGCTGCGCAGGCTGAAGAAGGCAATCCCCGCACCTGCCAGCAAGACGGTCAACACGGCGCCGAGCAGGCGTTTATTTTTAGTAGTCATTGAGGGCGATTTCCCAACTTTCCAGCGTCATGCCCAGGGTCAAGTCGAGCTGGGTCTGGGCGTTCAGATAAGCGATCAGTGCATTGAGCTGCGCGTTTTCGGCGTTGCGCAAGTCGGTCTCGAAACTCAGCACCTGGAAGTTGGTGGAGCGTCCGGCGCTGAGCTTTTCCCGTTCGATCTCGATCTTGCGCCGCGACAGTTCAACGGCGCGCTGGGAGATTTCATACTGGCGCCAGCGTGTGCCGAGATCGCGCACCACGTCGTTGACGCTGCGCTCCAGTGCCTGGCGTGCATCGGTGATACGAATCTCCTGGTCTTCCACATTGACCCGTGCCCGCACTTCGGCCTGGCGGGTGCTGATATCGCCGATAGGGATCTGCACCTGCACCCCGGCGTAACTGTCCCAGTTGCGGTTATTGGTATTGCCGTTGTCGTTGTTGTAGGCATCGCGAATCTGGTTGGCCCCGGCCACCAGGTCCACTTGCCAGCGCCCGGAGTCCTTGGCGATCACCAGGTTGAGGTCAGCCTGCTGGCTGCCGAGCAGGGCGGCGAGGTATTCCGGCTGCTGGTTCTGCGCCAGGTTGAAGGCTTGTCGCTTGTCGATGGTCATCGGTCTGGCCTCCAGGGCTTCGCTGGCGCGGATCGGCGTCGACAGGTCCAGGGCCAGCAGGCGAAGCAGGGCCAGGCGGCTGGTATCCAGTTGATTGCGGGCTTCCTCTACGCCCAGTTGCTGGGTGGCGATATCGGCTTCGGTCTGCACGATTTCGAACTCGGCCATGCGTCCGGCACTGATCAACGCCTTGTTCACCTCCAGCAAGGTGCCGGAACGCTTGAGCGCGTCTTGCACGATGCTCAGTTGCTCCTGGGCGCGCAGCAGTTCGCGGTAGGTGGCGATGATTTGGCTGATGGTCTGCGCCACGGTGGCCTTGAGGTTCAGGCGGTTGGCCTGCTCCGACAGGCGCGAGAGGCGCAACGGTGCGGTGGTGGCGTCCCAGCCTGCGCCGCGCATCAGCGGCTGGATGAGCGCCAGGTCCAGGCCATCGCTGCGGTAGCGGCCGGCGCGGTCGGCGTTGTTCAGTTGCTGGGTCCAGGCCATGCTTAGCCGGGTGCCGTACTCGCCGAGCAACGTCGCGTTCGGGGCCAGGTTGGCATTGCGCGAGTTGTCGTTCGAACCACGGCTGTTGCGGTAATAACTGTTGAGGGTGAGCTTGGGGTTGAACACGTCCTCGGCCACCCGCAGGTCGAACTTCTGCGCCACCCGCTGCAGGTAGGCGCTGCGGATCGCCGGGTTGTTGCGCAAGCCCAGGTACACCGCATCGCCCAGGGTCATGGTGGTGGCCTGGGCATTCAACGACACGCCTCGGTCGTAACCGCTACGGGTGGTGCTGGGCGCCGAAGGGTTGATCACCACGTCGGCTGCCACGGCGGGCAGGCTCACCAGTGCGAGCAACCATAGCCATTTATTCATCACGCAAGGCCTCCACCGGCTGCAACCGTGAGGCAGAAACCGCCGGGTAGATGCCAAAGAACAAGCCCACCAGCAACGTGCTGCCCACCCCCAGTGGCAGGGCGGCGGCGGCCAGGGCAAATTCCCAGCCCGACAGCCAGGCGTAAAGCCAGGCGGCAGTCATGCCCAGCACCGCGCCGCACAGTGCGCCGACGGCGGTGAGGGTGACCGCCTCGAGCAAAAACAGATTGCGGATGTCTCGTTGGCGTGCGCCCAAGGCCATACGGATGCCGATCTCACGGCGACGCTCCGAGACATTCATCAGCATCACGTTCATCACGCCGACGCCGCCACCGACCAGGGAAATGGCGCCCAAGGCCAGCAGCAGGTAGGCGAACGTGCGGCTTTGCCGGGTCATGCCGTCGATCATTTGCTGGGGCACCTGGATATCGACATCGTGGTCGGTGAGTTGGCTTTTGAGCGCCGTAGCGGCGTCGCGCGCGATGCGTTCCATGTCCTGGCCTGGCGCCGCGCGGATGATCACGTTGCCGATTTGCGGGGAGGGGTAAATGCGGCGCATGCCTTCGGCGGGGATGAACAGCGAATCGTTGGCTTGCACCGGCATCAGCATGGCTCGGGGTTGGTTGTGCAGGATGCCCACCACCAGGAACAGGTAGTCGTTGATGCGAATGCGGTCCCCCAGCTTGAGCGGGTCGCCAGGTTTACCCAACGCCTGGGCGATCTGGTCACCGATCACACCGTAGGTTTCATTGGCATCGAACGGCGACAGAAAGCGCCCGTCGCGCACGACCAGGCGCATAGCGTCCTTGATGTCCGGCGTGCTGCCGACAAAATTGGCGATGACCGCGCGGCCATTGAACACGATGGGCCCGCTGAACTGGGTGAGCGCGCCGATATGGGCGATACCCGGCACCGCCTGGCGCACGGCCTCAAGGTCGAGACTGGCGCGCATGGGTGCGGTGCTGCTGCCCTTGGGCGGGAACTGGGCGATCAGGGTATCGGTGCCCATGTCCTTGAAAATCATCGCGGCATCCACCGCCGCGTTATGGCCGATATTGATCAAGGCCACCACCGACGAACTGCCGATCACAATGCCCAGCAGCGCCAGGACCGAGCGTTTGCCCAGGGTGCGCAGGCTGACGAACGCTTCATGCAGCAGCTGGCTGAGGCTCTGTTCGACCCGCAAGCTCATAGGCGCCCGGCCTCATGCACCACACCATTGCGCACCAGGATCTTGCGCTCCAGGCGCTCGGCGATATGCGGGTCGTGGGTGACGATGATCAGCGTCACCTGCTGCTCGCGGTTGAGGGCCAGGAGCAGGTCCATGATGTCTTGGGCGGTGGTGCTGTCGAGGTTGCCGGTGGGTTCGTCGGCGAGAATCACCGAAGGCTTGCCAACCAACGCACGCGCAATCGCCACGCGTTGGCGCTGGCCACCGGAGAGGTCGGCGGGGCGGTGGTGGGCGCGGTCGGCCAGGCCGACTTGCTCCAGCATGCGTAACGCCTGTTCCAGCGACTCATGGCGCGACACACCGCGGTAACTCAAGGGCAGGGCGACGTTGTCCAGGGCGCTGAGGCGCGGCAGCAGGTTGAAGCTCTGGAACACGAAACCGATCTGTTGGTTGCGGATCGCCGCAAGCTGATCGGGGCTGGCGTTGAAAATGTCGTGGCCGGCAAAGTGATATTGGCCGCAGTTAGGCAAATCCAGCAGGCCGAGGATATTGAGCAGGGTGCTTTTGCCGGAACCGGAAGCCCCGAGAATGCCGCAACTGTCACCGCTGGCGATGGTCAGGCACACATCATTGAGAATGGACAGGTGTTGCCCGGCAAGCTGATAGCTTTTGCCGATGCCTTGCAGGGAAATCAAGCCTGGGTGCGCGAGGGTATCTGTCATCATGACTACGCCTGCAGTCTCGACGGTGCCGTCATGCCCCCGGTAAAGCTTTGTAACAAGTTCGGGAGCTAGCTGGTTCACGCCACGGACTGGTTTTATTTCTTGTTTTTAAAATATTGTTTGAATAGTAACCGCGTTCAATCCGCTTCGCCAGCCATGGATGTAGAGCGGTTTTACCCTTTGAAACGAATTTTCAGCGGCTTGCTTCAAGCGCGTAAAAAATCCGTCGACTACCCTCAATAGGCCCGGCTATAAGGGCTTTTAGGTGTATGGCGCAGTGTCACTACTTGCTTTCGAAGGACGGCCCCGGTATAAAAAATCAAATTATTTTTTAAAACAATATTTCCGATGTGGAACCCCTATGGTCGCGAAGAAACTCAGCGCTCCAAACGTTACCAAGACTCGACTGCTGGATGCGACAGAGGCTCTCTTCATCAAGTACGGCTATGACGCCGTTCTGCTACGGCAGATTACCGAGCGTGCCCAGGTGAACCTGGCCGCCGTGAACTATCACTTCGGGGACAAGGACTCCCTGATGAAAACCCTGCTGATGCAGCGCCTGGAGCCGCTCAACGAGCAGCGCCTGGAATTGCTGGCGCGCTGCGAAGCCGAATCCGACGGGCCTCTCGATTGCGACACTTTGCTCGGCGTGCTGTTCGCCCCGGCCATGGGCCTGGAGCGCAGCGACCCGGGCAGCGGGGAAGGGCGTTCTTTTATTCGTTTCCTGGGCCGGGTCTACAGCGACACCTCGCCGTTTATCCAGGAATACCTCAAGGTGCATTACCAGCCGGTGTTCCAGCGCTTCTTCGAAGCGTTCGCACTGGCCTTGCCGGACCTGCCGCGCAATGAATTGGGGGTGCGCCTGCAATTTGCCCTCAAGGCGATTTCCGGGGTAATGGCCGGCACGGAGCTGCGCCTGCTGATGAACTCCATGAGCCTGGGCCGCCCGGCCACGGATGCCGAGGTGATGGCCAAGTTGATCACCCTGGTGTCGGCGGCGATTCGTGTGCCGCAGCAAAGCCCGGAAGCGGAAACAGCGCTGGCGCGGGTGCTGGATACCCAGCGCGCGATTCGCGAACACGCCGCAGTGCCCGCCGCTAAAGCCTCTCGTTGAGCCCAAATTACAGGTAAAAAAAAGCCCGCTGGGGCGGCGGGCTTGATGTGCAACATTTGTAACGGATGAGGCTTCACCCTACGGTGGTAGATGTGAATAAGTCGTGAAAAAAATGTGAGAAAAAGACTGGGTGAGGAGAGATTTACAATTACTTCGGTACCTGCCTGATATGCCTGGCATTTCTACCACTCGTCGCCACTGTCAATTCTGACAGTAGATTCGGATATTGCCCCAGGCGCCTTATTTACCTTGCCCGTCGCGTGGTTTCCGCGCGCCCTAATCCAGCAAGGTGATGGCAATGTCTACTCCTCCTGATGACTTTGACGAACTCGATGACCAGGCCTATCCGGTGCCTAGCTTCATAGACTTGAGCTTTAAAAAATATCCTGAGCCAGCAAAAAAGGGTTTGGGGCGTCGAGCTTTGATACCTTGGTCATACTGGGGCATTTCAAGTTGGCGTAATAAGAATAAGCTTGACTATTACGCCATTCGCGTTGACGACCTATCTCAACCTAGAGCCTCTGGTACGGTGACTGAAGACTTGCCTTTTTATCACCTCGCTTTTCGTGGAGATGAAGATATAGATAAAGTTGTCAAATACTTCTCCCGAGTCGTACGGTTCTCCGGTCAGGAAAGTCGGTCAGTGGTTGACGAGTTTTTGGCCCTTACGACAATTCCCTCTGGAAACGATCCTAACGAAAATGAACCTTATCACAGCGGCCTGCTGGGATGGCTTGAAGGTATACCGGAAGGCGGAATCATTACACCGGCTATTAACGAGCTTTGGTGGTGGATCTACCCGTACGTTAATATACGTCAGAATGATGAAAATATAATTGAAGTTGATGGGAATGCTTTTACACATATCGTGAGCCCGGAACAGGCGTCGAGTAAAAAAGCTTACCGCGTACAAATTCCCCCTGAAATAATTGACAAGATTACCAGGTCCGGGTCTTTCGGCATTCGTATGAAAATGCGCAATGTGATGGGCGACGAACCCGAGAGTCGGTATAAATATTCCAAGCCTTATTTTGTCTTCAGCGAGTTGGGGACTGGCAAACTTTCCCAGCCTGTGGTGACGCAAGGACCGGATGAAGACGAGGTATTCGAAATTGATCTTGATTACGAAGCCTTACTTGATTTCTTGGTAAAGGTCTATCCTGTTCGCTTTCCGAAACCGTATCCAAGTCCACGCCACACATGTCAGTTGTATGCCGAAATCACTCCAGACGGCGGAGTCACAGAGGTCCTGACCCTCGGAGCCACACCTGACAAGAACCAGGGTGGTGAGTCTATTATTCTCGATCGTAATTTTTTTAATGATAAAGTCGGACCCGGGAAAGTCCGCTTTTTCTACAAGGTGATTTCTGGTGCTGGAATAGAGGTTGGTGAATCTTATAGTAACTTGATCTACGTGATCGGCCAGCAGAGGAGTATGCCGAAGCCACTGCTGAAACCTTTTACAGGCGGGTTGATACCTCGCAGCAAAGATGTGGAGTTTGGTTTTCCAATATACTATCCCTTTGATGCCAAGAGCCTTGTGACGGCTATTTTTCGCACGAAGGGCAATAACAATGGCGCGTATGTGGTTACGTCAAAACAGTTGGCGGCGATGCAACAAAATAAAAGACTTTTTACCAGTAACTCCTTGAAGGCATTGGCGGAGAAGGGCGATTTAGAAGTTTTTTATGAAGTTGCTCAAGGTAATCTTAAACCTCCCCGTACATCCGAGAAAGAGATTGCCAGGATTGGGGAAGGTGAGGCAGAGCTACCCGCGCTATATATTGGTCTGATTAAATCGAACTATTCGAATTTCAACTTGGATCCCGCCGAATTTACTGGTTATGGAGTGATTTCAAAGATTTTTTATTCGGGGACGGTGTCCGGTAATGAAGTACAAGTTAGTATAGAAGGGGGCGGCCCAAAAAGCTCGTACAAATACAGTTTTACTATTGATAAATCTACAGAGGGGTTGAAGTTATCTGACTTGGAAATTCCTCTACCTGAAGACATATTGTTAGCGAACGTCAATACTTTAGTTACTGCCCGCTACAGCGTGGTGAGCACGGATTCGCCGCCAGTCATACGCCATTCGGAGGTATTAATCTTCAGCGTGGGTGCCCCGGTGGAACTTGAATCCTTCAAGCTCATAGAATCTGACGCTGCCCAAGCAACAATCACCCCAATGGCTGTGATCAAGGGCGGTAATTTGGAGATGAGGTACTCGAAGCCGTTGAAAGATGATTTAATTACTTTCAAGTGGATGGGGCAGTTTGGTATCAGCCAATATACGGAAGTGGTAAAAGGTAATTCGAAGGCCACAGCCTTCAAGTCCAATGTCCCGGTTGAGGTGATATCGAAAGCGTTGCGAGCCAATGGTAATAATATCGCAATGGATTGCACGATTACACGCGGTACATTCCAGTACACATTCGATACCTTGCGTCTACGGTTGCAGCCTCTCGGATTGCCTACTTTGTATATTAACGGGTATCCAACCACTGCTGGGTTGCCCCTCCATCAGATGACAATAGTTACTATCATAATCCCAGCGTGGAATTTCGCATATGCGGGACAATATATCTGGGTTGAAGTCACCGGCATACTTCAGAGTGGAGCAGCGTTTACCGATCGCCTCGAAGTCGCCCGGCCGATTACCGCTACCGAAGCCACCGCTGGTGTTCTCATCAACTGGCCGTTGGCAAGAGCACGCCAAGTCAGAGATGGTTCGCCCATTACTCTAAGTGGTAGAGTGAGTCTTCCCGGAATTCCTCTTGAGCAAACGACAACCCCGTTTGGTGGGCGGAGCTATGTCGGTGAACTATTACCTGCAACTCTGGGCTTTCCGACCTTTAAGGGGGCACCCGCCACACAGGTGGTGACGATTGATCCAATTGCGTATGAGTACAATGTAAATATCGCGGTGACTGCTGCGGGAATGCTCACCACAGACCTGATAACGGTGACATGTACTACCCAGAGTGGCGCTACGTTTCAACTGACAGCCAACGGGCTGGCGAGTGGAACAGTGGTGATTAATTTTACATCGCAAAATATAATACATAATTGTGTGGGCGGTTGGATGCAGTTCCGCTACACATTGACACGCAATGGAAAAGTGACGCCATCCAATGTGTTGACGGTATATGTTAGTGCAATCAACTTTGCCAAAAATCCAGTGGCAACCATCAATAATCAAAGTCCTCAGACTACTCTTGATTTGAATCGTATTGTTGGGGCTGCGAGCTATTCGATGGCTAAATGGCCTATGGCGAAAATAGGGCAAACAGTGTGGGTGGACTTCGCTGTCAGTGGAAGGGTTGTGCCGATACTGGTAGGTTATGCAATTCCGCCGGTGGTGGCAGCGACTGGTATACAAAAATTTGGCTTTCCTCGCGCCGCGTTGCAAGCTGCGCCGAAGGGTTCGTGGGGTTATTTGCAAATTTATTTGGCATATGATGGTAGCCCTGATAAGGGGCGAGCAGTATTGGTGTCGCAGACGCCCTATATAGTTAATGATTCCTTTGTGCCGTCTGATATAAGGCTTGTCAATGGTTTATCGCCTTGGAGTCTTGGCTCTGCGGCCTCGGGTGCTAACTTTACTCCTACCGGCCTATACGTCGGTACTGAGCGGTTTGATAACTCATTTGCAGGAACCGTGATGTCAACAGTTGTGGATTGTACAGTGGGGCATAGTTATACAGTATCGATTGTGGTGCTCAATAACACTCCGCGAGGAGGCCAGTATTATGACCCGGTGTTAGAGATTTATGTAGGCGGACGGTTGATTTATGGTGCAATCACATTACCGAAGTATACGTGGACTTGGCTAAACGTGCTTTTTACGGTTACAGCAACTGGAGCAACGAACATCGTACTTCATAATCGAACAAGTAATGGAATTGGCAACGACTTCTACGTCCATGCGGCGTCCGTCAATCGTGCAACCTGATTGAGGTGTTGCGTCAACGGGGACAGTTCTACTTTCCAGTAGACTGTCCCTTTTTCATTCATTCAAATTTTCCACTGATTAGATGTCTCCGCCAATCGCTGCCGCATGCCATCGATATTCCCCGCCAGTTGCAAGGTCAGCAACCGATACCCATCCATCGCATTCTGCACCGGCGCCTCCAACCCACTCTCATCCACTGCCGGCGCCACATTGCGTTCCAGCCGCTCCGTAACCCCCGACTTCAACGCCCGCGCCATCCCCACCAACTGCACCCGAATCTGCCGATGCTCAGCCTTCAACATCACCTGCATCCGTGCCATCGCCTGTTCATCCCGAGGATCGGGCCGGGTATTGCCGAGAATCTCCAGGGTGCTGATGCACATGCGCAAATGCCGCTGGATCGCGTCCAGCTCAGTCATGGAAATGCGCACTTCCTTGGACACCGACGGCATCAACGAACGCAGTTGCAGCATCGCCGCATTCAGGCGGTTGAGCAGTTTGAGGTGTTCATCATCAGTGACCGACTGGCCGTTGATGATCCTGCTATAAATCTGCGCGCAATCGCGCAAGGCGCTGGCCAGGTTGTAGCGCCACGAGTACACGGCATACAGCGGCAGGGCGAAGGAGAAGGCCAGGGCCAGCACGATGCCGATCAGGATGTCCACGGTACGCCACAACCCATCCGACAGCGGGTTATCCCCGTGCCCCGCGACGATAAACACCGTGATTGCCGACAGCAGTGCGATGTAACCGCCCTTGCCGATGGCGTGATAGGAGAAGAACCCGCACACCACCGACATCAACAAATAGGTCAGCAGCGGCTGGCCCAGGTAAGCCTGTTGCGCCACGATCGCCAAGCCGAAGCTGGCGCCGATCAGGGTGCCGTAGGCGCGTTCCACGGCTTTTTTGCCGATATTGCCGTGGTGCTGCAACCCGCCGATCACGATCAGCATGGTCACCGAGGCCCACTCACCATGGGGCAGGTTGATGCCGGTGGTCAGCAGGATAGTCGCCAGCAAGCCGATGGACACGCGCACGGCGTGGATCAGCTTGGCGTGGCGGTAGCGGCGGTAGGGGTCGAGCAGTGGGCGCAAGAGGCGTCGGGCAAAGAAGGGCAGGTTCATCGGTATTAAAATGGCCTCGGTAATTTGGTTGGACTGGATCTAAGTTGTGGGAGCAAGCAAGCCCGCCCCACATTTGACTTGTGGCGTTTTAGAAAATGTAGTCAGTCGTTAAAAAGCTTGAATCGCGGTTGCGCAATATGTCGCTGACCAGCGCCTTATTGCTCTCCTGGAACTTGGTCGCCACCAGCGTGCGGATCGAGAACACACGCAACGCGTCATGTACCGACAGCGTGCCCTCGGCCGAGTTCTTGCGCCCGTTGAACGGGAAGGTGTCCGGCCCACGCTGGCACTGGGCGTTGATATTGATGCGGCCGACCTGGTTGGCAAAGGTGTCCACCAGTCGCCCGACTTCCACGGCGTTAGTGCCGAAGATGCTCAGTTGCTGGCCGAAGTCCGAATCCAGCACGTACTCGATCACTGTCTCCAGGTCGCGGTAAGGCACGATCGGCACCACTGGGCCAAATTGCTCCTCGTGGTACACGCGCATTTGCGGGTTCACCGGGTACAGCACCGCCGGGTAGAAGAACGAACCGCGACTGGCGCCGCCGTTGTCATTCACCACCTTGGCGCCGTGTTGTGCGGCATCGGCCACCAGCCCGTTGAGGTAATCCACCTTGCCGACTTCCGGCAGCGGCGTCAGCGCTACGCCGTCTTCCCACGGCATGCCGGGCTTGAGGGTGGCGAGCTTCTTGTTGAATTTCTCGATAAAACTGTCGACCACATCCTCATGCACAAACAGGATTTTCAACGCCGTGCAACGCTGGCCGTTGAACGACAGCGAGCCGGTAACGGCTTCGCTCACCGCATTGTCCAGGTCGACCTCGGGCAGCACGATGCCGGGGTTTTTTGCGTCCAGGCCGAGTGCCGCGCGCAGGCGGTGGGGTTTTGGGTGCAGTTTTTTCAAATCGCTGGCGGCTTTGTTGGTGCCGATAAACGCGAAGATATCGATCTTGCCGCTGGCCATCAGCGCGCTGACGGTTTCGCGGCCGCTGCCGTAGATCACGTTGATGACGCCAGCCGGGAAGCTGTCACGGAACGCTTCCAGCAACGGGCGAATTAACAGCACGCCGAGCTTGGCCGGTTTGAACACCACCGTGTTGCCCATGATCAAGGCTGGGATCAGCGTGGTGAAGGTCTCGTTCAGCGGGTAGTTGTAGGGGCCCATGCACAGTGCCACGCCCAGCGGTACGCGGCGGATTTGCCCGAGGGTGTCCTGTTCCAGCTCGAAGCGGCTGGAGCGGCGGTCGAGTTCCTTGAGGGCGTTGATGGTGTCGGTGATGTAGTCGCAGGTGCGGTCGAACTCTTTCTGCGAGTCCTTGAGGTTCTTGCCGATCTCCCACATCAGCAGCTTGACCACCGCGTCGCGCTGTTCACGCATGCGCCGCAAGAAAGCTTCCACGTGCTGGATGCGATCGGCCACGCGCATCGTCGGCCATTCACCCTGGCCACGGTCATAGGCGCGCACGGCGGCGTCGAGGGCGGTGAGGGCGGTCTCGGCATCCAGCAGCGGCGTGCTGCCGATATGCACGCGTTCGTCGCCCAGTTGCACCGGGCTTTGCACCTTGGCCAATGGGCCGTTCCACACCTGCAACTGGCCATCGACCAGGTAATCACGCTGCTCAATGGGCGCCGCCAGGCGAAATTGCTCAGGAATATCAGCGGCGGAGTTGGGAAACAGCTGGGCGAGCAGGTTACTGGTGGTCATCTCACTACCCCTGGAATAGTTGCAAAACATGACTAGAGAGTCACCCAACAACGGGCTCTATGGCAAGGCTTGTGCGCTTTCTCCTACGCACGGCGGCATGTGCCGGGTAAACTGCGCAGCTTTATTAAAGGAGTTCACATGAGTCAGTACCAGCCGGGCATTCTTGCCGCACCGGTGCCGTTGCAGGCACGCCATCTGTTTTTTGCCGTGGATTCCCTGGCAACCGTGCCCGACGCGTTGGACGCGCTGGTGCAACTCGTGGATTCGGCGGCAGTGGTCGGTTTCGGTGAGCCGCTGGTATCGGCACTCGGTGCTCAGGTTGAAGGGCTGCGCACATTCCCGGCTGTCAGCGCTCCGGGCGCGCATAACCCGTCCACCCAGCAGGCGCTGTGGGTGTGGTTGCACGGGGTTGATCGCGGTGAGTTGTTGTTACGCAGCCGCGCGTTTGAAAAAGCCCTGGCCCCGGCGTTCCGCCTGGTGCAGATGACCGAAGGCTTCCGCTACAAGACCGGTTTCGACTTGACCGACTATGAAGATGGCACCGAAAACCCACACGACGATGCCGCCGTGGAAGCCGCGCTGACCGACAGCGGCGCCAGCTTCGCCGCGATCCAGCAATGGCAGCACGACCTCGATGGCTTCGCCGCGTTGCCCGCCCAAGAGCGCGACCACATCATCGGCCGCCGCCATGGCGATAACGAAGAACTGGACGACGCCCCCGAGTCCGCCCACGTCAAACGCACCGCCCAGGAAAGCTTCACCCCGGAAGCCTTTGTGGTTCGTCGCTCGATGCCTTGGGCCGAGAACGGCCAGGCGGGGCTGATGTTCCTGGCGTTTGGCCATTCCTTCGATGCCTTTGAAGCGCAACTGCGGCGTATGAGCGGCTTGGAAGATGGGATCGTCGATGGCCTGTATCGCATCAGCAAACCGTTGACCGGCGGCTACTACTGGTGCCCGCCGATCAAGGATGGGCATCTGGACCTGAGTGCACTGGCCGGCTGATCCTGCTGATGGCGAACATGAAAAATCCGACAGCCAGGCAATTGGCCACTGAAAAAAATCCCCGCTGCCCGTAATCTAGGGGCCTTTGTCACCTGTGCGGATTGTTCATGTCTTCTGTTGCCGATGGGTTGCCCCTCAATAAACGCCTGCCGGCAGTCATTGCCATCTCCCTGGGGATCGGCATGGCGACCCTGGATACGGCCATCGTCAACACCGCGCTGCCCACCCTGGCCGAAGGCATTGGCACCGATTCCGCCTCGGTAATCTGGGTGGTCAACGCCTACCAGTTGGCGATTGTTGCCACGGTGCTGCCGTTTGCTTCGTTGAGTGATGTGCTGGGGCACCGTCGGGTGTACCTCGGCGGTTTGCTGCTGTTTATCGTCTCGTCGCTGTTTTGCGGGATGGCCGGGTCGCTGGTGAGCCTGACCGTTGCGCGTGTGGTGCAAGGGCTGGGCGCGGCGGCGATCATGAGCGTCAACACAGCGTTGTTGCGGTATATCTACCCGTCAAAAATGCTCGGGCGCGGCCTGGGCTATAACTCGCTGGTGGTGGGGCTGGCGTTTACCCTGGGGCCGACCGCTGCGTCGGCGATTCTGTCGGTGGCGACCTGGCATTGGCTGTACCTGGTCAATGTGCCGCTGGGTTTGTTGGCCCTAGCCTTGGGCCTGCGTGCATTGCCGACGATACCGATGACCGGGCACGCGTTTGACCGCCTCGCTGCGTTGCTGTGTGCCGGGTTATTCGCGTTATTGGTGCTGGGCCTGGGCACTGCGGTGCACGGCGCCCAGGGTGCACTGACCCTTGGTTTGATTGCCGTGGCGCTGCTGTGCGGCGCGTTGCTGTTGCGCCGTCAGGCCGGTCACCCGGCGCCGATGCTAGCGCTGGACTTGTTCAAGCGCCCGGTGTTTGCCTTGTCTTCCCTCACCGCAATTTGCGCCTTCAGCGCCCAGGGCCTGGCCTTTGTGTCGTTGCCGTTCCTGTTGCAGGCGGTGCTGGGGCATAGCCAGGTTGAGACCGGTTTTCTGATGACGCCCTGGCCGGCAGTCGTTGCGGTAATGGCGCTGGTGGCGGGACGTTTGGCGGATCGCGTGTCTCTGGGGCTGTTGTGTGGCATCGGCCTGTTGATGCTCAGCGTTGGTATGGCTGCGCTGGCGACCTTGGGCAATGGCGCGTCCGCCTTTGATATCGGCTGGCGAATGGCCTTGTGCGGCGCCGGTTTTGGGTTCTTCCAGTCGCCCAACCTCAAGGCGTTGATGACCAGCGCGCCGTTGGCCCGCAGCGGTGGGGCCAGCGGTATCGTGGCTATCTCGCGGTTGCTGGGTCAGACCTTGGGTGCGTCGCTGGTGGCGTTGTGTTTCCACCTGTCTCTGGTCAGCGGCCCTCAATATGCGCTGTGGTTGGGTTGTGGATTTGCGCTGGTGGGCAGTGTGGCCAGCGGTCTGCGTTTGTTGCCCTATGGAAAAAGGCGTGATTGAGCGTTGTAAATCGCGGTCAGGGAAGGCTACCGTGGCGACCTGAATATTTCGGGATGTTTCAGATTTATGTCCAGCCTGGCCCAACGCACCGCCGATGTAAATTCCCGCCGCGCTGCGCTGACGCTCGCTTTATGCCTGCCCAGTGATGTGTTGCTCTACTTGCTGCTGCCTATGGAATCCCAGGCTTTCGGCATCACCTTGGCGCAGGCCGGGGTACTGCTGGCAGCCAATCGCTTGGTGCGGATTTTTGGCTACCGGCATGTATTGAATTTTTACGCGCGCAACGGTGACCGGCTGACGTGCATGATCGCCGCCGGTGCTGCGACGGTGTGCGCCCTGGGCAACTCGATGTTGTCGGGTTTCGCTGCGCTATTGGGGTTGCGGTTGATCTGGGGCCTGTGTTTTGCCGCGTTGAACCTGTCGACCCAAGTGTTGGCGACTTCCGAACCTGCGGGTGCCGCACGCCGGGCAGGGCGCTCGCGGGCAGTGATCGCCCTTGGGCCGATGCTGGCGCTACCGCTGGGTGGTTGGCTGACGTTATGGGCCGGGCCGCGCCCGATCTTTCTGATTCTCGCCGGGTGTTGCCTGGTGGGCTTGTGGGCGGCGCGTGGTTTGCCTACCGCCGGCCATGATTTACACAGCACGGGGCGCCGCTTCAAGTGGCCCGACAGCGTGGCGACCTGGTCGTTTATCGAGGGCGTGGCGTTGGATGGGCTGTTCATTTTCGGCCTGTCGATCCAGGCACAGAAGATTCTCGGCGGCGACGCAGTGCTGATTGCCGGTGGCTTGATGGCTTTGCGGTATGCCTCGGAGATGCTCCTGAGCCCATTGGGTGGCCGCGCGGCGCAGCGCTTTGGTGCCACGTCGATGTTGCTGCTGTTCTCGTTTTTGAGTGCCTTGGCCCTGACGGCGTTTGGCAGTTACTGGGTGATCGTCGGTGCGGCGGCGGTGTTGGTGTTGCGGGCGCTGCAACTGCCGTTGGTGACGACCTTGGTGGCCGAACGCAACCCCGGTTCGATGCGCGTGTCGGCCCTGGCCTCTAATGCCGTGTGGCGGGATGTCGGTGCCGGCCTGGGGCCGTTACTGGCGGGCCTGTTGCTGCCGGTGGCCTCGGCGCCCTGGGTATTTGGCCTGGCAGGCGCGGCAATTGCCGTGAGTGCGGTGTTCTGCTGGCGGGCCAAGGTCTCAACTGACGGCGCGTCGGCTTAAGCGCCTTTAAAACCCTCCAGCCACGCAGGGTCAAATTGGGTTTGCTCGGTGTCGATCCCCAGTGCCTGCATCTTCGCCTTATGCGCCTCGATCTCGCCTACAAGCTGTGCCTGGGCACTGGAGTTGGCGTCCAGCTCATGCATTTGCGTCAACCCCAGATGGTAAAAGCGCAGCACCTTGATCGCCGTCGGGTCGTTGGCCTGCACCCGTTCAGTGACCTTATGCATCACGTTGGTTACGCGCATCAGGCTGCGCTTGAGCTGCCACCCATACACCGCAGGCGCAAACCAGGGCTGGGTCCAGAATGGGCCGCGTACCAAGGCGAGGGTGATCAATACCCCGGCGAACACGCCGCCGACATTGAAGCGGAAGTTGTCACCGCCGGGTTCACCGAACAGCATCACAGCCAAACTTGATAGCAGCATGGCCAGGGCCACGAACAGCACTGCCACGATGATGGTGCTGCGCCGAGTCTGTTGGCGGTAGGTGCTGGGGTCGTAAGGCTTGAGTTCAAACATCCGGGTCAGGTCTCCATCGTGCGGGATGCAAAGGAGCGCATCTTCGCACGGTGGCGGGGCTTGTGCTTACTTGGGTGCGATCCAGGTGACGTCGGTTATACCGAACTTCTCCGCCCAGGGCCGGGTGGTTTTTTTCACCTGTTCGTGGCCGACGCGACCCACGCGGCTGACATGTGCGATGTCGGCATCGACCGCCGCCCAGTGCCAGGCCTCGGCGTTGTTCATCACGTCGGCGCGCACCACAAAGGACTTCGGTTGACCGTGCAGTTGATAGTGGATGGTGTAGATTTTTGCGGTACTCATGTTGCCTCCCTGTCTTGTTATAGATGGATAGGTTTGCGCTCCAAAAGGTTCATTCAAAATGACAAGTCACACGCCGTCGCGGCATAGTGACGCCTTCGCCACGTGCCCAAGGATTGCGCAATGTCCCGCCTGACTCACAGCCAGCTCTACCTGCAACGCCTGGGTTACGACTCGCCGCCACCGCCCACCCTGCAAACCTTGCAGGACCTGCAGTTGCGCCATGTGTGCACGTTCGCTTTTGAGAGCCTGTCGACCTTGCTGCACTTGCCGGTACCGATTGATTTGCCCAGTGTTGAGCAAAAAGTGCTGTTCGACGGGCGCGGTGGGTATTGCTACGAGTTGAACCAGATGTTCCTGGCCTTGTTGCAGGAGTTGGGTTTTGAGGCACGCGGCCTCACCGGTTGGGTGGTGATGGGCGGGCCGCCGGACGCGCGCACGGGGCGTACTCATCGCTTGAGCGTGGTGACGCTGGACGGCGTGCGTTACATCACCGACGTCGGCTTTGGCGGCATGGTACCGAGCAGCCCGCTGCAACTGGACACTGATACGGTCCAGGCCACCGCCCACGAACCGTATCGCCTGACGTTTAATGACGGCAACTACACGCTGTGGGCACAGGTCGCCGAGGAGTGGCGGGGCTTGTATGTGTTCGACCTGCAAGTGCAGGCAGGCATCGACTATGAAATCGGCAACTGGTACGTGTCTACGCATCCGTCTTCCCCCTTTGTGGGCCAGTTGAAAGCAGCACTGTTGGCGCCGGGTAAGCGCCATACCTTGAACAACGTCAACTACGCGGTTCACTACTTGGACCGGCCCAGCGAAAAACGCACGATTGAGAGTGCCGATGAATGGCTGGATTTGCTCAGCAATACCTTTGGTATCCGCGCGCCCTCGCGTACGCAGCTGCGCGAAACGTTTGAGGGGTTGCGTGGGGCTTGAGCTCTGGAAAGCGTGCATCCAGACGAGTCAAGGTCGCTGCCTGAACGTTGGGTTTTGACAGGATTCTGTAGCGAGGGGGGCAAGCCCGCTCGCCACATGCGTGAAATTTTTAGAGTCCCTTAAATGCAAAACGGCGCCCAAAGGCGCCGTTTTTTTACTTGCATCCCGCTAAGCGATCAAACGCCCAACACCGCGTGCTGCACCAGGGTGAGCAACGGTTGTGGGTACACGCCCAGGAAGAAGGCGAGCAGGGCGATTGCCAGCAGCATCACGCCGCCGGCTTTCTGTTCCCAGTGCAGCTCGGCGTCCACACGGCGCAGGTTTGGCTCGATCAGGTACAGGGTGACCATCACACGCAGGTAGTAGAACACGCCGATGGCGCTACCCAGCACGAGCGATGCAACCAACCACCACTCGTGGGCTTCAACACCGGTCGCCACGATGTAGAACTTGCCGATGAAGCCGGCAGTCAGCGGGATACCGGCCAGGGACAGCATCATCACGGTCAGTACGGCGGTCAGGTACGGACGGCGCCAGAACAGGCCGCGGTATTCGTACAGGGCGTCGGCGTCACGGCCTTTGAACGGCGAGGACATCAGCGTGATCACGCCGAATGCACCAAGGCTGGTGATCACGTAGGTGACCAGGTACACGCCCATGGCTTCCACGGCCAGGCCTTTGCTCGCCACCAGGGCGATCAGCAGGTAGCCGAAGTGGGCGATGGAGGAGTAACCCAGCAGACGCTTGAGGTTGTTCTGGGTCAGTGCCAGCAGGTTACCGAACAGGATCGACGCAATGGCGATCACGGTCAGCACGTTGCTCAGCACGCCAGTGTTGGCCGCAGGCGAGATCTGGAACAGACGCACCATCACCGCAAACACAGCAACCTTCGAGGCGGTGGCCAGGAACGCGGCGACCGGCGCCGGGGCGCCTTCGTACACGTCCGGGGTCCACAGGTGGAACGGCACCAGGGAGAGCTTGAACGCCAGGCCGATCAGCATCATGGCCAGGCCCAGTTGGGCGATCGGCGCAGGCATGCTGGTGGTCGCCAGGGCGTGGCCGATACCGGTGAAGCTCAGGCTGCCGGCTTCTGCGTAGAGCAGGGCCATACCGAACAACAGGAACGCGGAGCCGGCGGCCGACAGCACCATGTACTTGATGCCGGCTTCCAGGGAGCGCTTGTTGAAGAAGGCGTAGGCCACCAGGCCGTAGGTCGGGATCGACAGCAGTTCCAGGCCGATGAACAGGCCGGCCAGGTGCTGCGCGCTGACCAGCACGATGCCACCGGCCGCAGCCAGCAGGATCAGCAGGTACAGCTCTTCCTTGTTACCCGGGTAACCGGTGCCGCCTTCGCCGAGGTAGGCGTGGGCGAGGGTGACGCACGCCAGCGTGGCGACGAGGATCAACGCGATATACAGCAGCGCGAAGTCATCGACCATCATCAGCGGGGTCACCGCCAGTGGCGCGACCTTGAGTGCCGGGATGATCGACAGCAAGGCCAGGTTCAACCCTGCACAGGACAGCAGGAATGTTTGCGAGTGATTGCGGCGCCAGGCGATTGCCAGCATCACCGCCACAACGGTGAGGCTGGTGATCAGCAGCGGCGCAAGCGCGATAAAGTGTTGGATCGTGAATTCCATAGCGCTCTTACCGTGCCGAAGCGAGTTGAGTGAAGGCGGTGCTGAACCACTGCTGCACGCCATGCATCGTCGCGGCAGAAGTGTCCAGGAACGGTTGCGGGTACACGCCGATGTAGATCAGCAGTACCGCAAGGCCGAGCACCATGATCAGTTCGCGAGCATCCATCCCTTGCAGGACAGTGTCGGACTTGGCCGGGCCGAAGTAGGCGCGGTGGATCATGATCAGCGAGTAAACCGAACCAAACACCAGGCCGGAAGTTGCAATGGCACTGATCCACGGCGTGTGCACAAACGAACCCATCAGGATCAGGAACTCGCCTATGAAGTTACCGGTACCCGGCAAGCCCAGGGACGCGGCGGCGAAGAACAGGCTGATCGCCGGCAAGTAAGCGATGCGTGACCACACGCCGCCCATCTCACGCATGTCACGGGTGTGCAGGCGCTCGTACAACTGGCCACTCAGGATAAAGAGAGCCGCGGCCGAAACACCGTGGGCCAACATCTGGATGACAGCGCCTTGCAGCGCCAGTTGGCTACCGGAGTAGATGCCGATCAGTACGAAGCCCATGTGGGAAACGGACGAGAAGGCAATCAGACGCTTGATGTCGGTCTGCGCGAACGCCAGGAACGCACCGTAGAAAATCCCGATCAGACCCAGGGTCATGGCGATCGGCGCGAACTCGGCCGAGGCATTCGGGAACAGCGGCAGGGCGAAACGCAGCAGGCCGTAGGCCGCAGTCTTCAGCAGGATACCCGCCAAGTCCACGGAACCTGCGGTCGGCGCCTGGGCGTGCGCATCCGGCAGCCAGGAGTGGAACGGCACCACCGGCAGCTTCACCGCGAACGCGATGAAGAAGCCCAGCATCAGGATGTACTCGGTGGTCAGGGACATCTTGGTTTTCAACAGGTCGGCGTAGTTGAACGTAATCACGCCGGTGTTGTTGAAGTTGACCAGTACCAGACCCAGGATCGCCACCAACATGATCAGGCCGGAAGCCTGGGTGAAGATGAAGAACTTGGTCGCCGCGTAGATCCGGGTTTTCTTGCCGTCCGAAGAACTGTGACCCCAGAGCGCGATGAGGAAGTACATCGGCACCAGCATCATTTCCCAGAAGAAGAAGAACATGAACAGGTCGAGGGCGAGGAACACGCCGACAACGCCGCCCAAAATCCACATCAGGTTCAGGTGGAAGAAGCCCACGTGACGCTGAATTTCTTTCCAGGAGCAGAGTACCGAGAGGATACCCAGCAGGCCGGTCAGCAGGATCATCAACAGCGACAGGCCGTCGAGGGCCAGGTGCACGTTGATGCCGAAGCGCTGGATCCACACGTGCTTGAATTCAAGCGCGAAGGTTGGATCGGCACCCGGTGCCGGAGCGAATGAATAGTCGCCATGGGCCCACAGCCAGAGGCCGAGAGCGAGTTCCAGGGACATGGTCAGCAACGCAATCCAGCGGGGGAGGGTGGCGCCGAAGCGTTCACCCATCCAGCAGAGCAGGCCGCCGATAAAGGGGATCAGGATTAGCCAGGGCAGAATCATGACAGGCTCGTTTCCTTTCGCAAGTTCGCAAAGTTGGCAATGTTCATAATCAGACTGCTACCACAACGATGGCGCCGATCACCAGAACGGCACCGGCAGCCATGGAAGCAGCGTACCAACGCAACTGGCCCGTCTCGCTGCGGCTCAAGGCGGTGTGACCGGCCTTGGCGGTGCGCGGGATCAAACCGATGGTCTGGTCGAGCGGGTCTTTGCGCAGTACATGGCTGATGGCCAGGTAAGGCTTGACGAACAGTTTGTCGTAGATCCAGTCGAAGCCCCAGGCGGCGAACCACCAGGCCGACAGGAAGCGGCCAATGCCACTGTTGGCGACAGCGGTAACGAAGCGACGCTTGCCGAGGAACAGCAAGGCTGCCAGCAGGATACCGGCGATGGCGATAGCACCCGAGACGAGTTCCAGGCTGTGCTTGGCTGCACCGCCGGCATGGCCAGCGCTTTCCGGCAGTACACCGGCCAGTGGCGGAGTGATCAGGGCGCCGATGAAAGTCGACAGGATGATCAGTACCGACAATGGCAGCCAGTGCGAGATGCCATGGCCTGCGTGCGCTTCGGTCTTGGCTTCACCGTGGAAGGTGATGAAGATCAGGCGGAAGGTGTACAGCGAGGTCATGAACGCACCCACCAGGCCTGCGTAAAGCAGGTTCTGGTTACCGCTGGCAAAAGCTTCCCAGAGGATTTCGTCTTTCGAATAGAAACCTGCGGTCACCAGCGGCAGGGCTGCCAGGGCGGCACCACCGACGATGAAGCTGGCGTAGGCCAACGGCAGTTTCTTCCACAGGCCGCCCATCTTGAAGATGTTCTGCTCGTGGTGGCAGGCAACGATCACCGCACCGGAAGCAAGGAACAGCAGGGCCTTGAAGAAGGCGTGGGTCATCAGGTGGAAGATCGCCGCGTCCCAGGCGCCAACGCCCAGGGCCAGGAACATGTAGCCGATCTGGCTCATGGTCGAGTAGGCGAGGATACGCTTGATGTCGGTCTGCACCAGCGCGGCAAAACCGGCCAGTACGAGTGTCACTCCACCGACCAGTCCTACAAGATGCAGGATTTCCGGCGCCAGGGTGAACAGGCCGTGGGTACGGGCGATCAGGTAGACACCGGCGGTTACCATGGTTGCGGCGTGGATCAGTGCTGACACCGGGGTAGGACCGGCCATCGCATCCGCCAGCCAGGTTTGCAGCGGCAGTTGTGCGGATTTACCGACAGCGCCGCCCAGCAGCATCAGGGTAGCGAACGTGATCCAAAAGTCACCGACCTGGAATTTCTGCGGTGCCAGCACCAGCAGTTCCTGGATGTTCAGCGTGCCCACTTGTTGGAACAGGATGAACAGGCCGATGGCCATGAACACGTCGCCGATCCGGGTCACGATGAAGGCTTTAAGGGCGGCGTTACCGTTGTTGCGGTTGCTGTAGTAGAAACCGATCAACAGGTACGAGCACAGGCCCACGCCTTCCCAACCGAAGTACAGGAACAACAGGTTATCGCCGAGTACCAGGAACAGCATGCTGGCGATAAACAGGTTGGTGTAGGCGAAGAAGCGCGAGTAACCGGCTTCACCGCGCATGTACCAGGACGCGAACAGGTGGATCAGGAAGCCGACACCCACCACCACGCCGAGCATGGTGATCGACAGGCCGTCGACGTAGAGGGCGAAGTTGGGCTTGAAGCCGTCCACCGACATCCACTGCCACAGCACCAGGGTGTAGTGGCCGCCTTCGGGAGGTGCCACGTTGAATTGCCAGATGACGTAGGCGGCCACGATGGCCGACAGGCCAATGGAACCCACGCCCACCAGGGCAGACAAGTTTTCCGACCAGCGTCCACGGGAGAACGACAGCAGCAGGAAACCGATCAGGGGAAATACGAAAGTCAGAAAGATCATGTTCATCCGCGCATCTCACTGGCAGCGTCGATATCAAGCGTGTGGAAGCGACGATACAGTTGCAGCAGGATCGCCAGGCCAATACTGGCCTCGGCAGCTGCCAGGCTGATCACCAGGATGAACATGACTTGTCCATCCGGCTGGCCCCAACGTGCACCCGCAACAATGAACGCCAGTGCCGCAGCGTTCATCATGATTTCCAGGCTCATCAACACGAACAGAATGTTGCGGCGGACCATCAGGCCGACCAGGCCAAGGCAGAACAGGATGCCGGCGACCGCCAGACCATGCTCCAAAGGGATAGCAGGCATCGTCATTGCTCCTTGGCTTCGTTGCGGCCCAAGTGGAAGGCGGTGATGGCTGCAGCGAGCAGCAGCATCGAAGCCAGTTCGACCACCAGCAGGTACGGACCGAACAGGCTGATGCCCACGGCCTTGGCGTCTACGGTGGTGTGGCCGATGGCCTGGCCGCTCTGGTGAGCGAACAGCACATACAGCAGTTCACCCAGCAGCAGGGCTGCCAGCACAACCGGGCCGAGCCAGATGCCGGGTTTGAGCCAGACGCGTTCCTGGGCGACCGACGCCGGCCCCAGGTTGAGCATCATCACCACAAACACGAACAGCACCATGATGGCGCCGGCGTAGGCGATCACTTCCAGCACGCCGGCGAACGGAGCGCCGAGTGCGAAAAAGGTCATGGCCACGGCGATCAACGAAATGATCAGGTAGAGCAGGGCGTGCACGGGGTTGGTGTTGGTGATCACGCGAAGCGTGGACACCACTGCAATACCGGACGCGAAATAGAAAGCGAATTCCATCTTTCTTCCTTAAGGCAGCAAGCTCTTCACGTTGATCGGCTCGGCTTCGTTTTGTGCGGCGCCTTTGGGCTTACCGGCAACGGCCATACCTGCAACACGATAGAAGTTGTAATCAGGGTTTTTACCGGGACCAGAGATCAAAAGATCTTCTTTCTCGTACACCAGGTCCTGACGTTTGAACTCGGCCATCTCGAAATCCGGTGTCAGCTGGATTGCGGTGGTCGGGCAAGCTTCCTCGCAGAGGCCGCAGAAAATGCAGCGCGAGAAGTTGATGCGGAAGAAGTCCGGGTACCAGCGACCGTCTTCGGTTTCAGCTTTCTGCAGGGAGATGCAACCCACCGGGCACGCCACGGCGCACAGGTTGCAGGCTACGCAACGCTCTTCGCCATCGGGGTCGCGGGTCAGCACGATGCGGCCGCGATAGCGCGGCGGCAGGTACACCGCTTCTTCCGGGTATTGCAGGGTGTCGCGTTTGCGAAAGCCATGGCCGAAAATCATCACCAGGCTTCGCAACTGGGTACCGGTACCCTTAACGATGTCGCCAATATATTTGAACATGGGTCAAATCCTCACTGAACCGCGGCTGCTGGCGTGTTCAACAACACAACGGCGGCAGTCACCAGCAAATTGATCAGGGTCAGTGGCAGGCAGAAGCGCCAGCTGAAATCCATCACCTGGTCGTATCGTGGACGCGGAATGGAAGCGCGAAGCAGGATAAACAACATGATGAAGAACGCGGTCTTCAGGAAGAACCAGAAGAAGGCCAACTGCGGCAGGATGCCGAACGGACCGTGCCAGCCGCCGAAGAACAGCGTGACCAGCAGGGCCGAGATCAAGATGATGCCGATGTATTCGCCAACGAAGAACATGCCCCATTTCATGCCGGCGTATTCAATGTGGTAACCGTCGGCCAGTTCCTGTTCCGCTTCCGGCTGGTCGAACGGGTGACGGTGAGTCACGGCGACGCCAGCGATGAAGAAGGTGCAGAAGCCGAAGAACTGCGGAATGATGAACCACAGGTTCTGTGCCTGGTACTCGACGATGTCGCGCATGTTGAACGAGCCGACCTGCACCACGATGCCCATCAGCGCGAGGCCCATGAACACTTCGTAGGACACGGTCTGGGCCGAAGCCCGCAAGCTGCCCAGCAGGGCGAACTTGTTGTTACTCGACCAACCGGCGAACAGCACCGCGTAGACCGACAGACCGGCCATGGCGAAGAAGAACAGCAAGCCGATGTTCAGGTCCGCCACGCCCCAGGTCGGGGTGATCGGGATGACCGCAAAGGCAATCAGCAAGGCGCTCATGGCCACGACCGGTGCCAGGGTGAAGATCACCTTGTCGGCAAACGGTGGGGTCCAGTCTTCCTTGAAGAACATTTTCAGCATGTCGGCAGCGATCTGGAACATACCGAATGGGCCAACGCGGTTCGGACCGTAACGGTCCTGCCACCAGCCCAACAGGCGACGTTCGACGAAGCTGAGCAGGGCGCCCGCAACGACCACGGCCAACAGGATCACGATGGCCTTGACGACCGAGATGATCACGTCGATCACTTCAGGGGTGAACCAGGTCATTGCGCTGCCTCCTGCAGACCGTCAACGGTTTTGCCAAAGATCGCCGCTGGAATACCGGCGATGCCCTTAGGCAGTGCGACCAGGCCTGCACCCAACTCATCGTTGATGCGCAGCGGCAGACGCAGGGTCTGGCCGGCCACGTTCAGGCTCAGCAAGGCACCTTCGTTGACGCCCAGGCGATCAGCTTCCGACTTGGCCACGGACACGTAAGCGGCTGGAATGCGCTCTTGAACCGGTGCGGCTTTGGAAGAAGTCTCTTCGCTGCCGAACAGGTGGAAGAACGGCACAACCTGCCAGGTACCCTGGGCCGGGTTGAACGGACGCGGTACGGCGGCGAACCAGTTCAGCGAATCACCGGTGCTTTCGATCAGGCGGGTGCCCGGGTCGCCAGCGCGGATATGACCACCGACTTCGTCCTGGAACTTGTTCCAGGCTTGCGGCGAGTTCCAGCCCGGCGACCAGGCAAATGGCACCTGCTGACGTGGCTCGACCGAACCCGAGTAACCTTCCATGGAGAAGGCGAACGCGGTGTCGTTGTCTTGCGGAGTACGTGGCTCATGCACGCTGATGTCAGCCCGCATGGCGGTACGACCGGAGTAGCGCAGCGGCTCGCGGGCGAGTTTCATGCCCTTGATGCGGAACGCGGCGGACGGTGCTGCATCGACAATCCGCGCAAGCTGCGGCGCGCTTGTGGCGACGGCAGCAGTCACGTGGTCGAGTTGGGTCCAGTCGATCGGTTGATTCAGCAGGGTCGCGCGCAGGGCATGCAGCCAGCGCCAGCCTTCGTGAACCAGGATGCTGGCGTCCATGTACTTCGGATCGAACACCTGGAAGAAGCGTTGGGCGCGGCCTTCCTGGCTGACCAGAGTACCGTCGCCTTCGGCGAAGGTGGCGGCTGGCAATACCAGGTCGGCACGGTCGCTGGTGGCGGTCTTCTGGTGATCGGCAACGATCAGCACTTTGGCGGCGTCCAGCGCTGCGTCGACCTTGGCCGAATCAGTGCGGGTGTACAGGTCGTTTTCCAGTACCACGATGGCGTCGGCATTGCCGTCGATCACGGCTTGCAGGGCAGCGTCCAGGGACTCGCCACCGAGCATGGCCAGGCCAAGGCTGTTGGCTTCCGGCACGACCAGGCTGATGGAACCGTTCTTCTCACGCAGTTTCAAGGCTTTGGCGATGTTGGCAGCGGCTTCGATCAGCGCCTTGGAACCCAACGAGGTGCCGGCAATGATCAATGGGCGCTTGGCAGCCAGCAGGGCGTCGGCGATGCGCTGGGCCAGTGCCAGGGCTTCGCTGTCCAGGCCTTCGACGGCAGGTGCGCTGGCGTCCAGGGCGTGAGCCACGGCGAAACCGATGCGGGCCAGGTCGTCTGGGGCTGCGTGGACGCATTCTTCGGCGATGTCGTCGAGCTTGGTTTCAGCCAGGCTTGCGATAAACAGCGGGTTCAGCGCGTGCTGGCCGATGTTTTTCACCGCGGCGTCGAGCCAAGGCTGTACGCGCATGGCGTCGGCCATGTCTTCGGCCTTGCCTTTGACCGACTGGCGCAGCGACAGGGCGATGCGGGCAGCGGTTTGGGTCAGGTCTTCACCGAGGACGAAGATAGCATCGTGGTCTTCGATGTCGCGCATGTTCGGAACCGGCAGCGGGCTGTCGTTCAGCACTTGCAGGACCAGGCGGATGCGCTCCAGCTCAGCGGCTTCGATACCGGAGTAGAAGTGCTCGGCGCCGACCAGTTCGCGCAACGCGTAGTTGCTTTCGAGGCTGGCGCGTGGCGAACCGATACCGACGATGTTGCGACCGCGCAGCAGGTCGGCGGCTTTATCCAGCGCATCGTCCAGGCTCAGTTTTGCACCACCGGCCAGCAGCGGCTGGCGAGGGCGGTCTTCGCGGTTGACGTAGCCATAGCCGAAACGGCCGCGGTCGCACAGGAAGTACTGGTTGACCGAACCGTTGAAGCGGTTTTCGATGCGACGCAGTTCGCCGTAGCGCTCACCCGGGGAAATGTTGCAACCGCTGGAGCAGCCATGGCAGATGCTCGGCGAGAACTGCATGTCCCACTTACGGTTGTAGCGCTCGGAGTGAGTCTTGTCGGTGAACACACCGGTCGGGCAGACCTCGGTGAGGTTGCCGGAGAACTCGCTTTCCAGCACGCCGTCTTCAACGCGACCGAAGTACACGTTGTCGTGGGCGCCGAAAACGCCCAGGTCGGTGCCGCCGGCGTAGTCTTTATAGAAGCGTACGCAGCGGTAGCAAGCGATGCAGCGGTTCATCTCGTGGGAAATGAACGGGCCCAGTTGCTGGTTCTGGTGGGTACGCTTGGTGAAGCGATAACGGCGCTCGTTGTGGCCGGTCATCACCGTCATGTCTTGCAGGTGACAGTGACCGCCTTCCTCACAGACTGGGCAGTCGTGGGGGTGGTTGGTCATCAGCCATTCAACGACACTGGCGCGGAACGCCTTGGATTCTTCATCTTCGATGGAGATCCAGGTGTTGTCGGTGGCTGGGGTCATGCAGGACATGACGATACGACCACGGGTGTCGTTCTCGTCGGTGTACTGCTTGACCGCACACTGGCGGCAAGCACCGACGCTACCAAGCGCGGGGTGCCAGCAGAAATACGGGATGTCGAGGCCTAGTGAGAGACATGCCTGTAACAGGTTGTCTGCCCCATCGACTTCGAGCGCTTTGCCGTCTACGTGGATAGTGGCCATGGTTCAAAGTTCTTCGTTGGCCCGTTGTCAGCGGGCGTGGCTAATGGAATCTTGTTATTCATGTGCATCTACACAGCCTTTACGGCGTCAGCCCATGAGAAAGCTACGGGTGTGGACCCTTCGCCTTTTAAAGCGTTACGCGCCGACTACGATCGGCCTTGCCAGAGGCGGGACGGCGGCGCTGGTGGGCGCGATGCCGGCTTCGAACTCCGAACGGAAGTATTTGATTGCGCTGCCCAATGGCTCCACGGCGCCCGGTGCGTGAGCACAGAAGGTTTTGCCTGGGCCGAGGAAACCGACCAGACCCAGCAGGGTCTCGATATCGCCGGGCTGACCTTCGCCTTTCTCGATGGCCATCAAGAGCTTGACGCTCCATGGCAACCCATCACGGCAAGGGGTGCAGAAACCACAGGATTCGCGAGCGAAGAACTGTTCCATATTGCGCAGCAACGAGACCATGTTCACGGTGTTGTCGACCGCCATCGCCAGGCCGGTACCCATACGGGTGCCCACCTTGCCAATGCCGCCGGCATACATTTGTGCGTCCAGGTGCTCAGGCAACAGGAAACCGGTACCGGCGCCGCCTGGCTGCCAGGCTTTCAAGGTGTAGCCGTCGCGCATGCCGCCGGCGTAGTCCTCAAACAGCTCGCGTGCGGTCACGCCGAATGGCAGTTCCCACAGGCCAGGGTTCTTGACCTTGCCGGAGAAGCCCATGAGCTTGGTGCCCATGTCTTCGCTGCCTTCGCGGGCCAACGACTTATACCAGTCCACGCCGTCGGCGATGATCGCCGGCACGTTGCACAGGGTTTCAACGTTGTTCACGCAGGTCGGCTTGCCCCACACGCCAACGGCGGCAGGGAAGGGCGGCTTGGAACGCGGGTTGGCGCGGCGACCTTCGAGGGAGTTGATCAGTGCGGTTTCTTCACCGCAGATGTAACGCCCGGCGCCGGTGTGCACGAACAGTTCGAAGTCAAAGCCCGAACCGAGGATGTTTTTGCCCAGCAGCCCTGCCGCCTTGGCTTCTTCCACTGCACGGTTGAGGTGCTTGGCGGCGGTGGTGTATTCGCCACGCAGGAAGATGTAGCCACGGTAGGTTTTCAGCGCGCGGGCGCTGATCAGCATGCCTTCGATCAGCAGATGGGGCAGTTGCTCCATCAGCATGCGGTCTTTCCAGGTGTTCGGCTCCATTTCATCCGCGTTGCATAGCAGGTAGCGGATGTTGATGGATTCGTCTTTGGGCATCAGGCCCCACTTCACGCCCGTGGGAAAACCTGCACCGCCGCGGCCTTTAAGGCCTGCGTCTTTCACGGTCTGGACGATGTCGTCCTGGGCCATGTCGGCGAAGGCTTTGCGCGCAGCGGCGTAACCGTTCTTGGCCTGGTACTCGTCGAGCCATACGGCCTCGCCGTCGTCACGCAGACGCCAGGTCAGCGGGTGAGTCTCGGCCGAACGCTTGATCAGGTTGGCCGGGCCGAAAGAAGTCAGGGTCATGGGTAGCCCTCGAGCAATTGGGTCACGCCAGCAGGCTGCACGTCACCGAATGTGTCGTCGTCGATCATCAACGCCGGCGCCTTGTCGCAGTTGCCCAGGCAGCACACTGGCAGCAGCGTGAAGCGGCCGTCCGCAGTGGTTTGGCCGAGGCCGATGCCCAGTTTGGTCTGGATCGCGTCAACCACCGATTCGTGGCCGCCGATGTAGCAGACCATGCTGTCGCATACGCGAATGATGTGGCGGCCGACCGGTTGGCGGAAGATCTGGCTGTAGAACGTGGCCACGCCTTCAACGTCGCTGGCAGGGATGCCGAGCAGTTCGCCGATGGCGTAGAGGGCGCCGTCCGGCACCCAGCCACGTTCCTTCTGGACGATCTTCAAGGCTTCGATCGACGCCGCGCGCGGGTCTTCGTAGTGATGCAGCTCGTGCTCGATGGCCGAGCGCTCGGTTTCACTCAAGGTGAAACGGTCTGTCTGGATAAGCGTGCTATTCATGCTTAGCGGTCCACGTCGGCCATAACGAAATCGATACTACCCAGGTACGCAATCAAGTCCGCGACCATTTCACCTTTGATCACCGAAGGGATCTGCTGCAGGTGCGGGAAGCTTGGCGTACGAATCCGGGTGCGGTAGCTCATGGTGCCGCCATCGCTCGTCAGGTAATAACTGTTGATACCCTTGGTCGCTTCAATCATCTGGAAGGATTCGTTGGCCGGCATCACCGGGCCCCACGAAACTTGCAGGAAGTGCGTGATCAGGGTTTCGATGTGTTGCAGCGTGCGCTCTTTCGGCGGCGGCGTGGTCAGCGGGTGATCCGCCTTGTACGGACCGGCCGGCATGTTGCGCATGCACTGCTCGATGATCTTCAGGCTTTGGCGCATTTCTTCGACGCGCACGATGCAACGGTCGTAGGCATCGCCGTTGGCCGCCAGCGGCACTTCGAATTCGAAGTTCTCGTAGCCGGAGTACGGGCGCGCTTTACGCAGGTCGAAGTCGCAACCGGTCGAACGCAGGCCAGCACCGGTGACGCCCCATTCCAGGGCTTCTTTGGTGTTGTACGCGGCGACGCCGATGGTCCGGCCTTTGAGGATGCTGTTGTCGAGTGCAGCTTTCTGGTACTCGTCCAGACGCTTGGGCATCCAGTCGATGAACTCCTTGACCAGGCGGTCCCAGCCGTTCGGCAGGTCGTGGGCCACACCGCCAATGCGGTACCAGGCCGGGTGCAGGCGGAAACCGGTGATGGCCTCGATAACCTTGTAGGCGCGCTGACGGTCGGTGAAGGTGAAGAACACCGGAGTCATGGCGCCGACGTCCTGGATATAGGTACCCAGGAACAGCAAGTGGCTGGTGATCCGGAAGAACTCGGCCATCATGATGCGGATGGTGTCGACGCGGTCCGGAACCTTGATGCCGGCCAGCTTTTCGACCGAGAGCACGTACGGCAGGTTGTTCATCACGCCGCCGAGGTAGTCGATACGGTCGGTGTACGGGATGAAACTGTGCCAGGACTGACGCTCGGCCATCTTCTCGGCACCACGGTGGTGGTAGCCGACGTCCGGCACGCAGTCGACGATTTCTTCGCCGTCCAGTTGCAGGATGATACGGAAGGCACCGTGAGCCGAAGGGTGGTTCGGGCCCAGGTTGAGGAACATGTAGTCCTCGTTGGTGCCGGAGCGTTTCATGCCCCAGTCTTCCGGGCGGAAGCGCGCGGCCTCTTCCTCAAGCTGTTGCTTGGCCAAGTTGAGGCTGAACGGATCGAATTCGGTGGCGCGGGCAGGGAAGTCCTTGCGCAGCGGGTGACCTTCCCAGGTCGGCGGCATCATGATGCGCGACAGGTGTGGGTGGCCCGGGAAGTCGATGCCGAACATGTCCCACACTTCACGCTCGTACCAGTTGGCATTTGGCCAGATACCGGTCACGGTCGGAATGCTCAGGTCGCTCTCGGACAGGGCAACCTTGATCATCACGTCGCTGTTACGTTCCAGCGACATCAGGTGATAGAACACGGTGAAGTCGGCGCCGCTCGGCAGGCCTTGACGCTTGGTGCGCAGACGCTCGTCCACGCCATGCAGGTCATACAGCATGACGTACGGCTTGGGCAGGTTACGCAGGAAGGTCAGGACTTCGACGAGCTTGGCGCGCGCCACCCACAGCACCGGCATGCCGGTGCGTGTGGCCTGGGCGGTGAAGGCGTCAGGGCCAAAACGGTTATTGAGTTCGACGACCACATCCTGGTCGTCTGCCTTATAAGGCGGGATGTACAGAGCACTGCCTGTAGTCATGGTTTTTTTATCGCTTTGGGTCAACGTAAAGAATGAAGCCAGGTTTTCGTTCTATAGAAGAAGCGGGCTGGATCAGACTTCGTCAGGGCTGCGCAGGTTGGTGACTGCGATTCGCTGTTCGCGGCGCTCTTCCTTTTGCGAAGGCATCTCGGCGCGGTACACGCCTTGATCGCCGACGACCCAGGAAAGCGGACGACGCTCCTTGCCGATCGATTCCTGCAACAGCATCAAGCCTTGCAGAAATGCTTCAGGGCGAGGCGGGCAGCCAGGCACGTAGACGTCCACGGGCAGGAACTTGTCCACCCCTTGAACGACGGAGTAGATGTCGTACATGCCACCGGAGTTGGCGCACGAACCCATGGAGATAACCCACTTCGGCTCGAGCATTTGCTCGTAGAGGCGCTGAATGATCGGCGCCATCTTGATAAAGCAGGTTCCGGCGATAACCATGAAATCCGCCTGGCGCGGTGATGCCCGGATAACTTCGGCGCCAAAGCGCGCGATGTCATGGGGCGCCGTGAAGGCGGTGGTCATTTCCACGTAGCAGCAGGACAGGCCGAAGTTGTACGGCCACAGGGAGTTTTTACGCCCCCAGTTGACCGCGCCACTCAGCACGTCTTCCAGCTTGCCCATGTAGATGTTTTTGTGGACTTGATCTTCTAACGGATCGGAAACGGTTTCCCGTTCGCCGATAGGGTACTGATCGTTAGGAGCATCCGGGTCGATCCTGGTGAGATTGTATTGCATCGCCAAAGCCTCATTGTTTCAGCTTCGCTTGCCGCTTGCGACGAGCTTCCGGAGCCCAATCAAGGGCGCCCACTCGAAATAGGTAGACAAGGCCTGCCAACAGAATTGCTATGAAAACGAGGGCTTCGACGAATCCGGTCCAGCCGCTTTCGCGGACGGACACAGACCAGGCAAAGAGAAAAAGGGCTTCGATATCGAAGATCACGAAGAGCATCGCGACCAGATAGAATTTGGCTGAGAGCCGTAAGCGGGCGCCACCTGTAGGCAGCATGCCGGACTCGAACGGTTCGTTTTTGCTGCGGCCCCAGGCTTTTGACCCGAGGAGGCTGGAGACACCGAGCATGAAGGCGCAAAGGCCGACAACACCGAGGAGGAAAATGGCAAAGCCCCAGTTGTGGGCTATGAGTCCTGTCGCTTCGGTCATGCTGGAAATCCTTAACAGAGAGCAAAGGTCTCTGAGCTCGAAAAAGTAACGATGCAGTGACGATATGTCGCACTGCAATCAATCGCGGTGATTTTATGGCTAAACACCGGGCAAGTAAAATTCCTATAGCGAAATTATTCGATGGAATAAGCACATAGTGCACCTTCTTGGGGCTGTAACCCTTGTGGGGCGGGCATTAGCGGGCGTTTTATCAATTGAGTTTTGTTTAATCGGTAACGAAGTTTTCATGCTCCAAATGATAATGAATGTTGTTTGCGTGGGATTTAAGCGAATGTTTCTCGTGTGGCGAGGGAAGTTGCCGTTACTTGCTTGATTTGCCGCTAGTTGCTGGCGTGGATCTTTTAACCGATTTGATCGATGTGAACACCGCTCTAGGTCAATGTTTTGCACAAAACCTCCAGGCTGAATGCATTCCCCTTGTGGGAGCGGGCTTGCTCGCGAATGCGGTAGGTCAGCTAGCACACCTTAAACTGACAAGCCGATTTCGCGAGCAAGCCCGCTCCCACATTTTTGATCTTCAGGGTGCCAGGGGGATTTTTTTTCGAGGCAAAAAAACGCCCCGAACAGGTCGGGGCGTGATCTTTGAGCGGCACGGCGGTTAGGTCTTCCGTGGGGCCGCCGTGGCCGTGTACTCAGTGCTGCTTAGTGGAACTGCTCTTCTTCGGTCGAGCCGGTCAGTGCAGTCACGGACGAGGAGCCACCCTGGATCACAGTAGTCATGTCGTCAAAGTAGCCAGTCCCCACTTCCTGCTGGTGAGCCACAAAGGTGTAGCCCTTGGCGGCGTCAGCGAACTCTTGTTCTTGCAGCTTCACGTAGGCAGTCATGTCGTTGCGGGCGTAGTCGTGCGCCAGGTTGAACATGCTGTGCCACATGTTGTGAATGCCGGCCAGGGTAATGAACTGGTGCTTGTAGCCCATGGCAGACAGCTCGCGCTGGAACTTGGCGATGGTCGCGTCGTCCAGGTTCTTCTTCCAGTTGAAAGAAGGCGAGCAGTTGTAGGACAGCAACTGGTCCGGGTATTCCTTCTTGATCGCTTCAGCAAAGCGACGAGCCTCGTCCAGGTCCGGCTTGGCGGTTTCGCACCAGATCAGGTCGGCGTATGGCGCGTAGGCCAGGCCGCGAGCGATGGCCTGGTCGAGACCGGCGCGCACTTTATAGAAACCTTCTTGGGTACGCTCGCCAGTAACGAATGGCTTGTCGTACGGGTCGCAATCCGACGTCAGCAAGTCAGCGGCGTTCGCGTCGGTACGCGCCAGGATGATGGTCGGCGTACCGGCAACGTCAGCGGCCAGGCGGGCAGCGGTCAGTTTCTGTACGGCTTCCTGGGTCGGCACCAGTACCTTACCGCCCATGTGGCCACATTTCTTCACCGAAGCAAGCTGGTCTTCGAAGTGCACGCCGGCAGCGCCTGCCTCGATCATGCTCTTCATCAGCTCGTAGGCGTTCAGCACGCCGCCGAAACCGGCTTCGGCGTCAGCCACGATCGGCGCGAAGTAGTCGATGTAACCTGCGTCGCCTGGGTTCTTGCCGGCTTTCCACTGGATCTGGTCGGCGCGACGGAACGAGTTGTTGATGCGCTTGACCACGGTTGGTACGGAGTCCACCGGGTACAGCGATTGGTCGGGGTACATGGATTCAGCGGAGTTGTTGTCCGCCGCCACTTGCCAGCCGGACAGGTAGATCGCCTGGATACCGGCTTTTACCTGTTGTACTGCCTGGCCGCCGGTCAGGGCGCCCATGCAGTTGACGAAATCTTTATCGGGGCGGAAGGAAGGCTTGGCACCTTGGGTGACCAGGTTCCACAGCTTCTCGGCGCCGAGTTTTGCAAAGGTGTGCTCAGGTTGAACCGAGCCACGCAGGCGGACGACGTCAGCAGCAGAATAAGCGCGGGTCACGCCTTTCCAGCGTGGGTTTTCAGCCCAGTCTTTTTCAAGGGCTGCAATTTGCTGTTCGCGTGTCAGTGCCATGGGGAAAACCTCGTCGCATAGGTCTAGGTGGAAAATTCCATTTGCCAGCCACGTATTCAGTGCGTGGTTATGGCTGCTCGCTGACCAGAAGCTTAGGCGGTCAAGTCAGGTTTGGCGGGGAAGGCGACGGGATGAACGAGTGACGAGAGGGAGAGTTGAGCAGGTAAGGGCGAACTGCGAACAGTCTTCGGGCGTCGTGGGCCTTGGTACGGTCAGTCAGTGTATTGCCGGGTTACCTGGTTAGCTTCCGTCCCTCGGGACAACTTCGTTCCAGTCGCAACCTCGTCAAACACACCTTGTGGGCGGTACAGACACGAATCGGCTCAGGTGGGTGGCTTAGAGCGGCGATCCGAAGGCCCTTGCCAGGGCCTCTGATTAGCGGGAGCGAGGCCATCATGCACAGGCTTTTTTGGATCGTCAAATGTTTTGTAGTGCTTTTTCTGTGGCACTACATCTTTAGTCTAATGCGACCCGCCAGTCAGTTTTTGGTGCTTCAGTTCAGGGTGTCGACCTTGACCCGTAAAGTCAGGTCATCGCGGCCCTGAGTAGAGTAGCTGCGGGTTGTAGAGGATTTGTCGGCCTGTGTCTCGCGATTGATGCCCGCCAGGGAAATCCATTCACCCAGACGGCCGCTGACGGTTGTGTCGGTACTTTGAATATTCACTACATCGGGACGTTCCTGGCTCATGCGGTCACGATTGGTGCTGATGGCTAGGTGAACGGTCTCGCCGGTGACGCTGGCGGTGACGTAGAAACCTTGGGTGACGTTGCGATACTGGGTCTGGTTCTGCGGGCGGCCGTAGGCGTCGGGTTGGGTGGTGGTCAACGGCACGCTCTGGCCGACTTGAATCAGTGCGGGCACGCCTTCGCTGGCCTGGATCTGCTGGATGCCGCCGTCACGGCTGGCGGTGCCGTAACTGATGATGCGGGTCTGGCTATCGCCGGTGTTCTGCTGATTGTTTTCGTTAGTGTCGACGGTGATCAGCAGGCGCTTGGCGGGTGTGTCCAGTTGCGAGAGTAGGGCGCGCAGGTCCTGGATCTTGCCGGGGTCGGCATTCACGATGAGTTGATTGCCGTAAGCGCTGACGGTGCCGTCCTTGCCGATAAAATTCTGTGCGACTGGCAGCAAGTCAGCGCTGGTGCGGTTGCTCAGGTTGACGACTTCGGTGTCGGCCATTGCTGAAGCGCTGGCAGCCAGGAGGAGGGCGGTGAGCAGGGTGCGTAGGGACATGTCCGTTATCTCTGCGAGTCAAAGTCTTGATAGTGCCAGTTTGTCGGCCTGGCAGGTCGCAAGTTTAGTAAGGATCAAGCCAGCAGCGTGAGGCGGCCTTGTTGTGGCGAGCGGGCCCACTCATCACAGGTTGTCAGCCTTCGCGCACCATATCCACGTGCGGAATCCCGACCTCAAGAAACTCATCACTGACGATCTTGAAGCCCAGTCGCTCATAGAACGGCGCCGCATACACCTGTGCGCTGAGAAACTGTTTGGTCTGGCCGCGCTTTTCGGCCATGCCAATCACGGCTTCCATCAGCTTGTCGCCGACCTTCAGTCCGCGCCAGTCTTTGAGCACTGATACGCGCCCAATTTCGCCACTGGGCAGCAGCCGAGCGGTGCCGATTGGAAAGTCGCCTTCGAACGCCAGGAAGTGCACGGCACCTGCGTCGTCAGCATCCCATTCCAGCTCGGGGGGAACCGATTGCTCAGCGATAAATACCGCTTCACGAATGCGCCGAATCTCAGCGATATCCTTTTGCCAGTCCGCGACACTTACGTGAATTTTATTCATCGGCAAATCCCAGGCTTCCTTGCTTGACCAGTTCGCACAGCAGATCGCGGCCATCTTCATCCGCGAGCCACGGGCCGAGGTTTTCGGCGTGCAGGGCGTCGGCGGCGCAAATCAGTTTCAGCAGTTCACGCAGCTTGCCCGGCAGATAACGGCTCTGGCCGCTGGCGAACAGCAGCACGTCATCGTCGACTTCCGACCAGGCCATGCGTGCGCTCGGGTTGCGGACCAGAATCGCGCCGTCTTGCAGGCTGTTGACGAAGTCTTTCTCGTCCAGTTCTTCGCCTGCCACCAGTTCCGGGTAGCGCGGCTCGGTCATGAACTGGCCGAACCAGGTCAGCAGCATGCGCTCGTCGCTCATGTGCTCGGCCAGCAGGCCTTTCAGACGGTCGAGCGCGTCACCTTGAATCTGGTGCGGGTCGCTGACCGGCTGGGCGTCGGCGTCGGTGTAACGCTCTTCGTCCGTCAGGTACTGGCTCAGGAAGTCGGTGAAGTGAGTCAATACTTCGGCGGCGCTTGGTGCGCGGAAGCCCACCGAGTAGGTCATGCAGTCATCTTCGGCAATGCCGAAATGCGCCAGGCGTGGCGGCAGGTAGAGCATATCGCCCGGTTCCAGCACCCATTCGGCGCTTTCTTCGAATTCGGCGAGGATGCGCAAGTCTGCGTGTTGCAGCAACGGGCTTTCGGAGTTGCACATCTGGCCGATTTTCCAGTTGCGCTTGCCCTGGGCTTGCAGCAGGAACACATCATAGTTGTCGAAGTGTGGGCCTACGCTACCGCCTGGTGCAGCAAAGCTGATCATCACGTCGTCGATGCGCCAGCTTGGCAGGAAGCGGAACTGCTCCAGCAACTCGGCAACTTCCGGTACGAACTGGTCGACGGCCTGCACCAACAGGGTCCACTCGCGCTCGGGCAGGGTGCTGAATGCGTCTTCGGCGAATGGGCCGCGGCGCAGTTCCCAAGGGCGCTCGCCGTGCTCGATCACCAAGCGCGATTCGACTTCTTCTTCCAGGGCTAAGCCTGCCAGTTCGTCGGCGTCGATCGGGCTTTCGAAATCAGGGATGGCCTGGCGGATCAGCAGCGGTTTTTTCTGCCAGTAGTCGCGCAGGAATTCCCGTGCCGTGATGCCGCCCAGAAGTTGAAGAGGGATGTCAGGATTCATGTGTAACCTATTGAAAGAAAGCACTTTTAAGACTGGAATAAAAACGCCCGGCGCGGCCGGGCGTCTCAAAGGGTCTTGCGATGATCAGATGCGCTTGGCTTGCTCTACAGCGTTGCCGATGTAGTTGGCCGGGGTGAGCAGTTTCAGCTCGGCCTTGGCCGCGGCTGGCATATCCAGGCCGTCGATGAAAGTCTGCAGTGCGTCAGAGGTGATGCCTTTGCCGCGCGTCAATTCTTTCAGCTTCTCGTAAGGGTTTTCGATGTTGTAGCGGCGCATCACGGTCTGGATCGGCTCGGCCAACACTTCCCAGCAAGCATCCAGGTCAGCGGCGATCTTCTGCTCGTTAAGCTCAAGCTTGCTGATGCCTTTGAGGCTGGCTTCGTACGCGATCACGCTGTGAGCGAAGCCCACGCCGAGGTTGCGCAGCACGGTGGAGTCGGTCAGGTCGCGCTGCCAGCGGGAGATCGGCAACTTGCTGGCCAGGTGCTGGAACAGGGCGTTGGCGATGCCGAGGTTGCCTTCGGAGTTTTCGAAGTCGATCGGGTTGACCTTGTGCGGCATGGTCGACGAACCGATTTCACCGGCAATGGTGCGCTGCTTGAAGTAGCCCAGGGAGATGTAGCCCCAGATATCGCGATCGAAGTCGATCAGGATGGTGTTGAAGCGCGCAATGGCGTCGAACAGCTCGGCGATGTAGTCGTGCGGTTCGATCTGCGTGGTGTATGGGTTGAAGCCCAGGCCCAGCTCGTCTTCGATGAAGGCGCGGGCGTTTTCTTCCCAGTCGATCTCAGGGTAGGCGGAGAGGTGGGCGTTGTAGTTGCCCACGGCGCCGTTGATCTTGCCCAGCAGCGGTACGGCGGCGACTTGAGCGATCTGGCGCTCCAGGCGGTACACCACGTTGGCCAGTTCTTTACCCAGGGTGGTCGGCGACGCCGGCTGGCCGTGGGTGCGCGACAGCATCGGCACGTCGGCGAAGCGGATGGCCAGTTCGCGGATGGCGTTGGCGGTCTGGCGCATCAGTGGCAGCATCACGTCATCACGGCCTTCGCGCAGCATCAGGGCGTGGGACAGGTTGTTGATGTCCTCGCTGGTGCAGGCAAAGTGGATGAACTCGCTGACCTGGGCCAGTTCCGGCAGCTTGGCGGCTTGCTCTTTGAGCAGGTATTCGATGGCTTTTACGTCGTGGTTGGTGGTGCGCTCGATCTCTTTGACACGCTCGGCGTGCTCCAGAGAGAAGTTTTCCGCCAGGGTGTTCAATACAGCGTTGGCTTGCGCGGAGAACGCCGGCACTTCGCTGATGGCGGGGTGAGCGGCCAGGCGCTGGAGCCAGCGCACTTCAACCAGAACACGAGCACGGATCAAGCCGTATTCGCTGAAAATAGGGCGCAGGGCCTGGGTTTTGCCGGCGTAGCGGCCGTCAACAGGGGAAACCGCAGTGAGCGAAGAGAGCTGCATGGGGTGTTCTCGGACAGTCGGGCAACGAAATGGGGCGCGTATCATACATGAAAAAATCCGCCGGTCCGTCGCCAACTGACCGGCGTATTACGCGTAACGCTTGAAAAATTGCGGTTGCTGCGACTTATTCGTTGCGCATCAACGGGTAAAGCTCTTTGAGCAATTTGCGTCGGCTGATCACCAGTTGCCAGCGATGACCGCCCAACTGTCGCCACAACCGCGCCGAACGAATACCGGCCAGGAGCAGGGCGCGGATTTTCGAGGCGTTGTTCGGTTGTTGCAGGTTGCGCATGTCGCCGTGGACCTGGATCCGCTGGCGCAAGGTGCTCAGGGTGTCCTGGTACAACGCACCACAGGCCGCGATCACGTTTTCGTGGGCGGGGCCGAAGTGTTCCACCTGGGACTGAATCTGTGGCAGGCGCTTGCCGATGACTTCCAGCATGTCTTCGCGCTTGGCCAGTTGGCGCTCCAGACCGAGCATCGACAGGGCGTAGCGCAACGGCTCGCGCTGCAAGGTACTGGGGTCGCGTTCCAGGGCGCCGATCAGCGCACGGTAGCCTTCACGCAGCGCGATATCGTCGCCGCCGTAGACTTCGAGGGTGTCCTTGGGGTCGCGGATCAGCAGGCTGCCAAGCATGCAGGTCAGGCCCGCCTCGGTGACCTGGCCGGTCTTGGCGATCTTGTCCACCAGGACGGCGGCGAGGAAAACCCCGCCGAGTGCGGTCAATTGCTCCTGGGTCGGGCTCATGCCGTGTGGCTCCAGGCCTGCGCGACTTCAATCACGCCGCCGCCCAGGCAGATTTCGCCGTCGTAGAACACCACGGACTGGCCGGGGGTGACTGCGCGTTGCGGGTCATCAAAGGTGGCGCGATAGCCGGTAGCGGTCTTTTCCAGCGTGCACGGCTGGTCGCTCTGGCGGTAGCGCACCTTGGCCGTCAAGCGGCGTGGGGTGCTCAGGTCGATCGGATTGACCCAATAGATTTCCGAAGCCAGCAAGGCGCCGGAGAACAGCAGCGGGTGCTCGTTGCCCTGGCCGACGATCAGCTCGTTGTTTTCCAGGTCCTTGACCAGCACGTACCACGGTTCTTCACCGGCGTCTTTCAAACCGCCAATGCCCAGGCCCTGGCGCTGGCCGATGGTGTGGTACATCAGGCCATGGTGGCGGCCGATGACTTCGCCTTCGGTGGTCTTGATCTCGCCCGGTTGTGCCGGCAGGTATTGCTTGAGGAAGTCGCTGAAACGGCGCTCGCCGATAAAGCAGATCCCGGTGGAATCCTTCTTCTTGGCCGTGGCCAGGCCGTGTTTCTCGGCGATCTTGCGCACTTCGGGTTTTTCCAGCTCGCCCACCGGGAACAGGGTTTTGGCGATCTGTTCACCGCCGACGGCGTGCAGGAAGTAGCTCTGGTCCTTGTTCGGATCCAGACCTTTGAGCAGTTCGGTGCGACCATCGATGTCGCGACGGCGCACGTAGTGGCCAGTGGCAATCAGGTCGGCGCCGAGGATCATGGCGTAGTCGAGGAACGCCTTGAACTTGATTTCGCGGTTACACAGGATGTCTGGGTTAGGCGTGCGACCGGCCTTGTATTCAGCCAGGAAGTGCTCGAACACGTTGTCCCAGTACTCGGCGGCGAAGTTGGCGGTGTGCAACTTGATGCCGATTTTGTCACACACGGCCTGGGCGTCCGCCAGGTCGTCCATGGCGGTGCAATATTCCGTTCCGTCGTCTTCTTCCCAGTTCTTCATGAACAGGCCTTCCACCTCATAACCCTGCTCCATGAGCAGAACGGCGGAAACGGAAGAATCCACGCCGCCGGACATGCCGACGATGACGCGCTTCTTTTGTGTGTCAGAAGGGGCTGGATCACGCATAGGGTTTCAACGGGTGTCTTGAAAAAGGACGCGATTCTATCAGGCTCAAGCCTTCAAGGCTAAAGAGAAGGGCGGATCAATTCGAGACTGTGGCGAATGCCGGCCAGATAATCATCGATACAGCGGATGATCAGCTCGCTGCGCCAATCGTTGCGAAGGCTCATTAGCTCGTCGCGAGTCAGCCAGCGGGCGCGCACGATGCCTTCATCGAGTTGATAGTCCGGGTGGTGTTTCAGTGCCTTGGCGATAAAGCAGACCCGTTGGTAGGTCACGCCATTGCTGGGTGCGGTGTACAGGTAGATGCCGACGATGCCGGTGGCTTCGACGTCCCAGCCGGTTTCTTCGAGGGTTTCGCGTACAGCGGCTTCGGTCAGGGTTTCGTTCGGATCCAGATGGCCGGCGGGCTGGTTCAGAACGGCACGGCCGCCTTTGAGTTCTTCGACCATCAGGAAGCGGCCGTTGTCTTCGATGATGGTGGCGACGGTGATATGGGGTTGCCAGGTCATTCAATACCTCGGATCGACACGGTCATTGTAGGAGCCGGCAAGCCAGCTTCTACAGGTGATGGGGTGGTACAAACAGAAACCCCGGCACGGGGCCGGGGCTTCTTTGCATCCTTACAACCTTACACCAGCGCAGCAATCGCCGCGTTGAGGGTGTTGCTTGGGCGCATGGCCTTGCTGGTCAGCTCAGGGTTCGGCGAGTAGTAACCGCCGATGTCCACTGGCTTGCCTTGTACTGCGTTGAGCTCGGCAACGATGGTTGCTTCGTTCGCGGTCAAGGTCTCGGCCAGTTTGCTGAAGCTCGCCTGCAGGGCAGTGTCTTCAGTCTGGGCGGCCAGGGCTTGAGCCCAGTACAGCGCCAGGTAGAAGTGGCTGCCGCGGTTGTCGATGTTGCCGACTTTGCGCGATGGCGACTTGTTGTTGTCGAGGAACTGGCCGGTGGCTTGGTCCAGGGTCTTGGACAGTACCAAGGCTTTCGGGTTGTTGTAGTTCACACCCAAATGCTCAAGGGACGCGGCCAGGGCCAGGAACTCGCCCAGGGAATCCCAGCGCAGGAAGTTCTCTTCCACCAGTTGCTGCACGTGCTTCGGAGCCGAACCGCCGGCGCCGGTTTCGAACAGGCCGCCACCGTTCATCAGCGGCACGATCGACAGCATCTTGGCGCTGGTGCCCAGTTCCATGATCGGGAACAGGTCGGTCAGGTAGTCACGCAGCACGTTACCGGTCACCGAGATGGTGTCCAGGCCCTTGCGGGTGCGCTCCAGGGTGAACTTCATCGCGTCGACAGGCGACATGATGCGAATGTCCAGGCCTTCGGTGTTGTGGTCTTTCAGGTAAGCCTGAACTTTCTCGACCACGACGCCGTCGTGCGCACGCTTAGGGTCCAGCCAGAAAATGGCCGGGGTGTTGCTGGCGCGGGCACGGTTGACGGCCAGTTTGACCCAGTCCTGGATCGGCGCGTCTTTGGTCTGGCACATGCGGAAGATGTCGCCGGCTTCAACAGCCTGTTCCATCAGCACGGTGCCCTTGCTGTCGGTGACGCGAACTACGCCGTCAGCCTTGATCTGGAAGGTCTTGTCGTGGGAGCCGTACTCTTCGGCTTTCTTCGCCATCAGGCCAACGTTTGGCACGCTGCCCATGGTGGTTGGGTCGAAAGCGCCATTGGCCTTGCAGTCTTCGATGACCGCTTGGTAGATGGTGGCGTAGCAGCGATCCGGGATCACGGCCTTGGTGTCGTGCAGTTGGCCGTCGGTGCCCCACATTTTGCCGGAGTCACGAATCATGGCCGGCATCGAGGCGTCGACGATCACGTCGCTCGGCACGTGCAGGTTGGTGATGCCTTTGTCGGAGTTGACCATCGCAAGCGATGGGCGAGCGGCGTAGACCGCTTTAATGTCAGCTTCGATCTGCGCTTGTTGCTCGGCAGGCAAAGCCTTGATGCGAGCGTACAGGTCGCCGATGCCGTTGTTCAGGTTGAAGCCGATCTGTGCCAGCACGTCGGCGTGCTTGGTCAGGGCGTCTTTATAGAACTCGGCGACGATCTGGCCGAACATGATCGGGTCGGAGACCTTCATCATGGTGGCTTTCAGGTGAACCGACAGCAGCACGCCTTGTTTCTTGGCGTCTTCGATTTCAGCGGCGATGAACGCGCGCAGGGCTTTCTTGCTCAGCACGGCGGTATCGATGATTTCGCCAGCTTGTACCGAGGTCTTTTCTTTCAGGACGGTCGCGGTGCCGTCTTGAGCGATCAGTTCGATCTTCACAGCGTCGGCTGCTTCGATCTGTACGGCTTTTTCGCTGCCGTAGAAGTCGCCGTTGCTCATGTGAGCGATGTGCGACTTGGAGTCAGCAGCCCAGGCGCCCATTTTGTGCGGGTGCTTGCGTGCGTAGTTCTTGACCGACAGCGGTGCGCGGCGGTCGGAGTTGCCTTCGCGCAGTACCGGGTTCACGGCGCTGCCCTTGACCTTGTCGTAACGTGCACGGGTTTCTTTTTCCGCGTCGGTGGTTACGGTTTCCGGGTAGTCCGGCAGGGCGTAGCCCAGGGCCTGCAGTTCCTTGATCGCAGCTTGCAGCTGAGGTGTCGAGGCGCTGATGTTAGGCAGCTTGATGATGTTGGCTTCAGGCGTAACGGCCAGGGCGCCCAGTTCGGCGAGGTGGTCCGGTACGGCTTTGGCGCCCAATTGCTCGGGGAAGCTTGAGAGGATGCGCCCGGCAAGGGAGATGTCGCGGGTTTCCACAGCAATATCAGCTGAAGCGGTGAAGGCCTCTACGATAGGCAGCAGTGAATAGGTGGCGAGGGCTGGGGCTTCGTCAGTGAAGGTGTAGATGATCTTCGAGCGGGTGGGCATATTCGGATTAACTCTCTTCTTTGCTGAAAGCGTGCGCAGAAACTCGAGATGCGCCGGGTGGAGCGCGTTCGTTCAAAGTCATCCATGAGCGAAATGTCGAGGTTTCTTCGCGGTGATGTTGGGTTGCATCAGTCGAGCGTCAAGCGGGTGGACTATTGTAATAGTCCTGCTTTCTGGCGGAGGGCTTTGTTCTAGAGCGGTCCGCCGTCGTGACTCTTGGGTCAGCGGCGGCATTATACATAGGTCACTATGCTTACGCCGAGCCTTCATACAAAAGGTGTGTCGTCCATTGGTCTAAAGGTCGCAGGTGCCGGGTTGCGCCCAAAGGCGCACGATGTGCTCAAGATTGGCGAATTTGCCTTTGCTTTCAGGCTTGTAGGCGACTAAATATGCTGTTTTCGATGCAAATGAGCATGGCGTGAGGTTTCAGTCGCCATTTATCTGGAGTAGGCTCGAACGCAGCCAGATGTTCAATCCATAGATGGAGTTCAGCATGGGATACAAGAAGATTCAGGTTCCGGCAGTCGGCGACAAAATCACCGTCAATGCAGACCATTCTCTCAATGTTCCTGACAAACCGATCATCCCTTATATAGAAGGCGACGGTATTGGTGTCGACATCAGCCCGGTGATGATCAAGGTGGTCGATGCAGCTGTTGAAAAGGCCTACGGCGGCAAGCGCAAAATCTCGTGGATGGAGGTTTATGCCGGCGAGAAGGCTACTCAAGTCTACGACCAGGACACCTGGCTGCCCCAGGAAACCCTGGATGCGGTCAAGGATTACGTGGTGTCCATCAAGGGCCCGCTGACCACGCCTGTCGGTGGCGGTATCCGATCGTTGAACGTGGCGCTGCGTCAACAGCTCGACCTTTATGTATGCCTGCGTCCGGTGCGCTGGTTTGAAGGCGTGCCCAGCCCGGTCAAGAAGCCTGGCGATGTGGACATGACCATCTTCCGTGAGAACTCTGAAGATATTTACGCCGGGATCGAGTGGAAAGCCGGTTCGCCGGAAGCGATCAAGGTGATCAAATTCCTGAAAGAAGAGATGGGTGTTACCAAGATCCGCTTCGATCAGAACTGCGGGATTGGCGTGAAGCCGGTTTCCAAAGAGGGCACCGAGCGTCTGGTGCGTAAAGCCCTGCAATATGTAGTGGATAACGACCGCGATTCGCTGACTATCGTGCACAAAGGCAACATCATGAAGTTTACCGAGGGCGCCTTTAAAGAGTGGGCCTACGGTATTGCCGAGAAAGAGTTTGGTGCGACGCTGCTCGACGGTGGCCCGTGGATGCAGTTCAAGAACCCGAAGACTGGCAAGAATGTGGTGGTCAAGGACGCCATTGCTGACGCCATGCTCCAGCAAATTCTCCTGCGTCCGGCTGAATATGATGTGATCGCGACCCTTAACCTGAACGGTGACTATCTTTCCGATGCCCTGGCGGCGGAAGTCGGTGGTATCGGTATTGCGCCTGGGGCCAATTTGTCTGACACCGTGGCTATGTTCGAAGCTACCCATGGTACTGCACCGAAGTACGCGGGCAAGGACCAGGTAAACCCAGGGTCACTGATTCTTTCGGCAGAAATGATGCTGCGGCATATGGGGTGGACTGAGGCGGCCGATCTGATCATCAAAGGCACCAATGGCGCCATTTCGGCCAAGACCGTGACCTATGACTTCGAGCGTTTGATGGAGGGCGCGAAGTTGGTGTCGTCTTCGGGCTTTGGTGATGCACTGATTTCGCATATGTAAAAGATGGGCAAGAAAAAACCGGCCGTCTCGAGTTGATTGAGGCGGCCGGTTTTTTTGTGCGCTTGCTCAGTGGCTGATTAGGCCAGTTGCTCTTTTGATTTTTGAGCGAGGCCTTCTTTAGTTGTATCGATGGTGACTGGCGCACTGATATTCACCGCGTGCATGCCCTTGGGTCCTTGAACAATCTCAAAGGAGACCGGCTGGCCAGCTTTTAGTGTTTTGTAGCCTTCCATTTTGATCGCTGTGTAATGCGCAAAAAGGTCTTCTTCCTTGTCGTCTTCGTTGATGAAGCCGTAACCCTTGGCATTGTTGAACCATTTGACCTTACCGCTAGCCATGCCCATATCCCTCTGCACCAGACTCCATCACTGGAGTATCATCCAGTTTATCCGTCCTAACCCGAATAAATAAGGTTGACTGCGCGGACCTTTTTTACCCACTGTGGGCTCTATTGGTTGTAACACCGATTCGCCGATAGTCAAGGCGACCGATCGGTCAGAGTTGAAATTCTGACAGGTCGCCCCCACCACTGTATTTGAACCACTGACGAACCTTTCTTTCCATGCATGCAAACAGCCAGATTCGACTAACATTCAATCAGGATCGTCCGGATCAGGAACACGATGACGACGGTTCTGCAGGCGTTGCTGTTCAGGAGGCCAAGCCTGCCCTACAGGCGCCGCCGATGTACAAGGTGGTTTTGTTTAATGATGACTACACACCGATGGATTTCGTCGTCGAAGTGCTCGAGGTGTTTTTTAACCTGAACCGCGAGTTGGCGACCAAGGTAATGCTGGCCGTTCACACAGAAGGACGGGCAGTATGTGGAGTGTTTACCCGCGACATCGCCGAGACAAAGGCCATGCAGGTCAACCAGTACGCCAGGGAAAGCCAGCATCCGCTACTCTGTGAAATCGAGAAGGACGGTTAACGCCGACCACTTGGGTATGAGGTGAAGCTATGTTAAACCGCGAGCTCGAAGTCACCCTCAATCTTGCCTTCAAGGAGGCCCGTTCGAAACGTCATGAATTCATGACCGTCGAACACCTGCTGCTGGCACTTTTGGATAACGAAGCTGCCGCCACCGTTCTGCGTGCGTGCGGCGCCAACCTCGACAAGCTCAAGCATGATCTGCAGGAGTTTATCGACTCCACCACGCCACTGATCCCCGTGCATGACGAGGACCGTGAAACCCAGCCAACCCTGGGCTTTCAACGGGTATTGCAGCGTGCTGTTTTCCATGTACAGAGCTCCGGTAAGCGTGAAGTCACGGGCGCCAACGTGCTTGTGGCGATCTTCAGCGAACAGGAAAGCCAGGCGGTGTTCCTGCTGAAACAGCAGAGCGTTGCCCGTATTGATGTCGTCAACTACATCGCCCACGGTATCTCCAAAGTGCCTGGGCACGGCGATCATTCCGAAGGTGAGCAGGATATGCAGGACGACGAGGGCGGTGAGTCTTCTTCTTCAAGCAACCCGCTGGATGCGTATGCCAGCAACCTCAATGAGTTGGCGCGCCAGGGGCGGATCGATCCGCTGGTTGGGCGCGAGCTTGAGGTCGAGCGCGTAGCGCAGATTCTGGCGCGTCGTCGCAAGAACAACCCGTTGCTGGTGGGTGAGGCGGGCGTGGGTAAAACCGCGATTGCTGAAGGCCTGGCCAAGCGCATTGTTGATAACCAGGTGCCTGACCTGCTGGCCAACAGCGTCGTCTACTCCCTTGATCTGGGCGCGCTGCTCGCCGGGACCAAGTACCGTGGCGATTTCGAGAAACGCTTCAAGGCGCTGCTCGGTGAGCTGAAAAAACGCCCGCAGGCGATTCTGTTTATTGACGAGATCCACACCATCATTGGTGCTGGCGCGGCATCCGGTGGGGTGATGGACGCCTCCAACTTGCTCAAGCCGCTGCTGTCGTCGGGTGATATCCGATGCATCGGTTCGACCACGTTCCAGGAATTCCGCGGCATCTTCGAGAAAGACCGCGCCTTGGCGCGTCGTTTCCAGAAAGTCGACGTGTCGGAGCCTTCGGTTGAAGACACCATTGGCATTCTGCGTGGCCTCAAGGGGCGTTTCGAAGCGCACCATGGCATCGAATACACCGATGAGGCGCTACGTGCAGCTGCTGAGTTGGCGTCGCGCTATATCAATGACCGGCACATGCCGGACAAGGCTATTGACGTGATCGACGAGGCGGGTGCTTACCAGCGCCTGCAGCCGGTTGAGAAGCGCGTGAAGCGCATCGACGTGCCTCAGGTCGAGGATATCGTGGCGAAGATCGCGCGAATTCCACCTAAGCACGTCAACAGTTCCGATAAGGAGCTGCTGCGTAATCTGGAGCGCGACCTGAAACTGACCGTGTTTGGTCAGGATGCGGCCATCGATGCGCTGTCCACCGCAATCAAGCTGTCGCGTGCGGGCCTTAAGTCGCCGGACAAGCCCGTCGGTTCGTTCCTGTTCGCAGGCCCGACCGGTGTCGGCAAGACCGAAGCGGCACGCCAGTTGGCCAAGGCCATGGGCATTGAGCTGGTGCGTTTCGACATGTCCGAGTACATGGAGCGTCACACTGTGTCGCGCCTGATCGGTGCGCCTCCGGGCTATGTCGGTTTCGACCAGGGCGGCCTGTTGACCGAAGCGATCACCAAGCAGCCGCACTGTGTATTGCTGCTCGATGAAATCGAGAAGGCTCACCCGGAAGTCTTCAACCTGCTGCTGCAGGTCATGGATCACGGGACCCTGACCGACAACAACGGGCGCAAGGCGGACTTCCGCAACGTGATTGTAATCATGACCACTAACGCGGGTGCTGAAACAGCTGCGCGGGCTTCGATCGGCTTTACTCATCAGGATCACTCTTCCGATGCGATGGAAGTGATCAAGAAGAGCTTTACGCCGGAGTTCCGCAACCGTCTGGACACCATTATCCAGTTTGGTCGCCTCAGCCATGAGGTTATCAAAAGCGTGGTGGACAAGTTCCTTACCGAGCTTCAGGCGCAGCTGGAAGACAAGCGCGTGCAGTTGGAAGTGACAGATGCGGCGCGCAGTTGGCTGGCGGAAGGTGGCTACGACACGGCAATGGGCGCTCGCCCAATGGCGCGTCTGATCCAGGACAAGATCAAGCGGCCGCTGGCTGAGGAGATCCTGTTTGGCGAACTTTCCGATCATGGTGGCGTGGTGCATATCGATCTGAAGGATGGCGAGCTGACCTTCGAGTTCGAAACCACGGCTGAAATGGCCTGATAGCTGACCGCAACAATGCAAAAGGCGCCCAAAGGCGCCTTTTTGCTGTCTCTGGACTTTGGAATGCTGTTCTCGGAACAATAGAGATCCCACAGGAATCCAGGTGGGGTTATAAGCTGCGCGCACACAAAAACGCCCGGCATAACCGGGCGTTTTGTATTGACTTGATTAACGAGCGCGGTAAGTGATGCGCCCTTTGCTCAAGTCATAGGGCGTCAGCTCGACGCGCACTTTGTCACCGGTAAGAATACGAATGTAGTTCTTGCGCATCTTGCCGGAGATATGCGCGGTTACGACGTGCCCATTTTCCAACTCCACACGAAACATGGTGTTGGGCAGGGTGTCGACGACAGTGCCTTCCATTTCGAAGCTGTCTTCTTTCGACATGCAGTAAAGCCCTCGGTATCCAGTGAATGGCCCGGTGCAACTGCGCCAGGCAAAAGCGGCGTGCATTGTGCCCGAAAAAGGGTGTTTAAGCCAAGGGGTTCTAGTTAAGCGTGACCCATCTTTGATTAATCAGCAGTTCAATGGGCCGATATTGGGTCTTGTAGCTCATCTTTTTGCAGTTCTTGATCCAGTAGCCAAGGTACACCGCTTCCAGTTCCAGGCGCAGGGCTTCGCCAATTTGCCAGAGGATTGCAAAGCGACCGAGGCTGCGGCGTTCTTCGGCCGGCTCATAGAAGGTGTAGACCGCCGACAGGCCGTTGGGCAGGAGGTCGGTTACGGCGACGGCCAGCAGGCGTCCATCGAGGCGAAACTCATAGAAGCGCGAGAAGGGCAGGTCGCGCACCAGGAATGTCGAAAACTGGTCGCGGCTGGGTGGGAACATATCGCCGTCGGCATGACGTTGTTCTATGTAGCGTTGGTAAAGATCGAAATATTCTTCGCTGAAGTGCGGCTTGGTCGCGGTGATCGTCAGGTCGGCATTGCGCTTGAGGATGCGCTTTTGGTTGCGGTCCGGCAAAAATTGCGCGACCGGGATGCGCGCCGGGACGCAAGCATTGCAGTTCTGGCAATGGGGGCGATAAAGGTGATCGCCGCTGCGCCGAAAACCCATCTCCGAAAGATCGGCATACACATGCACGTCCATTGGCTGGCTGGGGTCGAGGAACAGCGTCGTGGCCTGCTCGTCGGGCAGATAGCTGCAAGAGTGGGCTTGAGTGGCATAAAACTTCAAGCGCGCCAGCTCGGTCATGATCAACCCTCGGGATAAGCTTTGAAATAAGTGTAAGCCAGGTGCGAGAAAGTCGCTTAGGAAACCCACGGTCCAGAGCTGGGTTGGTCCAAATGATTGCGCAGAAAATCAGCAAAGTCGCTGCGTGGTATGGCGCGGGCGCCAAGGCTATGTAAATGATCATTGGGCATCTGGCAGTCGATCAGTACAAAACCCCAGGCCTGCAGCTGCCTGGTCAGTGTGGCAAAGCCGAATTTCGAGGCGTTATCGGCACGGCTGAACATGGACTCGCCAAAGAACAGTTGGCCCATCGCCAGGCCGTACAGGCCTCCCACCAGCTCTCCTTTGTCCCATACCTCCACGGAGTGCGCGTAGCCGCGTTGGTGCAGCTCCAGGTAGGCGCTTTGTATGCCTTCGGTGATCCAGGTGCCGTCGGCGTAGCTGCGTGGTGCCGCGCAGGCTTGGATGACTGCCGCGAAATCCTGGTCAAAGGTCACGGTATAGCGCTGCTGGCGCAACAGTTTGCCCAGGCTGCGGGAGACGTGCAGTTCGTCGGGGAATATCACTGTGCGCGGGTCCGGTGACCACCAGAGGATTGGCTGGCCTTCTGAAAACCACGGGAAGCAGCCGTGGCGGTAGGCCTGGATCAATCGCTCAGCCGACAAGTCGCCACCGGCGGCAAGCAGGCCATTGGGTTCACGCATGGCTTTGGCCAGTGGCGGAAAAGTCAGGGAATCGCGTTGTAACCAGGTCAGCATGGCATCCAGGCTTACGGAAAGGGAGGGACGTGGCAGGTATGACGCCTGCCGCAAGAGTGGTGATTATTGTCGACACAGCGCTGTGGGGCCAGCCCGAATAGGGTGTCGGCCAGGATTAGCGTTAACGGGTGTTTCTGCAACTCTGTGCCGGAGTCGCGGTCGTAATCGGGTCTGGGTCGTGCAGGCCATTTGCCAAGCTTGCCTGGATTAGTAAAAACAGCTCATAAGCCTTTGTCAGCAAAGACAATGCATGCTCAAATTGAACATGTCATGACACATAAATTGTCTATGCTGCTGGGTGAAGGGCAAGTGCGTGGCATCGTGCGCGCAAACCCGTACAATGCGGCCATTGTGGCGTTATCGCCATTTCACCTATCCATCACCGGGTGTTAAAAGTAGATTCAGCAACATTCGTTCATTTTTCAGCTGCTCGGATTGGGCAGTTATTGCAGTCATTCAACAGATGGACGCGCTAAAGGCGCAGGAATAGACCCGTTTTGAAGAAATCCGCCGCAACACCTAAAGCAGCAGTCGTTCCGGCCTGGCGCCAGCACCTGCACTACCGACTCAAGGAAGGTGCGCTGATCGCTATCGGCGCCCTGTGCCTGTTCCTGATGATGGCCTTGCTCACCTATGGCAAGGACGACCCGGGCTGGAGCCACAACAGCAAGATCGAAGATGTGCAGAACTTCGGCGGGCCTGCCGGTTCCTACAGCGCCGATATCCTGTTTATGGTGCTGGGTTACTTCGCTTACATCTTCCCGTTGCTGCTGGCGATCAAGACCTGGCAGATCTTCCGCCAGCGTCACGAGCCGTGGCAGTGGAGTGGCTGGCTGTTCTCCTGGCGCCTGATTGGCCTGGTGTTCCTGGTGTTGTCCGGCGCGGCCCTGGCCCATATCCATTTCCACGCACCTACCGGCCTACCTGCGGGCGCAGGTGGGGCGTTGGGCGAAAGCCTCGGCGACCTGGCGCGCAGGACTCTGAATATCCAGGGCAGCACGCTGATGTTTATCGCGTTGTTCCTGTTCGGCCTCACGGTGTTCACCGACCTGTCGTGGTTCAAAGTGATGGACGTGACCGGCAAGATCACCCTCGACCTGCTTGAGTTGTTCCAAGGCGCCGCCAATCGCTGGTGGTCGGCCCGGGTTGATCGCAAGCGTATGGTTGCGCAGTTGCGCGAGGTGGACACCCGCGTCAATGAGGTGGTGGCCCCAAGCACGCCGGATCGACGTGAGCAGGCCAAGGTCAAGGAACGTCTGATCGAACGCGAGCAGGCCTTGAGCAAACACATGTCGGACCGCGAGAAGCAGGTGCCGCCGGTGATTGCCCCGGCGCCGACCAAGGCGCCCGAGCCGAGTGCCCGTGTGCAAAAAGAGAAACAGGCGCCTTTGTTTGTCGACAGCGCCGTCGAAGGCACCTTGCCGCCGATCTCGATTCTCGACCCGGCCGAAAAGAAACAACTCAACTATTCCCCGGAGTCACTGGCGGCCATCGGCCACTTGCTGGAAATCAAACTCAAGGAATTCGGCGTTGAAGTCACGGTGGATTCGATCCACCCCGGCCCGGTTATTACCCGATACGAAATTCAACCGGCCGCCGGCGTCAAGGTCAGCCGCATTTCCAACCTGGCCAAAGATTTGGCTCGCTCCCTGGCCGTGACCAGCGTGCGCGTGGTGGAAGTGATCCCGGGCAAGACCACCGTGGGTATCGAGATCCCCAACGAAGACCGCCAGATTGTGCGTTTCTCCGAGGTGCTGTCGACGCCGGAATATGACAACTTCAAATCGCCGGTCACCTTGGCCCTCGGCCATGACATCGGCGGCAAGCCGGTGATCACAGACCTTGCGAAAATGCCTCACCTGCTGGTTGCCGGTACCACCGGTTCCGGTAAGTCGGTGGGTGTGAACGCGATGATCCTGTCGATCCTGTTCAAGTCTGGCCCGGATGACGCCAAGCTGATCATGATTGACCCGAAGATGCTCGAGCTGTCGATCTACGAAGGTATTCCGCACCTGCTGTGCCCGGTCGTGACCGACATGAAAGACGCCGCCAACGCGCTGCGCTGGAGCGTTGCGGAGATGGAGCGCCGCTACAAGCTGATGGCGAAGATGGGGGTACGAAACCTCTCGGGCTTCAACGCCAAGGTCAAGGAAGCCCAGGACGCCGGCACACCGCTGGCCGACCCGCTGTACAAGCGCGAAAGTATTCACGACGAAGCACCGCTGCTGACCAAGTTGCCAACCATCGTGGTGGTGGTCGACGAATTTGCCGACATGATGATGATCGTCGGCAAGAAGGTTGAAGAACTGATCGCGCGTATCGCCCAGAAGGCCCGTGCTGCGGGTATTCACTTGATCCTCGCGACCCAGCGTCCGTCGGTGGACGTAATCACCGGTCTGATCAAGGCCAACATCCCGACGCGTATGGCGTTCCAGGTATCCAGCAAAATCGACTCGCGGACCATCATCGACCAGGGCGGCGCCGAACAACTGCTGGGCCACGGTGACATGCTCTACATGCCGCCAGGCACCAGCCTGCCGATTCGGGTGCATGGTGCGTTCGTTTCTGATGATGAAGTACACCGTGTGGTCGAGGCCTGGAAACTGCGCGGCGCACCGGAATACAACGACGACATCCTCGCCGGTGTTGAGGAGGCCGGCAGCGGCTTCGACGGCGGCAGCGGTGGCGACGATGATGCCGAAACCGACGCGCTGTACGACGAAGCCGTGGCATTCGTGCTTGAAAGCCGCCGCGCCTCGATTTCTGCGGTGCAACGCAAGCTGAAAATTGGCTACAACCGTGCCGCCCGCATGATCGAATCCATGGAAAACGCTGGCGTCGTGACTGCAATGAACACCAACGGCTCGCGTGAAGTCATTGCCCCTGGGCAAATGCGCGACTGATCACGTGCCGCGTGGCAGCACGCGGCACGCCCTAACGACTTATATGAGGACTCCCATGCGTCTTATCCGCATGCTGTTGTTGCCGGCACTGGCCCTGACCGCTGTTTCGGCTCACGCCGATCCTGCTTCGGTCGCGAGCCTGACCAACCTGCTGGACAAATCCAAGACGTTGACCGCGCGCTTTTCCCAACTGACCCTGGATGCCGGTGGCACTCAGTTGCAGCAAACCGAAGGTGAAATGGCCGTGCAGCGCCCAGGGCTGTTTTACTGGCATACGGAAGGGAAGGCCGAGCAGACCATTGTCTCCGACGGCCAGAAAGTCACGCTGTGGGATCCGGACCTGGAACAGGCGACCATCAAGAAGCTCGATCCGCGCCTGAACCAGACCCCAGCGTTGCTGTTGTCGGGTGATGTGTCGAAAATCAATGACAGTTTCGAGATCACCTCCAAGCAAACCAGCAACGTGATTGAGTTCACGCTCAAACCGAAGTCCAAGGATACGCTGTTTGACAGCTTGAACCTGTCGTTCGGCAACGGTGTGATCAACAACATGCGCCTGATCGACAGCGTCGGCCAGCGCACCGATATCCTTTTCTCCGGGGTCAAGGCCAACGAGCCGGTGCCGGCATCCAAGTTCAAGTTCGTCATCCCCAAGGGTGCCGACGTGATCCAGGAATAAACTGTTTAGAGGTTTCAAACGCTGCCCATGGATCTGTTTCGAAGTGACCCGATTGCTCAACCCCTGGCCGCGCGCTTGCGTTCGACCAATTTGGATGAGTACGTCGGTCAGGAACACCTGCTCGCTCGCGGCAAGCCCCTGCGCGAAGCCCTGGAGCAGGGCGCCCTGCACTCGATGATTTTCTGGGGACCGCCTGGGGTGGGTAAAACCACCCTGGCGCGACTGCTGGCGAAAGTCTCGGATGCGCACTTCGAAACGGTTTCGGCAGTACTGGCCGGGGTCAAAGAGATCCGTCAGGCGGTGGAGGTTGCCAAGCAGCAGGCCGGGCAATACGGCAAGCGCACCATCCTGTTTGTTGATGAAGTGCATCGCTTCAACAAGTCGCAGCAGGATGCGTTCCTGCCCTATGTCGAAGACGGTACGCTGATCTTTATCGGCGCCACCACCGAAAACCCTTCGTTTGAATTGAACAACGCATTGCTTTCGCGGGCGCGGGTCTATGTGCTCAAGAGCCTGGACGAGGCTGCGATGCGCAAACTGTTGCATCGCGCTTTGACCGAAGACAAGGGCTTGGGCAAGCGCCAGCTGAGTCTCAGCGACGAAGGCTTCAAGATTTTAATGAGCGCCGCCGATGGCGACGGACGCCGTTTTCTCAACCTGCTGGAGAATGCGTCCGACCTGGCTGAAGACAATAGCGAGATCGGTGTCGACCTGCTGCAAAGCTTGCTCGGCGACACTCGCCGCCGCTTCGATAAAGGCGGCGAAGCCTTCTACGATCAGATTTCCGCGTTGCATAAATCCGTGCGTGGCTCCAACCCCGACGGCGCGCTGTACTGGTTTGCGCGGATGATCGATGGCGGTTGTGATCCGTTGTACCTCGCGCGCCGTGTGGTGCGTATGGCCAGCGAAGACATCGGCAATGCCGACCCGCGCGCCCTGAGCTTGTGCCTCGCTGCGTGGGAAGTGCAGGAGCGCCTCGGTAGTCCGGAGGGCGAGCTGGCGGTGGCCCAAGCGATTACGTATTTAGCCTGCGCCCCCAAAAGCAACGCCGTGTATATGGGCTTCAAGTCCGCACTGCGCGCGGCTGCCGAGCATGGTTCGCTGGAAGTTCCGCTGCACCTGCGCAACGCGCCGACCAAGCTGATGAAACAACTGGGCTATGGCGACGAATACCGCTACGCCCATGACGAGCCGGACGCCTACGCCGCAGGCGAAGACTACTTCCCCGACGAGCTTGAGCCGCAGCCGTTCTACCAACCGGTGCCCCGTGGCCTGGAGCTGAAGATCGGTGAAAAGCTCAATCACCTCGCGCAACTTGATCGGCTCAGCCCAAAACAGCGGAGAAAGTAGTGCTCAAGACGATTCTTGCCGTGTCCGTAGCCGGCATCGCTGGTACATTATTGCGTTTCGCCACCGGTACTTGGGTCAACGCCAATTGGCCGAGGCATTTTTATGCGGCGACGTTAGCGGTCAACCTGGTGGGCTGCCTGATCATCGGCTTGTTGTACGGCTGGTTCCTGTTGCGCCCGGAAGTGCCGATTGAGATTCGTGCCGGCTTGATTGTCGGCTTTGTAGGCGGTCTGACGACCTTTTCATCCTTTTCACTGGATACGCTGCGCCTGCTGGAAAGCGGGCAGGCCCTGGTAGCCTTCGGGTACTTGGGTATCAGCGTGTTCGGCGGGCTGCTCGCCACTTGGGCTGGCCTGTCCTTGACCAAACTTTGATAAACGAGAGACCGACATGCTCGATTCCAAACTGTTACGTAGCAACCTTCAGGACGTAGCGGACCGCCTGGCATCCCGTGGCTTTGCCTTGGATGTCTCGCGCATCGAAGCGCTGGAAGAACAGCGCAAGACCGTCCAGACCCGCACCGAAGCACTGCAGGCTGAGCGTAATGCGCGTTCCAAATCCATCGGTCAGGCCAAGCAGCGCGGCGAAGACATCGCGCCGTTGATGGCGGACGTCGAGCGCATGGGCACCGAGCTGTCCGACGGCAAGGTCGAGCTGGAAGGTATCCAGTCCGAGTTGGATTCGATCCTGCTGGGTATCCCTAACGTGCCGCACGAATCGGTGCCGATTGGCGAAGACGAAGACGGCAACGTCGAAGTGCGTCGCTGGGGTACACCCAAAGCCTTTGATTTTGAGGTTAAGGACCATGTTGCCCTGGGTGAGTTGACCGGTGGCCTGGATTTCGAAACCGCTGCCAAAATGTCCGGTGCGCGCTTCTCCTTGCTGCGTGGCCCGGTCGCGCGTCTGCATCGCGCCCTGGCCCAGTTCATGATCAACTTGCACACCGCCGAACACGGCTACGAAGAAGCCTACACGCCATATCTGGTGCAAGCGCCGGCGCTGATGGGCACCAGCCAGTTGCCTAAATTCGAAGAAGATCTGTTCAAGATCAGCCGCGATGGCGAAGCCGATCTGTACCTGATCCCGACTGCCGAAGTGTCGCTGACCAACATCGTGGCCGGCGAGATCCTCGACGCCAAGCAACTGCCGTTGAAGTTTGTGGCTCACAGCCCATGCTTCCGCAGCGAAGCCGGCGCATCGGGTCGTGACACCCGTGGCATGATCCGCCAGCACCAGTTCGACAAAGTCGAGATGGTACAGATCGTCGAGCCTTCGACTTCGATGGAAGCCCTGGAAGGCCTGACTGCCAACGCCGAGCGCGTCCTGCAACTGCTTGAATTGCCGTACCGCGTTCTGGCGCTGTGCACTGGCGACATGGGTTTCAGCGCCGTGAAGACCTACGACCTCGAAGTGTGGGTGCCGAGCCAGGACAAGTACCGCGAGATTTCGTCGTGCTCCAACTGTGGTGATTTCCAGGCCCGTCGCATGCAGGCGCGTTTCCGTAACCCGGAAACCGGCAAGCCGGAGCTGGTACACACCCTCAACGGTTCCGGTCTGGCTGTAGGCCGTACCCTGGTGGCCGTGCTGGAAAACTACCAGCAGGCCGACGGTTCGATCCGTGTACCTGAGGTGCTCAAGCCGTACATGGCGGGCGTTGAGGTCATCGGCTAAATGGAATTTCTGCCGCTGTTTCATAACCTGCGCGGCAGTCGTGTGTTGGTCGTCGGTGGCGGGGAGATTGCCTTGCGCAAATCCCGGCTGCTGGCCGACGCCGGTGCGTTGCTGCGGGTGGTTGCTCCCCAGATTGAAGACCAGTTGCGTGAACTGGTACTGGGCAGTGGCGGGGAACTGATTTTGCGCGGTTATCAGGAGGCTGATCTTGACGGTTGCACCCTGATTATCGCAGCGACGGACGACGAGCCGCTGAACGCGCAAGTGTCCAGTGACGCGAAACACCGTTGCGTACCGGTCAATGTGGTGGATGCGCCGGCCTTGTGCAGCGTGATCTTCCCGGCGATTGTCGACCGCTCGCCGTTGGTGATTGCTGTCTCCAGCGGCGGCGATGCGCCGGTGCTGGCGCGTCTGATCCGAGCCAAGCTGGAAACCTGGATTCCCTCGACTTACGGTCAACTGGCCGGGCTGGCGGCGCGTTTTCGTGCCCAGGTCAAAGGTTTGTACCCGGATGTGCAACAGCGCCGCGCGTTCTGGGAAGACGTTTTTCAAGGTCCGATTGCTGATCGCCAATTGGCCGGGCAGGGTGCTGAAGCCGAGCGTCTGTTGATCGAAAAGGTCAACGGCGCGCCGCCTGATGCGCCCGGCGAAGTTTACCTGGTGGGCGCAGGGCCGGGTGATCCGGACCTGTTGACCTTCCGTGCCTTGCGCCTGATGCAACAAGCCGACGTGGTGCTGTATGACCGCCTGGTAGCGCCTGCGATTCTCGAACTGTGCCGCCGCGACGCCGAGCGCGTGTACGTCGGCAAGCGTCGCGCTGATCACGCTGTGCCGCAAGACCAGATCAATCAGCAACTGGTGGACTTGGCCAAGCAAGGCAAGCGGGTGCTGCGCCTCAAGGGTGGCGATCCGTTCATCTTTGGCCGTGGTGGCGAAGAGATCGAGGAGTTGGCGGCCCATGGCATTCCGTTCCAGGTGGTGCCGGGAATTACGGCCGCCAGTGGTTGCGCGGCGTATGCCGGGATTCCGCTGACTCACCGCGACTACGCGCAGTCAGTGCGTTTTATCACCGGGCATTTGAAGGACGGGACGTCGGACCTGCCTTGGCATGACCTGGTGGGACCCTCTCAGACCCTGGTGTTTTACATGGGGTTGATTGGTTTGCCGATTATCTGCGAACAGTTGATCAAGCATGGACGCTCGGCGGATACCCCGGCGGCGTTGATCCAGCAGGGCACCACGTCCAACCAGCGCGTGTTTACCGGCACCCTGGCGGACTTGCCACGCATGGTGGCGGAGCATGAAGTGCATGCGCCGACACTGGTGATCGTCGGTGAAGTGGTGGTGTTGCGTGAGAAGCTGAAGTGGTTCGAAGGCGCCCAGGCACAGGTCTAATGATCGTTCCCACGCAGAGCGTGGGAACGATCATCATCAGTTCCAGACATCCTTACCGCTTAACTTTTCTCGATCGTGCAGGCCATCAAATTTCTGCAACGGCCCTTTCGGCACTATCCCCGTCGGATTAATCGTCCGGTGACTCGCATAGTAATGCCCTTTGATGTGCTCAAAATCCACCGTCTCCGCCACACCCGGCCACTGATACATCTCCCTTAGCCAGTTCGACAAATTCGGATAATCCGCAATCCTGCGCAAATTGCATTTGAAGTGGCTGTAATACACCGCATCAAAGCGAATCAGCGTGGTGAACAGGCGTACATCCGCCTCGGTCAGGTATTCGCCGGCCAGGTAGCGATGGTCGCCCAAGTGCTGTTCCAAGTGATCCAGCTCGGCAAACACATCATCAAACGCACTTTCATATGCCTGTTGCGAAGTGGCGAAGCCTGCGCGGTACACGCCGTTGTTCACGGCGGGGTAGATGCGTTCGTTCAGCGCGTCGATGCTGGGGCGAAGGGCCTCGGGGTAGAAATCCAGGGTGTTACCCGTCAGCTCGTTAAACGCGCTGTTGAACATGCGGATGATCTCCGCCGATTCATTGCTCACAATACGGTTGAGTTTCTTGTCCCACAGCACCGGCACGGTGACGCGGCCCGTGTAGTCAGCGGTGTCGGCGGTATAGCGTTGGTGCATGTAGGCAAAGCCGTCGAGCTTATCGCCGGTTGAGCCGTGGGCCTTGTCGAAGGTCCAGCCGTTTTCCAGCATCAACCAACTGACCACGGACACGTCGATCAAGCTTTCCAGGCCCTTGAGCTTGCGCAGGATCAGGGTGCGATGCGCCCAGGGGCAGGCGAGGGACACATAGAGGTGGTAGCGACCGGCTTCGGCTTTAAAGCCACCGTCACCGCTGGGGCCAGGCTCGCCATCGGCGGTCACCCAGTTGCGGCGTTGCGCTTGTTCGCGCTGGAAAGCGCCGTCTGCGCTACTTGCGTACCACTGGTCTTTCCAGTGTCCTTCGATCAGCAAACCCATGACTGGCTCCTCAACTTATAAGCGTTGGAGCCCAGTCTAAAGGGATCAGTTCGAACTAAAAGCGCAAAGACTGCGGGTAACTAATCGATTAAATCGATTTGTTCCGCGCATCCCAGTATTGCTGGGCCAATTTGAAGGCCTGTTCCCGTGGATGGCCGAGGCCGCGCAGGGCCAGGGCCATGGTGGCGATCAGCGCCAGTTGCGGGTAACTGTCCTCGACCTCGCCACGCCACAGCGCTTTCAAATGCTCGGGCTCCAGGGTGGCGGGTTTGACGTGGCGCTGGGCGGAGAGGGCGGGCCACTCTTCGTCCCAGCTCTGGCCGCTGGTGGTGCCGTAGAGGTGGCTGAGGGTGTCGGGGTTGATCTCGACCTCGCCGCCGTCGCCCTTCACCACAATGACATTGTCACCCAGCAGGCCGCTGGCATCGCGGTGTACGCCTTGGTAACCCGGGTGGAAAATGCTTTGCAGGCCACAACGGGCATTCAGCGGGTTGAGCAGGCGCGCCAGGGAATGGATCGGCGAGCGCAGGCCCAGGGTATTGCGCAAATCGATCATGCGCTGCAGTTGCGGCGCCCAATCGCCCAGCGGAATAAACGCCAGGTTGCCTTGCTCAAAAGCAGTCTCGACCTGCTGCCAATTGCGGCACAGTGGGATCTGTAAACCTTCCAGCAATTGCTCGGTATACAGCCGGCCCGCCGTGTGGGCGCCACCGCCATGCATCAGGATGCGCACACCATTTTGCGCCAGGCACTTGGCCGCCAGCAGGTACCACGGCAGGTGGCGTTTCTTGCCGGCGTAGGTCGGCCAGTCGACGTCCACGTTCAGCGTCGGGGCGTTGAGGCGTTCGCGCACCGCTTCGGTGAAACCGGCGAGTTCTTCCGGGCTTTCTTCCTTGTGGCGCAACAGCATCAGGAAGGCGCCGAGTTGGGTGTCTTCGACTTTTTCGTCGAGCAGCATGCCCATGGCTTCACGGGCTTCCTCACGGGTGAGGTTGCGCGCGCCGCGCTTGCCTTTGCCCAGGATGCGCACGAACTGCGCAAACGGGTGCTCGGCAGGAGTTTCAAGGGTCAGCGGGGCAAAGTCGGTCATAAGCAATTCGTCGGCCTGGGCAGGCCCGCCAGCTTGGCGGCGAGTTTGGCGGGAGTGCCGTTGAACAGTTTGTTGAGGTGCAGGCTGTTGCCCTTTTCCGGGCCCAGCTTCAAGGCGGTGTATTTGATCAGCGGGCGCGTGGCGGGGGACAGCTGGAATTCGGCGTAGAACCCGCGCAGCAGCTCGAGGATTTCCCAGTGGTCCGGGGTCAACTCCAGGGCTTCGGCGGTGGCCAGGGCGTTAGCGACGTCGCTGGACCATTGGTTCAGGTCAACGAGGTAGCCGTCCTTGTCCAATTCGAGGGTGCGCTCGCCTACGGTCAGGGTGTTCATAGCCAGGTGTTGACCTTGTCGTAGTCGATCGACAATTGCACAAAGCCTGGATAGTCCACGCTGTCGGCCCAATCCGGCAGGGGCAGATTGCGCGCCTGCATATCTTCGGCTAGCACAAAGACCTTCACGCCCTTGGTTAGCAGGGCCGGGTTGTGCAGCCCATAGGCACCATCGCCGCACAGCAGGATGGCGTCATTGGCGCCGCAAACGCGCAGGCAGCTGGCGAAGCGGCTGTCGGTAAACGGGGAGTGGGACACCACATGTAAAGTTGACATCAGAGGGTTATCACCTGGTCGTAACGGTCAATCAGCGTGGAGATTTCTTCGCTGCCCAGTACCTCGGCGCTGGCGGGCGACGCAAGGCCGCGCACGGCCAGGCTGTGGCTGCAGGCGAACACCTCGTCGATGCCGAACAGGCTCAGCGCCTGCAAGTTGGCGCTGAGATCTTTTTGCTGCACGGCCTTGGCGTCCTGGTTCGGCGCCAGTTGGAACACGCCGTCATCCATGAACAACAAACCGATCGGCAGATCAAAGGCGCCACCGGCCAGCACGATATCCAGCGCTTCGCGCGCGCTCGGGCCAGACCACGGTGCCTGGCGGCTGATCACCAATAAGGATTTGGACATGTCACGGCCCTCCAAAACAGATCAGGCGGTCGGCGCTCTGGGCGGCGTCGTGTAGCTGCCCCAACCCCGACAACGCCCAAGGCGCATCCAGGTTTACCGCGCTGCGTCGATAGCGCGTGGCTTCTTCGCCATTCAGCACGCCACGGCGCAAGGCGGCGGCGATACACACCACGCCGTCGAGCTGATGGGCGCTGACAAACTCACGCCATTGGCGAGCGATGTCTTGCTCGTCCTGCGGCGCAACGATGTTATTGGAGGCGCTGTGCACGCCGTCCTGATAAAAAAACAACCGCACAATCTCATGCCCGCCAGCCAGCGCCGCCTGGGCGAACAGCAAGGCGCGGCGCGAGGAGGGCGCGTGGGCGGCGGAAAACAGCGCAATCGCGAACTTCATGGAACACTCTGCAAGCAAACGTGGGCCAATGATAAAGCCGCCGCCGCGAAAAAGCCCGCCGTGATCAAAACGGTCACTGTCGATGATCGTTCTGACGATTGCCGGTAGGCGTAAGGCTGCCTAGTCTGTGGGCATTCGAATCGGAAACGGAGTCCTTATGTCAGGTCCCTTGGCATCCCTCAAAGTGCTGGATTTTTCCACCTTGCTGCCTGGCCCGTTCGCCTCCTTGATGTTGGCAGACATGGGCGCCGAGGTGCTGCGTGTCGAATCACCCACGCGCATGGACCTGCTGCGGGTGTTGCCGCCCCATGACCGGGGGACATCGGCGAGCCATGCCTACCTCAATCGCAATAAGCGCAGTTTGGCGTTGGATCTGAAACAAGCCGAGGCATTGGAGATCGTGCGCGAACTGGTTAAGGACTACGACATCGTCCTTGAGCAATTCCGCCCCGGAGTGATGGATCGCCTGGGCCTGGGGTATGACGCTTTGAAGGCGATCAACCCCCAGTTGATTTATGTGTCGATCACCGGCTATGGCCAGACCGGCCCCTATAAGGATCGTGCCGGGCACGACATCAACTACCTGGCGCTGGCGGGTGTGGCCAGCCATACCGGGCGCCAGGACAGCGGGCCGCTGCCATTGGGCGTGCAGTTGGCGGACGTTGGTGGTGGCTCGTTGCATGCGGTGGTGGGTTTGCTCGCGGCGGTTATCGCGCGCCAGCAGAGCGGGGTGGGTCAATACCTGGATGTGAGCATGACCGATTGCTCATTCAGTCTGAACGCCATGGCGGGTGCTGGTTATCTGGCGTGTGGCGTGGAACCTGAGTGGGAAAACCACGTGCTCAATGGCGGCAGTTTCTACGACTACTATCGCACCCGTGATGGACGCTGGATGTCAGTCGGCAGTTTGGAGCCCGCATTTATGCAGCAATTGTGTGCGGCGTTGGGGCGGCCGGAACTGGCGGCACAGAGGCTGTCGCCGAAACCCGAACAGCAAAAAAACCTCAAGCTGGCGCTGCAGGTTGAGTTTGAGAAGCGCAGCTTTGACGAGCTCTGCGAGCTGTTTGCCGGGGTTGATGCGTGCGTTGAGCCTGTTTTGAGCCTCAGTGAAGCTGTTGAACATCCGCAGTTAAAGGCGCGTGAACTGGTCAGCCAGGTGCCGAGGGGCGATGGTTCGACACAGGCGCAACTTGCCTGCCCACTGAAGTTTTCCGAAGGCTTGCCGGCACCTCGGCATATTGGTGCCGCCATTGGTGCGCACAGTGATGAAGTGCTGGCCGAGTTGGGGATGAGTGCTCAGCGGATAGCAGAGTTGCGGCGGGCCAAGATAGTTGGATAGTGCCAGATAGGGCTCCATCGCAGGCAAGCCAGCTCCCACATTTGATAGGCGGCGCGGTCAACATGTGGGAGTCGGGCTTGCCCGTGGTGAGGCCCTCACTCCACCCGAGTTTCACCGGTAAACACCAGCGTATGCCGACAACGCCGACACAAATAACGCCGCCCCTGATTCACCAACCCATGGCGCTGCGACGAAAACGGGAAATCGCTGTCCGCGCACGGGCAACGGTAAATGTAGCGAGTGACCTGGCGACGCTTGATTTCATAGGTGTGACAACGATCCGGCGGCAGTTCGTAAACCCCGCGCATGATCAACTGCCATTCCTCACCATGGGGCTGGATGCGTTCGCCAAACAATTGGTGGGCGATCAGGTGCGCCACTTCATGGGCCACGGTCTGTTTCAGGAAATGTTGGCTGTTTTCACGGTACAACTGTGGGTTGAAACGCAGCAGGTTCTCGTGCAAATGCGCGACACCGGCTTTCTGGCCCCGCAGCTTGAGGCTGACCTGGGGGCGTTTGAAGCTTCGTTTGAAAAAGGATTCGGCTTGTAGGAAACAATCTTCGACGCGGGTATTGAGTTGCTCGGGCATGCTGTACATATCTCCAGAGACGCCCAGTATGCCGCAAAGCTGGGTGTTTCCGAATCTGTCAGGCGCCGAATGGTCATGCATAACGCACAAAGCCACCTTACGGTGGCCTTGCCCACGGTTTTAAGTGACTCAGTTGGTGTAGATCGGCCCTACGCCCAGGCCCCAGACGATCACGGTAAACGCCATGATTGCCACCAGCACGACAAGGCCCACGGCGAGCACCGAGCTGGAAAACAGGAAGCCTTCGTCCGGATCAATGCTCATGAAGGTTGGCAGCCCCACGTACAGCAAGTACACCGTGTAACAGATGGCGGCTGTGCCTACGACCATCCCCAGCCACATATGCGGATAGAGCGCCGCCAGCCCACCGAGGAACAGCGGTGTGGCGGTGTAGGTGGCAAATGCCACGCAGCGCGCCATGCTGGGGTTGGAGTCATAAGTGCGCGCCATCCAGTGAATGAATGCGCCCATCACCGCTACGCCGCCGAGCATGGCCGCATACGACATGATGGTCATCCACAATGCACTTTCCTGGGTCAACATGACCGGGGCGCGACTGCCGATGACCCAGCCGACCCGGGTGGTGCCGATAAAGGCGGATACGGCGGGGATCGCCGCGAGAATCAGGGTGTGAGTGAGGTACATGTGGCCGATGCTTTCTTCTTTATCGCCACGAATTTCCCGCCATTCCTGGTCGGGATGGGTAAAAAGCCCCACGACGTGATGGATCATGCCAGTCACTCCTGTCGTTATTACCATCGCCCCCCATCGGAGCGCCCACGGGCCATATGGCCTCAAAGGTCCTGGATAGTTGTGCGACCTCAAGTCGCAGTATAGGAACTGATGACCGGAAAAACTGTAGGGCTTTAGAGCGAATTGCGCTGTAAACACTGGGGCTAATCGCGCTGAGGTCTGTAGATGGCAATGCAGCCAGATTTGGAACTCGGCCGTCCTTACCGGTAAAATATCCGGCTTTTCGTCAAACACCTTTAGCGGATCCAAGCGCCATGGGCACTCTTACGGTCAACCAGAACAAACTGCAAAAACGCCTGCGTCGCCTGGCCGGTGAAGCGGTCGCCGATTTCAACATGATCGAGGACGGCGACAAGGTCATGGTCTGCCTCTCCGGCGGTAAAGACAGCTACACCCTGCTCGACGTGCTGCTGCACCTGCAAAAGGTCGCGCCGATCAAGTTCGAGATCGTTGCCGTCAACATGGACCAGAAACAACCGGGCTTCCCCGAAGACGTGCTGCCGGCCTACCTCAAGGCCTTGGGCGTGGAATACCACATCGTCGAGAAAGACACCTATTCGGTGGTCAAGGAGCTGATTCCGGAAGGCAAGACCACCTGCTCGCTGTGCTCGCGCCTGCGTCGCGGCACGCTCTACACCTTTGCCGATGAGATCGGTGCGACCAAGATGGCTTTGGGTCATCACCGCGACGATATCGTCGAGACCTTTTTCCTCAATATGTTCTTCAATGGCTCCCTCAAGGCGATGCCGCCCAAGCTGCGTGCCGATGATGGGCGCAACGTGGTGATCCGCCCGCTGGCGTATTGCAACGAGAAGGACATCCAGGCTTACTCCGACCTCAAGCAATTCCCGATCATCCCGTGCAACCTGTGTGGCTCCCAGGAAAACCTGCAGCGCCAGGTGGTCAAGGAGATGTTGCTGGAGTGGGAGCGCAAGACGCCTGGCCGTACCGAAAGCATCTTCCGCAGCTTGCAGAACGTGCAGCCTTCGCAATTGGCCGACCGCAACCTGTTCGACTTCACCAGCCTGCGTATCGACGAGAGCGCCGCCTCGCGCTTCGTCAATGTTGTGAACCTCTGAGCCCTTTCAACGCTCTGACACACGGCGCTTGCGGGCGCCGTTTTCAATTCAATCCTCAGGAGAGGGCATGCGCGATTACAAGTGGCTGCACGAATATTGTCTGAACCGTTTCGGTTCGGCGGCAGAGCTGGATGCCCACCTGCCTGTGCCCAAGACCCCGGCGCAATTACACAAGATTACGGATGATCGCTACCTGTCGACCCTGGCATTGCGGGTATTTCGCGCCGGGCTCAAACACAGCGTGGTCGACGCCAAGTGGCCGGCATTCGAGCAGGTATTCTTTGGCTTCGACCCGGAGAAGGTCGTACTGATGGGCGCCGAGCACCTGGAGCGCCTGATGCAGGACCCACGCATCATTCGTCATCTGGGTAAGCTCAAGAGCGTGCCGCGCAATGCGCAGATGATTCTGGATATCGAGCAGGAAAAGGGCAGCTTCGGCGCTTTCATCGCTGACTGGCCGGTGACTGATATCGTTGGGCTATGGAAGTACCTGAGCAAACATGGCCACCAGTTGGGCGGGCTGTCGGCGCCACGTTTCCTGCGCATGGTCGGCAAGGATACATTTGTGCCGAGTGATGACGTGGTGGCGGCATTGAACGCGCAGAAGATCATCGACAAGGTGCCGACCAGCCTGCGGGACCTGGCAACGGTGCAGGGCGTGTTCAACCAATGGCATGCCGAGAGTGGGCGGCCGATGTGTCAGCTGTCGATGATGTTGGCTTACACCGTCAATCACTGATCAGCGCTTACTGTGGCGAGCGAGCTTGTTGTGGCAAGCCCGCTCGCCACAAGGTTACTCAGCCAACCGTCGATTCAACTGATGCCGCCAGCGCACATACAGCAACGCCGTGCAAAACACCGCCAGGCTCACCAGCATCTCCAGCACCCCGAACCACTGCCGGTTCGGGTCATACGCCGCCAGCGCGCCCTTGATGAAATACAGATTCACCACAAAGCACATCCACGAATGCCCGCGGGCGCTGCCGAGGAGCATCCCCGGCGCCAGTACCAGCAACGGCACCAGTTCGATCAGCAGGATCACCCACGGACGAGCGCCGTGCAGATCAGCGACGAACAGGTAATACACGCACAGTAAGCTCACCAGGCCAAAAAACGCCAACAGACTCAGCGCGCGTGCAACCTTGACCCGTGGCTCCAGCCACGCCTGGGGCGGCAGGACTTTAGGCTTCCTGGCCACGGCCACCCTCCAGCAGGATGGCGGTGTTCGCCAGGCGCAGACCCAAGGCCCGGCACAGAGCGATTTCATGTTGGTCCAGCATGCGCTTGCCATCAGGGCCGGAATGGTGGCTGGCGCCATACGGTGTGCCACCGCCTTTAGTGTCGAGCAGCGCTTGCTCGCTGTAGGGCAGGCCGGTGATCAACATGCCGTGGTGCAGCAGCGGCAGCAGCATCGACATCAACGTGGTTTCCTGGCCGCCGTGCAGGCTGGCGGTGGAGGTGAACACCCCGGCCGGCTTGCCGACAAGGGCGCCAGTGAGCCACAGGTTGCTGGTGCCGTCGAGGAAGTACTTGAGCGGCGCGGCCATGTTGCCGAAACGGGTCGGGCTGCCCAGGGCCAGGCCTGAGCAGTTTTTCAAATCGTCCAGGCTGGCGTACAACGCGCCTTCGTCCGGAATGCTTGGCGCCACGGCCTCGCACTCGGTGGAGATTGCGGGCACGGTGCGCAGTCGCGCTTCCAATCCGGCCTGCTCGATGCCCCGGGCAATTTGCCGGGCCATTTCGCTCACCGAGCCATTGCGGCTGTAATACAGCACCAGCACATACGGCGCACTCACGGCAGGATCTCCAGCACGTTTTCCGGTGGGCGGCCGATAATGGCTTTGTTGGCGGTTTCCAGGATCGGGCGTTCCATCAACTTCGGATGCTCGGCGATGGCGGCGATCAATTGCGCTTCGCTGAGGCTTTCGTCGGCCAGGTTAAGGGTCTTGTATTCGTCTTCGCCAGTGCGCAGCAGTTGGCGGGCGCTGATGCCGAGCTTGGCCAGCAGGGCCTTTAATTGCGCGGCGTTCAGCGGTGTTTCCAAGTAGCGCACCACCGTGGGCGCAAGGCCGCGGGCTTCGAGCAATTCGAGCGCACCGCGGGATTTCGAGCAGCGCGGGTTGTGATAAAGCGTCAGATCGGTCATGTGCGGGTCGCATCTTGCGTAAGGTGGCGAGTATTCTACCTGCGCTGCGACCCGTCCTTAAACCGTAAGAGGCGATAGGTCGCAGCCAACGTTCATTTTTTTGCGAAGGATTACCCCATGACTAGGCGACTGATCGGTGCATTGGCGATCATCACAACCCTGCTGCTCAGCGGCTGCGGTAACGATTACGGCGTTGACCAATATGGCAAGAAAGTGGCGGCCGAACGCTTGGACAAGCAGTGGGTGGTGGTCAATTACTGGGCGGAATGGTGTGGTCCGTGCCGCACGGAAATCCCCGAGCTCAATGCCTTGGCCGAACAGTTGAAAGGGCAGAAAGTGGGGGTGTTCGGGGTCAATTTCGACAATGTGCAGGGTGAAGAGCTCAAGACCGCCAGCGAGAAACTGGGGATCAAGTTCACCGTCCTGGCGCAGAATCCGGAAGAGATCTTCGATATTCCACGCAGCGAGGCGCTGCCGGTGACTTACATCATCGATGACAAGGGCAAGGTGCGTGAGCAGTTGATGGGGGAGCAGACGGCGGAAGGGGTGTTGGCCAAGCTCAAGGCCCTGCGCGGATAACCATGTGGGAGCTGGCTTGCCTGCGATGCAGCCCACACGGTGTATCAGTTACACCGCAACGATGCGATCGCAGGCAAGCCAGCTCCCACAGAAAAGCCGGCCCGGCCTGAGGCTGTATCAGCCCTCTTCAAGCCACAGCCGAATTGGCTTGCCTTCAGCCGGCCAGAAACGCGTCTGCTCGATTGGCGAGATGTCCCAGCGCTCAACGCCTTGCAGGGCCTGGAAGAAGCGATGTTCCTGCTCCATCAAGGCCTCGGCGCAGAGTTTGCGGGTGCTGCCGATCTTGCCGAAGCTGAGCTTTTCGCCCTCGACGGTGTATGGCGCAAACCAGTGGTTGCAGCCGCCGTTGCCGTAAGCGCGGCCATCAGCGCCCAAGGTGACGGTCAGGTGCGCGTAATCCATCAGTGGCCGCTCACCAATCCATTCCACCACGTAGCTGTGATCCTGCTCAAGCTTCACCCCATCCCCGGCGCAGCCCGTCAGGCCAATCCCGACGGCTGCGAGCAGAAAAAGGCCTTTCATTGCGCGGTCTGCTGGCATTTCGGGCAGCGGTGCTTGTCACCCGTGCTGGCCCAGCCCAACTCCTTGATGCGCGCATTGGCGGCTGGCTGCAGCGGCTCTTTGCTGAGCTTGGTTTCCACCGCGAATTCAAACTCCAGCACGCTTTCGCAGCTGTCGCAGTTGACCTTCCAGGTGTGAATCTCCAACTCGCCGAACTTCGGCCCTTGGGCCATGGCGACCCATTGGCCCGCCGGGCGGATGGAGTAGCGCGCGTCACCTTCGACGGTCAGGCGCATCGACAGGGTTTTACTGCCGCGCAGCGTGACGATCAGGACGTCGCCATGCTTGATCGAACCACCGTTGCCGGTGATTTGGTAACGGCCCGGCACCAGGGCGCGGCATTCGATCAGGGTGTGTTGCGGGCTCAGCAAGCTGAAGCGGAAATCGTGTTCGGCCATGGATCCTCCAAATAGGCGCGGCATCCTATCACGGGTGCCTGCTCATCATGAGCCTGGTATGTGACCGCTGATCATCCATCGACCAGGTTTTGAGGCTGGCCCTCGGCCCACGCGGCAATGTTAGCCAAGGTGGTGCCGGCGATCGCCGCCAGGGCCTCACGGGTGAGGAATGCCTGGTGGGCGGTGACGATTACGTTGGGGAAGGTCAGCAGGCGCGCGAGTACGTCGTCTTGCAAGGGCAGGTCCGAGCGGTCCTCGAAGAACAGTTGGGCTTCTTCCTCGTATACATCCAGCCCCAGGTAGCCGAGTTGGCCGCCCTTGAGTGCTTCGATCAGTGCCGGTGTGTCCACTAAACCTCCGCGTCCGGTGTTGATCAGCATCGCGCCGGGCTGCATATGGGCCAGGGAACGGGCGTTGATCAAATGTTTGCTGTCGGCGGTCAAAGGGCAGTGCAGGCTGATGATCTGCGCTTGGGCCAGCAGCTCGGGCAGGCTTACATAGCGCGCGCCGAGAGCCTGGACTTGCGGGTTCGGGAAGGGGTCATAGGCCAGCAACTGGCAGCCGAACCCGGCCATGATCTTGGCGAACGTGGCGCCGATCTGCCCGGTGCCGACTACGCCGACGGTCTTGCCCACCAAGTCGAAGCCGGTCAGCCCGTGCAGGCTGAAATCACCGTCGCGGGTACGGTTGTAGGCGCGATGCAGGCGGCGGTTGAGGGCTAGAATCAAGGCCACCGCATGTTCGGCCACCGCGTGTGGCGAGTAGGCCGGAACGCGCACGATGGTCAGGCCCAGGCGCTTGGCAGCAGCCAGGTCGACATGGTTGTAGCCGGCCGAGCGCAAGGCAATCAGGCGGGTGCCGCCTTTGGCCAGGTGTTCCAGCACGGGGGCGCTGAGGTCGTCGTTGATGAAGGCGCAAACCACTTCGTGGTGTTCGGCAAGGGCCACGGTGTCAAGATTGAGCCGGGCAGGTTGAAATTGCAGCTCCACACCTGCCGGTAGCGGCTCGCCGAGAAAACTGTCGCGATCGTAGGTTTGGCTGCTGAAAAGAATAACGCGCATCAAAGGGTTCCTTTTTGATGAGTTCAGGCGCTGACCCGCGCTTCACTGGCCAGTCGTGCAATCGCCATGTCCAACTCGTCCAGCGCGGCCATGGCTTTGGCGTCGTCTTGCTTGAGCAGGGTTTCAGCGCGTTGGCAGGCGGCGCGTAATTGCGGCACGCCGCAGTAGCGGGTGGCGCCGTGCAGGCGATGAACGCGCTCGATCAGGGCGTTGTGGTCGTTGGCTTCGCGGGCGACGGTAATGGCCTGGCGGTCGGCTTCCAGGGAGGCCAGCAGCATGGCGAGCATATCGGCGGCCAGATCGGTTTTGTTGGCGGCCAGGCGCAGGCCTTCCTCGTGGTCCAGTACCAGCAGTTGCACACCCGGGCCCAAGCCGTCGTTCGTGCGTTCCGGCCCTTGATTACGCAGGGCCAGGCCGGTCCATTTCAATACCACCTGGGCCAGTTGCCGCTCGCTGATGGGTTTGGTCAGGTAATCATCCATGCCGCTTTGTAACAGGGCACGTTTTTCGTTGGCCATGGCGTGGGCGGTGAGGGCGACCACGGGCAATGGCGTGCCGTGGCGCTCGCTTTCCCATTGGCGAATCGCCTCGGTACTTTGGCACCCGTCCATGCCAGGCATTTGTACGTCCATCAGCACCAGGTCGAAGGTTTCCTGCTTCACGGCGTCGATGGCCGCATAACCGCTTTCCACTGCCTGCACCCTGGCGCCCATGTCTTCGAGCAGGGTTTGTACCAGCAACAGGTTCGCCGGGTTGTCGTCTACACACAGTACACGCGGTGCACGGCTGGACAGCGGCTCCCCCGGTTCACTGCGCGAGGGGCGCGGGCTGATCAGATCGGCCAGGGCGCGGCGCAGTTTTCGCGTACAGGCAGGCTTAGCCTGCAATTGGCTGTTGGGGTTGGGGACCGATTGGTTGAACAGCGTCTGTTCGGTGGTCGGGCACAGCACCAGCACCTTGCAATCCAAGTGTTCAAGGTCCCACAGGTACTGGTTGAGGCGTTCGGGCGGAATATCATTGGCGGTGATGCCGAGTACTGCCAGGTCAATTGCCTGTTCGGTCTGATGCGCGCTGGTGATGCCATTGGTCAGGCTTTCCAGGGTGTTGAACGGCGTGACCGCCAGGCCGCAGTCTTCCAACTGGTGTTGTAAGGCCTGGCGTGCCAGTTCGTGGTTTTCCAGCACAGCCACGCGCCGGCCGAGCAGTGGCGGGGAGGGCAGGTCGTCGACATCGTCGCGGGTCTTGGGCAGGTTCAGGCTGATCCAGAATTCCGAGCCCTCGCCCGGCGTGCTGTCGACGCCGATTTCACCGCCCATCTGCTCGATCAACCGCTTGGAAATCACCAGTCCCAAGCCTGTACCGCCAGGCTGGCGTGACAGTGAATTGTCGGCCTGGCTGAAGGCTTGGAAGAGTGCACGCACATCCTGGTTGGACAGGCCGATGCCGGTGTCCTGCACGCTGATGCGCAGTTGTACGCTGTCTTCCTGTTCGTCCTCGACCATCGCCCGGGCTACGATGGTGCCTTCGCGGGTGAACTTGATCGCATTGCTGATCAGGTTGGTGAGGATCTGCTTGAGGCGCAGCGGGTCGCCCACCAGCGCCAGCGGGGTATCGCGGTACACCAGGCTGACCAGTTCGAGCTGCTTGGCATGGGCCGCGGGGGCGAGGATGGTCAGGGTGTCTTGCAACAGATCCCGCAGGTTGAAGGGCACGCTGTCGAGTACCAGCTTGCCGGCTTCGATTTTCGAGAAGTCGAGGATCTCGTTGATGATGCCCAGCAGGTTATCGGCGGATTTTTCGATGGTGCCCAGGTAGTCCAATTGACGTGGCGACAACTCGCTTTTTTGCAGCAGATGGGTAAAGCCGAGAATACCGTTGAGCGGGGTGCGGATTTCATGACTCATATTGGCCAGGAACTCCGACTTGATACGGCTGGCCTCCAAGGCCTCTTTACGCGCCAGGTCCAGTTCGATGTTCTGGATTTCGATGGTTTCCAGGTTCTGACGCACGTCTTCAGTGGCCTGGTCGATGCTGTGTTGCAGCTCTTCCTGGGCATTTTGCAGGGTTTCGGCCATGCGGTTGATGCCCGAGGCCAACTGGTCCAACTCCTGGCTGCCCAGCGGTGGCAAGCGAGTCTCCAGGTTGCCGTCCTTCAACTGCGCCACGGCTTGCTTGATCTGGCCAATCGGCGAATTAATCGTACGGCTGATACGCAGTGCCAGGGCGGCGGTGCAGATCAGGCCGATGGCAATCAGCAGCAGGCTGGCGAATAGGCTGCGATAGCCGCGCAGCAGCATGCCGTTGTGGGACAGTTCCACTTCGACCCAGCCCAGCAGGCGGTCAGCTTCATCGGGGATGAAGTCGCCCGCAAGGTTGCGATGGCGGCCAAATACCGGCAGCAGGTAGCGCGTGGCGTCGTTGCCGGTGCGCTGCAACAGGTGAGAACTGTTACCGACGGGCGGCTGGTTGAGCATGGTGGGCCCAGCGTGGGCCAGGGGCGTGCGGTCTGGCGCAAGGAACGACACGGCGCGTACGTCTGTCTGCTCCAGGGATTGGGTGGCGATGCGTTCCAGCAGGTCAGTGTTTTTGGTGCTGAGGGCAGGTGCCACCAACGGCGCCAATTGCTCGGCAATCATTTCGCCGCGCTGCAGCAACTGGGTCTGCAGTTCCGAAAGCTGCATCCAGGTGAAGTAGCCCCCCAACAACAGGGCCATCAGGCTGGTCGGTAATAAGGTCAGCAACAGTACGCGGCCTTTTATCCCCATTCTTCTAAGCACGCCACTCTCCTGCTACCACATTGTTGTCAATTATCCGCGCGGGCATCCGGCCCGCGCCACCTGCGCAGTGTAGCCATTTGCGCGGTCTGGAATCTCGCAAATTAATGACATACAGCAATCTTCGGCCCGTTGGGTTCCGGGTGGCGATTGCCTGTGGCGGCTTAATCTTGAATAATCAGTCATTGAGAATGACTTGCAGACGCTAATGAATCCCGCAGTAGTTGGCCTACCCAGTATCCTGACCATCGAAGATGACCCCGTGCTGGGTGCTTATGTCCACGAGCATCTGGGCCGCTGTGGCTTCCAGGTCACCTGGTGCCAGAACGGTCAACAGGGCTTGCAGATGGCTCGCGAACAGGCGTTCGATGTGGTGTTGATGGATATCCTGCTGCCAGGGCTGGATGGGTTGTCGATCCTGACGCATCTGCGCCAGAGCCATTCGATTCCGGTAATTCTGATGTCGGCCCTGGGTGCCGAAGCTGATCGCATCAGCGGTTTTCGCCTTGGTGCGGATGACTACCTGCCCAAACCGTTCAGCATGATCGAGCTGCGGGTACGCATCGAAGCCATCCTGCGTCGGGTGGCCCTGGATCGTCGCCCATTGGCAACCCTTTTACCGGCCCGCGACGATGCCCGCCCTCTGCGCTTTGACGATGAATTGTGTGATGTCTTCTACCAGGAGCACTGGGCCGGGCTGACCCGCAGTGAATACCGACTGCTGGAAACCTTGCACCGCAATGCGGACGAAGTCCTCAGCAAAGCGTTCCTTTATCAGCATGTGTTGCAACGCGGTTATGCCCCTCATGACCGTAGCCTCGATATGCATATCAGCCAGATTCGCCGCAAGCTCAAGGCCGTTGGCTACAGCGAGCGTGAAGTACGCACGGTGTGGGGCAAGGGCTATGTACTGAGTGGTCACGATGAAGGGCTTTGAGCGGTTGCCTGGCAAGCACTCGTTGTTCTGGAAGCTGGCCTGCCTGTTGATTGCCTTCTGTTTACTGATGATCTGGCTCAGTTGGTACTGGGGCCGGTACATGGAAGAACAGAACGCCTATGTGGCCGAAGAGTCCCGTGAGATTCTGCGCGGGTATGCGGCGGGCGCCGAACTCGCGTGGAAAACACAAGGCAACGCGGGCGTGGATGCATGGTTGCAACTGATGGCCAAGCGCGAAACCACCTGGATCGGTGTGATCGGCAATGACCTGCAATCCCTCAGCAGCGCACCTTTGAGCGACAAGGAAAGCCAGCGCCTGACTTTCCTGCGTGGCCTGGAGTGGCCGGTCAGTCGGCATGTCAAAGGCCTGCCGTGGCTGAAGATTCCGTTTCCTGTCGACCCTGACGCAGGTTCGTTGGTGATTGAGTTGCCGCAACGTTTTATGCCGGGACGTTACCAACTCTTCTGGCGAGTGGTGACCAATGGCGTCATTCCTGGTTTGTTTACCTTGTTGCTGTGTGTTGGCCTCTATCGGCTGCTGATCATGCCCCTTAATCAACTGCGTGAGCAGGCCAATGCCTGGCGTGCCGATCAGTTGAATACTCGAATGTCCCGCGAAGCTACCAGTCGCCAGGATGAGTTGGGTGAGTTGGGCCGGGCCTTTGACCATATGTCCGAGCGATTGCAGGGCACGGTGGTGTTGCAGCAACAGTTGCTGCGGGACATGTCCCATGAACTGCGCACACCCTTGAGTCGCTTGCGGGTGGCCTGTGACAGTGAGCAGGATTTGGCACAGTTGCGTGAGCGGCTAGGTCGTGAAGTCGACGCCATGCAGCGCCTGGTTGAAGACAGCCTGCAACTGGCCTGGCTGGATAGCGAGAGGGCGCCCTTGCCCAATGAGGATATTCAGCTCCAGGCCTTATGGGACATGCTGAGGGAAAATGCCTGTTTTGAAAGTGATTGGCCGGCGTCGCGCTTGCCCTGCCTGTTGGCGGCTGACTGCTGGGTGCGGGGCAACCTGAATGCACTGGCCCAGGCCCTGGAAAATATCCTGCGCAATGCCATAAGGCACTCTCCCGTTCACGGGACGGTGACGTTGGACGGGGGGCGTGAAGGTGATCATTGGCATATTTGGTTGGAAGACCAGGGCGGGGGCATTGCTGAGCAGGATCTGGAGCGTATCTTTGCGCCATTTACCCGTTTGGAGGGCTCACGGCCCGGCGATGGTGGTTTCGGCCTCGGTTTAAGCATCGCCCGCAATGCTGTGCAGCGCCAGGGCGGTCGTTTGTGGGCGGAAAATACCGAGCAGGGCTTGCGGGTTCACCTGCGACTGCTGGCCCGCTAATCTTCAAGCGCGACGCAGTTTGCGTTTCTTCCACTGGTGCGCGACCCACCAGCGCCAATACCCCATGGTCAGGCAGTAGGCCAGCGCGCCCAATACCAACCCCAACACCACAGAACCCAGCAGGAATGGCTGCCACAGCGTGCTCAATTGGCCGCTGATCCACTCCCAGGTCAAGTTGTCGGGCAGGCTGCGCGGCGGCACATTCATCAACCAGGCGCCGGTCATATAGGTGCAGATGAAAACCACCGGCATCGTGATCGGGTTGGTCAGCCACACCAGGCTGACGGCGATGGGCATATTGGCGCGCACGGTGATCGACAGGATTGCCGCCAATAACATCTGTAATGGAATCGGGATAAACGCTGCGAACAAACCTACCGCCATGGCCCGCGCGACGGAGTGCCGGTTCAGGTGCCAGAGGTTGGGGTCGTGCAGCAACGTGCCGAGAAATCGTAAAGACTTGTGTTCCCTGATACTCGTGGGATCGGGCATGTACCGTTTGAATAAGCGCCGGGGCATAAGGGGTCCAGGTCAGTTCGAGGGGCAAGTATGCCCGCATTCTATAAACAGAAAATTCAGACTTTGTGACAAAACATCATAGGCCGCGCTGGGTGCCCGACTAAGACTGAGTGGATCACTTGAAAAGGATGATTCATGAGAACTGGGATGTTCGCACTCGGACTTGGATTACTTTCGCTGCGATTTTTACCCGCACTACCGCCTATCGGTTGGCTGCTGACCATGCCGGTACTGGCATTGATGCTGTTGCCGTTTCGCACTTACCCGCTGGCGTTCTTCCTGCTGGGCTTGAGCTGGGCGTGCATCAGCGCACAGTGGGCGCTGGATGATCGCCTCAAGCCTGCGTTGGATGGGCAGACGCGCTGGCTGGAGGGACGGGTGATTGGCTTGCCGCAGCAGACGGCTACCGGTGTGCGTTTCGAACTGGCCGACAGCCGGTCGCGTCATGCTCAATTACCTAAGCGCATCCGGGTGTCCTGGCATGCTGGCCCGCCGGTGCTCAGCGGTGAACGTTGGCGCCTCGCGGTCAAGCTGAAGCGGCCGACGGGGTTGCTCAATTTTCACGGCTTTGACCATGAGGCCTGGCTGCTGGCCCAGCGCATAGGGGCTACTGGCTCGGTCAAAGATGGCGAGCGCCTGGCACCGCCCCGTAATGCCTGGCGCGATACTGTTCGGCAACGGCTGATGGCAGTGGATGCCCAAGGCCGTGAGGCTGGATTGGCCGCTCTGGTGCTGGGAGACGGCTCGGGGCTGACCGCTGAGGATTGGCGGGTATTGCAAGACACTGGCACCGTGCACCTGCTGGTCATTTCCGGCCAGCACATTGGCTTGCTGGCGGGCCTGATTTACGGATTGGTGGCTGGGTTGGCGCGTTACGGTTGTTGGCCCCGAACCTTACCGTGGCTGCCTTGGGCGTGTGGGCTCGCATTTGCTGTGGCGTTGGGCTACGGCCTGCTGGCCGGGTTCGGTGTGCCGGTGCAGCGCGCTTGCGTGATGGTCGGCCTGGTCCTGTTATGGCGTCTGCGCTTTCGACACCTGGGCGTCTGGTGGCCGTTGTTGCTGGCGCTCAATGGCGTGCTGGTGCTGGAGCCGTTGGCCAGTTTGCAGCCGGGGTTCTGGTTGTCGTTCGCGGCTGTTGCGGTGCTGGTCCTGGCGTTCAGCGGGCGTTTGGGGCCGTGGAGCATCTGGCAGGCATGGACCCGACCTCAGTGGTTGATTGCCATTGGCTTGTTTCCTGTCCTGCTGGTGCTCGGCTTGCCGATCAGTCTCAGTGCGCCAGTCGCCAATCTGTTTGCCGTGCCGTGGATCAGTCTGGTGGTGTTGCCTTTGGCACTGTTGGGGGCTGTGTTCTTGGCTGTGCCGTGGGTGGGCGAGGGCTTGTTGTGGTTGGCCGGTGGGGCGCTGGACGGGCTGTTCAAGGGGCTGGCGCTGCTGGCAGGCCAGCAGTCAGCCTGGATACCGACCGAGGTGCCCATGGTTTATTGGTGGGTGAGCCTGGTGGGCGCGGTCTTATTGCTGCTGCCCAAAGGTGTCCCGTTTCGGTTGCTGGGCTGGCCGATGCTGTTGTTGGCGATCTTTCCACCCAGGGCGCTGGTGCCTCATGGACAGGTGGAGGTGGTGCAATTGGACGTCGGCCAGGGGCAAGCGTTGATTCTGCGAACACGCCATCACACATTGCTCTACGACGCTGGGCCGCGCTCGGGGGAGTTTGATCTCGGCGCGCGCGTGGTACTGCCGTCGTTGAGGAAGCTTGGGGTAGGGGCGTTGGACATGATGGTGCTCAGCCACGCCCACGCGGACCATGCAGGCGGTGCGGCGGCTATTGCCCACGCGCTTGCGATCAGTCGAGTCATCGGCGGAGAAACCGAAGGTTTGCCGGCATTTCTCGACACTCAACCTTGCATCAGTGGTGAGCAATGGGAGTGGGATGGCGTGTTATTCAGTCTGTGGCAGTGGCCTGGCGCCACTAGCAGCAATCCGAAATCCTGTGTGTTGCAGGTGCAGGCCAATGGCGAGCGCCTGCTGCTAACCGGCGATATCGATCGTGCGGCCGAACAGGCTTTCCTCGCTTCGCCATTGGCGGTCCAGACCGATTGGCTGCAAGCGCCACACCATGGCAGTCGCAGCTCTTCTTCCGGGCCCTTTCTGCAGCGACTGGCACCCAAGTCGGTGCTGATTTCCCGTGGCCGTGGCAACGCATTCGGCCATCCTCATCCGCAGGTCATGGCGCGCTATCAGGCAGTGGGCAGTCAGGTGTATGACAGCGCCGAACAGGGGGCCATACGTCTGCAATTGGGCGCTTTCCAATCACCGGTTGTTGCTCGCAGTCAACGCCGTTTCTGGCGCGAAGCGTTACCGTAATTCAGCGTTACCAAAGACCAGGGCCCGCGAGGGGCGGGTCTGTGGCAGACGAGCCCCGCTACCGAACCTATATGGTAAAGTGGCGCACTTTTTCGAGGGGATATTCACTGTGTGGGAATTGGTCAAATCCGGCGGCTGGATGATGTTGCCGATCATCTTGAGCTCCATCGCCGCACTCGGCATCGTTGCCGAACGCCTGTGGACCCTGCGCGCCAGTCGTATCACGCCCGAGCATCTGTTGGGGCAAGTCTGGGGCTGGATCAAGAACAAACAGTTGGACAAGGAAAAACTCAAGGAACTGCGCGCCAATTCACCCCTGGGTGAAATCCTTGCGGCGGGCCTGGCCAACTCCAAGCATGGCCGCGAGATCATGAAAGAGTGCATTGAAGAGGCGGCCGCCCGGGTCATCCATGAAATGGAGCGCTATATCAATGCGCTCGGTACCATCGCGGCCATGGCGCCGTTGCTCGGTTTGCTGGGGACAGTGCTGGGCATGATCGACATCTTCAGCTCGTTCATGGGCTCGGGCATGACCACTAACGCCGCCGTGCTGGCGGGCGGTATCTCCAAGGCGTTGATCACCACGGCTGCTGGCTTGATGGTTGGTATTCCCTCGGTATTTTTCCACCGTTTCCTGCAACGCCGCATCGATGAGTTGGTGGTCGGTATGGAGCAGGAAGCCATCAAATTGGTGGAAGTGGTGCAGGGCGATCGTGATGTGGACTTCGTCGAGGGCCGAGCGTGAAATTTCGCCGCAAGCAACGGGAAAATGTTGATATCAACCTCGCGTCGCTGATCGACGTGGTGTTTATCCTGCTGCTGTTTTTTGTCGTCACCACCACCTTCACTCGGCAAACCCAACTGCGTGTCGACTTGCCGGAGGCGGTGAGCGGTTCGCCGTCCGAGGATCAGGAGGTCAAGCAACTGGATATCGCCATCAGCGCCGATGGGGTGTTTTCGGTCAATAACCAACTGCTGGAGAAAAACGATCTCAGCAGCCTGATGGCCGCTCTGCAGAAAGAGTCCGGCGGCGATACCAAAATGCCGCTATCCATCAGTGCCGACGGCAAGACCCAGCATCAAGCTGTGATCACCGCGATGGACGCGGCCGGCAAGCTTGGCTTTAGCCATTTGCGCATGACCACCGTCGAGGCGGCGACCCAACCCTGATGACCATGTCCGATCGTTTGCTCAAGGCCTGGTATGAGGGGCATCCCGCCCTCAAACTCTTGCAGCCTCTGGAGTCTTTGTATCGCCGAGTGGTGCAGCGCAAGCGCGCGCGCTTCCTGGCGGGCGAGGGCGAGATCTATCAATCACCGGTGCCGGTGGTGGTGGTCGGCAACATCACCGTAGGCGGCACGGGCAAGACGCCATTGATCCTGTGGCTGATCGAGCACTGTCGTCGCAGTGGCTTGCGTGTAGGCGTGGTCAGTCGCGGGTACGGTGCCAAGCCGCCGCAATTGCCGTGGCGGGTCGAGGCCAGCGATAGCGCTGAGGTGGCCGGCGATGAGCCGTTGCTGATCGTGCAGCGTTGTGGCGTACCGCTGATGATTGATCCTGACCGCAGTCGCGCGGTCAAAGCGCTGCTGGCCAGCGAGACCCTCGACCTGATCCTTTCCGACGACGGGTTGCAACATTACCGCCTGGCCCGTGACCTTGAACTGGTGCTGATCGACGCCGCTCGCGGCCTGGGCAACCGCCGTTGCCTGCCTGCCGGGCCTCTACGCGAGCCGGTGGAGCGTCTGCTGAGCGTCGATGCGTTGCTCTACAACGGAGCCGGGGCTGATCGCGAAGATGGTTTTGGCTTTCGCCTGCTACCCACGGCGTTGATCAACTTGAAAACCGGCGAGCGCCAGCCGGTCGATCATTTTCCGGCTGGCCAGCAGGTGCATGCGGTCGCCGGTATTGGTAACCCGCAACGTTTCTTCAATACCCTTGAAACGCTACACTGGCAGCCGATACCCCATGCTTTTGCCGACCACGCGCCCTACAGCGCTGAGGTCTTGAATTTTATGCCGTCATTACCGCTGGTCATGACCGAAAAGGACGCGGTGAAGTGCCGCGCCTTTGCCAGTCCCGACTGGTGGTACCTTGCGGTGGATGCGGTGCCGTCGCCGGCGTTTGTCGCCTGGTTCGACACGCAACTGATGCGTCTGTTGCCTGCCCGACTTTTGCCTTAAATCGCTTCTTTCCAGGAAACACTCATGGACACCAAACTGCTCGACATCCTCGCTTGCCCGATCTGCAAAGGCCCGCTCAAGCTCAGCGCCGACAAAACCGAGTTGATCAGCAAAGGCGCCGGTCTGGCCTACCCGATCCGTGATGGCATCCCGGTGATGTTGGAAAGCGAAGCCCGTACCCTGACCACCGATGAGCGTCTGGATAAATGACCACCGCCTTTACCGTTGTCATTCCCTCCCGCTACGCATCCACCCGCCTGCCGGGCAAGCCCCTGCAGTTGATCGGCAGCAAGCCGATGATCCAGTTGGTGTGGGAACAGGCCTGTAAAAGCAGCGCTGACCGGGTGGTGGTAGCTACCGACGATCCGCGCATTATTGAAGCCTGCAAAGGTTTTGGCGCCGAGGCGGTACTGACCCGCGAAGACCATAACTCCGGCACCGACCGCCTGGCTGAAGTCGCCACGCAGTTGGGTTTGGCGCCTGATGCGATCGTGGTCAATGTGCAAGGCGACGAGCCGTTGATCCCGCCGAGCGTGATCGACCAGGTCGCCGCTAACCTGGCTGCCCATGGCGAAGCGCGCATGGCGACGCTGGCCGAGCCCATTGAAGACATCGACACCTTGCTCAACCCGAATGTGGTGAAAGTGGTCAGTGACATCAATGGCCTGGCGCTGACGTTCAGCCGCTCGACCCTACCTTGGGCACGAGACGCCTTCGCCAAGAGCCCCGACGTACTGCCGGAGGGCGTGCCATACCGCCGTCACATCGGCATCTACGCCTATCGCGCCGGTTTCCTGCATGACTTCGTCAGTTGGGGCCCGTGCTGGTTGGAAAACACCGAATCGTTGGAACAACTGCGTGCCTTGTGGCACGGCGTGCGCATTCATGTGGGCGATGCCCTGGAAGCACCGCCAGCCGGCGTTGACACCCCGGAAGACCTTGAACGCGTCCGTCGCCTGCTGGGGGCCTGATGGAGGTTCTGTTCGTCTGTCTGGGCAATATCTGCCGCTCTCCAACCGCCGAGGGCGTACTGCGCCATAAATTGCGCGAAGAGGGGCTGGCAGGCCTGGTCGAGGTGGCATCTGCAGGTACTGGCGAATGGCATGTCGGGAACCCGCCGGATCAGCGTAGCCAGCGTGCAGCGTTGGTGCGTGGTTATGACTTGTCGGCACAACGTGCCCAGCAGGTTTCTCGCGCCGACTTTGCGCGCTATGACCTTATCCTGGCCATGGACCACAGCAACCTGCGTAACCTCAAGGCCATGCAGCCGGGTCAGAGCAAGGCGGACCTGGACTTGTTCCTGCGCCGCTATGACTCGGAAGTGGACGAAGTGCCAGACCCTTACTACGAAGGCGAGCAGGGCTTTGAGCGGGTCCTTGATCTGATCGAGCGAGCCTGTGATTTATTAGTGATCGAATTGAAGGGGCGGTTATGACCTTGCAAGTGCTTGCGCAGGTATCGCTCAAGCCGTTCAACAGCTTTGGTATTGACGTGCGCGCCCAGTTGTTTGCTGAAGCGCACAGCGACGCCGATGTCCGTGAAGCCCTGGCCTACGCTGTCGCGCAAGCGCTGCCGCTGCTGGTGATCGGCGGTGGCAGCAATTTACTGCTGACCCAGGATATTCCGGCTTTGGTGTTGCGTATGGCGACCCAGGGCATTCGGGTATTGCAAGATGACGGCCTGAACGTGGTGGTCGAGGCTGAAGCGGGCGAGGCTTGGCATCCGTTTGTCCTGTGGACCCTGGAAAATGGTTTCTGTGGCCTGGAAAATCTTAGCCTGATCCCCGGTACTGTTGGCGCTGCGCCGATGCAGAACATCGGTGCCTACGGTGTGGAAGTCAAGGATGTGTTTGCGGGCCTGACCGCCTTGGATCGCCAGACCGGTGAGCTTCGGGATTTCAGCCTGGAAGAGTGCAAGTTCGCCTACCGTGACAGTCTGTTCAAACACGAAGTAGGGCGCTGGTTGATTCTGCGGGTGCGCTTTGTCTTAAGCCGGGCCAGCCACCTGAAACTCGACTACGGGCCGGTGCAACAGCGCCTGGCCGGGCAGGGAATCACCGAGGCGACGCCCAGCGATGTCAGCCGTGCTATCTGTAGCATCCGCCGTGAAAAACTGCCGGACCCCGCAGAGCTTGGTAATGCTGGGAGCTTCTTCAAGAACCCGCTGGTGTCCCAGGTGTTGGCAGCCGAGCTACAAGCGCTGTATCCGGACTTGGTGGCTTACCCGCAGTCTGACGGGCAGATGAAGCTCGCCGCCGGTTGGCTGATCGATAAGGCTGGCTGGAAGGGCTTTCGTGACGGCGATGCGGGCGTGCACAAAATGCAGGCGCTGGTGCTGGTCAACTATGGCGCTGCCACAGGGCACGACATTGCGAACCTGGCGCTACGTATCCAGCAGGATATCGCTGCACGCTTCAAGGTCGATCTGGAAATGGAGCCCAACCAGTACTGAGCCTTGCAACAACAGCGTGAAAACAAAAATGCCCCGTATCTTTCGATACGGGGCATTTTTTATGGCGCTAACACTCAGTCATCACGGCTCATGATGCCGAAGATCTGCAACAGGCTGATAAACAGGTTGTAGATCGATACATACAGGCTAATGGTCGCCATGATGTAGTTACGCTCACCGCCATGGATGATGGCGCTGGTCTGGAACAGGATGCACACGGAGGAGAACAGCACAAAACCTGCGCTGATCGCCAACTGCAGGCCGCTGATCTGGAAGAACATGCCCGCTACCACTGCCGCCAGCAACACGAAGAAGCCTGCGGTAATGAAACCACCCAGGAAGCTCATGTCCTTGCGGCTGATCAGCACATAGGCCGACAGACCACCAAACACCAAGGCAGTCATGGCAAATGCCGAGCTGACCACTTCCGCACCGCCAGCCATACCGAGGTAACGGTTAAGGATCGGGCCGAGGATAAAACCCATGAAACCGGTCAAGGCAAACGCCGACACCAGGCCCCAGGCCGAGTCACGCAGCTTGTTGGTCAGGAAGAACAGACCGTAGAAGCCAATCAACACGACAAAGATATTCGGGTAGCCAACGCGCATCTGCTGCGCCACATACGCCATCACGCCGCTGAATGCGAGGGTAAGGGCGAGCAAGCCGTACGTATTGCGCAACACGCGGCTGACTTCAAGCTGCTCAGCCTGCGCGTTACCATTCACTGCGTAATTCTGTTCGCGCATGGCGACACTCCTTCAGTTTTGAAACGTTCAGTCGCAAAGATCATAACAGACGCTCTGTAACAAGCGATGGCGAGAGTTTGACAGTGTGTTTCATTCGGGTATTATGGCGCCCGCTGAGACAGGATGGGCTACTATAATCCTGTGATGCAAAAGGGAAATTGGCAGAGTGGTTGAATGCACCGGTCTTGAAAACCGGCGGACGTTAATAGCGTCTCCAGGGTTCGAATCCCTGGTTTCCCGCCAAGATTCAAACGAAAGCCCCGCAATAGCGGGGCTTTTGTGTTTTTGGGGTTTGGGCAGGAAAAGGCGGTTTTTGGCAGGCGTTCCATAATTGTTGTGGAAGTGTCCCATAACTTTTCTATTTTGACGGCTTCGCAGTGGCGCCAATCCTCCTGTAAACACGCTTGGTGATTTCCTGTTTGCTGTGCCCTGGCAGCAGGCTTGCGTCGCCAATGCCCCGCGCCGTGCTTTTTGCATCTGCCTCTCGGTGCTGAAGTCTCTTGCGCCGGAAGGCGCTGCCAGATGGCCAAGTAGTTTTCTTTAACTGTTCTAGTAGGTGCTCCAATGCAGAATTCTCCTCCTGAAGGATTACCAATCTATCGGATTCTGACAGGCAAAGATGATGCCTCCTTCTGTCACCGAGTATCCGAAGCCCTTGCGCTGGGCTATCAGCTTTATGGTTCGCCGGCTGCAACATTCAACGGCGAGTACGTCGTGGTGGCACAGGCTGTCGTTTGGAGCCCTGGCAAGTAGGCCTGCTGATATTCAAAAAAACCGCCTTGCGGTGGGCTTTTTGCATCTGGAAATGCTGGAAATCAATAAACCAATGGAGTGGTTACGCATGAAAATTAGCAATACTCAATGGTCAGTCCGCTTGAGGTGAAGATCATTGTAGGGACCGCCATTCAAGCGCTGATGTCGCTCAGTATTGACAGGTGAGCGACATCTTCGCATTGCTTGTCTATTGCACTACATCCCAAGCAACTTTACGGAAATCAAGTTTCTTGTAGTCCTCTCGGACTGGAGAATAGACTTCAAGTATCTCGCATGTCTCGAGGGCGATGGCCTCATGGGCGACGTTGGATTGAACGATGGCACACTGACCATCGGTCAATACATAGGGGACATTGTCGACCAGTAGCTTCAATTTACCTTTGATAATGATCGGACAGGCTTCTTGTTCATGTTGGTGGCGCGGAATTATCGCGCCTTTTTCCAGGAACCAGAATGCGATAGTACAGTGTTCGGTGTGAATGAAACGCGCGCGCGCGGTGCCTTCAGAGTTGATGTTGTGTTCTGTCAACTCTTGAATAGTTATCTTGCCCATGATGGTCACTTACTCCATTAAGTTCCAGAGACGGATGGTTCGATAAAAAACGGTGTTGCGTGAGTGCATTGCCGATCAGATTTTCAGGTGAATGCTGAACCCCATGGGTACCGGGCCGAAGTTCTTGGCGATATGCAGATTGTTGGCGCGTGCTGCCACTATTGTAGTAATGCAAGCGTCGATACTTCCTTGAGCACACTGAAGGGCTGCCTCACTATTTGATGTGCATAGAACGAGTTCAGCAGAAATGCCGAAATCGTCAACCTGGGACAGCAAACTGGTGGGGGCGGGATGGGATCCGATGCGGTTAATGGTTTGACTTTGGTTATTGGCGAAAACCATGTCGTGAGTATTCATCAAATGGTGGTCGACTAGCTGTAAGCGGTCGAGATGGCGAAACACTATCTCGTGCAGTTGTGGGTATACGATGCACCCCATCAAGACGCCAGGTTTTGATGAGCTCAGCAGATCATCCAGGGCATCTTCCAAGGTTTTACGAAGCTCTATTTGACCGCCCCAGTGCTGCTTCTCCATATACTGCGTGGCGGCTTTTTCACAATTTGTCCCGCTAGGGCCTAGCGTATATATATTCATACCCAACTCTTCCTTGTGTGGATGACGAATGATTTAAATCCGATTGCGTTCTTCTACAAGCTTGATCAAGCTTCGTGTGTCATGCCTGTCCTTGATGACGTCTAGAATCTCTCTTTCTACCTGTTCGATCTCTAATGCTAAGTGAAAAATATCTTTCAAATTTTCGGAAGGCAGGATGACTGTCCCATTAGCATCGGAAATGACAATATCTCTTGTTTTTACTGAACAGTCGTCGATCATGCAGCTTTCACCAACGGATTTGACCCGGTAGCTGCCTTGAGTGTCCACAGGGGTAAAATTAGTGGCGAGCACTGGCATCGTCAGGGCCTTGACTTCCGATACGTCGCGTACGGCACCACCCAGCACGACGCCTTCGAACCCAAGCTTGGCGAAATAACTACAACTTAACCCACCCGCGAGCGCCTCTTCTTTAATCATTCGACCACCGCCGGCAACATAAACCAGGCCCTCAGCATTTTTTATTTCTGGCACCAGGAAGTTTTTCACCTGGCTCCAAGTAGAGGGTTGAGGTGCGGAGATGTTACTGGTCTTTCTGACACGCTCCCACTCTACAGTGTAGGCCTCTCCCACACAGTAATGATCTTCAATGTTCATTGATTTTATGCTTCGACAAATAACACTTCCAATGCATTGGGCGTCCATAATGTCGGCAAACGTTGAGGTACTGATCTTGTGAGATTTTATGAGTTCAATGAAATTGGTTTCCACGTCAAAACTCCCTTTTTGATTAAAACATCCTTGTGTCGCTTATTTTGTCGTGAGCTAACGAAAGACAAGCGATTCGATATATTTCTATTGGGTTGTCTTTTGGAAGTCAAGCGCGTGCTGGCTGTTTTTTGATATGAAAAATTGGAATGGCTAATTTGATAGCTCTGAGAATAAGGTAAACGGGATTTATTTTTCGGCTTAAATAAAAATAAATGTTGTACATTTTAAATGTGTTTGTTCAGGTTTTATGAGGGTGCGGTTGTCTGGCGAGTGATTGTTTTTGGAGAAATTTAAATCGTAAGGTGTCGGAATACTTCAAATTAATTCTAGGCGGTAATGGTGTTTGTAATTTTGGCGCCGCCTCGGATTGCGCTTAGTTGCAGTCTGTCGAGATGATCTGCAATCAATTAACTATGATAAGGATCGCCAGGATTAACTTGATGAATCGTTCGTTCCTGTCTAGGGTGTACAAGGCGCTGTGCATGTTTTTAACCATTTATTTCAGGCGGTTTTCGCAACACAGTCAGGTTTAGAGCCCGACAGATCAGACGTCTGCCGGGCTTTAAAAGACGATTAAGGCATCAACACCGTGTCAATAACATGGATTACGCCGTTGGACTGCATGACATCCGCAATGCTGATACTTGCTTTGCCGCCTTTGGCGTCGACTACCCACAGTTTTCCGTCATGCAGCTTGATGGTCAGTGATTCGCCTTGGACGGTTTTCAACACAACAGTACCGCCGTTTTTCTTGGCGTCGGCCATCAGTTGCGCAGAGGTGTGAGTGCCGGCCACAACATGGTAAGTCAGAATTTTCGTCAGATCGGCTTTGTGCTCAGGCTTTACAAGGGTATCGACAGTACCGGCCGGCAGCTTGGCAAACGCCTCGTTTGTAGGCGCAAAGACGGTGAATGGACCTTTGCTGTTGAGGGTATCCACCAGGCCGGCTGCTTTAACTGCTGCAACCAGTGTCGTGTGGTCCTTGGAGTTGACTGCGTTTTCTACGATGGTCTTGCTGGGGTACATCGCAGCGCCACCCACCATCACAGTATCGGCGGCGAAGCTTAGTGTGGCAGTGGCGCAGAGAATCACGAAGCATGCGGCAGCGGCAATTTTTTTGTAAAGGGCGTGCATGATGTATCTCCTTGGCTCTTATGCCCTCCGAGTGAGGGTATTGAATCTACGAGCCAGGGAGCAAAGTGGATGCACCTCACCAATAAGTATTTTTCCTTCTGGGGCCACTTTTGCGGTTACCGGCATTCCATCCAGGCTGCCTGGTCACGTACTGTGTTCGTCCCTTATCCAGCCTACGCAACGGTGTTTTCATGTCAGATGAAGTGCGGCTTGTCGTCATTATCAATACCCAGCCAGGCAAAGGTTCGGAGCAGATAGCAGCGTTTGAGACGCTGGCCCCTCAGGTCCGGGCCGAACACGGGTGTCTGCAATATGATTTACATCCGGTTGCCGGCAACCCTGACAGTTTTGTCTTGATCGAAAAATGGGTATCAAAAAACGCGTTGGATGCCCACCACGTGGCAGCGCATATGGTGGAGGCTGCCAAGTACAATCCTTCTTTTCGCGCCGGGCCCGCTACCGTTTTGCTTCTAGAGGGTGCGGTATGTTCTTCATAAAGAGGGCGTACCGCCTGCTTTCAGAGCGGCACCCGTCTCAGTGAAGCGAAACCCGCCTGATAGCTTTTGCTTTAGGAAACCCACCAACGCACTCACCGACTTCGGCACATGCGGCGAGTACGGCCGAATCAAGTAAATTTCATCGGCAAACGCCCCTTTGAGCGTCCAGTCTTTGAGTACTTGTACCAGCTTGCCGTTGGCCAGCGCGGCATGAGCGCTGAAATCCGGGAGCAGGGCGATGCCCAGGTGGTTGAGCGCGGAATCGCGCAGGGCTTCGCTGTTGTTGGTGGCGAAGCTGCCGGCGATAGGCACTGTCAGGCGCTCTACCTTCTTGGTGCCACGCTCAAAGGTCCACGCGGGCTGGTCGGTGCCGCGCGGGTAGAAGAGGCAATTATGGGTGGTGAGGTCTGCGGGTTCGCGCGGCTCACCATGGCGTTGCAGGTAGTCCTGAGTGGCGACCAGCACCGAGGTGGTGTCGCACAGTTTCCACGCTACATGGGTTTCCGGCACTTGGAAGCCGTGCCTCACTGCCAGGTCGTAACCCTCGGCCGCCAGCGAACTCAAGGCATCCGACACATCCAGCTGGATGCGCACCTGCGGGTATTGCTGCAGGAATTCCGACAGGTGCGGCACCAACTGTTGTCGGGCAAACGCCACCGGCGCGGTCAGACGCACCAGGCCGCGAATTTCCCCGGCAGAGTCGCGCACCGACGAGAAACTACGGGCGATGTGTGCGTAGGCGCTGCGCACTTCCCGGGTCAATGACAGCCCTGCGTCGGTCAGCCGAACGCTGCGTGTGGTGCGGGTGACCAGTCGCGTGCCGGTAGCTTTCTCCAAGTCGGAAATTCGCTGGCTGACGGCGGACTTGCTCACACCCAGGCGCGCAGCCGCTGCGGTGTAGGTACCTTGTTCCTCCAGCACCGACAGCCAATGAATGTGGGTCCAAAGCCCCTCGATCTCAGCCTTTTCCATGGGTTTATTGTTCGCATATGAGGACAATCAGTTCTTGATTCTGCTCTGGTTTGGAACAAACCGAAAGCCTATCGTGTGTTCCAACGCTACCCACCTGGGATCTACTGCCATGACAACAACAATCGAGCACTACATCAACGACCAACGCGTGTCGCGCGATGATCGCTATCAGGACGTTTACAACCCGGCCACCGGCGAAATCACCGGGCGCGTTGCGCTGGCTAGCCGCCAGACCGTGTTCGAAGCCGTTGCCGCCGCGCAAGCCGCCTTCGCCGGGTGGGCCGATACTCCGCCGATTCGCCGTGCTCGCGTGCTGTTCGAATACCTGCACCTGTTGCGTGAACGCAAGGACGACCTGGCGCGCATCATCGTCGCCGAACACGGCAAGGTCTTCACCGATGCCCAGGGCGAAGTTGATCGTGGTATCGACATTCTCGAATTTGCCTGCGGCATCCCCAACTTGCTCAAAGGCGAACATTCCGACCAGGTCTCACGTGGGATGGACAACTGGACCATGCGCCAACCCTTGGGCGTGGTTGCGGGCGTCACACCGTTCAACTTTCCGGTGATGGTACCGATGTGGATGTACCCGATCGCCATCGCAGCGGGCAACACCTTTATCCTTAAGCCAAGCCCGACCGACCCGAGCGCCTCGCTGTTCATGGCCGAGTTGCTGCGTGAAGCCGGCTTGCCCAAAGGCGTGTTCAACGTGGTACAGGGCGACAAAGAGTCGGTGGACGCGTTGATCGAACACCCGGACGTCAAAGCCGTAAGCTTCGTCGGTTCCACGCCAATTGCCCAATACATCTACGAAACCGGTGCTCGTAACGGCAAGCGCGTACAAGGCCTGGGTGGTGCGAAAAACCACATGGTGGTGATGCCCGACGCGGACATCGATCGCACTGTCGACGCGTTGATGGGCGCGGCCTACGGCAGTGCCGGCGAGCGCTGCATGGCGATTTCGGTGGCGGTGCTGGTGGGCGACGTGGGTGACAAAGTTATCGCGGCCTTGAGTCAGCGCGCCCGTGAATTACGCATCACCGATGGTCGCGATTTGAAGGCCGAAATGGGCCCTATCGTGTCGCGAGCGGCGCTTGAGCGCATCAGCGGCTACATCGAGCAAGGCGTGCAAGCCGGCGCGCAGCTGCTACTCGATGGGCGTGACTACGTGCCAACCGAGGCAGGCCTGGAAAATGGCTTCTGGTTGGGCGCTACCTTGTTCGACCACGTGACCAAAGAGATGAGCATCTACCGCGAAGAGATCTTCGGCCCGGTGCTGGCCTGTGTGCGGGTGAATGATTTCGCCGAGGCGGTGAAGCTGGTCAACGATCACGAGTTCGGCAACGGTGTCAGTTGCTTTACCCGCGACGGCAACATCGCCCGTGAGTTCGCGCGGCGCATCGAAGTGGGCATGGTTGGCATCAACGTACCGATTCCGGTGCCGATGGCCTGGCATGGTTTTGGTGGCTGGAAGAAGAGTTTGTTTGGCGACATGCATGCCTATGGCACTGAAGGTGTGCGCTTCTACACCAAGCAGAAGTCGATCATGCAGCGCTGGTCGGAAAGCATCGAGCAGGGGGCGGAGTTTGCGATGCCTGTGTCGAAGTAGGGCCTTAGATACGCTGTAGGACCCAATGTGGGAGCTGGCTTGCCCGCGATGAGGGAGTATCAGTCAACCTGTTTGGCACTGATACACCGCAATCGCAGGCAAGCCTGCTCCCACATTTTTTTGCCCGCGATTAAGCAGTGGTCTTTATGGGTTTCAGGCACTCGATAGTAAAGGCGCGCAGACTAGCCACCGATCCCGAATCGGGTTACTTGCCGCCGGCAATCTGTTTCACCAACTCTGCATGCCCCTTCACATCATCTCCCCGTGAAATCGCCTGGATTACCAGCAAGTGATTACCGGAACCGCCCAGGAACGTGGAGTTCAAGGTTTTGCCGCCGCCCTGGGTGGCGGTGCTGTCGACTTGGCGCAGGCCGAGGCCCTTGAAGGTCAGTTTCTTCTCACCTTGCTTCTTGAAATCGGGCAGTGCGGCGCTCTGGTCCTTGACGAAGTCAGCCACGGCGCCATCGAGGAATTGCGGGTCATTGTCCTTGATAGTCGCCCCATCGTTGCGCACGGTTTCAGCGACGATCACCACACTTTTTGTGGTCGAGTTGGCGTACAGGGTGCCTTGAGTATCGGCGGTGCCGTCCTCGACTTTGCCGGATGGCAGGGCGTCGGCGGTATAGGCCTTGGGCAAGCTGAAGGTGAACTTGCCGCCCAGGGTCGAGATGGTCTGTGTGGTTGGCTGGGTTGCTGCGAACACGCTGCCGGCGGTGAGCGCAAAGGCCAGCAGGGCTGCGGTCTTGGTGAATGTGGCCATGAAGCGCTCCAGGGATGAACGAAATTGCGCCGTATTCTGTCAGAAAAATCGCAAGATCGTTCGCCCGCAGCCTTACACCTTGTCGGACTCCTCCTCGAGCCGGTCCATCTCAAACAACCTCGCCAGTTCCGTCCGTGCTTCCTGGGCGGTTTGCATCACTTTGCCGGCGTCGTCGTACACCGCATGTTGGGCGGCGAGCAGTTGCAGGTCGTGGTTTTTGAAGCGGCTGATACGCGCGTCGGCCTGGGCCTGGGTCAAGCCGAGACCGACCAGGGTACGGCGGCTCATTTCCAGGCTGGAGTAGAAGGTCTCGCGCACCGGTGACGCGTCCAGGTCCACCAGGCGGTGCACATGCTGGCGGTTACGCGCGCGGGCGATGATCTTCATGTGCGGATAGAGGTTGCGCACCAGTTCGGCGGTCTTGATGTTGATCTCCGGGTCGTCCATGGCGATCACGAAGAATTCCGCCTGATCAACTTTGGCCGCATGCAGGATTTCCGGGCGTTGGGGGTCGCCGTAGAACACCGGCATGCCGCCGAAACTGCGGGTCAGCTCGATGGTTTCCACCGAGGTGTCGAGGGCGATAAACGAGATGTTTTGCGCGCGCAGGATCCGCGCCACGATCTGGCCCATACGGCCCATGCCGGCGATCACTACGCGTGGCGCATCGCTTTCGATGGCACGGTATTCCTCGGGCACTTCCACGGGTTTGACCTTGGGCTTGAACAGCTTTGGGCACACCAACAACAGCAGTGGCGTCACCGCCATGGAAAGGGTAATGGTCAGCACCAGCACATCGTAAAGGTGCGGTTCGAACAAGCCTTGGTCGCGGCCGATCTTGAACACCACAAACGCAAACTCACCGCCCGCCGCCAACACCACGCCCAGGCGCAAGGCGCTTTCGCGATTGAGGTCGCCTACCAGCCGACCTACTGCGTACAGCAGTGGCAGTTTCAAGCCGATCAACAGCAAGGTTAGCCCGATCACCACCAGCGGCGTGCTGAGCAGCAAACTGAGGTTGGCGCCCATGCCCACGCTGATAAAAAACAGCCCCAGCAGCAGGCCCTTGAACGGCTCGATCTGGGATTCCAGCTCGTGGCGGTATTCCGAATCAGCCAGCAGCAACCCGGCGAGGAACGCACCGAGGGCCATGGACACCCCCACCAACTCCATCAGCCAGGCGGTGCCGATCACCACCAACAGCGCGGTGGCGGTGGACACTTCCCGCAGGCCGGTCTTGGCGACGATACGAAACACGGGGCGCAACAGGTAGCGGCCACCGATGATCACCACGGCGATACTGCCGAGAATCTGCAATACGTGTTGCAGGCCTTGAGCTTCGCTGGTCGGGTGATCACTGCCGGCCAACAACGGCACCATGGCGATCAACGGGATCGCCGCGATGTCCTGGAACAGCAGAATCGCAAAGGCCAGGCGCCCATGGGGCTGGTTGAGTTCTTTGCGCTCGGCCAGGCTTTGCAAGCCGAAAGCAGTGGAGGAGAGCGCCAGGCCCAGGCCCAGCACAATGGCGCTGTTCCACGACTGGCCAAACAGCCACAGCGCTACCACGCCCATTACCAAGCCTGTGAGCAACACTTGGGCCAGGCCGACGCCAAACACCGCCTTGCGCATCACCCATAACCGTTTGGGCGACAGCTCCAGGCCGATGATAAACAGCAGCAACACCACGCCCAGCTCAGAGAACTGCGCCACGCTTTGCGGGTTACCAATCAGGCCCAATACCGACGGGCCGATAATCACACCCGCGAACAGATAGCCCAGCACTGCGCCCAGTTGGAGGCGCTTGGCCAAGGGCACGGTCAGCACGGCGGCGAGCAGGAACACCACGGCTGCTTGTAACAGGTTGCCTTCATGGGGCATTACGAACTCCAGGATCTTTAAAGCAAATCGACAGGGCGCCATTAGAGCGCTTTTTTACATTCTGAAACTTGTATTTTTGTCGCGACAGTCAGTGGCTGTTGGCTGTAATCCCATTCTTACGCTGGATTCGCGAAAGTATTAATACCATTTAATTCAATGACTTTTCCGTGGGTCTACTACCGTTCCGACAAACTGGATCAGTTGTCACCACGGTCAGGTATTTCGAATTCGACGCGTGTGAAATCTATGTAGAAGGGCTTCTACGCGGTCATGGATGAAAGGCTTGGACCACAAGGAGTTGGACGTGGATAGAAGACTTGTTACTGCCGTTACACCTCGGTTTTCTCCTCTTTTTCTTGCGGTTCGCCTCGGCGTTGCCGGGATGCTGATCGGCTTGGTAAACCAGCAGGCGATAGCCGACTGTTTGCCGGGTTCCCCGGTCAATGGGGATACGGTGACATGCACCGGTACCGCCTCGCTCTTTCAGGACAATACCTTTGTCAGTGGCGCCGACGCTTTGAAGGTCAACGTTGCCAGTGGCACCCTCATGAGTGCGGTGTTGGGTGGCACGATGATGAGCCTGACGGGTAACAACATCACCCTGAACAATGCCGGCACCATTGACCCGTCATTTCTCGGGCTGGTCACGTTGTTAAGCAACGGTGTCGTGATTGGCAGCGGCGCTTCGGGCGTTGTCAATGTCACCAACGCCGTGACGGGGGTACTCAAGGGGACTTCGGGCCTGCTCTCGCTCAGCCTCGGCAGCCTCAACGGCATGGCACTGAATATCAATAATGGCAGCACCGGTACCACCAATATTGTCAATAACGGCAGCATTGGCTCCTCAGCGTTGCTGGGCTTGAACCTGTTGACGTCATCCGATGCACTGGTGGTGGCGGTGCAAGGCGGCTCTCAGGTCAACATGACCAACGCGGGGACGATTACCGGGCGTATGGCGTTCCAGGCTTCTGCTGGAGGCAACACGTTCACCAACTCCGGCAGCATTGTGGGTGGCCTGTCGATGGGGGCCGCAAGTGCCAACACGTTTACGGCCATCACCGGCTCCAGCGTGGCCAGTGGCGGGGGGCTCGGTATCAGTCTCGGGGGCTTGCTGGGGGTCAATCTTACTTTCGCACCTACCGGCGAGATTGACGGTGGTGCAGGGGGGAGTAACTCTCTGATCTTACAAAATGCTCTGGGTGTCGGTGGTGGCAGCAGCGGCAGCGGCACGGCATCCAGTGCCAATTACGTCAACTTCAACAACTTGGTGATCAACAGTGGTACCTGGGCGCTGCAAGGGCCACTGGTATCCGGTGCTGCAACGCTCAATGGCGGTGTTGCGCAGTTCGATAACGCTCAACCATTTGGTACCGGCGTGCTGACGTCCAATGGAGGGACCCTTCAGGCGACCACCAACGGAGTGACACTCGGTAACCTGATGACCCTGGGCGTTGGGGGCCTGACGGTGAGTGGGACCGCCACCGGGCTGACCCTTTCCAATGTGCTCTCGGGCGTGGGTGGTTTGAACAAGGCGGACGCCGGTCAATTGATTCTCAGCGGCGCCAATACCTTCTCGGGCGGCACCACACTGGCGGGTGGTTCCGTGCAGTTGGGCAATGATTTGGCGCTGGGGAGCGGCACCGTCAGTGTCACCGCTGCGACGACGTTGCAGGCACCTGGCACGGTCAGCCTCGCTAACGCCTTGACCCTGTCCGACACCTTGACCACCGACATCGCCGGTACCTTGAACGTGGGCGGCGTTGTCTCTGGTGCAGGCGCTATCACCAAAGTCGGCGTGGGTAGCCTGAGCCTCAACGGCATCAACACCGGCTATAGCGGCACCACCAGCTTGGGGGCGGGCACCTTGGTGCTGGGCAATAACAATGCCCTGGGTAGCGGTAGTCTGAATGTCACCGCTGCGGCCAATCTTGACGCCAGTGGTGCCTCGGCCCTGAGCAATAACGTGACCCTTGGCGGTGCGCTCACCTTGACCGGTGGCAACCCGTTGACCCTGAGTGGCGTACTGTCGGGTGGCGGTGCGCTGACCAAAAGTGGCGCGGGTCTGTTGACCCTGACGGGCAACAACACTCGTACGGGCGCTACCTTACTCAACGCCGGAGGGCTCGTACTGGGGTCCAACACGGCATTGGGCACAGGTGCCCTTACTACGACGGCGGGCACCTCGCTGGACGCCAATACCGCCGTCACCCTAGGCAACGCCGTCAACCTGGTCGGCGCACTGACCCTCGGTGGTAGCCAGTCACTCAGTCTGAACGGCGTCATTTCCGGTGCAGGCAGCTTGATCAAGAACGGCACGGCCGCGGTGGCACTCAATGGCAACAATGCCTACTCCGGCAATACCAGTCTGAATGCGGGTTCGCTGACACTCGGGAGCAACAGTGCCTTGGGCGTGGGCGGCATATTGAGTACCGCCGACAACACAACTTTGGATGCCAGCACCGCGGTCACCGTCAACAATGGGTTGAGCCTCGGCGGTAACCTGAACATTGGCGGCACCAGCAACCTGACCTTGAACGGTGTGGTCGGTGGTACGGGCGGGCTGACCAAAAACGGTGCGGCGGCGCTGATTCTCAACGGTGCCAACACTTTCCTGGCCGGCACCACGCTGTCGGGCGGCACCTTGAGCGTCGGCAATAACGCAGCACTCGGCAGTGGTGCATTGAGTGTGACCGGGGCCTCGATCCTGGATAACAGCCCTGGAATCAACCTGGCCAATGCCATCAATCTGGGCGCCAACCTGACCTTGGCCGGCACCAACCCGCTGACCCTGAACGGTGTGATCGGCGGTGCGTCGGGCCTGGTCAAAAATGGCACCTCCAACCTGACCCTCAGTGGTGCCAATACCTTTTCAGGAGGTACCACGCTGAGCAACGGCACCCTGACAGTAGGCAATGCGTTGGGGCTTGGCACCGGTGCGCTCACCGTGACTGGCGCGAGTACACTTTCCAGCACCACCGGGCTGGCCCTCAATAACGCAATCACCCTCAACGCTAACCTGAGTGCGGATGGCGCCAACCCGCTGACCCTGAACGGCATCATCAGTGGTGCGAGCGGGCTGATTAAAAACGGCGCGTCGGGCCTCACTCTCAACGGCGCCAATACCTACTCCGGCCCCACCGCACTGAACGTTGGAGGGCTGACGGTCGGTTCCAGCACGGCGCTGGGCACGGGCGCGTTGAATGCGGCGAATGGCACCACATTGGATGCCGGCACCGCCGTGAGCCTGGGCAATAACGTTAACCTGACGGGCGGTCTGACCGTCCTCGGCAGCAACGCCTTGACCTTGAACGGTGTCGTCAGCGGCTCGGGTAGCCTGATCAAAACGGGCACGGCCGACCTGACCCTCAACGGTAGCAATAACTACGCAGGTGGCACGGCGCTTAACGTCGGCAAAATTGTCGTCGATGGAGCTAGCGCTCTGGGCAGTGGTGCACTGACGGCCTCGGCGGGCACTGGGCTGGACGCCAATGCGGCGGCGTCGCTGACCAACCAGATCAACCTCGGTGGGGCGCTTACGGTGGGCGGCACAGCCGACCTGACACTGGGCGGCGCGGTCAGTGGCGTGACAGGTTCACTGATCAAGAACGGTGCGGCCAACCTGATCCTCAATGGCGGCAACACCTTCCTGGGTGGCACCACGCTTAACAACGGGACTCTCACCGTCGGCGCGAATACAGCTCTCGGCAGTGGCGGCCTCACCGTCGGCGGTGCCGCGACGTTGGACAGTAATGCTGATGTCACTCTGGGCAATTCCATCGCGCTCAACGCAGGCTTGACGGTCGGCGGGACCAACAACCTGACCCTGGGCACCGGTGTGATCAGCGGCACCGGCGCATTGGTCAAGAACGGCCTCGCCAACCTGACCCTCAACGGCAACAACACCTTCAGTGGTGGGACCACGCTCAATAACGGTACGTTGACCCTGGGCGGCGCGCAGGCATTGGGCAGTGGTGCCTTGACCGTCGGCGGCGCGGCGACCCTTGATAACAGCTCAGCCTTCACCTTGGGCAACAACATTGCGCTGAATGCCGACCTGACCCTGGCCGGCAACAACAGCTTGACCTTGGCAGGCGTGGTCAGCGGCACCGGTGGCCTGATCAAAGACGGCCAGGGTGACTTGACCTTGAGCGGCAACAACACCTTCAGCGGTGCCGTGGATATTCTTTCCGGCAGCGTGACCACACTGAGCACCGGTGCCTTGGGCAGCACGTCGGGCGCCAATGTCGGAGCCTTGGCTGCACTCAACCTCGGCGCGGATACGAGCCTCGCAGCACTGTCCGGTAATGGCTCGGTACAACTGAACATAGGGTCCACATTGAGCGTCGGCGGCGTCAACGCGAACAGCACCTTTGGCGGTAGCCTCAGTGGTGGTGGCGGTTTGATCAAGGTTGGCACCGGCGTTTTCAACCTCACCGGGCAAAATGGCCTCACCGGCAATACTGCGATCAATGCAGGTACCTTGAATGTCACCGGCTCCCTGGCCAGCAGCGTGGTCAACGTCAACAGCGGTGGTACGTTGACCGGTACCGGCTCACTGCTGGGGAACGTGATGGTCAACAATGGAGGGCACCTGGCGCTGAGCAGCGGCAATACCTTGTCAGCCGGTTCCCTGACGCTGGGTTCGGGTGCCAACCTGGACGTGGCACTGGGTACGCCGTCCACCACCTCGTTGTTCAACGTTGGCGGTAACTTGACCCTCGACGGCAACCTCAATGTGACGGATGCCGGAGGGTTCGGGGTCGGCGTGTATCGTCTGATCAACTACATCGGTACTTTGACTGACTTGGGGCTGAACGTGGCGGGTGTGCCCGTCGGCTACGCCCTCGGCGATCTGGTGGTACAAACCGCCGTCGGTAACCGAGTCAACATCTTGGTCTCGGCGCCCAGTTCCACGATTCGCTTCTGGGATGGTAATCAGACAATCGCTAACGGCGTGGTGGAGGGCGGTACAGGTTCTTGGACCAGCGGCGGCACGAACTGGACCAACGTCAACGGCACCCTTAATCAACCATGGGCCGCTGATTTTGCAGTGTTCCAGGGTTCGGCAGGCACCGTCACCGTGAACGGGCCACAAACCTTTACCGGCATGCAATTCGTCACCGATGGTTATAGCCTGGTCAACGGCACGGCCGGACAACTGACCGCAGTCAACGGCAGCAGCGGCAATGTGGCGTTGCGCGTTGACCCGGGTTCCACCGCGACCATCGGCGTCAATATCGACGGTGCGGGTACCTTGGCCAAACTGGATGCGGGCACCCTGGTACTCGGCGGCGCCAACAGCTACACCGGCGGCACTTTGCTCAATGGCGGGGAACTGGTGGTGGGCAGCAACACCGCGTTGGGTACCGGTCAATTGACCGCCGCCACCGGCACCACGCTGGACAGCAACACGGCAGTGGCGTTGGGCAATAACGTTACCTTGAGCGGCAATCTGACTGTAGCGGGCAGTAATGCACTGGCCCTCAATGGTGTGATTAACGGCGCAGGCGGGCTGATCAAGAACGGCGCCGCCAACCTGACCCTCGGCGGCGGCAACACCTTCCTAGGCCCTGTGGCCTTGAATGCAGGCGGGCTGATTTTAGCAAGCAACTCGGCACTGGGCAGTGGCGCCTTGAACGCGGCGAACGGCACCACACTGGACGCCAGTGCAGCGGTCAATACCACGAATGTGGTCAACCTGGCTGGCACCCTAAGCATCGGTGGCACTGCCGACCTGACACTGGGCGGCGCTGTGAATGGTGCAGGCAGCCTGACCAAAAATGGCGCGGCCAACCTGATCCTCAATGGTGCCAATGGGTACCTCGGCGGCACTACGTTGAACGCCGGTACCCTGACTTTGGGCAATGCGAATGCACTGGGCCTGGGCAATCTGACGGTAGGCGGCGCGTCGACGTTGGACAACAACACTGCGCTGAGTGTCGGCACCAATGTTGTGTTAAACGCCAACTTGGCGATCGCCGGCAGCAATGATCTGGCTTTGGGTGGTGTAATCAGCGGAACGGGTAGCCTGAGCAAAAACGGCGTGGCAGATCTGACCCTGAACGGCGCCAATACCTACAGCGGTGGCACGACGTTAAATGCCGGTACGCTAACCCTCGGTAACGTCACGGCATTGGGTTCGGGCGCTCTGACCGTCGACGGTGCGTCCACGTTGGACAACAGTGCTGTGCTTGTCCTGGCCAACTCTATCAACCTCGATGCCGATCTGGCCGTGGCCGGTAACAACAATCTGACCCTCGCCGGTGTTCTGGCGGGTAATGCGGCATTGATCAAGAACGGCGCGGCGGACCTACTGCTCAGCGCCAACAACACCTTCACCGGGCCACTGAACGTGGTGGGCGGTAGCCTGACCACGGTGGGCAATGGCGCACTGGGCAACACCTCCGGCGTAACTGTCGGCACGGGTGCCAGCCTGAACCTGGGTGGTAACGCCAGCCTCAATAGCTTGGCGGGTAACGGTGTGGTTCAAGTCTCGGGTGGCAGTACGCTGGCAGTGGGTGGCAGCAATCTGAATAACACCTTCGCAGGAGCACTGAACGGTACGGGTAATCTGGATAAGAACGGCACCGGCGTGCTTAACCTGACCGGCACCAATGGCATTAGCGGCGCCACCAGCGTGAATGGTGGCACCTTGAATGTCAGCGGTTCGCTGGCCAGCGGCGCGGTGGCGGTCAACAACGGTGCAACGCTGAGCGGTACCGGTTCTCTGGCAGGCGCGGTGACGGTGGCCGACGGTGGCCATATCGGTTTGACCTCCGGTAGCACGCTGTCGGTGGGCTCGCTGGTGCTGGGCGGCAATTCCAATTTGGATGTGGGCCTTGGCGCACCGGTGGTCGGCGGTGGCAACGCACTTCTGAGCGTGGGCGGTAATCTGACCCTGGACGGCAACCTGAATGTCACTGATCTCGGTGGCTTCGGCACAGGCGTGTACAACATCATCAGCTACACCGGGGCGCTGACCGATAACGGCCTGACCCTCGGCACGCTGCCGGGCAGCGTGGTGCCGGGCGACCTGCAAGTGCAGACGGCCGTCAGCAACAAGGTCAACCTGCTGGTGACAGCGCCCAATACCACCGTACAGTTCTGGGATGGCGGTAACCTGGTTGGTAATGGTGCCATCGAAGGCGGTAACGGCACCTGGGGCACTGGCATCACCAACTGGACCAACGTCGACGGCACGCTTAACCAAGGCTGGAGTAACAGCTTCGCGGTGTTCCAGGGCACAGCGGGTAACGTGACCGTGAATGGCACGCAAAATATCACTGGCATACAGTTCGTCACGGATGGCTACAACCTGGCGTCCGGCACGGCGGGCGTGCTCAACCTGGTGAATGGCGGTACCGGCAACACCGCGATTCGCGTCGACCCGAATGCCACTGCCACCCTGGGCGTAACGCTCAACGGCAACGGCACACTGGCCAAACTCGACACCGGGACCCTGGTGCTCAACGGCACCAATGGCTATACCGGCGGCACCGCGCTCAATGGCGGCACACTGGTGGTCGGCAACAACAGTGCACTGGGTACTGGTGCGCTGACTGCGGCTGACGGCACCACCCTGGACAGCAACGCTGTCGTCACACTCGGCAACGCGGCGGTACTCAATGGTGCACTCGCCATCGGCGGCAGTAATGAGCTGGCGCTTAACGGCGGGATCAGCGGCAGCGGCAGCCTGCTGAAAAAAGGTGCGGCGACACTGACCCTCAACGGCGCCAACACCTATAGCGGCGGCACCGGCCTGAATGCCGGTCAACTGATCCTTGGCAATAACGCCGCACTGGGCACCGGTGCACTCACCGTTGGTGGCGCCGCACAACTGGACGGCAACACCGACCTGCAACTGGCCAACGCCATCAGCTTGGGCGGGCCACTGAACCTGATCGGTAGTCATGATCTGGCGCTCAACGGCATCGTCAGCGGCAATGGCAGCCTGGTGAAAAACGGCAACGGTGCACTGTTGCTGACCGGTGGGAATACCTACACCGGTGGCACCACGCTAAACGGCGGCACCACCACCGGCACCACCACCAGCTTGCAAGGGGCCATCGCCAACAACGCGACCCTGACCTTCGAGCAGGGCGCCGACGGCACCTACACCGGCAACCTCACCGGGGCAGGGGTGTTGAATAAAACCGGTACCGGCGCCTTGCTGCTGACCGGCAACAACACCTTCACCGGTAACACCAACGTCAACGCCGGCAGCCTGCTGGTCAACGGCACCTTGAATAGCGCGGCAGTGCAAGTTGCCAGCGGCGCGACGCTCGGTGGCAGCGGTACCCTCGGTGGTGCGGTGAGCATGGCCGACGGTTCGATTCTCAAGGCGGGGGCGGCGGCGCCTCTGTCGGTGGGATCGCTGGCATTGTCTTCGGGCACTACTCTGGACTTCGCTCTCGGTGCTCCCGGCGCGTCCACCACGGCGGTGAATGTAGCCGGTAACCTGACCCTGGACGGTACCTTGAACGTCACGGATACCGGCGGTTTTGGCATCGGCGTGTACCAACTGTTCCGCTACGGCGGCACCTTGACCGATAACGGCCTGACCCTCGGTTCACTGCCTGTGGGCTTTGGCAACCTGGCCTTGCAGACGTCGTTGGCCAATCAGCTCAACTTGCTGGTGCAAACCACTCCTGGGCAAATTCAGTTCTGGAATGGCGGCACTACTAGCCCGGATGGCACCATCACCGGCGGCAGCGGAACCTGGGGGCCTGGCACCAATTGGACGGACCCGACAGGCACACAAGGCCTGGCGTCGAACAACCAGTTTGCCGTATTCGGCGGGCAGGGCGGCACTGTCACGGTCGTCGGCAACCAGGGCTTCACCGGCCTGCAAATCCTCGACAGTGGCTACACGCTGACGGCGGGCGCAGGCGGCACACTGACGCCAACCGGCACGGCAACGGTGCGTGTCAATTCGGGGGTTACCACAGACGTTTCGGCACCGATCGTAGGGGCGGGGGCAATCAACAAACTTGATGCGGGTACCTTGGTGCTGACCGGCGCCAACACCTACACCGGTGGCACCACAGTCAGCGGCGGTACGCTGGCGGGTAATACCACCAGCCTCAGAGGTTCGATCCTGAACAACGCGCGTCTGCTGTTTGTCCAGGCCAGTAATGGTCAGTTCAACGGAAACTTGGCCGGTACCGGTGCCATCGTCAAACAAGGCGCAGGCGCGTTGTTGTTGACCGGCAACCAATCGTTCAGCGGCACCGTGGCGGTGGATCAAGGCGTGTTGCAAGTGGGTAACGCGGCCAACCCAGGCGCGGTGCTGGGCGGGCAAGTCACTGTTGCCAGCGGTGCAGGCTTGACCGGTAATGGCAGTGTCGGCTCGCTCGTCAACCATGGTGCGGTCACACCTGACAGCGGCAAGCTGACGGTGGCGGGTAACTTCACCAACGCCAGCGATGGCGCCCTGAACCTGGTCATCACACCTTCGGTGACCAGTTCCCTGGCCGTCGGCGGTACGGCGAACCTGGGCGGTACCTTGAATGTTGTCAACCTGGCGCCTTATGCCGGTCCTACCACCTACACGTTGCTGACGGCTGGCGCGGTAAATGGCACGTTCAGCAACACTAACCTGGAGAACCTGGCGTTCCTCACCACGTCACTCAACTACAGCCCCACTCAAGTGGCATTGGCCGTCAGTCGTAATAACGTCAGCTACGCCAGCGTGGCGGCGACCGGCAACCAGCGTGGCGTTGCGGCGGCGTTGGGCAGTGGTGCAGCGGTGGGCGGAGTGGCGTTGCAGAATGCGCTGCTCAACTCCGATGCGGCCGGGGCACGTGCCGCCTTCGACAGCTTGTCGGGTGAAATCCATGCCAGCACCGCCAGCGCGATGCTTGAGGATTCGCGTTACATCCGTGACGCGGTCAACGAGCGCCTGCGCCAACCCGGTTGCTACCGTGAGGACGACCCACGCAATAGCCTGGCGCCGAGTGAAAATCGCCTGAGCAGCGCTGGTTGTCATGGCGAGATGGTCGGCTGGATGCGGGTACTCGGCACCTGGGGGCACATGGGCGGCGACAGCAACACCGCCAAGCTAGACCGCAACCTTGGCGGCTTCCTGCTCGGTACCGACAAGCAAGTGGATGACGCCTGGCGCGTTGGCGCGGCCGCTGGCTACACCCGCAGCGACCTGAATGCCAAGCGCCGCAGCTCCAGCGCCGACGTCGACAGCTACCACCTGATGGCCTACACCGCTTACCAGCAGGAAGCTTTCGCCGCTCGTATGGGTGTGGCGTACAGCTGGCATGACATCGAAAGTAAACGCGACGTAAGCATCGGCAACGAGGGCCAGCGCCTGAAGGCCGACTACAAGGCGCGTAGCGCGCAAGTCTTCGGCGAAGTGGGCTACACGATTGAAACTGGCGGCATGGCCTTGGAACCGTTCGCGGGCCTGGCCTACGTCAACTACGACAGCGACACTTTCAAGGAAAAGGGTGGTTCCGCAGCCCTGCGCGGCGATGCCGATCAGGATGTGACCTTCTCCACCTTGGGCGTGCGCATCGGCCAGACCATCACCCTGGGTAATGGCTCGAAAATCACCCCACGGGGCAGCATCGGCTGGCGTCACGCCTTCGGCGACACCAAGCCCGACGCCGACCTGAGCTTTATCAACGGTGGCGCTTCGTTCAGTACTCAAGGTGTACCGATCGCCAAGGACAGCGCAGTAGTGGAAGCGGGCCTGGATTACCAGATCAGCCAGAACGGCAAGCTGGGCCTGGGCTACTCGGGCCAACTCTCGCGCAATGATAAGGACCACGCGATGACTATCAGTTTCTCCCTCGGTTTCTGATCAAAGCCGAGCACCTTTGAACCGCCCGTAAGGGCGGTTTTTTTTGGGAAATATTTCTTAAAAATATTCGGCAGTGTGTGAACACGCTAATCGTGTTGTTTTTTACCCACGCTGAAGAATGTACAAACAATTTCTTCTGGAGCCTGCCTGGCAATACAACTTAGCCTGCTGAAGGTGTTTTGATTGTTTTTCAGCAGCCCGGCCAAGCACCGGGTTATGGGTTGCTGGCCTTCTATCAGCATCGTGCAACTTCATGGACAATACCGCCCATTCCAAGCCCAATGGACCACCCACGTGAACCAACTCCTCGCCATGCGTGCCTTCGTCCGTGTTGTCGACACCGGTTCATTCAGTCGTGCGTCCGACCAGTTGGCGCTGCCGCGTTCCACCGTCAGCAAGCTGATCACTGACCTGGAAAAACACCTGGGTATCAAGTTGATGCACCGCACCACCCGTGCCTTGGCGCCGACGTCTGAAGGGCTGGAGTATTACAGCCATGCCCGGCGGCTGGTGGCCGAACTGGATGAGGTGGACAGCGCCGTACGCGGGCAAACCCTCAAGCCCGGTGGGCATCTGCGCGTGGATGCACCGGCATCGTTTGCCAATTGCCTGCTGATCCCGGCGTTGGTGGATTTTCATCGCGAGTATCCCGCTATCAGCATCGCCCTGGGCATCAGCGACCGCGCGGTGAATATCGTCGGGGAGGGCGTGGATTGTGTGATTCGTGCCGGCAAGCTGGAGGATATGGCGATGATCGGGCGCAAGGTTGCCGATCTTGAGTACGTGACCTGCGCCGCACCGAGTTACCTGGGCAGCCGGGGGCTGCCGAACTCGCCTGAAGACTTGGAGTACAACCATCTCAAGGCCGGTTACTTCTTTGCCGGGTCTGGCAAGCCGGAGCCGTTGATTTTCGAAAAGGGCGATCAGCGTGTTGTAATCAGTGACTGCGCCTACTCAACCAATGAGGGCAATGGCCTCAAGGAGATGCTGCTCGCAGGCCTTGGCGTGGGGCAGCACTTCAAACCGATCGTGCAGCACTACATCGACACGGGCCAACTGATCCGTGTGTTGCCGGACTGGTCACGCCCGGCGACACCGCTGCACATTCTTTACCCTCCCAATCGCCATCAGAGCGCGCGGCTCAAAGTGTTTATCGAGTGGGTGATCCGCACGTTTGGTGTCACGGAATAATCGCAGTCACACGAATCTCTATGCGCATGGTCGGCAAACCCAGGGCTTCGACCCCGACTTGCGTCCAGATGGGTGCATGGTCAGGCATGTAGCGGCGGTATTGTTTGACCATCGCCTCGTTGACCTCTGGTGGGAACCCGCCGACATGGTAGGAATTGACGTGAATGACATGTTCCCAGCGCGCACCGGCGGTGGCCAGGGTGCGTTCCAGGTTTTGAAAGGCCTGGGCGATTTCCTCGGCGAGATCGACAGGAATCTGGAATTCATCGTCCCAGCCGCCCTGGCCTGAGGTTTCCACGCGATTACCGACTTTGACCGCTTGGGAGTAGTGCAGGTGTTCGCGCATGTAATCGCCATAGCCAGGGGTGACGAAAAACTCGGGCGTGCTCATGGTGTTTCCTCGATTCAGTACAAGACCTGACGGATGCTACTGGGCTGAATGGCTGAACAAAATCTCGGATTTTTGTCATGACTATCTACCTGTGTGCACAGTTGGGCTTGCGGTAAAGCCCCACTGTTAAGCCGAGGAGGATGATCGCAATGAAGATCAGATTGGGGGTGGAAACGTGTTCGCCAAGTATCAGCATCGAACTGGTAATCCCGAACACCGGAATCAACAGGGACAGCGGCGCCACGGTGGACACGGGGTACGCCTTGAGCAGCGAGTTCCAGCCCCAGTAGGCAAAGTGCGTGGCCAGGTAAACCTGAAACACGATCGACAACATGGCGGTCAGGTCGAGGCTGGCGGGCAAACCTTCGAACGCTGCGCTGCCGTGCAGCCACCAGGCCATGAGGAACAGCGGAATCGGCGGGAACAGGCTGGCCCACACCATGAACGAGAAAATTTCCTTCACCCCCGACGTCTTGATGATGACGTTGCCGACGCTCCACGCCAGGGCACTGAATACGATCAACAGGACGCCCAATACCGCATGCTCGCCGTGCTGGGTGGAAATGATCCCGGCCAGGCCGATCAAGGCGAGAAAAGCGCCGACCCACTGCGCGCCGCGGATTTTTTCCTTGAACAACACACAGCCCCAAGCCAGGGTGAAAAACACGCTGAGCTGAATGATCAACGAGGCAATCCCCGGGCTGACGCCGACCCTGATGCCATAGTTGATCACGCCCCACATGCCGAGCCCGAAGATAACGCCATAAGCGGCTACATAGCGGAACTTGACGGTAGGGCGCCTGATGAAAAACACCAGCGGTAAAGCGGCGAGGGCAAAGCGGATGCCGGTCAGCACAAACGGGTCGATCGAGCGCAGGCCCAGTTTTGTAATGGGGAAGTTCAGGCCCCAGACCAGGGTGACCAGTAGGGCGAGGGTGAGGTGTTTCTTCAGCATGGACGTTCCTTTGAGCAGGCAGGCTTGTTCAAAGATGTGAATGCTAGGGCGCACAACAATGGCCCGCTTGCTATCTCAGGTCATGTTTTGACATTATCGGGCCATGATTCCAAACGTTGATTCCAGCGACCCTGAAGCGGTAGTCACGCTACGTGAATATCCGTCCGGCACCGTATTCGAGCGGCATACACACCCGCGTGGCCAGTTCGCCTATGCCTCCACCGGCGCGCTGAAAATGTTTACCGAAATCGGCAATTGGGTGGTCCCGCCGCAACGGGCGATCTGGGTGCCCGGTGGTGTACCCCATGAAATGCACATGCGCGGTGATGTGGTCATGCTCAATACCTATCTCGACCAGGAGGCCGCCCGACGAGCAGGTTTACAGGACCGCTGCCAGGTGTTTGAGGTGTCGCCCCTGCTCAGGCATTTACTTGAAGCGGCGTTGGCTATCGAGCCGTCGGCGGCGTCGGGTGTCAGGCAGCGCTGTGTACTGACGCTGCTGATTGATGAAATTGGCGCCATGCCTGAGTTGCCGCTCAGTGCGCCGTTGCCTGCCGAGCCTCGCTTGGCGCGCGCTTGCCAGCGCTTCCTTGAGGCGCCCACGCAGAAAATTTCCCTCGACGAGATGGCCGATTGGTCGAATATGAGTCGCCGCACCTTTACCCGTCACTTCCATGAAAGCACCGGCATGACGTTCGTGTCTTGGCGCCAGCAGGTCTGTCTGCTGGAGGCCACCGCCCGGCTCAGCCACGGCGCGACCATCACCGATGTGGCGTTCGAGTTGGGTTTCAGCAGTTCCAGTGCCTTCACCTCGGTGTTTCGACGCAACCTGGGAGAGTCCCCTGCGCGCTACCTGGCCAAATCAAAGGCTGCGTCGTTGTTCTGAACACTTCACACGTCGGTCAGGATTCACCTTGCCTGCGGCCACGCTTTGTTACTATCGCCGTCCATCGTCACCAGGAGTCACCGGCCCATGCAACACCAGTGGGATGAAATGCACCGTACCCGCAAGCCCACATTCGTACTGTGCGGCGAGCCCCAGGGTGATGTGCTCAATCTCTATGTTCACGGTTACTCGGCCTTCTTCAATCGCCAGCAACTGGGTAATTTCAAGGAGCAGTTGGCGAGCATCGAAGGCTCGACCAACCTGATGCTGTTCTGGCCGGCAGGGCATTTTCTGGAAAACCTGTTTGCACCGTTCAAGGATGTGATTACCTCGATGCTCGGCGGTGGTGGCCTGGGCGCGGCGACCGTGGGTGTGGGCAAGGCGATTGCCTATTTTCTCGATCATTACAAAAGTGTCGAGGCGCGCGTCGATGAAGTGGCCAAGACCCTGTTGCCCGAACTGGCCAGCTACCTGCACGCCGAGTCGCTGCAGGTGCGGCGCATCAACCTGATCGGTCATTCCCTCGGTGCACGTATTTTGGTCAAGAGTGTGCTGGCCAGCCCCGAGATTGCCTGTGAACTGCCGTTGCATAACTTGTTGCTGATGGGCGGGGCGATTTGCACGTCGTCCCCTTGGGATGAGGTGTCGGCGCCGCTCAAGGGGCGTGTGATCAACTGCCATTCCAGCAAGGACTGGGCACTGGCCATGAAACCGGACACTGAGCGCTGCATCGGCCGTTATGCGATTCCGGTCACGCCCGCCCTCAAGGCCAAGGTGACCAATGTGCACTTGGCCACCTTCGATCATGCCGCCTACTGGCCACAATTGAAGACGGTGGTGCAATACACCGATCTGTTGCAGGAGCGGCGCGGCGTGATCCGAGCGGATCAACGCAGCAGTGAAGTGCGTTTTGCCGAAGAAGACGTGGAACTGTTCCCGGCGCTGGTGCAGGCGCGGCCGGAGGAGTTGAAATTCCTTGCCGAGTTGATGGCGCAAAAGCGCAGTGCGACGATCGATGCCGGCGTGCGCGAACCACTGAAACTGGCCATCGAGTTGCAGCGCATGGGCGGTGACAGCTTTATGAACATCGCCCGCGGCCATGGCGTGAGCTATCGCCAGATCAGCGAGGATGTGGCGCAGCGGCTGGGGATCAAGTTCGATGAACCGCTTGAAACCGTTGCGCTGGCGGACATCGAGGCGCAGGTCGCGGAAAAACTGATTGAACAGTACAAGGAAAAACTCAGCAGTGCCGACCGACAGGCCTTCGACGCCGAGCTCAAGGCCGCCGCGCAAAAAGAGCAAGGGTTGTTCACTCGCTTCGACGTTGGCCGCTCGGCCACCACTGCCCTGAGTGGCACGGCGTTGGCGGGGCTGACCGGGTTTATCCTGCGGCGCGGCGCAGCCACGGCCATTCCGGTGGTGGGTCAAGCGCTGGCGGCGGCAATGTTGCTGGTCACGGGGGTGCGGGCATTTTCCGGCCCTGCCTATTCGATCACCACCTTGGCGGTATTGGTGGTTGGTGTGATTCGCCAGCGTATGGAGCGCGAGGCGCTGAACCAGGAAATGGACCTGGTGGTGCAAGTGGTTGAAGCGTTTGACCTGCCCCGAGACACGGTGATGCGCACGGTTGCGTCCGACTGATAAGCTGCGTGCCTGTCTTGTGTTTTTGCCTGGGATGCCGCGTGAAATTCAGTTTGCCAAAAACCGCTACCGCCCCGTTCTGCCCGCCGGAAGTGGCCGGTTCCGTAGTCGTCGATCCCAAGGCTTCGTTCTTCAAACGGATGTTGATGTTTGCCGGCCCCGGTTTACTGATCTCGATCGGCTACATGGACCCCGGCAACTGGGCAACGGCCATCGAGGCCGGTTCGCGCTACGGCTACAGCCTTTTGTTTGTAGTCCTGCTGGCCAGCCTGGCGGGGATGGCGGTGCAGTGCCTGTGTTCGCGGCTGGGCATCGCCACCGGCAAGGATTTGGCGCAACTGTGCCGTGAGCGCTACAGCAAGCGCTCCTCGCGAACGCAATGGGTGCTGGCCGAAATCTCCATTGTCGCCACCGATCTTGCCGAAGTACTCGGCTGTGCGCTGGCGTTTCACTTGTTGCTCGGCGTGTCACTGACCACCGGTATCGTCATCACCGCGTTCGACACGTTATTGATCCTGGCCTTGCAAAACCGAGGTTTCCGCCGCCTGGAAGCCATCATGTTGGCGCTGGTCGCAACAATCGGCGTTTGCTTCTTTATCGAGCTGGTGCTGATCAAACCTTACTGGCCGGACGTATTCAGTGGTTTCACCCCGTCACTGTCAGCCATCAGCGATGCTGCGCCGTTATACCTGGCCATCGGTATCCTCGGCGCCACGGTGATGCCCCATAACCTCTACCTGCACACCTCGATCGTGCAGACGCGCCTGATCGGCAAAGACCTGGCCAGCCGCCAGGACGCAGTCAAGTTGGCACGTATCGACACCATCGGCTCCCTGACACTTGCGTTGCTGGTTAACGCTGCGATCCTCGTGTTGGCCGCTGCGGCCTTCTACAAGACGGGTCACACTGAAGTGGTCGAGATCCAGGACGCCTACCACCTGCTGGACCCGCTGGTGGGGGGGGCGTTTGCCAGCATTCTGTTCGGTGTCGCCTTGCTGGCCTCCGGGCAGAGTTCGACCTTTACCGGCACCATCGCCGGGCAGGTGATCATGGAGGGTTACCTCAATCTGCGCATTCCGTGCTGGCAGAGACGCCTGATCACCCGTGGACTGGCACTGATCCCAGCGTTTCTAGGGGTATGGCTGATGGGCGACGACGCCATCGGCAAGCTGCTGATCCTCAGCCAGGTGGTACTCAGCCTGCAGTTGCCGTTCGCGCTGTACCCGCTGATCCGTATGACCGACGATAAGCAACTGATGGGGCCGTTCGTCAACCGGCTGCCCACGCGGTTATTGGCGTGGTTCTTGTTCGCGGTGATCAGTGGGGCGAATGCGTGGTTGATAGGACAGTGGTTGTTTTGATTAAAAGACCCGTTGCCAGGGTGCGATCTACACCAGGATCGCCAAGGATGTGTATTGGGCAATCTGTGGGTCGGCCGTTAATAGTTTCATCGGTTCGCTCATGGCTGTCGCAACGATGAGCCGATCGAAAGGATCTTTGTGATGTTGCTCAAGATCCTTTACCGCAATTGCATGTTCCGAAGTGATGGGCAACTCGACGAAGCCGCTTTCCAGGCAGTACTCACGGATTTCATCCAAATCCACATTGAGCTTTCCCAAGCCGACCTTGATTGCCATTTCCCAGAATGTCGCAGCGCTTATGTAAATCTCTGCTGCATTCTCAATCAGTTTTTGAGCTTTTTTGGATAGTTTGGGGTCATCATTCAGGGCCCAAAGCAGGATATGGGTGTCCAGCAACACTCTCATGAATGGCTGCCCTGAAACGCATCGAGTAAATCGTCTGGCAAGGGCGCATCAAAGTCTTCGGGGATGACGAGCTTCCCTTTCATTGCGCCAATTCGCCGGCCTTTGGATTTCCCCACAGGAACAAGCTGCGCCATTGCACGGCCGTGCTTGGCGATAGTGATGATTTTGCCGGCGGCGGCCTCATCAACCAGTTTTGACAGGTTATTTTTCGCTTCACCCAAGGGTACGGTAATCATGTGGTTTTCCCCATATTTTGGCCAAATATAGCCAAAATTCGGTGGGCTTTCAAAGACGGCCCGACCGCTGGTTGAGGCCGCTCGTTTAGAGCGCGATTGTTTGTAGTACACGACATCCATGGCACGTCTCCAAAAAGATTTCATCGGAGTCTGCACGCCGCATACTGTGCCCTGGAATAGTGGCCCGTAAAATCAGAACTGACCTACTTTTCCTACGAGGAATTTTTCCCTCATGTGCCCCGTTCAGGTTCATCGACAACCACCGGCTGCTTGGCGTCTATAGGGTTAGTAAAAATTGCTCGGTTTGTCGGCTGCTGATCTTTACCATGGTGATCTCCCCTTGATTGATGTGGATCTCCATGGCCCTGGCCGCGCCCCCCGACCTCAGTGATCACGCCGTCCCCGTGCAACCTTTGGCGCGCACCTACCCGCGCGGGTTGTATGTTGAACCCCACAGCCATGATTGGGGACAGTTGCTCTACGCCATGAGCGGGGTGATGTGGGTCGAGACGCCGCGTGAAGCCCTGGTCGTGCCGCCCCAGCGTGCCGTGTGGCTGCCACCGGGCGTGGAGCACGGCATTCGCGTGGTCTCGGACCTGCAGATGCGCAATATCTACCTGCGTCCTGCATTGGCGGCGACGCTGGACAGTCAAGTGCAAGTGATTGAAGTCGGCGGGCTGTTGCGCGAACTCATCGTCACATTGGTCGATCAAGGCGACAACGGCGATCCCGCTTATTACGACGCCGTGGTCGGTCTCGCCTTGCTGGAGCTGCAACGGGCGCGCCGCTCGCAGATCCGGATTGCCATGCCGGTGGAGGCTGATCGCCGCTTGATCAACGCCTGCCAGGCGGTCATGGCTGCGCCGTCCCTGGAGATTCCGTTCGAACAACACGCCGAAGCGGCCGGTGCCAGCGTGCGCACGCTGTCGCGCCTATTCCAGAACAATCTGGGCATGGGCTTTGCCGAATGGCGCCGTCAGGTTCAGCTCGCCACGGCGGTGGCGGAGCTGATTCAAGGCCAGTCAGTCAGCGGTATTGCGCGGTCCTTGGGCTATTCACCGAGTAGCTTCAGCGACATGTTCCGTCGCGAGCTGGGTGTGGCTCCATCGCACTACATCGGTTGAGGAATTGGCCGAAATCCTGAAGCACTTGGCCGATGCTTCAGGAATGGGCTCTCTACACTGAGCCCATCAACCCACAAGGCGCTGCCCCTATGAACTACCTGATCTCCCTCGCCATCGGCCTGTTTGTCGGCGTGATCTACGGTGCCTTGGATTTCCGCTCACCCGCGCCCCCCGCCATTGCTTTGGTGGGCCTGATGGGCATGTTGCTCGGCGAACAGCTTTGGCCCATGGGGCGACAGTTGGTCAGCGGTTGGTTGTCCTGATTCTTCTTTTATCTTCGATGGATATTGGCCATGAAAGCACTGCAATTTTCCGCGACCGGCGACCTCAACGCCCTGAGCTTCGTCGACGTCGCCACCCCAGTCCCTGGCGCTGGTGAAGTACTGGTGCAGATCAAGGCGGCAGGCCTGAATCCCAGCGACGTTAAAAACGTGCTGGGCCGCTTTCCTTACACCACGTTGCCGCGTATTCCTGGGCGTGACTTCGCGGGCGTGGTGGTAGAGGGCCCACAGGAACTGGTCGGTCAGGAAGTCTGGGGCACCGGCCGCGACCTCGGTTTTTTTGCCGACGGTTCCCACGCGCAGTACCTCACGGTGTCGGCCAAGGGCGTGGCGCACAAGCCAACCCACTTGAGTTTTGCCCAGGCTGCCAGCCTTGGCGTGCCGTACACCACCGCCTGGGATGCCTTGGAGCGTAGCGGTGTGGGCAAGGGCACGCGGTTGTTGGTGATTGGCGCGAATGGAGCGGTAGGCAGCGCGGCGTTGGCCTTGGCGAAGATTCGCGGTGCACAGGTGTTGGGAGCCGTGCGCAAGGCTGATCAGGTTGACGTGCTACAGGCGCAAGGTTTCGACGCGATAGCCCTGGGTAAACCGGAAGACTTGGGCGCGCAGGTCAATGGCGTATTTAAGGGCGGGGCCGATGTGATCTTTGACACGACGGGCTTTTGGTTGCCCGCTGCCGTGGCGGGCCTGGCACCCTTCGGGCGCATTGCAATCATCGCCGCTCCGGTCGATGGCCACGTACAGCTGCCGGCCTTGGCCTTGTATCGCAAAGGCGGCTCGGTGGTGGGGATTAACTCTTTGCTCTATAACTGCGAACAGTGCGCCGTGATGCTCGAGCAGTTCGGGCGCTTCTTTGACGAAGGGCTGCTGCCACTGCCCACCGGCCTGCGCGAAGTGCCGCTGGCCGATGGGGTGCAGTGTTTTGAGGAAGTGAACCAAGGCAGTGCGGACAAAATCATCTTCCTGCCTTAACACGCGCCCACATTTTTTGATTTTCACTAGGCTTCGGGAACGCCTTTCTCCCACGCCGACCAGTTCTTCAGAATCGCCTGTACCAGCGGATTCCCCGTGCGGTACAGGTTCTCCAGCGCCGGTACAAAACCACCCTGGTCTGCATACTTCAGCAGGTTGTCCACTTCGCTGTAGCCGGGGTACGGCCGGTCGAAGTCGGAGCCTGCGCGCACCACGGCCAGGCGCTGGATGTCCACCAAGCCTTCGCGGCTGGCGCGCAGCAGGGCTTCATAGGTGGAGTTGTCTTCCTGCTGAGTGGTGCAGTATTCGCCTTTGTTATCCGTCAACAGCTTGGTCCAGACTTCGGCACGCTCGCTCAGGCGTGTGCCGGAGAACCAGGTGTTGCCCGCCAGGGTATCGCAGCGGGTGACTTGTGGCGGTTGGTTGGCGGGGGCGGCCGGGTAGTGTTTGCGCCAGGCGCTGGATTCCTTGCTTTCAGTCAGCTCAACCTTCTGCGACAAGGCAAATGCCTTGGCTTGCAGTTTCGGGTTCAACTCAAACACTTCGGTCTTGTAGTCCAACGGTGGTTTTTCGTTGGGGCCCTTGGTGTTGATGCCGATATAACCGGTCGGCCAATCCTTGGGCGCATCCCGCGAGTCCAGTTCCCACTGGGTACCGAATTCCACCAGGTAATGCGCCCAGGCGGCGGTGCCGATGGTGCCGTGTTTAGGGCTGATACCGGCGATCCCGGCGATCAGGAAATAACTCTGGCGCAGGTCGAACTTGGGCGACAAGGCCAAGGCCAGGGTGGAGGCCGCAGCGTTGGTCTGGCCCATGCCGGTCACCAGCAGGCACACGTCCTGGGTGTTGCAGCGAATCACCGGGTACTCGGCGGACAGGCCGGGCACGCGTACTTCCTGCTTGAGTTGCAGGCGATCGATCCAGGTTTGCGCCTCGGGGGCGAACATGGTGATCAGCATCACTTTGGGTTTGATTGGCGTGGCGTCCGCCAGCACCACGTGGGGCAGCAGGGCAAGGCCCACGGCCACTGAGAGTCGGGTAAATGCGTTCATCTAATGCTCCTTGATCAGAATTGGTAGCCCACGCCGGCGTAGTAACCCCAGCCGTCGGAGCGGGCGCGGAAGTTGCCCTCGCCGAAGTTCAACTCACTGCCATCCTCCCAGTTGCCGCCGTTATGAAAGTAACGACCGACCAGGGTGAAACGCAGGTGGGTGAAGGAATACAGCAGCACGTTGGTGGCCACTGTGGAATTGGCGGTGCGTGCCGGGTTGTCCTTGTGCAGACTTGATCCGAAATCGTAGTTGGTGAAGCCGATGTAGGTCAGCGAGGCACCGTTGTCGAAACTGCTGATCGGTACGATGTATTTCATTTGCGCCCGATAGCCATCCCACGAGTATTCATTGCTCGCACCGTAGTTTTCCCACTGGTAGCGCCCATAGAAGTTGGCCGACAGGTTGACCCGCGAGTGGGTGTCGATATCGGTGCCCAAGCCGCTGTACAAGGTGTTGGCGCGATTCGACTTGTTGCTGCCGTGGTCGTAGATCCAGTCAAACGCTACATACCATTCCTTGAACGGGCCGACGGCCAGGCTGCGACCTGCCAGGTAGTCGATGGAAATGCGCGGTTCATGTTCCATGAACACCGGCGAGCCATGGTCCCATGCGCCTTTGTCATTACTGTTACCGATGCCGAGAATCTTTGGCACATCGATATAGCCGTACAACTCGAAGGGGCCCTTGCGGCCGAAGTACTCGTATTCCAGATACACGTCATCAGCCGGCTTGGGGCCGAAGCTGATGTCTTTGCTGCCGATCAGTGTCAGGTCCTGGTTAAACCACTCCGACATGTACACGCCTTTTTTCGCCGGGCTGGCTTCGGTGCTCTTGGTGTCAGGGCTGAGGGTTTCGCCCTGTGCTGAGTCATCGACAGGTTGTTGCTGCGCCAAAATGGGTGCACTGAGTACTCCCGTAACGGCGGCCAGTAGCAAAGAAACACCAAAGGAAGCAGGACGCCTTGAGGTGGAGTGCATTGAAAATCCCTATTCGTACGCGGTTTAAACCCGATTCTGCGGGTGAAGGTGAACTTGGCTGTCAAGTTCGTTACGCAAACGTTTGCATAGGCTGTACCAACTTTGTTCAATTGATTGAAGTATTTGGAAAAATGTCGAATTAACCGACGATTTGGTCAGAAAATGAGCGTGTCATTTGTGGCATTCTTACCGGCCAATACGAGGAGCGCCTCGAATGTTCGATCGCTATTTGCAAGCCTGGAAGCTGAGTGTCGATGGCGACCCTATCGTTACTCCCGGCAGCCACCTGCTGCCCGTGCGTTGGCAAGGCATTCCGGCGATGTTGAAAATTGCCCACACCTCAGAAGAGCAGCTCGGTGGGCGGCTGATGAGCTGGTGGGAGGGTGACGGTGCTGCGCGGGTTTTTGCCCATGACGACACGGCCGTGTTAATGGAGCGGGCGACCGGCTTGGGTTCCTTGATGCGCATGGCGCTCAATGGCCAGGATGATGAAGCCAGCCTTATTGCCTGCGTGACGGTTGCCCGACTGCATGCGCCACGCCTATCCCCTGCGCCGCAAGGGTTGCTCTGCCTGGAAGACTGGTTCCAGTCTTTATGGACGGCTGCCGGGCGCGAGGGCGGTGTGTTGCTCGACTGCGCAGCGATGGCGCGCACATTGCTGGCCGCACAACAGGACATCGTGGTACTGCACGGCGATGTGCATCACGAGAATATTCTCGACTTCGGCCCTCGCGGTTGGCTGGCCATTGATCCCAAGCGAGTGATGGGCGAGCGGGGTTACGACTACGCCAATCTGATCTGTAATCCGGATTTGCCTACCTGTAATGACCCGGTAAGGTTTAATCGCCAAGTCGGCGTCATCGCCCAAGCTGCCGGGCTCTCACGCCCACGCTTGCTGCAATGGGTGTTGGCTCATGCGGGGTTGTCGGCAGCCTGGTTTCTTGAGGATGGAGAGCGCCAGCGTGCAGATGTCGATCTTGAGGTTGCCCGCTTGGCGCAGCAGGCATTAGCTCAATGGGCCGTGTTATAGGGCGATGGCTGATCGGCGATGCGGTTGAACAGGTGCATCGCCGTTTCCCGCCGGTATTCACTCGGTGTCTGGCCCATCTCGATCCGAAAGTGCCGATTGAAGTTGGACAGGTTGGCGTAGCCCACTTCAAAACAGATATCGGCCACCGACATATCGCTTTGCAGCAACAAGCGGCAGGCGCGCTGCACGCGGAATTTGCGCATCAGGTCGATAAACCCGTGGCCGGTGTTGCGCTTGAAGAAGCGCGAGAAGCCCGGTTCGCTCATCTCCAGTTGCTGGGCGATGACCGATAGGCGCAAATCGCCGGTGAGTTCGCGCATCAGGTAGTCGAAGGCCTTGTTGATGCGCTCGGCGCTGCGTGCGTCCAGGGTGGGCGCGTAGCAGGGGCTGGCTAGTGCTCGGACTTGCGGCGGTGGGGCATTCTTCAAGGTGTTGAGCAACTGCAGGAACAGAATCAGTCGTTGCAGGCCGTGGGCGCTGCCGATGTCCTCCATTAAGCGTGCCGCCTGCACGGCCGTGTCGCCGCTGAATTCGAGGCCGCGCCGGGCGTGTTCGAACAACGCCTGCACGTCGCCGAGCTCCGGCAGGGTCTTGCGCAGTGCGAGGAGGGCGGCGCCGTCGAATTGCAGCACCACATCGCGCCCGGTCAGGTATTCGCCCGGGGCCAGCTCGCCGATCCAATCGTGGGGCAGGTCCGGGCCTATCAATGCGACATGCCCGGCACTGAACGCGCCGATATAGTCGCCCGCCACTAACTTGCCGCTGCCTTGGCGGATCAGGTGTATTTCGAACTCAGGGTGGTGATTCCAGCGCGCCAGGTCGTAGGGATAGTCGTGTTCGAACCAGCGAAAGCAGTGGTCCGGTTCGGGCAGGATCACTTCCAGCTCAGCGGGGCGGTGCTCGAACAGCTTGGCGCGGCTGACAGGCATGGCAAGTCTTCTTAGGGTTCTTGGAATAACCCCAAAATACGCGCCTGCACGGTGTGAGCGCTACTCCCGGTTTTACCCGGCACTGATACTTTTTTGATCCGCCGTCCCGGTTAAAAAAGTATCAGCCGGGCATTCGCCATGCGTTTGTGAGGGCCAGGCAGAGCTGCTGTAATCGGCGCTCAACAACAAAAACAACAGGTGGAAACCGCCATGCTCCAGACCTGCAAAGCCAAGATCCCGCACGCGCTGTTCCTGCTGACCGGCCTGGCATTGGCCATGCCCAGCTACGCTGCCGACACCGTGACCATCGCGACGGTCAACAATAGCGACATGATCCGCATGCAGCGCCTGTCCAAGGTGTTTGAGCAGCAGCACCCGGACATCAAGCTCAACTGGGTGGTACTGGAAGAAAACGTGCTGCGCCAACGCCTCACCACCGATATCGCCACCCAGGGCGGGCAGTTCGACGTGCTGACCATCGGCACCTACGAAACCCCGCTATGGGGCGCCAAGCACTGGCTGGAGCCGCTGACTCAACTGCCGGCAGCCTACGACACCGACGATATATTCCCGGCCGTGCGCCAGGGGCTGTCGGTCAACAACACCCTGTATGCGTTGCCGTTCTACGGTGAAAGCACCGTCACCTACTACCGCACCGACTTGTTCAAGCAGGCCGGCTTGAGCATGCCCGCGCATCCGACCTGGACTCAGCTTGGCGAGTTCGCCGCCAAGCTCACCGCCAAGGACAAAGACCAGTACGGCATGTGCCTGCGTGGCAAGGCCGGTTGGGGCGAGAACGTCGCGCTGCTGAGCACCATGGCCAACGCCTTTGGCGCGCGCTGGTTCGACGAACAGTGGAAGCCTGAATTGACCAGCCCTGAGTGGACAGCGGCTGCCAACTTCTACGTCGACACCCTGAAGAAGTACGGCCCACCGGGCGTCTCCAGCAACGGCTTCAACGAAACCCTGGCCCTGTTCAACAGCGGCAAGTGCGCGATCTGGGTCGACGCCAGCGTCGCCGGCTCCTTCACCACTGACAAAAGCCAGAGCAAGGTTGCCGACAGCGTAGGGTTCGCAGCGGCCCCGACTGAAGTCACCGACAAGGGCTCTTCCTGGCTCTATGCCTGGTCCCTGGCGATTCCGGCCACCTCCAAGCACAAGGACGCCGCCAAGGCGTTTATCACCTGGGCGACTTCCAAGGACTACATCCAACTGGTGGCGGATAAAGAAGGCATCACCAACGTACCGCCGGGCACCCGCCAGTCCACCTACAGCGAGGCTTATTTGAAGGCTGCACCGTTTGCCCAAGTGACTCTGGAGATGATGAAACATGCCGACCCCGCGCACCCTTCGGCCAAACCGGTGCCGTACGTGGGCATCCAGTACGTGACCATCCCGGAGTTCCAGGCCATCGGCACCTCCGTCGGCAAACTGTTCTCGGCGGCGCTCACCGGCGGCATGTCGGTTGACCAGGCCTTGCTCCAAGCTCAGTCCACCACCGAGCGTGAGATGAAGCGCGCCGGTTATCCGAAACAACCTTGACGGGACACCCCCATGAAACGATTGGAAGGTAAAAGCGCGCTGATCACCGGATCGGCGCGTGGGATCGGCCGTGCCTTTGCCCAGGCCTATATTGCCGAAGGCGCCACCGTTGCCATCGCCGATATCAACCTGCAACGGGCCCAGGCAACGGCTACCGAGCTGGGCTCACACGCTTACGCAGTAGAGATGGATGTCACCGACCAAGCCTCTATCGACCGCGCGATTGCCGCCGTGGTGGCCCATGCCGGCAAGCTGGATATCCTGATCAACAACGCCGCGTTGTTCGACCTGGCGCCCGTCGTCGACATCACCCGTGACAGCTATGAGCGGCTGTTCTCGATCAACGTCGCCGGTACGCTGTTCACCCTGCAGGCGGCGGCGCGGCAGATGATCAGCCAAGGCCATGGCGGCAAGATCATCAACATGGCCAGCCAGGCCGGGCGCCGTGGCGAGCCGCTGGTGGCGATCTATTGCGCGACCAAGGCGGCGGTGATCAGCCTCACGCAATCGGCGGGGCTGAACCTCATCAAGCAGGGCATCAACGTCAACGCTATCGCACCGGGTGTGGTGGGCGGCGAGCACTGGGACGGAGTGGACGCGCTGTTCGCCAAGCATGAAGGTCTGGCGCCCGGCGAGAAGAAGAGGCGGGTAGGGGCTGAGGTGCCGTTTGGGCGGATGGGCACGGCGGAGGATTTGACCGGGATGGCGATTTTCCTGGCGTCGAAGGAGGCCGACTATGTGGTGGCGCAAACCTACAACGTCGATGGCGGGAACTGGATGAACTGAAGCTCTACGCGGAGCAAAATGTGGGCGGGCTTGCTCGCTCCCACATTTGATCTTCATTGTTCCTGAGGGCGAGGCTATTCCGCAAAACTGCGATCAAAGAAGTAAATATCTCCAGGTTTTAAACTCTGTACCGTCGCCTGTGGCCGTCCACCCTCGCCATTCTTCTTGCGCCCCGTCTCACGCAAATACCCGGCCTCGGTCAGCTTTAACAAGCGCTGACGAATGCTGCTCTTCAACACCGGCCGCGCCAGCACCAGGGAAAAAATCGTGGTGGCTTGCGGCGCGCTGAATTCATCTCCCAAAAACATCAACGGCAAGCTGCTGTACAGCGACTTGGAAAACAACCGCTCCTGCACGGCCGCCACGATCAGGTTGTGATCGAACGGCAGCTTGATGCTGCCATCCGCCACGGCATTCAACGAAAACCAGCCTTGATGCTCAGCCAGCGTCACTTCATCCGCCACGATCGCCAGGTAGTAAGTGGACGACGACCAACAGCGCGGATCACGAAACGCATCACCCACCGTCCCGACTTGTTCACTCCAGGCCAGGTTCAAACCCACCTTGTCACTCGCGCGCAACCGCTCCACCGCATCCTTGAGGCTCAGATCTTGCACACCGCCGTTCACCACCACGCCCGGTAACGCCCAATGCCCGGCAAAAGGCTCGGCGTCACGTTTATTCAACAGCAGCTTTAATTCCCCGGAGGTGCGGCAGTAGAACAGTGCGCACAGGTCGACGGTGTGCAGGTAGGCGCTAAGTGACATGTGAAATCCTTATAAACAATGGCGGGGCACAGTCTAACGGATCGAACAGATATGTCATGTACTGATACAAGGATAGATAAATAGATATTTGTTGCAATGAAAGTACACGACGTGTACTTTTGTTTCCAGGCCACAGGAGAACCACCATGACCCTCTCGAAAACTGCCATTGCTTCATTCGACGTCGACCCCCAGAAGAGCTTCACGCCGCTGTGTCCCGACGAGTTGCCTGTAGCAGGCGGCGATCAGATCGGCGCCGAGCTCAACTATATGGCCAGCCTCGCCGGCCACCGCGTCGGCAGTAAAGACGCCCACACGCCGCAGGCCCCCTGGGTGGTCACGCAACGCAGCGACATGTACCAACCCACCGGCCTGGCTCACGCCGATATCACCTGGGTCGCCCACTGTGTACCGGGCACCGAGGGCTTCACGCTGTTGGACGAGTTGCCCGCGCCGTATGACTACGACTACTTCATCTGGAAAGGCGTCGAACCCGACCTTCACCCTTACGGCGCGTGCTACCACGACCTGCACGACAAGCTGTCCACCGGCGTCATTGAGTATCTGAAAGCGCAAGGCGTGACGCGTGTGATCGTCGGCGGCCTGGCCCTGGACTACTGCGTCAAAACCACTGCGCTGCAACTGCTCAAGTCCGGCCTGGAAGTGGTCCTGCACCTGCCGGCGTGCAGAGGTATTACGCAGGAGGGCGGCGTAAAAGCCGTCAATGAGTTGCTCAAGGCCGGTGCCGTCATCAGCAGCACCCGCGAAGAACTGGCCGCGATGGCCACGCGTTAAGGAGACACACCATGGAAAGTGCCTACGACTACGAGTCCCCGGTGATCCAGGGTTTGCTCGACACCGACTACTACACCTTCACCATGATGCAGGCTGTATTGCACCAGCACCCCAACGTCGATGTGGAATACAACTTCATCGTACGCGCCAAGGAAAAGCTCGGTCACCTGATCCCGCAACTGCGCGACGAGCTGGAAAAACTCGGCGGCCTGCACATGCGTGAAGGTGAGTTGCGCTTTCTGTTCAACCCACGTTTTCGCGAATACCTGACCCCGGATTACGAGCGCTTCCTCGGCCTGTTTCGCTTCAACCTGCGCTATATCCACGTCAGCGAAATCGACAGGCAACTGAACATCCGCGTGGTTGGCCCGATGCTGCACTGCATCATGTTCGAACAGCCGGTCTTGGCGTTGGTCAGCGAGCTGCGCAACCGCGACAAATACCCCGATGTCACGTTGGAAGACGTCACCCGCAAGCTCTACCAGAAGTTCGACTGGCTGGAGAAAAACCTCAGCCGCGACGAACTGGCCGACCTGCGTGTTTCCGATTTCTCTACCCGTCGGCGTCTGTCGTTCAAGGCTCAGCGCGAAGTCGTCGACATCATGCGTCGCGACTTCCCCGGCCAGTTTGTCGGCACCAGCAACGCGCACCTGGCCTATGAGTTCGACCTGCCGCTGATCGGCACCATGGCCCACCAATGGCTGATGGTGCACCAGCAACTGGGGCGTCTGCGCGAGAGCCAGAACGCCGCGCTGGAGAACTGGGTGCGTGAGTATCGCGGTCGCCTCGGCATTGCCTTGACCGACTGCATCAGCACCGACTTTTTCCTCAAGGACTTCGACCTGTACTTCGCCAAACTCTACGACGGGCTGCGCCAGGACTCCGGTGATCCGATCGCCTGGGCCGACAAGGTCTTGGCCCGCTACAAAGAACTGGGTATCGACCCCATGACCAAGGACCTGATGTTCTCCGACGGTCTGAATTTTGAAAAATGCCTGCCGATCCTGCGTCACGTGCGGGGCAAGGCTAAGTTTGGGTTTGGCATGGGCACCAGCCTGGCCTGTGATGTGGAGGGTGTGGAACCGCTGAGCATCGTGATGAAACTGGTGCGGGTACACGGTGAACCGGTGGTGAAGTTTTCCGATGATCCGATCAAGAATGTCTGCGAAGACGCCTCGTTTTTGCAGTATGCGGCGAAGGTATTTAACGTCGGCAGCGTGGGGGTGTGACATGCAAACTCAAGAACGTATCGCCCAGGAACTGAAGATCAATCGGTCGCTGGTCAGGGGCGGTGAACCGCAGGAGATTCAAAGACGCATCGACTTCATCAAGACCACGCTGCGCAACTCAGGCTGCAAGGCTTTGGTACTGGGCATCAGCGGCGGGGTTGACTCCCTAACCGCCGGCCGCCTGTGCCAGTTGGCGGTTGAGCAGATGCGAGCCGAAGACTACGCCGCGCGCTTTATCGCCATGCGCTTGCCCTATAAAGCCCAGGCAGATGAAGGCGATGCCCAGGCTTCCCTGGATTTCATCACCCCGGACCATATCGATACCCTGAATATTGCCGCCAGCGTCGACGGCTTGATGGCCAACCTGTCGACTGACCAAGCCAGCGCCGAGCAGATCGACTTTATCAAAGGCAACGTCAAAGCCCGTTCACGGATGATCGCGCAATATGCCGTGGCCAACCTGCACAACGGCCTGGTCGTCGGTACCGACCACGGCGCCGAAGCGTTGATGGGTTTTTTCACCAAGTTCGGTGACGGCGCCTGCGACCTGGCACCGCTCTCGGGCCTGACCAAAACCCAGGTTCGCCTGCTGGCCACGGCCCTTGGCGCACCAGCGAACCTGGTGCACAAACAGCCCACCGCCGACCTTGAAGAGTTGGCGCCAGGCAAGGCAGATGAGCAAGCTTACGGCTGCTCTTATGCAGAGATCGACGCCTACCTGATGGGCGAGCCGGTGAGTGAGCGGGTGAGGGCGATTGTTGAGGGTGCGTACAGCAAGACAGCGCACAAACGCGCCTTACCGATCACCCCCTGATCGTTCCCACGCTCTGCGTGGGAATGCCTCCCGTGACGCTCCGCGTCACCTATACGCAAGACTTAAAGGCAGGACGCGGAGCGTCCAGAGCTGCATTCCCACGCGGAGCGTGGGAACGATCTTTAAGGGCTAGCGTTCAATCGAGCGACTCCAGCGCGCATTCCACTCCGGCCGCGCCCGGTTCACTTGGTCCCAATCAATCGAAATTGCCGTCTGCAAGTAACCCTGCATCGCCTCCACCCGCGCACGGGTCTTGTCGGTGGTCGGTGTGGTCGGGTTCGAAGGGATTTGATCACCTTCCTCCAAGGCCGGGGCCTGGGCTTGGGCGGTCAGCAGGAACGCCGCGAGTTTCTGCGCGAGTTCCGGTTGGTCATTACGCGCGATCACGCATTCGGCCACGTTCAGCACCACTGCGCCTTCCTTGGGTTGCGCGTATTCCATGGGGATGCCCAGCAGTTTCTGGGTCGTGACCTGGGTCGGCGTCAGGGGGAAGATCGCGGCTTCGTCGGTTTGCACCATCTCGGAGATTTTTGCCGAGCTGGCGATGTATTCCAGCACATTGGGGCCCACGGTTTTTGGCCAGGCCTTGAAGCCCGGCTCCACGTCTGTCTCTGAGCCGCCCTGGATGCGGTTGAACATCAAAAAGCCGTGCAAGCCGAAAGTCGAAGAGGCCAGGGACTGGAACACCACTTTGTCCTTGAAGCGCGGGTCGGCCAGGTCCATCCACGAGGTGGGCGGCGCCCAGCCTTTCTCCTTGAACATCTTGGCGTTGTAGCCCAGGCCGGTCACGCCCAGGGTCACGGCCACGGCTTGATCCTTGATCTTCGCCTTGGCCGGGATCTGGTCCAGGGTCGGGTTCGGCGTGAGCGTGTCGCACAGGCCCATGGAAATCGCGCGGTACATGATGCCGTCATCCAGGAACATCACGTGCATTTGCGGGTTGTCTTTGTTGGCCTGGACCTTGGCGAGAATGTCCGACGAGGTACCGGGCACGATCACCACCTTGACGTTATTCGCCTTCTCGAACGCGGGCAGCACCTTGTCGGCGTACACCCGTTCCATAGTGCCGCCGTTCATGCCCAGGTACAGCGTCGGCGCCGCATGGGCGGTGGACACGAGCAATGCGAGGGACAAGCAGGACAGCGCGATACGTGTGTTCATGGGTGTTTTTCCTCTCAGGCTTGGAAACGACGGATGGAAAACGCTTCGATGGGGTGGCGGCTGGCGCCCAGGCAGACAATCTCTGCCAAGGCTTCACCGACTGCGGGACCGAGCTGGAACCCGGCGCCGGCAAAGCCGAAACCGTGGAGCAGGCCAGGTGTGGTGCTACTGAGGCCGATCACCGGCTCATGATCGGGGAGGTAACCTTCGGTGCCGCTCCAGGTGCGAATCGCCTGGGCACCCTTGAGGAACGGGTAAAGCTCGCCGGCATTGCGCAGGATTTCCAGCACCGCCGCTTGCCCGGGGCGTGCCTGTTGCGGGCCCAGGGCAAAGCCGCGACCGCCGCCGAGGATGCAATTGCCCCTGGCAACCTGACGCGCATAAATTCCACCGCCTTCGACGCCCGTGCTCACGTTCATCACCACCGGCAACGGCTCGGTGACGAGCATCGCCGGGTGTGCTGGAGTGATCGGCACCGGCTCGCCAAACAGTTTCGCGACGGTGCCGGCCCAGGCGCCAGCGCAATTGAGCAGCCACGGTGCTTGGAGGTGCAGGCCATTGGCGCAGTGAATCTGGAAGCGATGGCCGTCGTGCTCAATTCGAACCACTTCCGCCTGCTCGTAGATTGACGCGCCGTGGCGCTGTGCTGCACGGGCGAAGGCGGGTGACACCAGTCGCGGGTTGGCATGCCCATCTTCCGGGCACAACGAGGCGCCTACCGCGATATCGCCCACCCAAGGGAATCGTGCACGCAGCTCGGTGTAATCCAGCAACTGCAAGTTCATGCCAAAGCCACGGGTGTGTTCGGCATACGCCTGCAACGCAGCGAAATCCGCATGACTGCGCGCCAACTTCAAATGCCCGGAGCGCACGTACTCTCCATCGATGCCGATCAACCCCGGCAAGTCAGACCACAGTTCATGGGCGCGTTGTGACAGCGGCAACTGATGCAATGGCCGACCTTGGCGGCGCACGCCGCCATAGTTGACGCCACTGGAGTGCGAGCCACAAAAATCGCGCTCCACCAGCGCGACGCGCCGGCCTTTCTGCGCAAGCATCAACGCCGCCGAAGCGCCGACAATCCCCCCGCCTAGAACGATGACATCGATCATGGCTGCACCTCCACGCCAAACGGCAGCGGTTTTATGGGGGCCTGGCCACGCAAACGGCCGACGTCTTGAATGCCTCGGCCACTGCGCTCAGCGATAATTTCGGCCGCCGCCAGCCCGCACATACGGCCCTGGCAACGGCCCATGCCGACGCGGCAATGGGCCTTGACCCGATTGATTTCCCAGTGGCCTTCATCGACCACCGCGCGCACGTCGCCGACGCTGACTTCTTCGCAGCGGCATACAATCAGCTCGTCGGGCGCCTGCGCAGCCCACTGCTCAGGGAAGGGAAATGCGGTTTCCAGTCCATGGCGAAAACGCTGGATGCCCGCCAATTGCTGCTCCAGAACGGCGGGGCGGCGATGATCAATCGCGATGCCCGAGTCTTCCAGCACCGCCAGTGCCGCGCGCTCACCGGCCATGTGTGCCGCATCGGCGCCCATGATCCCGGCCCCATCACCGGCCAGGTAAACCCCGTTGATGCTGCTGCGCCCGGCGTTGTCGCGTTGCGGCAACCAGGCGCGGTTCAATCCATTCCAGGAAAATTCACAGCCGAGCAAGTCCGCCAGTTGCGTCTCGCTGCGCAGGGCGTGGGCGAAGGCCACCGCGTCACACTCCAGCGTTTGCTCGCCCCAACGGATACCGCTGACCCGCTGCTCACCGTCGATGTGCTTGAGGGTTGCACCCTGATGCACGGGAACCCCATGGGCCGTCAGCCAGGCGCGGTAATACACACCTTTGGCCAAGGTCGCCGGTTGCCCGAGCAGCGCCGGTAATGCGCGGCATTGGGCACTGAACGGTGCGCTGTCGAGCACCGCCACCACCTTGGCGCCCGCCTTGGCGTATTGATAAGCCACCAGGTACAGCAACGGCCCGCTGCCACACAACGCCACCCGTTCACCGATGGCGCAGCCTTGGTACTTCAACGCAATCTGCGCGGCGCCCAGGCTGTAGACACCGGGCAAGGTCCAGCCCGGCACCGGCAAAATTCGATCGGTCGCGCCGGTGGCGACAATGATCTTCGAGTACTCAAGGCTCTCGGCGCGGCCGTTGTTGAGCATATCCAGGCGCCCGTCCTCGGTGTTCCACACCAGGGTTTCGGGTCGGTAGTCGATCAAGGGCGCCAGTTCATCCAGCGTGCGATGCACGGCCTCGGCCTTGCCCGCTTCAAATCCATACAGTTGCTTGGCCGAGCGCTGAAAGTTCGCGGGTTGGCGCCGATAGATCTGCCCGCCGCCGCGCAGGCTCTCATCCACCAGGCACGGTTTGATGCCATGCTCGAGCAGGGTGCGCGCCGCGCTGATTCCCGCCGGGCCTGCGCCCACAATCACCACCGGCTTCATGGTTGGCGCCCCGGATCACGGCTGATCGCCTGGCCTGCTTCCAACAGGGTTGAACAGGCGCGCACGCGGCGCCCATCCTCAAGCCGTACCCAGCAATCCTGGCAGGCGCCCATCAAGCAGAAACCGGCACGACGCTCGGCACTGAAATCGCTGCCGCGCACGTGGTCGGCGCAGGTCAGTATGGCGGTCAACAGGGTGTCGCCGAGCAAGCCGCTGGCCGGTTGGCCGTCCAGGGTGAACGCCAGGGCAGGGCGCTGGGTTTCGGCCAATCGTTTGAACAAGGCCATCAATGTTTCCCCACCAGCACGCGGTCCAGGCCGTAGACCCGATCGAGCAGAATCATGGTCGCCGCCGTCAGCGCAATCACCAGCGCCGAGACCGCCGCCATCATCGGGTCGATGGATTCGGTGGCGTACACGTACATGCGCACCGGCAAGGTTTGCGTGGCCGGCGAGCTGACAAAGATCGACAGCGTCACTTCATCAAAACTGTTGATAAACGCCAGCAACCAGCCACCGGCCACGCCGGGCAAAATCATCGGCAGGGTGATCTGGCGAAACAGCGTAAAGCGGCCGGCACCCAGGGATTCCGCTGCCTGCTCGGCGCTGCGATCAATACCGATGGCTGCGGCCAGCACCAGGCGCAGCACGTACGGCGTGATGATCACTACGTGCGCCAGCATCAGCCAGGTAAAGCTGCCGTTGACGCCCATCAGCGCAAACAACCGCAGCATCGCCACGCCCAGCACCAGGTGCGGGATGATGATCGGCGACAAAAACAACGCGCTGAAAAAATTGCGCCCGGGAAACTGGTAGCGACTGATCGCCAAGGCCGCCGGCACGGCAATCAGCGTCGCCAGGGTCGCAGCGGTAAACGCCAGGATCAGGCTGTTATAGAACGCATGGATGAAGTCGGCACGCTCGAACACCGCACGAAACCAGCGCAGGGAAAAACCCGACGTCGGCAGGCTCAAGGTGTTCTCCGGAGTGAAAGCCACCAGGCACACCACCACCAGCGGCGCCATCATGAACAGCACCACCAGGCCATGGAAGCCGAGGGCCAAAGGACCGTTTCTAGTCATGCGCTTAAACCCCCAGGGACTTTTTGTAGCGGCCTTCGACCATGCGGTTCCAGCTCAGCATGATCAGCAGATTGACCAACAGCAGCACCACCGCGATGGTTGCACCCATGGGCCAGTTGAGTTCCGAGAGGTACTGGTCGTACACCACGGTGGCGACCATTTTCAGGCGCCGCCCGCCGAGCAAGCCGGGGATCGCAAAGGAGCTGGCGGCGAGACCGAACACGATCAGGGTGCCGGACAACACGCCGGGCATCACCTGCGGCAAAACGATTTTGCGCATCACCGTGGCCTGGCTCGCGCCCAGCGACAACGCCGCCTGTTCGGCCGAAGGGTCGAGTTTTTGCAGGGAGGTCCACACCGGAATGATCATGAACGGCAACATCACATGCACCAGCGCGATGATCACCGCGAACGGCGTGTACAGCAGTTTCACCGGGCGCCCGCCGAGGGCCTGGATCACTTGGTTCACCAGCCCATCGGCACCGAGCAGCAGGCTCCAGCCGAAGGCGCGCACCACCACCGAAATCAGCAGCGGCGTCAGGATCAGGATCAGGAAAATCGAGCGCCATGGCGTGCCCATGCGGCTGAGGATGTAGGCCTCCGGCACACCGATCACCACGCACAGCAAGGTCACCAATGCGCTGATCCAGAAGGTGCGCCAGAAAATCTCGTAGAAGTAGGCGTCGCTGAACAGCGACAGGTAGTGGGCGAAGGTCCACTCATCGGCCTTTACGCCGACTTGGTAGTCGAACACGTTGAACGACAACACCAGAGTCATCACCAGCGGCAGGATCAACAAGCCACTGAACAGCACCAGGGCCGGCAGCGACAACAGATAGCCCCGACTCATGCGTGCACCTCATCCGCTGCCAGCACGCGCAGCAGGCTGGCTTGCCATTCCAGGCCTACCGCTGCGCCGCAGCCCAGCGGTGGGCTGCCGTCATTGCTGCGCACCACGGTGATTTCGCCGAGGCTGGTGTGGATGCGGTACAGCCACTGGCTGCCGAAGAAGTAGCGGTCAAGGACCTTGCCTTGCAGTCGCCCCAGACCTGCGTCCACCAGCTGAATTTTTTCCGGGCGCAGGCTCAGGGTCAGCCCGCCGTCGCCGCCTGTATGGCGCACTTGTGGGGTGCCGAGTTCGTCATAGTCGCCGGGCAACAGATTGGCCTTGCCGACGAAGTCCGAAATGAAGCGCGTGCGCGGATGCTCATACAGTTTGTACGGCGCGTCGATCTGGGTTACGCGCCCTGCCTGCATCACCACCACGCGGTCGCTGATTGACAGCGCTTCGGCCTGGTCGTGGGTGACCATCAAGGTGGTGATGCCCACGGCGCACTGGATACGACGGATTTCAAACTGCATCTCTTCGCGCAGATTGGCGTCGAGGTTGGACAGCGGTTCATCGAGCAGCAACACCGGCGGTTCAATCACCAGCGCGCGAGCCAGGGCCACGCGCTGGCGTTGGCCGCCGGACAATTCGCGCGGGTAGCGCTCGGCGTGTGGAGCAAGGCGCACCAGTTCCAAAACGGTTTTGACTTTATTGGCTATCTCGGCGGCCGGCACTTTGCGCATTTTCAGGCCGAAGGCGACGTTGTCGCGCACGCTCATGTGCGGGAACAGCGCGTAGCTCTGGAACACCACGCCCAAGCCACGGCTGGCGGGCTTGGCGTGGGTGATGTCGCGCCCGTCGAGCAGGATCTGCCCGCCACTCACATCGACGAAGCCGGCGATCATTTGCAAGGTGGTGGTCTTGCCGCAGCCGGAGGGGCCGAGCAGGGAAACGAACTCGCCTTTTTCGACTGAAAGGTCGGTAGCGACCACCGCGTCGACGGCGCCGTAGCGTTTGCTCAAGGCGTTGAGTTGGAGAAAAGCCATGTCTGCGGTCCACCTTTTTTGAGTCGCGTCGAAACGCGCTTTTTTGTTTTGGGCAGATGCGAAAGCGTGTTGCGGGTGCGTTGGCGCTCGATCTGGGTCGGCTGCCGTTAGTTGTTCATTTCGCCCCTGTGGACGCAGATTAGGACGAAGACTAGGATGGGTGGAAGATAGAATTTCACTGAACGGACTACTAATTTCAGTTTTATTCATTCAATAGAATTTATGTCGAGATTGAATGTTATGGATTCCACTGAGCGGAATAATTTTCCAAAGGAAGGGCAACTGAAAGAAGTCGGCGCGGGTGGCGTATCTCGTTTGTTCGCGTTGCTGCGAGTGCTTGGCACGGTTTCAGAAGGCGGCGAGCGCGTCACCCAACTTGCGCAACGAGTGGGCCTGTCCCAACCGACTACGCACCGCCTGCTGCGTAGCCTGATGGACGAAGGCATGGTCGAACAGGACGCGCGCAGCAAGCACTATCGCCTGAGCCTGGAGTTCTTCGCGCTGGCGGCGAATGCGGGCAAGACCGGCAACCTGCGCGACCTGGTGCGGCCGAGCATGTTGCGTTTGAGTGCTTCACTGGGGGACTCGCTGTTTCTGTTGGCGCGCAGCGGGTTCGATGCGATCTGCCTGGACCGCAGCGAAGGGCCGTACCCGATTCGCACCTTTACCGGTGATATTGGTGGGCGCGTGGCATTGGGCGTGGGGCAGGGCAGCCTGGCGATATTGGCGTTTTTGCCGGAGGAAGAGCGTGAGACGGTGATTCGCTACAACCTGCCACGGCTCAAGGACTTTCACCTATATGACGAAGTGCTGTTGCGTTCCGAAGTGGAGAACGTACGCACGCTGGGCTATGCCGCGCGCAACACGGGCGTGCTGGAAGGCATGGCCGGGTTGGCGGTTCCGATTCTGAATCGGGATGGGCATGCGGTAGCGGCGTTGAGTGTGGCGACCATCAGTGACCGGCTGGGGCCTACGCGGTTGCCGATGGTGGTGGAGTTGTTGAAGCGCGAGGCGGCGGCTATAGGGCCAAGGATCAATCCATTCGATCCCACTTTGCGCCGCCCCTCGCAAACCTTCGGCGGATAACTGATCTGCGCCGCCCAATCGCCGGTATTTGTCGGTGCGAGGCGGTTTGTGGTGGGACATTGGTCACCTGTTCTTCCCCCAAATTGGATATTCCTCCAGATCACCTCGGTGACTAACCTAGCCACCAATCCACACCGTTCTGGAGTACTACCATGCAAACCCGTACCGATTTCTACACCGCCTCCCCAGACGCTATGAAAGCCATGCTCGCCCTGGAAACCGCCGTCGGCAAGCTGTCGATAGAACTGCCGTTGCTGGAGCTGATCCGTCTGCGCGTCTCACAAATCAACGGCTGCGCCTTCTGCCTCGACATGCACACTGCCGACGCCCGCAAAGGCGGTGAAACCGAGCGCCGCCTCTACACCGTGTCGGCCTGGCGCGAAACGCCGTTCTTCACCCCGCGTGAGCGCGCCGCCCTGGCCTGGGCCGAAAGCCTGACCCTGATCAGCCAGACCCACGCAGGCGATGAAGACTACAATGCGCTTGCCGCCGAATTCAGCGCGCAAGAACAGATCGACTTGAGCGTGGCCATTGCGACCATCAACAGCTGGAACCGCTTGGCCGTTGGTTTTCGCAAGATGCCCAAGTAAGGCTTAGAAATTGACCGATGCACTCAGGCGCGCCGTCAAGGGTGCGCCCTGGAACAGGTAGTCATCGCCCATGTATTCGCCTGCGTCGCGCCAGTATCGCTTGTCGAACAGGTTGTCGACGCTCAGGCGAAACACCGTCTCATAGCCGTCGATCCTGGTGGTGTAACGGCTGCCGACATTGACCACCGCATAATCTCCCACCTCCACATTACCGGTGCGGTTGGCGTACTTCTTGGCGCTGTATTGCACGCCGCCCAGCACGGCCAGGCCATTCACCCACGGCAACGCATAGTCGGCATACACACTGGCGCGCAGCTTGGGTACGTTGATCGCCTGGTGGCCTTCGTATTCAGGTGTACCGCTGCCGGTCACGCGTGCGCGAATCGCCGCCACGCTGGTCGCGATCTGCAGGCGGTCGGTGGCCCAGCCATTGGCGGACAGTTCCAATCCGGTATTTTTCTGCTCGCCTTGTTGCACGTAGGTGAAGTGGCCGGCGCCGTCAGGTTTTGCGTACTGGTAGGCCTGGCGGGTCTGGAAGATGGCAGCGGCGAAACTGATGCGGCGCCAATCGTATTTCACACCGGTTTCGATTTGCCGTGAGGTGGTCGGGGCCAGGGTCTCGCTTGAGTTGGTTGCAAACCACGGCGCTGTACCGCCCAATGACAGGCCCTTGCTGTAGCTGGTGTATAGCGAAACGTTTTCCACTGGTTTGTAGATCAATGAAGCCTGGGGCAGGAACACGTATTGCTGGGTGTGGCGCGTTTCGGTGCCATTCTTGTCGAAGGCTTTTTCATCGAGGCGCACTTCGCGGCCACCGAGGATGGTTTGCCATTGCTCGTTGAAGCGTATGCGGTCGGTGACGAACAGCCCGTACTGGCGACTGTCGAGGTTGCGATGGCTGTCGTTCAGAGGCTTGTCGGTGGGGGCGAAGGTCGGTGCATCTTCGTTGATATTGCCGCTGCCGATGTATTCGTTCACCGCGTCGCGTTTGTCCACAACTCGGCGAAAGGCGCTGGTGCCAAAGGTCAATTCATGGCCCAGCCCTGCGGTGTCGAACAACCCGGTCATTGCCGCCTGCACTTCATCGTCACGGCGGGTGTCGTCGGGGCTGCGGTAGTCGTAAATGTCGTAGTCGCCTTCAGGGCTAAAGGTGTTGGCGTTGCAAGTACCCACGTAGTAACAGCCCCAGGCAAACGAACTGTAATCGTCAATCACCACCTTGCTGCGCGCCGCACTGACGCTGCCTTTCCACTGATCGCTGAACCGGTATTCAAACTTGCCGTTGAGGTTCAACGAGTCAATGCCAACCTGATGGGACCCACTCTGGTACCCCAGCAGCTTTTTCGGCGACGCGTTATGCGGCACTTCGGTACCGCCCAGCAACTGATAGCCAGGCACCGAGCGCTGTTGCTTGTTCTGGTATTCCGCATCCAACTGCAACAGCGCATCCGGGCTGATGTTCCAGTCAAAGGCCAGGGATACAAAATCCCGTTGGCCATTTGCATGCTCGACATAGGAATGCAGATCTTCATGGGCCACGTTGGCGCGCAGGCCGAATTGCTGTTCGCTGCCAAACCAACCGCCGACATCCGTGGCGATATAACCGCTGCCACGATCATCGGTGGACACCGTCACCGAGCGCACATCTTCCGGGCGCTTGGTCACGTAGTTGATCACGCCGCTGGGCTCGGAAATCCCGCTCTGCAAACCGGCCAGGCCCTTGAGCACTTCTACCTGCTGTTTGTTTTCCAGCGCGACGTTCTGCTCACCGGTGATGGTGCGCCCGTTGATCTTGTAGCTGCTGGCCGCGTTCAGCGAGAAGCCGCGCACCACGAAGTTCTCGTAGTAGCCGATTGGCGCATAGCTGTCGCCCACTGAGGCATCGTTGCGCAGTACTTCACTGAGCAGGCGTGCTTGCTGGTCCTTGATCAGTTCAGCGTTGATCACCGTGATCGAGGCCGGGGTGTCCAGTAGCGGTGCTTCATTGAAACCGCCGACCGAGGCGGTTTCATTGCGATAACCGGACTCATCCTGGCCCTGGACCTTCACCGCCGGCAGTTCTATCTCAGCCGCTAGGCTGCTACCGATACCGCCGCTGAGCAGCAGGCCAAGGGCGAAACGTGAAGTGACAACGGGACGGAAACGCAAAACCATGGGGCAGGGCCTTAAAGCGCGGGGCGGGGGGCGCATAAACTAGGCATAAGTGCGTGGTTTTACAAGTTCCCGAGAACGGTTCGCTTTGAGACAACCCGTCTCAGGGGCAGACCAATCCGTTCCGCCTTCGGCAGCACTGTCTCCAATGGCTGTAAAAATGCAGTTCAGCGTTTCAGCGTCGCCCGGCCCGCGTACTCACGTCCACCCACACCGCCAGCACCAGAATGCTGCCCTTGACGATCATCTGCCAATAACTGTCCACATCCAGCATCGACATCCCGTTATCCAAACTGGTGATCACCAACGCTCCGAGCAACGCGCCGTACACCGTGCCCGAACCACCACGCATGGACGTACCGCCGATAAAACACGCCGCGATGGCGTCGAGTTCGCCCATGTTGCCCGCTGAGGGTGAGCCGGCGGCGAGGCGGGCAGTGTTGACCATGCCCGCAAGAGCGCACATCACGCCCATGATGCCGAATATCCACAATTTCACCGCCTGCACGTTGATACCCGACAGGCGCGTGGCTTCCATGTTGCTGCCCACGGCGTAGACGCGGCGGCCGAATACGGTTTGGCTGGTGACGTAGCTGAATACGCCGAGCAGCACCAGCAGCAGCAATACCGGCACGGGGATGCCGTCGTAGCTGTTGAGGGTGGTGACGAACCCGGCCAGCACCGCGCCGATCAACGCCACACGCAGTAGGTCACGCACCAGGGCGTGCGCGGCCAGGCCATGGAGGGCGCGGTTGCGTCGCTGTTTCCAGGTCAAAAAAAGCGTCAAGGCGAATAACAATACGCCGAGTCCGACGCCGACTGAGTGGGGTAAATATCCCTGACCCACGTACACCAGCGACGGCGAGACCGGCGCAATGGTCGTGCCGCCAGTGATCCCCAGCAAAATCCCGCGAAACGCCAACATGCCACCCAGGCCGACAATGAACGACGGGATACGCAGGTAAGCCGTCATATAGCCGTTGGCGAGGCCGATCATCAAACCGCACAGCGCCACCAGGCTCAGGTTGGCCAGCAATGGCATGTGATAAACCACATCCAGAATCGCTGCCAGTCCGCCGAGTAATCCCAGCAACGACCCGACCGACAAATCAATCTCGCCGCTGATGATCACCAGCACCATGCCGCATGCCAGGATCCCGGTGATCGACATCTGCCGCAGCAGGTTGGACAGGTTGCGCGGCGTCACGAATCCGCCCTCGGTCTGCCAACTGAAAAACAGCCAGATGAACGCCACGGCGATCACCAAGGCGAGCATTTTGTAGCGGGTAAAAAGATGTTTGACCTGATTCATCTACGCGGTCTTCCGATCGTTATTGTTATGGCTAAGCGCGGCGGCAAGCACCTGTTCCTGGGTCAGGCCCTGGTTGACGAAATCCCCACGCAGTTGGCCTTCGCCGATCACCAGCACGCGGTCGGACACCCCCAGTACTTCGGCCAACTCCGAGGACACCATGATGATCGACACACCTTCGGCCGCCAGGGCGTTCATCAACTTGTAGATCTCATACTTGGCGCCCACATCCACCCCGCGCGTGGGTTCATCGAGGATCAGTACACGCGGTTTGGCCATGAGCATTTTCGCCAGCACGGCCTTTTGCTGATTTCCGCCGGACAGGCTGGTGATCGGCAGAAACGGGCTGGCGGTTTTGAGGTGCATGCGCGCGATTTGTTGGTCGATGCTGCCCAGCTCGGCTTCGGCGTCGATGCGGGTCAGGTGGGCGTAGGTGTCGAGTACGGCCAGGGTGATGTTCTGGCCCACGCCCAGGTCAGGGATGATGCCTTGGCGCTTGCGGTCTTCGGGCACCATGCACAGCCCGGCGCGAATCGATTTGAGCGGCGTGCGTGTATCGATCACCTGGCCTTCCAACCAGACTTCACAGCTGTAGCGGCCTGGGTAGGCGCCGAACAACGCCGACACCAGCTCCGTACGCCCGGCGCCCACCAGCCCTGCGATGCCGAGGATTTCACCGCGCTTGAGCACGAACGAAATATCGTCCACGCGTTTGCGCTTGGGGTTGTCGACGTCGTAGCAGGTGACGTTGCGCGCCTCGAAAATAACCTCGCCGATCTCATGGGGCTCAGTAGGGTAGAGGTTGCTCATTTCCCGGCCGACCATTTGGGTGATGATCTGCGGGATATCCATATCGGCCATGGCAGTGGTCGCGATGTGTTTGCCATCGCGAATCACCGAAATGGTGTCGCACACCGCCGCCACTTCATCGAGTTTGTGGGAGATGTACACGCAGGCCACGCCCTTGGCCTTGAGGCCCTGGATAATGTCGAGCAGTACCTCGATTTCCGAGCGGGTCAGGGCCGAGGAGGGCTCGTCGAGAATCAGCAGGCGCGCCTGTTTGTTGAGGGCCTTGGCGATTTCCACCAATTGCTGGTAGCCACCGCCGTACTGTGACACCGGCAGCGCGACGTTCATGTCCGGCACTTTGAGTTCGCGCATCAGTGCTTCGGCCCGATGGATCATCGCCGGGTAGTTCATGCGCCCGCCTGGTAGCGTCAGCTCATGGCCCATGAAGATGTTCTCGGCCACCGACAGGTCGGGCACCAGGGTCAGTTCCTGGTGAATGATGACGATGCCGGCGGCCTCGGTTTCGCTGATCGATTGGGCTTTGAGCGGCTGCCCGTCCCAGAGGATTTCACCCTCCCAGGTGCCGTGCGGATACACCGCTGACAGCACCTTCATCAAGGTCGATTTACCGGCACCGTTCTCACCGCACAGGCCGACACATTCCCCCGGCCGCACGTTGATATCGATGCCATTCAGAGCGTTGACACCGCCAAAGGATTTGACGATGCCGTTCATTTGCAACAGGTAGTCGGCCATGACGATCACTGCCCGGCAATCTGCTCTTTGGTATAGAACCCGTCTTTCTCCAACAGGTCGATATTGGCCTTGGTCAGTGGGGTCGGCGTGAGCAGGATGGTGTCGACTTTTTTGCTGCCATTGTCGTATTGCGAGCTGAAGATGGGTTTCTCGTTACGTGCCAGTTGCACCGAGAGCTTGGCGGCTTCCGAGGCGATCAGCTTCAGCGGTTTGTACACGGTCATGGTCTGGGTGCCATCGATCACGCGCTTGACGGCCGCGAGGTCGGCATCCTGGCCGGAGATCGGCACCTTGCCCGCGAGCTTTTGTGCGGCCAGGGCCTGGATTGCACCGCCGGCGGTGGCGTCGTTGGAGGCGACGATGGCGTCGATTTTGTTGTTGTTCCGGGTCAGCGCGTTTTCGACAATGCTCAGGGCTTCGGTAGGGTTCCATTCCTTGACCCACTGCTGGCCGACAATCTTGATGTCGCCCTTGTCGATGGCCGGTTGCAGCACTTTCATCTGGCCTTCGCGCAGTACTTTGGCGTTGTTGTCGGTGGGGGCGCCGCCGAGCAGGAAGTAATTGCCCTTGGGCGCTGCTTGCAGCACGCCGTTGGCCTGCATCTCGCCGACTTTTTCGTTATCGAAGGAGATATAGGCGTCGATATCGGCGTTGAGAATCAGGCGGTCATAAGACACCACTTTGATCCCGGCCTTCTTGGCTTCGGCGACCGCATTGGTCAGTACCGTCGCGTTGAATGGCACGATAACGATCACGTCCACGCCACGGGAGATCAGGTTTTCGATCTGGGAAATCTGCTTCTGCTCGTTGGCATCGGCGGATTGTACGAAGACTTTGGCGTCGAGCTTTTCTGCCGCCGCAACGAAATAGTCGCGGTCGCGTGACCAGCGTTCCAGGCGCAGATCGTCGATGGAAAAGCCGATCTTCGGGTGGGCGGGGTCGGCCATGACCGGGAGTGCGAGCAGGGCCAGGGCAGTGGCGAGCAGGGTACGTTTGAATGACTTCATGGTGGTGCGTCCTTTTATTGTTGTTGGAAAGACACAGCGTGATGCCGGTAGAACTGTAGAGCGTCCTTCGACGCTCTGTGCACAGATTTGTCGCGCAAATGTCACAGCGCTTCAGCCATAGATATAGCGGTTGACCACACCCTCAAGCATCTCCTGGCGACCACTCACGGCCTGTGGGTTCAGCGCGTTGGCGAAGGCGTGCTCGGCCAATGATTCAAGGCTGAACTCTCCCGCCAGCACCGCCTGGCCCAATGGCTTGTTCCAGCCTGCATAGCGCTGGTCCTTGAACTGCTGCAAGCGGTCGTTTTGCACCATCGCGGCGGCGCGTTCCAGGGAGAGGGCGAGCACGTCCATGGCGGCCACATGGCCGTGGAACAGGTCGACATCGTCCAGGCTTTGGCGCCTGACCTTGGAGTCGAAGTTGTACCCGCCATTCTTGAAACCACCGGCCTTGAGGATTTCGTAGGTGGCGAGGGTCATCTCCTCGACGCTGTTGGGGAATTGGTCGGTGTCCCAGCCGTTCTGCGGGTCGCCACGGTTGGCGTCGATGCTACCGAAGATCCCCAGCGACACGGCGGTGGCGATTTCGTGATGAAAACTGTGCCCGGCCAGGGTCGCGTGGTTGGCCTCGATGTTCACCTTGATCTCGTGTTCCAGGCCGAACTCATGCAGGAAGCCGAACACCGTGGCGCTGTCGTAATCGTATTGGTGTTTGGTCGGCTCCTGAGGTTTGGGCTCGATCAGCAGGTCGCCCTTGAAGCCGATTTTGTGCTTGTGCTCCACCACCATGCGCATAAAGCGCCCGAGCTGCTTGCGCTCGCGTTTGAGGTCGGTATTGAGCAGGGTTTCATAACCTTCACGACCGCCCCACAACACATAGTTGGAGCCCTTGAGTCGCAAGGTTGCGTTCATTGCACTGAACACCTGGGCGGCGGCGTAGGCGAACACTTCCGGGTCCGGGTTGCTGGCGGCGCCGGCGGCAAAACGTGGGTTGCTGAAGCAGTTGGCGGTGCCCCACAGCAACTGGATGCCGGTTTGCTCCTGGTGGCGTTCCAAGTGGTCGACCATCTGCGCGAAGTGGTTGCGGTACTCCTTGAGCGAACTGCCTTCGGGGGCGACGTCCGTGTCGTGAAAGCTGTAGTAGTCGATGCCCAATTTAGAGAAAAACTCAAAGGCGGCTTCGGCCTTGCCGATCGCCAGCTCCATCGGATCACCGCTGCGCAGCCAGGGGCGCTTGAAGGTGCCCATGCCGAACATGTCCGCCCCCGGCCAGACAAAGGTGTGCCAATAGCAGGCCGCCATGCGCAGGTGCTCTCGCATGGGTTTGCCGAGGATGAGTTTGTTGGCGTCGTAGTGGTGAAAGGCGAGAGGGGAGTCGCTGCTGGGGCCTTCGAAGCGAATCTTCTCGACACCGGGGAAGTACGGCATGGCGATTTCCTTATTGTTCTTGGCGGTGTCTCGATACTAGCAACGGCACCTGGCCTGCCGATTATGAAAATCACCAAGGCGTAGTGCGATTTTGAGTGACGAGGTTTAGTCTGTGGCGACCGGCCTCAGGATAAAAACAATGAAAACCCTACCGCCCGTCCACCGCATTGCCCTGTTGTTCAACGGCAGCAAAATCTACGACCGCGGCATCATCACCGGCATCGGCAATTACCTGAGCAGCACCCGCGCGTCCTGGGATTTATTTCTCGAAGAGGATTTTCTGTGCCGCCTCAGAGGCATTGAGCGCTGGCAGGGCGACGGCATCATTGCCGACTTCGACGACCCACTGATTGGCGAGGCGTTGGCTGGGATCAAGCTGCCGGTGGTGGCGGTGGGTGGTTCCTACGAGGATGCGCGCGCCTATCCCAAAGGCATTCCGTATGTGGCCACGGATAATTACGCGTTGATCAAATTGGCTTATGAACACCTGATCGAAGCCGGCCTGACCCGCTTTGCCTGTTTCAGCCTGCCGCCAGCCGAGGCCAATCGCTGGGCTCAGGAGCGCGAGAAAGCCTTTCGCCGCCTGATGCAGCGTGATGGTTTGCACGTCGAGGTCTATCGCGGCCTGGGCACCAGCGCACCGTTGTGGGACAGCGCGGTAGAGCAGCAGATCGCCTGGCTGCAAAGCCTGCCCAAACCCATAGGCATTATTGCAGTCACCGATGCCCGCGCCCGGCAATTGCTGCAAGCCTGCCTCACCGCCGGCATCTCCGTGCCGGAAGAAGTGGCGTTAATCGGCATCGACAATGACCCGCTGACCCGCACCCTCACGCGGGTGCCGCTGAGCTCGGTGGTCCAGGGCACCGAGACCATGGGCCGCACGGCGGCAGCGCTCCTGCATCAGATGTTGCATGGCAAACCCGGCACGGGCACGCAGATCCTCGTGCCGCCGGATGCGATTAACGTGCAGGCGTCCAGCTTGCATCAGCCGTTGGGCAACCCTTATGTGATGCAGGCGCTGCTGTTTATCCGGCAGTACGCTTGCCAGGGCATCAAGACCGCCCAAGTGGCGGCCTATGTCGGCGTGTCGCGCTCATCCCTGGAATCACACTTTCGCAAGGTACGCGGTTGCAGCGTGCACGATGAAATCCTGCGCTTCAAACTCGCCGCCGCCGCCAAGGGCCTGGAAAACCAGGCCCTTGCGATTGCCGACATTGCTACGAGTTGCGGCTTCAAATCGGCGCAGTACCTGCACACGGTGTTTCGCCGCGAGTTCGGGTGTACGCCGCGCGAATATCAGCAGGGCACGGCTTAGAACGTGGCCTTGACCTGCAAACCCAGCACCAACGCATTGTCGATGTTCTTCCCGGAAAACGCCCCCGGCTCGATGATGTATTGCACATCCGGGCGCAAGGTCAGCCAAGGCGTGGCCTGGTAGCCGTAACTGAGCTCGATCAACTGCTCGGCATTGTTCAGGTTTGGATAGTCCGTTCCTGCGTTAAACGCCGCCAGTTCCTGCACATCACGGCTACGCGGGTTCGGCACTGCACGGCCATAACCCAGGGCGACGGTATCGCGTGGTCGACCTTCGAACGGCTTGTACAGCACCACGCCTGCGCCATACCACTGGGTGAACGGCGAGGCGGCTTCGCTGGCGGCCGAGTATTGGCCGAAGGCATGCAGAACCCGGCCCTGGGATGATTGTGAGGCCCACACTGCCTGGTCGATCAGCAGGTAGTGACCGCCACGCCCGCTGACCTCCTTGTTGCTGTCGACACGTTTGACGTTGGAGCTGTCGTAGTAATACCCGAGCTTGTATTCACCCGGCAGCGTGCCCGCGTGTTTGTAGACCAATTCGATGGGCACCACGGTGCCGGTGGTGTGTTTTGGCTCCAGGGTCCAGGCGCGGCTGGAGTTGCCATTGCTCTCGGGGTCGACATTAAACGCCGCCACGCGCAGTTGCCACGACGGCGAGAAGTCGTATTTCACCCGCGCACCCAGGCGCGCGTTCGGGTAGTTGGTCCAACCGCTGCCGCCAGACATGTTCAGCGGGTGCCCGCAGAAACTGGCGTTCATGAAATTGCACAGGATGCCGCTGTCCAGGCCGCCGAGGTCATTACCCATGGCCATGTAGCCGAGCTTCACGTTCAGCGCCGGGGTAAACAGCGTGCGCTCGTAGCTCAACTCGGTGAGGCGGGTGTAGAGGCCACCGTAGTTTTCCTGGATCGGCAGGCGGTTGCCTACCAGGTCCTCGGAGGCGCTTTGGCCGCGACGGTCGTTGATGGTGATCTGGATGCGATCGCCGTTGGTCAGACCGTATAGCTTGCCGAGGTCGAATTGCACACCCAGCTTGATGTTTTGCGAGTAACGCGCCGCGCGGTGCAGGCCACCGTCGGCGTTGTAGGCGGTCTCGCCGCTGTAATCGCCGGTGAAGCGTACGCCTTGCTCGTCGAGCTCACGGCGCAGGCCGCCCCAGTCGCCGGTCAGGGTGGTGTCATCGGCTTGTACGGGCAGGGCGGCACCCAAGGCCAGGCCCAGCAACAGGCGCCCAAGGGATGTATGAGAGGTGGGGGTCATGCGGGGTCTTCCAAGCAGAAAGCGCGGTGCGGGGCACCGCGCGTAAAAGGGGTTTATGGCAGGGCGTAGGCGATCACGTAGTCGCCACGGTCGGTCGACTGGCGCGCACCGCTGGCGGTGATGACGACGTATTGCTTGCCGGTTTTGGGCGAGACGTAGGTCATCGGGCCGCCTTGGCTGCCGACGGGCAGGCGGGCTTTCCAGATTTCATCACCGTTGCCGCTGTTGAAGGCGCGCAGGTAGAAGTCCTGGGTGCCGGCGATAAAGATCAGGCCGCCCTGGGTCGACAGGGTGCCACCGAGGGTCGGCAGGCCGATTTTGATCGGCAGGTGCATGCGGATGCCCAATGGGCCGGTGTCTTCCACGGTGCCGACCGGCACTTGCCAGGCGATTTTCTGGGTCTTCATGTCAATGGCGGTCAGGGTGCCGAACGGCGGCGCCTGGCACGGGATGCCTGCCACGGACAGGAAGCGGTTTTTGTTCACCGCGTAAGGCGTGCCTTTGAGCGGCACGGCGCCCATGCCGGTGTTCAGCGCTTCACCGCCGGACGAGGACTGGGCCTTGTTCTGCGACGGTATCATTTGAATCCACAGGCCCAGGCGCATGTCATTGACGAAAATAAAGCCGTGTACCGGGTCGGTGGAAATGCTGCCCCAGTTCATGCCACCCAGGGAACCCGGGAAGCTCAGCGATTTATCGGTGCCCGGCGCGGTGTACAGGCCTTCGTAGCGCATGCCTTTGAAGTCGATGCGGCACAGCAACTGGTCGTACGGTGTGGCACCCCACATGTCCGATTCGGTCAAGGTTTGCGCGCCGATCTGCGGCATGCCGACCGATTTAGGCTGGGTCAGCGAGTAAGGTTCGTTGGGGATGTTCGCGGCCTTGACCGGTACTTCCTTGACGTCGGTCAGCGGCTTGCCGGTGGCGCGGTCGAGTACATAAATCTGCCCGGCCTTGGTGCCGATCACCACCGCCGGTACTGCCTTGTCGCTGCCCGGCGGGGTGAAGTCGATCAGGCTTGGCTGCATCGGCAGGTCGAAGTCCCACAGGTCATTGTGGACGGTCTGGTACACCCATTTTTCGGTGCCGGTGGAGGCGTCCAGCGCCAGCACGGAAGCGCCGTATTTGTGGTTTAGCTGGGTGCGTTCCACACCGTAAATGTCGGTCGACGAGCTGCCCATCGGCAGGAATACCGTGTTCATCAGCGGGTCATACGACATTGGCGCCCAGCTGTTAGGCGTACTGCGCACATAGGTGCTGCCGGTTGCGGGAGCGTGTTTATCTTCAGGGTTGCCCGGGTCGAAGGCCCAGCGCATTTGGCCGCTGATCACATCAAAACCACGGATCACGCCGCCCGGCATATCGGTCTGCACGTTATCCGCCACGCGACCACCGACCACCACGGTGGTGCCGGCGATCAAGGGGGCCGAGGACAATTGGTAGTAGCTGTCCGGGACATCGCCCAGGCCGGCTTTCAAGTCCACTTGGCCGTGAGTGCCGAAGTCTTCGCAGAACTTACCGGTGTCGGCATCCACCGCGATCAGGCGCGCATCGATGGTATTGGTCAGCAGGCGACGCTGGCATTGCGCACCGGCCGCAACGTTGGCGGCAATGATCGGCGAGCTGTTCGGCTGGGTAGGCTGGGCGATCGGCGCGGTGGCGTCGAAATACGCCATGCCCCGGCAGCGCTGCCACACCGCCGACTTGGCGTTGACCTCATTCTTCCACAGCTCTTTGCCGGTGTCGGCGTCCAGTGCGATCAGGTTGTTGTGCGGCGTGCAGATGAACACCTTGTTGCCGATTTGCAGGGGCGTCAGTTGGTCTTCGGCACCGTTGCCGTCGCTGATGGCCACGTCACCGGTGTGGTAGGTCCAGGCGACCTTGAGCTTGTTGACGGTGTCGCGGTTGATCTGGTCCAGCGCGGCAAAGCGGCTGCCGCCTTCGGTATTGCCGTAATGGGTCCAGTCTTTCTGCGCGTCGGCCGGGGCCACCGGCGTGAGGCCAGGGCCGTTACCGGTCGGTGCGACGCTCGGGTGTGCGACGAACATATTGCCCGCCGCCACCGCCACGCCTACCGCCAATACGGCGGCAACGCCATAAGCGCCGCGTGCAGGCTTACCGGCCAGCAGCGGATACACCAGCGCCACCACCATGCCGATTGCCGCAAACATGAACAGCCGCGAGAACAGTGGCCAGAACACCATACCCACATCCGCCACCGCCCAAACGACCGTGCCGACCAGGAACGCCGCAAACAACCAGGCACCGGCCGGTTTGCACCGGGCAATCAACAGACCGGAAACGGCCATCGCCACGCCGCCGATCAGGAAGTACCAGGACCCTCCCAGGCCGACCAGTTTGGCGCCACCGACGGCCAGGGCCACGCCGAGCAGGGCGATGACGACGCCCAGGCCCAGCAGGAGAATTCTTGAGGCGCCAGCGGCGCGCGATGCTCTATTCATGTCGACAGGACTCGAAGGTGAGTGGCAAAGCCGGGATTTTAGCAAGATAAGTAACTGGTTAGTACATAGTTGCGATGCTACCTAAGTATTAGGTGGATGGGCAGTGGTGAGTTAAGCAGAGGGTGAAGTTTTTTCCGGGACGCGTTGGGTCAGACGATGCAATGTTAAAAAATGTTAGATTGAAAAAATACTTCACATAATACGATCATTGGTGGATGATCAGTCTCAATTCCAACGCGGCTCGCCGGTGTGGTGCCAGCCGCCGTTTTCCCCTGGAGTACCCCATGAATAATAAGAATGTCGGTGTAGTTGGTCTGGGCGCGATGGGGCTGGGCATTGCCCGCTCGCTGTTGCGTGCAGGCTTTAATGTGCATGCCTGTGACGTGCGTGACGCCGTCACCCAGCAGTTTGCGGGTGAGGGCGGAGTGGCGTGTACGACGCCGGCGCAGATGGCGGACGCCTGCGATGTGATCATCACTGTGGTGGTCAACGCCGAGCAGACTGAAACCGTATTGTTCGGCGAAGGGGGCGCCGCCGCCGCGTTGCGTCCCGCCAGCCTGGTGATCGGTTGCGCCACTGTGGCGCCGACTTACGCCGTGGAGCTGGGCCAGCGCCTGGCTGACCAAGGCCTGCTGTATCTGGATGCGCCGATTTCCGGCGGCGCGGCCAAGGCTGCAGCCGGTGAGATGACCATGATGACCTCCGGCCCGCAAGCCGCCTATGCCAAGGCCGAAGCCGTACTGGCCGGCATGGCGGGCAAGGTTTATCGGTTGGGCGATGTGCATGGCCTGGGCTCGAAAGTCAAAATCATCAACCAGTTGCTCGCCGGGGTGCATATCGCGGCATCCGCCGAAGCCATGGCCCTGGGCCTGCGCGAAGGGGTGGACGCCGACGCCTTGTACGAGGTCATCACCCACAGTGCCGGCAACTCCTGGATGTTCGAGAACCGCGTGCCGCACATTCTCAAGGCCGATTACACGCCGCTGTCGGCGGTGGACATTTTCGTCAAGGACCTGGGCCTGGTACTCGATACCGCCCGTGCGAGCAAATTCCCGCTGCCGCTGTCGGCCACTGCGCACCAGATGTTCATGCAGGCTTCCAGCGCCGGTTTTGGTCGCGAAGACGACTCGGCGGTGATCAAGATTTTCCCGGGCATCAACCTGCCGACTGCCAAGCCCGAGCCTGTTTGAGGAACGCTGCATGACTAACCCTACCGCACGCCCATTGCTGGGCTGCATCGCCGACGATTTCACCGGCGCCACCGACCTTGCCAACATGCTCGTACGCGGCGGCATGCGCACCGTACAAAGTATCGGCATCCCCAGTCGCGAAGTGGCGGCCGGGCTGGATGCGGATGCGATTGTCATCGCCCTGAAGTCACGCACTACGCCGGTCGCGCAGGCGGTCGAGGAGTCCCTGGCCGCGTTGGAATGGCTGCGCGAGCAGGGCTGCGAGCAGATCTTCTTCAAGTATTGCTCGACCTTCGATTCCACCACAGCCGGCAACATCGGCCAGGTCAGCGAGGCCTTGCTCAAGGCGCTGGGCAGCGATTTCACCCTGGCGTGCCCGGCGTTCCCGGAAAACGGCCGGACGATTTTCCGTGGGCACCTGTTCGTCCAGGACCAGTTGCTCAACGAGTCAGGCATGCAGCACCACCCGTTGACGCCCATGGGCGACGCCAATCTCGTGCGTGTGCTGCAAAGCCAGACCTCATTACCGGTCGGGTTGCTGCGTTACGACGTTATTGCCGGTGGCGTTGAGGCAACCCGCAAAAAGATTGCCGAACTGCGCGAACAAGGGGTTGGCATCGCCATCGCCGACGCGCTGTCGGATCAGGACCTCTACACCCTGGGCAGCGCCTGCGCCGACTTGCCGCTGCTCACCGGTGGCTCGGGCCTGGCCTTGGGGCTGCCGGGCAATTTCCGTCGCGCCGGTAAACTGCGTGATTTCGATGCGGCGGCACTGCCGACGGTCAGCGGTGGCGAAGTCGTGTTGGCCGGCAGCGCGTCGGTGGCGACCCTCGGCCAGGTCGCGGCCTGGTGCGAGGCGGGGCGCCCAGCGTTGCGCATTGATCCTTTGGCGTTGGCCGCCGGTGAACCGGTGGTGGCACAGGCCCTGGCGTTTGCCCGTGACAGTGCGCAAACCGTATTGATCTATGCCACCAGCACCCCGGCCGAGGTCAAGGCAGTGCAGCAACAGCTCGGCGTCGAGCGTGCCGGAGCCTTGGTGGAGAACGCCTTGGGCGAGATCGCACATGGCTTGCGCCAGCAGGGTGTGCGGCGCTTTGTGATCGCCGGCGGGGAAACCTCAGGCGCGGTGGTCAAGGCCCTCAGTGTCAACCTGTTGCAGATTGGCGCGCAGATTGATCCAGGCGTGCCGGCCACGGTGAGCAGTTCCGCCGAACCCCTGGCGCTGGCCTTGAAATCGGGCAACTTCGGTGGTCGCGATTTCTTCGCCAAAGCCCTCAAACAACTGGCTGGAGGTGCCCAATGAGTGGCGCCAATGAGCAGGCCCAGCGCGAAGAAATTTGTGACGTCGGCCGCAGCCTGTACCAGCGCGGCTACACCGTTGGTAGCGCCGGCAACATCAGCGCACGCCTCGATGATGGCTGGCTGATTACCCCCACTGATGTCTGCCTTGGGCGTCTTGAGCCTGCGTGTATTGCCAAGGTCAACCTGAAAGGCGAGTGGGTGTCCGGCGACAAACCGTCAAAGACCTTGGCCTTGCACCGCCAGGTGTATGACCGCAACCCAACGGTCGGCGGCGTGGTGCACACCCATTCCACCCACTTGGTGGCGCTGACTCTGGCCGGGGTATGGCGCGCGGACGATATCTTGCCGCCGCTCACGCCCTATCAGGTGATGAAGGTCGGGCACATTCCGCTGATCGGCTACCAACGTCCCGGTTCGCCCAAGGTCGCCGAGCAAGTCGCGCAACTGGCCAACCGTGTGCGTGGGGTAATGCTTGAGCGCCTGGGGCCGGTGGTTTGGGAAAGCTCGGTGGCCAAAGCCAGCTACGCGCTGGAGGAGTTGGAAGAAACCGCACGGCTCTGGTTGATGAGCAACCCCAGACCCGAACCGCTGAATCAGGCTGCATTGGATGAACTGCGCGAGACGTTCGGCGCGCACTGGTAACCCGTAAACCGACACTGCAAGCACTGCTGCGAGAGCTTGGTACGGCTCTCGACGGGACCGGCTTGCATAAAAAACAATAACAACAGGACATTTTCGAATGAGCCCACTGATTCTGATGTTGACCGCCGGCGCGGGTATCGCGCTGCTGCTGTTCCTGGTCCTCAAGTATAAATTCCAGCCATTTGTCGCGCTGATGCTGGTCAGCATCGTGGTGGCGCTGGTGGCCGGGGTGAAACCGGCTGATCTGGTGGCGACCATTGAAGGCGGCATGGGCAAGACCCTTGGCCATATCGCGATCATCATTGCCCTGGGCGCGATGATCGGGCGGATCATTGAGCTGTCCGGTGGCGCCGAGGCCTTGGCCAAATCGCTGATCGAGCGTTTCGGCAACAGCCGTACGCCGCTGGCGTTGACCATCGCCGGGTTCATCATCGGCGTGCCGGTGTTCTTTGAAGTCGGGGTGATCATCCTGATGCCGCTGGCCTACGGCGTGGCGCGCCGGGCACGCAAGCCGTTGCTGGTGTTTGCCTTGCCGATGTGTGCCGCATTGCTCACGGTGCATGCGTTCCTGCCGCCGCATCCGGGGGCCGTGGCCGCTGCCAGCCAATTGGGCGCGGACCTGGGTCGGGTGTTGATGTTCGGCCTGCCGATTACCGCTCTGCTGTGTTACATCGGCTACCGCGTGGCGGGGCGCATGACTCGGCGCTTCTACCCGATGACCGACGATATCCGCGCCGAAGTCTATGGCCCGCACGTGACCAACGAAGACTTGAAAGCCTGGACCAACGGCAACCATCAGGCAGCGCAACAGGCTGCTGTGGCCGAGTCCCATATGGGCCTGGAAGAGTCCACCAGCGCGATTGCCGCCAAACTGCCGCCAGCCCCCGCGCCAGGTTTCGGCCTGATCGTCAGCCTGATTCTGCTGCCGATTGTGTTGATCCTGCTGGGGACGCTGGCCACCTCGCTGCTACCCCTCGAATCAACCTTGCGTGGCGTAATGACGGTGCTCGGCGCGCCGTTGGTGGCGCTGCTGATCGATACGTTGTTGTGCGCCTGGTTGCTCGGTTCGCGACGTGGCTGGAGCCGTAGCCAGGTCTCGGACGTGATTGGCTCGGCTTTACCGGGTGTGGCCATGGTGATCCTGATCGCCGGCGCCGGTGGGGTGTTCGGCAAGGTGCTGGTGGACACCGGGATCGGCGCGGTAGTCTCTGACATGCTGCGTACAACCGGTTTGCCGGTGCTGGCCCTGGGCTTTTTGCTGACCATGTTGCTGCGTGCGGTACAGGGTTCCACCACCGTGGCGCTGGTGACCACGGCCGGGATCATCAGCCCGCTGATCGTCACCCTCAACCTGACGCCCAACCACCTGGCGCTGTTGTGCCTGGCCATGGGCGGTGGCGGGCTGGCGATGTCGCATATCAACGACGCCGGTTACTGGATTTTCACCAAGCTTGCTGGGCTCAACGTTGCGGACGGCCTGCGTACGTGGACCGTCATTACCACCTTGCTCGGCACCTTGGGTTTCGTTATCACCCTGCTGATCTGGCCTTTTGTCTAACTCTTGGGAGCCTATATGCCTCGTTTTGCTGCCAACCTGAGCATGCTTTACCCGCAACATGAATTCCTGGATCGCTTCGCCGCCGCGAAAGCCGATGGTTTTGATGCGGTGGAATATTTGTTCCCTTATGACTACAGCGCTGAGCTACTCAAGCAGCGCCTGAGTGATAACGGCCTGGTCCAGGCGCTGTTCAACGCACCGCCGGGCGATTGGGCTGCGGGGGAGCGCGGCATCGCCACGTTGCCGGGGCGTGAGGCCGAGTTTCGCATCGGCTTCGACCGCGCCCTGGAATACGCAGCGGTGCTCGGCAACGACCGCGTACATGTGATGGCGGGCCTGTTGCCCTCGGAAGCCCTGCGCCAGCGCCACCACGCCGTGTACCTGGAAAACCTCGCCTACGCCAGCGCCGCTGCGGCCAGGGTCGGTGTCACGGTCTTGCTGGAGCCGATCAACACCCGTGACATGCCGGGCTTCTTTCTGAATCGTCAGGACCAGGCCCACGCCATCCGCCGCGAAGTCGGCGCGAGCAACCTCAAGGTGCAGTTCGATTGCTACCACTGCCAGATCGTCGAAGGCGACTTGGCCACCAAGCTGCGCCGCGACTTTGACGGCATTGGTCATATCCAGATTGCCGGTGTACCGGATCGGCACGAGCCGGACTTGGGCGAGTTGAACTACGCGTACCTGTTCGAGCTGATGGACCAACTGGGCTACGACGGTTGGGTCGGCTGTGAGTACCGGCCAAAGGGTGATACCTCGGCTGGGTTGCAATGGTTGCGGGACTGGAAGGTGCGCTGAGCTACGTCGGACCAAACAGCGATAAAAATGTGGGAGTTGGCTTGCCTGCGATAGCCATAGGTATCTACACAGCTCTTGGCGCTTGGCCATTTTCTTTAGGTAGATTTTTGAGTACATATCCGTTGTTTTGGTCACGGCCGCTATTGGTTCCGCTCTTACAGCGGGTCACTTTTGAAAGGAGCCCAAAAGTAACCAAAAGGCTCTTGCCCCACCACTCGGCACCTCGCTGTGGCTCGGTGTGCCCGCACGCAGGCTTGAATCCGTGGGCCGCCGCGATGGGCCATCCTTGGCCCAGCGCGGCTAACCCGGCGTCCTGCCGGGTTACCCACGGATTCAAGCCTGCGTGCGGCCAGCGTGGTTAATGGGGCGCCTGAGATCAAGATCAACAGCAGATCAAAAGCAGAGCACGGCGGCCTGAAAGCCGACCTGAGTGGTGTGGAGCAAAGGCCAGATCAGAAGCAGGGCAGATTGCAGTTTCCCTGATGTATGGAGATCCAAATGTGGAAGCGGGCTTGCCCGCTCCCACATGTTTTACCGCTTTTGATCTACACCACTCAGGTCGGCTTTCAGGCCGCCGTGCTGTTGATTTTGATCTTGATCTTAGGCGCCCCGTTAAACCACGCTGGCCGCAAGGATGCCGGTTTAGCCGCGCGGGGCCAGGGATGGCCCATCGCGGCGACCCGCGCAGCCGTGCCGGAGTGCGGGCACACCGAGCATTAGCGAGGTGCCGAGTGGTGGGGCAAGAGCCCTTTGCTTACTTTGGGCTGGGCCGGCATTCCGGCTTTTCCAAAGTGAGTCGCCGTAAGGGCGAAACCATAAGCCGCCGTTACCCAAACAACGGATATGTACTCAGCGGCCCCGCGACAACCACAAAGCCCAAGCCATAAAAAAGATGTGTAGATACCTATGCTGCGATAGCGCAAGGTCAGCTTGCAACTGGGATCAAGCCAGCGGCGGATCGCTTGGCAGCATCAATTCGATGCCGCGCTTACGGATGCCATCTGCCGCCGCCGGGGCCAGGTCGTCGTCGCTGATGATCACGTCGAACGGCTCCAGCCCGGCGATGCGGTACATGCTGAACGTGCCGTACTTGGAACTGCTCGCCACCAGCACCACTTGAGCGGCTGACTGCATCGCCACTTGCTTGACCTCGACCTTCAGCGCCGAGGGTGTGGTGATGCCGCGGTGCAGGTCCCAGGAACTGGTCGACACAAAGGCGATGTCCGTCACCACCTGGCGCAAGGTCGCCACGGCCAGCCCGCCGACGGAAGAATGGTTGTCATGATCCAGTTGGCCGCCGGTGTGAATCACCGTCACGTGCGGCGTGTCCATCAGTGCCTGCACGATTCCGAAATCGTTGGTCACCACCGTCATCCCCGACAGCGCCTTGATGTACGGCACGATCTCCAGCGTGCTGGTGCCGGCGTCGAGATACACCGTCATGTCCGCGTGCAGCAGTCGCGCCGCCAGGCGTGCCATGGCCTGCTTTTGCGGCAGTTCCACCACGGCCTTGGATTGATGGCTGGGCTCGCTGTGCAACTGGCTGGCGATCCTTACCCCACCGGTGACGGAGTACGCCCGGCCTTCCTGCTCCAGCAGTGCGATATCACGGCGCACGGTCATGTGCGAGCAGTCGAACATCTCCATCAACTGGTGCACGCTCATCACCTGATGCTTGCGCAACTGTCGCAGGATTTGTTCGCGACGCTGCTCGGGAATCATCGGTGCGCTGCTGTCGTGGGCAGTGTCCTTGGCGTTGGGCATTAAGGCTCCGGATCGGCTTGGCTATGGGCGGGAAACTGTTGCACATAGTAGCGAATACACGGGGCCTTCGCCTGCTTCCCGCAGGCGAGCCGAGGTGGATGTTGCCTAGAACTTGAACCGGCCTACCAAACCCTTGAGCTGACCCGAAATATCCGTCAACCGGCCCGACCCGGTCTGCGCCGAGTGGGCAAAGCCTTCGACCAACTGCGCATCGGCATGGATCTGCGCGATGTGCCGGTTGATCTCTTCGGCCACTTGGTGCTGTTCTTCGGCGGCGGTGGCGATCTGAGTGTTCTGGTCGCGGATCGAGTCCACCGAGCCGCGGATTTTGTCGAAACTGTCGCGGGCTTGCTGGATGCGTTCCACGCTGGTGTGCGACACCAACAGGCTGCCTTGCATCTGCTGGGTGACTTCCTGGGTACGGCGGGCGAGGTTGCCCAGCAGGCTGTCGATTTCACCGGTGGAGTCGGCCGTACGCCGGGCCAGGGCGCGGACCTCATCGGCGACCACGGCAAAGCCACGGCCCTGATCACCGGCGCGTGCGGCCTCGATAGCCGCGTTGAGCGCCAGCAGGTTGGTCTGTTCGGCAATCGAGCGAATGGTGTCCAGGATGGTGTTGATGTTCTTGCTGTCCTGCTCGAGCAACTGCATGGTCTGGGTCGAACGCTGCAAGTCTTCGCTCAGTTTGAGCACGCTGCCGGTGGCTTCGCCGATGTGCTGCTGGCCGTCGTGCACATCGCGGTAGCCTTCGTCGGCACTCGACGCAGCTGCGCTGCAGGAGCGAGCGACTTCGTTGGCGGTGGCAACCATTTCGTTGAAGGCGGTGCTCACCAGCTCTACCGCTTCACGCTGGCGCCCGGCGGCCTGGTTCATGTTGTGAGCGACTTCGCTGGTATCGGCGGCGGCAGTTTGCAGGTCGGAGGAGGCGCTGCCGATGCGCTGCACCAACTGGGCGATCATGCTCAGGAACTGGTTGAACCAGCCCGCCAAGCTGGCGGTTTCGTCTTTGCCCTCTACCTTGAGTTGGCGGGTGAGGTCACCTTCACCTTCGGCAATCTCTTGCAGGCCATCGGCGACACCGCGAATCGGGCGAACGATCACCCGCGCGAAGCTTGCGCCGACAATCGCAAAGATGACGGCCAATACCGCCGCGATGGCGGCGATCAGCCAAGTGAGGCTCGAGGCTTGAGCCATCACTTCATCGCGTTTGATCAAACCGATAAAGCGCCAGCCCAGATCTTTTGAACTGACCACGTTGGCCATGTAGGTCACGCCATTGATGTCGATCTGGCTCACGCCATCACCGCGCTTGGCCAACTCGGCGTAATTGGCGCCGAGGTCGGCCAGGGGCTTGAAGTTGTGCTTGGCATCGCTGGGGTCCACCAGCACATTGTCGTTGGCTTCGACCAGCATCAGGTAGCCGCTGTCGCCAAGCTTGATGTTCCTCACCAACTCGGTGAGTTGCTTGAGCGATACGTCCAGGCCGACCACGCCCAGCACATTGCCGGTGGCATCGGTGACGGTGTGCACGGTGCCGATCAGCGACACATCGTCCGGTGCCCAGTAGTAGGCGCCGGTGCGAACGGTCTTGCCTGGTGCTGCGATGGCGGCCTTGTACCAAGGGCGCACGCGTGGGTCGTAGTTGTTCAGTTTGGTGTCGTCAGGCCAACTGGCGTAGCCGCCGTCGCTCAAGCCCAGCGACAGGTAGGCGGTGCTGGGGTGGCTTTTGGCGAACTGGTCGAAAATCTCCAGCAACTGCTGGTTTGTTTCCGTGAGGGGGATTTGCGCGGCGTCGGCACCGGCATAACTCTTCAGACCTTTGGCCGCGACAACGCGCGGGTCCTTGGCCACGTATTCGACGTTCTGGCTGATGCCGTCGAAGAACTGCTTCATGCCATTGTCGATCTGGCGGATCTCGCGGCCACTGCTGTCGAGGAAATTGGCCAGGGCCCCCTCGCGCAGGTTCAGCACGACGAGTACGGCCACCAGGATCACCGGCACGCACGCGATGGCGGCAAATGCCCAGGTCAGCTTCTGCTTGATATTCATGACTTCTCCCGCGGGTATTTATAATTTTGGCAAGGGGAAAAACGGTAGCGGTGAGCGTCGCATGTGTTGTTATGAGGGAAGCGGCCCATGCGTACTCCCGGTGTATCGACTGGAGGGGTAAGCACTTGAGGCCGAAAGAGTCATTAGAACGCGGTTCAACCGATTCTGCCGTCCGCGCTGCATCGACGAGGGGTTCGCTCATCCGTTTTCTGATGCGGCGGTATTTTTGAATAAACCTGATTGTTCGGTTAGTTATTTCAGTACAGGCGGTGCTGAACTGTAAAAAAATGCGTCGTGAAGTGTATTTGAAATATTCAGGGCATAAGTGATGAAGTGCCTGGAACAACTTTGGTAGCGATGGTGTGCCGTGCAACAATCACTGTACATTGCGCCCAGCGGCAAAGCGCCATCACTGGCCGTGTTTACGACGTGATTTGTTTGGGGACCTGGCCACAGAAACGGTGTGGTCGAGATCAGTGGGATAAAGTTGGTTGATCGGGGCTCTTTCATGCACGTCAGTTCGTTGAAGTTGGCTATTGGTAATGCGGCGGATGCACTCGAGCGCAATGTGGAGTTTGAAAGTTGTATTCGAACGCATTACAGCGTTCTTCTGAACACTTATTCAAAAAGGCCGTTTTTCTACAAGAGTGCCCTCAAGTACAGCCGTTTGATGGTGTCCTTTACACTATTAAGTGATTACTTCTCCAAGTCGATACCGTTGCTTTGCGATGTGAAAGCGTTTTGTGTGGCGCGCAGGTATTGCTCGAGAAACAGCCTGGAGTCGGTCTTTCTACTGTTCAGGGCGTTGGGTTTCATGGCGGTAGGCACCCATACGGAGGACAGTCGCTTCAGAGTGTACGCGCCCTCCGATGAAGCCTGCCGGGAAGTCCGGCTGATGCTGACCTCCATTACCGACGCACTGGCGCTGATGTGCCCTGAGAAGGCCCATTTTCGAAACATGCGTGAGTTGGATGATCGAGAATTCCTGGCCCTTTACTTCAAGGGCTTCTCGCACATTCTGACCGCTGATCTGACCGTTGATGTGTTGTTGCCGGAGTGTTATTGGCTGGTGAAGCGAGACGCAGGGCACATGTTGATGCTGGCTATCTATAACGACGCCTTTGTGCCAGGAAATGATCGAGCAACGTTCAGGTCATCTTCCTATCTTGCCTTGGCCCAGCAACTGTCAGTGTCGAAAACTCACGTTATTCGAATGGTTCAGGAAGGCGTCGAGAAGGGCTACTTTAAAGTGCATTCCAAAACTCAATTGGAAGTGCTGCCTCCTTTCGCCTGTCTGGTAAGACGCTTTATGGCATTTTCATTTGCAGTCGGCCTGCAAGCTATTGAAGGGGAAGGGTAGGGATGCCTACGAACTTGAAGTTGAGGCCCAGGATGCGCCGGTTACTGTCACCGGCGGTCACGCAAGCCGAATGGATAGGGGTCATTGCCTGGGTGGGGGTGTTGTTGATTCACCCGGCAATGGAATTTGATATTTACATAACGGTTATCACGCTTAGCTTGTTGGTTGTTTGCCGCCTTCACCACCTCACTGCGAATTTTTTCGTGTGGCGGGTTTTGGGTGTCGTCTATGTGGTCCTGTTGTCCGCAGGTTTTGCCTATGTCATCCGCCTTCACGGGGAGTTGCGTATTTTCGGCTTGCCGCTCGCGGTCACCCTGGTGGTCAGCAGCGCCATCCTCTTTATCAGTGTTCAGGATTATCTATTTTCCGCCACATTGGTCTGGCTGATCTTGTGGCCACATATGCAGGCGGATATTTACGGCGAGGCGCAGATCTACCTGTTCATTTTTTGCGTTTCTTCGGTGTCCATCGGTTTTATTTTGAATTTTTCCTACTTGAAGAGCCTGCGCTCCGTGCTGCTGGTGGAGAGTGAGTTTCGAGTGTTGGCGGAGACTGATTACTTGACCTCCATCTTGAATCGGCGTGCCTTCATGCAAAGTTTCGAAAAGCTGATCACCAGCGACCAAAACGGTTACTTCATGATGTTGGATATCGACAGTTTCAAACTAAAAAACGACCTGTATGGCCACGATGTGGGCGACAAGATTCTATGTGCCATGGCCGCATGCCTGAAAACCACCCAGGGCAGCCACAGCTTTGGAAGGATCGGCGGGGAAGAGTTCGGCGTGTTGCTGCTGGGCGATGATCCGGCGTTCGCCTGCGATTTCGCACTGAGACTGTTGCAGGCGATTCGGCGCAGTGTTGCGGTGCCGCACAACTACACCTGCAGTGCGGGAATAGCGCAATTTTCGGCGGGGGCCGATATGTCCGCGGTGCTCAAGAGCGCGGACAGGAGCCTGTATGGCGCCAAGCATCACGGCAAGGATTGCGCGTATCTGGAAGGTGAACTTGTCGACCCGCGGGTGCGCGCGGCGACTCAATGAACGCAACTATTCAGGGGATACTATGAAAATCGAACTCGAGAACGTCGATTCACCTCAAGGCTGCCTGTTACGGCTGGGCAATTTGAGTTTGATGTTCAGTACCCGGACTGAAGCAGAGCAGTTTGTCGAGCGGCTTCAAGGACGGATTGAAGCGGTTCAGTTTGGTGTGCCGCCCGTTACCGAGGCTGCTCTGGAGTCCGATGCAGAGTGATCAATCTGTGTAGATACTGAAATCTGCACATAGGGATAAATTCCGAAACCTTAAATGAGAACGCATATCAATTGGTTGTGAGTTGGTATACCCTGCGCCGCACAATAATTGGCAGATATGCCGCTCCATCTGGCTCATTTACAAGGTTTCTCACCCATGCGTCGTACCCTGGTTTCCCTTTGTGTGCTTCAGGCGTTTTCCCCCTTCAGTTGGGCAGAAGTCGAGTCGGTTGAAAAAGCCAGTCTCGAGTTGCAAGCGACCAGTATTACGGGCACTGCGGACTATGAAACGGCACAGGGGCCGGTGCAGGGCTACCACGCCACTCGCTCGGCCAGTGCGACGCGAACCGACACCTCGATTCATGAAACCCCACAATCCATCAGCGTGGTGTCCAAGGCGGTGGTCGAAGACATCGGTGCCACCCGCCTGCAGGACGCGTTGGACTACGCCGGTGGTGTTGGTCGCGCGAACAACTTCGGCGGACAAGGGCTGACTACCTTTACCGTGCGCGGCTTCACAACCGGCGAGTTTTACCGCAACGGTTTTCCGATCAACCGGGGTTACCCGAACATGCCGGATGCCAACACCATCGAACGTCTGGAGGTGCTGCGCGGACCCGCGACCATGCTCTACGGTCGAGGCGATCCCGGCGGTACCTTCAACGTGGTGTCCAAGCAACCCCAGGCTGAGCGCAGCGTGACCTTGGGTAGCCAGTTGGATAACCAGGGTATGCGCCGTGGCACGCTTGACGCCTCCGGCCCACTGGACGAAGAAGGCCGCCTGGCCTATCGCCTGAACGTGGTGGGTGAGGGCGGCGACACCTTCCGAGATCATGTTGAAACCGAACGCTACGGCGTGACGCCGGTGTTGAGCTGGCAAGCGAGCGATGACACCAAGGTGATTTTCGAAGGCGACTTCATGCGCAACAATCACCCGTTGGACCGTGGCCTGACGCGCTATACCCATCAACAGGGTACCGCGTCGCGCGATACCTTCTGGGGTGAAAAAGACGCCGGAAAACTGCACAACGACAACAACATGGCCCAACTGCGTTTCGAGCATTTGCTCAACGACAACTGGACCCTGGGCGGCGGTTTCCAATGGCTGGAGGGCTCCTTGCAAGGTAACGCCGTTGAAGCCAACAGTTTGGCCGCCGACGGTCGAACCCTGAGCCGTAACTTCAACTACCGCAAGCTGGAGTGGACCGACAAAGACACGCAGCTCAATCTCACTGGCCATTTCTCCACCGGTAGTTTCGATCACACCTTGCTGACGGGTGTCGAGTTTGAAGACTACGACTACAAGTCGATCATCCAGCGCTCCAGCGGCGCGGCGGGCACCTATGCCATTGATATTTTCAACCCGGTCTACGGCCAGCCACGCCCGGTGCTTACGCGCACGCCGACTCACGACAAGGAAAACCTCAAGACCTACGCCGCGTTTGTCCAGGATCAGGTGGCCCTGACCGAGCGCTTGAAAGTGCTGGCGGGGGCGCGATTCGAGCGGTTCGAGCACGACTATCACACCTACGTGCCTGGCGGGAAAAGCTGGGACGCCAGCGACAACGCCGTCACCCCGCGTGTAGGCGTGATCTACGATCTCACCGAGACCGTCGCGGTGTACGCCGACGCCGCGCGCTCGTTCAAGCCCAATACCGGTGCCAGTCGCCAGGGTGGTGGTTTTGAGCCGGAGAAGGGCAAGTCGTACGAGATGGGCATCAAGTGGGAAGCCCTTGATCGACAGTTGAGCGTCGATGCGGCGATCTATCAGATCGAGAAGAAAAACGTGCTTACCACCGATCCGGTGGATTCGGCCTTCAGCGTCGCAGCCGGCCAGGTCCGCAGCCGAGGCTTGGATCTCAACGTTGCTGGCAACATCACGCCTGAATGGCGCGTGATCGGCGGGTATGCCTATGTGGATGCCGAGGTCACCAAGGACAACAGCATCCGCGTCGGTTCGCGTTTAGCCAACATCCCACGCAATAGCTTCAGCCTGCTCAATGTCTATGAGTTCCAGGACGGCACGCTTAAGGGTTTGGGTGTGGGCGCAGGTGGCAAGTACGTCGCCGAACGGGTTGGTCAAACTTCCAACACTCCGTTCTCGATGGATGCCTACACGGTGGTGGACTTGCTCAGCTACTACAAGGTCAACGAACAGGTGCGGCTGAACCTCGATGTGAAGAACTTGTTCAACCGTGACTATGAAGAGGGCGCGTTCGGTAACGTGTATGCGTATCCGGGTGAGCCGCGCACGGTGCAGGTAGGGATTTCCTACACCCTGTAACCTGGTTAAGCCGGTCGCAGGATGTGCCTATCCCCTTTGGGTTGGCCGTTTTTTCGGTAGATTGGGTGCATATCCGTTGCTTGGGTAACGGCTGCTATTGGTTTCGCTCTTACAGCGACTTACTTTGGGGCTTTTCCAAAAGTGACCCGCTGTAAGAGCGGAACCATACGCGGCCGTTACCCAAAAAACGGATATGTACCCAGCGGCCTAGCGACAACCACAGAGCCCAAGCCATAAAAAAGAGATATAGACACCTATGCCGCAATGAGGGACGTGTCAGTCGCCGCATAGTCTGACTGCCCCAGCGTCAAAGCGGCGTCAGCACATTCATCACCGTATCCAGCGCAACCCGCGTGTCATCCAACTGCACCAGCGATGCATGCCGGGCGCCGAGGGCGTCGCGGTTCTGGATCGCGGTGAGGATCGCTTTGTGCCGAGGCAGGCTGAGACCCTGGATATCCGGGCGGCGGTTGGTGATATTGATCGACTCGCGCAGCGGCAGCGACAGCATATTGCACATGTAGGCGAGCAGGTCGTTGCGAGTGGCCTCGGCAATGGCACGGTGGAAGTCCAGGTCGGCCTGCAACAGGGCGTCGTGGGTCTTCGCGGTTTCCATGCCCTGGTAGGCTTTCTCGATGGTCGCGATGTCTTCATCGGTGGCGGTGGTTGCGGCCATCGCGGCGATTTCCGGCTCAAGGATGCGGCGCACCCCGGCCAGGGTGTTGAAGAACTCACTGTGGGGCGTGGACTGCATCAACCAGGACAGCACGTCCGGGTCGAGCAAATGCCATTTCAAGCGAGGTCGCACCACCGCACCGACCCGTGGCTTGGAATACACCAGGCCCTTGGCGCTGAGCACTCGCGTGGCCTCCCGCAACACCGAGCGGCTGACCTTGTATTCCTCGCAGAGCGTGGCCTCCAGGGGCAGTTTTTCTTCAGGCTTGAAGCGACCGGAAACGATGTGCATGCCCAAGTCCTGAACGATCTGGGCATGCATGCTCTTGCGTGGCTTGGGCGGCTGGTGATCCATAACGAAAGGGATGCTCTGGCTAAATAGGCGGCATCATAGCATCCCAATTAGTGGGAATGACGCGGGACTTCAGCTCCACGGCAGCCCACCAGGAAGTCAAAGTCGCAACCTTGATCAGCCTGCAGCACATGGTCGATGTACAGCTGGCGGTAGCCTCCGACGATCAACTTCTGCGGTGGTGCGAGGTCGGCCATGCGCGCCGCCAGCTCTGCGTCGGGGATGTCCAGGTGCAAGCGACCATTGGCACAGTCGAGTTCGATCCAGTCACCTTCCTGCACCGTGGCCAACGGTCCACCGGCAGCGGCTTCCGGCGCTACGTGCAACACCACCGTGCCGTAGGCGGTGCCACTCATGCGCGCGTCGGAGATTCGCACCATATCGGTCACACCCTGGGCCAGCAGTTTGGCCGGCAGCCCCATGTTGCCGACTTCCGCCATGCCTGGGTAACCTTTGGGCCCGCAGTTTTTCATGACCAGGATCGAGTTGGCATCCACGTCCAATTCCGGGTCGTTGATACGTGCCTTGTACATGTCGAAATTCTCGAACACCACCGCACGGCCACGGTGCTGCATCAGCTCAGGGCTGGCCGCTGACGGTTTGAGCACGGCGCCCAGCGGGGCCAGGTTGCCACGCAGCACGCAGATACCGCCGTCGGCGCGGATCGGGTTGTCGAGGGTGCGGATCACTTCGTCCTGACCATAGATTGGCGAGTCCTTGGTGTTTTCGCCGAGGGACTTACCGTTCACGGTCAAGGCATTCGGATGCGGAATCAGGTTGGCTTCGCCCAGGCGACGCAGCACAGCGGGCAAGCCACCGGCATAGTAAAACTCTTCCATCAGGAAACGCCCCGACGGTTGCAGGTCGACGATGGTCGGCACGCCTCGCCCCATACGGGTCCAGTCATCCAGGTCGAGTTCGACGCCGATACGCCCGGCGATGGCTTTCAAGTGAATCACCGCGTTGGTCGAACCGCCGATGGCTGCGTTCACGCGGATCGCATTTTCAAACGCCTCTTTGGTGAGAATTTTCGACAGCTTCAAGTCTTCGCGCACCATCTCCACCGCGCGCATGCCGGACATGTGCGCCAGCACATAACGTCGCGCATCCACCGCCGGAATCGCCGCGTTGTGGGGCAGGGAAGTACCGAGTGCCTCGGCCATGCAGGCCATGGTCGACGCGGTGCCCATGGTGTTGCAGGTGCCCGCCGAACGCGACATGCCGCCCTCGGCCGCAAGGAAATCATCCAGGGTAATGGTGCCCGCCTTGACCTGTTCGCTGAGCTGCCACACCACCGTGCCGGAGCCGATGTCCTGGCCCTTGTGCTTGCCATTGAGCATCGGCCCACCGGTGACCACGATGGCCGGCACGTCGCAACTGGCGGCGCCCATCAGCAGGGCGGGGGTGGTCTTGTCGCAGCCGGTCAGCAGCACCACGCCGTCAATCGGATTGCCGCGAATGGCTTCCTCCACATCCATGCTCGCCAGGTTGCGGGTGAGCATGGCCGTCGGTCGAAGGTTGGATTCGCCGTTAGAGAACACCGGGAACTCCACGGGGAAGCCACCGGCTTCAATCACGCCGCGTTTGACGTGTTCGGCGATCTGCCGGAAGTGCGCGTTGCACGGCGTCAGCTCCGACCAGGTATTGCAGATACCGATGATCGGCTTGCCATGAAACTGATGGTCGGCAATGCCCTGGTTCTTCATCCAGCTGCGGTACATGAAGCCGTTCTTGTCGGCAGTACCAAACCACTGGGCGGAGCGTAGGCCGGGCTTTTTATCAGGCATGATCGATTCTCTTATTGTATGACTATATGTTCTATGCGTGCTTAAACATAAGCGCAAAATCGATGCTTTGGAAGAGTTGTTTTGCAAATAGTCATACTATATAGTCGGCTTCAACTGAGGTATTGCCCTGGCGGATTTTCGCGAGAGGCGTCCCCCGAGCTTCTATAAAAACAACAATCGGAGATCGACCCCATGAGCCAGGAACTGCGGCTTATTCGGCGCATCACGCTGAAACTGATTCCCTTCCTGATCCTGCTGTACCTGGTCGCCTATGTGGACCGCTCTGCCGTGGGCTTTGCCAAATTGCACATGGGCGCCGATGTCGGCATCGGTGACGCGGCGTATGGCCTGGGGGCAGGGCTGTTCTTTATTGGCTATTTTCTTTTCGAGATCCCCAGCAACCTGATGCTCGACCGTTTCGGTGCGCGGCGCTGGTTTGCGCGGATCATGCTCACCTGGGGCGCCATCACCATCGGCATGGCTTTCGTCCAGGGGCCTCACAGCTTCTATGTGATGCGCTTTCTGCTCGGTGCGGCGGAGGCCGGGTTCTTTCCGGGCGTTCTCTACTACATCACCCAATGGTTCCCGGTACGCCATCGCGGCAAGATCCTCGGGCTGTTCATCCTGTCCCAACCCATCGCGATGATGATCACCGGCCCCGTCTCCGGCGGCCTGCTGGGCATGGACGGGATCTTCGGCCTGCATGGCTGGCAGTGGCTGTTTATTGTGATCGGCACCCCGGCGCTTCTGCTGACCTGGCCGGTACTGCGCTATCTGCCGGATGGGCCGAAACAGGTCAACTGGATGAGCGAAGATGAAAAAATCTGGCTCACCGGCGAGCTGAATAAAGACCTGCAAGCCTACGGCCAGACCCGCCATGGCAATCCGTTGCATGCGCTTAAAGACAAGCGCGTGTTGCTGCTGGCGCTGTTCTACCTGCCGGTGACCTTGAGCATTTACGGCCTGGGCCTATGGTTGCCGACCTTGATCAAGCAGTTCGGCGGCAGTGACCTGGTCACCGGCTTTGTGTCCGCCGTGCCGTATATCTTCGGAATCGTCGGGCTGTTGATCATCCCGCGCAGCTCCGACCGCTTGAACGATCGCTACGGCCATCTCGCGGTGCTGTATGTGCTCGGCGCCATCGGCCTGTTTCTCAGCGCCTGGCTGAGTGTGCCGGTGCTGCAACTGGCGGCGCTGTGCCTGGTGGCGTTCGCGCTGTTTTCCTGCACGGCGGTGTTCTGGACCTTGCCGGGACGGTTTTTCGCCGGTGCCAGCGCGGCCGCGGGCATTGCCTTGATCAACTCGGTGGGCAACCTCGGCGGCTATATCGGTCCGTTCGTGATTGGCGCGCTCAAGGAGTACACCGGCAACCTGGCCTCAGGCTTGTACTTCCTGTCTGGGGTGATGGTGTTCGGCTTGCTGCTCACCGGTGTGGTTTACCGCCTGCTGGAGCGCAAGCACGTGCTGCCCGCTGACCAATTCGCCGCCAGCGCCCGTGGCGCTACACGGACTTAATCTGGGAGAAGTTTCATGCGTTTAGTTCAGTTCGAATTACGTAACGGTGAGCGCCGCGTCGGCGTGGTAGAAGGCAGCACACTGCGTGAAGTTCAGACCGCCCGCAGCGTGCGCGAGTTGGCGTTGGCTGCCATCGAGGCCGGTGTGGGCCTGGCGCAACAGGTGCAGAGCCTTGGCCTGGGCGAAAGTCATGACTACGCTGCGCTGCTGGCCGATCTGAAAATCCTGCCGCCACTCGACCATCCGGACCCGGCACATATGCTGATCAGCGGCACCGGCCTGACCCACCTCGGCAGCGCCTCGGCGCGGGACAAGATGCACCAGGGCGGTGACGACAGCGCATTGACCGACACCATGCGCATCTTCAAATGGGGCGTGGAGGGCGGCAAGCCTGCCTCCGGCCAAGCAGGCGTCCAACCGGAGTGGTTCTACAAGGGCGACGGCAGCATTGTGGTGCGTCCTGGCCAAGCCTTTCCTGTACCGCCGTTTGCCGATGACGCGGGTGAAGAGCCGGAGATCGGCGGCCTGTACGTGATCGGCCATGACCGTAAGCCCTATCGCCTGGGTTTTGCGGTGGGTAACGAGTTCTCCGACCACGTGATGGAACGCAAGAATTACCTGTACCTGGCCCATTCCAAGCTGCGCAGTTGCAGCTATGGCCCAGAGCTGCGCGTGGGTGAGTTGCCCCAGCACCTGGCCGGCACCAGCCGTCTCCTGCGCGACGGTAAAGTCATTTGGGAAAACGAATTCCTCAGTGGCGAAGCCAATATGTGCCACAGCCTGGAAAACCTCGAGTACCACCACTTCAAATACAACCAGTTCCTGACGCCCGGCGATGTGCATATTCACTTCTTCGGCACCGCCACCCTGTCATTCGCCGACGGTATACGTACCCAACCGGGCGATGTGTTCGAGATCAGCCAGGCCGAGTTCGGCGCGCCGTTGATTAACGCGGTCGGCAGTGCTGACGCGGTGTTCGAACCCGGCAACGTCGTCACCCTTTAAGGAGCCCTCCATGACCCAGTTTCTCGGCCACAACTACATCGGCGGCCAGCGCAGCGCCAACGGCAGCGTCACGCTCAAGAGCGTCGACGCCAGCACCGGCGAAGCCTTGCCTCAGGTTTTTTACCAGGCAACTCCCGAAGAGGTCGACGCTGGCGCTAAAGCTGCGGCGGCGGCTTACCCGGCGTACCGCGCGTTAAGTGCTTCGCGCCGCGCGCAGTTCCTGGAGGCGGTGGCCGATGAGCTGGATGCGCTGGGCGATGAGTTTGTTGAGCTGGTTTGCCGCGAAACAGCGTTGCCCGCCGCGCGCATCAAAGGTGAACGCGGGCGTACCAGTGGCCAGATGCGTCTGTTCGCAACCGTGTTGCGTCGTGGCGATTTCTACGGCGCGCGTATCGACAAGGCCTTGCCCGAGCGCCAGCCACTGCCGCGTCCTGACCTGCGTCAGTACCGCATTGGCCTCGGCCCGGTGGCGGTGTTTGGTGCGAGCAACTTCCCCCTGGCATTTTCCACCGCCGGTGGCGACACCGCCGCAGCGCTGGCGGCGGGCTGCCCGGTGGTCTTCAAGGCCCACAGCGGGCATATGGCGACGGCTGAATGCGTCGCCGATGCAATCATTCGAGCGGCCGAGGCCACCGAGATGCCGGCGGGCGTGTTCAATATGATCTTCGGTGGCGGTGTCGGTGAAGCGCTGGTCAAGCACCCGTCGATCCAGGCCGTCGGTTTTACCGGCTCGCTCAAGGGCGGCCGCGCGTTGTGTGATATGGCAGCGGCACGCCCGCAGCCGATCCCGGTATTTGCCGAGATGTCGAGCATCAACCCGGTGATCGTGTTGCCCAAGGCGCTGGACACGCGTGCGCCAACCATCGCCCGCGACCTGACCGCCTCGGTGGTGCAGGGCTGTGGTCAGTTCTGCACCAACCCCGGCCTGGTGATCGGCATCGCATCGCCCGCCTTTACTGCGTTCACTCAACAGGTGGCGCAATTGATCGGTGATCAACCGGCGCAAACCATGCTCAACGCAGGGACCTTGAGCAGTTATGGCAGCGGTCTGGAAAAGCTCTTGGCGCACCCAGGCATTCAACATTTAGCCGGCAGTGCCCAAGCGGGCAATCAAGCACAGCCGCAACTGTTCAAGGCCGATGCCAGTCTGCTGATCGACGGCGATGAAGTGCTGCAAGAAGAAGTGTTTGGCCCTACCACGGTATTTGTTGAAGTCGCCGATCAGGCCCAACTCAGCGCCGCCTTGCAAGGCCTGCACGGTCAACTGACGGCGACCATGATTGGCGAACCGGCGGATTTCGAGCAGTTCGCCGAGCTCACGCCGCTGCTGGAACAGAAAGTCGGACGCATCTTGCTCAACGGCTACCCGACCGGCGTAGAAGTATGCGATTCGATGGTGCATGGCGGGCCGTACCCTGCGACCTCCGACGCCCGTGGCACCTCGGTCGGTACCCTGGCTATCGACCGCTTCCTGCGCCCGGTGTGCTTCCAGAATTACCCTGATAGCCTGCTGCCCGACGCGTTGAAAAACGCTAACCCGTTGCGTATTCAGCGGCTGGTGGATGGCACGCCATCTCGCGACCCGCTGTAACACGCACCTGAACAACACTCCAGGAGGCTTCATGTCGTGTACCGCCGTCACCCCGCACCGTGCGCAACTGGGCGAAGGTCCGTTTTGGGACGCGCCGACTCAGGCGCTGTATTGGGTCAATATCGCCGGCAAACAGGCGCTGCGCTTGATGGGCGGGCAATTGCAGGTTTGGCAGTTGCCCGAGCACGTTTCGGCGTTTATCCCGTGTGAAAGCGGCGATGCGTTGGTGACCTTGAGCAGCGGTGTCTATCGGCTGGACCTGACAACCGAAGCCTTGACCCTGCTTTGTGTGGCCGACCCGCAACCCGGCAACCGCGGCAATGAAGCGCGCTGCGATGCGCAGGGCCGACTGTGGCTGGGCACCATGCAGAACAACATCGGTGAGCAGGGCGAAGACCTGCCGATCACCCGACGCTCCGGTGGCCTGTTTCGCATCGATGCCGATGCAACGGTCACGCCGCTGCTGCACGGTCTGGGCATTCCCAATACCTTGCTCTGGAGCGATGACGGCAGTCACGTGCATTTCGGCGACAGCATGGACGGCACGCTGTACCGGCATTCGATCCAACCCGATGGCCAACTCGACCCCGCGCAGGTGTGGTTCGGCCCGCATCCGCGCGGCGGGCCGGATGGCTCGGCGATGGACGCTGAAGGCTATCTCTGGAACGCCCGTTGGGACGGCAGTTGCTTGCTGCGCCTGACGCCCGAAGGTCAAGTCGACCGCGTCATCGAGTTGCCCGTCAGCCGCCCCACCAGTTGCGTATTCGGCGGCCCGAACCTCACCACCCTCTATATCACCAGCGCCGCCAGCCCATTGGATCACCCTCTGGATGGTGCGGTATTGGCCATTGAGGTCGACGTGCCAGGCAAACCCTGTCACCGCTTTGCCGGTTAAACAACCAAGACTTAAAAACAACAACAAGGAGTCACCCGTATGAATCGTCGTCGTGGTATCCGTTCCCTGTGCTGCGCCGCTGTAGCGGTCTCGGCCCTGAGCTTGAGCGGCCTGTTGCTGGCCGCTGAAGAAGTGAAGATTGGTTTTCTGGTCAAGCAGGCCGAAGAACCGTGGTTCCAGACTGAATGGGCCTTTGCCGAAAAAGCCGGCAAGGAGCATGGGTTCACGGTGATCAAGATCGCGGTGCCGGATGGCGAGAAAACCCTGTCGGCCATCGACAGCCTGGCCGCCAACGGCGCCAAGGGCTTTGTGATCTGCCCGCCGGACGTGTCCCTTGGCCCGGCCATCGTCGCCAAGGCCAAGGCCAACGGTTTGAAAGTGATTGCGGTGGATGATCGCTTTGTCGATGCCAAGGGCAACTTCATGGAAGACGTGCCGTACCTGGGCATGGCCGCTTTCGAAGTCGGCCAGAAGCAGGGTGCCGCGATGGCCGCTGAAGCGAAAAAACGTGGCTGGGACTGGAAGGACACCTATGCGGTGATCAACACCTTCAACGAACTCGACACCGGTAAAAAACGCACCGACGGTTCGGTCAAATCCCTGGAAGACGCAGGCTTCCCCAAAGACCATATCCTGTTCACCGCCGCCAAGACCCTTGATGTACCGGGCAGCATGGACGCGACCAACTCGGCCTTGGTCAAGCTGCCCGGTAGTGCGAAAAACCTGATCATCGGCGGCATGAACGACAACACTGTGCTGGGCGGCGTGCGCGCCACCGAAAGCGCCGGTTTTGCGGCGGCCAACGTAATCGGGATCGGCATCAATGGCACCGACGCCATTGGCGAATTGAAGAAACCCAACAGCGGCTTCTTCGGTTCGATGCTGCCAAGCCCGCACATCGAGGGCTACAACACCGCGAAGATGATGTTTGACTGGGTCACCACCGGCAAGGAGCCGCCGAAGTACACCGCCATGGACGAAGTCACGCTGATCACCCGCGAGAACTTCAAGCAGGAGCTGGAAAAAATCGGTTTGTGGAACTGATTTTTTTCCTCGGCGGCCGCCGCAACGGGGCCGCCTGATCCGTGTGACGAGGTGGTTATGCACGCGCAATTACAGACACACAACGCCGGTGCCCGTTTGTGCTTCACCGGCATCGGCAAAACCTTCCCTGGGGTCAAGGCGCTGGATGGCATCAGCTTCACCGCCTTGCCTGGGCAGGTGCACGCCTTGATGGGTGAGAACGGCGCGGGCAAGTCGACGCTGCTGAAAATCCTCGGCGGCGCCTATATTCCCAGCAGCGGCACGCTGCAGATCGGTGAGCAGACCATGGCCTTCAAAAGCGCCGCCGACAGCATTGCCAGCGGCGTCGCGGTGATCCACCAGGAGCTGCACCTGGTGCCGGAAATGACCGTCGCCGAGAACCTGTTTCTGGGGCATTTGCCGTCTCGGTTTGGTGTGGTCAATCGTGGCTTGTTGCGCAAGCAGGCGCTGGCCTGCCTCAAGGGCTTGGCCGACGAAATCGATCCTGGCGAGAAGCTGGGCCGCTTGTCCCTGGGCCAGCGCCAACTGGTGGAAATCGCCAAGGCATTGTCCCGTGGCGCGCATGTGATTGCGTTCGATGAGCCCACCAGTAGCTTATCCGCGCGGGAAATCGACCGGCTGATGGCGATCATCTCGCGCCTGCGCGATGAGGGCAAAGTGGTGTTGTACGTGTCCCACCGCATGGAAGAAGTGTTCCGCATCTGCAATGCCGTCACGGTGTTCAAGGACGGCCGCTACGTGCGCACGTTTGAAGGCATGAGCGCGCTGACCCATGACCAGTTGGTCACTTGCATGGTCGGCCGCGATATTCAGGATATCTACGACTACCGCCCGCGTGAGCACGGCGAGGTCGCGCTCAAGGTTGAGGGTTTGCTTGGCCCAGGCTTGCGTGAGCCGGTCAGCTTCGAGGTGCGCAAGGGCGAGATTCTCGGCCTGTTCGGGCTGGTGGGCGCAGGGCGCACCGAGTTGTTTCGCCTGCTCAGTGGATTGCAGCGCGCCAGCGCCGGGCACTTGGAACTCTGCGGCAAACCACTGCACCTGCATTCGCCACGCGATGCCATCGCGGCCGGCGTGCTGCTGTGCCCGGAAGACCGTAAGAAGGAGGGCATCATTCCGTTGTCCAGCGTGGCTGAGAACATCAACATCAGTGCGCGCGGCGCGCATTCCGCGTTCGGCTGGCTGTTGCGCGATGGCTGGGAAAAAGGCAATGCCGACCAGCAAATCAACGCCATGAAGGTCAAAACCCCGAACGCGACGCAGAAAATCATGTACCTGTCCGGCGGCAATCAGCAGAAGGCGATTTTGGGTCGCTGGCTGTCGATGCCGATGAAAGTACTGCTGCTCGACGAGCCGACCCGTGGCATCGATATCGGCGCCAAAGCCGAGATCTACCAGATCATTCATAACCTCGCAGCGCAGGGCATTGCGGTGATCGTGGTGTCCAGCGACCTGATGGAAGTGATGGGCATTTCCGACCGCATCCTGGTGCTATGCGAAGGCGCCCTGCGCGGTGAACAGCGCCGCGAACACGCCACTGAATCCAACTTGCTGCAGCTGGCCTTGCCGCGCAGCCTGGCGAACTGAGAGATGACTATGACGACTCAAAATAACGCGTTGCCGGTGGTACGCAAACCTATCGACCTGCGCGCGTTGCTCGATAACTGGGCGATGTTGATGGCCGCGCTGGGGATCTTTCTGTTGTGCGCGTTGCTGATCGACAACTTCCTCTCGCCCCTGAATATGCGCGGCCTGGGCCTGGCGATTTCCACGGTGGGTATCGCGGCGTGCACCATGTTGTTTTGCCTGGCGTCGGGGCACTTCGATTTGTCGGTGGGTTCGGTGATTGCCTGCGCCGGGGTGGTGGCGGCGATTGTGATGCGCGATACCGACAGCGTGATGCTGGGGATTGGCGCGGCGCTGTTGATGGGCCTGATCGTTGGGCTGATCAACGGTATTGTGATCGCCAAGTTGCGGGTCAATGCGTTGATTACCACCTTGGCGACCATGCAGATCGTGCGGGGCCTGGCCTATATTTTTGCCAATGGCAAGGCGGTCGGGGTGTCCCAGGATCAGTTCTTTATCTTCGGTAACGGGCAATTGCTGGGTGTGCCGGTGCCGATCCTGATCACCATTGTCTGCTTTCTGTTTTTCGGCTGGCTGCTCAATTACACCACCTATGGGCGCAACACCATGGCCATCGGCGGTAACCCGGAGGCGGCGTTGCTGGCGGGGGTGAATGTTGACCGCACCAAGATTCTGATCTTTGCCGTACATGGTGTGATTGGTGCTCTGGCCGGGGTGATCCTGGCTTCGCGCATGACCTCCGGGCAGCCGATGATTGGCCAGGGTTTTGAGCTGACGGTGATTTCTGCCTGCGTGTTGGGTGGGGTGTCGTTGAGCGGCGGGGTGGGCATGATTCGCCACGTGATTGCTGGGGTGTTGATCCTGGCGATCATTGAGAATGCGATGAACCTGAAGAATATCGATACCTTTTACCAGTACGTGATTCGGGGGTCGATCTTGTTGCTGGCGGTGGTTATTGATCGCATGAAACAACGCTGATTGAGTGCATATCCGTTGCTGCGGTAACGGCCTCTATTGGTTCCGCTCTTACAGCGGGTCACTTTTGGAAAAGAGCCCCAAAAGTAACCAAAAGGGCTCTTGGGTATGACTCACCCACATAGGTAACAAATCAGTTCAAGCACATAGGTAACAGTTTTTAACTGGGAGTGGTGTGGAGCAAAAGCCAGATCAGAAGCAGGGCAGATTGCAGTTTCCCTGATGTATGGAGCACCCACATTACTCGACCGCTTTTGATCTACACCACTCAGGTCGGCTTTCAGGCCGCCGTGCTGTTGATTTTGACTTTGATCTTAGGCGCCCCGTTAAACCACGATGGCCGCAAGTAGGCACGGTGGAGCGGGTAAACCGGCAAGGATGCCGGTTTAGCCGCGCTGGGCCAGGGATGGCCCATCGCGGCGACCCGCGCAGCCGTGCCGGAGTGCGGGCACACCGAGCCACAGCGAGGTGCCGAGTGGTGGGGCAAGAGCCCTTTGCTTACTTTGGGCTGGGCCGGCATTCCGGCTTTTCCAAAGTGAGTCGCCGTAAGGGCGAAACCATAAGCGGCCGTTACCCAAAAAACGGATATGTACCCAACGGACCAGCAAGAACCACAAAGCCCAATCCATACAAAGGATGTGTAGGTACCTATGCCGCGATACAGGCACCTCGGTCTAACTGAAAGACCGAGGCGCCTGTAACAGTTAATCGGCAGAGAACTTCAGCACGGTGTTCTGGGTATACGTCTGCCCAGGGTTCAAACGCGTAGACGCAAATTTCGGCTGATTAGGCGCATCCGGAAAATGCTGGGTCTCCAACGTGAAACCGCTCCAGTGCTGGTAGGTCTTGCCAGCCTTACCCTTCACCGTACCGTCGAGGAAGTTGCTGGTATAGAACTGCACGCCCGGCTCAGTGGTGTAGAGCTGCAAACGCCGACCAGACGCTGGATCATGCACCTCGGCAGCGAGCTGTTTGATGTCGCCTTTGGTATCCAGCGCCCAGTTGAAGTCAAACCCGCCTTGTTTCGGCTCGGCGAATTTAAGCTGCGGATGATCGTCCTTGATGTGCTGGCCAATGGCGGTGGGCTTGAGAAAATCCATCGGCGTGCCCTGGACCGGCGCCAGTTCTCCGGTAGGAATCAACGTGGCATTCACCGGCGTGTAGTGGCTGGCATGCAAGGTCGCGACTTGCTTGAGAATGTCGCCGTTACCCGCACCGGCGAGGTTGAAGTAGCTGTGGTTGGTGAGGTTGAGCACCGTGGGCTTGTCGGTGGTGGCCTTGTAGTCGATGTGCAGTTCGTTTTTATCGTTGAGGCTATAGGTGACCTCGGTTTTCAGGTTGCCGGGGAAGCCCATCTCGCCGTCCTTGGACAGGTAGGTGAGGGTGACGCCGACCGAGTCCTTGCCCTTGACCTGCTTGGCTTGCCACACGTGCTTGTCGAAACCCTGGGCGCCGCCATGCAGCGAGTTGGGGCCATCGTTGAGCGGCACCTGGTAGCGCTTGCCGTCGAGTTCAAAGGCACCGCCGGCCAGGCGATTGCCAAAACGCCCGATGGTCGCGCCGAAAAACGCCGTGCCGGCCTGGTAGCCCTGCACGTCATCGAAGCCCAGCACCACGTCCTCGGACTTGCCGTGTTTGTCCGGCACTTTCAGCGACTGCAGCACGCCGCCGTAGGTGATCACAGTGGCTTGCATGCCATGGCTGTTGCGCAACACGTACTGTTCGACGGCGGTACCGTCATTGGTTTTGCCGAAAGGTTTGTGCTCGCTGGTGAGTCCTGCCGCCTGGGCGCCGCCGCTGGCGATCAGCATGGACAAGGCGAGGCCGGAAAGCAGGTGTCGAGGGTGCTTCATGGTCGAACTTCCTTTTGTTGTTTTGAGTGGAATAGTTCTACTAATGTGCGATATTTTGTCGGTATGACAGCGAATTTATAGCCTTAAACGTAATATTTGCAAAATAAAATAAGACTAATTAGGTGGGGCACCGTTATATGACTACTCAGCAGGCCGTTTATCCCGACCTCAAAGGCAAGACCGTGCTGATTTCCGGAGGCGCTTCGGGCATCGGCGAATTCATGGTGCGGGCCTTCGCTGCGCAAGGCGCCAAAGTGGGTTTTGTGGACCGTGCACAAAGCCAGGGCGAACGCCTGGCGGCGTTGTTGAACTCTCAGGGGCATACCGTTGAGTTCGAGTATTGCGATATCACTGATGAAATCGCCTACAAGGCGGCGATAGAGCGTTTTGAACACTCGCTGGGGCCAATTACGGTGCTGGTCAATAATGCGGCCAATGACCTGCGCCACACACTGGAGGAGGTCGATTCGGAAACCTTCGACAAGCTGATTTCCGTCAACCTGAAACACGCCTTCTTTGCTGCCAAGGCCGTGGTGCCGATGATGAAACGCGCGGGCGGCGGGGCGATCATCAACCTGGGCTCGGTCGGCTGGATGATGGCTTCCGCCGGCTACCCGGTGTATGCCGCCAGCAAAGCCGCCGCCCATGGCATGACCCGCGCGTTGGCGCGGGAACTGGGGCCCAGCCGCATTCGCGTCAACACCTTGGTACCCGGTTGGGTCATGACGGAAAAACAACTGGCAATGTGGGTCGACGACGCGGCCAAGGAACTGATCAGCCGCAGCCAGTGCTTGCCGGGCAGCGTACTGCCCGAACACATCGCCAATATGGCGTTGTTCCTCGCTTCCGATGTGTCGGCGATGTGTTCGGCACAGAACTTTATCGTCGACGGTGGCTGGGTGTAGACCGGGTTATTCGATCGGGTATTTTTTGAAGGCCGGATGCTGTTCCAACCGTTCGGCGTGGCGTTGCAGGCTGGGGAAGGCATCGGCCTTGACCACCGATGCCACGGTGAACTGGCTGAAGGACCAGGCGACCGCCGCTGTCAGCGACGCCTGGCTCAGGGCTTCGCTGCCGGTCTGGGCGAGGTGTTTATCCAACAGCGAATAGGCGGCCAGCAACTGGCCGGTGACACGGTCGAGCCACGGTGCATGCAGCTTCTCGGCCGGGCGCAGGTTGTGCTCATAGACGATCTGTACGCTTTTCTCACAGGCGGCCAGGGCCAACCCAAGTACCTGCAGGTCATGGGCGCGTGCGGTGGGTTGCTGGGGCAGCAGCTTTCTGTCGGCTGGGGCCAGGGCTTCCAGGTAATCCAGGATCAGGCTGGAGTCCATCAGCACGGTCCCGTCATCCAGCACCAGGGTGGGCGCCTTGACCACCGGGTTGATCTGGGCGAATTGCGCGTAGGTGCGAAACACCGACAGTGGCTCATGCACAAAGTCCACCCCGTACAGCTCCAGGGAAATTGCCACGCGACGTACATAAGGTGAGTCCAGCATGCCGACCAGTTTCATGAAGCCTCCAGGGAGTTGAGTAGCTGTCAGGATAGGTAAAGTCAGGTAACTTTATAGCGGGCTTTGGCCGTGTAATATCAACAATTTTTACCGATATTTGGAGTGTGTGTAATGCCTGCCTCATCGGATCAAGCCCCCGCTATCGTTTTATCCCCCGCGACCCATAACGACTTGGAAGCTTTGGTGGCTATCCGGATTGAGGCCATGCGCGAAAGCCTTGAGCGACTTGGGCGATTTGACCCCGATCGTGCGCGTGAACGATTTCTGAATGGGTTCGACGCAGGCAACACGCGCCGCATAGAAGTAGCAGGTGAACTGGTTGGTTTTGTCGTTGTAAAAGACCTTCGAAGCGAGCTTCTGCTTGACCACTTGTACGTGGTCCCCTGTGTTCAAGGTGCAGGCATAGGCGCAAAAGTACTCACTCAGGTGTTCAGGGAGGCGGATGAACTGCGGCTGCCTATCAAGGTGGGCGCTCTTAAGGAAAGTGCTTCAAATCGCTTTTACCTTCGCCATGGCTTTGTGTTCGTCGAAAGTGGTGAATTCGATAATTATTATGTCCGCTCTAATGCTTAGGCCGTTCACAGGCAACGCGCAGTTCGCGATACGCGTTCACCAGTTGATCAAGGCTGAAGGCAAGGTTGCGGCCGCTGGGGTTGGGCAGTACCCAAACTGAAGCGCCGCCCAGTGAATGTGGCTGCAACCCCCAGGCAATCTCGCGCTGGCCAGACAATGCGCTGTAGCCTGCCTTGCCGAGAAACGCCACGCAGCGCGGCGCATGCCGGCGGATTTTCTGCTCGAACGCCGCCGCCGCATCTTTGAATTCATGCCGCGCCAACTCGCTCGCACTCGCCGTCGGGCGTTCCACCACCGTGGTCAAGCCGCAGTGGTAGTGCAGCAGCGTGCGACCGCCTTCCGGGCTGATTTCATGGGGTGTGAACCCGGCCAGGTGCAGGGTGCGCCAGAAGCGGTTGCTGCGGTTCGCAAAGTGCTGGCCAATGGCGGCGGAACCCTTGCCGGGGTTGATGCCGCAGAACACCACGTTCAAGTGGTCGGCGAGGATGTCTTCGAGTCTGTCACTCATGTCGGGTCTACCTGCAAATGGGACAGCAGCCATTCGGTGAAGCTGCGGGCCATGGGGGTGTTTTCACTGTCACGGTGGGTCAGCAACGCCCAATTCGGCCCGCGAATAGTGGCTTCCACCAGCGGTGTCAGCAAGCCATCGGTCTGGGCTTGACGACTCAGCAGTTGGCTAACCAATCCAACTCCCAACCCGGTGCACACCGCATCCAGCAGCAAGCCAGGATCGGAAAAGTTCAGCCCCTGATCCTGCTGGCCCACATCGATTCCGGCCTCCACGGCCCAATGACTCCAGTCCATTTCCCGCTCGCCGTGCAGGGTGGTGCGTTGCGCCTTGGGCTCTTTCAATACCCGTGGATGGCACGCCGGAAACAGCCGGTCGGCATGCAGTACCTTGAAGCTGCATTCGGCCTGGGAGCTGATGTCGTCGCGCACCGCGAGATCGATGGTCTGGCTGGCCATGTCCGGCACTTCATCGGTGCTGAAAATCCACAGGTCCACCTCCGGGTGCTGGCGACGAAAGTCGGCCAGGCGCGGCAATAACCAGTGACGGGCAAACGTCGGGGTGGTGTTGAGCACCAGTTGATTGGGCTTGCGGTACTGCCCCAGCCGTCGCACGCCTACCGCCAATTGCTGCAACAGCGCCTGGGTGGTGCTGAGAAAATCGTACCCGGCGTCGGTCAGGCTGACACTGCGCCCGCTGCGGAAAAACAGTGGCTGTTCAAGGTAAGCCTCCAGGCTGCGAATCTGCTGGCTGATTGCCGATTGGGTCAGGTGCAGTTCTTCGGCGGCCTTGTGGAAACTGCCCAGCCGGGCGGCGGCTTCAAAGCCGCGAAGGGTGCCGAGGGGCGGCCAGTGGTTGAGCATATTGATAAGCTCCTCTAATCAGTTTTCTACAAAATCCATCGTTTGTTCGGCCTTAATCGCCAACGTAGCATGCATGCCAAGACTCCGTGGGCAGTTTTCACTGAACACAATGACTTAACTCAAAGGTACTTGTCATGCAGCAGAATACAATTCGAAGCGATGGTTGGTGGATGCCCGCGGAGTGGTCCCGACATGCAGCGACCTGGATGGTCTGGCCGCATAACCAGGCACTGTGGGAATCCACCTGGGGCGTGACCTTGGCACAGGTGCAGCAGGATTTCGCGCGAGTGGCCAACGCGGTTGCTCGGTTCGAACCGGTGAAGATGATCGTCGATCCGTCGGCGGTCGCCATTGCCAAAGCCTTGTGCGGCCCAGGCATCGCGCTGATCGAGCAGGCAGTCAATGACAGCTGGTGCCGCGACTCTGGCCCGACGTTTATCTGCCATCCGCAACACGGTGCGGCCGGGGTGAGCTGGCGCTTTAACGCCTGGGGCGGCAAGTCGGCGCATGACCTGGATGAGAGCTTGGCGCGTCGGGTGCTCAACCACCTGGGCCTGGAGTGCTTCGGCACGCCGCTGAGCAATGAAGGCGGTGCGATCCACGTGGACGGCGAGGGCACGTTGATCACCACCGAATCGGTGCTGCTCAATCCCAATCGCAATCCCGGCATGAGCAAGGCCGAGATGGAGGAGATCTTCGCGCGTCTGCTGGGCATCAAGAAGACCATCTGGCTGCCTGGCGACCCGGATTACGTCACCGGCGACATGACCGACGGCCATGTCGATGGTGTGTGCGCCTTCGCTCGCCCCGGGGTGTTGTTGGTCGATGCCACCCACGATCAGCAATCGGTCTACGCCCAAGTGGTGCGCGAGAACCGTCGCGCCCTCGAATTGGCCACTGACGCCCAAGGCCGTCGCTTCGAAATGATCGAGCTGTACGAAGCCACCGACGCCGTCGACACCGAGGCTGAAGTGTTCTGTGCCTCCTATACCAACTTCTACATCGCCAACGGCGCAATCATCATGCCGGCCTATGGCATTGCTGCCGACCAGATCGCGGCCGACGTCTTGGCCCAGGCGTTCCCCGGTCGCGTAATCGTCCCGGTGCAGATCAACCACCTGGCACACGGCGGTGGCGGGGTGCATTGCATCACCCAGCAACAACCTGCCTGGCCACTGAAGGGGTAATGCCATGACCGTATTAACGATTGCTACCACCCAGATGCCCTGCACCTGGGATTTGCCGGGCAACCTCGACCGTGCCGAGCAACTGGTGCGGGAGGCGGCGGCGAAGGGCGCCCAGGTGATTCTGCTGCAAGAGCTGTTCGCCACGCCGTATTTCTGCATCGAACAGCACCACAAGCATTTGGCGCTGGCCGAGGAATATCAGCACAGTCACGTGCTCCAGCGCTTCGCCGCGTTGGCAAAGGAATTGGGCGTGGTACTGCCGTTGAGTTGGTTTGAGAAAGCCGGTAATGCGTTCTTCAATTCCCTGAGCGTGGCCGATGCCGACGGGCAATTGCTGGGCGTGTATCGCAAGACCCATATTCCCAATGCTATCGGCTACCAGGAGAAGGAATATTTCAGCCCCGGCGACACCGGTTTTCGGGTCTGGGACACCGCGTTCGGGCGCCTCGGCATCGGCATCTGCTGGGACCAGTGGTTCCCCGAAACCGCGCGCTGCCTGGCCTTGCAAGGCGCTGAAGTATTACTGTTTCCCACGGCCATCGGCTCGGAACCCGGCTGTGCCAACCTGGACTCCCGCGACCATTGGCAAATGACCATGCGTGGCCACGCGGCGGCGAACATCCTGCCGGTGGTGGCGGCCAACCGCGTCGGATGTGAAGTGGCGACCACCGATTCGAGCCTGCAAATGAACTTCTACGGTTCCTCGTTTATCTGTAACCACAAAGGCAAGCTGCTGGCCGAGGCTGATCGCGACAGTACCGGCGTGCTCGTGCACAGCCTGGACCTGTCCGCCATGCGCGAAGAGCGCCTGACGTGGGGCATCTTCCGCGACCGCCGCCCGGAAATGTACGGCGGCCTCTTGACCCTGGACGGGCGTCAATCGAGGACCTTGGCATGAAACGACTTCTTTGCTGTGCATGGGTCCTCACCAGCGTCTGCGCGTCGGCCGATGACAAAACCTTGAAACTGTACAACTGGGCCGATTATTTCGCCGCCGACACCTTGTCCAAATTCACCGCCGAAACCGGCATCAAAGTGATCTATGACGTGATGGACGGCAGTGAAACCCTGGAAGCCAAGTTGATGGCCGGCGGCAGCGGCTACGACCTGATCTTCCCCGGCGACACCGTGGCCGAGCGCTTGATGCGGGCAGGCAGCCTGCAACCGCTGGACCCTGCAAAGCTCACCGCGCTGGGCGATATCGAGCCGGGCTTGCAGAAGCTGCGCACCCACTATGTCAATTCGAACAAGGCCACGGTGCCCTACACCTGGGGCACTATCGGCTTGACCTACAACACCCAGCAGATTGAACAGCGTCTGCCGAACGCGCCGGTCAACAGTCTTGACCTGCTGTTCAAGCCGGAGCTGGCAGCCAAGTTCGCCGACTGCGGTATTTCGCTGATCGATTCACCGGATGAAGTGCTGGCGGTGGTGCTCAACTACCTGGGCCGCGACCCGCGCAGCGCCAAGCGCGAAGACCTGGCGGCGGCCAGCGATTTGCTGCTCAAGCTGCGCCCGTACATCCGCAAGTTCCAGTCGCAACCGGTGACCGACCTGGTCAACGGTAACCTGTGCCTGTCCCTCGGCTACAGTGGCGACATGACCCAAGCCCAGCGCGCCGCCGATGCTGCCGGCAAACCGGTGACCTTCGGTTATCACATTCCCCGTGAAGGCACGACGGTGTGGATGGACACCATGGCGATACCGGTCGACGCCCAGCACCCGGAATACGCCTACGCCTTTATCAACTTTGTGATGCGCCCGCAGAACATGGCCGCCATCACCAACTTCACCGGTTACCCCACGGCAAATGCCAAGGCCCGACCGGACGTGGAGGCGAGCATGCGCGACAACCCCGACATCTACCTGGATGCGGCTACCTTTGATCGGCTGATTGCCGGCAAAGATATTTCCCAGGCCGATATGCGTGCACGTATGCGCGTGTGGACTAAATTCAAGACAGCAACCGTCAAGTAAGTGCAGAGGATTTCATGCCAACCCGTCGAACCTTCATCAAACAAGCCAGCGTGGTCTGCGCCATGACCTTGATCACCACCCACGTACGAGCGGCCGTCAGCGGTCGCTTCTACATGCCCGACGAGGGCGAAAAACATCGCCAGGCCTTTATCGCCTTTGGCGCCCAGGACGCCATCTGGGAAGACTTCACCGCCGACGTACAAGCCGCCCTCGGCCGTATCGCCCGGGCGATTGCCGAGCATGAACCGGTTACCGTGTTCTGCCGTGAAGACGAGCGCTCGCTGGCTGAGCAGCATTGCGGCACACGCAATATCACCTTTGTAGAAACCGAGCTGGACGACATCTGGATGCGCGACACCGGTGCCAACTTCGTCATCGACGGCACGGGCGGTCTGGGCGCGGTGGACTTCAACTTCAATGGCTGGGGCAACAAGCAGCAGCACGAAGAGGATGCCCTGCTGGCGGGCCAGATTGCCGAAGAAACCGGCGCAAAGCATATCCGCAGCGAACTGGTAGGCGAGGGCGGTGGGATCGAGGTGGATGGCCTGGGCACCGGCATCATGACCGAGAGCAGCTGGATCAACCGCAACCGTAACCCCGACTGGAGCAAGGCCGATGTCGAGGCCGAACTCAAGGAGCGCCTGGGTTTGCGCAAGATCATCTGGCTGCCGGGTATCAAGGGCAAGGACATCACCGATGCCCATGTCGACTTTTATGCGCGCTTCGTGTCGCCCGGCGTGGTGCTGGCTAACCTAGACACCGACCCCGAGTCCTACGACCACAAGGTCACCCTGGCGCACCTTGAGATCCTCAAGAACGCCACCGACGCCGACGGCCGCCGGTTGCAGGTGCACACCGTGTCGCCACCGCTGAGCCCGCGCAAAAGCAAGTTCCGCAAAGGCAATGACGACTTCGCTGCTGGGTATATCAATTACTTCGTGATCAACGGCGCGGTGATTGCACCGGAGTTCGGCGACCCAGTGGCGGACCGCAAGGCGTTCGACCTGTTGTCGCAGCTCTATCCGAACCGCAAGGTGGTGCAGCTCAATATCGACGCGATCGCGGCGGGTGGCGGTGGCATTCACTGCGTGACCAATCACCAACCGATGGCTTAGTCATCCTTGGCCAAGAGTGTGCGGGCAAATTCGTCTGAGGCGATAAAGTCCAGGGTCTGGCGCAGCTGTGCCGCCGCTTCACGGCCGAATGCTTGATCAAAGCGCTCGGCCATCTGCACCGAAATACCCCTGGCCGTCGCATGGGTCTGCACGCCGACTTCGGTCAGCAGCACGCGGCGGGTTCGGCGGTCGAGTTCGTCCACCCGCAGTTCCACCAAGCCATCGCGCACCAGCGGCTTGAGCGTGTGGCCGAGGGCGGACAGATCCATCACCAGGGTTTGCGCCAGTTCGCCCATCTTCGGTGTGCCGGCCTTGGAAATCTGGTTGAGCACTGCGTATTGGGTGGCTTTCAGGCCGCAGGGCGCGAATGCCTCGTCATAGATCTGGGCCAGACGGCGGGAGGTGCGGCGTACGGCACCGTTTACGCAGGCGCTGGGGCTCTCGGAGCAAGGCGGGGCAGATTTCAAGGGTAGATACTCTCTGATACAAAACTCGGCGCGGGCGATTATGCCTGCGAGCCCCTTCAGGACAAGGCCTTTCAGACCGAAAATGACCTTCTAGATGAAGACTGAGACAGCTTGAAACAAATTAGTTGCGTACGCCACTAAATTCGATATCGTGGCGTATGCCTCTTTGTGACCCGGATGTCGTTGCAAAATCCCCAGGAAGTGCATGGGGCGAGGCGGGAAAACGGCACGGCTCTGCCTGCTTGAACGTCCAACCCCCTGTCCGGATCAACGCTTATGCTGAGCCTCGTGCGCATCGCATTGCGCCGCCCCTATACCTTTCTGGTATTGGCCATCTTCATTCTGATTATCGGCCCGCTGGCGGCCTGGCGAACGCCGACGGACATTTTCCCGGAAATCCGTATCCCGGTGATTGCGGTGATCTGGCAGTACACCGGTTTGCCACCGGACCAGATGGCTGGCCGTATCACCTCGCCGTTCGAGCGGGTGCTGACCACCACCGTGAACGACATCCGGCATATCGAAGCGCAGTCGATGAATGGCTACGGGATTGTGAAGATCTTCTTCCAGCCTGGGGTCAACATCAGTACGGCCAACGCCCAGGTGACCTCGGTGTCCCAGGCGATCCTGCGCCAACTGCCGCCCGGCACGGTGCCGCCGCTGGTCCTCAACTACAGCGCCTCCACCGTGCCCATCGTGCAATTGGCCTTGTCGGGCCCTGGCCTGAGCGAGCAGCAGCTTGGCGATATCGGCATCAACTCCGTGCGCCTGATGCTCACCACCGTGCCCGGCGCGGCCCTGCCATACCCGTTTGGCGGCAAGAGCCGCCAGGTGCAGATCGACCTCGATTCGGCGCGCATGCAGGCCCGTGGCTTGTCGGCGCAGGACGTCGCCAACGCCCTGGCCACCCAGAACCTGATCACCCCAGTGGGCACGCAGAAGATCGGCAGCTACGAGTTCAACCTACAGTTGAACAACTCCCCGTCGGATTTCCATGACCTGGAAAACCTGCCGATCAAGACCGCCGACGGCACCACGGTGCTGATCCGCGATGTGGCCACGGTACGCGACGGCAACCCGCCGCAAACCAACATCGTGCACGTAAACGGCAACCGCTCGGTGCTGCTGACGGTGCTCAAGACCGGTTCGGCGTCCACCCTCGGCGTGATCGCCGGGGTCAAGGAAAAGCTGGCGGACAACAAAGCCGCGCTGCCGCCCAACCTGAATATCGACCTGATCGGCGACCAGTCGCTGTTCGTGCGCTCGGCCATCAGCGGCGTGGCCCGTGAAGGCCTGATCGCGGCGGTGCTGACCAGCCTGATGATCCTGTTGTTCCTGGGCAGTTGGCGTTCGACGGTGATCATCGCTACGTCGATTCCGCTGGCGATCCTGGCGTCGATTGCCACGCTGTCGGCCCTCGGTGAAACCCTTAATATCATGACCCTCGGCGGCCTGGCGCTGGCGGTGGGGATCCTGGTGGATGACGCCACGGTGACCATCGAAAACATCAACTGGCACCTGGAGCAGGGCAAGCCGGTGGAGACGGCGATCCTCGACGGCGCCGCGCAAATCGTCACCCCGGCGTTCGTGTCGCTGCTGTGTATCTGTATCGTGTTTGTGCCGATGTTCTTCCTCGACGGCGTGGCGCGCTTTCTGTTCGTGCCGATGGCCGAAGCGGTGATTTTTGCAATGATCGCCTCGTTCATTCTGTCGCGGACGTTGGTACCGACCCTCGCCAATTACTTGCTCAAGCCCCATGTGCAGGGCGAGGACGGGCATGCGCCGTCACGTAATCCACTGGTGAATTTCCAGCGCGGTTTCGAACGGCGTTTTGAGGCCTTCCGCGAGCGTTACCACGCGGTCTTGGAGAGCGCCTTGCATCATCGCCGCACGGTGGTGATCGGCCTGCTGGCGTTCGTCGCGGTGTCGTTTGCCTTGGTGCCCTTCCTTGGGAGCAACTTCTTCCCCGAGGTCGACTCCGGGTTGATCCTGCTGCACGTGCGCGCCCCGGTGGGCACACGGGTGGAAAGCAACGCACACCTGATTGCCGACATCGAAAACGCGATCCGCCGCAAAATCCCGGCCCAGGAACTCAAGGCATTGGTCGACAACATCGGCCTGTCCATCAGCGGTATCAACGTGGTGTACAACAACACCGGCACCGTGGGTTCCCAAGACAGCGACATCCAGATCAGCCTGAATGAGGGCCACCGCCCGACGGCGGAGTACATGCGCGAATTGCGCGAAACGCTGCCACGGGAATTCCCTAGCGCGGTGTTCTCGTTCCCAGCCTCGGACATTGTCGGGCAGATCCTCAACTTCGGCTCTTCAGCGCCGATTGACCTGCAAATCACCGGTAATAACCTGGCGGGTAATTACACCTACGCCAGCGCGTTGCTGCGTGATATTCGTCGGGTGCCGGGCGTGGTGGATGCGCGTATCCAGCAATCGCGGCAATTGCCGACGTTCAATATTGACGTGGACCGTACCCGTGCGCAGTTGGTGGGCCTGACCGAGCGCGATGTCACCAACAGCCTGGTGGTCAACCTCGCCGGCTCCAGCCAGGTGGCGCCGACCTTCTGGTTGAACCCGGCTAACGGCATCTCCTACCCGATCGTCATGCAAACCCCGCAGTACAGCCTCGAAAGCCTGGCGGCACTGCACAGCCTGCCCTTGAGCGGCAGCAACGGCGCGGCCACCGACCAGACCCTGGGCGGCCTGGCGAATATCCAGCGCAGCCACAGCAACTCGGTGATTACCCAATCGGATATTCAACCGGTGGTCGAAGTGCTGACCGCGATCCAGGACCGTGACCTCGGAGGCGTTGCCGCCGATATCAAGAAGATCATCGCGGCCCACGCCGGTGAAGTGCCGACCGGTTCCAAAGTGATATTGCAGGGGCAGGTGCAAACCATGAACGCAGCGTTCAGCGGTTTGCTGTTCGGCTTGCTCGGAGCCGTGGTGCTGATCTACCTGTTGATCGTGGTCAACTTCCAATCCTGGAGCGACCCGTTCGTGATCATCACCGCGTTGCCGGCGGCATTGGCGGGCATTGTGTGGATGCTGTTTGTCACCCACACGCCGCTGTCGGTCCCGGCGCTGACGGGGGCGATCATGTGCATGGGTGTGGCCACCGCCAACGCGATCCTGGTAGTGAGTTTCTGTCGTGAACGCCTGGCGGTGCATGGCGATGCGATACAGGCTGCGCTTGAGGCCGGCTTCACGCGATTGCGGCCGGTGTTGATGACCGCCATCTCGATGATCATCGGCATGGCGCCCATGGCCTTGGGCCTGGGGGAGGGTGGTGAGCAGAACGCGCCGCTCGGCCGTGCGGTGATCGGCGGCCTGGCCTTTGCCACCATCGCTACGTTGATTTTGGTTCCGTTGATTTTCAGTCTTGTCCACGGGCGTCGCCAGCACGCCACGCGTGCGACCACCGTTTCCCAAGGGGTTTGACATGTCCGATTCTATTGCTAAACCGAAGTCTTCCCGTGGTCTGCTGTGGTTGATTGTGGGCGGGGTGGTTGTGGTGGTTATCGTCGGTGTCGGCATCGGTGTGCGCGCCAGCGAATCCCGTGACCTCAAGACCTGGACCGATGCCCAGGCGCTGCCCAGCGTCAAGCTGATCAAGCCGGTGGTGCAAGCCCAAGGCCCGGTGCTCAACTTGCCGGGGCGTATGGAGGCCTATTCCCGTGCGTCGATCTTTGCCCGGGTTAATGGCTACCTGAAATCCTGGAATGTCGACATCGGTACTCGCGTCAAAGCCGGGCAAGTGCTGGCGGAAATCGATACCCCGGAACTCGACCAGCAATTGCTGCAAGCCCGTGCCACCCTGGCCTCGGCCCAGGCCGATGCGCATCTGGCTGAAACCACCGCCAAGCGCTGGCAGGCGATGCTGGCGAACGACTCGGTGTCACGCCAGGACGTGGATGAACGCACCGGCGACCTGACCGCCAAGCAGGCCAAAGTCGCGGCGGCCAAAGCCAATGTCGAGCAACTGGTGGCGACCAAGGGCTTCCAGCATCTGGTCGCGCCGTTTGCCGGTGTGGTCACCGCACGCAGCACCGACGTGGGCGCGCTGATCAGCGCCGGTGGCACGGCCGGCAAAGAACTGTTTGCGGTGGCCGACGTCAGCCGCCTGCGCGTGTATGTGCAGGTGCCGCAGACTTTCTCGCCGCAGATCCGCGAAGGCACCACCGCACGCCTCAGCGTGCCGGAATATCGCGGCGAAACCTTCACCGGCAAGGTGATCGCCACCGCCGACGCGGTCAACGCCGCCTCCGGCAGCACCTTGGTGCAACTGCTGGTTGACAACCCGGGCGGCCGCCTGCTGCCGGGCGGCTACACCAGTGTGCAGTTCGACCTGCCGGTACAGGCTGATGTACTGCGAGTGCCGTCCAGCGCGCTGGTGTTCGATGATCACGGCATGCGCGTCGCCACCCTCGACAGCAACGACCATGTGCGCTTCAAGACCATCAGCATTGCTCGCGACTTTGGCGACAGCGTGGAAATCGCCAGCGGCCTGCAAGCCAGTGACCGCGTGATCGATACGCCGCCGGATGGCCTGGTCGATGATGACTCCGTGCAATTGGCTGCCGCTTCAGCCGAGGTCAAACCCCATGGCTAAGCGCACCCTACTGGGGCTGATCGCCACCTTGAGCCTGGGCGCGTGCTCCCTCGCGCCGCCGCTCAAGGTGCCTGAAACACCGACAGCGGCGCAGTTCCATACCCAAGGCCCGTGGACCGTCGGCGCGCCAGACGACCAAGCCAGTCGTGACGGTTGGTGGCGTATCTACAACGACCCGCAACTGGACGCGATGCAACAACAGTTGCTGAAAAACAACCCTGATCTGAGCGCGGCACTCGCGCATTATCAGCAGTCCCAAGGTTATGTGGCCCAGGCCCGCTCGGGGTTGTTCCCCACGGTCTCGGCCATCGGCAACGGTCAGCGCATTCGTCAGTCGGACACCAAGCCGTTGCGTTCGGCCACCTCACCGGATGTCTACAACTCCGCGACGTTGGGCTTGGAGGTCGATTATGAAGTTGACCTGTGGGGGCGCGTGCGTGACACCGTTGCCGCCGGTACCAGCGATTCCGAGGCGGCCAAGGCTGACCTGGCGTCGGTGCGCCTGAGCCTGCAAGCGCAGTTGGCCGACAGCTATATCCGCCTGCGTGGTATCGACTGGCAGAACCAACTGCTGGAACAGACCCGCGACGCTTATGCCAAGGCCCTGGGCCTGACCGAAGGCTTGCACGGCGGCGGTATCGTCTCCGGCCTCGATGTGGCGCGGGCGCGCACGCAATTGTCGACGGTCAAGTCGCAGTTGAGCCAAAGCCAGGTGCAACGGGCGGTGCTGGAGCATTCAATCGCGGCGATGCTGGGTGAGTCGGCGTCGACCTATACCGTCGCCGTGAATGTGGCGCCGATTGCCTTGCCGACGGTGCCGACGGGTGTGCCTTCAACCCTGTTGCAGCGCCGACCGGACATCGCCGCCGCCGAACGCCGTATCGCCGCCGCCAATGCACGTATCGGCGTGGCGAAAGCCGCGTGGTTCCCGCAGATCACCTTGAGTGCCCAGGGCGGCTATCAGAGTGATGAATTCGCCCGCTTGCTGAGCGCACCGAACCTGTTCTGGGCCATCGGCCCTTCGTTGGTGGGCACCCTGTTTGACGGCGGTGCGCGCCAGGCCCGGGTGGATATCGCCAAGGCTGCCACTGACGAGGCGGCCGCTAAATACCGTGGCGTGGTGTTGGGTGCGTTTGAGCAGGTGGAAGACAATCTCTCGCAGATAGTAGGCCTGGGCAGCGCCCTGGATGATCAGCGTGACGCAGCGGCTGCCGCGCAATACGCCGAGGACCTGTCAACGTCGCGTTATCGCCAGGGCGCCGTGGCTTATCTCGACGTAGTGACCGCCCAAGTGGCGGCGCTGGAAGCCAAGCGTGCGGTATTGCAACTGCAAACCCAGCAATTGAGCGCTAATGTGGGCTTGATCAAGGCGCTGGGCGGCGGATGGAGCGTGGCCCAATTGTCCGCGTCGAACAGTATTGAAACCAAGGAGCAGTAAATTTATGACCGACTACGTACCCCCGAAGGTGTGGACCTGGGACACCGAAAATGGCGGCACCTTTGCCAGCATCAACCGGCCCATCGCCGGTGCGACCCATGACAAGGAACTGCCGGTCGGCAAGCACCCACTGCAGCTGTATTCCCTGGCCACGCCGAATGGGCAGAAGGTCACCATCCTGCTGGAAGAGCTGCTGGCCTTGGGGTACAGCGGCGCGGAGTACGACGCCTGGCTGATCAAGATCGGCGACGGCGACCAGTTCGGCAGCGGCTTTGTCTCGGTCAATCCGAATTCGAAAATCCCCGCGCTGCTTGATCGCAGCGGCGCCACGCCGATTCGGGTGTTTGAGTCGGGCGCGATCCTGCAATACCTGGCGGAGAAGTTCGGTGCGTTCTTCCCCACTGAACCTGCCGCGCGCGCAGAGTGCTTGTCGTGGTTGTTCTGGCAAATGGGCAGCGCGCCTTACCTGGGCGGGGGCTTTGGGCATTTCTATGCGTATGCGCCGAGCAAGATGGAATACGCGATCAACCGCTTTGCCATGGAAACCAAGCGCCAGCTGGATGTACTCGACCAGCGATTGGCGGTGAGTCAATACATTGCTGGCGATGCGTACACCATCGCCGATATTGCGATTTGGCCTTGGTATGGTGGTTTGGTCAAAGGTCGGTTGTATGGGGCAGCGGAGTTTCTTTCGGTGCATGAATACAAGCATGTGCTGCGCTGGGCTGATGCGATTGAGGCACGGCCGGCGGTGCAGCGCGGTCGACGGGTGAATCGTGTGTCGGGTGAGCCTGCGGAGCAGTTGCCTGAGCGGCATGACGCGAGTGATTTGGACTGACTGAGCAGGGGGGGGCGGGGCGGTGTGCAGTGAGCCGTTGGAAGTTTCACGACAATAGCCTTGCATACTGGAGAATTCTGGCTAATATTGCCCGGGTATAACTAATAACACCCGGGTAATAAATCATGCCTACGCAAAACGTCCCTCTGTGCACTGCCTTTGTTCGCCACCAGCGCGTGGCGGCCGGTTCCTATCCCGATGTAGCCGTTGCCCTGGCGAGCCTTGAGCTGCCGATGGGCAGTTTTCTGGTCTTCGATGACGTTACCGGCACCCAGGTCGACTATCCCTGGCCCGCGGGTTATGCACCTGAGCAACCGGCACACGCCGAGACCGATGACGAGCCCCCCTCAGCCCCCTCGGTCGGTCGACCAAAGCTGGGTGTAGTCGCACGGGAAGTCACCCTGTTGCCGCGTCACTGGGAATGGCTCGGCCGGCAACGTGGCGGCGCCTCGGCCGCCTTGCGTCGATTGGTGGATGAAGCTCGCACAGTGCACGCTTCCTGTGATCAGATGCGCCAGGCCAAGGAAGCCAGCTATCGTTTCATGAGCGCCATCGGCGGCGACCTGCCCGGTTTTGAAGACGCCTCACGGGCGTTGTTTGCTCAAGCGTCGGCGGACTTTTCCAACAAGATCGCGCACTGGCCGGTGGACGTGCAGACGTACCTGGCGTGGCTGTCGCGCAATGCTTTCCCTGGCTAACAATAATTCCGGGACTCGAACCACCATGCAAGTCACCCAACAACGGCCGCTGTGGCAGATCTACCTGATCTTTTTGGCACCGATGGTGCTGTCCAACTTCCTGCAAAGTTTTTCCGGCACCCTCAACGGTATCTATGTCGGGCAAATGCTCGGTACCCAAGCGTTGGCGGCGGTGTCGGGGATGTTCCCCATCGTGTTTTTCTTTATCGCCCTGGTGATCGGCCTGGGCGCGGGCGCGTCGGTGTTGATAGGGCAGGCCTGGGGCGCCCAGGAAACGGGGCTGGTCAAAGTGATCACCGGCGCCACCCTGACCCTGGGGGCGCTGGTGGGTTTGATCGCGGCCGTGCTCGGCAGCCTGTTTGCTCGACCGGCATTACAGGCGTTGGGCACACCGGTTGATGTGCTCGACGATGCTGTGGGGTATGCCCAGATGATGATGCTGATCATGCCGCTGCTGCTGGTCTTCATCCTCTATACCCAGTTGTTGCGTGGCGTCAGCGACACGGTCTCGCCATTGCTGGCGCTGATGGTCTCGACCCTGGTCGGGCTGCTGCTGACCCCTGCGTTGATTCGCGGCTGGATCGGCTTGCCGCCCATGGGCATTCAAAGCGCGGTATACGCGGGGCTGGTGGGTAACGCGTTGGCGATGCTGTTTCTGATACTGCGTCTGCGCCATAAAAACCATGTGATGGCGCCGGATCGCGAACTGCTCGCGGCCTTGCGCCTGGATCGGGTGATTCTCGGCAAGGTCCTGCGCATCGGCCTGCCCACCGGTTTACAGATGGTGGTGCTGTCGCTCTCGGAACTGGTCATCCTCGCGCTGGTCAACGGCCACGGCTCTCAGGCCACAGCGGCCTATGGCGCGGTGACGCAGATCGTCAATTATGTGCAGTTTCCGGCGCTGTCGATTGCGATCACGGCCTCGATCCTCGGCGCTCAGGCGATTGGTGCCGGGCGTCTGGAACGTATCAGCCCAATTCTGCGCACCGGGTTGTTGATCAACACCTGTCTCACGGGGGGCCTGATCGTGCTCGGCTACCTGATGTCGCACTGGTTGTTGGGCCTGTTCATCACCGACGATGCGGCGCGGATCAAGGCCGAGCATCTGCTGCACATCATGTTGTGGAGCATCCTGGTTTTCGGTTTCCAGGCGGTGGTCGGCGGAATCATGCGGGCCAGCGGTGTGGTGCTGATGCCAGTCGCCATCACGATTTTCTGCGTGCTGTGCGTTGAGCTGCCGATGGCGTACGTGTTCAATGCCCACTTCGGTCTGGAAGGGGTGTGGATGGCGTTTCCAGTAACCTACCTGGCAATGTTGGGGTTGCAGACCGCGTATTACCGCTTGGTGTGGCGGCATAAGCAGATCACGCGGTTGGTGTGAGCGAGGCTCTTATTTCAAGCCCTGCAACAGCAGTTCCAGGCCCTGCAAGCCTTCCTCCAGTCGCTCGCTCGGGTGTTCATCTCGGGCGATCCACAAGGCGGTGTTGACCAGGCTGCCATTGATCAACTGAGCCAATGCGACGCTGGGGCCCTGGCGAATCACATCAGCCTGCATCAAGGCCTCAAGCAGTTGACGCAATGACTCTACGCAGTGCTGTTGGGGCCCTGTGTCTCCCAGCACGGCTGGCGCATCCTGCAACACAATGCGCTGGATTTCGCCATCCTGGGCCATGCGCAAGTAGGCTTGGCAGCGTTCACAAAAACCGGCCCAGGGCTCTTGGGCCTGGTCGGTGATGTTCTGCAAACGCGCGTCCATCTCGCTGTCGAGTTGGGCCACCACGGCCGCCAACAGGCCTTTCTTGTCACCAAAGTGGTGGTACAGCGCACCCCGTGTTAAACCGGCACGGGCGGTAAAGTCGTCCATCGAGGTGTTTGCGTAGCCCTGCGTGGCGAAGGCCTGGCGGGCGCTGGCAATCAGTCGGGCACGGGTGTCTTCGATCATTTCGGCACGGGCTCGGCTCATGGGTAAGGCTCGCAATGGGCAAGTGAATGATTGACATACGTTGCGTATGTTACGCATGATTTGTCACATACGCACCGTATGTATTTTGCCTTGATGACTTCAGATAGCAAGTTCCAGGGCATTCAGGAAGAGGTTAAGCAGGATGGCAAACCCCTACGCCGAGTTGTTCCAGGTCCCTGGCGCTCGAGCTTTTGTACTAGCGGGCATGCTTGCGCGCATGCCGGTGTCCATGACCGGTATCGGCCTGATCACCATGCTTTCGCAGGTGCATGGCGGTTATGGCTTGGCGGGTTCGGTGGCGGCGGTGTTTGCCCTGGCCACGGCGTTTTGTGCACCGCAGGTTTCACGTCTGGTCGATCGTTATAGCCAGGGCAGGGTGCTGCCGATAGCCGCGCTGATCGGCGGCGGGGCCTTGTTGATGTTGTTGCTGTGTACCCGTTTGCAGGCGCCGAACTGGACGCTGTTCCTGTTTGCCGCCCTGGCCGGTTGCATGCCCAATATGTCGGCGATGGTGCGGGCGCGCTGGTCCGAGTTGTACCGGGGGCAGCCCAAGCTGCAAACCGCGTTTGCCCTGGAGTCGGTGTTGGATGAGGTGTGTTTCATCATTGGTCCGCCGATTTCCGTAGGTCTGAGTGTGGTGCTGTTTCCGGAAGCCGGGCCTTTGGTTGCGGCCGTGCTGCTGGCGGTGGGTGTCACGACCTTCGTGCTGCAACGCGAGACTGAACCGCCGGTGCACGAGCACCATGACCATCACGGCCGTTGGCTGATCGCCTCACCTTCAGTACTGATCTTGATGATCCTGTTGCTGGCCATGGGCGTGATTGTCGGCGTGGTGGATGTGGTCAGCGTCGCCTTTGCCCAGCAGCAGGGCCAACCGGCGGCGGCGAGCATCGTGCTGTCAGTGTATGCCATCGGTTCATGCCTGGCGGGGTTGGCCTTTGGCACCCTCAAACTCAAGGCGCCGTTACCTCGGCAGTTTCTGTTCTGCGGCGTGGCCACGGCGTTGACCACCTTGCCGTTGTTGCTGGTGACGAACATTCCCGGTCTGGCTGTGGCGATCTTTATCTCCGGCCTGTTCTTCGCCCCGACCTTGATCGTGTCCATGGCCCTGGTGGAGCGGATTGTCCCACCAAGTCGCCTGACCGAAGGCATGACCTGGCTGATCACCGGCCTGAGTATCGGCGTGGCCATCGGTGCCGCCAGCTCCGGTTGGATGATCGACCACTTCGGCGCAACCAGTGGGTTCTGGGTGGCATTGGTGGCGGGGGCGGTGGTATTGGGAGCAGCAGTGTTGGGCTATCGACGGTTGGGATAGTCAACCAATCGCCGGGCAAGGGTCCGCACTGTGGTGTTGCAGAAATTCATTCAGCGCCTGACGTGTCAGATCATTGAGCGTGACTTTTTTTCGTGTCGCTGCCAGGGCCGCAGCCAAATGCAGGTCATGGCCGACCCTCACGTTGAATGAGCCTTTGCAAGGCTTCTCCGGTGTTTGTCCCAGGGTGTGGCATGTAGCGAGATAGTCGTCTACGGCCTCACGAAAAGCCGCGTCCAACTCAGCGACGGTTTTCCCTTCATAGCTGACCAGCGCCTTGATGAACAGGACCTTGCCGAACAGGCAGTTGTCTTCGAGGCTGGCTTCGATAGAGCCGATGTAACCTTGGTGTTTCAGTTGGTTGTTCACTGAATCAGTTCTCCTGATTTCAATTGTTCGATGATCTGGCGCCGAATGTAGTGTTTCAGTTCGTTGCCGGGGTGAGGCTTGTGCAAGGTGATCATTGCACTCGGGTCGCCGATGTCGAATTTGACGCGGCTTCCAGCCCCTCAATCTGTGTGTAGCCCAGCCGACGCAGCAGCGTTACGAGCTCGGGCCAGGTAAATGCCATGTGCTCATTGAGCAGTTTGGCGAGCAGCTTTTCATTTTTGGACACGGCGTTCCTTTCGTGTAACTAAATTTAGTTGCAAAAAGTGGTGTTCGTCAATGCTAGCTCGGGTCCGTCTGTCTTTCCTGAGATTGATGTAACCCTTGATGACACCTCGCTCCGCGCCTCCCATCCCCCGCTAATTTTTCCCTGCCCGGTTCGTTTTATAGGGACGACGTGCCTTTGTGCTTCCTGCCTATTGCTCCGGACTCCAACAAATGAATGCTGAAGACTCCTTGAAACTTGCTCGCCGGTTTATCGGGTTGCCCCTGGAAAAACGCCAAGTGTTCCTGCAGGCCTTGCAGAAAGAAGGCGTGGACTTTTCCCGGTTTCCGATTCCGGCGGGGGTGGAGGTCGAGGATCGCCAGGCGCTGTCCTACGCGCAGCAGCGCATGTGGTTTCTCTGGCAATTGGACCCGGCCAGCGGCGCCTATAACCTGCCCGGCGCCGTGCGGCTCAAAGGTGCGCTGAATTTAAGCGCGATGGAACAAGCGTTTGCCAGCCTGGTGGCGCGGCATGAAACCTTGCGCACGGTGTTTCAGCGCCAGCCCGATGAGCGCCTGTTGCAGGTCGCAGTCGTGCCGTCACTGGCAGTCGAACAGCTGGACTTCAGCGCATTGGCATCCGCTGAGCGCGAACAGGCCGTCAACGAGGCGGCGACGCGTCAATCGCTGCTTCCGTTCGACTTGGAGCACGGCCCGCTGCTGCGTGTGCAATTGCTCAAACTCGACGAGCAGGAGCATGTACTGCTGCTGACCCTGCACCACATCGTCTCCGACGGTTGGTCGATGAACGTATTGATCGACGAGTTCATCCGTTGCTACGACGCCCATGAACGCAAAGAGGCGCCGCAACTGCCGGCGCTGCCGATCCAGTACAGCGACTACGCTCTGTGGCAGCGTCGTTGGCTGGAAGCGGGGGAGCAGGCGCGTCAGTTGGAATACTGGCAGGCGCGCCTGGGCGATGAGCATCCGGTGCTGGAGTTGCCGACTGATCGCCCGCGCCCGGCCATGCCCAGCTATCAGGGCACCCGCCATAATTTCGCGATTGATCCGGCGTTGGCCGCGCAGCTGCGCAGTTGCGCGCAAAAGCACAACGTCACCCTGTTCATGTTGCTGCTCGGTGCGTTCAACGTGTTGCTGCATCGCTACACCGGGCAGGGCGATATCCGCATCGGCGTGCCCATCGCCAATCGCAACCGCAGTGAAGTCGAGGGGCTGATCGGTTTCTTCGTCAACACCCAGGTGTTGCGCACCGAGCTCACTGGGCAGACCCGCATCGCCGAGTTGCTGCACGGTATCAAGGAGCATGCCCTCGGCGCTCAGGCTCATCAGGAACTGCCGTTCGAACGTTTGGTTGAAGCCCTGAAAGTCGAGCGCAGCCTGAGCCATACGCCGCTGTTCCAAGTGATGTACAACCACCAGCCGGTGGTGGCGGATATCGCGTCGGTCAGCACTGCTTCCGGCCTGGAACTGGCCTTGGTGGAGTGGCAAGGCCGCACCACCCAGTTCGACCTGACCCTCGATACGTTCGAGAAGTCCGGCACCCTGCATGCTGCGTTGACTTACGCGAATGACCTGTTTGATGCGCCTTCCATCGAACGCATGGCCCAACACTGGATCAGCTTGTTGCAGGCCATGGTTGTTGATGGCGAGCAGCGTGTCGGTGAGTTGCCGATGCTGGACGCAGGCGAGCAGCATGTGCTGATCCACGCATGGAACCAGACCGCCGAGTCGTACCCGACCGAGCGCGGCATTCATCACCTGATCGAAGCGCAAGTGCAGCGCACACCGGATGCACCGGCGCTGGTATTTGGTTCAACCACCTTGAGCTACGCCCAACTCGATGCCCGCGCCAACCCGTTGGCCCATGCCTTGCGCGAACGAGGCGTTGGCCCGGATGTGCTGGTGGGCATTTGCGTGGAGCGCTCCATCGAAATGGTGGTGGGCCTGCTGGCGATCCTCAAAGCCGGCGGGGCCTACGTCCCGCTGGACCCCGAATACCCCCAGGACCGCCTGGCCTACATGATCGAAGACAGCGGCATTACGTTGCTGCTCAGCCAACAAAGCTTGTTGTCGCTGCTGCCCACCGAGGGCATCCAGGTTATTACCCTGGATACCCCCACGCAGTGGCTGGACGGCTACAGCAACCAATCGCCCGTCGATGATACCCAGGCGCTCAACCTGGCTTACGTGATCTACACCTCCGGCTCCACCGGCAAACCCAAGGGCGCCGGCAACAGCCATCGCGCGCTGGTCAACCGTTTGTGCTGGATGCAACAGGCATACGGCCTGGACGCCAGCGACGCGGTCTTGCAAAAAACACCGTTCAGCTTCGACGTATCGGTGTGGGAGTTCTTCTGGCCGCTGATGACCGGCGCTCGTCTGGTGGTCGCGGCCCCTGGCGAGCATCGCGAACCGGCGCGCCTGATCGAAACCATTGGCCGGCATGCGATCACCACCTTGCATTTCGTGCCGTCGATGCTCCAGGCGTTTATCCATGAGCCAGGCGTGCAGGCCTGCGCCAGTCTCAAGCGCATCGTGTGCAGCGGTGAAGCCTTGCCGTTGGATGCGCAACTGCAAGTGTTCGCCAAACTGCCGAAGGCCGGTTTGTACAACCTCTACGGCCCGACTGAAGCCGCCATCGACGTGACCCACTGGACCTGCGTTGACGAAGGCGCCGACAGCGTGCCCATTGGCCGCCCGATTGCCAACCTCGGCACCTACGTGCTCGACGCCCAGCTCAATCCGGTGCCGAGCGGCGTATCCGGCGAGCTCTACTTGGGCGGCGTTGGCCTGGCGCGCAGCTACCATCGTCGCCCGGCGCTGACCGCCGAGCGTTTTGTGCCAAGCCCGTTCGTTGATGGCGAGCGCTTGTACCGTACCGGCGACCGCGTACGCCAACGTGCTGACGGCGTGATCGAATACCTCGGCCGCCTCGACCATCAGGTCAAGCTGCGCGGCTTGCGTATCGAGTTGGGCGAAATCGAGACGCGCCTGATGCAGCACCCAACGGTGCGTGAGGCCGTGGTGTTGGTGCAGGGCGGCAAACAACTGGTCGCTTATCTGGTGCTGGAGAACGAAGAACCGGTCGACCTCAAGGCCTGGCTGCTTAGCAGTCTGCCGGAGTACATGGTGCCGACTCACTTCATATCGCTGGCCAAGCTGCCGGTGACAGCCAACGGCAAACTCGACCGCAAGGCCTTGCCATTGCCGGATGCTGCGCCGCAACAGGCTTTTGTCGCCCCGCAAAACCCACTGCAAAAAGCCCTGGCCGCGGTCTGGAGCGATGTACTCGGCGTCGAACAGGTCGGTCTGGATGACAACTTCTTTGAGCTGGGCGGCGATTCGATCATCTCTATCCAGGTGGTCAGTCGCGCGCGTCAGGCGGGGATTCGCCTCAGCCCACGGGACCTGTTCCAGTACCAGAGTGTGCGCAGCCTGGCACTGGTCGCAACCGTTGAGCAGGCGAGCGTTATCGACCAAGGCCCGGTCAGCGGTGAGGTGATCCTCACGCCGGTACAAGCGAGCTTTTTTGAAGCGGCGATCCCGGCGCGTCACCACTGGAACCAATCGTTGTTGCTGAGCCCGCGTGAGCCTTTGGAGCCTGTACGGCTGGAGGCCGCGCTGACGCAATTGATCAACCATCACGACGCCCTGCGCTTGCGGTTTGTGCAGCAGGCTGACGGTTGGCAGCAAGCCCACGCGGTGCCGGTCACCGAGCCATCGTTGTGGCAATCCCATGCGAGCGACGACACTCAATTGGCCGCACTGTGCGATGAAGCCCAGCGCAGCCTCGACCTCGCGCAAGGCCCGCTGTTGCGCGCCGCCCTGGTCACCATGGCCGATGGCACCCAGCGCTTGCTGCTGGTGGTGCATCATTTGGTGGTGGATGGCGTGTCGTGGCGCATCCTGCTGGAAGATCTGCAACAGGCTTACCGCCAAGCGCCACTGCCGTCCAAGACCAGCGCCTACCAGCACTGGGCGCAGCAGCTGCAAGCCCACGCGCAAACCCTCAACGCACAACTGCCTTACTGGCAGGCGCAGTCAGTCGACGCGGAGCTGCAGTGTGATCACTCTGAGGGCAGCCTGCAAAATCGCTTCGGGAAAAAGCTCGAAGTGCGGCTTGGCGCCGAGCAGACCCGTCGACTGCTGCAAGCAGCCCCCGCGGCCTACCGCACCCAGGTCAATGACTTGCTCCTCACCGCGTTGGCCCGCGTGGTCTGCCGCTGGAGCGGCCAGCCTTCGGCGCTGATCCAGTTGGAAGGGCATGGCCGCGAAGACCTGTTCGATGCCCTGGACCTTACGCGCACCGTGGGCTGGTTCACCAGCCTGTTCCCGGTGCGTTTGCAGGGTGACGGGGCGTTGTCCGAATCGATCAAGACCGTCAAGGAGCAGTTGCGGGCGGTGCCCGAAAAGGGCATGGGTTACGGCCTGTTGCGTTACCTTGGCGAGCCGTCGGCGCGCGCAGCCTTGGCAGGCTTGCCGGTGCCGCGAATCACCTTCAACTACCTGGGCCAATTCGACCGTCAATTCGATGAGTCGGCGCTGTTTACACCTGCCAGCCAGGGCAGTGGTCAGGCTCAGGATCTCGAGGCACCGCTGGCCAACTGGCTGACCGTGGAAGGCCAGGTGTATGGCGGCGAGTTGGCGCTGAGCTGGGGCTTCAGCAGTGCGATGTTCGACACCTCCACCGTGCAGTCCCTGGCGGATCAGTTCGCCACCGAACTCAACGCAGTGATCGAACATTGTTGTGCCCAGGTTGCGCCGCACGCCACGCCATCGGACTTCCCGCTGGCACAGGTGACGCAGGCACAACTCGATGCGTTGCCGGTGCCGTGCGGTCAGCTCGATGACCTGTACCCGCTGTCGCCGATGCAACAGGGCCTGTTGTTCCACACGCTTTATGAGCAGGCGGCGGGTGAGTACATCAACCAGTTGCGCGTCGACGTACAGGGGCTCGACCCGGAGCGTTTCCGTGCAGCGTGGCAGGCCAGCGTCGATGCCCAGGACATCCTGCGTAGTGGTTTCATCTGGCAGGGCGAGTTGGCGCAACCGTTGCAAATCGTACACAAACAGGCGCAATTGCCCTTCACCGTGTTCGATTATCGCGACCGCAACGAACAGCGCCAGGCACTCACCGCATTGGCCGACGCGGAGCGTGAGCAAGGTTTCGATCTGATGCAGGCACCGTTGCTGCGTCTGGTGCTGGTGCGCATGGGTGCTGATCAATGGCATTTGATTTATACCCATCACCACATCCTGATGGACGGCTGGAGCAACTCGCAGTTACTCGGCGAGGTGCTGCAGCGTTACAGCGGCGGGACGCCTGCGCGTGCCGGTGGCCGTTATCGCGATTACATCGCCTGGCTGCAACGCCAGGACGGCCAACTGAGCCAGGATTTCTGGAGGGCTCAACTGGCACCTCTGCAAGCGCCTACACGACTGGCGCGTGTCGCGTCGGGGCATGACGGTGAGCGGGGTCACGGCGACCACTTCCAGACCCTCGATGCAAACGCCACGCACACACTGGAAACCTTCGCCCGCCAGCAAAAAGTCACCGTCAACACCCTGGTGCAAGCCGCCTGGCTGCTGTTGCTGCAACGCTACACCGGCCAGGAGACGGTGGCGTTTGGCGCAACAGTGGCAGGGCGCCCAGCTGACTTGCCGGGTATCGAGCAACAGGTAGGCCTGTTCATCAACACCTTGCCGGTGATCGGTACGCCACGCCCTGACCAAAGCGTCAGCAGTTGGCTGCAAGCCGTGCAGGCGCAAAACCTGAGCCTGCGCGATTTCGAGCACACGCCCATGGCGGACATCCAGCGCTGGGCCGGGCAGGGGGGTGAAGCCTTGTTCGACAACATCCTGGTATTTGAAAACTATCCGGTTGCCCAGGCCTTGCAGCAGCCAGGGCTGGAGTTGATGTTCGGTGAAGTCGGCAACCTGGAGCAGACCCACTATGCGTTGAGCGTGGCGGTGACCCTGGGCCAGCAACTGACGCTGCATTACAGTTTCGACCGGACGCAGTTCGCCAGTGACACCGTGGCTGATATCAGTGCACACCTGCTGCACGTGCTGGAGCAATTTGCACAGTCGGCCGAACGTAACCTGGGTGAAATCGCCCTGGCCAATGCCCATGAACAGGCGCGCCAGCAAGCACTCAACCAGCCGCAACCCTACCCGGTGGACGTCGCTGTGCACCAGCGTATTGCAGCGCTGGCGCTGGCGCGACCGCAGCGTACTGCGGTGATTTTCAATGACCAGGCCTTCAGCTATGGCGAGATCGATCAGCGGGCGAACCAATTAGCCCATGCGCTGATTGCCCGTGGTGTCGGCGCCGAAACGCGGGTGGGCGTGGCCTTGCCGCGCAGTGAGGCGGTGATTGTGGCGTTGCTGGCGGTACTTAAGGCCGGTGGTGCCTATGTACCGCTGGACACCCGCTACCCCCGCGAGCGTCTGGCGTACCTGATCGAGGATTCCGGCCTGGCGCTGTTGCTCAGCGATTCCTCGGTCTCGGCGCAACTGCCGGTGGGGGATGCGGTGCCGGTGCTGGAACTCGATCGCCTCGACCTGAATGAGCAACCCCGAGTCGCCCCGCACATTCTGCTCGACCCGCACAACCTCGCCTATGTGATTTACACCTCCGGCTCCACCGGCAACCCCAAAGGCGTGAGTGTCGCCCATGGCCCGCTGGCGATGCATTGCCAGGCCATCGGTGAACGCTACGAAATGCGCGACAGCGACTGCGAGTTCCATTTCATGTCGTTTGCCTTCGACGGTGCTCACGAACGCTGGCTCACCAGCCTGACCCACGGCGCGTCATTGTTGATTCGCGATGACAGCCTGTGGACGCCGGAACAGACCTACAACGCGATGCGCAAGCATGGTGTGACGGTGGTGGCGTTTCCGCCGGTGTACCTGCAACAACTGGCCGAGCATGCCGAGCGTGAGGGTCACCCGCCGAAAGTGCGGATCTACTGCTTTGGTGGCGACGCAGTGCCCAATGCCAGTTTTGAGCGGGTCAAGCGCGCACTGGATCCGGATTACATTATTAACGGCTACGGCCCGACCGAAACAGTGGTCACGCCGCTGATCTGGAAAGCCGGGCGCGACGTGCCGTGTGGCGCCGCCTACGCACCCATCGGTAGCCGCATCGGTGATCGCAGTGCGTACGTACTCGACGCCGACCTGAACCTGTTGCCCCAAGGGATGGCCGGGGAGTTGTACTTGGGTGGCAGCGGGCTTGCGCGTGGTTACCTGGCTCGCCCTGGGCTGACCGCCGAGCGTTTCGTTGCCGACCCTTTGGGCGGCAGTGGTGGCTTGCTCTATCGTACCGGCGACCTGGTGCGCCAGCGTGCCGACGGCACATTCGACTACCTTGATCGCATCGACAACCAAGTAAAAATCCGCGGTTTCCGCATTGAACTGGGTGAAGTCGAAGCGGCGCTGCAAGCCCTGGACGGTGTGCGCGAGGCAGTGGTCGTGGCGCAGGAAGGCAGCGCCGGCAGCGGCAAGCGTCTGGTGGCCTACGTGGTTGGCGATGTGCCGGACGCCGGGTTTACCGAGTATCTGCGCGAGCAACTCAAAGCGAGCCTGCCGGCCCACATGGTGCCGGCCTATGTCCTGCGTCTGGAGCGTATGCCGCTGACGCCCAACGGCAAACTCGACCGCAAAAGCCTGCCCAAACCCGATGTCAGTCAATTGCAACAGGCCTATGTAGCCCCTCGGACCGAGCTGGAACAGCAACTGGCGAGCATCTGGCAGGACGTGCTCAAGCTGGAGAAAGTGGGTGTCAGCGATAACTTCTTCGAGTTGGGAGGGGATTCGATCATCTCGATCCAGGTGGTCAGCCGTGCCCGCCAGGCCGGGATTCGGTTGACCCCCAAAGACCTGTTCCAGCATCAATCTATCCAGGCGTTGGCTGGTGTGGTGCGCACCGATGCGCCGGTGCAGTTGATCGATCAGCAGCCGGTGGTGGGGAACATGGCGTTGCTGGCGATTCATCAAGCGTTTTTTGCCCAGGACATTCCCGACCGTCATCACTGGAACCAATCGGTGATGCTCAAGCCGAACGGGGTCCTGGACGCACAACTGCTGGAGCAGGCACTGCAAGCGCTGCTTGTTCATCACGACAGCTTGCGCCTGGGGTTTTCCGAACAAGCCGGTGGCTGGTCCGCGCAGTATGGTGATCTCGCCGCGCCAGGCGCTCCCGCGTTGGTGTGGCAGGCCGATATTGCCGATGCGGCCGCACTGCAGGCGCTGGGCAACAGGGCTCAGCGCAGCTTGCAACTGAGCGAGGGTCCGCTGGTGCGTGGGGTGCTGGCGAACCTGGCTGATGGCAGTCAGCGCCTGCTGTTGATCGTGCATCATCTGGTGGTCGATGGTGTGTCCTGGCGAATTCTGTTCGACGATTTGCAGGCCGCTTACCGTCAGCTCCTGGCGGGCCAAGCAATCGAGTTGCCGGCCAAAACCAGTGCCGTCAAAGCGTGGGCCGAAGCGTTACAAGGCTACGCGACCCGCTCGCCGTTGCAGGCCGAAGTGGGTTTTTGGCAGCAGCAATTGCAGGGCGCTTCGCCGGTGTTGCCGTGTGATCGTCCCGAAGGCGAGCAGCGTTATTGCCAGGCGCGCTCCATCCGCAGCCAATTGGACAAAACCTTGACCCGCGCTTTGTTGCAGGAGGCACCGGCGGCCTATCGCACCCAAGTCAATGACCTGTTGCTGACCGCGTTGGCGCGGGTGATGGTGCGCTGGACCGGTGATGACAGCCTGCTGGTCCAACTGGAAGGCCACGGCCGCGAGGACCTGTTCGACAATATCGACCTGACCCGCAGCGTCGGCTGGTTCACCAGCCTGTACCCGGTGCAGTTGACGCCTCAGGCCGAGTTGGGTGCGTGCATCAAGCACATCAAAGAGCAACTGCGGGCCATTCCGAACAAAGGCATCGGTTTCGGCGCCCTGGCGCAGTTTGGGGACGAGCAAGTGCGCCAGGCGTTACAGGCGCTGCCGGTTCCGCGATTGACGTTCAACTATTTGGGCCAGTTCGATGGCAGTTTTGCTGCGCACGATGATGCATTGTTTGCCCCGGCGAGCGAGTCCGGCGGCGAAGAGGTCAACCTGCAAGGCCCGCTGGGCAGCCAATTGGCCTTGGACAGCAAAGTGTTTGGCGGCGAGCTGGACCTGAATTGGACGTTCAGCGCCGAAGTGTTCGATGAGGCGACCATCCAGCGCCTGGCCGATGATTATCTGCGCGAACTGACCGCGTTGATCACCCATTGCGGCGACCCTGTCCACCGAGGCGTTACGCCGTCGGACTTCCCGCTGGCACGATTGAGCCAGGCGCAACTGGACGCGCTGGTCCCGCAGACGCATGCCCTGGAAGACGTCTACCCCTTATCGCCGATGCAGCAAGGCATGTTGTTCCACACGCTGCTGGCCGAGGGCGGCGGCGATTACATCAACCAGATGCGCGTGGACGTCGAAGGCCTCGAGCCACAACGCTTCCGTGCCGCCTGGCAAGCGGTGGTGGATGCCCACGACATCCTGCGTAGCGGGTTCTTCTGGCAGGGTAATCTTGAGCAACCGGTGCAGGTAGTGCAGCGCCAGGTCGAAGTGCCTTTCCGCGTGCTCGACTGGCGCGCCGAGGCTGACCTGGAAGCCGCATTGCATGCCCTGGCTGACGAAGAACGTGCCCAGGGCCTGGACCTGACGCGTGCGCCGTTGATGCGATTGCTGTTGGTACGCACCGGGGCCGATCGTTATCACCTGATCTACACCAACCACCACATCTTGATGGATGGCTGGAGCAGCGCGCAGCTATTGGGCGAGGTGTTGCAGCACTACCGGGGTGACACCGTGGCCCGCCCAGTTGGTCGCTATCGCGACTATATCGCGTGGCTGCAAGGTCAGGACGCGGCGCTTGGCGAAGCTTTCTGGCGCGGTCAGTTGCGAGAACTGGACGAGCCCGTGCGTCTGGCCCATGCGTTCGCCCGACCGGCTCAGGTTCCTGCCGCGAATCTTTACGCCCACCATCACTTGCACCTCGACGGCGAGCAAACCCAGCGCCTGGCGGATTTTGCCCGCGAGTCGAAGGTGACCGTCAACACGCTGGTGCAAGCCGCCTGGCTGTTGCTGCTGCAGCGTTACACCGGCAAGTCCTGCGTCGCGTTTGGTGCCACGGTAGCCGGTCGCCCGGCGGAACTTGCGGGGATCGAGCAGCAGATCGGGCTGTTCATCAACACCTTGCCGGTCATTGCCAGCCCGCGCTCCGAACTCAGCCTGGAGCAATGGTTACACAGCGTCCAGGCGCAGAACCTGGCGCTGCGGGAGTTCGAGCACACGGCACTGTTCGATATCCAGCGGTGGGCCGGGCAGGGCGCCGATGCGCTGTTCGACAACATTCTGGTGTTTGAAAACTATCCGATTTCCGAGGCGCTGGAAAAAGGCTCGCCTCAAGGGCTGCGCTTTGGTGCCGTGGGTAATCTGGAGCAGACCAACTATCCACTGACCCTGCTGGTCGGCCTCGGTGCAGAGCTGACGGTGCAGTTCAGCTATCAATGCGCGAGCTTCAGCCAACAGGCGGTCGAACAGATTGCTACGCACCTCAAGCGCCTGTTGCTGCAAATGAGCAGCGATGCCACGCAGTCGTTGGGCGCGCTGACATTGCTTTCGGCAAGCGAAACCCAGCAGCAGTTGCTGGGATGGAACGACACCGGCCTGCCGTACCCGGCCGAGTCCGGCATTCATGCGCTGTTCGAGGCTCAGGCCCGGTTGACACCTGACGCCATGGCGCTGGTGTTCGCTGAGCAATCCTTGACCTATGCGCAACTCAACGCCCAGGCCAACCGCTTGGCCCACCGCCTGATTGCACAAGGCGTGCAGCCTGATCAGCGGGTGGGCATAGCCCTGGATCGCGGGGTCGAGATGATCGTCGGGCTGTTGGCGATCCTCAAGGCGGGCGGTGCCTACGTGCCGCTCGACCCGCATTACCCGGTGGACCGTCTGGCCCACATGATCGAAGACAGTGGCCTGCAATTGCTGCTGACCCAGGCGTCACTCTTGGGCCAACTGCCGCTGCCTGCCGGGGTTCGGACCCTGTTGCCGACGGCGCTGCACGAACCGATCAGCGCTGAGCAATCGGCCAACCCCCAAGTGTCGGTCGATGGCGATACTCTCTGTTATGCCATCTACACCTCGGGTTCCACCGGCAAACCCAAAGGCGTGATGGTGCCCCATGGCGCACTGGTGAACTTTGTGGCGAGCATGGCCCATGAGCCGGGGATCGAGGCCCGTGATCGTGTGCTGTCGCTGACCACGTTCTCGTTCGATATTTTCGGCCTGGAGCTGTATGGCGCATTGTTCAGCGGTGCGGCGGTGGTGCTGGTGGACACACAGAGTGCCCACGATCCGCAGGCGCTGCTGGAGATCATCGAACAACAACAGGTCAGTGTGGTCCAGGCCACTCCGTCGACCTGGCGCATGCTGCTTGATCACCCATTGGCAGGCCATCTCGCCGGGCGTAAATGCCTGTGTGGCGGTGAGGCGCTGGCCGAAGAACTGGCTGCGCGCTTGCTCAGCGTGGCGGGCGAGGTCTGGAACCTCTACGGTCCGACCGAAACCACTATCTGGTCTGCCGCCTATCAACTGAGCGCAGACAAGCGTTTGCCCTACCTCGGTCGACCGATCGCCAATACCGCGCTCTATATCGTTGGCGAGCACTTTGCACCGAACCCGGTCGGCCTGATCGGTGAGTTGCTGATTGGCGGCGATGGCCTGGCACGTGGTTACCACGAGCGCGCGGCGCTGACGGCCGAACGTTTCTTGCCGGACCCGTTCGGCAACGGCGCACGTCTGTACCGCACCGGCGATCTTGCGCGGTATCGCGCCGACGGTGTCATTGAGTACATCGGCCGGGTTGATCACCAAGTGAAGATCCGTGGATTCCGCATTGAACTGGGCGAAATCGAAGCCTGCTTGCTCGCACAGGACAGTGTCCGCGAAGCCGTGGTGGTCCCTCAACAAGGCCCGGGCGGCATGCAACTGGTGGCTTATCTGATTGCGGCCAATGGTGAGGCTGTGCTGTTGCAAGCAGCAGGTACGCTGCGCGATGAGCTGAAGACGCGCCTTGCCTCGTTGCTGCCCGACTACATGATGCCTGTGCATTGGGTGCTGCTCGACCGCTTCCCGCTCACGCCCAACGGCAAACTTGACCGCAAGGCATTGCCGCTGCCGGACGCCAATCAACTGCTGCGTGCCTATGTGGCGCCGCAGGGCGCGCTGGAACACAGCGTTGCGCTGATCTGGCAGGACGTACTCAAGCTTGCGCGGGTAGGGCGTGAAGACAACTTCTTTGAGCTGGGCGGGCATTCGCTCCTGGCGACGCAAGCCACCGCACGCCTGCAGATGGAGCAAGGCGCCGCCGTGCCCCTCGACCTTTTATTCAGAACGGCATCGTTGGCCGAATACGCCGAGCAACTGGCGGTTCACCTGACACCTCACTCCAGCGACGACCTGAGTGAGATGCATGATTTCCTGGCAGACCTGGAGACCCTTTGAAAATGACTCAGCTTGATAACCTGTCTCTGGTTCAGCGATTCATCCGTTTACCGCTCGCCCAACGGCAAGCGTTTTTGCAAAAACTGCACAGCAAGCACATGAGCTTCGCGGCGCTGCCGATCCCGGCGATGCGCGATGAGTTTGAGACCATCGGCCTGTCCTACGCCCAGGAGCGCCAGTGGTTTCTCTGGCAACTGGACCCCCACAGTGCCGCCTACCATGTGCCCACGGCACTGCGCTTGCGCGGGGCGCTGGACCTTGCGGCCTTGCAAGCGAGCTTTGATGCCTTGCTCGCACGCCACGAAATACTGCGCACGGTCTTCATCGAGGGGCCGGACGGTGCTTGCCAGGTGGCCCATGCGCAGTTGAGCCTGCCGATCACCCCGACGGTGCTGCAAACGCAGCCGGACGCCCAGGCGCTCAAGGCGCTGATCGACGCCGAAATCGTCACCCTGTTCGACTTGCAGCAAGGGCCGTTGCTGCGGGTCAAATTGTTGCAACTGGCGCCGGACGATCATGTGCTGGTGTTGACCCAGCATCACATCATTTGTGACGGTGCCTCCGCGCAAATCATGGTGCACGACCTGGTCCAGCTCTACGCGGCCCACAGCACGGGCCAACAGGCCCACCTGCCGACGCTGCCGATCCAATACGCGGATTATGCAATCTGGCAACGCAAGTGGATGGAAGCCGGAGAGCTTGAGCGCCAACTTGCCTATTGGACCGAACGCCTGGGTGACGCTGGCGAAGTGATTTCGTTGCCCATGGACCGTGCGCGCCCGGCGGCGCAAAGTTATCGCGGTGCACGCCTGGACCTGAGCGTCGATAGCGCGTTGACCCGCCAGCTCAAGCAACTGGCCCAACGCGAAGGCTGCACGCTGTTCATGGTGTTGCTGGCCTCGTTTCAGGCCCTGCTGCACCGCTACAGCGGCCAGGCGGATATCCGTGTCGGCGTCCCGGTGGCCAACCGCAACCGCCTGGAAACCGAGGGTTTGATTGGCTTCTTCGTCAACACCCAGGTACTGGATGCGCAGATTCAAGGCGCCATGCGGTTCGATCAGTTGCTGACACAGGTCAAGCAAGCCTCGGTCGACGCCCAGGCCCATCAGGACTTGCCGTTCGAGCAACTGGTGCAAGCCCTGGCGCCGGAGCGGCACATGAGCCATAGCCCGCTGTTCCAGGTGATGTTCAATCATCAAAGCAGCGTCGCCGACCACGCCTTGGAACTGCCGGGCCTGCACGTGGAAAGCCTGGACTGGAGCTCCCACACGGCTCAGTTCGACCTGACCCTGGGCACCCAGGATATCCAGGGTGAGTTGATTGCCACACTGACCTACGCCACCGACTTGTTCGATGCAGGCACCGCGCAGCGCATCGCCACTCACTGGCTGAACTTGCTGCAAGGCATTGCCCTCGACCCGATGCAACGCATCGGTGATTTGCCGCTGCTGGATGTCGCCGAGCAACAACACAGCATCAATCAATGGAACCCCAACCCGCAGGATTTCCCCAGCGAGCGTTGCGCCCATGAGTTGATCGCCGAGCAGGCGCGCCGACGCCCTGACGCCATCGCCTTGCGCTGCAATGGCCAGACGCTTACCTACGGCGAACTCAACGCCCAGGCCAACCGTCGCGCCCATCAATTGATCGCCCACGGCGTTGGTCCCGATGTGTTGGTAGGCCTTGCGGCCGAGCGCAGTATCGAGATGATTGTCGGCCTGTTGGCGATCCTCAAGTCCGGCGGCGCGTATGTGCCACTGGACCCGAGTTATCCCGAAGACCGACTGGCCTACATGATCCAGGACAGCGGTATTCAACTGCTGTTGAGCCAGGCCTCATTGGCCGGAAAATTGCCGGTGCCGCCGGGCGTGCAAACCCTGCTGCTGGACGCGGATATGAGTGCGTTTGCCGACAGCGACCCGCAAGTGTCGATGCAGCCGTCGAACCTGGCCTACGTGATTTACACCTCCGGTTCCACCGGCAAACCCAAGGGCACATTGCTGCCCCACAGCAATATCCTGCGCCTGTTCGCCGCCACCGACGCCTGGTTCGGTTTTGGCGAGCGGGACGTCTGGAGCCTGTTCCATTCCTACGCGTTCGACTTCTCGGTCTGGGAAGTTTTCGGCGCGCTGCTGCACGGCGGTGAACTGCTGATCGTGCCGTACGACGTCAGCCGCTCGCCCCAGGACTTCCTGGAATTACTGTGCGACAGCGGGGTCACGGTGCTCAACCAGACCCCGTCGGCGTTCAAGCAATTGATGCACGTCGCGTGTACCGATAGCCGCAGCAACGCCTTGCGCCATGTGGTGTTCGGCGGCGAAGCGCTGGACGTGAAGAGCCTGCGCCCGTGGTTCGAACGCTTTGGCGACAGTGCGCCGCAACTGATCAACATGTACGGCATCACCGAGACCACGGTGCACGTGACCTACCGTCCGTTGTCGATTGCGGACCTGGAACAGGACGCCAACAGCCCCATCGGCGAACCGATTCCCGACTTGTCCTGGTATGTGCTCGACGGCGAACTGAACCCGGTCGCCAAAGGCTGCATCGGCGAGTTGTACGTCGGTCGTGCGGGTCTGGCGCGGGGCTATTTGAATCGTGGCGACCTGACTGCGCTGCGCTTTATTCCCGATCCGTTCGGCGAAAGCGGCGCACGCCTGTACCGCACCGGTGACCTGGCGCAGTACCGCAGCGACGGGGTGATCGAGTATGTCGGCCGTATTGACCATCAGGTGAAAATCCGTGGTTTCCGAATTGAACTGGGTGAAATCGAAGCGCGCCTGAATGCCCTGGCTGTCGTGCGCGAAGCTTTGGTATTAGCTCAGGATGGCCCAAGTGGCCAGCAATTGGTCGGCTATGTCATCGCGGCTCCAGGTCACGAAGACGACTTGAGAGAACACATCAAGGCGCAACTCAAGGCCGACTTGCCGGACTACATGGTGCCGACGCACCTGTTGTTCCTCACCGAATGGCCGTTGACCGCCAACGGCAAACTCGACCGCAAGGCGTTGCCGCAGCC
>NZ_MDDR01000056.1:0-20000 GCF_001870435.1 Pseudomonas costantinii | reverse complement strand
GTCGATGGAAAACAGGTTAATATTCCTGTACTTCTGGTTATTGCGATGGAGGGACGGAGAAGGCTAGGCCAGCTTGGCGTTGGTTGTCCAAGTTTAAGGTGGTAGGCTGGAATCTTAGGTAAATCCGGGATTCTAAGGCCGAGAGCTGATGACGAGCTAACTTTTAGTTAGCGAAGTGGTTGATGCCATGCTTCCAAGAAAAGCTTCTAAGCTTCAGGTAACCAGGAACCGTACCCCAAACCGACACAGGTGGTTGGGTAGAGAATACCAAGGCGCTTGAGAGAACTCGGGTGAAGGAACTAGGCAAAATGGCACCGTAACTTCGGGAGAAGGTGCGCCGGTGAGGGTGAAGGACTTGCTCCGTAAGCTCATGCCGGTCGAAGATACCAGGCCGCTGCGACTGTTTATTAAAAACACAGCACTCTGCAAACACGAAAGTGGACGTATAGGGTGTGACGCCTGCCCGGTGCCGGAAGGTTAATTGATGGGGTTAGCTAACGCGAAGCTCTTGATCGAAGCCCCGGTAAACGGCGGCCGTAACTATAACGGTCCTAAGGTAGCGAAATTCCTTGTCGGGTAAGTTCCGACCTGCACGAATGGCGTAACGATGGCGGCGCTGTCTCCACCCGAGACTCAGTGAAATTGAAATCGCTGTGAAGATGCAGTGTATCCGCGGCTAGACGGAAAGACCCCGTGAACCTTTACTATAGCTTTGCACTGGACTTTGAATTTGCTTGTGTAGGATAGGTGGGAGGCTTTGAAGCGTGGACGCCAGTCTGCGTGGAGCCAACCTTGAAATACCACCCTGGCAACTTTGAGGTTCTAACTCAGGTCCGTTATCCGGATCGAGGACAGTGTATGGTGGGTAGTTTGACTGGGGCGGTCTCCTCCTAAAGAGTAACGGAGGAGTACGAAGGTGCGCTCAGACCGGTCGGAAATCGGTCGTAGAGTATAAAGGCAAAAGCGCGCTTGACTGCGAGACAGACACGTCGAGCAGGTACGAAAGTAGGTCTTAGTGATCCGGTGGTTCTGTATGGAAGGGCCATCGCTCAACGGATAAAAGGTACTCCGGGGATAACAGGCTGATACCGCCCAAGAGTTCATATCGACGGCGGTGTTTGGCACCTCGATGTCGGCTCATCACATCCTGGGGCTGAAGCCGGTCCCAAGGGTATGGCTGTTCGCCATTTAAAGTGGTACGCGAGCTGGGTTTAGAACGTCGTGAGACAGTTCGGTCCCTATCTGCCGTGGACGTTTGAGATTTGAGAGGGGCTGCTCCTAGTACGAGAGGACCGGAGTGGACGAACCTCTGGTGTTCCGGTTGTCACGCCAGTGGCATTGCCGGGTAGCTATGTTCGGAATAGATAACCGCTGAAAGCATCTAAGCGGGAAACTAGCCTCAAGATGAGATCTCACTGGAACCTTGAGTTCCCTGAAGGGCCGTCGAAGACTACGACGTTGATAGGTTGGGTGTGTAAGCGCTGTGAGGCGTTGAGCTAACCAATACTAATTGCCCGTGAGGCTTGACCATATAACACCCAAGCAATTTGCGTCGGCTCTTTAATACAGAGCAGCAGATTGCGGTGTGTGAAGACGATAGAACCGAAAGTTCGAATCTCACAAAACACCGAAAGCTGTCACATACCCAATTTGCTGAAGCGAGGCATTCTTGTCACGACTCAGTACCCGAATTTCTTGACGACCATAGAGCATTGGAACCACCTGATCCCATCCCGAACTCAGTAGTGAAACGATGCATCGCCGATGGTAGTGTGGGGTTTCCCCATGTGAGAGTAGGTCATCGTCAAGATTAAATTCCAGAACCCCTGTTTGCTAACGCAGACAGGGGTTTTGTTTATGTAGAAGTCCATGAATTTCACCGGCACGTTGCTAGCGTAGTAACGTTCTGGTACACAGAATTTCTTGACGACCATAGAGCATTGGAACCACCTGATCCCATCCCGAACTCAGCAGTGAAACGATGCATCGCCGATGGTAGTGTGGGGTTTCCCCATGTGAGAGTAGGTCATCGTCAAGATTGAATTCCGAAACCCCTGTCTGCTAACGCAGACAGGGGTTTTGTCGTTTAAGGGCTTAGCCTCCAGTGCACATGGGTATCCTCGCAGGCTGGCAACACAAGAGCACTGAATGAAGAGCCATATTGCCGCTGACCACATTCAACCGTGCGCAATCCCTGTCTTGGCGCTCGGTATAGCTTCGGAGCAAGCATCGCACTCAGCGTCGCTCGCCTATGACGATAGCGCGGTCGATTTTTCGCGGCGTGAATGATCAATCACCAATTCCAGGAACACCGACTTTACCGCTGGTCGGCTTCCTGCTCAAAATGAAGATGAATCTCATAAATATCTAAGATTTATCCGAGCTTGGCCGAAAGCCTGATGAGCCATGCGTGCACCGAAATAGAGCGGCCTGAGAGTCCGTCTATCCCGTTACATGGAATGTTCCACTCGGCACGCTCACCCCCCTTTGGCAAAAGAAGTCGATGAAATGAATCTCAAGTTCAGTCATAAAATTCTGTTGGCCGCGTCAGGCGTCGTGGTTTTAGCCTTCGCGTTATTTACGCTCTACAACGACTATCTGCAGCGCAGTACCATCAAGCAAAACCTGGAGTCGTCTATTCAGCAATCAGGTGAACTCACGGCCAGCAGTGTGCAGAACTGGCTCAGTGGCCGCATCCTGGTACTCGAAAACCTGGCACAAAACGTTGCTCATCAGGGCAGTGGTGCCGACCTCCCAGGGTTGGTCGACCAGCCTGCTCTCACCTCGAACTTCCAGTTCACCTATGTCGGTCAAACCAATGGTGTGTTCACGCAACGCCCCGATGCCAAAATGCCCGACGGTTACGACCCTCGTCAGCGCCCTTGGTACAAGCAAGCTGTTGCGGCCGATAAAACCATGCTCACCCCGCCTTACATGGCAGCCGTGGGCGGGCAGATCGTAACCATCGCCCTGCCCGTCAAAAAGAACGGTGAACTGCTGGGCGTGGTAGGCGGTGACCTGAGTCTGCAAACCCTGGTGAAGATCATCAACTCGGTAGATTTCGGCGGCATCGGTCATGCGTTTCTGGTCAGCGCCGACGGCCAAGTCATTGTCAGTCCTGATCAAGACCAAGTGATGAAAAACCTCAAGGACATCTACCCAGGCACCGGCCTGCGTATTGAGAGAGTCAACCAGGACGTTGTCCTCAATGGCCGGGATCGTATTCTGTCGTTTACTCCTATCAGCGGTTTGCCAGGAGCAGATTGGTACATCGGTCTGTCGATCGACAAAGACAAAGCCTACGCGCCGCTAGGTAAATTCCGCACCTCAGCGTTGATTGCCATGTTGATCGCGGTGGTGGCAATTGCCGTGCTCTTAAGCCTGCTGATTCAAGTACTGCTGCGCCCGCTGACTACCATGGGCGTCGCGATGCAGGACATTGCCCAGGGAGAAGGCGATTTGACCCGTCGCCTGGACGTGACCAGCAAGGACGAGTTTGGCGAGGTCGGTAGCGCCTTCAACCAGTTCGTTGAGCGTATCCACGCCTCCATTTCCGAAGTGTCCTCGGCGACACGTCAGGTCCATGACCTGTCCCAGCGTGTCATGGCGTCGTCCAACGCCTCGATCATCGGTTCGGACGAGCAAAGTGCGCGTACCAACAGCGTGGCTGCTGCGATCAACGAGTTGGGCGCCGCTACCCAGGAAATCGCGCGTAACGCGGCCGATGCTTCGCAGCACGCCAGTGGTGCCAGCGAACAGGCAGACGACGGGCGCAAAGTGGTGGAGCAAACCATCCTGGCAATGTCAGAACTGTCGCAAAAGATCAGTCTGTCCTGCACCCAGATCGAAACCCTGAACGCCAGCACCGATAACATTGGTCACATCCTGGATGTGATCAAAGGCATCTCCCAGCAAACCAACTTGTTGGCGCTTAACGCTGCTATCGAGGCGGCCCGTGCCGGTGAAGCCGGACGTGGGTTTGCCGTGGTTGCCGATGAAGTGCGTAACCTGGCTCACCGTACCCAGGAGTCTGCGGAGGAGATCCACAAGATGATCACTTCGCTACAAGTGGGCTCGCGTGAAGCCGTGACCACCATGAACGCCAGCCAGACCTCCAGCGAAGAAAGCGTTGAAGTGGCCAACCAAGCCGGTGAGCGCCTGGTCAGCGTGACGCAGCGAATCGTCGAGATCGATGGCATGAACCAATCGGTGGCCGCAGCGACCGAGGAGCAGACTGCGGTGGTTGAAACCCTAAACGTCGACATCAACCAGATCAACCTGCTGAACCAGCAGGGTGTGGCCAACCTCAACGAAACGTTGAAGGACTGCGATGCGCTGTCCCAACAGGCCAGCCGATTGAAGCAATTAGTCGACAGTTTCAAAATCTGATCCTGGTTGTATAGGAGCGAGGCCTCTCGCTCCTATTGATCAGCTGAGCATCTGGCGCACATTCTCCAGGGCGCTGTCGGCGAAGGCCTGCACAAACTGTTCAAACTCTGCCTGCGTTGTTTCGACTGGCTCGCCGATGAGGGTCCAGGTCGCCCTGGAACGTCCCGTGCCAAGGGCTTCCACGTGCATTGCCGCCCACAACTGGGCGATCCCCAAGGTGTTGTAGATCGTGGTCCATGTCATGTACATGGCGCCTTCGTTCCGGCTATTGAGTTGCTCTACAGCGCAATGGCCATCGTGGAAAAACTTCGTGCGTAATGCACCTACACCTATACCCGTCATCTCGATGTGTGAAAGGGCGGGGATGAAGGCATCAAAGCCTGCGAAGTGGCCTACCACACTCCACAGACGTGCGGCATCGCAGGTGATTTCGACAGACGCGACTACCGGTTTACCGTTCGGGTTGCGGATTAATGTATCGGGCTGCAGCGACTTCATAAGGGTGTCCTGAAGCGGGTCAGAGAAAGCCAGTGGCCTTGAGGTGGTCGTAGCCCTTGCGCAACAGCGCCGGACTCTTTTCCGGGTACTGCTCGCCCATCGCCTTGACACCCTGGCGTGCGTTGTCGTGACAAATCATTGAGGTGTCGCTGATATCTTCTGTGAGGTCATCCAGATAGAAACCGAGTACGCCAAACAATGCGTTATCCGGCCCCACCGTTCGCAGTTCCTTTTGCCAATGCGCAACGCTCACACGCTCGAAGCGATGGCCTGCCTGGCTGAATGCATCGAGGTAGTGATCCCAGCTCAAGGGCTGCGGGTTGTGCAGGTTGAAGACGTTTCTCCCTATCGTAAATTGGCCGCAGTGGAACGCGACAAAACGGGCAAAGAAGTCCACTGGCATCAGGTCGAAGTTCACCTCCAGGCGGGGAGCCAGGCCCAACTGCAACGACCCCTTGAACATCAGCATCAGGCGGTTTTTGTATGGCTCGCAGACACCGCTGCGGCTATTGAACGCGATATTCCCCGGGCGATGGATATTCACCCAAGCGCCTTGCTTCAGCGCGCGCCCCAACAGTCGCTCAGCGACCCACTTGGAGAGGTTGTAGCCATTTTTGAGATAGATTGGCAATGTGGTCACCGCTGGTGTTTCGAGGATGTTCCCCCGGGCGTCGATACTGCTGCATGCCGACAGCGTCGAGATGAAATTGAAGACCTTCTTGCAATGGGTTTCACACAGGCGCAAGCATTCAAGCACCGGTTCGACGTTGTCCCTGGCGAGTGAGGCGTAGTCCATCACATGATTGACCCGCGCCGCGTTGTGCACCAACACACCATGGTTTCGGGCGAGGCGCTCATACACTTCGCAGGTCAGGCCCAGTCGAGGCCGGCTGATGTCGGCGGCATAGACCTGCACCCGGCTCAGGTCCAGATGTTCCAGGCGATACTCGCGTAATGCCTGGGTAAATCGTGCCACCGCCGAGTACCCCGGATGTTCACGTACCAGGCAAGCCACCTCTTGTGCACCGCCCGCCAACAACGCTTCGACGAGATGCACCCCGACAAAGCTGTTGGCACCCGTGACGATCACTTTGCGCGGATCGCCTGCGCGGTCCTTGTGCAGCATCTCGACATTCAGCGCCTGGGAGGCATCCCTCTCCATCTGATCTGACGGGGCCTTGAGCAATGCTCCGTCCTCCATCAGCACGGCGAGTGTGCGAATCGTCGGTGCCTCAAAGAAACGGCTCAAAGAAAGACTGCGGCCAAATTGTTCGCGCAGACGCAGCAGCAGGGTCGACAGCAAAATGGAGTGGCCGCCCAGGCTGAAAAAACTGTCATCGATGGAAAGGTTAGCGTCGGGCACTCCCAACAACTCACTCCACAGCGTCACCAACTGCGTTTGCAGTGGCGTTTGTACAGCGCTGCGGATGGTGTGGGGAGTGGTTCGCACCGGTACCGCCAGCAATGCCTGACGGTTGATCTTGCCGCTGCTGGTGAGCGGCATACTTGGCAACTCGGTCCACACCTCAGGGTGCATGTAAGCCGGCAGCCACTGCTGCGTATATCGCGCCAGGCCAGCCACGGTGGCGCCCGGTTCGGGCTGGGCGACGAAGCTGACAATCCTGCGATCACCATCGATCACCACGGCTACCTGGCGAAATAACCGACTGCTGCGCAGGCACTGCTCGATCTCCTGAGGTTCGACCCGAAAACCACGGATTTTCACTTGGTCATCCCGTCGGCCGCCCAACTCGATCCCGTCCGCGGTCCATTTCGCCAGATCGCCGCTACGGTAAGCCTGGAGCGACTGGCCGTCCGGCAGTTTCAGCTCAACGAAAGGGTTGTCGACCGGCTGCGGCGTGTTCACATACCCCAGGCTTACCCCAGGGCCGATGACGTACAGATCGCCCATCACCTGCTCATCCACCGGTTGCAGATCCTCGTCGAGGATCAAGACTTGGCTGTTGGCGATAGGGCGGCCCAAGTTGCGATTGCCGTCACCGGGCTGAAATGTCCGGTGGGTGACCAGAACCGTGGCCTCAGTGGGGCCGTAGAGATTGTGTAATTGACATTGGCTCGCCAATTGTTCGATCACATACGGCTCGCAGGCTTCACCGCCGGTCAACAAGTGGGTTAGGCCCATTGGCTGATCCAGCGGCAAAATGCTGAGCAATGCCGGCGGCAGAAAAGCGTGGCTGACGTGCTGTTGGCGAATCAGCTCGACCAGTTGCCGGGGGTCGTGCCGTTGGTCTTCGTTTGGGACGATCAACTCCGCGCCGGCTATCAGAGCGGGAAAAATATCAATCAGCGATGAGTCGAAACTCAGCGGCGAAAACTGCAGGACACGGCTCTGTTCGTCCAGTGCCATACAGGCGCCGAGCCAGGCTGTGAAATGCGCAAGATTGCCTTGGCTGAGTATTACGCCCTTCGGCTGGCCAGTGGTACCCGAGGTGAAAAGCGCCATGCAGGGCGCCTCGATGCACGGACGATCTTGCATCAACGGTGACGAGGTGTCGGCGTGCATCGCGTCGACATTGCCGACATTCAGGGTTACGAAATGGTCGCGCAAAGGGTGTTGACCATCATCCAGCAAGACGCTGGCCCCAGTACTTGCCAGCATCGCCTGCTGGCGGTTTGGTGGTTGATCCGGCGCCAATGGCAGGTACACCGCACCGCAACCCAGCACCGCGAGAATGCTGGCGTACAAATCGACGGATTTTTCCAGGCACACGCCGACTACCGCTGGCGTCTCAATACCCTCCAGCAGGGTGCGCAGGCGCTGCTGGATCGACAGGGCCCGAATCTGTAACTGGCGGTAAGTCAGCACGCTGCCCGCGATGTTCAGCGCCGGTCGTTCAGCGAAGGTGTGAAGGCTGGCCTGTAACCGTTCGATCATCGGTACCTGGGCAGCTCGCAACAGTGCCGGCTGCGCTGTGCGATTAAATCGATGTAGAAACGCCAATGTGTCGAGTGCTTGCAGGCCCTGCTCGGGCCAAGCGTTCGCGGTGTTTTTTGCAGCGAAGAAGTCTGGGTCCCTCGAAAAACTGCTGACCAGCAGCGAGATCCATTCCACCAGCGCATTCGTCGCTTGTCGGCGCAGTTGTTGGCCGTTTCCGCTGGGCTCTTCAGCAACGTCTTTCACCGCCAGTACGCGCCGATTATGGTCATAGCAGCGCAACTGTAGTGAGGGAAGACCGCATTCGGCCACTGGGCCGATTCCCAGGCGCAGGCTTATCCATTGGGTTTCTTGGAAATGTGTGAGCAGTGGTTGGCTACCGTCTTCAATGAACACGTCGAGGGCTTCTGTCCCGGTTTTGTGCCCGTATTGTTCCAGCGCTTTCTTGACCGCCTCCAGGGCGTTGCTTGTGCCGTTCCACCCAATCGTCAAACGCCTCATGCGGACCTCCCCGACTCGGGTAGATAGTCGTTCAGGGCTCGGGCGACGCTCGGTGTTTGCAGTACACCGCTGTGGTGCAGGAACCTCATGATATTGCCGAGCAGCGGGTGCTGGTGGGTGACGGGAAAGTCCAGTGCTGTGACTTCCTCCCGAAGCGCCCGGCGAGTGTTTGCGCTCACGTCCAGATGTTCGATCAGGTGCAGATTGAAGCTTTTCTGCAGATCGTTGGTCAGGTAATGCCTCAAAAAGGTCGGCAGAATCTCAGCGATGCAGTCGCGGTCCATTGGGCTTGCCGCCTGCCAGTAGATACGTACCAGATGCGTCCAGAACTGTGCATGGCGGCCTTCATCAAACAAGTGATCGGCCATCAAGCCACGGATGGATGCCTTGACACTGTCGTCCTTGGAAAATGCTGCTACGTCACGGGTTACGGTGTTCTCGGCGATGGCCACGCCAATCAACTCCACCGCATCGCGCAAGTGTCTTGGTGCCAGCGCCTGTGCTGCCGGCAGGGCACGGCTCAGTTCGATTTGCCCGGGCAGTTCGAGCGGTTGTATGCCAGTCATTTCCACGGTCTGTTGCAGGAAATCCAACGCTACCAGCGCGTGGTAATCCTCATCTACCACGACGGTCATCGCGTCATAACGGCAGGCGAGGGGGAAGGGCAGCGAGAAACGATTCTTGGCAATGCTGCGGGCGGTCTTGTCGACGATCTCGGTTTCGAAGATCACCACGTCATTAATGAATTTGTAGAAGCTTTGTACCAATACGAAGTCGCGCCACTGTGGGCAGTATTCGAGAAAGGTCTCACTTAGCACCAGAGGCTGGCGGCACACGGGATAGATCAATCTGTCGTCGTTTTCCAGCAAGCGCCGAGGGCGGGTGCGGATGGTTGCGCGGTGTTCCCAGTCTTCGGCAAAGGAGCGGTAGTCGGCGGCGTTCATGGCTGCACCTCTTGCAGCGAGGCGCGCACGTCGTCCCAGAAGCTTATGCGGCTCTGCACGGTGGCGAGGGCGATGTCATCTGCTTGGCGTTGGCGAGTCGGATCTGCGCCGATCAGGCGCTGGAGCAACTGCTCTGCTCCTGGCCCATGATCTTGAGTGTCCAGCTCGATGTGACGGTTGAGGTAGTGGCACCAGGTGGGCGCTTGACGGCCAATGAATGCGTTGTTGTGCAGAATGCGTTCGAACATCGACGCAATGACACTCTCGCGGCCGTGCAGGAAGGCCGCCGCCACGCAATGGGTAGGTGCGGTTAACGCGATCTGTAATGTGCTGTCGACAAAGCGGGCTACACCAGGTAGCACACCGATCATTTGTAAGGCTGCGCTTGCCTCCACCCCCTGATGCTGCAACTCAATGAAGCGTTGAATAGCGGTAGTGTCGGCGCCGACCTCGGCCATCGCTTCGAGATACAGTTCGAAGTGGCTGCAATAGCCGCGTGTTGGATGTTCGTCTGACTCTTCGTCTAACACTATTTCATTGATGAGGCGTGCGGCTTGCGGGTCAGCGGGCGGGAGCCAGGGTAATTGCGTGCAGGTCAGGTCCTGCTGCAGGCGTTTGGTCAGGGTCATGAAGTCCCAAACAGCAAATACATGGTACTCCATGAAAAGTTGTAACTTATTAAGTGAAGCTATTTCTTTAAATAACAGATGGTTGCACAACTGTAGTTTTTTTTGTTCAAGTAAGTGTTGATGCATGGTTGACGCCTATAAATTGTTGCGACTGCTCTGAAAACAGTAATGGAATTATGGTGTTAAAAGTAGGCCAGGCCACGCGCGCAGTGCTAGCAGGACATAGGTGTGCGCTATAGAGTGAAGTGCTTGGTTTATGGCGTGGAGATAATAATCTGATTAAACGCTTTGATGAGCTTAAGAATGTATTAGATATTTTTTCGAGAAGGTTTTTGTTGTGGGTAAGTTTCCTGCGTAAATGTGGGAAGTTACCAATTATATAAGCAGGCTTATTTAAGATTAGTTGTTCTGACGTCGGATGTGCCGACGAGGGCCCCTCCTTGATGGGCAAGGAGCCCCGCAACGCATCAGGGTTCGGAGGGGAGCGGGAGGACCTTACTGCACGCCTTTCTTATCAGCGGTTTCCAGACCATTGAGGTAAGTAGTGATCACCTCCATCCCTCGCATAAGGTGATTGCGCAGCGTCAGGATGCTTTCGTCGACCTTCTTCTGCGCCACCAGGCTCAGCAGCTCACGGTGATCTTCCTGGGACGTCTCGCCCAGCCCCATGGCCTCGAGGTTGAAGCGCAGAAAGCGCTCTTCCTCATTCAAGCCGTGTTCAACCAGTTTGAGCAGCCGCTGGTTGGGCGCTTTGCCATACAGCGCCATGTGGAACAGGCGGTTGAGGCGACCAATCTCGGTGTAGTCTTTCTCGCGTTCCAGTGCTTGGATGTAGGCATCGGCTTGGGCAATGTCGGCGTCGGTAAGCAATGGGATCGACAAGCGTAGCGCTTCGGACTCCAGCAGCATGCGCAGGGCATAGGTTTCAGCCGAATTGTCTTCGATCAACGGTGCAACCACGGCGCCCTTGTGCGTCACCACGTGCAGCAAGGATTGAGCTTCCAACTGGCGCAAGGCTTCACGCACGGGCATGCGGCTGACGCCGAACAGGCTGGCTAGCTCTTGCTGGCGCATAGCGGTACCACAGGGTAATCGGCCATCGAGAATGGCATTGCGCAACGTTTCTTCAATAACGGCGCGGGCAAGATGGGCGGGAATAGGCCCGCTGACTTTGATGCTGCTTAAGAGGTTCGGCTTCTGCGTCACGGTTACGCTATCCTCCTTTCTTGATGGAGTGTGTTCAATTGGATCCAATGCACACTAAAGATGGGCCACACGCTTGTCAAACAGCCAAAGTTTCCGTTTGTAAGGGCTTACAGCCTGTACTTTGAGCATCCCACAGGGAGCGGTTATAAACTTGGCCCACTTATGAATGATTGCACTATGCCATTGTTTTTTGTTGGTCGAGGCTTCACCATTCCTTGAAATTCCGTCTCTTTCCACGGACTGAACGCCTTGGCGGTAAGTTTTATTCCCTCTCGAATCCTTAGCTGGCTACTTTCAGCGGTTTTGTTGGCTGGCTTGATGCTCGGCGGGCTGCATGCCGATTGGGATTTCTCTCAGATCAGCCGCAACGCCACCGCTTTGTACGGGCCTCTGGGGGAGGGCCAGCAGCGTATTGATGCCTGGCAGCGACTGCTGGCAACCCAAAAACAAGTCAGCGAACAAGAACAGCTCAAAGTCGTCAACCTGTTCTTCAACAAGCAGATGACTTACATGGAAGACATCGACCTTTGGCACGTGGTCGACTATTGGGAGACGCCCATCGAAGCCCTATGGAAAGGGGCCGGCGACTGCGAAGACTACGCGATAGCCAAGTATTTCAGCTTGCGTCACCTGGGTGTCTCCAGCGACAAATTGCGCATTACCTACGTTAAGGCGTTGCGTCAGAATCGCGCTCATATGGTTCTGACCTATTATTCGACCCCCGACGCTATCCCGCTGGTGCTCGACAGCCTGATGGATGAAATCCTGCCGGCAACCCGCCGTACCGACCTGGTCCCGGTGTATTCATTCAATGCCGAAGGTTTGTACCTGCCCGGCGCCAAGGGCAACAAGAAAGTCGGTGATACCAAACGCTTGTCGCGTTGGCAGGATGTGTTGAGAAAAATGCGTGCGGAAGGCTTCCCGGCCGAGCCTGCCAACTAGGAGTAACTGATCGGATGTCTCTGTTCAAACAACTATTGATCGCAATCTGTCTGTTCCTCGTCGTCGCCTTCAGCGGCAGCTTCATGGTCAGTCTGGAAAGCTCGCGCACGCAATACGTTAACCAGTTGCGCTCGCATGCACAGGATGCGGCGACGGCGCTGGCGCTTTCGCTGACGCCCAATATCGACGACCCGGCCATGGTGGAGTTGCTGGTCAGCTCGATTTTCGACAGTGGCTATTACGCCAGCATCCGCGTGGTGGACTTGGCCACTGACAAAACCATCGTCGAGCGCACCGGTATTCCTGATAACAACGGTGTGCCCAACTGGTTCGTAAAGCTGATCGGCCTGGAGCCGGCCGGTGGTGACGCGTTAGTCAATCGCGGCTGGGAGCAGGCAGCGCGCGTGGAAGTGGTCAGCCATCCGATGTTCGCTCTGGCCAAACTCTGGCAAAGCGCCTTGGGCAGCCTAGGGTGGCTGTTGTTGTGCGGTGCGGTGAGTGCGGTACTCGGGGCGCTGTTGCTGCGCCGGCAATTGAAACCGTTGGACTACATGGTCAAGCAATCCCACGCTATCGCCCGCCGGGAATTCCTCAGCCTGCCTGATCTGCCACGTACGCCGGAACTGCGGCGTGTAGTGCAGGCCATGAACCAGATGGTGGAAAAACTCAAGGCCCTGTTCCAGGAGCAGGCTGAGCGCAGCGAAAAACTGCGCACCGAATCCTACCAAGACAACCTCACCGGCCTCGCCAACCGCCGTTACTTCGAGATGCAACTCAATGCCCGTGTCAGTAACCCGGAGGAAACCAATTCCGGCTACCTGCTGGTGTTGCGGGTCAAGGATCTGGCAGGCCTCAACCAGCGCCTGGGTGGCCAGCGTACCGACCAGTTGCTGCAAGCGGTCGGCGAACAACTGCTGCGCCAGTGCGAGCCCTACCCGGAAACCCAGAACCTCGTCACCCGTATTCGCGGCGGGGAGTTCGCGGTGCTGGCGCCGGGATTGATGCGCGAAGAAGCGCTGCAATTGGCGCAGAACCTCGAAAGCACCTTGCTCAGTCTGCAGGCCACTGGGGCCAGTGACGTCACGCCGGTCGCCTATATCGGCCTGGCGCCGTTTAACCATGGCGACTCCCCCCAGGCGCTGTTGACCTTGGCTGACCAAGCTTTGGCCCAAGCCGAAGGGCAGGGTGACACCACTTGGGTGTGCCTCGACCGCAGCGCCGCCGCCAGCGTCGGCGACGATCACCATGCTTGGCACACGCTGCTGGACCAGGCCCTGACCCAACAGCGCTTCCAACTGTACTTCCAACCGGTAGTCGCAAGCGCAGACCCGCAATTGGTCTTGCACTACAAAGTGCTGTCGCGCTTGCAGGATGAGGATGGACACACGATACCCGCCGGGCGCTTCCTGCCTTGGCTTGAACGCTTCGGTTGGACGGCACGTTTGGACCGCTTGATGCTGGAGCAAGTGCTCAAGCAGATGGTTAGCCACAGCCATAGCCTTGCGTTGAACCTGTCGGCCGCGACCTTGCAGGACGCCCAGACGCTGAATCGAATTTTTGAGTTGCTACGCCAGCACAGCAGCCTGGGCCCGCGCCTGACCCTGGAAATCGGCGAAGAACAATTGCCGGAGCAAGCCCTGCTGGAGCAGTTGACCCACCGCCTGCGCGAGTTGGGGTTCTCCCTCAGCCTCCAACGTTTTGGTGGGCGATTCAGCATGATCGGCAATTTGGCGCGCCTGGGCCTGGCGTACCTGAAGATCGACGGCAGCTACATCCGCGCCATTGATCAGGAAAGCGACAAACGCCTGTTTATCGAGGCCATTCAGCGCGCGGCCCATAGCATCGACTTGCCGTTGATTGCCGAGCGTGTGGAGACCGAGGGTGAGCTGAAGGTGATTCGCGAGATGGGCATTTTTGGCGTGCAGGGTCAGCTATTTGGTGAGCCCGCGCCGTGGAAATAATTCACTGACTTCGCAGATTAAAGTGTGGGGGCGGGCTGTTGTGGCGAACGGGCTTGTCCCGCGTTGGGCTGCGCAGCAGCCCCAAAACCAGGCGCTGAGGAGTGCCTGACTCACCGCATTCCTCTCTATTGGGGCTGCTTCGCAGCCCAACGCGGGACAAGCCCGCTCGCCACAGAAAGCGCGCGCCTACAGTAGCGCTAATCAGATCAACCCAGTCTCTTCATCATTGATCAGGTGGCTCAGGCCACCCAACGCTTCCCGTGCCTGGTTGCGGTCCAGCAACTTGGCCTGGGCGGCAGGTGGCAAGTCCGTCACGCTGATCAACCCCTTACGGGTCAGCACCTGGATCAAGTCGTCCAGTACCCGGATCATCTCCAAGTCACTCTGCTTGAGCTGTGCCAGGCTGGTTTCCACCACTTCGTTGGCGTACCAGGCCTGGATCTCATGATGATCGGCCGGCAGAGTTTCGGTTGACTCGGCGAAGGCGGCTGCTTCCACACGACTCAGCACGCCCTGTGCATCACGTTGCACGTAAAACATAAGAACCCCTTGGAAATGAGCCACACGCCGTCACCAGCATAGGTCAGCGGTGTGTTTATAGGCGCGAGTATGCGATGCAACCCTGCATCAGGGCCAGTAACCTGTCACCCAAATAAATCGGCCGCCCTGAGGGCGGCCGATTTATCGCGTCTTAGGCGGTGTGATCGATCTTGATGGTCGGGTCGGCACCACTGATCAGCGAGTTGATGCTGGTGTGGGACCAATCGTTGCCTTCCAGCTTGATCGTCACATCGGCATTGGCCAGGCCGCCGGCGGCGTTGAGCTTGCCTTCACTGCTGACTTGCAGGGTCGACACGCCGTCTACCGTGGTGATCTTGAGGTAGTTGTCGATGGTGCTGTCCGTCTCACCTTTCAACAGATCCCGAAGATCGATCCGATCACCTTCCGATGCCTTGAAGTCCTTGATCACGTCGTTGCCTGTGTCACCGGATTTCCACACGAAGGTGTCGGCACCCGAACCGCCGATCAGGATGTCGTTGCCCGGACCACCGATCAACGTGTCGTTACCGGTGCCGCCCAGCAGGATGTCATTGCCTTTGCCGCCGTCCAGTGTGTCGTTGCCGCCCTGGCCGAACAGGATGTCATCACCCGCGCCGCCCAGTAGCGTGTCGTTGCCATCTTTGGCGCCGGACACGTCGAAGTCAGCGTAGTGCTCGGTCACATACTGGTGCACATTAGAGGCGGTCACGGCAGTAACAGCCACACCGGTTTTCTGTGCCACAAAGGCCTGCAGCGCGTTGTAACCCTCACCGGTAATCCCGCTGAAGCTCACCAAGTCGCCGAAGAGGATGTCGTTGCCGTCGCCACCGTTGATGGTGTCGGCGCCTGGCAGGGTCGCTTCGGTGTGACCGAGGATAGCGTTGGCCAGGTCCTTCGGATCGATATTGCTCTGCGGTACGCCATCGCTGTCGTAAGGCTTCAGGTCACTGAGGCTGACGTCACCGTTGATGCCGATGGCTTCTACCGCCGACAAGCCTTTGAGCAGCGCAAAACCGCTGCTGGCGTTGTTGGTGGTCGCCGTGTCGGTGCTGTAGCCAGTACCGTTGAGGTAAGAGACTTCAAACGTCCCGTCACCCTGGGCGTGCACGGTTCCGATCACGCCATTGTCATACCAGCTGCCACTGCGGTTCTGTACCCACTGGTGCACCTGGCCCTGGTTGTCAATCAACTGCAGGTTGGTGCCATTGACGTTGATGCTGAACGTGTTACCCAGCACATAGTTGTTAGCGTTGACGTAGTCGTCCAGTCGGCCATCAGTGACGTTGCTGTTGTAGAAGTCCGTCACCAACGGGTTGGTCTGCTCGCCGCTCTGGTAGTACGTCGGCTTACCGTCGGTGATGAAGTAGGTCAGGTTGGTAGCACCGGTGTTGCCGGTGGCCAGCCCGCTTTGGAAGAAGTTGGCCGTGGCCTTGAACACGTCTTCGTAGTTGGTGCCGCCACCCGACACCATCGAATCCAGTACCGCCTTGAGCAAGACCAGGGCGTTTGGATCGTTGAGGTTGATCGCGACCGACTTGTTCACCTGGGTATCGAAGTCTGCCAGGAAGATATTCACGGTGCCTGACGTGTTGGCGCCCAGGCTGTTTTTCAGCGAGTTGAACACCGAGGTCAGCGAAGCCTTCGCCGCGTTGACCGAGTCGGTACTCATACTGCCGGAGCTGTCCACCATAAACGCAATGTTGTAGTTCTTACCCTGCACTACGTTCAGGCCGCCGATGTCGGCTACGACGATATCGTTGCCATCGGTGCCGGTGATCGCGTCGCTGCCCGAAGTGCCCGTTACCGCGTTGTAGGTCGCCGGGTACACCGTGACCGGCAATTGCGCGGTGGTGATCGCCGAACCGCCGAGGCTTTCGGTGGAGGTCGAGGTGACCGTCAGGTTGAACTGGCCGCTGTAGTAGGTCGGCGGCTTGATGGTCAGGGTGCTCAGGTCCCAATTGGTAACGTTCACTTCGCCCACGGCTTTAGTCGCGGTGAAGGTGTGCCCGGAGGCATCGGTGAGTACGGAGCCTGCCGGTACACCGCTGATCTTCACGCTCAGGGTTTCCGAACCGTCGGTGTCGGTCAGTGCCGTGGTGACTTTGGACAGCTTCACGGTGCCGTTTTCCTGGCCTTCGTTGAGCTTGTAGCCCACGTAGTAGCCGTCGCCATTGCTGCCATGCAGATCGGACACCGTCACGCCGGCGTTGGTCAGGTCAGTAATGCCGGTATACAGCGGCACGCCGCTGGTGCTCAGGTCCTGGACCGCGCCACCGTTGATCGACACGTTGACGTCATAGCTGCCAGGGCCGGACTGGTTGGCATGGTAGATCTCGAGGCTGTAGTAGCCGCTCACCGTTGGGGTGATCGAGCCGCTGAACTTGCCGCTGTTGGTGCCCCACAGCGCACTGGCCACGTCTTTGCCGCCGATGTTGACCACCAAGCTGTCATCGCCGGTGCCGCTGAAGGTATAGGTCTTGCCGGCTTCCATGTAGATCAGGCCGGAGGTCTTCGAACCTGCGCCACCGCTAACGTTCGCGGTGGACTCGACATTGGTTACGGTGGTGGTGCTGCTCGGCGTGCCGGCGCTATCAATGACTTTCTTCAGCACGTCCGGCGCAGCGCCGTTGCCGTTGGTACCAATGCCGGACAGGCTGTTCCAGCTTTGCTTGATCAAGCCGACCGAACTGACGTTGTTGTCGGCCACACTCAGGGTCGGTGCGTCGGCCACCGGGGTGATGTCGACTTTCACCGTAGCGCTGGTGCCCAGGTCCTTGCCATCGGTAGGCTGGAACTTGAACTGCGCATAATCCGCCTGCTTGTTGCCAATGCCTGTGCCGCCGTAACCGTCTGCGCCGGATTCGTTGGCGTTCGGCATGAAGCGCAATTGGCCGCCATCGATCTGGGCTTTGGTGAAGGTCTGGCCGCTGGTCACGTTGGCCCATGTCACGCCATCCGCCGCGAGGTATTGCAGCTTGCCGGCTACCGGCAGGTCGGTGATTTTCACGCCGAGGCTGCTTTGTGGCGAATCCACATCGGTCACGCCGAAGTTGGCCCAGGTCAGGGCCAGCGGCGTGTCTTCGGTGCCGGTCACAGCGCTGCCGGTGGCTACTGGCGCGTCGTTGACCGCCACCACGTTGACGGTGGTGGTGGCCACGTTGGAGTAGTTGCCTCCATCGGTCACGGTCACGGTAATGGTCCGCGGCGTGGTGCTTGGGTCGTGGCTGTTGTTGGTAAACGTGATGTTCTGGATGCGCTGCATGTAATCAGCCAGCGTCGCGCTGCCCGACAACGTCAGGGTGATGGTGCCCGTCTGGTTGTTGGTGCTGACGGTGATGCCATTCACGCTGTTGCCCAGGTTCAGTGCATCACCGGTCTGCGCGTTGGTCAGCGTGACCGTCGCGCCGGTCAGCATCGTGCTGTCCGGGTCGGTGATATTGATATCGGTGTCGGAGATCGACACACCTGGGCCGGCCGTGCCTTCGGTGAAGGTTGTCTTGTAGTCGGCGCCGGTGGCGCCGCTGGAATTGTTGACATCCAGGTCGATGACCGGTGGCGCATCGTTGTCGATGATATTGGTGCTGACGCTGCCTTTGCCAACCACCAGGCTCTCGAAGTTGCCGCCCGTGGCCTTGTCGATGGTGATGACTATATTTTCCGTAGGCTCGGTGATCGTGTCGTCAATCGTGCGGATATCAAACGGCACGCTGCTGGCGCCGGCCGGGATTTTCACGGTGTACACGCCAGTGAAGTCCGAACCGTCGGTGGCAGTGCCACTGTACTTGAGCGTCACGGTCACATCGGTTTGCGCCGGGTTGCTCAGGGTCAGGGTGTAATGCGCGGTGCCACCTTCAGTCACCGATGCATCGCCGTTGATGCTGATGGTGGTGGTGTCGATCGAATCGGTGATGACAGTTTTAGCCGCATCAGGATTTGTCACCAGCTTCTCGAAGTTACCGCCGTCGGTCTTGGTGATGGTGGTGCTGACGGTCGAACCGTTGTTGTAAACGTCGTTGGCCGGGGTGTGGAACACCGCCGTGCCAGTCAGTTGATCGGCCTTGATGGTGATGGTTTGGCCGTTGCTCAACGTTACGGTGACGTCGGTTTGCGCCTTGTTGGTCAAGGTCGCGGTGTAGGTGATGTCACCACCTTCAACCACTGTTTTGTCAGCGGTCAGAGTGATGGTGGTGGTATCGATCGAATCGGTGATGACAGTTTTAGCCGCATCAGGATTTGTCACCAACTTCTCGAAGTTACCGCCGTCGGTCTTGGTAATGGTGGTGCTGACGGTGGAACCGTTGTTGTAGACGTCGTTGGCCGGGGTGTGGAACACCGCCGTACCAGTCAGTTGATCGGCCTTGATGGTGATGGTTTGGCCGTTGCTCAACGTTACGGTGACGTCGGTTTGCGCCTTGTTGGTCAGGGTCGCGGTGTAGGTGATGTCCCCGCCTTCAACCACTGTTTTATCAGCGGTCAGAGTAACGGTGGTGGTATCGATCGAGTCGGTGATGACAGTTTTAGCCGCATCAGGATTCGTTACCAGCTTCTCGAAGTTACCGCCTTCAGCCTTCGTAATCGTAGTGCTGATGGTCGAACCGTTGTTGTAAACGTCGTTAGCCGGGGTGTGGAACACCGCCGTGCCGACGGACTCACCGGCTTTGATGGTGATGGTTTGGCCGTTGCTCAACGTCACGGTTACCGCAGTTTGCGACGGGTTAGTCAGCGTGGCGGTGTACGTGATGTCGCCACCTTCAACCACGGTTTTATCCGCGGTCAGTGTAACGGTGGTGGTGTCGATCGAGTCGGTGATAACAGTTTTAGCTGCATCAGGATTTGTCACCAACTTCTCGAAGTTACCGCCGTCGGTCTTGGTGATGGTGGTGCTGACGGTCGAACCGTTGTTGTAAACGTCGTTGGCCGGGGTGTGGAACACCGCCGTGCCGGTGAGCTGATCGGCCTTAATGGTGATCGTCTGACCATTCGAGAGGGTTACGGTGACGTCGGTTTGCGCCTTGTTGGTCAGGGTCGCGGTGTAGGTGATGTCCCCGCCTTCAACCACTGTTTTGTCAGCGGTCAGGGTGACGGTGGTGGTGTCGATCGAATCGGTGATGACAGTTTTAGCCGCATCAGGATTCGTCACCAACTTCTCGAAGTTACCGCCTTCGGTCTTGGTGATGGTGGTGCTGACGGTGGAACCGTTGTTGTAGACGTCGTTGGCCGGGGTGTGGAACACCGCCGTGCCGGTGAGCTGATCGGCCTTAATGGTGATCGTCTGACCGTTGCTCAACGTTACGGTGACGTCAGTTTGCGCCTTGTTGGTCAAGGTCGCGGTGTAGGTGATGTCACCACCTTCAACCACTGTTTTGTCAGCGGTCAGGGTAACGGTGGTGGTGTCGATCGAGTCGGTGATAACAGTTTTAGCTGCATCAGGATTTGTCACCAACTTCTCGAAGTTACCGCCGTCGGTCTTGGTGATGGTGGTGCTGACGGTCGA
>NZ_MDDR01000055.1 GCF_001870435.1 Pseudomonas costantinii | reverse complement strand
ATGGTGATGGTTTGGCCGTTGCTCAACGTCACGGTTACCGCAGTTTGCGACGGGTTAGTCAGCGTGGCGGTGTACGTGATGTCGCCACCTTCAACCACGGTTTTATCCGCGGTCAGGGTAACGGTGGTGGTGTCGATCGAGTCGGTGATAACAGTTTTAGCTGCATCAGGATTCGTCACCAACTTCTCGAAGTTACCGCCATCGGTCTTGGTGATGGTGGTGCTGACGGTCGAACCGTTGTTGTAAACGTCGTTGGCCGGGGTGTGGAACACCGCCGTGCCGACGGATTCACCGGCTTTGATGGTGATGGTCTGACCGTTCGAGAGTGTCACGGTAACCGCAGTTTGCGACGGGTTGGTCAGCGTGGCGGTGTACGTGATGTCTCCACCTTCAACCACGGTTTTGTCAGCGGTCAGGGTAACGGTGGTGGTGTCGATCGAGTCGGTGATGACAGTTTTAGCCGCATCAGGATTTGTCACCAACTTCTCGAAGTTACCGCCGTCGGTCTTGGTGATGGTGGTGCTGACGGTCGAACCGTTGTTGTAGACGTCGTTGGCCGGGGTGTGGAACACCGCCGTGCCGACGGACTCACCGGCTTTGATGGTGATGGTCTGACCATTCGAGAGTGTCACGGTAACCGCAGTTTGCGACGGGTTGGTCAGCGTGGCGGTGTAGGTGATGTCGCCACCTTCAACCACTGTTTTATCAGCGGTCAGAGTAACGGTGGTGGTATCGATCGAATCGGTGATGACAGTTTTAGCCGCATCAGGATTCGTTACCAACTTCTCGAAGTTACCGCCGTCGGTCTTGGTAATGGTGGTGCTGATGGTCGAACCGTTGTTGTAGACGTCGTTGGCCGGGGTGTGGAACACCGCCGTGCCGACGGACTCACCGGCTTTGATGGTGATGGTCTGACCATTCGAGAGTGTCACGGTAACCGCAGTTTGCGACGGGTTAGTCAGCGTGGCGGTGTACGTGATGTCGCCACCTTCAACCACGGTTTTATCCGCGGTCAGAGTAACGGTGGTGGTATCGATCGAGTCGGTGATGAC
>NZ_MDDR01000054.1 GCF_001870435.1 Pseudomonas costantinii | reverse complement strand
TTCTCGAAGTTACCGCCGTCGGTCTTGGTGATGGTGGTGCTGACGGTCGAACCGTTGTTGTAAACGTCGTTGGCCGGGGTGTGGAACACCGCCGTGCCAGTCAGTTGATCGGCCTTAATGGTGATCGTCTGACCATTCGAAAGGGTCACGGTGACGTCGGTTTGCGCCTTGTTAGTCAAGGTCGCGGTGTAGGTGATGTCACCACCTTCAACCACTGTTTTGTCAGCGGTCAGGGTAACGGTGGTGGTATCGATCGAATCGGTGATGGCAGTTTTAGCCGCATCAGGGTTCGTTACCAGCTTCTCGAAGTTACCGCCTTCAGCCTTCGTAATCGTAGTGCTGACGGTCGAACCGTTGTTGTAGACGTCGTTGGCCGGGGTGTGGAACACCGCCGTGCCGACGGACTCACCGGCTTTGATGGTGATGGTCTGACCATTCGAGAGTGTCACGGTAACCGCAGTTTGCGACGGGTTGGTCAGCGTGGCGGTGTAGGTGATGTCGCCACCTTCAACCACGGTTTTATCCGCGGTCAGGGTAACGGTGGTGGTATCGATCGAATCGGTGATGACAGTTTTAGCCGCATCAGGATTCGTCACCAACTTCTCGAAGTTACCGCCTTCGGTCTTGGTGATGGTGGTGCTGACGGTCGAACCGTTGTTGTAGACGTCGTTAGCCGGGGTGTGGAACACCGCCGTGCCGACGGACTCACCGGCTTTGATGGTGATGGTTTGGCCGTTGCTCAACGTCACGGTTACCGCAGTTTGCGACGGGTTAGTCAG
>NZ_MDDR01000053.1 GCF_001870435.1 Pseudomonas costantinii | reverse complement strand
TCAGGGTTCGTTACCAGCTTCTCGAAGTTACCGCCTTCAGCCTTCGTAATCGTAGTGCTGACGGTCGAACCGTTGTTGTAGACGTCGTTGGCCGGGGTGTGGAACACCGCCGTGCCAGTCAGTTGATCGGCCTTGATGGTGATGGTTTGGCCGTTGCTCAACGTTACGGTGACGTCGGTTTGCGCCTTGTTAGTCAAGGTCGCGGTGTAGGTGATGTCACCGCCTTCAACCACGGTTTTGTCAGCGGTCAGAGTGATGGTGGTGGTATCGATCGAGTCGGTGATGACAGTTTTAGCCGCATCAGGATTTGTCACCAACTTCTCGAAGTTACCGCCGTCGGTCTTGGTGATGGTGGTGCTGACGGTCGAACCGTTGTTGTAGACGTCGTTGGCTGGGGTGTGGAACACCGCCGTACCAGTCAGTTGATCGGCCTTGATGGTGATCGTCTGACCATTCGAGAGGGTCACGGTGACGTCGGTTTGCGCCTTGTTAGTCAAGGTCGCGGTGTAGGTGATGTCACCGCCTTCAACCACGGTTTTATCAGCGGTCAGAGTAACGGTGGTGGTGTCGATCGAGTCGGTGATGACAGTTTTAGCTGCATCAGGATTTGTTACCAACTTCTCGAAGTTACCGCCGTCGGTCTTGGTGATGGTGGTGCTGACGGT
>NZ_MDDR01000052.1 GCF_001870435.1 Pseudomonas costantinii | reverse complement strand
GCTGGTTGCCGATGGGCGCGGGGAGGAGTGCTGACGGGTAGAGGCGCACAGGGGCATTAGCGTTTTGTCTTGGCAGCTAATATCATCCAAGCGCTGCATACATGGATGATCATTACTTTCCCTATGGGGCTGCTTAAATGGAAAGAAGCTACTTTTTGACGATGCTTTTACTGGTCCTTCATCAGATAGATGCTGCCTTTTGGCGCGAGTGGGAGTTGTTTTTCTTGCCCGGTGGTGTTCAAGGCTTTCTGCTCTTCAATGCCTTAGTCATACCCGTGTTAATGATTGGGTATCGGCATGTTTTACTGGGCACGAGTCGCGCGTCGTTCTTTGCCAAGATCTGCGCTGGTTTAGGTACGCTGACATTCGTTATCCATGCCGGACTCGCTCTGGCTGGCGCGCATCAGTTTCATTTGCCCGCTTCTATTGCCGTCATAATTCTTTGTTTGATCAGCTCGATATGGTTGCTGGTCAATACCCGAAATCACGATGCTAGGCTTGCTGACTCTCCTGCGATCTGATGCGTTTAAGCGGCTAGGCCGCGCCTTCGTACGCATCGGACTGCTCTCAGGCTTCCGGTGGAGGTTCTTGAACAGTCTCAAGCCTGCCGTGAAAGGTGGAGAGCAGTCCGATGCGCTCTCATAGAGAGGATCGGGCAGTTAACGTGAGGCTCACGTTTGGCGCTGGTTGTTCAGTCGTAAATTCCGTAGCTCAGGTCATCCGTATCGCAATCGATCAAAAGCATTGCGTTGCCGAAGTACAGGGCTGCCAACATGCGCTCCCACTTCGAATAAACCTGCATGTTAATGGCTAGCTTTTTGTCATCCAGCTTTGCGCTGTAGACCTCGCCAAAGGCGATGGTTGGTTTCCAGCGATCGCCGGTTTCACGTTCGCCTTTGATGCTCACGTGCAGAGCATGTTTCAGGCTGTAGTTGCTGCGTGAGGATGACGAGTAGTGGCTGCTCCGGTAACTGCCTTCTGGCTCCGGATCGAAGTAGATGTGAAGTGTTTTGTGTGAGTAGCTGCCGTCTCCTTCCTCAATACGGATTTCCGGACGCTCCCATTGGCCTTCTGCTGCGCTGTCCTTGTGATGCTCGATGAATTCGTCGAGCAGGGCCTTCAGCGATACCTCGCCAGCTATCAGGCCATCGCCGGTAAGCACCTCAGTGATCGACTTGTCCGCCTGCTCCAAGATGATTGCGCCCAGGCCAGCCGCTTCCCACCGCTGACGAAGCGCATTCGCCACTACTGCGTTGTAACGCTGAAGGTCGAACACGTCGGAGACGTTGGCCGGCAACGCAGCCTTGACAGCCTCCTTGATGGCTCCGCCGAAATCGCCATAGGAGCGGAAGGTGTCGCTAACAACTTCTTTGAACAGCTTCTCGATACCCTCGTCGATCAGCTCGCGCGGGCGGTCTGACTGGGCGTATGCAGTGACGCGCTCGGCAAGCAGCGCTTGAAGGGTTTGTTCGCTCATTTGAGGCTCCGTGCTTGATGGGTTGTTTTCCCGCTGCCACCGATGCGGTGGCAGAAGTGAAAAGGTCCGTCATGCAGTCAACGCGATCAGCTTCTGGCGGCAGTCGCGAACCTCGGCCATGCAGCGAGCGGCTTCAGTCTTGTCACCGCCGCGCAGCGCTTGCTTGGCCCAGTGCGTCCAGTCATCAATGAAGCCTTGAAGGTCCGCGGCGAGCGCTTGCTGGGTGCTGACGAACTGACCTTTGTCGTTACGAATAGCCATGGTGAATTCCTCTTGGTTGTCATCCCAAGCAGCCCTCGCGAGAAGGCTGCTCAGTGATGCTTTCCACCGTGACCCGCTACTGGCGTCGGTCACCGGATTGAATCAATTGTTCTTCCAGCCGCGGGCCTTTCGGCTTGTTCTCCCGCTGGATAACTGTTCTTGGCGCTTTACGCTGCACGCCCGGGTCAGTTGCCAACCCTCTGAACCGTTGAGGCCGGTTCATCGCTGCCTTTGAATCTGGGCCGGTGGTGATCCGGCAAGGGTGAAGCTGTGTGACTAAAGAACTGGTCAGGCCCTGAGGCCCTTCGCAGTGGCTGTGTGTCGCTGCGATGGAGTTAATTTAGCCTCAAGCTAAAATATCGTCAATAGCTCCAAGCTAAATATTTAGCGATGGGCGAAATTATCGCGATCCGCCAGGTCTCGCTGAGCCGATGCCTGAGGTCCATAAACGCTTTACGCGTCAGTTAGCAGTGAGCTATGATTTTTCCATTAGCTGTATGGATGTACAGCATTTAATCGGGAGGGAATTTCATGGCAAAGAAGCAGACGGCACTGGCAGCACAGCAGGAAATGAGCGGCATGGAGCGCCTCGCGCTGCGCGTCTCATCGATGATCAATCACCCCGTGGCACAGACGCAGCGCTGGGTGACGATTCATCGCCTGGACACGGATGGGGATCGGGAGTGGGAGGAGGTGCTGAGCGTGATCGCTGATACCGACGAACTCGAGCTGACGCTCAATGACGATGGCAGCGTGACGGTTAGGTGGGAGCAGCAGGAAGTCGAGTCAAAGGGAAGGGGAGAGGTCGAGTTTGAACCGGAAGAAGAGGCGGCGCCATTCTGACGCGCATAAAAAAGCCCGCGCTTTGCGGGCTCACTTAAGAATGGTTATTCAGTCATTAATGGGCGAGTACTTCCCGCTTACTGAATCCCTGTAGACGATCTCACTGAACAGTCTGGGGCCGTCGCGCATCGTGACCAGGGCTTGCTTTGCCTCTTCCTTGGTTTCAAATGGGCCGGCACCCACTGCCAGGCCAGCCATTGGAACAACCGGAAGTCCTGTGCTGGCAATTGCCGCAATGGTTCGCTGCTGTTCTTCTTCGTCACGGCAGGCAGTTGATGCAACCCATCCATTTTTAAGGCGCGGGGCGGCTACTGGCTCGACGTCTGCACCGCAGTGCTTGCACTTGACCGCAGCAGTCTTGATGCTCTCGGCGCACATTGGGCAGGGGCGAGTATCTTTCTCTACCTGGGCGGCAGTAGGGGAGCCTTTACCACCCAACAAAACCATGAGCAACCCGGCGAGCGCAATCACTCCGCCAACAATGGTATGGATCTGGCGGTCAGCCATGAGCCCCAGGTTATTCACTCTGCCGCCGACGCCAGTCGGCACGGAGACATCCATACTCAGCGCGAAGATTAGCCAGCAGACGCCTATGATCAGCGCGAACGTCCCAAATCCTTTCATCGGATCCCTCCCATAATTGAGCCAGCACTTTACCATCCGTGGCGTACAGCCACCATTGGCGAGGAGGGAGGCATGGGGCGTACTTCGACTACGCTTACGAAGGTCAAGTGATGGATACGCTCATGAACTCGTACAGAATAATGAAAACCAAAGATGGCTGGGGCTTGTTTCGGACTGGCTCAGTTAAGCCACTTGCTGCAGCATCGACCAAGGACGGGTTGGTAGCGCTGGCGACTCCCTTTATCGCAGGAGCGGCAGCGTCCGTGAGAGTCCACAATGAAAACGGCACCTTCCAGGAGCTGAGGTTTTAGCGGGCAACAAAAAGCCCGCACGGGGCGGACTCTCTGTAACCCCAGGGCGCCGATCCTTCAGCCTGCTCAATGGTGGCGTGCCGACAGGTAGACGCGAGAAGCCCGTGCCAGGCAGCCTATCGATGATGCTTAAGCAGAGATATGAGCATAAACGCGAGCACCAATACACTGACCCCTACCGCAACTCTCCCGATCATTCGGAGCTTTTTCCGGTGCTTGGCGAGGCCGCGATCCTGAATACCGTATGTGTAGCGGCTCTCCAGGGAAAATGCAGCGATCGCTATTATCGGCGGCATTGCTAGGATTGTGCACGAGATTACATTTTTCATAACCCGAATCTCCGTAGCGAATTCGCATGGCATTATGCCGCCGTGTTGGTGATGTGAGTCAATCCAGGTCAAAAAGAAGAGCGGCGACTGAACTGCAAGCTACCAGAAACAAGAAGCCCGGCGCTGGGCTGTATGTGCTCAATCAATTGATGGCAAAATAGCTCCTTGCCGAATCGAGCAACCCACAAGCGGAGCGTGTTATGTCAATGGAGCTGGGAGGTAATGGCGGGACTGAAACCTCAGAGAGCACAGTGTTTTTTAGTGATGAGGATACTGAGGTAAGCCTCCGCTTCGAATCTGATGACCAATCAATTTGGGCTACCAGTCAAAACATAGCTGACCTGTTTGGTGTGGACGTATCAAATGCTCGAAAGCACATTCGAAATATCTACTCCGATGATGAGCTAGAGAAAACGGCAACTAAGGCAAAATTTGCCTCAGTTCAAATTGAAGGTGGTCGCGAAGTTATCCGCCCCGACGTAGCACACTACAGCCTCGATATGATCCTCTCGGTCGGCTATCGGGTGAATGCTAAGAGGGCCGTAAAGTTTCGGCAGTGGGCGACTCAGACCCTCAAGGCATACATCGAACAAGGCTACGTAATCAACGAGAAGGCTCTCCGCGAGTCTCCCGAAAAGCTAAACAAGCTGGCCGCCGCGGTTCGAGCGCTTCGATCTGAAGAAAAACAGGTTTATGCGAAGGTCCGAGAATGTTTCAGGATTTGCGCTTCAGATTACGACCCTCTCTCGAAGGAGGTCAGAAGCTTCTATGCCCTGCTGCAGGACAAGTTTCATCACGCAGTCACTGGCATGACCAGCTCAAAGCTGATCCTCGATCGCGCAAACCATAAGTCTCAAAATATGGGCATGCAAGCCATAAAAGGTACATCGCCAACGCTGGAAGAAGCAAAGACCGGTAAAAACTACCTGAATAACGAAGAGCTTTATCGGCTTCATTTGCTCTCTGAGCAGTTCATGCTATACGCCGAAAGCACCGCTCTCACTAAGCGCCCAATGACTATGGCGTCGCTGCATGGAAAGCTAGATGCTCTACTCATATTCAACGACTATCCCGTGTTCAGCGGGTACGAAGATTACATTAAGGAAGAGGCTGTGAGCCACGCTCGACAGGAGCTTGGGCTGTATAAAAAACGCCTAAAAATCGAGTCGCTTGGTTACGAGTATGACGAAGACGCTTTAGCGGCCGGCGAATACGACGAACTGCTGATTGACGCATAGTTCACATACCGGGCGTCAAGCTGGCGCCCCCCATAAATCAGAGATGCACCACTTGCTCAGCCTTTCCCCCGCACAATCCTTCCCGCCTTCACCTCATCCGCGTGCACCATAGAAGTGGCTCAGTACCATCAGTTCGAACACCGCCACCAGCACACAGAGTGCAACAAATCCAGGGCTGAATACTCGCTTGCGATCAACTGACCCGCCAAGCCAGCCCCCGCCCGTGAAGACGTCCACTACCGCCAAGAGAGTCAGTAGGGCGTAATACCCTGCCTTGCTCCAGAATGCTTGTGTTCGCCGCTGATACATCTGCGTTACTCCGCAGCTCTCGTTATGCGACTGCTCTTCACTTCATCCGCATAACCCGCCAGCCTATCCTCTACATCCTGAAAGCTCAGCGCGATCTTCATCAGATCGTTAGCGCCTTGCTCGTCCCCTGCTGCCAGAAGACGCTTGGCAAAGACAAACAGATCGACGCCTGACCACTTGAGCAGGGCCGCAGCCTCTTTAAGGTCGCGGCGCAGCTGCTGGTTTGGCTTGGTGAGTGGCATGGCGTTAGACCGGTTGTCCATTCCAAACGAATAGGATGCGTCCCTGTATGTACGTGTCATCCTTCCTTATCGTGCGCGGCCCGTGTAATGGGTTGTCCGACAGCATCTCGAAATTATCTTCGTCCAGCACCTGAAGGCGCTTTATATAGAAGTGGTTTTGCCAGGTGAGTGCGTAAATGCCGTCGCCCGTGAACTCCCTGATGGTCACGTCGATCAATAGCGGATCACGGCTCTTGATGGTCGGAGCCATCGATTCACCTTGGCCGCTGATCATCTTGAGATGGAAGTGGTCTTTGAACTGGACACCCAGCTCACGGAGGTGACTAGGGCTGACCCGTACATCTTGAAAGGTTTCCGGGTAGTCGTGCGGCACCTGTCCGTCGCCCATCGCTCCGCGGACGTCATAGTGCGCAATCCACACCTCGTCGCCTACCTGGCCGGGGCGGGAGAAGTCGACGGTTATGACGTTGCTCGTCTCGTCAGCTGCCGCGATGATCCGGTCCCGAGCGGCACTCGACAAGCCTCTGACCTTCGAAAGCATTTGCCTGACCTGGTCGGATGCAGTCTGCGTCAAGGCTTCGCCCGTCGAAGCGCCTTCGGTGTAGTCACCAACTAGAGCATTCGACTCGTCAGTCGAGATGGAGTCGAACCAACCCCTGGGCAATTTCTCGATAGCCTCGATTCGTCGGGCAACATCGTCCCCCAGATTCTTCGCAGTCTTGTCCGACAGGATCTGACTGAGGTGCGCAGGTGCCATTCCCCAGCGCTCGGCGCACGCGCCTTTTCGCTGGTTTCCTATGAGGCTGATCAGTTGCTGTTTACGAATCGCATAAATATCCATGCGGGCAAGAATGCCAGCGTTTAGCTCAATGCTAAATGTGCTCAAGGCTAAATATTCCTTGCTACGATATTAGCCATAAGCTAAATTTCTCCCATGTTTAAGGAGAGATCCCATGAATGACCATCTGCGTGACTGGCTCGCCAGCGCTTCAAACGAACGGCGCCAGTCAGTGGCTGCCGCTGCCAAGACGACGGTAGGGCATCTGTGGCAGTTGGCGGGCGGCCACCGAAAGGCCTCGGCTGACCTGGCAGAACGCCTTCAGGACGCATCAGGTGGAGAGATCACCATCGCTGGTTTGCGACCGGATCTTCTCGACCTCGCCCACAAAGTCCTGCGCGGCGCCGCTTGATACCCCTGTCCTTCGATCCATGAACAAAGTTTCGCCCACCCACTGGCAGGGCGCCACGGAAACAAATTTGAGGTTTTACGAATGGAAGATTTTCTGCGGGCTTGCCAGAGCGCTGTTCTGGATAACGAGGCAAAGGTACTGGCGGCAAAGATGGGTGTTCCACACGTTGGCCTGCTTCAGCGTGCGAACCCGGACAACGAGGCTCACCACCTGACCGTGGAGCATCTGTTCGGGATCTTGCTGCACACCGGCGATATGCGCCCGTTGCTGGCTCTGGCCAATGAGTTCGGCTTTGACCTGGTATCGAAGTCAGCGCCGGAGCCGCAAGCGCTCACCAAGTCACTGATCAACGTGGGCAAGGAAGTCGCCGACCTGACGATCGCAGTGCACGAAGCACTGGACGACAACCACGTCAGCACTTTCGAAAAGAGCCTGATCCGCCAGGAGATCAATCACGTACGGCAGAGCCTTGACGTGATGGATGCGTCGGTTAAGGCAGCCTGAATTACAGGCACAAAAAAGCCACCGGACGAGGGTGGCTTTTTCTACAGCGGTAAACAACTGGAGCGAATCATGCACCAACACACAGAATCGATCAATAGCCCCAACAATCTCGCGCCACGTTTTTCTCAATCTGAAAACGTGGCGCGGATTAAACCAGTGACACCTTTCGACTTCCACGGCTTTCCCGTCCGCGTAATTGACGACGGTCACGGGGAGCCATGGTTCATCGCCAAGGACATCGCCGAAGCCCTGGGCTACTCCAACACGTCGAAGGCGATCAATGTCCACTGCAAAGCGGTCAGCACCTGCCATACCGAAATGGGAGGTCAGGTCCGCGCAGTGCAAATCATCCCTGAACGCGATCTCTACCGGCTGGTGATGAAGTCCAAGCTTCCGGCTGCCGAGCAGTTCGAAGAGTGGGTGGTGGGCCAGGTCCTGCCGAGCATTCGCAAGACCGGTTCCTTTTCCGCCCAAGGCCCGAACAACTCCAAGATCGTCGGCGAGCTGGCGATTCTCGAATGCTTCGACCGCCTGCTGAAGCCTGCGAACTCCAGCAAGATGATGATGCTTGCCAAGATCGCTGCCAATAACGGCCTGGACGCCAAGTTCCTCCCGGGCTATGCCGTTGATGCCGCCCCTGATGCTGCTGGAGGCTCTTCGATGCCGACCAAGGCAATCACCGCGCTGATCAAAGATCATGGCATTGCCAGCACGGCCCGCGCCTTCAACCTTGCACTTGAGGCCCATGGCTTCCTCAAGGTCCTGCAGCGCAAAAACTCCAAGCAGGAAATGGTCGACTTCTGGTCGGTGACCGAGAAGGGCATGGCCTACGGCAAGAACCTCACCAGCCCTCAATGCCCCCGCGAGACGCAGCCTCACTGGTACGTGGATCGCTTCCTTGAATTGGCCGCTAAGGTCGGGAAGGCCTGACATGCAATACACCGTCACGATTAACCAGGTGAAGGCGCTGGAGTGGGGGCTGAATTCTCAGCAGGCCCTGCTGTTTGCCTTCGTCTACGGCTGCCCGAGCTGGACCAAGCCAATCAAGACCGATGACGGGGTCTTCTTCGCGCTGAGCAAGGCAAAGATCACTGAGGAGCTGCCGCTGCTCACAGACAAGCCAGACACCGCTTACCGCATGCTGAAGGCCCTGGAAGAGGCCGGTTTGATTGAGCTTTCCAGCACTTCGAACATCACGCTTTTTCGCCTTACCGAGAAGGCCATCGAGTGGAACCAGAAGCTTGATGGGTCGGAAAAATATCCGACCCCACCAAAAAACAAAGGTCGGAAAAATATCCGATCTACCTCGGATAAATCTCCGAGCAAGGTCGGAAAAAAATCCGAGCAAGGGTCGGATAAATCTCCGACAAATCAGGATACCAATCATCAGGGTACCAATCAGGACACCAGTCAGGACTTGCAGGACGCCACCGGCAAGCCGGCTCAGTCCCGCGGCTTGGTGCTGGTGGTTGACCGCACCGATACTCCCCGTGTCGAGATTCCCGCCGATATGCCGGGCCCCAAAGACCAGACCTGCAAAACCTTCAAGGTTTGGGCGAACTACGCCATGGCTTACCGCAAACGCTACAGCGCCTGGCCGGTGTGGAACGCCAAGGTCGGCGGCCAGCTCGGACAGTTGGTCGACCGACTCGGCGCCGATGTCGCCCACCACGTCGCTGCCCACTTCCTGAAAACCAGCGATGCCGCTGTGCTGCGCAAGTGCCACAGCCTCAACGAGCTGCTGGCCAACGCCGAGAGCTACCACACCCAGTGGGTGACCGGGCAGCGCATCAACGGCACCACTGCCCGCCAGATGGAACGGACTGAGGCAAACCACTCCGCAGCGGAGCAGGCCGCCCAGATGGTTTTGGCCAAACGCCAAGCAGGTGACCGCAATGAATACCTTTGAAATGAATGACCAGCAGGTTGCCGGGCTTGCAGCCGCTATCTGCGCAACAGCTGAGGCCATGGGCCAGGAAATGAATCCAGGCACCGCCGCGATGATGGCCGAAGACCTCTGCGCGTATCCGGTGCCCGTCGTCAAGGCTGCGCTCAAGGCCTGCCGCTTCGAAGTGAAGGGCAAGCTGGCTATGGCCGACATCCTGCAGCGGGTGCAGTCCTCCGATGGGCGCCCTGGCAAGGACGAGGCCTGGGCCATCGCTATGACGACCAACGACGAATTTGAAACCGTGGTGCTGACCGATGAAATCCAACTGGCTCTGGCCGCTGCGAAACCCATCTTGGATGGCGGCGACAAAATTGGTGCCCGCATGGCGTTCATCGACGCCTACCAAAGGTTCGTGGGCCAGGCCCGTGAGGATGCGAAGGCGGTCAATTGGCACGTGTCGGTGGGCTTCGACGCCAACCGCCGCATCCAGGCCGTTACCAAGGCTGTGGAGTTGAAACGCATTCCCCAAGAGCACGGCCAGAAGTACTTGGCTGACCTGAGCATTGTTCCAGTCACCGAGGATGGCCGCGCCATTGCCGGCTTACTCACCGGCGCCGTCACCCAGCCTGCACCAGTGCTGCGCCAGAAGCTGGAACTGGTCAAAAACTCGATGCTGGAGATGCGTAAGGCCAGTACCGAACGAAAAACCGAAATGCGGATTGAAGCGGCCAATGAGTTGGCGAACCGCCGGGCGCTGCTGATCAAGCAGGCCCGAGATCTGGAAGAGAAGAGGGCGGCGCAATGACCGACAAGATCAGCGTCAACTGCCAGGCCAAACTCTCTGAGGCTATCACCAAGTTGAGCGCCATGTACCGAGACAAGAAGTTCGTGGTGGTCTCCCTGCGCCCGGGCAAGGACCGCACGCTTGACCAAAATCGGTTGTGGTTCGGGATGTACAAGCGCATCGCCGAAATGACCCAGATCGGTGACGCGGCCGACGCCCGCCGCTACTGCAAGCTGCACTTCGGCGTGCAGATCCTGCTGAACGAGGATGCTGGCTTTCAGGCCGAGTGGTATCGCGTCATGCGCCATCTGCCGTACGAAACAAAGCTGGCCATGATGGGGGAGTGCCATTTGTTCGGCCCCGACGGTTTCCCGGTGACCAGCCTGTTCAATCGCGCCCAGGGCATCAATTACACCGACCGCATCGCCGCCTATTTCACGGGCCAAGGTGTGGTTTTCACTGATCTACTCAGCAAGGAGGCTGCATGATCGCCAAGCAACCCAAACCAAAGAAGTGCAAGAACCCTGCATGCGGCATCAGCTTCCCGCCGCAGCGCCTGGGCCAAGCCGTGTGCAGTCCGAAATGCGGGCTGGCCATCAAGGATGTGAACCAGGCGAAGGCGCGCAAGTCGCTGGCCGATATCGGCCGCAAGGAGCTGCGCGCGGCAAAGGTGAAGATCAAGTCGCGCGCCCAGCACATGAAAGAGGCGCAGGCCGCCTTCAATGCCTGGATTCGCGAGCGGGATATCGGCCTGCCGTGCGTAAGTTGCGGCCGGCACCACAACGGCCAATGGCACGCCGGGCACTACCGCACCGTCGGTGGCAACCCAGAGCTTCGCTTCGAGCCGCTGAACGTGTGGCGCCAGTGCGCGCCGTGCAACAACCATAAATCGGGCGACATCGTGAACTACCGGCTGGAGCTGGTGAGGCGCATCGGTGCCGAAAAAGTGGATTGGCTGGAAGGACCTCATGATCCCCAGCGCCATACCATCGAGCAGTTGCAGGCCATCAAGGCCGACTACCGAGCCAAAACCCGTGAACTCAAGAGGGCTGCAGCATGACCTATCGCAACGTTGTTTCAGCAGTAGTTCGAGCCTTGGCGGCCGAGACAATCACCTCCGCCGGCGGCTGCGACTTCGAGCCCAAGGTTCAGTGCGCCAAGCAGAAGGGGGAAATCGTCGGAAAGGAAGCGGCGCTGCTCCAGGACTGCTGGGTCTTTGGCCGGCTGCACAAGGCGCTTACCCCGGCGCACTGGCGCGCCCTGGTGGCGAAGTACTCCACACACGAGGAGCGGAAGCACGGCGCCATTCTGGAACTGCTGAATTCGGTGAGGTCGCCGGCACCGAAACGGTTCCGCGAGTGCGCGGTGCTGACTTGGGCAATTCCGCAGGTTGCCGGTGCCGAGGGCAAACGTTCTGCCGCAGTGCTGCCGGCCGCCTGGTATGACATCACCAATTGGGACAACGACGGCAAGCCAGAATCCACCCGTTACCGGTGGCGTTCGTCGATCCGCAAGGCACTGGATGACCAGGTAAACGAGGCGCTGACGGCTGCCCAGGAACTTCTCGACGCAGAGGGCTTGATCGAAAGTCGAGCTGCATAGCAAAAAGCCATTGCAATGAGTGAGAAAGTGAGAGAATATTTATCCATCCTGTCGATCTTGCGCGTTAGGGATTAACAATAAAAGCCTGGCTATGTAGCTGGGCTTTTTGCTTTGTGCAAGTTGTGAAATGATCAAGCTTCAATTGATTGATAGGGACTTGTGATGGACGCCGCAACAACTGCTGAAGTGAACAGAATTGTAGATGCTGTTGAAAAAATGGCCCTGAACCATTTCTCTGACAGGGATTTAGTCGGTCAGCCTTTTGAGACAAATATTTCTTTCGGCGACGATCAGCCTGCCCGCGCAAGGCTGATTGGCGAAGAATTGCAGATTCGCTTGCGGGAAAAATTTGCTAGCTCCCGAGTGAGAGTTGATTTGGTTGCGACAAACTACGCAGTTAAGATCATCAGGGGTTAGGTGCTCCAGGCAGAAAGACGCTATCAGGCCTCGGATATCTCCGAGGTTTTAGCATTTTTGGGATACTGACTGAGTGGCATAAGGTTGAATGCGTGCGCGTAGAGACCTCGTCCATGGCTGGGTGTTTAGGTATCTGATTCAGGGTCATGTCGACGGTCACTCAGGCTGGAATTCTGCCTACTCCGGCCATTCTCAAACGCCCAAGTGCCGGATTTGGTTGATAAAAGCTGCGCGCGCTGATATTCATGCCTCCCCCCCGAAGAAGGATGTGGTATGAGCAAGTTCAGTTGGAAAAAGAATACTGTAAACGGCAAAGATATTTATCAGGTATATATCAGCGGGCAGCCACACGGCAACCCAATGAATACCGAAGAGGAAGCGAACTCTATGGTTCAGTGGCTTGAGCGTAAAGAGCGTGAGCGCGAGGCCGAGCGAGATTCTGGCCCTCAGTTCTGACATACCAAGTTTTCTATAAACCTCGTTAAACGGGGTTTTTTATTGCCTGAAATTCACCTGTAGCCAGGACAGCCTTCGGGAAGGCCTGGACGTCGATAGCCGGTAGTGCGACGTACGGAAACAACATCGGCAGCCCGCGCATTCTGACCCGACTGTGCTTCCAGGGTGGCGCGAGACACGAGCGGCGAGATCGATGCATTGGGGCGTCGACGCCGGGAAGGTCTTTGGCAGACAGCGCGGAAAGACGCGCACACCTATTTATGGCCTCAGCATTCGCTGGGGCTTTTTCGTTTCTGGAGCACAGCAAATGTCCGGCTTTATTCAATCCCATGACTACGTGCCGGGCATGTCCGGCTGGATATTCAACAAAGACACCGGTGAGTTCGAGATTTACAGCTCGAGCGGAAATATGAGTACTGATGCTCAACTGATCACCGTCACGGCGGGCGACTGGTCTGACTACGATCTGCCAGCAAACGCGCTCGAGCGACTGGCCTTCATCACTGCTGAGCTGGACAAGATCCCGGCAGATTGCCGAGGGGGCGCTGAGTTCACGACCGAAGACATCTCTTTTGATCGTGATGGTTCCGATGTGCGCACAACGCTGACCTACGTCCGGCAAGAAACGCCGGACGAGGTCATGGCTCGTATCGAGAAGGGGCAGCTATCAGTGCGGATTAACGGTCTTGGCGGTGCAAACTTCAGTATCTATCACGACGGTCAGCTTCGCGTTCAATTTGGCATTCTTTCAGAGCCAGGCCCTTTCATTGTTGCCGGCGGAAAGGTGTATCTGCGGAAAGAGGTTATTGATAAAACCTCAAATGCTTTTTCATAACTCCAGCGGAAGATCGGGCGGCTGTTAACCGCCCGGAGAGTACGCCATCGGAGCAAACGAAAAAGCTGACCAGCCTTTTGTTTTCAAGTTGCGCGCGTCCTGCTCTGTAAGCCACCAGCGAGACTCAAGATCGTTAAGGTTAATCACACTCTCTTGTGGTGTGACCCCTTCATAGTCCTTGCGGAGCTCATCTGGGAGGGCCGAGAAGGGGATTGTCGGAAGCTTGACCAGGACAGTCCTGTGGCCTTGGCGGTTGAAGTCAGGGTAGAACTGAATTCTCACAGCCTCCGGGTCGATAGGCTGGACTAAAACTCTCACACCAAGAGCTTCCAAGGCTTTTTCAAGCGCTTCCATTTTGGAAGTATGGAGGAAGTCGACCAGGCGATCTCCTTGTGTTTGGGCAAGGCCAAGCCGCTTGCACAGATCGGCCTTGCGCATATTCTGCGCCATCATTTCGTTCCAAAGAACGATCTTGGTCACGGTTACAGCCGAAAGACGAATAACGTACTCGTCTGGCAGGGCTGGGGACGCCTGCGGAATTGCCCGGCGCTGATCTACGTAGATCGACAGGGCTGTCTCAATCGCATCCTCGGCTTCGCGGAGGGCGTGATTTTTGTCATCGCCGAAGCTGTTCAGCTCTGGAAGATCGCGGCAGAAAACTGCCAGACCTGGCGTGCTGTCATCCTGCTCAAATCGAATTGCATAGTCGTACATGGTCACTCCCTGGAGGTGATCGTTCAGCATTCAGATGTGGTGAAGGGGGCTCTCAGAGCCCCAGTTGTTTAATGATCGCCTTGCGGGTCGGTTCTGGCATTTCTTTACTGCCGTGATCCGCGAAGGTGCTCCTGTTGCCGTTTGGGGCGGTTACTTTGAAGTGGCTTCCTTTGCCTGCTTCGAAGATCACCCCTTGGGCCTTCAACCATCGTCTGAACTCGCTGAACTTCATCACCTCGCCTCGTTGTTTGGATGAGCCCAGCATACTACGTTTTTGTGGTAATACTACAATTTTGTAGTGTTTATTCTATATTCCATGGCCGGCGTAGGTCATACACCCACAACTCCCTGACGGGGAGGAACCGAGATGTCCAACATGCCAGACAAACCAGACACCTGGCTCATCGTGCTTGCATGGCTGAGTCAGCATTCGCCGACGCTTTATGCCGCAGGACTATCTGCCTTGATGGCTGGCATCAGGATCATCTATGGCGGCGGTACTCGTCGTCAGGCGCTACTTGAGGCGGCAATCTGCACCCTGATCACGATTGGCTTGATTCCGGTCCTTGAGTACTTCGGCCTACCGCAGAATCTGGCAACAGCTGCCGGGGTGTTCATTGGGTTTCTGGGCGTCAAGAAGCTTGCCGACATTGCCGATCGGGTATCGGAGCTCAAATTTCCAACTCGTGGGGCAGGGCAGTAATCCGCGCCACGTTTTCGAGTGCGCCAAATCGTGGCGCTAGATAAGCGCCTTGGGAGATGCGCCCGTATTCCAGTCCTTTTTTTGCATCGCCAACATTGCTCGTTCTTTGGTGAGTTGCTTAACGACTGGCGGGGAGTCGCTGACGTATATGTATAAAAAATAGCGACCTTCGGAGTCGAGAATGATCTGGAAAACGGTCGAGGCTCGGGTGCTATATCCGTGACTCGTCTTATCCAGAAGTATCTCGTAGGACTGAATACCATATTGAACCAATGTGGCTTCAAACGCTGCTTTCAGGTCCTCTTTCATCTGGCGAGATATTCGTATGTCGCGGACTATGGAGAAGATGATAAGGGCCGCGAGTGGAGACATCACCACGGCTGCTGCAATGATAAGCATCGTCCCGCCAGACACCATTCCCTTGACTCCCTGTACCTTAATGTTTGAGCGGAGTGTAGATCAGCATGAGCAATGTCACCCGCCTGCGCCACGTGCTCCCGATGAGCCAGGACATCAACAAGGCTTTGTTCGATCTGGATAGCGCCATCATCAAGGCAATCGACGCTGCAAAGGCCGCTGGATTGCCTCAGGGCCTAATTGTCGCCGAGTTGCACGGGCACGCCCACGCACAAACCTACATCATGGTGACCTGAATGACCGTCAAGGTTCTTGAGTTCAAGCGGGAGGAATGGCGCGACGCCGCCAAGACCCTGCGCAAGATTGCCGATGACCTCGACGCCGGCGAGCATCCCGAGTGTACGGTCGGTGCATTGACGCTAATCGGCGCGAAGGGAGAGGTGACCGTGTTTGGCCTCGGCCCGAAGTGTGACGACCTGCAGTGTCTCGGTGCGATGCGCCTTGGTGAGCAGAAGCTGATTGACGTGCTGCTCGACAGTTCAGAAGGGTAAATTGCTGACCCCGTTCTTCGCCCGCATCAGACTTTCGCTCTTTTCAATGTAAAGGCGAGCATGGCTGTCGAGACTATCCCCGGCATCAGAAATATGCATGTGAGCTGGGGTAAATTACGCGTGCAGTAAGCGATGACCATACCCCAAATCATTGCAATCACAGCGCCGGATGCAAGTAAACGTGCACTGCGCACGACGGGCGCGGCCGCCATTGCAAGTGCATAGATCTTCCATGCTGACCATATCGCGAATGCTGAGATGACTAAGGCGCCTATAAGCCCTAGCGTCACGAGCGGAGGATTCTTGCCGACAAAAATGAGCGGGATAAAAAAAGCTACGACGCCGACTGCAAAGAGGATGGTAATTGGTAAAAAACCGGCAAATGCTGCAATTGTCAGCCCGATGCGTAGCTTTATCAGGTTATCCATTTCCTACACCTTGAGCTCTATAGCGTTATCGGGCGGACTTATAACCGCCAACGCGCCACTATTTCAAGCATCAGAGAGAAGCTATGACAACCAAGCAACCCGACTGGGAGGTAATCGAACGCGCCTACTGGGGCGGGTTGCTTTGTTCTATCACCTTCGCACCCAAAGCATCCGCACAGCGTTCAAGGTCATCGGAATCATCTATTACGATATCCCCCTTGGGGAAAGGTGTTGGATGCATCCGAGACTGGGGCGGGTTCGGCTCAGCGCTAGTCTGAATAACGAACTCCCCAGATTCTTTGCCGTTCTCATGCTGATCTAGGTCTGTCGGTGTCATGTGGGTCGCCCTGCCGATTGTTCGATTCTCACTGATACCGGCAACCCAACATCATTTCAAGTCCTGCCCAAGCGAGGCACCAAAGTCTCAAGGAACCCCTATGGCGCTGACAGCAAAACAGCAGCGCTTTGTCGATGAGTACCTGAAAGACCTGAATGCTACGCAAGCGGCGATTCGTGCGGGTTACAGCGCCAAGTCGGCTAACGTTATCGCTGCGCAGAACTTAGCAAAACTTAACATCCAATCCGTAATCGCTGATCGCATGGCTGAAAGAGGCCAGAAGGTCGCTATCACTCAGGAAATGGTGCTTGAGCGTCTATGGATGATCGCCACCGCCAATCCCAATGAGCTGATCGAGCATCGTCGAGGGTGTTGCCGCCATTGCTTCGGTATTGACCATCAGTACCAGTGGAAGGATGAAGAGGAGCTGCTTAAGGCGGTATCTGATAAAGCCGACCCTGACGATGTGTCGGAGGACGGTGGATTTGGGTTTGACCCAACGATACGGCCGCACCCCAAGTGCCCAAAATGTAGAGGTGAAGGGTTTGGCTCAATCCATGCTCATGACTCACGCCATGTGAGCCAAGCAGCATTGGCACTGTATGCCGGTGTGAAGCAGACCAAGGAAGGCTTCGAGATCAAGATGCACGACCAGTTGGCTGCGCTCGACAAGGTGGCCAAGCACCTGGGCATGTTCTCCGACAAGTCCACCTCGCCACTTGATGATGAACTGAAGCGCCTTGAAGTCGAGAAGCGCCGCGCAGAACTCAAACTGATAGAGAAGGGCGGCGGCAACTCAAACGCCCAACTGCTGGCTGATCTGATCGCGAGGTTGCCGTCATGATCACTAACACCGGCAACTTGATGTTCGACCGTCAGTTGTCGCGCTGGTATCCGCTCAAGGATCACCCGGTGCAACTCGCCCTGGTGGCGGCTGTGTCGGAAGGCATTCGCTTCCCCCTGGTGCCTGCTGGTCGCCGTAGTGGCAAGACCGAACGATTCAAGCGCTTCCTTGTTAAGCAGGCATCGGCCTACAACGGAATGTACTTCGCCGCGGCACCAACGCACGCCCAGGCAAAGAAAATCTTCTGGGACGACCTGAAGGCTTTCACGCTGAGTTGCATGCACAGTCGCCGGCCATCCGAGTCGGACCTGATCATCTACTTGGATAACGGTAGCGAGATCCATGTCATCGGCTTAGACAAGCCGCAGCGGATTGAGGGTATCCCGTGGACTGGCGGCGGCATCGACGAATTCGCCGACATCAAGCCGGATGCTTGGGAAGCGAACATTCTCCCGGCGCTGAACACCGTCAACCCGACCATGCCGGATTACAGGGCCTGGTGCTGGTTGCTCGGCGTGCCGGACGGCCTTAACCACTACTACGATCTGTGCATGCAGGCAGAGTCGGGCAATGACCCGAACTTCCGGGTGTTCCATTGGAAGTCTGCCGAGATTCTTCCGGCTGACGTGATGGACGCAATGAAGCGGGCCATGTCTGCCAAGCAGTTCAAGCAGGAATTTGAAGCATCGTTCGAAACGGCGTCTGGCCGGATCTACGAGGACTACAGCAAGGCGAACACCACGAATGCAGCCATTGAGCCGCATGAGCAACTGATGTGGATGCACGACCAGAACTTCACGCCTCTGTCATCCGCCATCGGTGTGCGGCGTAACGAAGGCAAAGACCTTTACCTGCTGGATGAGATCGTGCTGATCAGCGCCGTTTCGAAGCAGTCGGCTGCTGAGTTCGTGGACAAGTTCAAGGACCACAAGAACAAGCACGTCCTGATCTATGGCGACCCGGCGGGCAAGGCTGGCGAGAAGCATGGTCACGCGTCTGACTATACCGACATCGAGGGCGTGTTGAAGGCCAACGGTTGGACGTACACCCGAAAGGTCAAGCCTGCTCACCCATCCATCAAGGATCGGCAGAACGCCGTTCGGGCGAAGATCCTGACGGCATCAGGTGAATCCAGCCTGTTCATAAACCCGGTCAGCGCTCCCTGGTGCCACAAGGGTTTGAGTACGGTTCAGCTCCAAGCCGGCTCTACCTTCCAGGAAGACCAGAAAAACGACTACCAGCACATCACCACAGCGATCGGATATTGCATCGACGTTGAGTGGCCGTGCACCAAGCCTGTCACCTCCATCAAAATGGGATACGCCCGATGAGCAACGACGTCTCCTTCAAGCGGGCGGAATACACGGCAGTGCTGGACCGCTGGGCGACCGTTCGCGATGTCTGCGCCGGCCAGCACCGGGTTATCGATCGGCTGCCGTACATCAACGCGCACGACAAGTCGCCGGAGAACGAAGATCGGAACCGGGCTTACCGCGAGCGAGCAGTGTTCAAGAATGCCACCGGGCACACCCGTAACGGGCTGCTGGGCCTTGCCTTCCACAAAGACCCGACGCTGACAGTGCCGAAGAAGCTGGAATATCTGCAGGACAACGCCAACGGCTCCGGAGTGAGCATTTACCAGCACTCACAAGGCACGCTTGAGAAGGTGCTTGAGGCTGGCCGTCACGGCCTATACGTCGACTATCACCAGGATGACGGCATCGGCGGTCACTCGGTGATCCTGTCCTATTGCGCTGAAGACATCATTAACTGGCGCACGGGCATGGTGAACGGTCACAGCGTGCTGACGCTGGTGGTGTTACGTGAGTCTCCGGAAATTCCTGATGGATTTGGCTTCAAGACGGTTGAGCAGTATCGAGAGCTGGCACTGGAAGCTGACGGGTTCGTCTGTCGAGTCTGGCGCAGGTCCGGTCCTAAAGGTGGCGGGCCGCTCACAGTCACCGAAGAGTTCAAGCCTGAAGGTGTCACCGGGCGCCTCAAAGAGATCCCGTTCACCTTCGTCGGCGCTCAGAACAACGACCCAAGCATCGACGAGTCGCCGCTCTACGACATTGCCATGATCAACCTGGGCCATTACCGGAACAGTGCCGACTACGAAGACAGCGTCTTCTGGTGTGGCCAGGCCCAGCCGTGGATCAGTGGCCTGGATGAGCAGTGGCGCGACTGGATGGAAAAGAACGGTGTCTATGTGGGCTCCCGGGCGCCAATGATGCTGCCAGCCGGCGGCCAGTTCGGTTACGCGCAGCCACTGCCGAACACGTTGGTCAAGGAGGCCATGGCTGACAAGAACCAGATGATGATCGAGCTGGGTGCCCGGATGGTGGTTGCTTCACTTGCGACCAAGACCGCCACCGAGTCCCGTGGCGATCAGTCGGCATCGACATCTGTCCTTGCCGGCTGTGTCGCCAATGTCAGCGAAGCCTATACGCGGGCCATCATGTGGTGTTGCACCTACATGGGCATCGCCGACAAAAAGGTTGCTTACCAGGTCAATCAGGAGTTCGTCGAACTGACGGCTGATCCGCAGATGATCACGGCTTTGGTTGGCTTGTGGCAGAACGGCGGTTTCGCTAAGGCTGACTTGCGGGCCTACCTGCGCAAACTGGGGCTGATTGCGCCGGAACGCACTGACCAGCAGATCGACGGTGAGCTGGAAGAGCAGGGCGACGGCCTGGGCCTGGAAGATGAGGGCAAAGTAGATGGCGGCGAACCAAGCAATACTTGATGCGACCATCCGGCACGCGGTCTTCCTCGAAAAGCTCAAGGCCGGGGAGGTGGGCAAGTTCGCTCCCTTCCTCAAGGAGATTGACCGCTCGATCCGTGACCGGCTCACCCAGTCGGACCTGACCGAGTACAACACGAAGCGCCTGGAAGCGCTGCTGAAGGAGGTGGATAGCCTGCTGCTGGGCATCTTCGACCGCTACAGCGCGCAACTAAACCTCGATCTGGTGGATATCGCCAACTACGAGGCGCAGTTCGAAGCGACAAGTCTGGCCAAGTCGGCGCCGGTAGGTGTGTCGCTGGATGTGGTCGCTCCGACGGCCGCTGCAATCCGTACCGCTGTACTGACAAACCCGCTCAGTGTGCGTGGCACTGGTGGCGGAAAACTGCTCAAGGCCTTCATCAAGGGGTGGACCGGCGCCGAGCGTGAGCGCGTCACCGGCACCATCCGGCAGGGCTTCTTCGAAGGGCAGACGAACTTCCAGATCATCCGCGGCATTCGCGGCACCAAGGCGGCAGGGTACAAAGACGGCATTCTCGCTACCACCAACCGCAACGCCAGCACGGTCGTGCACACCTCCATTCAGCATGTGTCGTCCCAGGCACGGATGGAGGTGGCCAAGGCCAATACGGACATCGTGCAAGAGATCCAAATCGTTGCGACGCTGGACAGCAAGACCAGCCAGCAATGCCGCTCACTGGATGGCCGCAGGTTCCCGGTTGAGTCGGGGCCAAGGCCGCCGTTTCACCCGAATTGCCGAACCACCTTCACCATGCTGACCAAACTAAGCGTTATGTTTGCTAAGGGCGCTACACGTGCTTCGGTGGGGGCTGACGGTGCTGGGCAGGTCAGTGCGAGCCTCGATTATTACCACTGGCTACAGCATCAACCAGCAGCGTTTCAGGATGTCGCAATTGGTCCTGTTCGAGCAAAACTGTTCCGTGATGGTGGTTTAACCGTTGAGCGTTTCACCGAGCTGCAGCTTGATCGAAACTTCGCGCCGCTGACCTTGGCGCAGATGAAATCGCTGGAACCGCTTGCGTTTGAGAGTGCAGGAATATGAATGGCCGAGTTCGATCAGCAGTCTTTTCTCTGGGTATCCAGATCTTCCATGTACTGGTAGTAAGCGTCTTTCCACTCTGTTACGAGTTTCTCGTACTCATCTTTGATGAACGGCGGCTTTTCAAATGACTTGTAGTCCGCAACCCGAATAGTCAGCCAGTCGGATAGTTCACCGGATTTTTCGCCTAGCGCTGTTTTTGTTAACAGCATCAACGAATAGCCAGCCCGGGAGAATGCCTCAACGTAAGAAGGTTTTTTCTCTGCGAATCCAGGTGAGGCGCTGCCAGTTGTTAGAGAAGCGAGGGCCGCCATGAAGTTGTCACTTTTAATCCTGGCGTATTCCTCTCTTTTATCGATCCGGCTGACACAACTGAGCTTCTCACTTGATCTGGTTGTTTGTGCACTACTAGCCAAGGTGACGACGCTCGTCGCCAACACTCCGGCCAGAGTCATTAGAGAAGAAAAGGCCGCAATTTTGAATGCGATCTTCAAGTCGGTCCCGGTTTTGTCTTTTGATCCTGCTGATGCCATTTCAGTTATCCCGTGAAAAAGCGGCATTGAAAGGGTTCAGCACCAGAAACGCAACGTAACCCGCATTTGCGGGCTTTTTTATGCCTGTAAAGCGGGCGACACATACCCAAGGGGTGCATCAACGTGGCAGAAGAAAACGAAATCGACCTGGAAAACCCGGCAATCAAGGCCGCGATCGCGACTGCTGTTGAAGCATCAGTTTCGGGTTTGAAAACCAAGAACTCAGAACTGCTAGGCAAGCTGAAGGAAACCTCCGGCAAGCTGACCCAGTTCGAAACCCAGTTCGAAGGCATCGACATCGATGCAGTGAAAGGCCTGCTCAGTCGTGCCGGGCAGGACGAAGAAACCAAGCTGCTGACCGAGGGCAAGGTGGACGAGGTGTTCAATAGGCGCACCGAACGCCTGCGTGGCGACTACGACAAGCAACTGAAGACCATCAGCGAACGCGCCGAGAAAGCTGAGTCCTTCGCTGCCAAGTTCCAGGGCAAAGTCCTGGGCGACTCGGTGCGCGGTGCAGCGCTGAAAGCCGGCGCTCTGCCAGAAGCAACCGACGACATCATCCTGCGCGCCAAAGGCGTGTTCACTCTTAACGAAGATGGCGATGCAGTCGCCGTTGATGAATCCGGCCAGGTCATCCTCGGTAAAGACGGCAAGACCCCTCTGACTCCGCTCGAATGGGCGGAATCTCTGCGCGAAAGCGCACCTCATCTGTGGCCAAGGGCTTCAGGGACATTTGCCCCGGGCGGGGGTGGCGGCAAGGCTGCATTCAAGCGCTCCGAAATGACCTCCGAGCAGAAGCGCGACTTTCAGCGCAAGCACGGCCAAACCGCATATCTCGCATTGCCAAAGTAAGGGGATTGACCCATGGCTACAACCGTTAACAGCGACCTGATCATCTATAACGATGAGGCGCAAACCGCATACCTGGAGCGTGTCCAGGACAACCTGGATGTGTTCAACGCATCGTCCAACGGCGCAATGGTGCTGGACAACGAGCTGATCGAAGGCGACTTCCGCAAGCGCGCTCTCTACAAGCTGAACGGCTCCTTGGAGCACCGCGACGTCAACTCCGACGGCAAGGTAACTGCGAAGAAGATCAGCGCTGGTGAAGCTGTCGGCGTTAAGGCTCCATGGAAGTACGGCCCGTACCAGACCACCGAAGAGGCGTTCAAGCGCCGCGGTCGTCCGGTCGAGGAGTTCTCCCAGATCGTCGGGGCTGACGTTGCAGACGCGACCCTGGAAGGTTTCATCCAGTACGCAACTGCTGGTCTGCGCGCCGCCATCGGCTCCAACGCCGACATGGTGGTCTCGGCCAACATCGAAACCGACGGCAAGAAGACGCTGACCCGCGGCATGCGCAAGTTTGGCGACAAGTTCGGCCGGATCGCACTGTGGGTTATGCACTCCAGCGCCTACTTCGACATCGTCGACGAAGCCATCACCAACAAGATCTACGAAGAAGCTGGTGTTGTGATCTACGGCGGCCTGCCTGGCACCCTTGGCAAGCCGGTACTGGTGACCGACACCGCGCCGGCGGACGTGATCTTCGGCTTGCTGCCGAACGCGGTCACCATCACCGAGTCGCAGGCCCCAGGGTTTCGTTCCTACGAAGTGAACGACGAAGAAAACCTGAGTATCGGTTACCGGGCTGAAGGCACCGTGAACATCGACGTGCTGGGTTACAGCTGGAAAGCAACCACCGGTGGTTCCAACCCAACCCTGGCTGCGGTCGGTTCCGCTGCTAACTGGGTCAAGCACGCGGGCAGCAACAAGGTCACCGCCGGCGTGATGATCAAGCTGACTGCAACGCCTCCTGTTACCGGCGGCTAAGTCTAAAACTCAACGCGCGGTCAGCGATGGCCGCCTTGGAGAAACACATGGAACTGACTTATAGCAATCAGCTTGACGGCTTTGACCCCGAGAAGCGCTACCGCAATCCGGAACACTTCGATAAGCCAGAAGCAGGTGTGACCAGCGTGCTGGTGATTGGCAATTGGCCTAGCGTGGTTGATGCGTATGAAACGGCTGGTATCGACGTGTTGGTGACGGAGGTTAAGCGGGCGCAGATTGTTGGCACTGCCAATCAATCCGAACTGGAACAAATCATCACAGCTTTGCGTGCGGAACATGCATCGATTCAGATCCTGGTTGACGGACTGAACGCTGGCGAGATTCATCGTCCCGAAGTCGGTGAGCTGGCAAACCGTCTGTTTGATGTACTCGGCACCATCCATGTTTCGGTTGGTGAACTGTCTACCGAGCGCGATGGGCTGCTCTCTACCGTAGATGCGCTTCGCGGCGAGATCGAAGTACTGAAGAAAGCTGCCGCTACGCCGCTGGCTGATGAGGCTGGCGAAATCGCTTCGCTGAAAGCAAAGCTTGATGAAGCGAGGGTGCAGTACCGTGCCAACGCCTCGAAAGAGTCCCTGGAAAGACTCGTAGCTGAGTTGCCCAAGGAGTAATACTGCTGGCTGCTGGTGATCAGGCTGCCAATCTTCAAACCATTCCAGCGAGTTGACGCATGACACTCATTATCGAGGACGGCACCGGCAAGCCTGACGCCGAAAGCTACGCGAGCGCCGAGGACCTGGCCATGTACGCCGTGAAGTTCGGCACGGTCATCCCCTCTGGTGTTCCGGCGCAGGAAGCGTTGCTGCGCCGGGCCGCCTTGGCAATGGATGGCATGACCTGGAAGGGGCGCAAGACCAGCAGCGAGCAGGGCTTGTCCTGGCCGCGGCGGGAAGTGCTGCTGGATCACGAGATCAAGCCGAACAACTACCTCCCGGCGCGCATTCTGTACGGGCAGATGGCCTTGGCCGCTGAGATTCATCAGGACGACATCGACCCGGTAGAGAAGCGAAAAGGCGCAGTGTTGCTGGATCGTGTTGAAGGGGCGGTGACGCGGCAGTACGCCGCAATCCCTTCCACCAGCAACCGACTGCTGCCAGCGGCTCCGGATCGGCCGAGCGCTACGCAGTTTGCCGACTACCTACAAAAGCGCGGGCTGTTCGCAGTGCGCGCATAGTTGCAACGGAGACCACCATGGCCACCTTCTACGATGAAATGGCCGTGATGGCTCTGGATATGATCACAGAATTTGGCCAGCCCGTGACCATCAGCAAGACTGTGCCGGGCGAGTACGACCCGGATATCGGCGGCGATGCCCCGGGCGCCACTGTCGAGCAAACCGCCCAAGGCATCCTGCTCGACTTCACCGGCCTCGAATTCCAAAACAACAGCCTCATCCGGCAGGGCGACAAGAAGCTGAAGATCGCCGCGCAGGGATTGGCCTGGGTTCCCGGCCTGCTCGACAAGGTGGTCGCTCAGGGACGTACCTGGTCAATCGTTCCCCCGCTGAAAGAGGTCAACCCAGCCGGTACGCCGATCCTGTATGAGCTGCAGGTGCGGTCATGAGCAAATACTCAGGCCTCAACGGCAGCTTTGCTGAGAACATCCGCCAGTTCGCCGAGCAGGCTCAGGCAGGTCTCGACGCCACCTTCCGCGAAATCGTGATTGAGATTGGCAGCAGCGTTATACGCATGTCACCGGTGGGCAACACTGAGATTTGGGCGGCCAACGTCGCGCATCGTCAGGCCAACACTGAGGCGGCCGATGCCTACGACGCGCATGTTGAAGTGCGCAACGTGATCAAGTCGTTGACGCCGAGCAACTTCACCAAGTCCGGCAAGCTGAAGCGCGGCGTGAAGTATGCCAAGCCGCTGACCAAGACCGAGCGTGACCAGAACTTCAATGTGAACGGGCTGGTGGCTGGCAAGGGGTATGTCGGCGGGCGGTTTCGTGGGAACTGGCAGTTTTCCATCGATACGCCAGCTGATGGTGTGCTTGATCAGATTGATCGCTCCGGTAACGTCAGTATTGCGGTGCTGAAGGCTCAGGTCGAAGCACTAACGATTGGGCAGACGGCGTACATCGTGAATAACCTCCCGTACTCTATTCCTTTGGAATATGGCCATAGCAAGCAGGTTCCTCCCGGAGGGATGGTTCGTACGACCATTGCCCGCTTCCAGCAGATCGTCGATGAAGCCATCAGGAACAACAAGGTATGAGCCACAACATCATCGCCTCAATCTACGAGGCCAAGCTGATCGCCTGGGCGAAAGCGTTGCCGGTACCGCTAAAGGTGGTCGTCGAGAACGAGGCCTACACGCCCGCTGACGGGGCGACTTACCTGAGGGCCTTCACGCTGCCGGGTGACACCGCGAGCAACACGCTCGGCGGCGACCACAAGCTGTACACCGGCGTGTTTCAAATCAGCATCGTGACGCCTTCCGGCAAATATCGCGGTGCAGCCGGCGGGCTGGCAGACCAGATTGCAGCACTGTTCCCGTTGTACGAACGGAATACAAAGGGAGCGCTGACCGTGGTGAACATGAGTCCGGTTGATCCCGGCCCAGGCATTCCCGACGACACCACGTTCACCGTGCCCGTCTCGTTCATGTACCGCGCTGACACCAATTAATCCGCCCATTGGGCAAACCCAGAACCCGCCATTGAGCGGGTTTTGTCATTTCTGAAAAGAGGAAAAACCCATGGGCTTCAAAATTCCCAATGGCGGCAAGTTCCAGCACGCCGCAACCTATGAGGTTGCGCTGCCGTTCACTGCCATCTCCAACGCATCTGAGGCGGTGGCCACTGTCGTCGGCGCTGATTTCGACGCTGGCGATATCGTCTTGCTCAGCTCAGGCTGGAGCCAACTGGATAACAAGGTTGTTCGCGTGAAATCCGCAACCGCCACGGCGATCACCCTGGAAGCGATCGATACCACAGACACGCAGATCTTCCCGGCTGGCAACGGCGCCGGAACCATGCGAAAGGTGCTCACCTGGGTGCAAATTCCGCAGGTCACTGACCTGGCTTTCTCCGGTGGCGAGCAGAACTATCTGGACGTGGTGTTCCTTGAGGACGATCAGGGCAAACAGATGCCGACCGACAAGTCCGCCGCCAGCATGGTGTTGACCATCGCCGATGACCCGACTCAGGCCTTCAATGCGGTGCTGCTCAAGGCCGATGCGGGCAAGCAGGTGCAGGCAGCGCGGCTCAACCTCCCAGGCAACGACACGCTGCTCTATGGGGCCTACACCTCGTTCTCGAAACAGCCGGCTGTCTCTCGCAACAACCTACTGACCCGCACCGTGAACTTGGCGTTGCAGTCCGAGCCAACCCGCTACCTGTCGGTGGTGTAACCCATGGCCAAGTTCACGCTTATCCAAAACCCGACCTTCAAGGCCGACGTTATGCTCCCGACAGTTGGCGGCGAACCGGTGAAGGTGGGGTTTGAGTTCAAGTATCGCGACCGAACCGAGTTGGCAGATTTGTACGCTGACTGGGGCGAGCGGCATAAGGCTCTGGGTCTGAAGTCGGAAGAGGTGGGGTTGAAGCAGTTCACCACCTTGCTGATCGATCTTCAGGTGGAGCAGCTCAAGGCAATCGTCGCCGGCTGGGATGTTGACGAAGACTTCACCGACGAAAATCTTCGCATCTTAGTCAGCTCCATCAGCGCCACGCCAAGCGCGGTGCTGGGGGCTTACTCCGACGCGTTTAGCAAGGCTCGCCTGGGAAACTCCTAAGCGCCGCACGCACCCTCTACGAGCAAGGGCCTTCGGCTGAAGAACTGAAGACCTTCGGCTTCATGGTGGGCGACCTGACCGGGCAAGACTGCGAAATCTGGCCTGACAACTGGCAGGCCTTCCTACTCTTCGAAGCGCTGAGTACCCAGTGGCGTACAGGCGCGTGCGGCGCTACCGGCTTGGATTACACGTCAATTCGCGATGTCGCGGGCTTCCTCGGTTTAACCCGGACCCAGGCCACCGACGTTTTCCCGGATATCCGCATCATGGAAGCCGAAGCCCTGCAGGTGATGGCGGAACAGAGGGACAGTAAATGAGCACCAACTTCACGTCCCTGGGCATCGAGGTCAATTCGTCGTCGGCGGTCAAGGCCGCTGATGACCTCGACAAACTGGTCACAGCTGCAGAAGGCGCCGAAAAGGCGGTGGATGGACTCGGCAAGGCCAGCACTGGCCTGGCAGACACAGGCAAGAAGGTGGCGCAGGCCGAGGCCGAGGCGGCACAGGGAATTGATAAGTCGACTGGCGCCAGCGAGCGCCAGGCCGAGGCGAGACGGAAATCAGGCGCAAGCGCTACCAGCGAAATCGCCATCATCAGCCAGCTCGACAAGGCGATGTCCAGCAACATCTCCAGCATGGAGTCTTTGGTTCAGGCGGAAGGATTGCTTGAGCGCGCTCGGAAGGGTGGCCTGGTCACCATCGAGCAGCAGGAGGCTTATCAGGAACGGCTCGGCAAATCTTTTGACCGAATTGAGAAGGCTGAAGCCAAGGAGCTCGCGCAGAAACAGCGGCTGATCGATGCCGAGAACCGCCAGATTGAGGCCCTGAAGCGCACCGTCAATAGCATTGATCCGATGGTTGCGAAGTTGGCCAAGCTGGAGGCGCAGGAAAAGGCGCTCAACGACTTGCACAAGGCCGGCGGCATCGACGCCGGAACTTACGCAGACAGGCTGGCAAAAATCGGCAAAGACAGGTCCGGCCTGACCGCTACAGAAACTGCATTCGACAAGCTGAAGCTAGGCACCCGCCAGGCACAAGAAAATGTCATGCAACTGACCAACGCCCTGTCTTCTGGGGATATTGGCAGTGGGGCAAGGGCCATTGCTCAGCTCGGCGCCGGCGCTGGAGCGTCTGCCAAAAGCATGGCGGCATTGCTTCTTCCTGCAGGTCTTCTCGCCGGAGTACTCGGCGGTCTCGCCTATGCCTACTTCGATGCGATGAAGCAGGCCCGGGCGTTCAACGCCGCAATCAATGGTGGCTCGAACGACGCAGGTCAGAGCGTTGCCAGCCTTAAGGCCATGAGCGAATCGGCTGGCGTGCTGACCGGCAATCTATCCGGTGCACGCGAGGCCGTTATAGAGCTGGCTTCCGGTGCGGCTACCAGCGGCGTCCAGATGCAGAATCTGGCGCAAGCGGCGGCTGCCATTGGCGAGGTAACAGGGAAGGGCGCGGGCGATATCGCCAAGTCCCTGGCCAATGCTGGCGATACCGCAACGGAGGCGGCGGCCAAGATTAGCGACCAGTACGGCCTGCTGACCTACGAACAGTACGAGGTGATCAAGGGCATTGATGATCAGGGAGATCACCAGCGAGCGCTTGATGTCCTGAGTGAAAGCTTGAATTTGTCGGCGCAGGAGCGGCTGAAGGCCTATCGCGCTTCTCTGTCGGATGTTGAGCGCGATTGGGACAACATCAAGATCGCAATTACCGGTGCCTATGGCGCCATTCGCTCGGAGGCTTTCCCGGATCTGGCCAAACAGATCGAGATCACCCAGCGTGTGCTCGATACACGCAAGGGCGGTGGTGTTGCCGGCGCGGTATCGAATGGGCTCAGCTCGCTTAACTCGTTCTTAGGGTTGGACGAGGGTGAAAACGATGATTCCACTGCTGCGCTGGAGAAGAAGCTTGCCGGGCTCAAGGCGCGCCAGTCAGCCAGTGAAAGCCTCGCTGCGACCACCGGTGAAACAACGCACGCGAACAAGGAACTGATCGCTGTCCAGAAGGAGCTGGACAAGCAGATGCTGGACCTGGATCCGCTCGCAAAGCGCCAGGAAGCCTACAAAAAGCTGAATGACAAGTTCACGAAGCTTTATCAAGAATCGGAGAAAACCGGGCAAAAATCGGCATTGCTCAATGGTGTCGAATTCGACGGAAAGAAATTCTCAGGAGGCGCCTACGACAAGCTGAAATCGGCTATCGATGAGAAGGACAAGGATCCGAAAGCCGCGACGGGCAGTGTTGACCTCACAGGTTTCAATGATGCCAAGAACAACTTGGCGGCTATTTCTGCCGACTACAAAAACTATCAGAAGGAACTGGAAGCTGCGCAAAAGGCGGGGCTGGTGTCAGAAGCCGACTACCTGCTACGGCGCCAAGCACTCATCGGTAACGAACGGGACCAAGCAACGGCAGCCTACGAGGCAGAGATATCCGTGCTGGAGGCTGCCAAGGGTAAGAAGACCACCACGGCCGCGCAAAGCATCCAGCTTGACCAGAAGATCGCTGACGCGCGCGCAGGGATGGTCAAGGCGCAGAAGGATGCCGATAGCCAGCTTGAGGTTCTGGCGACAAACGAGACCGGGCGCCTAGCCAAGCAAGAGCGGGCGATCAGTACCTACGTACAGGCTTTGGGTCAGCAACAGCGAGCTCTGGAGCTGGCCGGGCAACGTGCCGTGCTGGGCGTTGGTCAGGGCGATCGCCAAAACGCACTCAGCGGCGAACTGAACAGTCAGCAAGACCGGTTTGCTCAGCAGGCGTTGGAGCTGGCCAACCAGAAGTCTGACCCGTCTCGCAATATGTCGGAGGAAGAGTTCAAGCGTAAGTCGCAGGCTCTCGCCGATGCGAACAAGGCAGCCACCGACCAGATCCGGCAGAACTATGCCGACGTGGAGAATGCCCAAGGTGACTGGACGAAGGGCGCGACGGCTGCGTGGGACAACTATCTGGATTCGGCTAGGAACATTGCGGGACAGACGAAGAGTTTGTTCGGCAACGCTTTCGGCTCCATGGAGGATTCGCTCGTTAACTTCGCCGTCACCGGCAAGGCGTCCTTTGCTGACTTCACCAAGTCGATCTTGGCGGATATGGCACGCATTGCCACTCGACAGGCGAGCTCGGCGTTACTGGGCAGCCTGGTTGGCGCAGCGACAAGCTATTTCGCAGGAGGTGGCTCGACTCCAACGTCAGCGGGCTCCACTCAAGCTGGGTACACCGGTGTCGACTTCTCTGGTTACAGAGCGGCGGGCGGTCCAGTCGATCCGAGCTCTCTGTACCAGGTGAACGAACTAGGTCCCGAGCTCTACAACGAGGGCGGGAAGTCTTACCTGATGACCGGTACCAACGGAGGGAGCGTGACGCCGCTCTCTACTGGCAGAGGGCCTGGGATGGCTGCAATGTCTGGTGGCGGGGGCACGACGCAAATCAATGTCGAGGTTCATATCGACGGTGACGGCAATGCGTCGTCATCGGCAGACGCTCCTGGTTACGACCTGTTCGGTAAGGAACTGGCCGCGTTCGTCGAGCAGAAGTACCAGCAGATGCGTAACAAAGACATGGGCCAGGGCGGCGTCATCAGCAATGCAATCAAGGGGCGCTAATGGCAATCGAACGATTCACCTGGGCAACAGAGAAGGGCGCGGAGGGTGATATCACTCAGCGCGTTCGCTCCAAGAAGTTCGGAGATGGTTATGAGCAGTCCGTAGAGGATGGGGTCAACAATCAATCTGAATCTTGGCCTGTGACCTTCACCGGTATGGAAGCCAAGATCAAGCTGATCAGGAAGTTCCTCGACCGGCACAAGGGTGCAAAAGGATTTCTCTGGACGCCCCCCCTTGGCGTGCTTGGGCTCTACAAATGCACCGGCTACAAACCTGTGCACCGAGGCGGCCAGGTCTATGCCATCACCGCTACGTTCCAGCAAACCTTTCACCCCTGAGATAACCGCACATGGCACTGATCACGGACATCCAGAAACTGGAGCCCGGCGGCGAAATTCGCCTGTTCGAAATTGACGGGACCGAATACGGCGCGGATTACTTGCGTTTCCACGGTCACGCCATCCCGCACACGCCGGAGGAACTGCTGGCCTACGAGCATTCGGAAGAGGATCTTCCGGCCAAGTCGATTTGGTGGCAGGGCGAGGAGTACGCGGCCTGGCCGGTACAGATTGAGGGTATTTCCTCGAGCAGCGACGGCACCGCCTCTCGGCCGACATTCGCCGCTGGGAACATCAATGGTCGCGTCACGGCGTTGTGCCTCGCCTTCGAAGACATGCTGAAGTTCAAGCTGACGGTTCGCGAGACTCTGGCGCAGTACCTGGACGCGGCCAACTACCCCGAGGGCAACCCGGCTGCTGACCCGACCCAGGAGGCGCTTGAGATCTGGTACATCGACCAGAAAACCAGCGAGGACGGTGAGGCGGTGGTCTGGGAGTTGTCTTCCCCGGGCGAGATCGACAACCACGGTCTGCCTGGCAGGCAGATGACGACGTTTTGCCACTGGGCAATGACCAATGGCTACCGGGGGCCGGATTGCGGCTACACCGGTGCGGCCATGTTCGATGATGAGGACAACCCCACGGACGATCCCGCCAAGGATCAGTGCAAGGGCTGCCTCTCGTCCTGCAAGTTGCGCTTCGGCGAGAACAACGAACTGTCTTTCGGCGGATTCCCCGCCGTATCCCTTATTGCCCGGAGCTGACCATGCGCAAGCACATCATTGCGGCCATCCAGGCGCACGCGGCAGCCGAGTACCCGCGCGAGTGCTGCGGCCTGCTGCTGGCCGTCGGTAGGGCGCAGAAGTACGTCCCGTGTCGAAACATCGCCACGGAGCCTAACGAAGAGTTCCGTCTTGATCCCGAGGATTACGCTGCTGCGGAAGACCAAGGCGAGGTGATCGGGATTGTTCACTCCCATCCGGACGCCACAAGCAGGCCGTCACCGCACGACTTGGCCATGTGCGAGGCCACGGCCTTGCCCTGGCACATATTATCGTGGCCTGAAGGGGACTTGCGCACGGTCATGCCCTCCGGCAGCACGCCGTTACTCAAACGACCATTTGTTCATGGGGTATGGGACTGTTGGGCGATATGCGCCGAGTGGTACCAGCGTGAATGGGGGATTGAGTTTGAAGCCTTCCAGCGCACCGATGGCTGGTGGGAGAGTGCGGAGAACGCAAGCCTATACGAGCAGCACTACGAGGCCGCCGGCTTTGTACGCGTCGACCGACCGCAGCGCGGTGACATGATCGTTATGCAGGTTGGCCGGACGGCGCATCCTAATCATGCAGGGATCTATCTGGGCACTGATCCGGCGCTACCCGACGAAGAGTCAGGCACTTTCGGCCCTGGGCCGTTCCTGCTGCATCACCTATACGGCAGGCCGTCCGAGATCATCGTCTATGGCGGGCCCTGGCATGACCGAACGCGCCTGATCCTGAGGCATAAAGTCGTCGCCTAGGTTGTATGCCTGAACAGTATCGACTCGTCACGACAATCTACTTATCCTAGATTATTTGATACGAGATCAAATCATGTTGCCCGAGCCAAGGCTGGCGCTAAACGAACTACTCAAGGAGCGAACCCTGCTCTGGCATAAGATTGCTGAAAATCATTATGTTGACGAGTTTGAGGTTCGGCGACTTTTTAATAAGCTTGATCGGCTGATAACAGATCCCGGTGCCGAGTTCAGTATTGCACCAGCCGCTTTGCATGAGCAGGCATATCTTTACGCTTACCAAATGAAAACCTCTAACGCCCTGCGGTTGTTTGAAGATGCTCGCCGTGCGGGACTTGATGGGCTTGCCGTATCAATTTCTACGGCCCATGCTTTATATATTTGTGGCGAGGTCGAAATGTCCAGGGAAGAGATATTGCGTACTGACTATTCTGATGCGAATAACAGGGGGCTGTCAGGGCTGGCTGATACCTGCGTTCATACTGGCTTGCTGAAAATGGCCAGGGATCTTTACATTCGGTCTGGAAAACAGGGTGGCGAAGTAAGCACTCAAGTTTTGCGTGCGGCCGAAATAATGGACCAGATTGGCGCGACGGATGAACAAGTAATGCGCAGGATCGCGACGGCTGCAAAAATTATCAAGTCTATGTCTGCGCATCCGTTCATTGCATTTGACCTGTTCGCTATGCAGGGCGAGGGAATCCTCTACCGCTTCGTAGTGAATGGGAGTACTGAAAGGCTGGTCGAGATTGATATGGCAATTGATGAGGCATTAATCGCTGATTTCGATGAGGAAATTGATGACGTATTGTCGATTGGGATTGCGCCTTATGAGTTCGGTTCGAATATGTTAGCTGCGGATGGTTATTATGTCGGTGTGTAGTGATGATCTGTTGTTGTTAGCCGAGTCACTTATTGGAAGTAAGGATGAGGTTGGCAATCGTGCGAGCATAAGCAGAAGTTATTATGCACTGTACCATGAGGCTACAATAGCCGCATCGGCGCTCTCTTTAAAAAGCAATCCAGATGTAAAAACAAGTCACGATAAATTAATTTCGCGCTTTACCGGTGCGACTAAAGGTCTTGCCTCAATTGGGCGCGGCATTCTCAAGCAAAAGCGATTGCGTGCAATGGCTGACTATGAGATCGGCTCAGATCTCAATGCGTCCGAGGCGAGGTTCCATTTGGCTACAAGCAAGCGGCTTGTAAGTGACTTGCGAAGGATCGCTGATCCTGCGAACTCTTAAGATCTTTGCTGGATCAGGTCTTGAACAGAGTTTTCCTGTTATCCGCCACCCTGCTACAGTCCCGCCAAACCAAAGAGGGAACGACATGCGGATTTTTGCTGTGATGTGCGAGGACCATTGATGTGATGCTGTGTTAGAGCGCAAGAGACTTTGGCAGTTTTATATGGAAGAGCGAGAAATCGCGAGTAGCTCCTATTGATTGCTGGCGCTGATCATGGCCGAATGATAGCTTTCAACCGTATTAATTTTTTTCCACGGAGTGGATGTGCCAGCCCTTATTCCCCAATTGGTCAATGCTGCACTCGATCCTCATACATCGGTTGCCAGCTTGCTAAGGCATGCGCTAGTAGCGGCAAATAGGCTTAGTCTCGTTGACCTGGCCGATTGGATGAGTTCGGAACTCAATGGCTACAAAACCGCTTCACTGCCGGAGTATAGAAAGCTCCGTGGCACTCTCATTTGTGAGCACGAATTTGGGGGGTGGATGCCTTTAGAGGTCACGCATGCGGCAACCCTTAATATGGTGTCTCAGCGACCGTTCTATCAGTCCATCCCGGAATTAGAGCGATTAACTAGCAGCGGCGGGCCTTTCGTCGTTTTTTTTCCTCCAAAGAATGAAGTTTACTTACGCTCATTAATGAGGCCACCGACTAGGCCGGCAGTGGAAATACAGGCGAGCCAGATATTTGGCCTAATAGAGCTAGTTCGTAGCAGAATATTACAGTGGGCACTAGACCTTGAGTCCAAAGGGGTTATGGGTGAAGGTATGTCGTTTACATTGCAGGAGCGTCAGATCGTGGCTGCACAGCACTACCATTTTGGCGATGTTACTGGATCTCAAATTCAAATTGGCTCGAGTGGGTCGAATCAGTCCATCGCACCCGGTGACAGCACGGGAGCAATGAATGCGTTAATCAACCTGCTTCGTGATGTTCTAGCTCGGAACGAGATTGATGGCGATGTGGCTGCCGAGTTGGTTGCCGAGCTCAAGACTCTGGAAGCTCAAGCCGAATCACCACGGCCTAAGGCATCAATTATCAGAGAAACCGCGCTGAGTATTCAGAGGGTCTTAGAGGGGGTTGCCGGTAACGTATTAGCGACCGCCGCTCCATTGATTTATTCGCTGGTGAGTTGATGCCAGCCCAGTCCCGCGCTGGGCTTTTTGCTTTAAACATTCCGAGGAGTTCGCCGATCCTTGAGTACGGAATCTAGGTCTCGTGCTAATTGGTCGGCGAGAATTCCGAGGATTGTCCATATGGCCATTGAGCGGGTGCGGATGACAATCGCATGCGTCTCCTCATCCTCTCCTTCGGGCTCATAAGGCGTGAAATTCTTCTGATACACGGCGAACCCGATCGGCTCGCTGATTTTGAAGAATTTTGCTAGCAGAGGCTGCAAGCGCACTGGTTCGTTTCGATGTCCTACCGCGTTGCGAAGGTTATTTAGCGCCTTAATCGAATCCCATAGTTCAGGCTCCATAGCTGAACCCACGATTGCCCTGCAGAGCTCCGTAGCAGTGCCGAAAGTAAAAATATCGTTTCGGCTATAAGGGCGAGAGTATTGGGCTACCCCAGCGGCTATCAGATCATGCAATTGCTCCTCGACAATCATGTGGCCGCGTAGCACTGCCGACAGCAGTTCACTGTCCCGTTCGAAGGTGCGATGAAACTGCGCGGTCTTCTTCTCGATGTCCTTTGCGAAAAGTTCTCTTTTCATAGTCTTCTTTGCTTGGGTAGCTTCACAACTAGCCCGGCGGGCCGGGCTTGGTGATTCGATTTAGTTATGGTGATCACCACCATTATCGGGTCTTCATTGCGGCATCGGTGGCCAGCTTTTGGACTCTTCGACTACGTTGGCGATTACTTCTTCGATGGTTGTCTTTTCGCCGCGAGCCTCGGCATGAAAAAGATCAATTATTGCGTTGAGCATTATTTCCTGTGTGACGCCATGCTTCGCTGCTTCGCCTTGTAGATTTTCGATGGTGCTTTTCGGTAACGCTAGGACTAGGTCTTTCTTGCCCTCAGCGACTAGCGCCATTTCTAAAACCTCGGGCTGGTCATCAACATCCTGCAGTTTTTCCACTTCACAACCGAGTGCTTTAGAGAGCTTGACTAATGCGGTCATGCGAGGAACCGAGGTGCCCATCTCATACCGTCCTATTTGAGGAACGCTTAAGCCACTCGCCTTCGCAAGATCGCGCTGTGTCATTCCCGCGTCTGCGCGGAGGCGGACGAGCCGGGAAGGGAAGCCTTTCGGGTGGTACATGCTGATTCCATACTGTGGTGTGGAAAACATGATGTTCGCGAAACATTGTCAGCGCAAGAAGATGATGGCAAATGATGTTGACTAGACGTCGTAAATGATGCGTAATGATGTCTAGTGATTGTTAAGGAGGTTTTATGAGGTCGGAAAAATCGCGATACCCGCTCAGCTTGGAGGCATCTGTGAAAGTGCAGGCAGAAGGTGAAGCAAAGAAAAATCGACGCAGTTTGAATGCCGAACTCGGACTGTTAATCGAGGAGGGACTGAAATGGAGGGAGCAAACGAGCAAGCAGGCAGTAGCCTAAAACGAAGAAACCCCGGCTTGCAGGCCAGGGCTTCGGGTAACGAGATCAACTACCAGGAAGAAATCGTCATGAGCGATATTAGCACAACCGTTTCGAATGTCATCCCGTTCAATTTCGGCAAGCAGCAGGTGCGTACGCTGCTGATTGATGATCAGCCGTGGTTCGTGGCTAACGATGTTTCTGCTGCGCTTCAGTACAGCGAAGCGTCGGCGATGACTCGGCATTTGGACGACGATGAAAAGGGTCTGTCGATTGTGCAGACCCTTGGCGGCGATCAGGAAATGCTGGTCATCAACGAGTCAGGCCTTTACTCGGCAATCCTGCGCAGCCGTAAGGCTGAAGCCAAACGCTTTAAGAAGTGGGTCACCGCTGAAGTCCTCCCGGCGATTCGCAAGCAGGGCAGCTACCAAGATTCCAGCAATAAAATGAAGGCGCTGATGGATGATCTGGTCGACATGACCGAGACGAATGCACTGAAGGGCTTGGCGCGCCACAAGGTGGCACATCTTCCAGCCTCCATTCAGCGCAGTGCTTCCGCTCGTATTTATTCGGCAGTGCACACACGTTTCAACGTGCCGCGTCTTGAGCTTATCCCTGCAAGCCAGTTCGAGTCGGCGTGCAACTTCATCGCGGCCTACGCCGTTCTTGAGGGAGAGTTCATTCCGAAGGGGAACGGCAAGCCATTCGACATCCCGGAGAAGCTTGGCCAGTGTGAGCGCTATCTCGTCAGCGCAGATCCTCACGGCAATCGGCAGGTCACGCCGGTGCCAATGGGGGCGTTCGTCCTGACTCGGCAGCAGTTCATGCAGTCAATGCTTGTTGATCGAGATATGCCAGTTTCCACAGCGGAGATGTTCGAGTTTGTAGCGCTGGCGACCGAAAACCTGCGCTACCGCTTTCTGTTCCAGGCTGCCCGGAGGGACGCAGCATGAGCATGGAACTTGTCACACTAAAAATTACCGGCACGTCACCGCTGATGATGCACAGCGACAAGCTGGCCAACCCTTTGAATCCAGCAACAAAGGCTCACAAGGAATTGACCGGTAAGCGCAAGAAGACGGACGACGATCATCTTGCCATTGCTCGCTCTGAGTTTATCGCTGGTGCCTACCACGATGAAAAGCTTGGCTTTTTTGTGCCAGGTGCGAATTTCGATGCGACGTTCTTGGCTGGCGCGAAGCTCCAAAAGCTGGGCACTCAATGGAAGCGCGGAGCGGTTGTGATGACTGACAAGGCGAAGCTTGAGTTCTCTGGCCCGACAACGCCTGACTCTCTTTGGGAGGATCAGCGGTTCGTTGACTGCCGCGGAGTAAAAGTTGGTCAAGCCAAGATCATGCGATACCGCCCGATCTTTCTTGAGTGGGCCGTGGAGCTGGAAGTTGCAATCAACGCTGACGTACTCAACATCGAGGAAGCAAAAAAAGCGATCACTGATTCTGGCCTGTTGATTGGGGTCTGTGAATACAGACCGCGCTTCGGTCGCTTCGAGGTGGAATATGTCTGAGTTGACAAAGCACCCGAGCTATAAGCAAGCCGTTGAAGACTTCCTCAAGGAGTTCAAATACGGTGATTTGGTCGGACATGAATGGCTGGAGGCTCGTTTCGGCATGCCGTCAATGACCGATTCGAAGTCGCTGACTGTTGAGAAGTTTCGTGAGCGTCAGTTCGAGTGGCTGGCGAACGTCGAGGCATTCAAGTCGGACTTGCTCAAACATCATCAAGTCTGCCTTCAGTCAGTGCGCGGGCGTGGTTATCGATGGGTGCCGCCTCATGAGCAGACAGAAGTTGCGGTAACTGAGTTGGGCCGGAATGTCAGGAAGGCGTTTCGCGGGAGTGGAGAAAAGCTGAGAAATTTGAGGATTACGGAGCTTACCGATGATCAGCGACGGGCAAACCTTGACGCTGTTGCAAAGTTTTCCGCGCTCCAGGGCATGACTCGAAAGGCTCTTGGTTAATAGCAGCGTAATATCCTTTCTATGAGAGGGCATTGCGGTGCGAATGCATCATGTGGCGTGGCGAGACAAGGTTGGGCGAGGTCTGGTTAGGTCGGGCATGTCTAGGTGAGGGCTGACAACAGCGTAATGCCGATTGGAATCAGTCGGCATTGCGGTGGCAGAAGCCGCTGGCAGGTTCTGGTCCGGCAAGTCGCGGCTAGGCCCGGCGGGGTGTGATTTGATTTGGTATGGGCTGATAACAGCGTAATGTCTCTTCTTGGAGGAGGCATTGCAGTTTTAGAAGGTTTCGATTGACATGGCCCGCATTGCGGGCTTTCGTGTTGCTCTCTGCCTGGTGATAAAGTCTCGCCATATCTCAACGAGGGAGCGACATGAAACTGTTCGTAGGATTTTTTTTTATTTTGAGCTTGGTCGGCTGCTCTAGTTCGCCCATATCTGCCGACAAGGCCGATCCGGTGCCAAGCTCTCGGCTTTATGCCTTCGCTGCAAAGTCCGATTCTCAACTCATTGTTACCCGAGATGGCGGGATGTTTGGATCTGGATGCAATTACCGTTTCTATATCAATGGGGAGCTTGCTGCCGAATTCTCCTCGGGGGAGGTGGCCAGGTTTGGTGTTAAGGCCGGCCGAGTAGTGCTTGGCGCGAAGCCAAGCGCAGCTTGCGGGGGAGGGATGATGGTTGAGCGCGATGTCGAAATAAAAAGCGGAGAAGTTTTGAGAAGAAGAATATCCATGTCGCCCGGCGGTCCAGATATATCAGCTACCGCTTATTGATCCCATTAAGCCCGCTACAGCGGGTTTTTTTTCGCCTGGAGAAAACTATGTCAGCACTCGCAATTAATTATCAGCCGATGACTACCATCTTGCTTTATGGGCAGCTTAGGCAATTTGGAAGATCTTTCAGGTTGTCAGTTAAGTCCCCAGCCGAGGCTATCAAGGCGCTATGCGTACAGATCCCTGGCTTCGAGCGGTTCCTGTCGAACGCCAAGTCTCGCGGCATTGAGTTTGCCGTGTTTCGAGGGTCAAAAAATCTTGCAGAAAAAGAATTAGGATTTGGCGGTTCCGGAGAAATCCGTATAGCGCCTGTAATTACGGGCCGAAAGCGCGCAGGCCTGATGCAGACCATTTTGGGCGCCATATTGATTGTGGTAGGTTTTTTTGCTTTCGGGTCGACAACAACTACAGGCGCAGCGCTCATAGCGGGCGGTATCGGTAGTGCTGCTGGGGGCGTAATCCAAATGCTTAGTCCGCAGGCGGCAGGCCTCAAGATGAGCGCTGCGCCCGAAAACCAGCCTGGATATGCATTTGGCTCGGCGCAGAACACAACTGCATCCGGCAACCCGGTCCCGCTCTGCTACGGCAAGCGCAGGGTCGGCGGGGCGATTATTAGCGCCGCGATATACGCCGAAGACCAGATGTAGACATCACTTTAAGCGTCGCAGCCGCCCACGAGGCGGTTTTTTATTGCCTGGAGAAAAGCATGGGCGCAGCACAAAAGATCGATATACACGGCGCCAAAGGCGGCGAAGGTAAACCAAAAACGCCGACTGAGGCCCCGGACAGTCTGCGCTCTGTTGCTATCGCAAAAATGCTCATTGCCGTGGGCGAGGGTGAGTTCGAGGGCACGCCAACTGCCAAAGACATCTATCTCGACAACACGCCCCTGCAAGACCCTCAAGGCAACATAAATTTCCCGAACGTGAAGTGGGAGTGGCGCACCGGTGCCGTGGACCAGAGCTATATCCAGGGCATCCCTTCGGTCGAGAACGAGACCACGATCAGTACCGAGCTGCGCAGCGGGACACCGTGGGTACGGGCCATCAGCAATACCCAGCTTTCCGCTGTTCGCGTCCGTTTTGCGTGGCCTGTGCTTCAGTCCGTGGACTCTGGTGGCAACGTCAATGGCTACCGGATTGAATACAAGGTTGAGCTGGCCACCGATGGCGGCGCCTATCAGCAGGTGCTGAGCGAGGCTGTCGACGGCAAGACCACCAGCCTGTACGAGCGCACGCGCCGTATCAATTTGCCGAAGGCCACTTCTGGTTGGCTGATGCGGATCACTCGCCTGACCGCGAATCAGAACAACAACAAAATCTCCGACACGATGCAAATTGCCGGCTTCACCGAGGTGATCGACGCGAAGATCCGCTACCCGAATACTGCGCTGCTTTACATCGAGTTCTCGGCCGAGCAGTTCCGCAGCATTCCTGCCGTTACCGTCGAGACCAAACTGAAGAAGATGCAGGTGCCGAGCAACTACGACCCAGTGTCGCGCACCTACTCGGGCGTCTGGGATGGCACGTTTAAGCAGGCTTGGACCGACAACGCGGTCTGGATGACCTACGACATCAGTACCGCCGACCGCTTCGGCCTGGGTCGCCGCATCAAGCCGTGGATGGTTGATATTTGGGAGTTGTATCGTATTTCCCAATACTGCGACCAGTTGGTGCCGGACGGGAAGGGGGGCCTGGAACCGCGCTTCATCTGCAACTTGAACCTGCAGAGCAAAGCCGATGCCTGGTCACTGCTGCGTGACATATCGGCGATCTACCGAGGCATGACCTACTGGGCCCAGGGCCAGGTCTTCACCCTGTCGGATATGCCGCGTGCCACTGACTTCGACTTCGCCTATACCAGGGCCAACGTCCTTGACGGTAAGTTCACCTACTCCAGCGCGTCGGAGCGTACCCGGTACACCCGGGCGCTGATCAGCTACGACAACCCGCTGAACAACTACGACACCGATGTCACTGCTGTGACCGATGCAAAGCTCCAGCGGCGCTATGGTGACAATCCGCTGGAGATCAGCGCAATTGGTTGTACCCGCGAGTCCGAGGCCCAGCGCCGCGGCAAGTGGGCGCTGCTGACCAACTCCAAGGATCGGGCGGTTACCTTCAAGGTCGGCCTCGACGGTCGCATCCCGCTTCCTGGTTACGTGATCCCCATTGCTGACGAACTGCTTGCAGGTCGGCCGGTGGGTGGCCGTATCTCGGCGGTGAACGGAAAGGTCATCACCCTGGACCGTGACACCCAGGCCAAGCCCGGCGACCGGTTGATCCTCAACTTGCCAGACGGCAAGTGCGAGGGGCGCACGGTGCAACTGGTCAGTGGCCGACAGGTCACCGTAACCCTGGCCTACTCCGTACCACCGGAGCGTGAACTAGTGTGGGCGCTGGACGCCGACGATCTGGCGATCCCGCTTTACCGGGTGGTCAGCGTGGCGCGGCCAGAGCCCGGCGTATTTGAAATCTCAGCCGTGCAGTACGACCCCAGCAAGTTCGATCACATCGACACCGGCGCCCGGTTGGAAGAGCGGCCTATCAGCGTTGTACCGATCACCGTAGTTCCTGCCCCGACGAGCGTCGACATCACGTCGAACTACTCCGTGGACCAGGGCCTGGCAATCAGCACCATGAATATCTCGTGGCCTGCTGTGGCTGGCGCAGTGGCTTATGACGTGGAGTGGCGCAAGGACAGCGGAAACTGGATCAAGCTGCAGCGCACCGGCTCTACCAGCGTTGACGTCACCGGCATTTACTCGGGCGCATATCTCGCCCGTGTTCGGTCGGTGAGCGCGTTCGAGATTTCGTCCATTTGGAAGAGCTCCAATCTGACCAACCTGGAAGGGAAGGTCGGCCTCCCGCCGGCCGTGGCGTTCCTGTCCACCACTAGCGAGCTGTTCGGCATTGGCATTCGCTGGGGTTTCCCGGCTGACGCCGAGGATACCCAGCGCACCGAGCTCTGGTATGGACAGGCTAATGATCTGTCGGTGGCGACCAAACTCGCAGACTTGGCGCACCCCCAAGCGAATTACAGCATGCAGGCCCTAAAGGCCGGCGCGCAGTTCTTCTTCTGGGCTCGCCTGGTCGACCGTACCGGTAACGTTGGCCCGTTCTATCCCGTCGGTAACGGCGTGATGGGGATGGCAAGTGCCGATGCGGCGCCGGTGCTGGATTTGATCGCCGGGCAGATTGGGCGTACGGAGCTGGGCAAGGACATCACGGACGAGATCGACAAGATCCCAGGGCTGCAGGCGCAGATCGACGCGCTCGATGGGTTGTCCGCCTACGACCCGGAGTCGACCTACCTTGAGTTTGACCTAGTGGTGGTTGGTAAGCGGATCTACCAGGCCACCGGCCCGGTACCCGTCGATACGCCACCACCGAATGCCAACTACTGGCAGGACGTGGGTCAGGCGGTGGTCACTGCCAATGGCCTTGCGCGTCAAGTTGAGATCAATACCACCAGCATCACCGAACTGGACGGGGTGGTCACGGCTCAGGCGTCAAGTCTTCAGGCGTTGCAATCGGCTTATCGGGACGACACGGGGGAGGGGGATCTGGTTGATGCACTCCAGGGCTACAACGCCTCGGCGAGTTTCGCGCAGGAAGTGAAGACGCAGGCCACGAAGAACGCAGCCATGGTGCAGCGGCAGACCGAACTTACTGCAGAGGTGGGCGACGTCGCCGGCACCGTAACTGATCTGGAAAGAGTTGTGGTCACTGATCGGGAGGCGACTGCCCAGGCCATCCAGCAGGTCGGCGTGAAGATCGGCGAAAACACGGCTGATATCCAGACCGTGAGCAAGGCCCAAGCAGACACAGACGGCAAGCTCTCAACGATGTGGTCCGTGAAGATGCAGCTCAATGCGAATGGCCAGTACGTCGCGGCAGGCATCGGGCTTGGTATCGAGAACGTAGATGGTCAGTTGCAGAGCCAGTTCCTGGTGAGCGCCGACAGGTTCGCCGTGGTGAACAACATCAATGGCGTGCTTTCTACACCATTCACCGTGCAGAACGGCCAGGTGTTCATGCGATCTGCCTTCATCGAGGACGGCAGCATCTCGATGCTGAAGATCGGTGAGGCTCTGCAGTCCAACAACTACGTCGCTGGCGTTCAGGGGTGGCGTTTGGATAAGGCCGGGAACCTTGAGTTCAACGGTCCGGCACCTGGTGGTGGACGCCTGACGATGACCAATCGTGCGATCAAGGTGTACGACGAAAACAACGTCAAGCGGGTGCAGCTAGGGGATCTGACAGCATGATCGCAGGAATCAGAATATGGGGGCCTACTGGCCTCCTTGAATTGGATGAGAACTCTTTCACTGTGAGGGTTGTTTATTCTGGCCTCGTTGCTCGTACTCCAGGGGGTGGGAGAAATACCTATATTGCAATTCCGGGGGTAAGCCCGGCTACGCACTCAGCTATATGCATTCCAGTTGGGGCATACCCGCAAGACCCCAGTGCACAAAATGCTTATGCAGTTCAGTACGAGCCTCAGGTAGCTGACGGTGGAGTTTATGTTTGGTTTGGTAACAGGCTTCATGCCCAGGGTGCCACAGGTCTATCCACGCAGAGACTGTTAGTGATGAGGTATAGATAAATGGCTTACGGATTGGAATATAAAAATAACAATGATGTCGTCACTCTGGATTCTGAGTTTTCGAGGCTGGTTGTTTTGCAGTCCGGAAGATACTCAGGTGGAGTGACTTTTTCACCTGCAATAACAACGGATGAGCCGCCGCTTGTATTTGTGAGACCGGATGCTTCCGTGACTTTCCAGTATGTAACGATAGGTGGCGGACCGGGCAATTGGACAGGGTTTTCTTATATTGGAGGTGGTGCTGGAAAATATTTCTGTGCAGCCTTCAAGTCAAGAGAGACTGAAACCTATGGCCTGAGGCTGTGGGATGGCTCTACTAACTTGTTGTTTGATAGTGGAACGCCTTGCGCTCAGTTTACGAGGGTGATCTCAAGCTGGGCATATGCCGGCTCGGTTGGTACCGGGCAGCCTGGACAATATAAGACAAGCTGGACTGCCCCGTCACCGCTAGATACTGGGGATTACATGCTGATAAATACAATCGGTATGGATGTTGCTGGGGCCTCAACCAGATACGCGAAGCTTTACTGTGTTTGGGATTATGGGGGGAATCAGGTTGTTCCATTTATTGTTGGCGTGAACAATTCTACGCTGGGATTTTTCGTTCCTATAGCATTTGCTAAACCCATATCTTAGCGAGCGATAAGTTACACAAAATCTAAATGACCGCCACGAGCGGTTTTTATTGTCTGGAGAAAAGTATGGGCTGGTACAAGATGGGCACGGTTTCCGTTTCCCAAGGCTCCAATGCGGTGATTGGCACGGGGACATCCTTCATTGCGAACTCGCGCGTCGGCGATGCACTCCGTGGTCCTGACGGTGAGTGGTACGAAGTCACCAACATTGCCAGCGACACGGCGTTATCGATCTCTCCGAATTACCAAGGAGTAACGGTTGTTGCCGGCGGCTATTCTCTGGCGCCTATGCAGGGTTACGTCAAGGATTCGGCAGATCAGCTGCGCGCAGCGACCAAAGTATTCTCTACCGCTGCTACTGACATGTCTGCCCAGATCGCTCAGGCCAAGGCCTCTTCGGATGCAGCGAAGGTTAGCGAAACGAATAGTGAGGCATCCGAAGCAAATGCTTCTGCTTCGCGTGATATAGCCAAAAAGTGGGCTGAGGCGGACGATGGGGTTCAGGTAGAGCCGGGTATGTATTCCTCTAAGGCTTGGGCTAATACCTCGTTGTACTACGCCGACCAGTCAAAGATATCTGAGACCAGTGCTAAGGCATCAGCGGATGCAGCGGCTGCTTCAGCTTCTGTGCCGCTATCTACTCCTCTCACCAGTCTGAACACTAATAGCTCAACCGTTATCACGGCATCCGATAACATTCTTTCTGGTTTTGGGAAGCTGCAAGGTCAAAACAAATTAGGTGGGCTGGGTATTCTTCCCGCTGGATCTCCTTGGGTTTCGGACGTTAACGCGCTAACCGCATCCCGAACATTTACTTACGGTGCCGGTACTACGTCGAATCTTCCCCCTGGTGCTGACTATGGTGAGGGATTATTACTCTATGGTAATTCGGCAAGTGAAGGATCAATGTTGTTGTTGAATCATGATACAGATAGAGCATTCATTAAGAGAAAGAGGGCTGGAAATTGGAAGGCCGGAGTCGAATTAGCGATATACCCTCCCGGTACAACTGTTCTGTCTATAGAGAATGGTGGCACGGGCAGCTCTAGTGGCGTCGCTACGATGTCAGGGGCTACTGCTAGTAATGCGGGCGCAAAGGGACTTATTCCTGCCCCTGCCGCTGGTGATCAGGCGAAATTTTTGGCGGGGGACGGAACATACAAGTCACCACCTTCTATTACATGGGGAGGAATTGTCGGCGCTCTTTCATCTCAGGTGGATTTGAAGGCCGCCCTTGATGCGAAGATGAGCATTGCCGACGCAATCTTCACCAAACAGTACCCGGCAAATAATGGTGCGCTTTTTTGGGTGTCATCCCCTGGGGCTTCAGGCCTATTGACCATTACACACGGACTGGCTGCGACGCCTAAGTTAAAGGTCATGTACGCAAAGTGTGTAACCGCTGATGGCGGCTTTTCGGTAGGGGATGTTATAGAAGTCGCATGCCCTTCAGGTGATTATGTTGGCTCGACGCCTGGCTATGGGTTTTGTTATTACAGCCCAGATGCCACAAATATGTTCATTAGGTTTCCAAGTTCTGGATTTTGGAACGGCCTGATCAAAACGAGCGGCGGTCACGTCAGTTACACCATTGCAAACTGGCAGTATGCCTTTCGAGCTTGGAGTTAAGCGCATGTCACAATTCTTCTACGTGGATAAAGACGGGAATTATCTTGGAAGCTGGGTTGATGCTGAGGATCCGCCCGAGCCTGGTCTTATAAGTGTGCCTGCGCCTGACTCGGCGGATCAGATATGGCAGTTCCCAGGTTGGTCCAGCAGCGATCTGTTAGACCGGATGGAAGAGGATCAGTGGCGCGCCTCGGAAATGCCCAAGGCACAGATGAACATTACCTCTATCGAATATGGGGCCGACGACATCCCAGGTACCGCGGCGCAGTGGAAGGCCTACTGGCTTGGCCTTCGCAAGTGGACCGAGGAAAACCCTGATTTCCCCGACAGTAGCAAACGACCGGTTCCGCCCAACTGACCCATAGCTAAATACCAACAACCGCCTTGAGCGGTTTTTTTTCGCCTGGAGAAAAGTATGCCGACCGCAGAAACTCGAGGGGTGCGTAATCGCAACCCCGGCAACATCGACTACAACCCGGCCAACCAATGGCAAGGCCAGCTCAAGCCAGACCCCGCCATCGAGAAGCGCTTCGCCCGCTTCGACACTGCCGAGAATGGTATCCGAGCGCTGGGTAAGCTGCTGCTGACCTACCAGCGTAAGCATGGGCTTAAGACGGTGAAGGCCATTATCAGCCGCTGGGCACCATCGGTAGAGAACGACACCGCCGCCTATGTGCGCGCCGTCGAGACCAATACCGGCACCCGGCTGGGAGCTGAGATTGATCTGGCCAAGCCTGCAGTGATGTCTGGATTTGTGAAGGCGATCATCCATCACGAAAACGCGGGGTATGCCTACCCTGACGCTGTGCTGGCGGAAGGCGTGCGGCGGGCACTGGCATGACGCCCGGGCAGATCCTGGCCGCGATCCTGCTGTCCATGGCCGTCAGCGCCGGCGGCACCTGGCAGGTGCAGGACTGGCGCACGGGCAAGAAGCTCGCCGAGCAGGCGGGCCAGTTCCAGGCCGACATGGGGCTGGTCAGCGCTGCCGCCGCCAAGCAAGCACGCGATGCCACCGATAAGCGCCTGACCCTTGAGCAGCAGCTCGCCGGTCAGGACCAACAACACACCCGAGAACTGTCCGATGCCCAACGCAACCAGGCTCTACTGCGCGATCGTCTTGCCACTGCTGATCTGCGGCTGTCAGTCCTTCTCGACGCCACGGATTCAGCCGGTGGCTGCGACGTGCCTGCCGCCCCCGGCGCCGTCGGCGTGGTTCATGCAGCCCGTCGAGCCCAACTTGACCCGGCGCATGCTCAACGAATTATCGCCATCACCGATGAGGGCGATAACGGATTGATCGCTCTACGCGCCTGTCAGGGATATGTCACAGAAATACTTAAGAGAAAATATTAAAATTTACAGGAGAAGTGCTCCAGGTATTGGGGGTGAACTTTGTCTCCAAACTTTTTTGTTAAATCTTGAGCTGAGTAGGAGTAGTAGGTTCTTATTTCCCCTAAGCGGTCCAGACGTATATCTCCATCATCGTTAAAAAAGTAGGCGTCTTCACCATCTTTTCTAAAGCCGTTTACTATGTGGTGGATAACTTGGGCGTTTGTATATATTGGTGAGGTTGTTAGCCACTCGGACTCAAAATCACCATCGGCGAACGGTACTCTGTCAGATATTTTCCTATGAAGATATCGCTCAAAGTCTTTTAGTTCTGCTTTTCCAATTCCAAGCTGCCCTAGGTTATAGCTAACAAATGGCACATAATACGGATTCGAAGTTCGTCCGGCTCTGATCCTGTTTAGAGGATTTTGGCTTGTTGTAAGGCCAACCTTGCAGGTATTGAAGTCCTTTAGGTCTATCGCAATGTAGATGTGAGCGAAGGGTATAAATGGGTCATTCGGATGCATAGAAAATCCTTTTTTGGTAGATAGGTTGAAGTTCGTAATGTCTAGGTAGTAAAAGTTAAAAAGGTTTTTTACTGTCTAAGGGTTGACTTACTCGTGCTTGAAGTAGAAAAGGCCGGATAATCTTGGCAGCCAAAAGTAAAATTATAACTATTCTCGCCCCCTCGACCAACAATTGACAGTGCTGAGGGTATAGCAGTCTCACGTAAGGGGTCAGTTGCTTACCGACTTGATTAGATCCGGGTCGTTGTTTCGCACATTCCCCACGACTGTGTCGACCCTGAACCATTCGAAGGTATCGGCTGGATCTCCCTGGTGCAGCACCATCTGTTCGGCGCGCTCCTTTGATGTGGCTGGGTCCAACCATTCTCGGGCCAGGTCCGGCGTCAGTACTACGGGGCGCCGATCGTGAATGTCCACCATGCCGCCGGCGCTGTCGGCGGTGATGATCACGAAGCCATCGTGCTCGCCTGGGCCTTCATCGGAATCAGGCAGTTGGCCTATGGCCGCACAGAGCACGGGCGCACCATCCTTCCGGCGTATTAGATAGGGCTGCTTTTTGGGGCCGCCTTCGTCCACCCACTCGAACCAGTTGTTTATGGGCGTGATCGCCCGGTGTGGCCAGATTGCACGAAAGAATGGGCCGTGGGCCACGTTCTCTACGCGCGCATTGATGGGCGGTGCCCGGTCCTTGGCCCAGTGTGGCCGCCATCCCCACCGAACCATGTCGGCGTGCAGCAACTCGCCCTGGAGGTGGAGCAGGGCGACCTGAGTGGATGGGGCCACGTTGTAGCGCTCGAGCGGCAATTCACCCGCGGAGTTCGCCAGGGCATTGTTCATGCCCAGCGTTGCCACGTACTCACGAATATCGCTGTACTGCGAAATTCTCCCGCACATACACACCTCTCCATCTGTCGAAATCCCCTACAGAAAAATTGACCGCAAGCCGACTGCAAAGTTAACTGTACATTCGTACAGTGCATGTAAAAGGCAGCATCATGAGCTTTACCATTTTAGGCCCTATATCCGAAGGCGGCACGAAGCTGCCTTTCTGCTCGTTTCGGGTGCCTGCGGGGTTTCCATCGCCGGCAGCCGATCACATCGAGCAGCACATCTCATTGGATGAGGTCTTAAACATTAGGGCGCCGCACGTCTACCTGATCGCCATCACCGGCGAGAGCATGCAGGGGGCCGGTATTTTCGAGGGCGACCTTGCGGTTGTAGATCGGTCGATTGAGCCAGCGCACGGGCATATCGTGGTGGCTCTGCTGAACAACGACCCTGTCTGCAAGCGGCTGTGCAAGCGTGGGAAAGAGGTCATCCTGTTGTCGGAAAACCCGAAATACCCGGCGCGGTATGTTCTGGAAGGCGACGAGCTTTCTATCTGGGGCGTGATCACCAGCACCGTGCGCAGCCATGTCTAAGCCGCCTGTGTTCGCGCTCATCGACTGCAATAGCTTTTATGCCAGCTGCGAGCGTGTGTTTCGCCCGGACCTGGCCAAGGTTCCTATCGTCGTCCTTTCGAATAACGACGGCTGTGTGATTGCGCGTAGCTACGACGCCAAGCCCTTTATCAAAATGGGCGAGCCGTATTTCCAGATCAAGCACAAGCTTAAGCAGCACGGCATCGTCGCCTTCTCCTCGAACTATGCCTTGTACGGGGACATGAGCGAGCGGGTTATGACACTGATTGAGAGCATGGTGCCCGCAGTCGAGATCTACAGCATTGATGAGGCGTTTGCTGACTTGAGTGGTATCGACGGCCTGGACGCTCTGGGCCGACAGATCCGCGCCCAGGTGCTGCGTGGCACCGGCATTCCAGTTGGTGTGGGCATTGCGACCACAAAGACCCTGGCCAAGTTGGCCAACCACACAGCGAAGCGCCTACAAGCCCAGACCGGCGGGGTGGTAAACATTACCGACCCGGCCAAACGTGACTGGGTGCTGCGCAACACGGACGTAGCCGAGGTGTGGGGCGTAGGTCGGAAAATGAAACTCCACCTCGACGCGCTGGGCATCAAGTCCGCTATGGACCTGGCCAATGCTGACCCGTGGACGCTGCGCAAGAAGTTCAGCGTTGTGATCGAGAAGACCGCTCGGGAGCTGGCCGGCACTTCTTGCCTGGAATTGGATGAGCCCGACCCGCCAAAGCAGGAAATCTGCTGTAGCCGGATGTTCGGCAAGCGACTGACCGAGTTGCCGCCAATCAAGGAGGCGTTGGCCACCTACATGATGCGGGCTTCGGAAAAGCTTCGCGCCCAGGGTTCGCTGTGCAAGAAGGTCCGTGTCTGCATCCGTACAGGCATGTTCAATCCGGAGGAGGCTAAGTACGCAAACGGGGTGGTGGTCGATCTGCCGTATCCCACCGACGACGTACGCCTGCTGACAAAGGCTGCTGTTGATGCGGTCGACCACATCTACCGGCCGGGCTTCAGATACAGCAAGGCCGAGGTGATGCTGCTCAACCTGTGCCAGCCCGGCGAATACACCGACGATCTTTTCGCGGTGTCGCAGCCAGCGGAAGCTACCAGGGTGATGACGGTGCTGGACCAGATCAATGGGCGGTGGGGAAGGGGAACGCTGCGCTCGGCTAGCGTGCCGACGAACCCTGACTGGGGAATGCGCAGGGAAATGATGAGCCAGAGCTACACGACGAGACTGGATCAGCTCTGGTCGGTGGCTTGCAAGTAGGGGCGGTTGTTCGGTCGGCAGGACGCCGGGTCGGACCTCTTCTACGCTTCGTGATAGGAGGCTGACATCTGGGCAGCCTAGTAGAAATGGATTGAGGCTACCCATGCTCTTCGTAGTGGCGTTCGTGGTCCTAGCATTAGGTGTGGTTATTTACCTGTACCGAGATGCCCCACCTTCCAGACGCTGGTGGGGGATATTCGTCAGACCCTATATTCCACAATCATGGCAAAAGTGGTTCAAGGGGCTGCTTGGTCTTGGATTCCTGGCTATGGGAACTTTGATCATCATTGTTGAGGTGATTAGGCATCTGGGGGGGAGTGCGTAGGACGCCTTTAATTTGGTCGGCAGGACGCCGGGGAGGGGGTTATGCATATTCGGCATGGGCTGAAATAACCCCGTTGGGACCAGTCTTGGAACCAACGGGTGCATTTCGGTGGGTTATCCGTGATTGCTCATGATTACTTGGCCCAGCAAACACTGATCACCAGTAAGCACCAGAATGCATTTTATACTGCATGGTGATGTTAGCTGTGGAGATCAATTACTTTACCTATCAATGGGTTGCGAGCGTGGCGGCAGGAGCCTTCAGGCATGCGTCAACAGCGACATCAAGGCGCGAAACCCGGTCGCTGAGCAGAAAATTTTGGATGTGTGTTGGAATTTGGCGCGCATTGTCGCATATGTCAGGCGACAGTTGTATGGCACTCGGGGTTTTCATCCACGGGTAATTGGACTACTTTCCGATTCCCGCTGTACTGACGACCTGGAGATGCAATGGACATGCCCTCAGCCGAACAGGCAATCACCAGCAACAAAGACGCCTGGGACGCCTCCGCCACGCTGCACAAAGACACGGCTACCTGGAAAGCGCTGCTGGAATCGGTTGCTGATCCAGACTTTTCGTGTCTCGATACGACCATCACCGCGCTGCTGCAAGAGGTGGGGGTCGCCGGCAAGGACGTGGTGCAACTGTGCTGCAACAACGGTCGTGAAAGCCTGTCGTTATTCGGTTTGGGCGCCCGTTCCGTGGTGGGTGTCGATCAATCCAAGGCTTTTCTCCAGCAGGCGCGGGAACTGGCCGATGTCTCGCCACACAGCCCTGAGTTCATTGAAACCGATATCCATCATCTGCCTGAACGCTTGTTCGGTCGGTTTGATGTCGCCCTGGTAACGATTGGCGTGCTGAACTGGATGCCGGATGTGGCGCTGTTTATGCGCCATGTGGCCAGTACGCTAAAGCCCGGTGGCACATTGGTGATCTACGAAACTCATCCCTTCCTGGAGGTGTTCGACCCGCGGGCCGCTAATCCGCTGTTGCCCGTCAGTTCGTATTTCCAACGTGATCCCTTTGTACTGCAGGAGTCGATTGTCTACGAAGGGCAGGGAGGCGTGGCCGGGCCAACGTCCTATTGGTACGTGCATACCCTGGGCAGCGTGGTCAGCGGGGCGGTTGCGGCCCAATTGCAGATCGATCATTTGCAGGAATACCCGCATTCCAACCGTGAGGAGCTTTACGACCAGTACGAGAACCAACCGGCACAATTGCCCCTGTGTTTCACCTTGACCGCCACCAAGCGTTCGGCTTGAGTTGCTTTGTTGCGCGCAAAAAAAAGCCCGCGAGAAGAGGCGGGCTAAGTGATTCACTGGAGTAGGTAGGCCTCACCGTATAGGTCGCAAAGTGAAGGCTGTGTGAAAACGGTGTCGCAAGTTCGGATGGCGGCGGATCAGCCTTTACGCACAAACGTGCGCATGGTTTGCCCCGGGCCGGTGCTGAAGATGCTCGGCCTGGGCATGCCTTCATCCGCAGCGATAAACACAAAGTCATCCCCGTCGAGGCGATAGCTGGCGGGCAACGACTTGCCGGCGTCATCGCCGATGGAATCTACCCAGGTAATGCTTTTGGGCGTGGTGCTGCTGTCGAGGAGAAACCGGCCAGCCAGCAATACATCGCCACTGACTGTTGTCACTTCGAACTGATCCCCTGTAATGGTGGTAATCGCACCTGGGGCGCTGTGCGCATCAACAGGGTTGAGTACGCCACTGTCTTCCAGGGCTGTCTGTTCCCAGGCGCCCTGAAGCGATTGATAGTCCGGATCTGAAATAGAGGGCATGCAAATTCCTTATTGCTGGAGTCACGTCGTGAGGTTGAGAGTGTGCAACAAACCTGGCGGCGAGGACATCTTCGGCGCCAGCCCCAGCACACTTTGTCGACAGCTTTTCACAAATCTTAGTTAACCTTTGGTTACAAACTGTGGCTAAATAACGGCCAATAGCCCTGAACCGAATTGCTACCTGCCGGTCCAGGCGCCAATGTGTAATCGTGATTTCAGGTGCTGCTTATCTACCCTCGGCCGTTGTGGGCACGCAGGGGCAGCCTGTTCTCTACTGACATGTGACGAAGCCTTTGAAACTCATCATTGTTGTTCTCTACGTTGCCTCCATTGCGTATGTTCACCTGCGTGGTCGGGTGCGACACAAGCTGGGCCGCCAGCTTAGCGATCACTCGACGTTCCTGGCGCCGATCAACTGCTTCCTCTACTTGTTTTCCAAGCAACCAAGCCGCCCCTACTTGTCGCCCAGCGATTTTCCGGAGCTGAGCCCGTTGCAGGAGCATTGGGAGGAGATCCGCGAAGAGGGCCTGAACCTTATGCGGGCAGGGGAGATCAAGCGTTCGGACCAGTACAACGACGTGGGTTTCAACTCGTTCTTCAAGTCGGGCTGGAAGCGTTTCTACCTCAAGTGGTACGGCGACAGCCACCCCTCGGCGATGAAGCTGTGCCCGCGTACCACTGAGCTGTTGCAGAGTATTGGCTCGGTCAAGGCCGCGATGTTCGCCGAGTTGCCACCAGGCTCCAAGTTGGTTCGTCACCGCGACCCGTACGCCGGCTCCTACCGCTATCACCTGGGCCTGGATACCCCCAACGATCCTGGCTGCTACATCAATGTGGATGGCGAGAGCTATTACTGGCGCGATGGCGAGCCGGTGATGTTTGACGAGACCTACATTCACTACGCGGAAAACACTACGCAACAGAACCGGATCATTCTGTTTTGCGATATTGAACGGCCAATGAAGTACCGCTGGGCGGCGGCATTCAACCGCTGGTTCAGCCGCAATGTGATGGCCGCTGCGGGCTCACCCAATGATGATGGCGACAAGACCGGCGGCTTGAATCGCGCGTTTACGCGCCTGTACAAAATTCGCCTGCGCGGCAAAGAGCTGAAAAAGCGCAACCGTGCGCGCTACTACTTGGAAAAGTGGGCGATTTTTGCGGGATTGGCCCTGATCTTTATCCTGATCTGAAGCACGTCTGGGGCGCGGATCACGTCGATGAGGTCGCGCCCCGACAGATTGTGTTACACCTGATGAGAAAGTATTTAGTTACGAAAGCCGAACCCTGGGCGTAGCGTGTTATCGAAAGCACGTACTACTCGCCCCAGAGAGGCTTTGTCATGAACCGCTGTGTACGTCACCTAGCAGTGCTGGCGCTGAGCTTGGCACTCACGCCATTTGCCCATGCGCAAAATCTTCCCGGCAGCAACGATGCCAACAACAGCCCAATTCATCGGGCCAATCCCAACAGCATGCAGGGCACTCAGCCCAATGTGCCAGCCCCTCGCGGCATCCAGACCGGGCCGACCAGCCCCGCACCGACCGTGGAAAACGGCGGCATCGGCAATCGCTATCCCATACGTGATGCCGCACCTAGCCGTCCCACAACCGAAACTAAAGCCCCCACCTATGATGCCAACGGCAATCGCCGGTAAGGACTACGTCTTATGTTTCTACGCAAAACTCTTTTAGCTGCCATTTGCGCGTCGACGATACTTCCATTGACTGCCGCTTACGCCGCCGACGCCCAGCAGTTCCCCAGCGAGCAAGGCAGCATCACCGCCACGCCAATCACCAAAGGCCTGGACCACCCATGGGCCGTGGCGTTTTTGCCGGACAAGCAGGGTTTCCTGGTCACTGAGCGTCCTGGCCACCTGCGGTTTGTCAGCCCGGACGGCAAGCTTTCGGCGCCTTTGACGGGCGTGCCTGAGGTGTGGGCCAAAGGGCAGGGCGGTTTGCTCGATGTGGTGCTGTCGCCGGACTTCAAGCAAGACCGCATGGTGTATCTGTCTTACGCCGAAGGCGGAGGCAAGGGCGGCACGGCCGGGACCGCCGTCGGGCGTGGGCGTTTGGCCGATGACTTGAGCGGCTTGAAGGATTTCAAGGTCATCCTGCGCCAGGAGCCTAAGCTGTCCACGGGCAACCACTTCGGTTCCCGCCTGGCCTTCGACCGTGATGGTTACCTGTTTGTGACCCTGGGGGAGAACAACGACCGGCCGACAGCGCAAGACTTGGACAAACTGCAAGGCAAGGTTGTGCGGATCTTCCCGGACGGCCGGGTGCCGGATGACAACCCCTTCGTCGGTCAGCAGGGCGTACGTCCCGAGATTTGGTCCTACGGTCAGCGCAACCCGCAGGGGCTGGCGCTGAACCCTTGGAGTGGCACGATCTGGGAAAACGAACATGGGCCTCGAGGGGGTGATGAAATCAACATCATCGAACGTGGCAAGAACTACGGTTGGCCACTGGCGACCCATGGCATCAATTATTCCCTGACGCCGATTCCCGAGGCCAAGGGCAAGACGGTGGACGGCACGGTGCCGCCCCATCACGTCTGGGAAAAATCACCGGCCATCAGTGGTATGGCATTTTATGACGCCGATCGTTTCAAGGCGTGGCAACACAACCTGTTTATCGGCGCGTTGACCAGCAAAGAGTTGATTCGCTTGCAGTTCGATGGCGATAAGGTGATCCATGAGGAGCGCTTGCTGGGGGACTTGAAAGCACGTATTCGCGATGTGCGGCAGGGTCCGGATGGCTACTTGTATGTGCTGACCGATGAGGATAACGGTGTGTTGTATCGCGTAGGTTTGAATCAAGACTGAAAGAGGGGCCGGCATACCGGCCCCAACCGAATTACAGGCCCAGCTCAGACAGCCCCGGATGCTCATCCGGGCGCCTGCCCAGCGGCCAACGGAACTTACGCTCGCTTTCCTTGATCGGCAGGTCATTGATGCAGGCAAAGCGGTTAGCCATCAAACCGTTCTCGTCGAACTCCCAGTTCTCATTGCCATAAGAACGGAACCAGTTGCCGGAATCGTCGTGCCATTCATAGGCGTAGCGCACGGCAATACGGTTGTCGGTGAACGCCCATAATTCCTTGATCAGCCGATAATCCAATTCCTTGGCCCATTTACGGGTGAGGAAGCCCTTGGCTTCTTCTCGGTTATGGGCGAATTCAGCGCGATTACGCCACTGGGTGTCCAGGGTGTAGGCCAGGGACACGCGTTGCGGGTCCCGGGAGTTCCAGCCGTCTTCGGCCAGGCGCACTTTTTCGATGGCTGACTGGCGGGTAAATGGCGGTAACGGCGGACGTACTTCTACGGTAGATGACATCTGGCAGCTCCTGAAAACAAGTAAGTTTTTATCGAAAGTTGCGAGGTTTTTGCGTTCAAAGTCCCAGTAATATTTGCGCCATGCATTGCGCATTATCAGCAGCTGTTGAGTCGCCCATCACCAGGGCAACAGTAATGGCGCCATCGATCAGGATCAGCAGTTGCGCGGCCTGCCGCTCGGGATCGGGGGTGCCATGTGCTTCACACAGTTCAAGTGCGTACTCGAACAGTTTCTGTTTATGGGCTTTAGCCAGTAGACGCACCGGGTTGTGCGGGTCGCCGGTTTCACCACTGGTATTGATGAAGGCGCAGCCGCGAAAATCGTCCGAACCAAACCAGGCCTTGAGGGCACTGAACAGCGCCAGCAGGCGTTCGCCACTGCCTTTGCTGCGTTCCACCTCGCCGCGCAGCCACTGCATCCAACGTTCGTCGCGGCGTTGCAGGGCGGCGATCACCAACTCGTCTTTGTTGGCGAAGTAACGGTAAATACTCTTGCGCGAGACACCGGCGGTTTTCACCAGCAAATCCATGCCCGTGGCGGCGATGCCATGGCGATAGATCAACTTCTCGGTGACGTCGAGGATAATGTCGCGGGTTTCACTGCGGGTCATGTCATTCATGAATTGCACAGTAGAACGATCGTTCTTCTTGGTCAATAAACTTTTTTCCATGCCGAGCAACGAGACCTGATCAGCCCCATGGTGTAAGCTCGGGGCCTCTTCGGATTCGACCCATTGCGAGCCTTATGCCGTCGTTCTTCAAACGCTCCCTGCTACCCAAACTGCGTAGTTTTCCGCTGTCTGCCGACGCCATCGAGGTGCTGTCCGGCGCGGCTGAGTTTCGCCGCTGTCTGCTGGAGAAAATTCCCCAGGCCACCCGGCGTATCTACATCGTTGCGCTGTACTTGCAGCAGGACGAAGCGGGGCAGGAGATCTACGACGCCTTGCACGCGGCCAAGGCAGCACGACCTGAACTGGACATCGTGGTGGTGGTCGACTGTCTGCGCGCTCAGCGCGGGCTGATCGGTGCCGGCAAGCAGCCGGGCAACAGCGCCTGGTACCAGGCCATGACCCAGTCCCACGACAGTGAAGTGCCGGTATATGGTGTGCCGGTGCAGACCCGCGAGCTGTTTGGTGTGTTGCATCTCAAGGGCTTTGTGATCGACGACAGTGTGTTGTACAGCGGCGCGAGCCTGAACAATGTGTACCTGCACAAGTTCGACAAGTACCGTTTTGACCGCTATCACCTGATCCACAGCCAGCCGCTGGCCGATTCGATGCAACACCTGATCGAGCATGGGCTTGTTGCATCCAAGGCGGTACATCGCCTCGATCTGCCGAACCCGCCCACCACTCGCAGCCTGCGCAACGATATCGGCGACTTGCGCAGCCGTTTGAAGCACGCGGCCTACGACACCACGGCAGGGCAGCTGCCCAATGGCCACCTGTCAGTCAGCCCGTTGCTCGGTGTGGGCAAGAACAACCCGCTGAACCGCGTGATTCTGGAACTGATCGCCAGCGCCCAGCATCAACTGACCATCTGTACGCCGTACTTCAACCTGCCATTGCCGGTGACCCGGGAAATCAACCGGGCTCTGGCGCGTGGAGTGAAGGTCGATATCATCGTCGGCGACAAAACCGCCAACGATTTCTACATCCCGCCCAGCGAACCGTTCAAGGTGATTTCGGCACTGCCTTACCTGTATGAAATCAGCCTGCGCCGCTTCGCCAAACGTCATCAGCCGATGATCGACAGCGGCCAGTTGAACTTGCACCTGTGGCGCGACGGCGACAACACCTATCACCTCAAGGGCATGTGGGTTGATCAGCGTTACACCTTGCTCACCGGTAACAACCTCAACCCGCGTGCGTTCCGGCTCGACCTGGAAAATGGCTTGCTGATCGATGATCCGCAGGGGCAGTGGTTGGTGCCGCGAGCGCAGGAACTGACGCAGATTTTCCAGCACACCACGCGCATTGAGGGTTACCAGCAGTTGCAGACACTGATGGATTATCCGCAAGCGGTCGGCAAGTTCCTGCGCCGTGTCAGCCGAGTGCGGATCGAGCGGTTGCTGTATCGCATTTTGTAACTATTACATTGCCCCTCTGAGGTAGCGCCTACACTGGCGCTGCCGGCTTTCGGCCCAGTCCGTGCTGCGCATTCGGACTGCTCCTACAGGTTCGAATGATCTGACCTCATAGTCTTCCGGTTGATGGTTCTTAAGGACAAGAACTCTTGCGATCTCAACCGTGAAGAGAACTTGACATGTCGGTAAGCACTGTAAGCAATAGGGCCATGCCTTCTCGTACCCCGACGATAGGCAGTGGTGGCACGGCAGTACATAACCCGTCCACTGCGCCAGGGGCGCAGGACAGTCCAGGTGAGACTGAACGGATGGGTGTTTCGGGCGTCCCCAAACAGCGGGACGGACAGCTGACGCAATTAAGGCTTGATCAATCACAGGCCCGGCAGAAACGCGAGGTTCCGCCTGGCGATACACTGCAAACGGCAGGTCCCCAGCGTAATAGCCATGTTTTTCCAGCCCCATCTGCCGCCGAAAAAGCCGACGTTAAAGCGCGCAAAGCACTGGCTCACTGGCTCAAGACCGGCAAGCTCAATGCCAACCCCATTCCCGCGAACGCCTCTATCAAACCCTTCGTTGATACCTTCAAGGACTCGGTACGTGAGCCTCAAGTGCAGGCCTGGCTCAAATCCAAAGGCCTGGATGTATCGACCGTGCGGGTGTTCAGCGACGCGGTGGAGGGCGTAGTGGAGGTCGACGGCGAAAAGGTCATACGCAGGTTTACCACCACAGATGGGTCCGGTTGGTGGGAGGTTGGTGCTGCAGTCAGCGAAGCGGTGAAGGCATTGCATTCTGGTTATATCGGGGTTGCACTGCCACTGGAAAAAACCGGTGAGTTTCTTGATGCAAACGTTCTGTTTAATTTTTACGGGCTTGAAGCCCCCAAACGCCAGGAAGACAGAACGAGGATTTACGATCTGCTGACGAAGGAAGGTTGGCCGGCGATATCTGACGAAAAACGCAGTCATTGGCGCCTGCAATTCGAACAACTTCAGCAGAAAACCAGCGACATCGACGTTCGGTCGCGTCTGGCATCACAACTGCAAGCGCTGCTCAAGGAAAAGGGGGAGCAAGGGGTATCTGATTTGAGCCAGCAGCGCGCAGTTATTTACCCAGAGTCGTCCCTGGCGCAAAAAAGCCAAGTGCCCCGTGATCGTTTTGTCGACTGGCTGGCAGCGCCGGTTTTCAAGGCGTTTATCGAGAAAATCGGGTTCGGCGCGGGTGAAAATGTTTACAGAATATCCGACGGCAACCTTGAACTGCGCGATTCCGGCAATCAGTGGGTGTCCTTGCAGCGCTACCTGGAGGATGAGATCAGCAAGGTCAGTGTGGGCGGTAATCCAGCCGAAAAAGCCGCTATCAATAAGCTCAGTGCGGAATTTGATCAGCTTGTGGCCATGAGTAGAACCACCGGGAATGCCTTGTACGCTTCGGCGACGTACGACGTGCGGCAGGTACTGGAATTCTCCGGGCTCGGCTCCCCTGGTACGGCGACAGAACTGAATTCAGTGATCGGCTGGCTGACCAGTAAGCTGCCGCCATCCCCCGTGGTGGGGGATTACGCAGGCCTGTCGCCGTATGCCTGGGCGCCGGGAGCGCTGTCATCCAGCGATTTTGCGGTGTTGAGGGAAAAGTCCACAGGGGTTGGGTCGGTCACCCAACTGTTGGTTAGTCATATGAGCCGGCAAGACTTGCCGAATGACCCACACTTGCAGCTTCAAGTGTTTTTCGATTCTCCCCAAGGCACCGCCAAAGCGCAGGAATTGGCAGTTTTGCTGAATATGGTCGAGGTTGCTGATGGTAAACCCCTTTCTAGAGCAACCCGTCATCAACTGTTGGCGTCGGCCATCAAGGCGAGCGTTACCACGCAGATGCCCGGCAAGCCGGGGGTGGTGGCCGGGTACGAGATCTATCAGCCCGGCAATCTTGGTCGCACGCTGGATGAAGTGAGGGGCGACGTCGAAACTCACTTGAAAAGCAAAGGTGCCAATGCCAAAACGGCCTCCCTGATCGCCCATATGTTGCTGGCGCAAGCGGCGCCTGAGTTCCTGCTCAAGCCCGATCCTGCCTTGCCATCAGATGCTCCGGCAGCTCTCAAGCTATCGCCTGGGCAAGTCAGCATCGGTTCGGTGTCCTGGATGAACCTGCGTCTTGGCTGTGCCATGGCAGAAACACTCGGTGGAGCAGGCAGCTCCCGATCATTGAACATTACTCAGGCTCAAACCCTTGCACGGCTCGATCCAATGGGAGCCGAGCAAGAACAACTGATCAAGACCATTGGGGCGCCGCCCTTGCTGGATTGGGCAGTGATGAATGGTGTCTTCCCCAAGACATCTGATGGACGTTACTCCCCAGGGGATTACAAAGCCGCCGCTCAGGCGTTCGCAGACCGGGAGAGTAGCGTCTACAACGCATTCCAGAGCATGACACGCGAGCCTGTGAACCAGACAAGCTTGCTGGTTGATCAACTGGCCGTGCTGTTTCCTGAAATGACCAAGGATGAAATTCGTCGATTCAAACTTGAACTCGATACCAACGTGCCTTTTAACCCGAGGCAACACGCGCACCTGGAAACACGTCAACCGCTGTTGACCGAAGTGATCCTGGCCGGGCAAGCAAAACTTGACCCGCTTTTCACTTTCCAGAAGTGGCTTAATGAGCTGGTGTCCGGCGAAAAAAAATACAAATTTAGCCACCCCAAAATTTCTCAGGAAACCTTCAACGAGAGAATCAAGAGCCTGCCGCAGATACCCCCATTGGTAGGGCCAGCTGTGGATCAGTACCTGGCCGACAGCCGAACTGCGCACGAAACGATGATTCGGCTGATGATCGCCAACGCGCCGTTGGACGTGCGCAAAGGCCTGGAGGCTGGCGATGTGGAGATCTTCACCTTGCGTGAAGAGACCGGAGAGCCTTTGGATCAGGACCAGGGAAAAGACTCGAAAGTGTCTGAAAAGAGGGCCAGACGAGGCGTTCTGTTGCGCTATAAAACCGAGGGGACAACGGATGGTTATACCTATCTGGAAATGTTTCCGGGCTCAATGAAAATGTATAAGCGTTATTTAGTGTTCTCGAAGCTTGAGCTGAACGGGGTGATTCAAAAGGGCCAGGTACCCGGCCCCGGCTTCAGCTACAGCAGAGAGGACTTTCGCAAGACGGCACCGGTGGATTTTGACCTGCAGGCTTATCAAACTGGGGATCAACCCCGCCCCGGGGTCCGTACGAACGCAATCATCGAAAAGTTCGGGGAGACGCTGCCTGGCCGCGCTCAGACGCTGCGTTTTGCCCAAGCGCCCGGATTTACGCCCAATAGTTGGTCCTCAACTAAAACTCGCGATATTGCCAAGGCGGTCGTTGACGCCACGTTCGATGTGAAACGTGAGCCGCTGGTTGAGTACGCCAACCAACCCACGGCACTGCAGAAAAGACGCAGCTACCCGTTTGATTCCGGGAAAGTCTTTACCAAGGATAACCTGAAGACGGTATTGAGCTTGATTCCGTTCGTGGGTGCTATCGCCGATATTGCCGACGGGAACTTTGGTGCCGGGCTCAAGGGGCTGTTGATCGATTTCGCATCATTTGCAGTCACGGGGGGGATTGCGGGTGCCAAAAACTTTTACAAGGGCCTCAAAGCGGTTGTTCCGTTCGGCACGCGCGCGTTCAGGATGGGGGCTATGACGGGGGCCACGCCATTTTTTCGTAGCCTGTTCAACCCACTTGATGGTGCAGTTGATGTACTGAAGGCTGGTCCTAAATTGATAGCCGCCGCCAAGAAAGTGTTGGCCGGTGAGTTGGTTAACATGGGCGAAGGCGTTTTTATGGCCACTACCGCTTTTGAGAAGTGCCGTTGGGGGCTGGGGGTGTACGACACTCTGGCCCCCGTTGCGGCGGGTCAGGCAGCGAGCGCCTACCCGGAGCGCCGGGTGGGCGTCAGTCAAAGTTGCGCGTTGTATGCCGTGCAAGTGAACGGCAACTGGTACGCCATTGATCCTGTCTCTCGCAAACCCACCGGAGCACCGCTTGCAGACTTCAAGCCGGACGCTCCTGTGAGTTAAGTGAGTGCCACTCCCCGATCGCGCATTTTGCTCAACGGCGAATGCGCGATACGAGGAGGGGGGTATCAGTTCAAACCCAGCTTGCCGCGCAGGGTCGACAGGTCTTCCGCCAGGGTGGTGACCGGACCCACCAGGGCCTTGCGGTCGTTTTCCTTGACCTTGTCGTAGGTCTCAAAACCGCCATCCTTGGTCTTGTACTTGGCGAGGATCTTGTCCACGGCGGCAAAGTTCTTGTCGACCTTGGCCAGGAAGACTTTGTCTTGCTTCTCGATCTGGCCACGGAACAGGTCGACGATTTTCTTCGCGCCGTCGATGTTGCCCTGGAAGTCATACAGGTCGGTGTGGCTGTAGCGGTCTTCTTCACCGGAGATCTTGGTGGCGGCGACTTCTTCCAGCAGTGCAGCAGCGCCGCCGACGACTTTCTCCGGTGGGAAGGTCAGGCCGTCAACGCGGGTTTTCAGGTCGTTGACGTCGCTGTTGAGCTTGGCAGTCAGCGCTTCGAGGCCTTTGGTGGTCTTCTCGGAGAACAGGGTGTACTCGATGCGGTGGAAACCGGTGAAGTCATCGGCCTTCACGCCTTTTTCGTGGTCGTCGACACGCGAGTCGATGGAGGCGTCGAGGTCGCTGAACAGCTCGGCGATCGGCTCGATGGACTCATAGTGCACACGGGTCGGTGCGTAGAGCTTCTGGGCGGTGGCCAGGTCGCCTTTGTTGATGGCGTCGGTGAACGCTTTGGTCTGGGTGACCAGCTCACCGATTTCTTCGGTGACGTAGATCTTGTAGTCCGAGACCGGGCCTACCAGGTCCAGCGGCGCGGTAGCGGCGAACGCTGCCAGCGGTGAAAGGGTCATTAACAACGACAACGCGATAGTCGACTTCTTCATGGGACGTTTTCCGCTCTGGGTTTGTTTTAGGTCTTGGCAGTGGTTTTAGGGTGCGTTGCAGCGAGCAGCGTGCGCCCAATGAAATCCGCAGGATGGGTGACCCCCGGCAAGGTGAAGAAGTACCCGCCGCCGACCGGCTTGAGGTATTCCTCCAGGGGCTCGCCGTTGAGCCGGGTTTGCACGCTGATAAAGCCTTTCTCCAGGTCAGCCTGGTAGCAGATGAACAACAGCCCCATGTCCAGTTGACCGTTTTTGTTGACGCCGTTGGAGTAGTTGAACGGCCGACGCAGGATCAGATTGGCCTGGGTCTGCGCGGTACGTGGGTTGGCCAGGCGGATGTGGGCATCGAGTTTGGTCAACTTGCCTTCCGGGTCCTTGCTGTAATCGGGAACCTGGGTTTCTTTCTCGCCATCCATCGGCGCACCGGTGGGTTTGACGCGACCGATGATGCTTTCCTGTTCTTGCAGCGGGGTGCGGTCCCAGCGCTCGACGAAGTTGCGGATGATCCGCACGGCTTGATAGCTGCCATTGGCAGCCCAGGCGGGTTCGTCGCTGGCAGGTTGTACCCAGACGATCTGGTCCATGGCCTTGTCATCGTTGGAGTTCGGGTTGGCCGAACCGTCACGAAAGCCCAGGAAGTTACGCGCGCTTTGTGCAGGTTCACCCGGACGGGCAGGGGCCTGGGGCGGCACACTGCCTTCCTGTTTCCAGCGCACCAGCAGCAGGTCCGGCAGGTTCTTCACGATGTCGCGCAGGGCGTGGATATTGGTGTCCGTTGTGTTGGAGCAAAATTGCAGGCTCAAGTCGCCGTGGCACTGCGCCGGGTCCAAGGCGTCGTTGGGGAACCCAACCATGCGGCTCAGGCGCTTGGGTTTGACGGCAGTGAGGCCGAAGCGCTCATCGAACAGCGACTCGCCGACCGAAACGGTGATGGTCAGGTTATCCGGCGTGACCACCGGGCCGAGAATGCCGGAGTCAGTGGGCGGTAGTTTCGGGTCGACTTGCGGCACGGTGCCACCGGTCATCAGAAAACTGATGCGCTCGTTCAGGGTGCGAAACAACCGTTCCAAGTCTTCACGGTCGTTGGCCAATACGTCGAACGCTACCAGCATCCCGCAAGCCGGGCGTGGCGTGACGATCCCGCTCTGGTGCTTGCCGAAAAAATCGTGGTGATCCTGGGTCTTGTCACTGCGCGGTGCGGTGGTGACTTGTTCGGCCGCAGCCGCCATGGCCGGGCAGGTCAAGGTGCTGCCGGCAATCGCGGCGCCAGTGGCGGCCATGCCCAATAGGACGCGGCGACGTTGTGCTGAAAAGGGTGCGGAAAACTGTTCTGAATCACTCATCGTTTAGGTCGTCTTCACTGCAGGCCGGAAAGGCCAAGGGCGGGGTCGATTCCATCGAGTACAACGGCCAGAGCCTTGGCCTTGTCGGCGATCTGCTTACGCTGATCAACAGTAACGCTGTCGTAGCTGATGTAACCGCTGTCGACCTTGAAGCCATTGAGTTCGGCATCGAAGGCGGCGAGGGCGCTGTCGATTTTCGGCAGCAGGTCGGCGGCGGACTTGGCCAGCAGCGGGCGCATCAGGTCGATCACCTTGCGGGCGGCGTCCAGGTTGGCGGCAAAACCGTTGAGGTCGATATGGCTATAACGTTCCTCTTCACCGCTGGCCGCGCGTACGTCAGCCAGGCTGTTGAGGTTGCGCACCACAATGCTCACCAGTTGCTCCGGTGGCAGGGACTGGGCCAGCAATTGTTGCTTGAGGGTGGTGACGTCGGTGACCAGGCGTTGGGCGACCGGGGCCAGGCCATCCAGGCTGCGTTGCTGGAACAGGCTGTATTCCAGGCGGTGGAAGCCGCTGAAAGCCGGGTCTTGTTCGCGTTTTTCAAAGTAGTCGGCGCGGGCGTTGATCGCGTTATCCAGTTCCGCCAGGCGTTGGGACGCCGGCGCCAGTCGCTGATACGCCTCACGGGCCGGTACATACAGCGCCTGCGCCTGGGTCAGGTCACCGGCGTCGATGGCCTGCTGCAAGGCGGTCGCGGCCTTGACCAGTGCACTGCCTTGACCGCTCAGGTACACGCGGAACTCCGATAATGGGCCGATAAAGGCCACCATCGATGGCTTGGCCTTGGCTTGGGCATCGGACTCAGCGGTGGGTGTGACATGCAATGTGCCGCGCGGGTTGCTCAGCAAGCCGCAGGTGATCGCATAGTCGCCGGGCAACAGGTTGGCGTTGATCACCTGGCTCAGGCCGGGGGCGATGTTTTCCCGCTCCTCGATCACCAGTACGCCGTCGAGGATTTCCCACTCCACCGCCCGGTCGGAGCGGTTGATGATGCGAAAACTCGCGCGGCCGGCCGGTACGGTCAGCTCGTTGGGCTCACAGGCGTGGCCGTGGATGGTCACGGCGATTTCATTGCTGTTGGTCTTGCGTTTAGCCGCGGCCAATTGCGAGGCGTAATAAAACAAGCCACCGGCGGCGATCATCACGACCACCGAGCCGGCCACGGCCCAGCGCAGGGCACGGGACGGCGGAGCCGGTTGAGGGGTTGGGTTGGACAAGAGACGGTCCTTATTGGCTGGAAACGGAAGAAGATTTGGCGACAGGTTTGGCGGGGGCCGAGGGCAGGAAAAACATCACCAGGGCCACCACCAGGTAAATCAGATAGGCGCCCAGGGTGCTGATGGTCGGCGCCTCCTGGTAGCCGAACATCCCGGCCAGCACCGAGCCCAGCGGGCTGTCCATCGGCAGCGCGGCACTGAAGTCGAACAACACGGTTTGCCAGTGGTTCCACACGCCGGCTTCGTGCAGGGCCTGCACCGAATTGGCAAGAATGCCGGCGGCCACGACGAGGATGAACAGGCCGGTCCAGCGGAAAAACGCGCTGAGGTTCAGGCGCATGCTGCCGGAATAGATCAGGAAGCCGACGATAATCGCCAGGATCAGGCCGAGCAGGGCGCCAATCGGTGCGCCCGGGCCTTCGCTCTGCTGGAACACCGCCAGCAGGAAGAACACGGTCTCCAGACCCTCGCGGGCCACGGCGAAAAACACCATGGCGATCAGCGCGATCACCTGGTGTTTGGAGCCAGTCAGTGCGTGGTCAAGGGATTGGTGCAGGGAATGTTTGATGGAGCGCGCCACCTTGCGCATCCAGAACACCATGGAGCTGAGGATGCCCACGGCCACCAGGCCCACGACACCTTCGAACAGCTCTTGCTGTTTTTGCGGGAATTCAGCGCTGACCAGTTCCAGGCCACCGCCTACCAGCAGGGCCAGGGCGGCAGCCAGGAACACGCCAATCCACACGGCGGGCATCCACTGGCCGCGGCCGGTCTGTTGTAGGTAACTGGCGATGATGCCAACGATCAATGCCGCTTCAATGCCTTCGCGCAGCATGATTAAAAAAGGAACAAGCATTCGGCACCGCATCAAGACTGGATAGGATGCTAATTTGTAACATAATGATACTCATTGCTAAACAAGAAATATTGACCATTGCTGAACTGCGGCTGAACGGTGCACTAGCATTCACTCAATAGTCGCGTCTCACCGCTTGGTTGTAGGCATCTACCAACAGGTCGAGACGACGCTGGGTTTCAGCGTAATCGACAGCGGTTTTGGCCGGCTCGTTCACGTGCAGAGCGAGCTGTTGCAGGGCCTGCAAATAGTCGTTGCCCGGTTGTTCGACGTGCTTCCAGATACGCTGAGCGTCCGGGTCGGGCTTTGCCTGGTCCGGGCGCAGGGTGTACCGACCGCTGGCCCAGGCCGATTGCAGGTAACCGAAGGCATTGGCCAACTGCTGTGGCTCCAGGTGATTCGGGTTGAGGCTTTGCTGGGTATCACGGGTTTTCAGGATCAGCTCCGGGACCCGAGCCAACTGATGTTTGCCGCGCGCCTGTAATTGTTTGAGCTGCTCCAGGCGCATGCGACGGTCGGCCTGGTCCACGGCTGTGCGCAATTCGTCGGAGACGTCGAGGAGGGCTTGCGCCAGCGGGAAAAAACGCGCATCGCTGGCGGCCCTGTCGGCAGCATTCAGGGCCGGTAGCGTCGAATCGGGGTAAAAGTCGAACTTCTCTGTCGCCATGTACACCCGCACCAATTGATTGGCATAACGCAGTTGGATCCCGGCCAACTCCGGCAGGGATTGCCTTAATGCAGTGGTTTGGGTGGCGTTCAACAGGCACAGGCCCGGTCGCTTGTCGTTGTAGTCAAACTGGCTTAATCGTGGGCCTTGGTTGTGTTGTTGACCTTCAATGCTCTCAAGGCCAGGCGCATTGGCGCGGGGAGAGCGTTGGCGATAGTTGTCGTAGGCAACCCGCCAATTGCTGTCGACGCGGTTGAGGCAATCGATCAGCGGTCGCAGTGCCTGGGCTTGCTGGTATTCGGTGGCGCCTGTGGCGTTCACCCAGCTTTTCATGTTGCTGAGCACCACCAGGCCGATCAGGCCAACGCAGAGAACGGCAAGCGTCTGACGTTTCACGGTAGGCACCCCGTTTTCAAACCGCTGCATGCACTCATCATGAACGGCTGTAACCCCTCATCACGTTCTACAGGCCAGTTGTCGTGGTGCGTTTGTGCCGCGAGCACCATCAGTACAACGACGCCGAGGCCGAATATTTTCAGGCGCTTGGGCGAGAGATGCGTTTCAAGCGCCAGGCGAACCGCAGGCCTTCCCAGCACGCGCTGCGCCAACCCCAGCGTATGCAACGCTGCCATGTAGCCGATCAACGCGAAGCTGCCCAAAATCATCCAGATCAGCAGCCCCAACAGCCAACATGGCGCTATCTCGCGAATGACCAGGGGGGCTGGGCGACGAAAGCTCAGCCATGGCGCCAGGCGCAGGGTGAGCCGCTCATCAATCTTGCCATAATCGTCGGTAGCCGGAAGCCAGATGGCCAGGATGAGCAAGGCCGGGGTGGCGATCAGCAGCGTCCAGCTCAGTGCCTGGCCCAGGGTGTCCATCAGGCTGTGATCGGTGCTCAACTGGTCGTGGAGTGCCCAACCGGCGGCCATTCCCAGCAAGGCGACGAACATTGGCCACGGGCGACTGACGCGTTCCCAGTCGCGCCAGAAGTAGGGGTCGCCACCGGGCATTTCCGCGCACAGTGCCGGGTAGTGCTGAATCAGGTTTTCGCTGAGGGTACGGCAGGCGTGCCAGTCGGATTCACCAAAACGCCGTGCGAAGCGTTTGCGCTCCTCAAGCGTCATCTCGCCAAACAACAACCGTGCCGCGCGGTGTGGCGACTCTCGGGAGTCCAGGGTCGCCGCGTGACGTATGTGCGCCGCGAAATGCTCCAGCGCATTGCGCGCCTGCAAGTGCGACCACTGAGGCTCGGGGCAGCGGTTTTCCTGGAACTTGGGTGACCAGTTTTGCTGGGCACACAGGGTTTCAAACAGTGTTTCGGACCAGAACGAACTGGCCAGCAAACTACTCGCCAGCAGTGCGTTGAGCCGTTCGTGACGTTCGATGGGCTTGAGCCATTCCGTCTGGTTCAACTCGATCAATAGACTGTTGAACGCATCGACTTGTTGCTGTTCCAGCAACTGGGTGAGGGAGCGCCCAAGATCTGTGAACATCCGCGACAGCAAAGCATTCAGGCGATGCTCGGACAGGCGTACCGGCACGTCCCGTTGCCAGGGGCTGAGCCAGTGCAGGTGGGTGATTGCCCACTGTGTGATCGAAGGCTCGGCCTGGGTCAGGCAGCGCTCAAGCAGCAAAGCCTCAAACGCCTCAGCGCAGTCCGCGTCGCGGGCCTGTTGATAGCGGCGTTGTAAATCCTGCGGTGTGGCATCTGCGACCAGGGCCGTGGCGTGTTCGTGCCGCGTGTCGGGCGCTGCCGTTGCGGGTTGCACGGTTTCGATCTGGCCGGGCCGCTGCATGTGCGCAGGGGCGTCGGAACGGCTCCATTGCAGCGCGTGCTCATAGGCTTCGCGCAGACGCTGGAAGCCTGTTGGGTCCTCGTCCGGGCGATGCTGCTTGAGCAATACCGCGTACCGGCGCTTGATGCTGCGTGTATCCGCGTCGGCGTTCAGCCCAAGAACTTCCCAGCAACTCATCCGCTCAACTTCCTGTCAGGTTAAAAATCCCGGCGCAGAATACCTGACGTGTGAAGTGCGGCGCCTACTCTTTTCTGCACTGACTGCCTAAGATGTCGGCATTTCACGCACTACAGGCCACGGACCGCACCCATGTCGGAAAAAGACACCATCTCCATTCATCTGGTGCGCGAAGCCTTGCTGCAGAGCTGCGCGCCGGGTGCGGCCACGGTTGAAGCATTGAGCAAAGTCGGGATTGATCCGGCCCTGATGGAGCAACCCACCGCACGGGTACCGGCCACGGCGTATGCGCGCCTTTGGCGTTTACTGGCCCGACGCACGGACGATGAGTTCTTCGGCATGGACCCGCGCAAGCTCAAGTCCGGCAGCCTGGAGTTCCTGTGCCGTGCCTCCATGGCGCAACCGAACCTGGGCGCCAGCCTGGAAGCTGGCCTGGGGTTTCTGTCGTTGATGCTCGATCATCTGCCTGCCCAGTTGGTGCGCCAGCAAAGCCTGGCGGAAATCGTCCTGCTCGAACCCGAGCCACAACCCAAGCGGGCGTTTACTTACTTTGCTTATTGGATGATCGTCCACGGCGTGGCCTGCTGGCTGGCCGGGCGGCGCATTCCGATCCTGGCGATCGAACTGCGCTGCCCGCAGCCGGACTTTTGTGATGACTATCAGGTGATGTTCTCTGACAACCTGCGCTTTGATCGGCCGCGCACCCGCATGATCTTCTCCGCCGACTGTCTGGACCTGCCGATCAAGCGCAGCTTTGATGAGTTCAAGCGCTTTCTTGCGCATGCGCCGGCCAACATCCTGGTCAAATACCGCGACCCCGACAGCTTCGCGACCCGGATCAAGAACGACTTGCGCCAGATGCCCCCCGACACCTGGCCCGAAACCGACGGCCTGGCCGCCAGCCTGTGCATCTCCGCCTCGACCCTGCGTCGGCGCCTGGCGGATGAAGGGCAGACCTATCAGGGGCTCAAAGACAGCGTGCGCAAAGAATTGGCGATTGTCTGGCTGGCAGAGCCGCAGATCAGCTTTGCCGAGATCGCTGCGCGGCTGGGGTTTGCGGACGCCAGTTCGTTTTACAAGGCGTTTCGAAAGTGGTCAGGGTCAAATCCGGGTCATTACCGTAGCTTGATCTTGAACGAGGCGTTGAGCCAATAGACCGATTTCTGTTGGCTCAAGGGTCTGCCCTTGGGTGTTGATTTCAACCCTGGGCGGGCAGAACACACTGCGCGCAGTTTCGATCATCGGTCGTGCAATCCGGGTCTGCGATGGCTTGCTCGTAGGCCAATGGGTCAAGCAACGCGGTATAGCAAATCAGATGGTGGTTACACAGAGGGTTGTTCCGGATTTCGAAACTTGAACAATCGGCGGGAATCGTTTTCGCTTGCAGCAACGGGTAGTAGTCGGAGAAATGCAGTACGTCGCACTTTGGTACGGTCGGCACAACGTCGAGTGCGTAGTTAAAGAGGTCGTAGTTACTGACCTGAGTCTCGAAGAAATTCACAAAGGTTTTGTTGCCGGTCCTCGGTGAGGCAAACAGGCAGGCGCTGGCATTACAGTTTTGCAGGTTCAAGTCGAGAGTCAGGTAGGTGGCCAGTGCCGATCCCAGGCTGTGCCCCAACACCATCGGCGGGTTTGCCGCCGTCAACTGGCTGATGCCGAGCGCAAGCGGCACCGGTTGCACACCGTTCAAACCATGGAACTGCATCGTCTTATAGATTTCCCAGAAACCCTGGTCCACCAGCCCGGCGTTCGGATTGGGGTGATCGATCATCAGGAAATCAAGGTCGTCGCCCCATTCCTGCGCACCGTCCGTGCCCCTGATCGCCACCACAAACTGGTCCTGACCCTGGACGTTACGCTGGGCGACATAGCCGTAACAGACTCGACTTCGCTGATCGTCAGTGGCACCGAGCATGGTCGATCTCAAGCCCAGGCCAGACACCAAAATGTCGTCCGAGCCTGAAATAAACCCGACCACATTCCATCCGGTTTCGGCAATTCGTGCGTCGATCTGTGGCGGGATCTGACGAGGGTTGATGTCGCACATATCCCAGGCATACATCACCAGTAACGCGTAGGGGGCAGCAGAAAGTCGATCCATCTCGGGTTCCTTCTGAAAGTGTCATTGACCTGCTGGTTCACTGTGAGTGATTGAAGCACACCACGCATTTTAAGCTCGCCACGCCAGGCAAAAAAAAGCCCCGCGGCCGAATGCGGCGCGGGGCTAAAAATTGGCTGGATGCGACCAACCAAAGGAGCTCTTTACATCACTTGCTGCTGGCGACCACCGTGTCCGGCTGCCAGCCACCACCCAGGGCCTTGTAGATCGCGACAATCCCGCGATACAAGTCCACTTCGGCCTGGGCCTGGGAGTCTTCGGCGGCCAGGCGTTCGCGTTGGGCGTCGAGCAGCACCAGGAAGTCCACGGTGCCTTCGCGATAACGGATCGCGGCGAGGTCGGCAGCGGCGCGGCTGGATTCACTTTGACGGATCAGCGAGACCAGACGCTGTTGGCGTTTGCCGTAATCACTGAAGGCATTTTCCGATTCTTCCAGCGCCAGCAACACTTGCTGCTCATACGTCGCCAAGGCGCCATCAGCCTCGGCATTCGCGCCGCGCAAACGAGCGCGCACGCTGCCCAGGTCAAATGCGGCCCAGGTAATGCTTGGGCCAAGCGACCAGGCATTCGCCGCAGCCGAACCGATTTGCGAGCCGCGCCCGGCGGTAAAGCCGAGGAAGCCGCTGAGGCTGACCCGTGGGAACAGGTCGGCCTTGGCCACGCCGATACGCGCGGTGGCGGCGGCCAGTTTGCGTTCTGCACTGAGGATGTCCGGACGACGTTGCAGCAGTTGCCCCGGGTCACCGATCGGCAACGCCTTGGCAATCGCCGGCAAGTCTTTCGGACTCAGGTCCACCGTCAGCTTGTCGGGGCGCTGGCCGAGGAGGGTGGCGATGCGGTTACGCTCGCGCACTTGCTCAGCTTGCAGTTGCGGCACGCTGGCTTCGACCGCCGCCAGACGGGCGTCGGCACGTTCCACATCCAACTGATCGCCGACACCGGCATCACGCAGGCTGACGGTGATGGTGCGCGATTCCTGCTGGTTCTTCAGGTTGTCCAGGGCAATGCGTTCGCGCAACTGAGCGCCGCGCAGTTGGCCGTAGGCGTCCACCAACTCGGCAATCATGGTGACTTGCAGTTGGTACAGGTCGGCTTCGGCGACTTGTTGGTCAGCGTCGCTGGCTTCCAGGTTGCGGCGGATGCGGCCGAACAAATCCACTTCCCAGGCCATGTCCAGGCCCAGGTCATAACGCTCGCTGTTGACGCGTTGGGTGGTCTGGCCGGGGATCTGGCCTTTGCCCACATCACTGCTGGCCCGCGAGGTGACAACCGGCATGATGTCGGTGGCCACGTCATCACGAATGGCGCGTGCCGCACGCAGACGGGCGAACGCCACACGCAGGTCGCGGTTACCGCTCAACGACTGGGTCACCAGTTGGTTGAGGGTAGGGTCCTCGAACTGCTGCCACCAGATGCCTTCGTACTTGGCATGGTCGTAGCTTTTGGTGTCGGCGGCGGCCGTGATATTGGCCGCCTCCAATTTCTCGGTTTTATAGTCCGGGCCCACGGCACAGGCGCTCAGCGCCAGTACCAGCAAGCTCGGCAGAAAGACTTTTACACTCATTGCTGTGTCTCCAGCTTCAAGGCCTTGGCCGCTTTGCGCGCTTCACCGCGCTCCACATAGCGACGGATCAGTACGTAGAACACTGGCGTCAGCAACAGACCGAAGAAGGTCACCCCGATCATCCCGGAGAACACCGCCACGCCCATGGCATGACGCATCTCGGCACCGGCACCGCTGGACAACACCAGAGGCACCACACCCATGATGAAGGCGAACGAGGTCATCAGGATCGGCCGCAGACGCAGGCGGCAGGCTTCCAGTACCGCGGCGAGCGGGTCGAGGCCTTCCTGCTGTTTATCCTTGGCGAACTCGACGATCAGAATCGCGTTCTTACAGGCCAGGCCCACCAGTACGATCAAGCCGATCTGGGTGAAGATGTTGTTGTCGCCGCCCGAAAGGATCACCCCGGTGATGGCCGACAGCAGGGTCATCGGTACGATCAGGATCACCGCCAGTGGCAGGCTCCAGCTTTCGTATTGGGCGGCCAGTACCAGGAACGCCAGCAGTACACAGAGCGGGAACACGAACAGCGCGGTGTTGCCCGAGAGGATTTGCTGATAAGTCAGGTCAGTCCACTCGTAGGTCATGCCGTTGGGCAGTTCGTCTTTCAACAGCTTTTCAATCGCGGCCTGGGCCTGGCCGGAGCTGTAGCCCGGTGCAGCGTTGCCGTTGATTTCTGCGGTGATGAAGCCGTTGTAGTGCATCACGCGGTCCGGGCCCGAGGTATCGCTGACCTTGATAAAGGTCGCCAGCGGGATCATCTCGCCTTTGTTGTTACGCACTTTCAACTGGCCGATCTGGTCTTCATCCAGGCGGAACTGTTGCTCAGCCTGCACGTTGACCTGGTAAGTACGGCCAAAGCGGTTGAAGTCGTTGGCATACAACGAACCCAGGTAGATCTGCAGGGTGTCGAAGATGTCGCTGATCGCCACGCCGTGGGTCTTGGCCTTTTCGCGGTCGATGGCAGCATCGACCTGAGGCACGTTGACCGTGTAGCTGGTGAACAGGCCGAACAACTCAGGTGTGGTATGGCTCTTGGTGATGATGTTCTGGGTTTCTTTGTACAGCTCGTCGTAACCCAGGTTGCCACGGTCTTCGATTTGCAGGCGGAACCCACCGATCGTACCCAGGCCCTGTACCGGCGGCGGTGGGAAGATCGCCATGTAGGCTTCCTGGATGCTGCTGTACTTGCCGTTCAGTGCACCGGCAATCGCGCCGGCGGACATGCTCGGGTCTTTACGCTCGTCGAACGGCTTCAAGGTCACGAACACGATGCCGCTGTTCGGGCTGTTGGTGAAGCCGTTGATCGACAGGCCCGGGAACGCTACGGCGCTGTCTACGCCCGGCTGTTTCAGGGCAATGTCGGACATGCGCTTGATCACGTCTTCGGTGCGATCCAGGCTCGCGGCATCCGGCAATTGCGCGAAGGCCACCAGGTATTGCTTGTCCTGGGCCGGTACGAAACCGGTTGGCGTGTGGGCAAAGCCCAGCCAGGTCAGGACCATCAAGCCGGCGTACAGGAACAGCGCGATACCACTGCCGCGAATCACCCGGCGTACAGTGCCGACATAACCATGGCTGGCTTTCTCGAAGAAGCGGTTGAACGGTTTGAACAACCAGCCACCCAGCAACTTGTCGAGGAACTTGGAGAAGCCATCTTTCGGCGCGTTGTGGCCCTTGAGCAACACCGCAGCCAAGGCAGGCGACAACGTCAGCGAGTTGAAGGCCGAGATCACCGTCGAGATCGCAATGGTCAAGGCGAACTGCTTGTAGAACTGCCCGGTCAAGCCGCTGATAAAGGCCGCTGGGATGAACACCGCACACAGCACCAACGCCGTGGCAATGATCGGCCCAGTTACTTCGCTCATGGCTTTTTCAGTGGCCGGGAACGGTTCCAGGCCCAGTTCGATGTTTCGTTCGACGTTCTCCACCACCACGATGGCGTCATCCACCACGATACCGATGGCGAGTACCAAACCGAACAGTGACAGCGCGTTAAGCGAGAAGCCGAACAGGTGCATCACCGCAAATGTACCGATCAACGATACCGGCACCGCTACCAATGGAATGATCGAGGCGCGCCAGGTTTGCAGGAACAGGATCACCACCAGCACCACGAGGATCAGTGCTTCGAACAGGGTGTGAACCACTGCTTCGATGGAGCCACGTACAAAGATGGTGGGGTCATAAACGATGCTGTAGTCCATCCCTTGCGGGAAGCTCTTTTTCAGCTCCTCCATCTTGTCGCGCACTTCGTTGGAGATCTGGATCGCGTTGGAACCTGGGCGCTGGAAGATCGGGATCGCCACGGCCGGTTGGTTGTTGAGCAACGAACGCAGGGCGTATTGGCTGGAACCCAGCTCGACGCGTGCGATGTCCTTCAGGCGTGTGATTTCACCATTTTCGCCTGAGCGAATGATGATGTTCTCGAACTCTTCTTCAGTGACCAGACGGCCCTGAGTGTTCACCGACAACTGGAAGCTGGTGGCATTCGGTGCAGGCGGCGCACCCAAGGCACCGGCGGCCACTTGACGGTTTTGCTCGCGAATCGCGTTGACCACATCAGTAGCGGTCAGGTTGCGCGAAGCGGTCTTGTTTGGATCGAGCCACACCCGCAGGGAGTAGTCGCCCATGCCGAACAGCTGTACATCACCCACGCCGCCCAGGCGCGCCAACTCATCCTTGATGTTAAGCAAGGCGTAGTTGGACAGGTAAAGCATGTCGTAGCGCTGATCCGGGGAGGTCAAGTGCACCACCATGGTCAGGTCGGGGGAGGCCTTGTCCACGGTAATACCGATGCGCGTCACTTCCTCAGGCAGTTTTGGCTGAGTCCGGGTCACACGGTTTTGCACTTGCACCTGCGCGTTGTCCAGGTCGGTGCCCAGGGCGAAGGTGATGGTCAGCGTCAGCTTGCCATCAGCGGTCGACTGCGACGACATGTACAACATGTTTTCGACGCCGGTGATGGCTTGCTCCAAAGGGGCAGCTACGGTTTCACCGATGACTTTAGGGTTGGCGCCCGGGAAGTTGGCACGTACCACGACGGTCGGCGGCACCACCTCCGGGTATTCGCTGATCGGCAATTGGAACAGCGAGATCGCACCGGCGATCAGGATCAACAGCGACAGCACCGCTGCGAAGATCGGCCGCGAAATGAAGAACTTGGAAAAATTCATCTTGAGTTGTATCCCTTAACCGCGTGGAGTCGCGACGGCTGCGAGCTTGGGCGCGGCTTTATCCGGTGCCACTTGCTCCAGGTTGCTGGCTTCAAGCGCTTCTCGTTGTTGTGCCAAGGCGGCGAGGGTTTCCTTGCTGGCCATCGGGATGGTTTCCGGTGCAACCGGCGACCCCGGGCGAATGCGCTGCAAGCCCTTCACGACGATGGTGTCGTCCTTGTTCAAACCGCTGCGCACGATGCGCAAGCCTTCGATCTTCGGCCCCAGTTCCACCGCGCGATAAGCCGGCTTGTCGCCGTCCATCACCAGCACGAACTTCTTGCCCAGGTCGGTACCGACGGCTTCGTCGTTGATCAGCACGGCGGAGTAGGTGCCGCTGCCGACCAACTTCAGGCGGGCATACAGGCCAGGGGTGTATTCGCCCTTGCTGTTATCAAACACAGCGCGACCACGGATGGTGCCGGTGGCCGGGTTGACCTGGTTATCGACGAAGTTCATCTGGCCCAGGTGCGGGTTGCCGGTTTCGTTGGACAGGCCCAGGTACACAGGGGTTGTCGCGCCACGGCGGCCTTCACGGGCCAACTCGGTGTACTTGAGGTACACACGCTCGTCGGCGTCGAAGTAGGCGTAGACCTTGTCGGTGGAAACCACGCTGGTCAGCGCGGTGGTGTCGGCGGTCACCAGGTTACCGGCAGTGATTTCGGCACGGCTGACGCGGCCGCTGATCGGCGACGTTACGCGGGTGAAGCTCAGGTTCAACTTGGCCAGGTCCAACTGCGCCTGGATCCCGGCTACAGCGGCGCGGGCTTCCTGGGCGGCGGTGGTGCGCGAGTCAGCCAGTTCGGCTGAGATCGCATTGCTCTGACGCAGGCGTTCGCCACGTTGCGCTTCATTATCGCTACGGCTGGCGGCGGCTCTGGTTTGTTGCAACTGGGCTTCAAGGCGGCGCACTTCGGCCTGGAACGGACGCGGGTCGATCTGGAACAGCAAGTCGCCTTTCTTCACCAAGGCGCCTTCGGTGAAGGCCACCTGGTCGATCTGGCCGGACACGCGCGGACGAATCTGCACGGTTTCCGGCGCTTCCAGGCGACCGGTGAATTCATCCCACTCGTTGACCGGTTGTTCAAGCACCTTGGCCACGCTGATTTTCGCAGGGGGCATGGCGGCCGCTTGATCCGGGGTCTTGCCGCATGCGCTCATCACCACCACGGCCAAGATCGCCAGGGGGAAGCGCAAATGTTTGAGTGACTGTTCCATGAGGTGCATCCGCCAATGTATTTGAGATGGGCGGATCATGCGCGGCGATGTGCTATGTCACGAATCGAATGAAGCAAAGGTAACTATCATTCGGAATGATATAAGCGCGAGATTAGCCCTCTAGCATGGGGGTTTCGTTAGGGAGCTATCAATGGGCTTGATGACAAAAGAGTATTGCGTGGGCTGCAAGGAACGCCCGCGCTGGTTTTGGTTTGTCCAAGCTGTTCTTCAATCGGGATGTGGTTTAACTATTTGATATGCAAAGACATAGCTAAAACCGGCAGGAAATGGCTGTGTATTTGTTGTGATACAAGGCTGTACATTTAATTGACGCCATCAAAGTGCCACCATATGATCGCCGAAAATAGTGGCACAACGCCATTTCAGAGGGATCTAAGAATGTGGCGTTTTGCACGCCGGACCAGGCTTGGCCTGCTGTCCGTTTTTTTTTGCCTGGGCGCAGCCGGATGGGCGCAAGCCGCTACCCCGCAGAACACGCCGGGTATCACCGATCTGATTCGTGATCGCCAGGACCGTCTGCTCGAAGAGCAGCAACGGCGCATCGAAGAACTCAAGGACCTGCCCGGTAAAACCGCAGCCCCTGCCACGCCAACAGCACCCGCCGACACACGCTGCTTCCCGATCAAAACCATCGAGCTCTCGGGGGCCGACGCGCTGTCCGAAGGCGAGCGCGCCAGCCTGATCAAACCCTATATCGGCCAATGTCTCGGCGTGCCGCAGCTCAACGAACTGCTCAAGGTCATCACCGACCTCTACCTGGCGAAGGGCTTGGTGACCAGTCGCGCCTACCTGCCACAGCAGGACCTCTCCAGCGGCAACCTTAAGATTCAAGTGGTCGAAGGCAAGCTGGAAGGGTTGAAGGGTGCTGAGGGCAGCGGCATCACCGACCGCCAATTGGCGATGAGCTTTCCGGGTAAACCGGGCGACTTGCTCAACCTGCGGGAAATCGAGCAGATGGTCGACCAGTTGAACCGCCTGCCGTCGAATCAGGCGCAGATGGAGCTGGCGCCGGGCAACGTTGTGGGCGGCAGCGAGGTACTGGTCAAAAACACTCCGCAAAAACCTTGGCGTGTCGGGCTGTCGCGCCACAACGGCGGCCAGCGAAGCACCGGCGAGCAGCAGTGGGGCGCCAGTCTGGATTGGGATAATCCGCTGGGCCTGACCGACCAACTCTCGCTGCGTGGTGGCCACGATGCAGTCAGCGATCACCAGAAAACCTCACGCAACTCGATGCTCAATTACAGCCTGCCTTTCGGCTGGTGGACCCTCACGTACAGCTACAACGAAAGCGAGTATCGCTCCCAGGCCCAGGCCAACGGGTTCAATTTCAAGCAGACCGGCGACAGCCAAAACTACCAATTGCGCCTGGAGCGGGTGATCCACCGAGACGCCCTGAGCAAAACCTCCCTGAGCACCGGGGTGGCTTACCTGCGCACCAACAACTTCATCGAAGACAGCAAGCTCGCACTCAGCAGCAACCGCCTCAGCGAAGCCCAATTCGGCATCAACCACGGGCGACGGATTGGCGGGTCATTCCTCAACATCGACCTGGGTATGCAAGACGGCATCGGTGCGTTCGACGCCCAGGCCAATCATCACCCAGGCCCGGGCCAGGCCGATGCGCGCTACCGCAAATACACGGCCACGGTGAGCTACCAGTACCCGTTCAAGTTGTGGGGCGAGTCCCTCAGTTTCAGCAGCTTGATGACCGGCCAGCACAGTGAAGACGTGCTGTTCAGCCCGCAGCGCATGAGCCTGGGCGGGCAGTCGTCGATTCGTGGCTACAAGGACCAGATGCTCGCCGGCGACAGCGGCGGTTACTGGCGCAACGACTTGCGCTGGAGCCGCCCGGTGACCTGGGCCTGGATGCAACCGGTGTTTGCTGAGTACGGCACCAGTCTCGGTTATGACAGGGGCGTGATCAGCCATGACCGCTACAACGCCGAGCAGCATGGGCGCATGAGCAGTAATTCGGTGGAGCTGTTTGCCCGCGGCAAGAACGTCGCGGCCACGGTGACCTTTGCACACTCTTTGGAACGACCGGACCCGATCACGGAACGTGAAGCACCGATCTATTTCCGCCTGGATTTTTTCCTTTAATGTGATTACCGCCCTAGGGCATCGAGACAACACATGGATGTTCGCCAGTTCGCCTTCCTCGCGCGCCAACCTTCTGCGGCCCTGAAAAACCGTTCCACCTTCCTTGGCCTGCCCAAGCGTGGGTTAGCGCTGATCTTGGCCAATGCGATGTTCTGGCAACCGTTGCTGGCCCAGGCGGACGGCATTGTGGTGAGTGCGCCGGGAACGACGCTCGGCCAAGCGGGCAACGGCGTACCGATCGTCAACATCGCCGCACCGAACGCCAACGGGCTGTCGCACAACCAATTTCATGACTACAACGTCGGCGCCAACGGGGTCATCCTCAACAATGCCACCGACCGCACCCAGTCCACTCAATTGGGCGGCATCATCGTCGGCAACCCGAACTTCAACGGCACTGCCGCCAACATCATTCTCAACGAGGTCAACGGCGGCAGCCCCAGCCAGTTGCGCGGCTACACCGAAGTGGCGGGGCAGTCGGCCCATGTGATCGTCGCCAACCCGTACGGCATCAGTTGCAACGGTTGCGGCTTCATCAACACCCCGCAAGCGACGTTGACCACCGGCAAGGCGGTGATCGAAAACGGCCAGATCAACCGCTACCAAGTCGACCAAGGCAGCGTCGCCATTGAAGGCGCCGGTCTGAATGCAACCAACGTCGACCAGTTCGAAATCATCACCCGCGCCACCACCATCAATGCGCAGATCCAGGCGAAAAAACTCACCATCGTCGCCGGTCGCAACGATGTGGATGCGCGCACCCTAAATGCCACGGCACGGGCGTCTGATGGTAGCCAGGCGCCGGAGCTGGCGATCGACTCATCGGCGCTGGGCGGGATGTATGTGGGAGCCGTCAAGCTGGTCGGCACTGAGGCCGGTGTCGGCGTGCGGTTGTCGGGGGACATGGTTGCCGGAGGTGATATCCAGATTGACGCCGCTGGCAATGTGGTCATGGGCCAGACCTCGGCCGGTGCTTCAGTCGCGGTCAAGGCAGCCAGTGTGGAGGCGCAAGGTGCGGTCTACGCCGGTTCCGATTTGGCGGTCAAGACCCAAGGTGCATTGACCAACCGACAAGCCCTCGCGGCCAAGAACACCATTACGCTGGACAGCGGTGGGCGGTTGACCAACAGCGGGATTATCGAAGCAGGCGTCAATGCGGATAACAGCCGCAACAGCCAAGGTGATGTGCACTTAAAAGCACAAGCCATCGAGAACGCTGGCAAGACCGTAATTGCCAGTCGCGACCTCAGCATCAACACCGGCGAGCTGGTGAACCAGGGCGGTTTGATGCATGCGTCGGGTGCGTTGCAACTGAGCAGCCAGGGCCGTGTCGATAACCAGAGCGGGGAAATCTCCAGTGCCCAAGCGCTGGATTTCACCGCTGAAAACCTCGACAACCGCAGCGGCAAATTGCTCAGTGAACAAGGGGCACGAGTACGTATCGCCCAGGCGCTGGATAATACCAAGGGCTTGATTGCCGCCACCGGTTTGGACCTGCGGGCCAACAGCCTGGTCAACACCGAAGGCGAGCTTAAAGTTCGCGATGACGTGAAGGTGGTTGTTGCCACTGCACTGGACAATCGCCAAGGCAAAATTGTCGGCGCGACCAGCACGTTGAGCAGCCTGACGCTGGACAACAGCAAAGGCCTGCTGCAGGGCGATACCTTGCTGACTGTCACTAACGCCGGTATCGCGATCAACCGGGGTGGCCGCGTTATCAGTGGCCAGCGTCTGAGCCTGAACATCGGCCAACTCGACAACCAAGGGGGCGAGGTCTCCAGCGTCAACGACTTGTCCCTTATTGGCAGCCAGTTCGACAATAGCAACGGCGGGCGTCTACTCGCTAATGGTGCGCTGCAACTGGCCCTTGATCACTTGGATAACAGACAAGGCACCGTGCGTGGCGATGCCAACCTGACGTTGCAAGCCGTCACGCTGAACAACGATGGTGGCCGCGTCAGCAGCGGCGCAGCACAGTTGTTGACCACCACCGGTGCACTCAGCAACCGCAACGGTGAGTTGCTCAGCGCGATGGCGCTGACCTTGAACAGCGCCAGCCTCGACAACAGTGGCGGCAAACTGATCGGCGACGGCGCCGTGCGCGTCACCACTGGCGCGTTGAATAACCAGAACAGTGGTCGCCTGACCAGTGCCGATCGCCTGGACCTGACGGCAGGGCAGGTGGATAACCGTTTTGACGGCCGCATCGCCAGTAACAAGGCCTTGACCGCCAGCATCGCCGGCCTCGATCAACGCAACGGCGGCGAGCTTTACAGCACCAGCGACCTGACCCTGGACATGAATCAGGGCCACCTCAACAACGCCGGTGGCCTGATCCATGCGCCGGGTCAACTGCTCCTCAAGAACCTGTCCACGGTCGCCAACCAGCACGGCGAAATCTCCAGCGAACATGCCTTCACGCTGGCCGCGCAAAGCCTGGATAACAGCAATGGCCAGTTACTCAGCGATCAGGCGCTGACCCTCAAGATCGATCAGACGCTGATCAACCAAGGCGGCACCTTGGGCGCTGGCCAGCGTTTGAACGTCACCTCGGGCAGCCTGGATAACAGCCAGTCCGGCAGCCTGGTGAGCGATGGCGACCTGACGGTGAAGGTCGACGGCCTGTTGGACAACCAAGCCAAAGGCAGCGTGTTAGCCAAGGGCGTGATCGATATTCAGGCGGGTAGCGTGGACAACCGCGCCGGTCGCCTGTCCGGGCAGAACGTGCTGACTCTGCGCAGCGCCAGTCTGGACAACCGTGGCGGCGCAGTGCGTGCCAACCAGGACCTGAACTTGCACGTTGGCCAATTGGACAACCGTGAAGGCGTACTCAACAGCAAGCAGGCGCTGGCGATCACCGGCCAATCGTTGAGCAACCAGAACGGTTTGGTCAGCGCCATCGGCCCGGTGCGTCTGAACATGGACACTGTCAATAACGCCAAGGGCCGCATGGCCAGCCAGGACGATCTGGACGCCACCGTCGGCATCCTGACCCAGCAGGGTGGTCAACTGGTGGCCCAGGGTAATCTGACCCTCAACGCCGACAGCCTGGATAACCGTGACGGCGGTCTGCTTGCCGCGACAAAAGCGCTAAAACTCAAGGTCAACAACGTCGACAACCGCGCCGGAGAAATCTCCAGCCAGCAAAGCATCACGCTTAGCGGCCAGCGCCTCGACAACAGCGGCGGCAAACTGTTGGCGGGCACCGCGCTGGAGTTGGCGATGGCCGAAGTAATCAACCAGGCCAAAGGCTTGGTCTTCGCCCAGGACGTCGGCTTTACCGGCACCCGTCTGGATAACACCGAAGGCACCGTAAGCGCCAAGCACTCCCTGGCGCTGCAACTGGCGGCGGGACTGGACAACACCCGTGGCAAGCTCAGCAGCGAAGGGTCGATGGTGCTGGCGGGCCAGCGCCTTGATAACACCGGCGGCAGCATGTCCAGCGCCGGTCCGCTGACCCTCTCCAGCACCACGGACCTGCTCAACTTGGGCGGTACCGTCGAGAGCGCGCAAGGTCTCAAGCTGACCAGCGCCAGCCTCGATAACACTCAAGGCCTGCTCAAAAGCCAGGGCGCCGCGACCGTGACTACCGGGTTGCTCAACAACGGTCTCGGCGGCCGCGTAATCAGTGCCGACAGCCTCGACCTTACGGCCACCCAACTCAACAACAGTGGGCATATCGGCAGCGTTGGCAGCCTGAACGCCAACCTCACCGGCCTCACGCAGTTGGGCGGTGCCGAGCTGGTGAGCACCACGCAACTGAGCCTGGACCTGCACAACGGTGAGTTGATCAATGCCGGTTTGATCAACGCGCCGACTCTGGTGTTGAACAACCTTGCCGGCATCGACAACCAGCACGGCGAAATCTCCAGCCAGAATGCCTTTACCCTGGCTGCGAAAAACCTTGATAACAGCAACGGCAAGTTGATCAGTAATCAGGCGCTGACTTTGCGCGTTGATCAGGTCTTGGCCAACGTCAAAGGCCATATCAACGCCGCGAACCTCAACACCCGCAGCACCCGCCTGGACAACACCGATGGCCTGCTCAGCGGCCGAGGCGATGTCACGATCAGCGCCACCGAACTGTTGGATAACCAGCGCGGTAGCCTGATTGCCGACGGCGCCTTGCTGCTGACAGGCGCGGCCCTCGATAACCGTGGTGGTGAGATCGCTGGCAAAGCCCAGGTCACCGTTAACGAGGAGCGCGTCGATAACCGGAACGGCAAGCTGATCAGCACCGATGGGCTGCACCTGCGCGGTGCCAGCCTGGATAACCGCAACGGTCTGGTAGGCGCAACAAAAGCGCTGAAACTCGACGTGGGAACGGTCGACAACCGCGCGGGCGAGCTGACCGGCAATGCCGATGTCACCCTCAGCGGCCAGCAATTGAACAACAGCGACAAAGGTGTGGTGTTCGCAGGTCGTAGCTTGAGCCTCACCGTTGACCACGTTATCAACCGCACCCTCGGTGAGCTCAACGGCCAGCGCCTGACCCTGACCGGCACTTCGCTAGACAACAACGGCGGCAAGCTGCTCAGCCAACAACCGTTGGTGCTGGAACTGACGGGCGATCTTGACAACAGCCAAGGTCTGCTGAGCAGTGAAGACACGCTGGACGTCAAAGCGCGCACCCTCAACAACAGCAAGGGCAGCCTTTCCAGCGCCCAAGGCTTGAACGTTACCGTCAGCGATACGCTGAATAACCAAAACGGCAAGTTGGTAACCGATGGCAAGCTGGCGCTGCGCAGTGCCAGCCTGGGCAACCAGCAAGGCACCCTTAGCGGTAAAGGCCCGGTCTCGGTCACCACGGGCTTGCTGAATAATCAGGGCGGACGCCTCAACAGTGGCGACACCCTGGCGTTGACCACCGCGCAGTTGAACAACGGCGGCAGCATCGGCAGCGACAAGTCGATGACGGCTAGCGTCACCGGCCTGGACCAGCAAGGTGGCAAGCTGTTCAGCAACGCCGGCTTGAGCCTGGACCTGAATAACGGCCAATTGAATAACCAGGGCGGCTTGATCAATGCCGTTGGCCCGTTGCAGCTCAATAACCTCAGCACTGTCACCAACCAGAACGGCGAAATTTCCAGCGGCCAAGCCTTCACCCTGGCTGCACAAACCCTCGACAACAGCAATGGCAAACTGCTGAGCAACCAGGGCCTGACCCTGCGTATCAACCAGGCGCTGACTAACGTTAAAGGCCTGATCGGCGGCGCCAGCCTCAATGCCCGTGCAGCCGCCGTGGACAACCATGGCGGCACCTTGACCAGTCGCGATGATCTGCAACTGACCAGCGACGGCCTGCTGAACAACAGCGGCCAGGGCTTGATCAGCGCGGCTCAAGCACTGACCGTACAAAGCAATGACGTGAATAACCAAAACGGCAGTCTGCTCGGCGCCGCCGTCATCCTCAACGCCATGGCCCTGGATAACACTGCGGGCGGCTTGATCAATAGTCAGGGCACCTTGGGCCTGACCGCTACCCACCTCAATACCGGCAGCGGCGGCAAAGTTTCGGCCAAAGGTGCGATGGCCGTCGGTCTCAATGCCTTGACGTTGTCGGGCGGCCAGATTGTCGGCGAGCAGGGTGTGACCCTCGATCTCAACAACAGCGATTTGGATAACCGTAACGGCTTGCTCCTCGCCAACGGCTCGCTGACCCTGAAGAACCTGCGCGACCTCAACAACCAGGGCGGTGAAATCTCCAGCCAGCAAAGTTTCTCCCTGACGGCGCGGAGTCTGGACAACAGCGCGGGCAAGCTGATCAGCAGCCAGACGCTGACCCTCAACGCGGGCAGCCTGAATAACAGCGCGAAGGGTTTGATGTCGGGATGGCAAGGCCTGAACGTCAATGGTGACAGTCTCGACAACCGCAACAACGGTACGCTGTCGAGCCGCAACGGCGCGGTCGATGTGCGCCTGAGCGGCGCGTTGCAAAACAACTCAGAGGGCGCACTGGTCAGCCAAGGGCGTTTGGACGTCAGCGCCGCCAGCCTCGATAACCGTGGCAATGGCGTACTCTCCAGCGGCGCCGGGCAGCACCTGGCGGTGGCCGGCGCCTTGGTGAACGGCGACGGCAGTTTGATCGAAAGCGGCGCCGCGCTGGACGTGCAAGCCGCCACTCTGGCCAACCAGGGCACTATCAACGCGCAACAAGCCTTCACCTTCACCGGCACCGACCTGACCAACAACGGCGGCAGCCTGCTCAGCAACGGCGGGGTGACCCTCGACCTGCTCGGCAACCTCAACAACAGCGGCGGCAAAATCGCCAGCACCGGGCCGTTGTTGTTGCAACGGGCCAACCAGGTCTACAACGACGCTGACGGCAAGATCATCAGCCAAGGCCTGTTGACCCTGTTCACAGGCGGCCTGAACAACAGTGAACGCGGCACCATCGCCGGTAAGGAACGGGTGGCGATCACCTCCGGCGGCGTCGTGCAAAACCACACGGACGGCCTGATCTACAGCCAGGACGCCGACGTGCAGTTGAACACGGCAGGCCTGAACAATGCCAAGGGCAAGGTGCAGGGCCAGACAGGCCTGGGCCTGGGCATCAGCGGCGATGTCGATAACCAGGGCGGCACTTTGGCCAGCCTCAAAGGGTTGCTGGATGCCCGGTTGGCCGGTGGTTTGAATAACCAAGGCGGCATCATCCAGGCCCAAGGCCTGAACCTGGTCGCCAACCGCGTCGATAACCAGAACGGTCGCATCGTTGCGCAGACCGGCGATGCGGTGGTCAACGCCAATGACTTCGCCAACGCCAACGGTGGTTTATATGCCAAGGGTTTGGTGCGGGTGGCCGGGCAGCGTTTGGATAACAGCGCCGGGCAGATTGCCGGTGGTGCGATTGATCTGAGCGCCAGTGGTGCGCTGACCAACCGCAGTGGGGTGATTGAAAGCGATAGCACCCTGAGCGTAGCCGCCGGCAGCCTCGATAACCAAGGCGGGCAACTGCGGGCGTTGGGCAGTGGTGGCAAAACCAACTTCCAACTCGGTGGTGCGTTTGATAACCGCAATGGCCGACTGGAAACCTCCAACACCGACCTGACCCTGAATGTGAGCGGCTTCCAGAACCAGGGCGGCAGCTTGCTGCACGCGGGGACCGGCACCTTCGATATCGCCACATCGAACCTTATCGATGCGGGCGGCAATGTGGTGACCCGTGGCGGCCTGACCCTGGCGGCGGATAGCTGGACCAACAGCAGCGTGATCCAGGCCGGGCGCTTGACGGTGAACGTCAACACCCTGAATCAAACCGCCGGCGGGCAGTTGCTGGCGTCTGACCGCCTGCTGGGCACCGGTGGCAACTGGAACAATGACGGGTTGATCGCCAGTGATGGCACGGCCAATTTGGCGCTGACCGGCAACTATGGCGGGAACGGGCGCTACAGCAGTCTTGGCAACCTTGGCTTGAGTGCCGCGCAAGTGAACCTGAGCAGCACGGCCAGTGTGGCCAGCGGGCAGGACAGTACGCTCACGGTGGGCGGTAAGCTCAATAACGCCGGTCGTCTGACCGCGGCGGGCAACATGTCGTTGACTGCCGGCGATGTAAACAACACCGGCACGCTGGCGACAGGCGCCAACCTGACACTCACCGCCAATACGTTAGTCAACAACCACGGGTTGATCAGCAGTGGTGGTGACATGCAGCTGTTGGCCGCAAGCTTCACCAACGCTTACGCCGACGTCTATGGCCTGGGCGATGTACTGATTGCCAAGGACCCGAACCAAGGCAAAGCGGATTTGCTGGATAACCGCTCCGGCTCTATCGAGAGCGTGAAGAACCTGACGATCAACGCCATGACCGTCAACAACGTGCGGGATGTGCTGGAGTATTCGGTCCATGAAAAAGCCTCGGTAAAAATCACCGAACTTCCCTGTGGCCAAATCCAAACTTTCGGTTGTGATTATCGGGGGGCTGACCGTCGCAATGGTCTATGGCAAGTTGATGAGATCGATCGATTAGCGATCACTCAAAGCACGGGTGTTTCTACACTGAGCAGTGGCGCTGATATGCAGATCAACGCCCAGACACTCAACAACCAGAGCAGTACCATCGCCGCCACAGGCAACCTGACGGCGAATGCCACCACCATTAATAACCAGGGTGTACAGGCACAAGAGATAAAGACGACCCGCACCTTTTTGAGCTTCGTCAATGAGTTCACCGAGGCCCGCGCCCGTGTTGCCAACTTCAATGCTCGGAACGCTACGACACCCTCGGCGAACGTCGACGCCGAGCTGGCCTCCGCCCTCGCAATGATGTGGGGAGGACAGCTTTCGCGAACCTCTACCACCACTAACTCAGAAGGTTCGTCTTACGACGCAGTGATCCAGGCAGGGGGCAACGTCGCGCTCAACGCGGCCAAGAACATCAACAACAGCGTGATTCGCCCCTTCTACGCCTACGTGGCGGCAGGCCGTACCAAGGAGCAAACCGGCGCAGGCAGCGGCTTCTCCACCGCGATCTCTATCAATGCACAACTGCCACCGAACTTGGCTCACCAGCAAGTCAACCCGATAGGCTTGCCAGGTTTTAGCCTGCCTACAGGGCAGAACGGTTTGTTCCGCCTGAGCGGGCAGGGCGCCAGCGAGGGTCAAGCGACCCAGGGCAATGTCGGTCCGCAGAGCTGGACGTTGGGTGGCGCGAGCGTCGACTTGGCGCAACGCCAACAGAGCCTTCCCGAGAACCAGGCGCGGACGATTCAGTTGGGTGACGTCGCTCAGGTGTCTGCGAGCACCCGCGAGCTGTCGGTCGCAGCACGCACCGCCAATGGCATCGATGCCAGTGCCCGTACTGTTAACGCTAGCGGTGTAAGCAGCGCAGAGGCAGGCGTGTTGCAGCCCGGCCGCACAGCCAGTGGCGATATAACGCCGCAGAATCCGACCGGCAATCCTCAACCCGCCGTCGACACTTCGCGCCCAGAGGGAAATCTTCCGGCTCTGGTGGAGCGTGATGCACGCGTGGTCACCACCACGCCCGAGGGGCTGGTTTCGACACCCGGGAACACCCAGGCGATCAATCGCGTGCTGGGTCTGCCCAACAATACCGGCGCGTCGCAACCGCACAAATACCTGATCGAAACCAACCCGGCACTCACCGACCTGAAGCAGTTCATGAGCTCGGATTACCTGCTGTCCGGCCTGGGCTACAACCCGGACGACAGCGCCAAGCGCTTGGGCGACGGTTTTTATGAGCAGCGCCTGATCCAGCAAGCGGTCGTCGCGCGTACCGGCCAGCGTTTTATCGATGGGCAAACCACCGATGAAAAACTGTTCAAACACCTGATGGACAACGCCATCGCCAGCAAGCAGGAACTGAACCTTGCGGTGGGTGTGAGCCTGAGTTCCGAGCAAGTCACGGCCCTGACCCACGATATCGTCTGGCTGGAAAAAAGCCTGGTGAATGGCGAGGAAGTACTAGTTCCGGTGCTTTACCTGGCAAACGCCAACAACCGTCTGGCGCCAACCGGCGCGTTGATTGCGGGGAATGACATCAGCCTGATTGCGGGTCAGGACTTGAACAACGTCGGCACCTTGCGGGCCAGTAACAACTTGTCGGCCAAGGCCGGTAATGACCTGGTGAACAGTGGGTTGATCGAGGCCGGTAATCGCCTCGACCTGCTGGCGGGCAACACTATCGTCAACAAGGCGGGTGGGATTATCACAGGGCGGGATGTCACGTTGACCGCCGTGAATGGGGATGTGATCAACGAGCGGAGTGTGACCCGTCACGAGAGCAGTGACGGGGTCATCTCTGAGCGCACCGACTTTATCGACAACGCCGCCCGCATTGAAGCTGCCAACGACCTGAGCCTCAAGGCCGGGCGGGACTTCTCCAACCAGGGCAGCGCGCTGCAAAGCGGGCGCGACACCACGATCCAGGCCGGGCGAGACCTTGAGTTCGGGTCCGTGGAGCAGGTCAACAGCACCCCCAATATCAGCGCTCACAACAACAGCAGCTCGGTGACCCAGAACGGCTCTTCAGTGACGGCAGGTCGAGACCTGTCGGCAGTGGCCGGTCGGGATTTGACGGCGATTGCCAGCCAGATCGAGGCCAAGCGTGATGTGGCCATGTCGGCGACTGAGAACCTAACTTTGGCTTCGGCGGCGGATGAGCAGCATTCGGCGTTGGATTTGAAGAAGGTTAAGGCGCAGGAAGATCATGTGAGTCAGGTGTCTACCACGGTGAAGGCCGGCGGGGATGTGGCGCTCGGTGCTGGGAAAGACTTGGTTCTGAGTGCCAGCCGCGTGACGGCGGGGGATGAGGCGTATTTGGTGGCGGGCGGCAAGCTGGGTTTGTTGTCTGCTCAAGACAGCGATTACTCGCTGTATGACATGAAGAAGAAGGGCAGTTGGGGGAGTAAAGAAACCCAACGGGATGAAGTGACTCAGGTCACGAACGTCGGCAGCCAAATTACTAGTGGCGGTAATCAGACCCTGCAAAGCGGTGGGGACCAGCTGTACCAAGGCGCCAAGCTCGAGAGTGGCAAGGATATTGCGATTGTCAGTGGTGGGGCGGTGACGTTTGAGGCGGTTAAGGACCTGCATCAGGAGAGTCATGAGAAGAGTAAGAACAGCCTAGTCTGGACGAGCTCCAAAGGTAAAGGTAACACCGACGAGACGTTGCGTCAGACGCAGATGATTGCGGAAGGTAGCATCGTGATTAAAGCCGTCGACGGTTTGAAGATTGATATCAAGAAGATCGACCAGCACACCGTAAGCCAAACCATCGAGGTGATGGTAAAAGCCGACCCGCAACTGGCTTGGTTGAAAGAAGCCGAGAAGCGCGGAGATGTGGATTGGCGCCAGGTCCAAGAGGTTCACGATAGCTTTAAATACAGCAATTCAAGTTTGGGTGGTGGTGCGGCATTGGTCATCGCCATCATTGTCACTTATTTCACTTGGGGGCTCGGTGCGGGGCTCGTGGGAGCTGCCTCGACGACGACGACAGGTCTCGCCGCAAACTCGGTATATACCGCTGTAGCCATAAAAGGCGCGACAAGCACGATCAATAACAAAGGAAACTTAGGTGCTATCGCCAAGGACGTGACGTCTGGTGAAAGCCTGAAAGGCTATGCAATCGCGGGGGCCAGCGGTGCTATCGCGAAGTTCGCCGGAGTTACCGGTGAACTCACCACATCCGACCTTGGCAGGCAGTTGGCGGTCAATTCGGCGCTGCGAACTGTCGCGAATGGTGGCAGTTTTACTAAAAACATTGGTCAGGCTGCGATTGATCTTACGGCCAGTCTTCTCTCTGGAATGATTTACGAGCGTGTGGGTACCGAGCTCAGTGGTTCTGGTCTTTCCACAAAAGTGGCGGTGCATGCGATTGTCGGAGGGCTGATCGCAGAAGCGGCAGGGGGGGATTTTGCCTCTGGTGCTATTGCAGCCGGCGCGAATAAAGCGTTGATACAGACTTTTGGGGCGGAGATATTTCCTGGGGAGGCTCATGAGCGCGTATTAGCGTTGACCTCACAGTTGATCGGGATGACGGTCGCAGCAGGAGTTGGTGGCAGCAGTAAGGACCAAGAGGTTGCTGGGTGGGTTGCGCAGCAAGGTACCGTTTACAATTATCTGGAGCAGTCGGACATTAAGGCGTTTGCCTCCGGGATGAAGAGCTGCGGTACCGACGAAGCATGTCAGAAGAACAAATGGGACAACGAGCGGTTTAACGAGGAAAGCCTGTACAAAACCGAGTACGCGATGGGCATCACCAGTTCTCTCCTCGCTAAAGACAAGCTGCCTGGAATTATTGTCGCGTTGGATGACCTGATGGCAATGCAGTGCCAGACACAGGTTTGTGAGAGTTACAAAACTGAGTTGGTGGATCGATCTGTAGCGGCTGCAGAACATTTGGCCAAGCAGATTGCAGACTGGGGTCCTTCGATGGACCGGCTAGCCTTGATAAGCGGCGGTGGGGCCGGTGGTGGTAGAGTCGAGTCTAGGCCTCGGTTGCCGGGAGATACTGATCCAGCAGGGTTGGCGCAGCTGGAAAAGGCGATAAAATATTTACAAGGTGCAAAAGGACCTGGCGCTGTTCCGAATCTTACTGAACGTGGTACGTTAACTAATGTTTTCCCAAATGACCCTGCTATTGCGCAGCGACCAATAAGGACTCTTGTTCAAGACTCATCTGGTCGTTACTGGTTGCAAACTCCAGGTGGCAGCAAGATAACGCCATCAGGATCATATGATTTTGTAACAATGCCTGATGGAGCAGTTCGAGTCAGTAGACCAAATGTTAATGAGGCTTTTTCGACTCACCTTGGACTTAGCGGTGGAGGGGACGTCAAATATGCAGGTTCTATACGCTTTGGGAATAATGATGGTCCAAGTCGAGGAACAATAAGTCAGTGGACTAATAGTTCTGGGCATTACAAGCCGCCAGCATCGTTGAGTAGTAACTCCGGGCTGCCAGAAAATTTATTTATCCCGAAGTAGGTTTGATATGGATGAGCGACAGAGAGTGTTATGCGCACAGCTTGTTAGCATGAGTTCTGATCAGGCTGCTGATTGGCTAATAACTAAATATCCGATAGAGTCTGCTGATTGGGGAGAAGCATTGCTACTAATTCCCCATCGTACGTGGAAGCGTTCTGATCAGAAGCGATTAGCAAAATATTACTTTAAAAAGTTACCTTTTTCTGGGCCGAGGGGGTATGAGTCATTTGCGGCCATTATGTCTATAAAATTATTGCTTGGTTGTGTGGCGGAAGCTATTCCGACAGAGGCGTCAAGGGTTGAATTACTGCTTTATTATTTGATTCCAGCTTTAACTGGGGCGGCTAAAAATGACTCGGACAGACAGTTAATTAGAGATTTTGTTATGGGGCTTTAGTTGGTTATTTGAAGTGCTAAAATATCTCCGGCACTGCCGAGGATATATTTTTTTACTCCGCTGTAATCAACGGTGCAAAAGGTATAGGTGGCTCTGGGCAGAAAATGCCGTCTGGATTGCCGGATAATTTAACTGCAACAAAGGGGGCAGATTTATTTTTCGCTTTCTTGAGGGGGGTAGAGGTTTCTGAAAAATAAATCTGTCCACTTTTCACAGGTTCGATGGCTACCTGGAATGAGCAGGCTATGAAGCAATTGCGTGAGATAATACGTGCTCCCGGCGAGCTCAAGCAGGTGACGACGGAACAAAGGGGACAGATTTATTTTTCGCTTTCTTGAGTGAGTTTTTCAGGGGGGTAGGAGTTTTTGAAAAATAAATCTGTTCCCTTTTTCTTGCCTTTTCATTTGTTAAAGTGGTTGGAGAGTAGGTGTGAGCGAATCTGATTTTAATGAGATCAAGAGACAGCTGGTTCGATATCTTTCAAGTGGACGTGTCGAAAAGGCTGTTGAGTACTTCAAGGCAAGCTCGCAATTACTGTCGGAGTCGGCATATGCTGAATGCTTGGGCGATATATGCTTCTATCAGCGTGACTTCGCTCAGGCTATAAAGCATTATGAAGTTTCCACCCAGCTCGCCCCTGACCAAGTCATTGCTCGATATCTTTTCCTAGCAGGCGTGTCGAATGAGCGTGCGTCTAATTTTGTCGACGCATTCAAGTATTATCAGGCCGCTATTGAAGCTGAACCTTCATTTGTCGATACGTATTTTGAACTCGGGGCGATGTTGGTAAAGGTGGGAGATCTTGAAGGCGCCTTGCAGTGCTATGAGGATGCTATTGAAATACAACCTACAGACTTGGCTGGTCATGAAAATCTGATGTTGATTTTGGAGGGTCTCCACAAGAGCACGCCGGAAAAATATGCTGATAAGTACTCAGCGGCCAAAGTAAGAATCGAAAAAATTAAGCAATCCGGAACGTCGGCACATTAAACAAAGCGAAACAAAGGGGGCAGATTTATTTTTCGCTTTCTTGAGGGAGGGTAGAGGTTTCTGAAAAATAAATCTGTCCCCTTTTCATTGTACTACAAGCCTGATCCAGCAGTGCATGGTAAGGGTTCAAACTTGGACTATTTTAATGCCCAATAGTAATCAAACATATTTATGTCCGGTATGCAGATATCCTGATCTTAATGAGCCGGCGTATGACAGTTTTGGCTGTGCTTCGTACAATATTTGCCCATGCTGCGGGACGGAGTTTGGGTATGATGACTCGACAACCGCTCATTCCGATTTACGCGGAAAGTGGGTTTCTGAGGGGATGAAATGGTGGAGCAAGCATCAACTCAAACCTAATGAATGGGATCCGGTCAGGCAACTAAAAAATAATTAAATTCTTTATTTGTTGGTGCAAAAGAGCCTCGAGCACTTGCCTCGCCAGTTTACAAAACTACAAAGGAGGCTAGGCTGGCGGCAGAAGCTTTAGGCTTTGAGAAAGTTAATGAAACCGTTCACGGTGGCCAGGCGGTATTTAAGAACGGAAAAGATTACATTACCAGAGATCTTGATGGGCATAATGGTGGGGCGTGGAAAATGGCAGATTCGGTTAAGGCACTTGAAAGTAAGGAAGCGCGGGCAGGTACTTTTGATGTGGATCTCAATCGTATAGGTGATTAATGTGAAAAATATTTCTGGATCGCCGGATTGGATTGTTAAGGGGAAGACAATCAAACAATTGATAAAGGAGCTTCAAAGCTTCGAGGATCAGGAGCTCCTGGTTGAAATTTCAGTTGATGATGGGGAGACAAAAAAACCTATAAGTCTCGTAAAAAAAACTGGAGGGTTATGTCTGCTGGTGAATTGCGAGACGAGATATGTATGATGTAGAACAGTTAAGTTGCAAAAGCAACTGGCGTCCTTGCTAGTGCAGAGAAAGGTGCATTGTCAGAGGCGAGTTTGCTCAAAACAAAAATAAAGTCCGACAAATTCTTTAGTGTGGATGGACAAAAATATACTCAGGCTTAGCTGGAGCGCAAATCAAAACTGTTGATGACTTGGGCGGTGCTTTAAAAGCGTTTTGGTTTTGGCTGGAACTCTTGGCTTCGCTAGTGAGAAACTTCATGTAGAAACCGTGTTCCCGAGCTCTGAGTGCGGCCGTTTCAGCCTCCATCATCTCACCTAAAGTGCAGGAATTGGGCCCGAAATTTTGGACAGGTCTGGCGCAGGGACTGCGAGAGCATCCTGCAAGCCTTCCCCATTTCGCGCAAGCGGTAGAGCAAAGGGGACAGATTTATTTTTCGCTTTCTTGAGTGGGGTTTTTCAGGGGGGTAGGAGTTTCTGAAAAATAAATCTGTCTCCTTTTCACGATCCTCGTCTTCAGGGCTTCCATATTGCCGCAGTGCCAATAGCTGAGGGCTGTATTTGAAGCTCAGTTAGCGAGTCCAGCCGATCAAGCACTTCACCAAAACGCCCAATCCCCCCCAGCACCGCACAATACCCCCAAGGTATCCTCTCAGACCTTATCCATATTGGACGCCCCCTACCCAAACCGTCAGCCTAGGGCCAATAACTATAAAGAGGCGCAACCATGACCGTGCTATTGAGTGAGCGCAGCCAGATCTTCCAGCGTGCCGACGCTTATGCAGTGTCGGATTACGTCAACCAGCATGTGGGCAGCCACTGCATTCGCCTGCCGCCCAGGGGGCGTCCGCAGGCGAGTATCAGTCACCGGACTTTTTCCAGCCTGGACCTGTGCCGTATCAGCTACGGCGCGCCGGTGCGGGTTACGTCGGTGGCGCTGGAAACGATTTATCACCTGCAAATTCTGCTGACGGGTCACTGCCGTTCCAACTCTCGGGGTGAAGAGCAGGTGTTCGGGCCGGGGGAGGTCTTGCTGATTAATCCGGATGATCCGGTGGACCTGACTTATTCCGCCGACTGCGAAAAATTCATCATCAAGTTGCCGGTGCGCCTGTTGGAAAACGCCTGCCTTGAGCAGCACTGGACGTTGCCGCAGCAGGGCATCCGTTTCGCGGCTGCACGCCATGCGCTCAGCGACATGAACGGGTTCCTGCAACTGCTGGGGCTGATCTGCCATGAGGCGGAAAATGCCGCAGAGCCTGAGGTGCAGGGTCTGTATGAGCGGATTGTCGCAAGTAAGCTGTTGGCGCTGCTGGCCAGTAACGTGCTGCGTGTTATCCCGCAGCCGGTTCAAGGTGGTGGCTTTGAAGCGGTGCGTGAGTTTATCGAGGCGCATTTGACCGACGACATTAGCGTCGAGCAGTTGATGGCGATCGCGAAGGTCAGCGAGCGTTCGCTGTATAGCCTGTTTGAACGTCAGGTCGGTTTGTCGCCGCGTGATTATGTGCGGCAACGCAAGCTTGAGCGGGTGCATGCCAGGTTGCAACTGGCGACGACGCGCAGTGTGACGGAGGTGGCGCTGGACCATGGTTTTCTGCACTTGGGGCGCTTCTCCGAATCCTATCGCAAGCGCTTTGGCGAGCTGCCTTCGCAGACGTGGAAGCGTCAACGCTAAACGGTTTGCGCTTGGCGGATAGCGATTTGCAGTCAGCGGATATTGAGGGGTAGGGCAAATACATAAGGTGAGGGGGCCTGATACAAGAACAACCGAGGGCCTACCCCATGATCAGCACACTCGACCGACTCGCTCGCCAACTGGGCGAATCCGTTCAGGAAGATCCCGCTACCGGGGTTTTCCGCTGCCGCCGCGATATTTTTACCGACCCCGACCTGTTCGCCCTGGAGATGAAGCACATCTTCGAAGGGGGTTGGATCTACCTGGCCCATGAAAGCCAGGTGCCTGAGATCAACGATTACTTCACCACCTGGATTGGCCGCCAGCCCGTCGTCATTACGCGCGATAAACAAGGCACGCTGCACGGGCTGGTCAACGCCTGTGCCCACCGTGGCGCGATGTTGTGCCGCCGCAAGCAAGGCAACAAGGGCTCGTTTACCTGCCCATTCCACGGCTGGACCTTCAGTAACGCCGGCAAGCTGCTCAAAGTGAAGGACGCCAAGACCGGCGCCTACCCGGACAGTTTTGACTGTGACGGTTCCCACGACCTCAAGCGCCTGGGGCGCTTTGAAAACTATCGCGGCTTTCTGTTCGGCAGCCTCAGCGAGGCGGTGCCGGAGCTCAGCGATTACTTGGGCGAGACCCGTGTGATCATCGACCAGATGGTCGATCAGGCGCCGCTGGGCCTGGAAGTGCTGCGCGGCAGTTCGTCTTACGTCTACGACGGCAACTGGAAGTTGCAGATTGAGAATGGCGCCGACGGCTATCACGTCAGCTCCGTGCACTGGAACTACTCGGCGACCATGGGCCGGCGCAATTACGAAACGGAAGGCACGCGCACCGTCGACGCCAACGGCTGGTCGAAAAGCCTGGGCGGCGTGTATGCCTTCGACCACGGGCATATCCTGCTGTGGACACGCCTGCTCAACCCGGAGGTTCGCCCGGTGCATGCACACCGCGCCGAGCTGGCCGAGCGCCTGGGCCAGGAGCGCGCCGACTTTATCGTCGACCAGACGCGCAACCTCTGCCTCTACCCCAATGTGTACCTGATGGACCAGTTCTCCACGCAGATCCGCGTGGTGCGGCCGATCGCGGTCGACAAAACCGAAGTGACGATTTATTGCATGGCGCCCATCGGTGAAAGCGCCCAGGAGCGCGCGACGCGTATCCGCCAGTACGAAGACTTCTTCAACGTCAGTGGCATGGGCACGCCGGACGACCTCGAAGAGTTCCGCGCCTGCCAGACCGGCTACCAAGGCGCGACTACCTTATGGAATGACCTCAGCCGTGGCGCCAAACAGTGGGTCGAAGGCGCCGACGAGAACGCCAAGGCCATGGGCATGCACCCGCAGCTCAGCGGCATCAAAACCGAAGACGAAGGCCTGTTCGTGCGCCAGCATGCGCATTGGGCTGAAAGCTTGCAGCGCGCCATCAAGCAAGAACAGCAAGGCTTGATTGCTACCGACAAGGCGGTGCTGTCATGAGCCTTTCCCGCGACCGCCTGCTGGACTTTCTCTACCGCGAAGCGCGCTTGCTGGATGACCGCCAATGGGACGAATGGCTGGAGTGCTATTCACCCAAGGTGGAATTCTGGATGCCAGCGTGGGACGACCAGGACACCCTGACCGAAGACCCGCAAAGCGAAATCTCGCTGATTTATTACCCCAGCCGTGACGGCCTGGAAGACCGTGTGTTCCGGATCAAGACCGAGCGCTCCAGCGCCAGCACCCCGGAGCCGCGCACGGCGCACCTGATCACTAACCTTGAAGTCCTCGCCGACGACGGCGAGCAGGTGGAACTGCGTTTCAACTGGCAAACCCTCAGCCATCGCTACAAGACCACGGATACGTATTTCGGCACCTCGTTCTATCACCTGGACATCCGCGCCGAACAGCCGCTGATCACGCGCAAGAAGGTGGTGCTGAAAAACGATTACATCCATCAGGTCATTGATATCTACCACATCTGAGGACACTGCCATGACGTACGCCATTGCCCTGAACTTCGAGGACGGGGTGACCCGTTTCATCGACTGCAAGGTGGGTGAGAAGGTCCTCGATGCAGCCTTTCGCCAACGTATCAACCTGCCCATGGACTGCTCGGACGGTGTGTGCGGCACCTGCAAATGCCGCTGTGAAACTGGCGCCTATGACTTGGGTGACGACTACATCGAAGACGCCCTGAACGAGGATGAAGCCCAGGAACGCCAAGTGTTGACGTGCCAGATGGTGCCGCAGTCCGATTGCGTGATTGCCGTGCCGGTGCCGTCCAGCGCCTGCAAGACCGGCACCGCGCAATTTGCTGCGACGGTCGCAAGCATCACCCGCCACGCCGATGCTGCCCTGGAGGTGAGTTTCGAGCTGGACCAAGCGCCGGTATTTCTGCCGGGCCAGTACGTGAATATCGGCGTGCCGGGCAGCGGGCAGACTCGCTCGTATTCCTTCAGCAGCCGCCCTGGCGACAACTGCGCCAGTTTTTTGATCAAGCATGTGCCGGGTGGGCTGATGAGCGGCTGGCTGGAACGTGCCCAGCCGGGTGATGCGGTGCCGATGACCGGGCCGTTGGGCAGTTTTTACCTGCGCGAAGTCGCCCGGCCGGTGTTGTTGCTGGCCGGCGGGACCGGTTTGGCGCCGTTCTTGTCGATGCTCGAAGTGTTGGCTGAGCGCAAGGAAACCCGCCCAATCAGGATGATCTATGGCGTGACGCGGGATCAGGATTTGGTGCTGGTCGCGGCGCTGGAAGCCTTCGCTAAACGCTTGCCTGACTTCAGCTTTGTGACCTGCGTGGCCGACCCGCAGACCGCTCACCCGCAGCAAGGCTATGTCACCCAGCATATGGCGAGCGAGGTGCTCAACGGCGGCGACGTCGACGTGTACCTGTGCGGCCCGCCGCCGATGGTCGACGCAGTACGCCAGCACTTCAAAAACCAAGGCGTGAGCCCGGCCAGCTTCCATTACGAGAAGTTCACGCCCAACGCCATCGTCACCGGCGATGCCGCCTGAGGAAATCAACATGACTCCACGTTTCAACAACAAGGTGGCGCTGGTGACCGGCGCCGCCCAGGGCATCGGCCGGCATGTCGCCGAGCGTTTGCTGGAGGAGGGCGCCTGGCTGGTCGCGGTCGATCGCTCAGATCTGGTGCATGAATTGCAGCATGAACGGGCGTTGATCCTGACCGCCGACCTGGAACAGCACGCCGAGTGCGCGCGGGTGATGGCGGCTGCCAAAACGCGGTTCGGGCGCATTGATATTTTGGTCAACAACGTTGGCGGGACCATCTGGGCCAAGCCGTTCGAGCATTACGCAGAAGCAGAAATCGAAGCCGAGGTGCGCCGCTCGTTGTTCCCGACGCTGTGGTGCTGTCATTGCGTATTGCCCTACCTGTTGGAGCAGGGCAGCGGCGCCATCGTCAATGTCTCTTCCATCGCTACGCGCGGGGTCAACCGCGTGCCGTATGGCGCGGCCAAGGGCGGCGTGAATGCCCTGACGGCCTGCCTGGCGCTGGAGACCGCCGGCAGCGGCATTCGCGTCAATGCGACGGCGCCGGGTGGCACCGAAGCGCCACCGCGCCGGATCCCGCGTAACAGCCAGCCGCAAAGCGAGCAGGAGCGCGTCTGGTACCAGCAGATCGTCGACCAGACCCTCGACAGCAGCCCGATGAAGCGTTACGGCAGCATCGACGAACAAGTCGGCGCGATTCTGTTTCTGGCCTCCGACGAGGCCTCCTACATCACCGGCGTGACCTTGCCGGTGGGAGGCGGCGACCTCGGCTGAGCCACGCCTCACCTGCAGACACTGACTCACAACAACAATAATGAGAGCACTGCCATGCGTACCCATGATGTCCATTCGATTATCGACAACGCCCATTTCAGCCGCTTTCACTGGCTGGTCATGGGCCTATGTGCCTTGCTGTTGATCTTTGACGGCTATGACTTGTTTATCTACGGCGTGGTCTTGCCGGTGATCATGAAGGAGTGGGGGCTGACCCCCTTGCAGGCCGGCGCGTTGGGGAGTTATGCGCTGTTCGGCATGATGTTCGGCGCGCTGGTGTTCGGTAGCCTGGCGGACCGCATCGGCCGCAAGAAAGGCATTGCGATTTGCTTTGCGCTGTTCAGCGTTGCCACCGTGGTTAACGGCTTTGCCAGTAACCCCACCGAATTCGGCATCTGCCGGTTTATCGCCGGGCTCGGCTGTGGCGGGCTGATGCCCAACGCAGTCGCGCTGATGAACGAATACGCGCCGAAGAAAATCCGCAGCACCCTGGTGGCGCTGATGTTCAGCGGCTACTCCCTGGGCGGCATGCTCTCGGCGGGCGTGGGGATTTTCATGCTGCCGCGTTATGGCTGGGAGTCGATGTTCTTCGTCGCCACCGTGCCGCTTTTGCTGCTGCCGTTGATTCTGTTGTGGCTGCCGGAGTCGATTGGTTTCTTGATTCGACAAGGCCGGTTGGAGCAGGCGCGCACGCTGCTCAAGCGCCTGTCGCCGCACAGCCAGATCGAGGCGGGGGACACGCTGCACATCAGTGCCGGCAAAGGCAAGGGCGCCTCGGTGATCGAGCTGTTTCGCCATGGCTTGGCGGTACGCACGGCGGCGATCTGGATCGCGTTTTTTTGCTGCTTGTTGATGGTCTACGCCCTGAGTTCCTGGCTGCCCAAGCTGATGGCGAGTGCCGGTTACAGCCTGGGGTCGAGCCTGTCATTCCTGCTCGCGCTGAATTTCGGCGGCATGGCCGGGGCGATTCTGGGGGGCTGGTTGGGGGATCGGCTGAACCTGGTGAAAGTCATGATCGGGTTCTTTATCGTTGCCGCCGTGTCGATCAGCCTGCTGGGCTTCAACAGTCCGATGCCGGTGTTGTACTTGCTGATCTTTATCGCGGGCGCCACCACCATTGGCACGCAAATCCTGCTGTACGCGGGGGCCGCGCAACTCTATGGCTTATCCATTCGTTCCACGGGCCTGGGCTGGGCGTCCGGCATTGGGCGCAACGGCGCCATCGTCGGCCCGCTGTTGGGCGGTGCGCTGATGGGGATCGAACTGCCGCTGCAACTGAACTTCATGGCCTTTGCCATTCCCGGTGCCGTCGCTGCGTTGGCGATGACGGCCTATGCGCTGAATGAGCGTCGAGTGAGTGCCGACTTGGCGCCAGCCCGCGCGCTTTAAGTTTCAAACCGTCGATAACAATAACTAAGAGCAACGACATGAATCAGCAGACGACGCAGCGTATCTGGCTTTCCCTGTTGGGCGTTCCCCTGTCGGCGGCAGCGGGCGAGGGTGGCTTTATCGAAGACTCCACGGCCACCTTGCAGGCCCGCAACTATTACTTCAGTCGCGACTTCTCCGACATCGTCGGGGCCAACAAACAATCCAAGGCAGAGGAGTGGGCCCAGGGTTTTATCCTGACCTACAAGTCCGGCTACACCCAAGGCCCGGTCGGCTTTGGCCTGGATGCGCAGGGCACTTTGGGCCTCAAACTCGACAGCAGCCCGGACCGGGTCAATACCGGCTTGCTGCCGGTCAAGGGGGATGGGCGCGCCGCCGACGAATACAGCCGTTTGGGCCTGACCTTCAAGACCCGGATCTCCAAGACCGAACTGAAGGTCGGTGAACTGCAGCCCAACCTGCCGGTGCTGGCATTCAGCGATATTCGGCTGCTGCCGCCGAGTTACCAGGGGGTGGGCATCAGCTCCAGCGAGATCGCCGGCCTCACGCTGCAGGCCGGGCACTTGACCCGCACCAGCCTGCGCAATGAGGCCGGTGAGGAGAAGATGATCGCCATGCTCGGCCATGTGCCGCAGCGTGGGGCTGAGAGTGACGCCTTCAACTACGTCGGTGGCGACTACGCCTTCAACACCAACCGCACCAGCCTGAGTTACTGGCATGGCCAGTTGAAAGACATCTACGCCCAGGACTTTGTCGGCCTCAAGCACAGCCAGCCGATCGGCGACTGGGTATTGGGCGCCAACCTGGGTTACTACACCGCGCGCGAAGATGGCGACAAGTTGCTTGGCAAGATCGACAACCAGGCGTTTTTCTCGCTGTTGTCGGCCAAGCGTGGCGGCCACACTTTTTACGTCGGTTACCAGGCGATGTACGGCGACAGCGCGTTTGCGCGTGTATTTGCCAACATCACGCCGCTGGGTAACGAGGTGCCTACCTACGAGTTCGCCTACACCGACGAGCGCTCCTGGCAGGTGCGTTACGACTACGACTTCGTCGCGCTGGGGATTCCAGGGCTGACCACCACAGTGCGCTATATCACCGGCGATAACGTCACCACCGGCGCCGGTTACGAGGGCAAGGACCGCGAGCGCGACCTGGACATCGGTTATGCCGTGCAAAGTGGCCTGTTGAGTGGCTTGGGTATTCGGGTGCGCAATGTGATGGCGCGCTCAAACTACCGCAGCGATATCGATGAGAACCGGCTGATCCTCAGTTACACCTGGAAGCTGCTTTAAACCCCGCCCTGGCACGTGCCCATGACCGTGTAGTTGACGGTGTGGCTGGCGCCCTGGCTGTCGAGGTACACCAGGGTCGCTGGTTCCACCTGGCAACTGCCAGGCACGGGCGTGATGGACACAACGTGCTGGATATCCGGCGCCGGGCTGTGATTGCCGTCGGCGGCGAAGGCGCCGGTGGCGGTGAAGAGCAGGATGAGGCTGAGAAGTTTGACGTTCATGATATGACCCTCTGTTTGTAGGGTTCAGTGTAGTGATTCCGGCGTCGCGTTAAAGACAGGAACAGGTAAATGACTCGTACGTATCACGTAGCAATCAAGGCGCAACGCTGATGGACGTGCTCAACGGCATGCTGGTGTTTGCCCGGGTGGTCGACAGCGGTAGTTTTGCAAGTGCTGCAGAGGCTTTGGACCTCTCTGGCGCGCAGGTCTCACGGCTGATCTCCGACCTGGAGAAACACCTCGAGACGCGCCTGCTGCAACGCACCACTCGCCGCCTGAGCCTCACCGAGTCCGGTGAACGTTTTCTGCTGCGTTGCCGGGACATTCTTCACGACGTGCGCGAGGCTACCGCCGAGGCCAGCGGGGCTCACCTCAACCCTCGCGGACGCTTGCGTGTGCACTGCATGAGCGGGCTCGGCGTGCTGATCGCGCCTTTGATTGCCCGCTACTGTGAGCGCTACCCGGAGGTGTCTGTGGAACTGACCCTTTCCCAGCACAACCCCGATCCCCTGGAAGAAGGGCATGACGTGGTGATCTCCATCGCCCATGCATTGCCGGATTCGGCACTGGTCAGCCAGACGGTCGGGCAGTTGTTCAGCGTGCCCTGTGCTGCACCGAGCTACCTGGCCAAGTACGGTGTGCCTGAGCATCCACGTCAATTGATGCAACACCGACGCTTGCACCTTCAGGACTTTCAGGAAGATGCGTGGCTGTTCAAGGGGGAGGAGGATATCGCGATCTCACCTGGCGACACTTTCAGGACCAACGTCGCGGACGCGATGGTCAAGGTCACGCAGGAGGGCATGGGCATCAGCCTATTACCGTTTTTCAGCGCATACCCGGCCTTGCAGGATGGATCACTGGTGCGGCTGTTGCCCGATTACCGGCTGCGCGAACGCAATATCTTTGCGGTGTATCCGTCGCGGCGCTTTCTGGATGCCAAGGTGCGGACGTGGGTGGAGTGCCTGCAAGCGCAATTGCCTGGACTGTTGGCCAAGCATGTCGAGGTGAAGAAAAACCAGCAGTCCGGCCCGATACCCTGCCGTTTATGACGTCAGGGCAGCGAGCATTTCCCGACGGCAGACATCGAGAATTTCATCCGCCAATGGGGAATCATCGGGGCAGGCTCGGGACAACACCACCGCGCCGACGGCATGGGCCAGCCGGTTGATCATCTCTTCTCGCCGGGTGTGCCGGCTTGTCTCATCCTGCTCGGCATCTCCGCGCTCAAGGGCTGCCAACGCGTTTTCGATACCTTGCGCAAACGTGGTTTTTACCTCCTCCGATTGACGCGCAGCATCCCCGCACAGGGCCGCCATCGTACAGCCAAGGCTGCGCGCATCACGGTGCTCCCTGGACACATAAAGATCGAAGAAGGCAGTGGCGCCCAGCCCTACGCTGTTGGTCAGCGACTGGGAAAACCCGCTCGCTGCGGCTTGCGCCATCAAGTCAGCCTTGGAGCCGAAGTGCTTGTAGAACCCGCCATGGGTGAATCCCGCTGCTGCCATCAGGTCGGCCACGCCGACACCGTCGTACCCGCGCTCACGGAACAATTTGGACGCCGTCTCGACGATGTGCGCCCGGTTTAACTGCACTTGCGCCTTGCTGACTCGCATAACTCATACCTCAACGGATGTCGCTGTTTTCAGTGCGCACTATACATTGATGTCGATCAACATCAAAACTGTTGACGAATAAGATTATGATCATCATCATAGTTTTGCCCGCCCTGAATCACTGCGAAATCACGCGGACCTGACCCTTCCTTCTACAAGCGAGTAAAACCATGACGACTTCTACCTCTGTTCTTATCACTGGCGCGTCCTCCGGCATTGGTGCCACTTATGCCGAGCGCTTTGCCCAACGCGGTCACGACCTGGTACTGGTCGCCCGCGACAAGGCTCGCCTGGAGACGCTGGCGGCCCGCTTGCGCCAACAACACAAGGTGGCCGTAGACGTTCTGCTGGCCGATCTGACGCAGCACGCCGACCTGGTGACGGTCGAAACGCGTCTGCGGGACGACCACCAAATCGGCGTGCTGATCAACAACGCCGGTGCGGCCCAGTCAGGCAACTTTGTTGCGCAAACCCCTGAGAGCATTGAGCAACTGATCGCGCTTAACGTCACCTCGCTGACCCGGCTTGCGCGTGCGGTGGCTCCCCGGTTCGCGCAGGCGGGTGAGGGCGCGATCGTGAACATCGGTTCAGTGGTGGGCCTTGCGCCGGAACTCGGGATGACCCTCTATGGGGCTACTAAAGCGTTCGTGCAGTTCTTGTCCCAAGGCCTGAGTCTGGAGCTGTCCCCAAGCGGCGTTTACGTGCAGGCGGTGCTGCCCGCCGCAACCCGCACCGAAATCTGGGAGCGCTCGGGCATCGACATCAACACCTTGCCTGAGGTCATGGAAGTGGGCGAGCTGGTGGATGCGGCGCTGGTTGGTTTCGATCGTCGTGAGCTTGTGACCATCCCACCTTTGCATGACGCCTCCCGCTGGGACACTCTCCAGTCTGCGCGCCAGGGTTTGCTCTCCGAACTGCGCCAGGCGCATGCGGCAGAACGGTATCGCCCCCAATGAACAGCCCCGGCGGGACTTTTCAGCACCACGCTGACTTTGTGCTCAAGGCGCTATCCTTCCTTGAGGCGTGTCCTCCCGCGTCTCGCTAACGCAATCCTGCAAAGAGCTGACCCATGAAGGCATTTTTCATCGAGCGCTACACGGACAACGGCCGACTCGGTCATTTACCGGACCCTCAAGTCCGGGATAACGAGGTCTTGGTCCAAGTGCACGCCGCCAGCATCAACGTGCTGGATTCCAAGATCAGAAAAGGCGAGTTCAAGTTGATCCTGCCCTATCGTTTTCCACTGATCCTGGGTAATGACTTGGCGGGCGTTGTGGTCAAGGTCGGGCCTGGCGTTCGGTGTTTCAAGCCGGGTGACGAGGTGTACGCGCGCCCTGATGAGAAGCATATCGGCACGTTTGCCGAACTGATTTGTGTGGAGGAGCAGGCGCTGGCGCTCAAGCCCAGCAACCTCAACATGGCGCAAGCCGCTTCTCTTCCATTGGTCGGTTTGACGGCGTGGCAGGTATTGGTGGAGACCGCCAAGCTGAAAAAAGGCCAGAAAGTGCTGATTCATGCCGGCTCAGGTGGCGTTGGAACGCTTGCCATCCAGCTTGCAAAACACCTGGGTGCGTTCGTGGCCACCACCACGAGCACCCGCAATGTCGATTGGGTCAAAGCGTTAGGCGCGGATCTGGTCATCGATTACACGAAGCAGGCCTTCGAAAACGTGTTGCAGGACTACGATGTGGTCCTGAACAGCCTCGGCCCGGATGTACTCGCGAAATCCCTGAAGGTCCTCAAACCTGGCGGCCATCTCATTTCTATCTCCGGCCCACCGACGCCGCAGTTTGCTCAAACGCAAGGGCTGTCGTGGGGGTTGAAGCAGGTTCTGCGCCTGTTGAGCTACAGCATCCGCAGCAAGGCACGCAAACGCGGCATCCACTATTCGTTTGTTTTCATGCGCGCAAGTGGATCGCAACTGTGTGAACTCGCGGCACTCGTTGAGTCCGGTGCGATTAAACCGGTGGTGGACCGCACCTTTGCGTTTGAGGCTACGGCAGAGGCCTTGGCTTATGTTGAAACGGGGCGGTCGAAAGGGAAGGTTGTCGTCAATGTGATCCAGTAATGGGCCATGTCCGCAGGCTCATTGCGGGTTCAAAATAGACTAAATGGACGCCGCTCAGAGAACCACGCCAACGCTTGTGCTTTGAATGCTTCGGCTGGCGGTGTCAACGGATAACGCTGGTCGTACGCCAGGACAATGCGTTGAACGGGGAGCGACTGCTTGATAGGGCGGCACACCAAGGGCTGGCCATCGTAGCTGTGATCGCCGAACGGTCGGGTGTAGGTCAGTGCGACGCCAAAACCATTGGCGACGAGGCTGCGTTGAAATTCAAAGCTGTGCGTGGGCTGTACGCTGCTGGGTTGAAGGCCAAAAGCATTGAACAGATCCAGGATGTGCTGCCAGCTGTGAATTTGATCCATCACCACCAAGTTATAGGCACTGAGCGCGGCCATATCGACCTGTGATTCATTAGCCAATGGATGATCCGCTGCCAGCAGGGCGTGGGCGGTCAGTTGGCAGAGTTCAACGCGCTGCATGTTTTCCGGCAAGCCCAAATCGTAAGTCAAGGCTAGCTCCAGCGTGCCTTCGCTGAGGCGTTTTCCCAAGTACTCGAACCCGCCTTCACGCATGTCCACGGTGACCCGGGGGGAGACTTGCTGTAGGCGCCTGAGAATTTGCGGCAGGCAATAGGGCGCAATATCCGCATAGCACCCCAGCACCAGGTCTCCCGCAAAGTCGCCGGGTTCACGGCCGATATCCGAGAACTTCCGCGCTTCGGCGAGCACACGTTTTGCCTGGGCCATGACGGTTCGGCCAAACGGGGTTAAGGAAACACCCAAACCACGCTGGCGAACAAACAGCGGTTGCCCGTAGAGGCCTTCCAACTCGGTGATCGCCGTGGAGATTGAAGGTTGGGAAACGTGCAACTCCTCGGCTGCCAAGGTGAGGTTGCCGTGCTTGGCTGCCGCGAGTGCGTAGCGCAATTGTCGCAGGGTAAAGTTCATAAGATTTTCGTGGGTGATAAATCAAGACTTATTATTTTATCTTATTTGGCCGTCATGGAATATTTGTCCTGCGCAACCTTCATCTTGTTATAGGGAGTATCAGGCCATGACACACAGCTCATACACCGTTGACCAAAAAGACATCGACGCCTTTCAGCGCGATGGCGCGGTGTGCCTCAGAGGCATCTTCAGCGAGTGGACAGGACAGATCGCTGCGGGCATAGAGCGCAACCTTGCGGAGCCTGGCGTGTACGCGAGCCGCTACGTCGAGCAAGGTGACCGGTCAGGCGGTTTTTTCGATGACTATTGCAACTGGCAACGAATCCCCGAGTTTCGCGCAATGATCGAGCAGTCGCCCGCGGCCTCGATCGCGGCGCAAGTGATGCGCTCGCGCACGGCGCAGTTTTTCCATGACCATGTCTTGGTGAAGGAGCCCGGCGCACAAAAGGCCACACCCTGGCATCAAGACATCCCGTATTACTTTGTTGAGGGAAACCAGTCCGTGAGCTTCTGGATTCCCGTCGACCCGGTGCGCGAGTCAACCCTCAGACTGCTTCCTGGCTCCCATCGTTGGGATAAAGGCATAAGGCCGGTGCGCTGGGCCGATCAAAGCGATTTTTACCAAGGCGCTGACGATTACCGAGACGCCCCCGATCCGGATGCGGAGGAGGGCATGCCGGTACTGGAATGGGAAATGCAGCCCGGTGATGCCGTGCTGTTCGATTTCCGAACGGTGCATGGCGCCAGAGGCAACGGCTCCGCGCAGCGTCGGCGGGTGCTGTCGCTGCGTTGGGTTGGTGATGATGTGCGCTACCTCGAGCGTCCGGGGCGTACCTCACCGCCTTACCCGGGACATGCAATGCAAACGGGCCAGCGGCTGCGTGAGGACTGGTTCCCAACAATACATACAACGCCCTGAAGCGACGTGTTTCGTCGCTGAGGCCTTACCTTTCAGAGCGTATTTCGCTGACATCTGCCCATCCCTGATCTGACCCTTTCACTGCATAGGTGCATCGATGATGAAGATGAAAAACAACGTGATGACTTGGCTGCTTCCCCTTGGGCTGTTGGTGGGCAGTGCCGCGACCCAGGCTGCCGGGTGGTGTGATTCAGGCAAGCCGGTGAAGTTCGCCGGGTTGAATTGGGAAAGCGGGATGTTGCTCACCGATGTGTTGCAGACCCTTCTCAAAGAGGGCTATGGCTGCACGATCGACACCTTGCCCGGTAACTCGATCACCATGGAGAGCGCGTTAAGCAGTAACGACATCCAGGTGCTGGCCGAAGAGTGGGTGGGGCGCAGTGAGGTCTGGAACAAGGCGGCCGCCAGCGGGAAGGTGGTGGGTGTCGGTGCACCGATCATTGGCGCGACGGAGGGCTGGTACGTGCCGCGTTATCTGGTGGAGGGGGATGCCAAACGCGCGATCAAAGCCAAGGCGCCAGGCCTTAAAAATATTGCTGATCTCCCTCAGTACGCCGAGTTGTTCAGGGACCCGGAAGAACCTGGCAAGGGGCGCTTCTACAACTGCCCGGCAGGCTGGACGTGCGAACTGGAGAACACCGAAATGCTGAAAAGCTACGGTCTTGAAGCGAGCTACACCAACTTTCGACCGGGTACCGGCCCGGCTTTGGATGCGGCGGTGTTGTCGAGTTACAAGCGTGCGGAACCGATCTTGTTCTACTACTGGACGCCGACGCCTTTGATGGGGCAAGTCGACTTGGTCAAGCTGGAGGAGAAACCGGGCGTGGACAAGAAGATCAGTATCCAGGTCGGCTTATCCAAAGCGTTCCATGAGCAGGCGCCCGAACTGGTTGCCGTGCTGGAAAAGGTCAACCTCCCGATTGACCTGCTGAACCAGAACCTGGCCCGGATGACCAAGGAACACATCGATTCCCCAAAGTTGGCGAAGATCTTTTTTAAACAACATCCGGAAATCTGGCACGGCTGGGTCAGTGAGGCGGCAGCCAAAAAAATCGACGCGACGCTGTAGGGATCGCCCCAAGGCAAGGATGCCTGGGCTCAATCCCGCGTAGCCGTTGCACTGCGCCGTTGCAGCAAATCGATCTGATCAGCCGGCACCAAGGTCCGTAAGGTTTTATACAGCACTCGGGTTTCCAGCAGGTTCCACACCCGCAGCATGGTTTCCAGTGCGTCCAGGGGTTTGCTGATGAAGTCCCTGGCACCCAACGCCAGGGCGCGCAGTCGGGTGTCGCGGGTGGCGTCGGCGGTCAGCACGAGAATCGGCAGGTATTCACCGGTGGGGATGCGCCGGTTGAGTTGTTCCAACACCGCAAAGCCGTCGAGCTCCGGCATGTGCAGGTCGAGAATCACCAGGTCTGGCTCGAAGCTGTTGAACAGCTCCAGGGTGCGCAACGGCTGAGTGCTGCTCAGCACGTTCGTCAGCCCCTCGCGCGCCAGCAGTTGCTCCACCAGGTCAAGATTCGGGCGTTGATCGTCGATGATCAGAATACGCAGGTCGAGGTTCACACAGCCTCCGGAAAGTACTGGTCGAGGTGGGCGAGAAACGCCGGCACGTTGATCGGCTTGTTCAGTACGGCCGTCGCGCCTGCGTCGTGCAAGGCCTGGCGGGTGAGGTCGCTGGCGTCGGCGGTAATCATCAACACCGGTGTGTCCCGGGAGATCGCAGACCGACGTAAGCGACGCAGTACATTCAACCCGTCGATGTCCGGCAGTGACACATCCAGCAGAATCAGCTGTGGCGCATGTTGCGCAGCGAGGTCCAAGCCCAGTTGGCCTTGCATGCTTGAGAGCAGTTTTATCCCTGGCCTGCGGTGCAGCAAGGTTTCAATCAGTGCGAGGCTGGAGAGATTGTCTTCGATATACAGCATCTTTCCCTGGGGCGCCGTTCCCTCGAGGGTTGGGCGCGTCGACGGGGTGTCGATGGCGGTAACGGCAGGGCTGTGGGGCTCCTGCACGCGCACGAACGGTAGTTCCAGGGTAAAGCGTGAGCCGATGCCATGTTGGCTTTGCACCGTTAGAGTGCCGTCCATCTTTTCCAGCAAGCTCTTGCTCAGCGCCAGGCCCAGGCCGCTGCCTTCCACATTCGGGTCGGCCCCTAGTCGCTCGAACGGCTTGAACAGGCGCTCGATTTTATCTGCCGTGATGCCCTTTCCGGTATCGCAGACGGACACGCCGATGCGCTGGCCTTCAAGCGTGACCTCGATGCTCACCTGGCCCCGCAGCTGGTTGTATTTGATGGCGTTGGACAGCAGGTTGAGCAGCACTTGGGTCAGGCGTTGTCGATCGGCAACGATGCCAACATCTGCCGCCAGCGTTGGCAGCGGCTGCAACTGGATGCCCGCGTCGGCGGCCATGGGAGACACCAACGCCAGGGCTTCTTGCAGTGAGCCCGCCAAGGGAATCGCTTCGATGTTCAACGGCAGGCTTCCCGCCTCGATCTTGGCAATATCCAATACTTCATTGATCAGCGTCAGCAGGTGTTGGCCGGCGCGCAGGATGTGCCCGACCTGCGCCTTTTGGCCTGCGGCCGAGTCCATGTCCAGCAGTTGCGCAAAGCCCAGGATCGAGTTGAGCGGTGTGCGCAGTTCGTGACTCATGCGTGAGAGAAACTCGCTTTTCGCCCGGCTGGCGCGCTCGGCTTCCTCGCGAGCGGTGCCCAGCGCTATTTCTGCTGCGCGACGGTCGGTAATGTCGCGCGTGATCTTCGAGAAGCCACGCAAGGCGCCCGTCGCGTCGAACTGCGCAGTGATCACCACGCTGGCCCAGAAACGCGTGCCATCCTGGCGGCAGCGCCAGCCTTCTTCCATGTAGTGCCCATTGCGAGTGGCTTCGTCCAGCGCCAGGGTCGGGTGTTGCGGGCATTCCTGTGGCAGGTAGAACACTGAAAAATGCTGGCCGATGATTTCCTGCTCGGTGTAGCCCTTGATCCGCTCGGCACCGGCGTTCCAACTGGTGACGTAGCCCGCCGTGTCGAGGGCGAAGATCCCGTAGTCCTTCACCCCATCGATGATCAACCGCAAGCGTTCTTCATTCTCGCGCAACGCACGCTCGCGTTCGGCGAGCAGTAACCCAGCCTCCACCAGCCGCGTGCCCAACTGGCCAATCTCATCGTTTTCGGGCGGTTGTGGCTGCAGGGGTTGACCGAGGGCCAGGCGTTGCGCGTTGCCTTGGACTTGCTGGACCCGGGCGACGATGCCCTTGGACAGAAACAGCACCGCGACGATTGCCCCAAACAGCCCGCAGATGGCTGCCAGCCAGGTCGACAGTAACAGGCGCTTGCGCGTTTCGGCCGCAGCCACTGTGCGCTCGGCGAGCAGCGAATCCTCAAGGGTGAGCATGGTACTGATGTGCTGACGCAACGCATCAAGGATGTGTTTGTTGCTGACCAGAATGCTGGTAATCGACGCAGGGCTTGTCGTCGGATCGTCGAGCATCTCCTCCAGGCCATCGATTTTGCTGTTGATCAGCGGCGTGATCGCCGAGAGCTGTTCGCGTACCCGTTGATCGCGAACGTTGCTATCGAGTCGGCGCAGGGCTGATTCGATCTGCGGCTTGGCGTTGAGATAAGCCGGCAGGAAATCTTCACGGCGGGTCAGCAGGTAGCCGCGCACGCTGGCGGCCGCTTCGGCCAGCAGCGTGTGCACGGCCCGGATGTCGCCTTGCACCCGTAATACCCGGCGCACGTCCTCTTCCGCGCGGGCGGTCTGGCGTTCGGTGGTGTAGATCAGCACCAGCGACAACAGCAGCACCACCAGTGGCAGCGAAATGACCACCAGTGCCTTGCCCCGTAGCGGCAGGTCGGCCCAACGCCTGGCGTAAAACACCCTCATGCCTGCGTCACCAGGCCCAGCGCGATACCACGCACGGCTGCCTGGGTGCGATCGGCCGCGCCGAGTTTGCCGATAACCCGTTCAACATGGGCTTTGGCGGTGCCGGTGGTAATCCCCAAGTGTTCACCTATCGCGCGGTTACTCATACCGTTCGCCACCAGCCCGAGCACCTGGCGCTCGCGTGGGGTGAGGTTTTCCATCGGTGTGGCACCCGCGGCGTTGCGCTCGGTCATGCGTCGCAGCAAGCGCGCGCTGACCGCACTGTTGAGCGCTTCTTCACCGGCGGCGACCCGTTGCAACGCACCTATCACTTCATCGCGGCTGGCGTCTTTGAGCAAGTAGCCCACAGCACCCGCATTCATCGCAGCTTCCAGGTGATCGACGCTGTCGTCCATGGTGAAAATCACCACTTTAAGTTCCGGCAGGCGTTGTTGCAGCAGGCGGGCGGCCCCCAGGCCATTGAGCACCGGCATGCGAATGTCGAGGATGACGATGTCGGGCAGCAGGTGTTCGCACAGTTCCACGGCTTGCTGGCCATCACTCGCCTGGCCGACCACTTCGAATTGCGGATGACCTGCCAGCAACGCGACGAACCCGGTGCGCGTGACTTCATGATCGTCGGCCAGTACCAGACGTAATACGGGAGTCATTGGCGTGTTCCATTCAGAGAGGCAGGTACGCGGGCGTGCAGTTGGGTGCCGCAGTCGATTGCGCTGACGCAACTGAGCTGGCCACCGAGCAGGCTGGCGCGTTCATGCATGGTGGCGAGGCCCAGATGCTGAGCGTCCTGGGTGTCGAGCTGTTGGTCGAGGGCAAAGCCTTTACCGTTGTCGCTTACCCGCAGCGAAGCCTGGTCGTCGTGCAGTTCCAGGGCCAGTTGCACATGGCTGGCCTGCGCATGCTTGAGGATATTGTTGATCGCTTCCTGGCCGATCCTGAACAGCGCGATTTCTACCTGGCTGGGCAAGCGCCCATCGTAGCGTGCGCTCCACTGCACGCTGACGGCGGATTCACGCAGGCGGTCTGCCTCTTTGTCGAGGGCCTTGGATAAGCCGAAATCATCCAGCACCGTCGGGCGCAGGCCTGCGATCAGTTGCCGGCCTTCACCCACCGAGTGCTGGGCCAACGCCAGAATCGCCTGTAAGTCCGCGTCCAGCGTGCCCGGCAGTGTCGGGCAGCGGCCGGCGAACCCTTGCAGGCGCTGATGCACGCCGGCGAGGGTCTGTGCGAGGCCGTCGTGCAGGTCGTAGGCCACGCGTTTGCGCTCGTCTTCCTGGGCGCGCAGGAGCCGATCGACCAGCTCCGACAGCGTGCGATCGCGCGCCTTGAGAGTGGTCAGCAGCCGTTCGTTCTCCAGGTGCGCGGCCAGCAGCGTGGCGAGCAATTGCAGGGATTCGCTGTCTTCATTGTCCGGTGCCCGCAGGCTGACGCTATTGGCCAGAATCAGGCTGCCAAAGGCTTTGCCGTCGCCGCTGCGCAAGGGCACTTGCAGCACGCTGGGCAGGGCGCCTCCCGGCAGCGCCTGCCAGTAAGGTGCGCGCAGGCTGCGGTCGGCGAGGGTGACCAGGCTGCTCAGCCGCTCCTGGCTACCGTGGCGGGCGGTGGTGTGTACGTTGCCCTCGGCGTCCCACTCCTGGATCAGCCCATGGTCCATCGCGAGGAAGGCGCATGCCCGCGTCAGCACGCGTTCGCGCATGGCGCCGGGCGACAGTTGAGTCAACTCCTGCCCGGTATCCACCAACAGCCGCAAGCGCGCCGTGCGACTTTCGGATTGTCGGTAGTGAGCACGGGCAGCCAAGGCGCTACCGGGTGGGTGGGGTGGGGTTGGCATACGTCGGCTCCGGTCCAGGCACAGGCGCCGCGGGCGCAGGGGCGGTTATTAAACCGCGTTAACCGTGGCAGGCGCCATCTGCCAAATGGCATAGACAAAAGGCCCCGGTTGGCCGATGTGGGGTGGTCGGTGGGTTGGCAAAGTGTGCTCACGGACCACCACTGGAGTATCACGATGAAATTCAGCACCGCGTCGATTGCCTTGATGTTCGCCTTGAGCGCCCCGTTTGTTCACGCAGTAGAGACGCAGCCGTATGTTTACCTCGACGCAGCCCAAGCGCCGACGAACCTGAAGGACCGAGAGATTGCCGGTTTGTTTGACCGTTGGAACAGTGCATTGCAGACGGGTAACGCAAAAACGGTGGTTGATTTGTATGCACCGGATGCGGTGTTGCAGCCCACGGTCTCCAACCAGGTGCGCACCACACCGGATCAGATCAAGGATTACTTTGATCACTTCCTGGCACTCAAGCCGGTCGGTCAGATCAACTACCGTGAGATCCGCCAACTGGGCAGTAATGTGGCGATGGACAGCGGGGTCTACACCTTTACCCTGACCGAGGCGACCGGCAAGGTCCGCCAGGTGCAGGCGCGCTACACCTTTGTCTACGAGCAGGTCGATGGCCAATGGAAGATTCTTAACCATCACTCTTCGGCGATGCCGGAGGCACAGGTGAAACACGCCAAGCAGTAAGGGCTTGATCGCCTGGCGCGTGACTGCTGGGCGGAGTCAACCTCAGGCGGCGTTTGCCGTGGCTTGCCGGCCAGGGATGGCGGCAATCAGTTCGCGGGTGTAATCGCTGGCCGGCTGGTTAAAGATTCGCTCCACCGAACCGTGTTCAACCACCTTGCCATGGCGCAATACCAGCACCTCATGGGCAAAGTTGGCCACCACCGACAGGTCGTGGGAAACCAGCACATACGCTATTCCCATCTCCCGTTGCAGCTCTTCAAGCAGGTCGAGGATGTGCGCCTGCACGGACACGTCGAGGGCGCTGACCGGCTCGTCGAGCAGCAGCAGGTCGGGTTTCAAGGCCAGGGCGCGGGCGATAGCGACGCGCTGGCACTGGCCGCCGGAGAGTTCGCGGGGCAGGCGATCCAGAAAACTCACCGGCAGGTGTACCCGACTGATCAACTCCCGCGCGGCTTGCTCCAGGGCGGGTCCTTTGAGCAACCCGAACGACACCAGCGGTTCGACAATGCTGTCGAAGACGCTGAAGCGCGGGTCGAGGGCAGCGAACGGGTTTTGTTGCACCAGTTGCAGGCGTTGGCGCAGCGGGCGGAAGTCGCGCCAGCTCAGGTGTGTGACGTCCTGTTGCTCGAACCAGACCTGGCCTTGGGTTGGTTTTTCCAAGCCCAGGGCGATGCGCAGCGCAGTGCTCTTGCCCGAACCGGACTCACCGACGATGGCCAGGGTTTGGCCGGGGTACACCTCCAGGCTGAGATTCTCCAGCGCGACGAAGGTGCTGTCCTCGCCCTTGACCTTGGGCAAGGCGAACGTTTTGCCTACGTTTTTCAAGCTCAAGATCGGATTGCACGCGTGGGCAATACTGATCAAGGGATCACGGCGCTTGGCGAAGGCGGGGGCGGCGGCGATCAGCGCTCGGGTGTAGTCGTGTTTTGGCGCAATGAGAATTTGCCGTGGCGGCCCTTGTTCGACCACTTCACCTTGTTGCATCACCAAAATCCGGTCGGCGCGGTCGGTGGCCACGCCCAGGTCATGCGTGATGATCAACAGCGAAATCCCACGTTCACTCACCAGGCGTTGCAGATGGTCGAGGATCTTGCGCTGCACCGTGACGTCGAGTGCGCTGGTGGGTTCGTCGGCGATGATCAGGCGCGGGTTGCCGGCCAGGGCGATGGCGATCAACACGCGTTGACGCATGCCGCCGGAGAGTTCGTGGGGGTACTGACGCGCGCGCAGTACCGGTTTGTCGATGCCGACTTGTTGCAGCAGCTCGAGAATGTCCGCGTCGACGCCGGGGGAGCGTTTGCCCTTGGCCAGCACCAGCGCTTCGGCGATTTGCTGGCCGATGCGCAGGGTCGGGTTGAGGCTGACCATCGGGTCCTGGGGCACCAGGCCGACGGTGCGGCCGCGCAAGCTGCGTTTTTGGCGCTCGCTGGCGTGGGTCAGGTCGCTGCCGTCCACCCACAATTCACCGTCGCTGATCTGCGCATTCTCGGGCAACAGGCCCAGGATCGCGTTGGCCAGGGTCGACTTGCCCGAGCCGGACTCACCGACAATCGCTACGGTCTCGCCCTGAGCGATTGAAAGCGACAGTGTTCGAACCGCTTGATTGATCTGCCCGCCGGAACGGTAGCTGACGCTGAGTTGGCGAACATCGATCAACAGATTGTGGGCGCTCATCGCTGGATCTCCTCGAACGTGCGGGCGATATGGTTAAGGCTGAACACCACGGCAACCAGGAACAGGCCGGGCAGCAGGGAAACCCAAGGGGCGGTGATCAAAAAGTGCCGGCCGTTGGCGATCAAGGTGCCCCATTCCGCCGCCGGTGGTGCGGCGCCGAAACCGAGAAAACTGAGACCGGCCGTGGCGAGAATTGCGGCACCGAAATCCAGCGTCGCCAGCACCGCCACCGGGCCCCATGCGTTAGGCAGGATGTGCCGCAGCAAGGTGCGGCCCCAGCTCGCACCGCCGAGGCGGGCGGCCTCGACGTACGGCAGGGTTTTGACCCGCAGCACTTCGGCGCGGGTGGTGCGGGCGAACCCCGGAATGATGCCGATTCCCACGGCAATCGCCACCGGTACGGTGCCAAAGCCGATGGCGGTGACGATTGCCAGGGCCAGCAGCAGGCCGGGCAGGGCCAGCAGTACATCGACAAAACGCATGATGACCGCATCGATACGGCCACCGGCAAAGCCGGACAGGATGCCCAGCCCCAACCCGCCCAGCAGGGCGATACCCACCGCGAGGGACGCCGCCAGCACCGACAGGCTGGAGCCGTACACCACGCGGGTATACAGGTCGCGGCCCAGTTCATCGGTGCCAAACCAGTGAGTCAGGTTGGGCGCGCTGAGTTTGTCGACGGGTGAGGTGGCATAAGGGTCGAAGTTGCTGAGCAGGTGCGGCGCTACCGCTGCGACCAATGCGAACACTACGATCAGCAGCGCGAGGCTGAAACCCGGCCGACGCAACAGCGGCAGTACCGCCGTCGTCACGCGTTGCAGGCGGCTGCGGCGGTGCCAGAGGGGTTCGCTGAGGTTGGCGGGAGTCGCTTTGCGGCCAAGATTCTGCTGAAGGATCGTCATGGTCTAGGACACCTTTGGCGTGTGGGAGATGCGAGGGTCGAACCAGGGGTAGAGCAGGTCGACCAACAAGTTCACCAGTACAAACGCGGCGGCCGAGACTGCGACGATGGCCAGCACCACGGGGATGTCCTGGCGTAGCACCGCTTCCTGGGCCAGGCGACCGATGCCGGAGCGGGCAAAGATGGTCTCCACCAGCACCGCACCGGACACCGTATTGCCCACCTGCAGGCCGATCAGCGTAAGGATTGGCAAGGCGGCGTTCTTGAACCCATGGCGCGCCTGTACCTGGCCACGGCTCAGGCCCTTGGCGTAGGCGGTGACGATATAGGACTCTTGCCACACCCCCTGGAAACTGCGTTGCAGGACCTGGGCGTACACCGCCGCGCTGGGAATCGCCAAGGTGATCGCCGGCAAGACCAGGCTTTCAAAACCACGGCTGCCGGTTGCCGGAAACCAGCCCAGGCCAAAGGCGAACACCTGGATCAGCAGCAGGCCCATCCAGAACACCGGCACCGAGAAACCCAGCGACGGTAAACGCGCCAGTGCCTTCTTCAAGGGTTGCCAGCGTATGTAGGCGGTCAGGTAGGCCAGGCCGATGCCGCCGAGCAGCGACAGCACAATGGCTAAACCCGCCAGGGACAGCGTTTGTGGCAAACGCTCGGCAAGCAACTCGGCCACTGGGCGATTGAGCGACAGTGATTGCCCGAAGTCACCGTGCAGCGCCCCCAGCAGCAGGTCGAAATATTGCTCGAACACCCCCTTGTCCAGGCCGTAATACGCCCGCGCCTTGGCCAGGTCTGCCACCGACAGGGAATCGGCTTCCATGCCCGAGGCGCTGAGCATGATCGACAGCGTGTCACCCGGCAGCAGGTAAAGGATGAAGTAGGTGATGCTATAGGCCCCCCATAGCACCAGAAGGGCCTGGCCGACACGGCCGATCAGGTAGCGGCTCATGGCGTGCCGATCTCGATATCACCCAGCAGCGCGAAGCCCTCGGCGGTCCAGCGGAAGTTTTTCACTTTGGGCGCAGTGGCTGCTTGCCAAACGCGCTCATACACCGGGAAGGCCGAGCTCTCATCGATCAGCAAGTCTTGCAGGTCGCCGTAAGCGGTTGCGCGTTGCTGGCTTTGGGTTGCAGTGATGCCGGCGTCGAACAAGCCCTTGGCTTTTTCCAGCGCAGACGGGGAGTAGAGGTTGGTGGCCACGGTCGAGCTGTTGGCGGTACGCGGATCGAGGATGGTTTGCAGGATGATCGGGTCGGCGCGGGTCATGTAGCTGATCGTCAGGTCATAGTTGCCTGCGGAGTTGTTGGCGACCCATTCGGCGCGTGTCACAACGCTGAGTTTCAACTCGATACCGACCTTGCGCAGTTGATCCTGGATCAATACGTCACCAGCGGTTTCAGCCGGGCTGATGTTGTAGCTCAGGCTCAGGCGCTTGCCGTTTTTCTGTCGGTAACCGTCCGCGCCTTTGGCCCAGCCGGCGCTGTCCAAAAGTTGCTCGGCGCCCGCCGGGTCATAGGCCAGCTTGGTGCCCTGGCTCTTGAAGTAGGGCGTGGTCACATCGAAGATGCCGTCCACCACCGGGAATTCGGCGTTGTAGACGGTGCTGGCGTAGCTTTTGCGGTCGATGGATTTCTGCACCGCCAGGCGCACTTGCTGATCGGCCAGAATGCGTTCGCCACGGGTGTTGGGGTACAGGTTCAGCGCCGGGCCCGGCAGTGAGCGACTCTGGATGGTCGCGCCCTTGGACTCGAACAGCTTCAGGTCAACTTCCGAGAACGGGTTGCGTGGCCACAGGATGTCGGTCTTGCCTTGCAGGAACAGGCCGTTGCGCACGCTCTCTTCGGGGATGTAGCTGATGTCGATCGCGTCCAGGTGGGCTTCACCCTGGTTTTTCATATTGGCCGAGGCCCAGGCGTAACCCTTGCGTTTGGTCAGGTGCGCGCCAACTTCCGGGGTGTAGCTGGCCAGTACAAAAGGCCCGGTGCCGATGATCTTGCCCAGCGAGCGTTCCTTGACGGTCAGCGCGTAGGAGGCGGGCGCGAGGATCGCCAGGTTAGTGGTGGAAGTGGCCTGCAAAAAGCCCGCGTTGGGCTTGGACAGCACCAGCTTGACGGTGAAATCGTCGACCACTTCGGCGCGGTCGTAACCCGCCAGGTACGTGGCGCCGAAGGTCGCCGGCAACTGCGTAGCCAGCGCCTTGTCGCTGTCGAAAGCGGTTTTCACCGCCTTGGCATCGAAGCGCTCGCCGTTGCTGAAGGTCACGTTATCGCGCAGGTGAAAGGTGTAGGTCAGCGCGTCGTCACTGACTTCCCAGCTTTTGGCCAGCCAGGGAATGATCTTGCCGGTCTCGGGGTCCTGGTCGGTGAGGGACTCGGCGATGTTGCGCAGCAGTACCCGGTGTTCGAGCCAGTAGACCTGGAACGGATCGACGCTGACCAGGATGGTGTTGTCGCCGAAGAAGGCGATGTTCAAGGTTTTGTTGGCCTGGGCCTGATCACCCGACGGTGAGCAGCCGGCAAGGGCTAGAGCCAGGGCGCAAGGGGCCAGCAGACGGCGCATCAAGTTGGAGGTATTCAATGGGGTGCCCTCGTGTGGCGATTCGGGTGCATGCAAGGTATTGATCAGAAGTCGTAGGCGAGCTTGGTGTACCAGTAGCCGCCGCCGGGGTAGAACGGCGGGTTGCCATAGGCCGCCAGGCCCAGGCTGCTGTAGACGGCATGCTTGTCGGGGCGCACGTCGAAGATGTTGGTGCCGCCGACGCTGACGGTCAGGTGGTCGACGAAGGTGTAGCTCACGTCCAGGTCGGTGATCCATTTGGCGCCGAAGCTGCGGTCGCCGCTGGGGTTGACCGCCAGGGTCTTGACCGAGCCGTAGCGGCTGGTTTGCAGATTGACCGCCAGGTCCTCGACCTTCCAGTTGGCGCCCAGGATCCATTTGGTCTTGGGCGAGGCGTCGGTGAGGTCGCCCTCGCGGTCACGGCCCACCAGGGTCACGCCGGAATTGGCCAGCGCGGCCGGCGTGTCGCGGCTGCCTTCGATGGTGGTCTTGTTCCAGTTAAAGCCCAGGCTCCAGCGCACGTCGCCCCAGGCGTCCAGTGGCGTGGTGTGATCGGCGACCACATCCAGGCCACGGGTGCGGGTGTCAAACGCGTTGGTGTAGTAGTTGACCCAAGTGCCGGTGGGCACGCCTTGGGCGGCGAGGATCGAGTTGATGACACCGTTGCCCCGGTCATAGAGGTTGCTGGTCAGGGCAATGCGATCATCAATGTCGATCAGGTAGGCGTCGGCGGTGATGCTGGTGCGTGGCGCCGGTTGCCAGGTCAATCCCAGCCCCAGATTGCGCGATTTTTCAGGTTTGAGGTCATCGCCACCGAGGGCCTTGGCCAGGTTGCTGCCCGATGGGGTCAGGCGGGTGACCGCCGGTACCACGTTGCCGTTGGCATCGATGGCCACTCGGTTGTCAGCCACGGTGTAGCCGATTTGCGTCAGGGACGGCGCACGGAAACCGGTGCCGACGGTGCCGCGAACGGCCACGGTATCGGTCAGTTCGTAGCGCGAATTGAGTTTCAGGCCGAAGGTGTTGCCGGAGTCATCGTCGTAGTGTTCGATTCGGCCGGCGAGGTCGAGAAACCAACGCTCAGTCAGATCAAAACCCAGGTCCAGATAGCCCGCGTAGTTATTCCGGATCAGGCTGACTTCATCTTCCGGGCGAATCGTCACCGCGGCCTGCGCGCCCGAAGCGGCCGGGTATGTGCCGGTGATATAGGCCGCAGGCTCACCGGCGAAGGTACTGAAATGCTCCCAACGATGCTCCAGGCCTGCCGACACCTGGACTGGCGAGGTCAGGTTGAACAGGCTGTCGTAGCGGCGGGTGAAGTCCAGGTTGTTCACCCATTGCTCAAAGCGAAAGGTCGCCAGGTTGTCGAACTTGGTCGGTGACGCAGTGCCCAGCGACGGGTTGATATTGAGGTCGCTGGAGTGGTGGACGTTGTTGCGCCCATAGGTGGTGCTGAGGTCCCAGTTCCAGTCGGCCACCTGGCCCTTGCCGCCGAACAGGAACTGGTAATCCCGGTCCTTGATGTTGTTCAGCGGGAAGTAGCCGTTGGGGAATACCTCGGGCACAGCGGCCGTACCGGTCGGCAGGCGGAAGTAGTTGGCGGCTTCGGCATCGCGTTCGCCATAGGTGGAGAACGAGTACAGTGTCAGGTCTTCCAAAGGCAGATCGGCGTTGTAGGCGAGGTTGAACGCTTTGAGGTCGGGGTCACCGTTCTTGATCGCCACCCGGTCCCAGGCCGCTTGCCTGGCCGGGTCTTGAAACGCCCGCACGCTGCTGTCGGCCTTGTCGTTCCAGGAGGCGTTCCCGCGTTTGCGCGCGTCGGCGGAGAAGTGGAAAAAACCGCTTTCGCCAAACGTGAAACCCTGGTCACCGGCCACCTTGATGGTTTCACCCTGGCCCGAATACAACTGGCCGTAACTGGTTTCCAAGTGTCCGCCACTCTTCCCGGACTTGAGGATGATGTTGATCACACCCGCCACTGCATCGGAACCGTACTGGGCGGCGGCACTGTCTTTGAGCACTTCGATATGGTCCACCGCGCTGACCGGGATCAGGTCGATGTCCACGGCATTCGCACCGCTGTTGTCGATGGAACCGCGCTGGCCGGTTGCGCCGTTGTGTCGGCGCTTGCCGTTGACCAGCACCAGGGTGTACGCAGGGCCCAGGCTGCGGTTGCTGAGCGGGCGCGTCACCGAGTTGTAGCCGGCAATGTTGGTGCCGAAGTTGAACGAGGGCAGCAGTTTGGCAATCGCCTCGGACAACTCGGCCCGTCCGGTCTTGAGCAACTGTTCGCTGTTGATCACATCAATCGGGGCCGGGCTATCGGCCACAGTGCGTTCCTGACCCCGCAGGCCGGTGGAGATCACGGTCACGGTGCCGAGTTTGGTGTCATCCGTTGCGTTTTCGGCGAAGGAGGGCGCTGCTGCCAGCAGCAGAGAACTGGTCAACAGTGACAGGTGAAACTTTTTGACCGGTGTGGGGAATGCGATATCGGGCATGTCAGCAGTAATCCATAAAGTCTGGCACTGGCCCTTGGTGCGGGTGCAGCTTCGAAAGCGGGGTAGGGGAATTAGTCAGGTCGGCCCGGCACTGGCTCGCTGTGATGTGAAGATATTCCTATAAAAAACCTGAGTGAAAGTCTTTTTTGGAATAAGCTAATTATTAGATATTGTTATTTTTTATTATTTTAAGATCATCTATTTTTATTATGTTGGCTTCCAGCCCGTGAACGGTCGGACTCAGGAGCGATTGCGATATCAGGCAGCAGAGCACGGACTGCCCGCAATAACGACGCTCAACGACATACAACGTCACGCATTGGGAGCCGTCCTTGAGTGAAGCGAAGACCTCTGTCAATTCAGTGCTTGAAGGGGGCCTCAACGCCTGAGTAGGCCAGAACCGTATCTGGCAATCGGGCGCCCTGGATCTTGATTCCTGAGATAGCGTTATTCAGCTCGTTCAGCTCTTGCGATGTCAGTTGAACTGAGGCTGCCGCAATGTTCTCGAGCATATGAGGCATTTGCGTTGTTCCGGGGATAGGGACGATCCATGGTTTCTGCGCCATCAGCCAGGCCAGTGCAATCTGTGCCGACGTCGCTTGTTTGCGCGCTGCCCAGGTCTTCAGCAAGGTGACGAGTTTCAAGTTAAGGGGTAGGTTTTCTTCGGCGAACCGGCTTTCAAGTTTTCTGATATCCCCGTCTGCAAAGCGGGTTTTAGCGTCAATAGCTCCGGTGAGGAACCCAACACCCAGCGGGCTCCAGGGTACGAACCCGATCCCAAGCTCTTCGCATGTAGAAAGCACACCTTGCTCAGGGCCACGCCACAGCATCGAGTATTCGCTTTGTACTGCGGTCAGCGGGCTGGTGGCATGGGCTCGACGAAGCGTTTCAAGCCCCATTTCACTCAGCCCCCAGTGGAGCACTTTACCTTGTGCAATCAATTCATCGACTGCACCGGCTACGTCCTCAATGGGGACCTGAGGATCGACGCGATGCTGGTACAGCAGGTCGATACGGTCTGTTCTGAGACGCTTGAGCATGGCCTCGACGGCCTGCTTGATGTGCTCCGGACGGCTGTTGAGACCGGGGCTACGTATCCCCGTCTCGGGGTCAATGTTCCAGCCGAATTTTGTGGCGATCACCACGTGGTCTCGAAAAGGCGCGACACCTTCGCCGAGGATCCGCTCCACTTCGAGCGGGCCATAAGCTTCAGCGGCGTCGAAAAGGGTCACGCCATGATCGAACGCCGCATGGATGATATTGAGCATCTCTGGCCGACTGGGAATGGTCGTCTGATACGTTCGACTCATGTTCTGTACACCAAGCCCTACGCTCGAAACCTCCAGCGATCCCAGCCGTCGGCGCCCAAGAGCCTGAGCAGGCGGTTGGGCTCTGTTGGGTGCCGTGACGTCTGGTGTCGCGACGAGGGCAAAAGACGCTGTGCTTGCCAATGCGGGTGCCACAGCCACGCTTGCGGCGGCAGCGAGCAAGCCGCGACGGCTGATAGCCTGAGTGGTGGGCTCTGTCATTCCCAATAGTCCTTTAATTGAGCAAAAGAGATTGGCTTAACGCCCGACCATTTTCATCGCAGCCTCTGGCAAACGATCGCCTTGAACCTGGATTTTCGATACCTCTGAATCGATTTCAACGAGATCGTCTTTAGTCAATTCGAGTTCGACAGCCGTCAGGTTTTCTTCCAGGCGGTGCTGCTTGGTGGTACCCGGAATCGGCACAATCCAGGGCTTTTGAGCCAGTAACCAGGCGAGGGCAATTTGAGCCGGCGTTGCGCCTTTGCGGTCGGCTATTCGTTTGATCGCCACTACCAACGCTGCGTTAGCTCGGCGCGCCTCGGGTGTGAAGCGGGGTACCACATTGCGAAAGTCCGTTGGGTCGAAGGTGGTGTTCTCGTCGATCTTCCCGGTCAGAAACCCCGCGCCAAGTGGACTGAACGGCATGAAACCAATATTCAGTTCTTCAAGCAAAGGCAACAGTTCCTGTTCCGGGGCTCGCCAGAACAATGAGTATTCGCTCTGAACGACAGCGACTCTTTGCACGGCATGGGCACGGCGGATGGTTTGGGCACCGGCTTCCGAAAGCCCGAAGTGCCCGACTTTGCCTTCGACAATGAGCTGTTGCACAGCGCCCGCTACGTCTTCAATCGGAACCGCCGGATCTACGCGGTGCTGATACAGAAGGTCAATACGGTCGGTGCGCAACCGTCTCAGGGAGGCCTCCACGACAGCCTTGATATGTTCGGGACGGCTGTTGGTACCACCGCGCCGTTCGCCCGTCTCCAGGTCTATGTCAAAGCCGAATTTAGTGGCGATGACCACCTGGTCCCGGATCGGTGCGAGTGCGGAGCCTAATAACGCTTCATTGACGAATGGGCCGTAAGCTTCTGCCGTATCGAACAGCGTAACGCCTTGATCATGGGCTGTGCGGATCAGTTTGATCATTTCCTGGGTGTCGGGTGCCGGGCCATAGGCAGCACTCATGCCCATGCAGCCCAGGCCAATGGAGGACACTTCCAGACCGCTGTTGCCGAGCTGACGTTTCAGCATGCTTCGTCTCCTTCGCAAAGATGGGGTGGGCAGGTAGACTTTAAATTCATGTGCCGAACTCAACAATTGGCACTTTGCTTCATGGGGAATTGAGGGGAATTCACTAATGATCCGTGCAGGCCTTCCTGAGTTGACCGCGTTTGTCGCCATCGCTGAGCAACGCAGCTTCAGCGGCGCTGCCAGGGTGCTGGGGGTTTCAGCCTCGGCACTGAGCCATTCAATGCGCGGGCTTGAATCACGTCTTGAACTGCGTTTGTTCAATCGGACAACCCGCTCGGTCGCCTTGACGGAGGCAGGTGAGCAACTTTTCTTGCGAGTTCAGCCGCTGTTGGGTGAACTCGAATGTGCGGTTAACGATGTCACATCTGAGCGCAATACCCCTTCGGGCCTGATACGCCTGAGTGCGTCCGAATCGTCATTCAAGCTGTTGATCCGCCATGTAATGCCCCAGTTTCTCCAGGACAACCCGCAGATCCATATCGAGTGTGTGTCTGATAGCCGCTTGGTTGATATCGTCGCCGATGGGTTCGATGCTGGTATTCGGCTGTTTGATGACGTCCCTCGCGACATGATTGCGGTGCGTTTCGGTCCCGACGTGCGATTTGCCGCAGTTGCTTCTCCCGAGTACCTGAGTCGGCACCCGAGGCCTATGACCCCCCATGATCTCAAGGCTCATCGATGCATCCGGTTTCGGTTCTCCAGCGGCACGTTGTTCCGCTGGGACCTCGATCATTTGGGTCGATCAGCCAGCATTGATGTCGATGGGCCCATGACCCTGGACAATATCAACCTGATGGAACAGGCCGCATTGGCGGGTATTGGTATCGCGTGGGTACCGGAACTTCAAGTCGAGGAGCATTTGCAGGCCGGGCGCCTGGTTCATTTGCTCCCCGACTGGGGCCCTTATTATGCCGGTGCATGCCTTTACTATCCGGCTAACCGCCATCCGCCGATGGCCTTACGGATGTTCGCGGATGCGGTGCGCGAGTGGGTGCGCCAGCAGGCGTGAGGCCGTTTCCACAGGCGTGTGGCGCTACTGGTCAGCGCCGTACCAGTATTGAGCGGTTACACCACCGTCCATAAGGAAGTCACTGCCGGTAATAAATGTCCCTTCAGGGCCCATCAGCAACGCAGCGACCGCACCGACTTCATCGGGTGTACCGCCGCGCTTGGCTGCCGACGACTCGATCATGCGGCGGTACCCGTCCCCGCGCGGGCCATTGAGTTCATCCCGTGCCAGGGGCGTGAAAATTATGCCTGGGCTGATTGTATTGACCCGTGCGCCACGCTTACCCCACCTGACAGCTTGCGCAGCTACGCGCAGTGAATTACCGCGTTTGGATATCTGGTAAGCATTGAGAGGGTCAGTCACTGACTCAGGCTGAAGCATCGGCAGGGTGAGAAGCTCTTCCACCGGGGTCAACGCCAACGCTCTGTTCTGCTCGGCGGTGAGCGCCGGCAATCGGTGACCCGACTGCGAGGCGATGACGATTGCCGAACCACCTTTTGCGATGACATCGCCAAACAGCTCCAGCACCAGCGCAGTGCCATACAGGTCGACCAGGAGAATGGTGGCAGGGGCAGCCTGAGACGGGGAAACACCGGCTGCATGAATGACTCCGGTGATGTCGCCAATGCTTGTAGCCAGTGCGACGAGTGCCTGAACAGACTCGCGGGATGAGACATCAACCTTGGACGTGGTGACCTCAAAACCTGCATCGCTCATTACTCGCGCTGCGGCGTCTGCGGTGTCTTGCCGTAAATCTGCGAGCACTACATGTTTGCCGGCGCTGACGCGACGAGCGATGGCTTGGCCAATCGAACCGGCACCGATGACTACAGTGACATCTGTCATTTTCATGTTCCTGGAAGGTATTGCTCCAGCTTAGGGTGAGAAACGCTTGATGATTAGTCGTTAAAAAGCGCGCGGTCTTGTGAGTTGAATTCAGTAGTTGGAGGGCTAGGAGCACGTTCGCAAGTTGCAGTGCTGGACGATCGCAAAGGTTTCTTGGAGCACTGGCTATTAACCGGCCAGGGTGTTGCTTCTAAGCTGGATTCATTGATTTGAACCAGCAACAGAAGGGCATGAACATGAAAAAGCTGCATAAGAAAATCGCGTTGGTCACCGGCGCCTCCAAGGGCATTGGTGCGGCAATCGCCAAGCAATTGGCCAAGGATGGCGCGACTGTCATCGTCAATTATGCCAGTAGTCGCGAAGACGCCGACCGAGTAGTCGCCGAGATCTTGCAGACCGGCGCAAGGGCCTATGCGGTACAGGCCGATGTATCCAAACGCGTCGACGTCAATGCGTTGTTCAAGACGATCGCCCATGAGCATGGCCATCTCGATATTTTGGTGAACAATGCCGGTGTCTACGCAACGGGCCCATTGGCCGACATCACCGAACACGAGTTTCACCGTCAGTTCAACCTCAATGTCCTCGGGCTGATTCAATGTACCCAGGCAGCGGTTGAGGTGTTCAATCCTGAGGGGGGCAGCATCATCAATATCAGCTCTTGCGTCACCTCATTCACCCCCGCCAACTCTACGGTCTACACCGCCTCCAAGGGCGCAGTGGACGCCATCACCAAGACCCTCGCCAATGAGTTGGGGCCGAAAAAAATCCGTGTCAACTCAGTGAACCCAGGCCTGGTCGTGACCGAAGGTGTGCACGCGAGCGGTTTTTTTGAGGACGCGTTTCGCCAGGAAATTGAAGCGATTACGCCATTGGGCCGCATCGGCAGACCTGAGGACATCGCGCCTGCGGTTGCCTTCCTGGCTTCGGCAGATGCGGGGTGGATCACCGGCGAGATGCTCCTGATCAGCGGCGGCCTGCACTAACCCTGGTTGGCGTGCGAGCGTAAGTAATGGCGGGGCGATTGCAACATGACGCGCTTGAAGGCTGTACTGAAAGCACTCTCTGACTCGTAGCCTAACGAAAACGCGAGGGTGGACACCGAATCATCGGAGTGCTTCAAGCGATCACTGGCCAGCAACATGCGCCAGTACGTCAGGTATTCCATCGGCGCGGTGCCGACCACCTGCTTGAAGCGCAACGCGAACGCCGAGCGCGACATGTTTGCCCGCTGCGCCAGCGCCTGGACAGTCCAGCGATGAGACGGGTCGCCATGCATTGCGCTCAGGGCAAGGCTGAGGTTGCGATCGGCCAAGCCAAAAAACCAGCCGATGCCACTGCTATCCAGTGTCGCCAGATGGGCGCGGAGCACTTCGACCAACATGATGTGCGCCAGGTGTTCATTCATCAGCGATCGACCGGGGCGCTGTTGGTGCAGTTCCGAGGTAAACCGCTCCAAGGCCCAACGCAGGATCGAGGCCTGGGGATCATTGCCTTGCACATGCACCAGCGAGGGCAGGCTACTGAGCAGTAACTGGGTGGGCACACCACTGAAGTCAAAGCGACCACCGACCAACTGAATGTCATCGCCGCCATAACGCAGGTCAAGTTCGTCCACTGCAAGGGTTTGAAAGTGGCCGTCCGAATTCATGACCGGCTGGGACATATCGCTGTAGAGCGTGAAAGGCATGCCTCGCGTCATGAGGAAACAGTCGCCCTGATGAAGTTGCTGGGGCTGCAGTTCGCCCTCTACGTGCAGCCAGCAAGTGCCTTTGACAACGGCGGTGAATTTGATGCCTTCGCGCTCAGGGAAGTTAAACGCCCAATCGCCGCCCAACGTGAGCGTGGCGGAGTGGTAATTACGAATTCTCAACAATGACAGGACGTCGGACAGAGGGTCCATGTACCACCTTTTTTGGACGAATAAAAAAGTAATCGGAATTTTATAACAGAGTTAATCCAATTTTTGACTTTAAACATGAGGTTTAGCATGCAAATTAATTTTGATAAAACCTATGGCCCGCTGATCAATGGCGTGTTTGAAACGGACAATAAAGAGCGCTTGTTTGCCGCAGTGGACCCTGCAACGGGGAAGCCTCTGGCCCAGATCCGTTACTGCGAGGCAGCGGATGTCGATCGCGCGGTAAGGGCCGCCCATAAAGCCTTCCCAGCATGGCGAGCGCTGGGCCAACAAATGCGCGCACGCTTGGTTAATCTTCTGGCGGATGAAATCGAGGCACACAGCGAGCGTCTTGCCATGATCGATGCCCATGACGTGGGCCGTTGCATCAGCGAAGTGCGCAAGGACTACCTGACGGCTGTTCGTCACTACCGGTATTTCGCCTCGGTGATCATGGCGCATGAAGACACCGGCCGCGAAATTGAGGGTGGTTATTCCATCGCCAAGCGTGAGCCGCTGGGGGTTTGCGGGCAAATAATTCCGTGGAATGCACCGGCGATCATGGCGGCGTTCAAGCTTGCGCCGGCGTTGGTGGCGGGGAACACCGTGGTGTTGAAGCCCGATGAAAATGCTTCCTTGTCGACGCTCGAGCTGGGCAAGTTGATTAACCGGATTTTCCCCGCCGGTGTCGTGAACATGGTGACGGGGCAGGGGGACGTCGTGGGTGCTGCGTTGAGTGAACATCCCCTGGTGAGAAAACTGTCGTTCACCGGCAGCACTGAAGTGGGCCGGATCGTTGCCGGTGTTGCTGCCAGGCGGCTTGTGCCGTCGACCCTTGAGCTGGGCGGCAAGAGCGCCAACATCGTGTTTCCTGATATCGAAGACATTGATGCGGTGGTCGACAACGCCACATTTGCCGCTATTCACAACAATGGCCAATCCTGCCTGGCCGGTACGCGCTTGTTTGTCCATGCAGACATCGCCGCAGTGTTCCGGGAAAAATTGATTGCCTCGTTCAAGCGCATAAAAGTCGGTTCTCCCCTGGCAGAGGATTCTCGTGTGAGCTGCCTGGTCAGCGCCCACCAGGGCGAGCGTGTGCTCGATTACATCAACCTGGGGATACAAGAAGGTGCCGAGCTGCTGGCCGGTGGCGGCCGAGAAAACATACTGGGCTGCGAGCAGGGTTACTTCATTCAGCCGACCTTGTTATTGGCCCGCAATGACATGCGAATCTGCCAGGAAGAGATTTTCGGACCGGTGCTGTCGCTTATCGTGTGGGACGATTATGAATCCATGATCGCCCAGGCCAATGACAGCGCATATGGGCTGGCCTCAGGGATTTACACCAGCAACCTCAAGCATGCCATGCAAACGGCCACCCGGCTGGAAGCAGGCTCGGTGTGGATCAATCGGTATTCGAATATCACCGATGGCACCGCGTTCGGAGGGTATAAAGATAGTGGGATAGGCAGGGAGTTCTGCCGGGAAACCCTGAATGCTTACACCCAAGTGAAGACCATTACGGTTCAGGCACACGTTCCAACTGTTTGGTTCTCACCGCTCTAATAAGCTCCGCGCGCAAGTTGCACGCGCCTGTTCTGAAGGTGGAACAGGCGCAAACCTGAGGTGCTACAACGATCGGGGCGAAGGCTCAACCAGGCAGTCGGGCCCTGGCGGCAAGCAGCATCAATACGGCACCGATTCCCAGAAACAGGCTCAAGGCGATGAGCACGCTGTGAGCGATGCCCATCGAATCCACCAACCTCCCCAAGGGAATGGGGACCGCATTGAACAGGTAGACCGTCGTATAGAAATACGCCACCAACTTGGCATGGCAATGCGTTGGCGCGAGCTGATTGATCAGTCTCGCGCTGCCCACAAAGATGGCTCCGTAGGCGTAACCGCCAACGGCCAGGCCTGTGGCGGCGAGGATCAGTGAGTGTGTGCTGAAGGCTGCGAGCAGGAGCACAAAGGCTGCGCATTGGGCGAGCAACCCCGAGCGCAACGCGTACAGTGCATCGAGCCGTCGGCAGAACAGTTGGCTGGCGCCGGCGATCAACAGGTATACCGCCATGCAATAGCCGAACACCCCACGATCACTCAGGCCCAATTGCTGCTCGGCAGCACCAGGGCCGATGACGAATACACAGGCAGCAAACGACCAACTGAACAGTACTGACCACGCACACAGGTGGAACAGGCGCCCAATACCGTGCAGGCCTTCGCGCAGTGATGACTGCTCGCGAGGGTGGTTGGCGTCAGGCAGTACAGGCTCACGGGGCCACACTATTAACGCGCCGACGGCGGCGGTTACGACCAACGCCATGATCACCCAGAACGGCAAGCGCGCCGGGTGAAGGTTCAGTTGCAATGCAATACCGCTGAGGACCGGGCCGAGTGCAAGCCCGGTCACCATTGCCAGTGTGGCCAGCGTCGCCGCCAGCTTGCCATTGTCGCGGGGACCGAACCTGACCAACGTCACGTTGACGCTGGTGGTCATGATCCCCGCGCCAAGCCCTGCAATCATTCGAGCGACGCAGAGTGACCACAAGGCGTCACCCTGTGAGCACAACCAGGCGCCGAGGAGCACCAGGAATATCGCGGGCAGCAGCAGATAGCGCTGCTCCTTGATACGACCCGCGATACCGGCCAGGGTGATCAGCGCTACCAATACCCCAACGCCGTACGCGCCGAATATGAACGTCAAGTCCACCGCGCTCAGTTGCAGGTGTTCTTTGTACAAGGGGTACAGCGGAGTCGGTGCACTGCTGTTCATCAGTGCGGCGGTCAATGACATCGCGAGAAAAAACAACAGGCTTTTTGAACGGCGTTTGGTGATATCGACGGACATGCAGCTCCCTGCCCAGCGCTCAGGGCTTTTGTCGAGTGAGTGTTTTAAGGCGGATGTTGGAGGCGTTACACGGGCTTGGCCCGCTGCTCAATGATACCGACAGGTGCGATCGCCACCATGCCTGAAACCCCATGCTTCATTGGCTATCGTCCAAACCACGGCCTGCCCGACGCTCGGAGGCTACCTCGACCGCCATGCTTCATTCGATTGAGTGATTGGCTGACACAAGATTGATCTCGATCAGTCTGCCTGCCTGACACAGCCTCTACCCTTGCGCTTCCATCAAAGGTCAGGAGGGCTCAAGGAGAGCCTCCTGTCGCGCATTCTCAAGGAAGAGTCAGTCATGCGGTCATTGAAGATCATGTTGTTGTCATCGGCGTTTAACGGTTTGACCCAACGGGCCTGGTTGGACTTACGCCAAGCGGGCCACGCGCCCAGCGTGGTGCTGTTCACTGATGAAGCCACAGTCTGTAGTCAGATCGAGGAGTCGGCGGCCGACCTGGTGATCTGCCCATTTCTAAAGGATCGCGTGCCGCAGCAGCTGTGGAGCAATCCGGATCGCCCGGTGGTGATCATTCATCCGGGTATCGTCGGCGACCGTGGTGCCAGCGCGCTGGACTGGGCTATCACCCAGCAGGTCAGCCGATGGGGCGTCACGGCCTTGCAGGCGGTAGAGGAAATGGACGCGGGGCCGATCTGGTCGACCTGTGAGTTCGACATGCCTGCCGATGTGCGCAAATCCGAGTTGTACAACGGCCCGGTGAGTGACGCTGCGCTCTATTGCATCCGCGATGTGATAGAAAAATTCGTCCGCGGTTTCATCCCTACGCCGCTCGACTACACGCAACCCAACGTCATTGGGCGTTTACAACCGAACATGAAGCAATCTGACCGAGTCTTCGGTTGGTACGATTGCGCGCGCTTCATCAAACGCACCATCGACGCCGCCGATGGCCAACCGGGTGTGTTGGCGAGCCTCGCCGGCGGGCAGTATTACCTGTACGACGCACAACTGGATTCACGCTGCGGCACGCCAGGAGAAATCCTTGCGGTACAGGATGACGCGGTGCTGGTTGCGGCGGGTGATCAGAGCGTGTGGATCGGGTCGCTCAAACGCAAAGCCCAGCCGGGGGAGGAGACCTTCAAGTTACCGGCGCGTCACGTTCTGGCGGGGAGACTGGCCGACATCCCAGTGCTGGATGGCTCGATCGCCAACCAAGCCTTCAATGAGGCAGCCTATCAACCGATTCGCTATCGCGAATCCGGTCACGTCGGCGAACTGACCTTCGAGTTCTACAACGGTGCCATGAGTACCGAACAGTGCCAACGGCTGGTCGCTGCGTTGCGCTGGGCCAAGACGCGAGACACCCAAGTGTTGTTGATCAAGGGGGGGCGCGGGAGTTTTTCCAATGGTGTGCACCTCAACGTCATTCAGGCCGCTGAAGTACCGGGGCTGGAAGCCTGGGCCAATATTCAGGCCATCGACGATGTCTGCCAGGAACTGTTGACGGCTCGGCAACTGGTGGTCAGCGGCCTGACGGGCAGCGCCGGAGCCGGCGGTGTGATGCTGGCGCTGGCGGCCGACATCGTATTCGCCCGGGCGGGCGTTGTACTCAATCCCCATTACAAAACCATGGGCTTGTATGGCTCCGAATACTGGACCTACAGCCTGCCCCGCGCCGTCGGCAGTGAAATGGCCCACAAACTCACCGAAGAATGCCTGCCGATCAGCGCCATTCAAGCCCGGCAATGGGGGATGGTTCAGGACATCGGGCCGCACTGCCCACGCGAATTCGGCCCATGGTTGCTGCAGCAGGCCAGTAGGGCGTTGACCGATGAGCAATACGCCGTGTATCGCACACGCAAGGCAACGATCGACTTTAAACAGGTTGAACACTGCCGTGAAAACGAGCTGGTGCAGATGCAGTTGGACATGGTCCACAACCGCCAGCAGTTCGCCGAGAAGTGCCGCAACTTTGTATTAAAGCGCAAAGCCTGCCAGACCCCACAGCGCTTGATGGCGCCATGGGCGTTGGCACTCGACACTGCATGGGTGGATTGATAGGGGCAGGCGGTACGCCTTGAGTGATCGTTCCCGCGCTCACTTAGATGAGTGGCGATAGATACTGAAATGGGCGGTGCGCTGTCACGGTTGCAGCGCACTGCGTTGGAGTGTCCGCAAGAACACTCCAGAGCGGTCCCGAGCAGATTTTTCAGGGACTGTCCGGATCCCCAAAGAACACTTTGGCCTGAGCTGTCAGGTTCGATACCACACCATTTTTCCCAAAAACTTGCCGGTCCAGAGGCTTATTAGCCATGTCATCAGGCGTTTTCATTGTAAAATATTTTATTGACTAAAATAATTAATAAATGTAATTGTTTTCCTGCATCTGCTACCACGCAGAGTCATTTTCAGGATCACACAGATGAGCCAGAACGCCGTCCCTTTACTCGCAAGGCTTTACGTAGAGGCCAATGAATCTCTCCAGGCCGAACAGGCCGCCCCGCGTTTGATGCAGGGTTTTCCCGCCGCGCCGGAGCAGCGCGTGACCTGGGAAAACTGGATGCGCCCGCCGTTCAACCGCTGGGGGTTTCGCCACCTGGCACGGCTGCGGCCGTCCATCGACGTGCAGGCCGGGGTGCGTCCAGTGACCGGCCTGGGTGAGGCCCCGCAGGCGTTGGATGAACTGCATTTCGCCAGTCAGTGCGGTCTCAGCGTCAGCGTGATCGACCATTTGATGGCCAGCCACACCGATGGTTTCCTGGTGATGCAGGGTGATCAGGTACTGTTCGAGCGCTATTTCAACGGCCAGGGGCCCGATGACCGGCACATCATGTTTTCAGTGACGAAGTCGCTGATCGGCATCCTGGGTGAACAACTGATCAGTGACGGTCTGCTCGACCCATCACGCAAGGCCAATACCTATGTGCCTGAACTGACCGGCAGTGCCTTTGGTGATGCCAGCGTGCGGCAATTGTTCGACATGGCCGTGGGCATCGACTACAGCGAGGTATACGACGATCCGGCCTCCGAGAGTTCGCAGTACGGTTATGCCTGCGGCTTTTCGCCGACACCGGTGCAATACGCCGAGTTCGAGTCCCTCTACCAATACCTGCCTTCATTGCGCAAGCGCGGCGAACATGGCGGTTTTTTCCACTATGTGACGGCTACCACCGAGGCGCTGGCCTGGGTCATGGAGCGGGCGTCGGGCACTTGCTGCGCACAGTTGCTACAGCGCATCTGGCTTCAGTTGGGCTGTGAGCGCGACGGCTATTTCATGGCTGATCCTTGGGGGCGCAGCGTCGCAGGTGCGGGCTTCAACGCAACCTTGCGGGACATGGCGCGCTTTGGCCGGCTGTTGGCCAACGATGGGTACCAAGACGGTGTGCAAGTGGTCTGCGCCGACGCAATCGCCCGTGTTGCCGGCGGGGCGAACCCGGAGATTTATGCCGCCAACGCCGAGTTTTCCGAGTGGACCCCAGGCGCTTCCTACCGCAGTCAGTGGTACGTATTCAACGACCACAGCCAGGCGCTCATGGCGGGTGGCATCCATGGCCAATACCTGTTCGTCGACAAGGTGTCCAAGGTGGTGATCGTCAAGCAGTCATCGCTGCCGGATGCCGTCGGCCCCTTCGATGCCGATAGCGTGCGCATGTTACGGGCGATTGCCGCCCACCTGAGCCACTGAGCACATTTCTAACAAAAACAACCCAGTGTTTGGACTCCACCTGGCTTGCCCAGGTGTTGGTGACGCGTTGCGTCGCCTCAACTGCCCTGTAACAACAATAATTACACAGGAGCTTCACTATGTTTCCCATGATGCGTTTCACCCGCGCGTTGTTGGCGGTCAGTATTCCCTTGAGCGCCCAGGTCGCAATGGCGGGCTACACCTTCGAGGATGGCAACCTCAAGGGCGAGGTCAACCTGACGGCTGGCGGTGCGACCATTTCCACGCGCAACGTCAATTTCGGCAGCGGCCGGGTCGACCAGCGCAACGGCAAGAATGGCGGCAGCAAGATCAACTGGCAGGAGTTCTACGTCAAACCGGGGATCAAACTGGATTACGCCTTGACCCCCGACTTCAGCGTGTTGGCCGGTGCATCGGTGGTGGGCGCCAGCACCTTCGGCGACGGCGATGCCGGCGGCTTCACTCGCAGCTCCGACGGTAAGGTGGCCAGCGAAGAGATGTTTGTTGGTGTGCGTGTCGGAGAGTGGAAGTTGACGGCCGGTCGACAGAACTACATGGTCGGCACGGGCTTCATCGTCATGGATGGCAACCTTGACCAATTCAAGGACGGTGCCTATTGGCTCGGCCCGCGTACAGCCTTCAGGGATTCGGCGATTCTGGCCTGGGACCATGGCGCGTTGAAGAGCCAGGCCTTCACTTTGCGCACCGATGACGACCTGGGCGACTTCCGCATGACCGGCGTCAACTTCGACTATGACCTGGATGGTCAGGCAACGCTCGGCGCGATGGCGTTCAGGGTCAACGCCCTGGGTCCCAGGGGCAGTACGCTGCCACGGCGTCGCGACGGGATGCAGGTCTATAACCTGCGCGCGCTGAATGCCAAGGTGCCGGGTGTTGCAGCGCTGACCCTGAATGGCGAGTACGCCGTGGAGCGCGGCAGTGGTGAGGGTGTCGACTATGCAGCCAACGCTTGGTACGCCCAGGCTGATTACGCCTTCGGCAACGTGCCCCTGACGCCGATCGTTGGCTATCGCTACGCGAGCTTTTCCGGTGACGACAACCTGACCGACAACCGGCAGAAGGCCTGGGACCCGCTGAGCAAAGGCTTTGTCGACTGGGGCACTTGGCTGGTGGGCGACGTGGTCGGTAACTACCTGCTGTTCAACAGCAACGAGAATGTCCAGCAGTTCTCGCTCAAGACGCACCTGAGCGAGACCTTGACCCTGGGGACGATCCACTATCAGTTCTGGTTGGACGAGAAGAACTACATGGGCGCCCCGGTCAGTGATCGGCGCTTTGCCGATGAAAGCGTTGTATTTCTCGACTGGACCCCGACACCGTCCTTCTATACCTCGCTGTCCTACAACTGGGTCAAGCCCATGGCGGCGGCCAAACAAGTCTTCGGCGATGACCGGAACTTCAGTGCCCTGGAACTCTACTTCACCTACCGTTATTGAGCGCCGCGAGCCATCGCGGCCGCGCAGGAGTGTTTGAGCATGAACAAGTCTTTGCGTAATACCCTATTGGGCGTCGCCATCGCCTGGCTGTCCAGCGGCTGGTGCCTGGCCGAGGAGCGCACGGTGCGCATCTATAACTGGATCGAGTACCTGCCGGCCGAAGTCCTCAAGGGCTTTGAACAGGAGACCGGTATTCGCCCGATCTACGACGTGTTCGACAGCGTCGAGACCTTGCAGTCCAAGCTGCTGACCGGCAATTCCGGCTACGACGTCGTGTTTCCCAGCAGTTCCAACATCAGCCACCTGATCGCCGCCGGCGCCATCGAGCCGCTGGACCGTAGTCAATTACCGAACTGGCGCCACTTGGACCCGCAGTTCATGACCTCCCTGGAGGCGGTCGGCGACACCGGCAATCGTTACGCCGTGCCTTACCTGTGGGGCACCACGCTGATCGGGTACAACGTCGATAAGATCCAGAAAATCTTTGGCGCAGATGTGCAGATGAACACCTGGGACATGATTTTCAAGGAAGAGAACCTGAAAAAAATGGCCGGCTGCGGCGTCGGTTTTCTCGACGCGGGCAATGAGATCCTGCCCATCGCCTTGCACTACTTGGGCCTTGATCCCAACAGCCAGAAGCGTGAGGACTACACCCAGGCTCAGCAACTGATGCTGTCGATTCGTCCCGACATCACCTACTTCAACTCATCGCGCTACGGCATGGACCTGGCCAATGACGAGATTTGCGTGGCGGTCGGCTGGTCTGGAGGCATGGCGCTGGCCAAGCAACTGGCGGACGCGGCCGGCAAGGGCGTGAAGGTGGCCATGGCATTGCCCACGGAGGGCGCGCCGATGTGGTCGGATGTCATGGTGGTGCCGATCAATGCGCCGCATGCCGCAGAAGCCCACGCGTTTATCAATTACATTCTGCGCCCGGAAGTGATCGCGCTGATCAGCAACCGGATCGGTTACCCCAATCCCAACAAGGACTCAACCGAGCTGGTCAAGGCTGAGATTCGCAATAACCCCAACATGTACATTCCCGAAGCAGCGCGTAAAACCCTGTTTGCTCTGCAGCCGATGTCGGCGGCGATGGAGCGCATTCGTACCCGCACCTGGACCACGATCAAGACCAACCGCTGAGCCGTGCATGTGGCAGCGCGCTTAGGCGCGCATGCCCTGAAACAGCAAGGCCGTGATGCGTCGCACCTGGCTGGAATGGGACTCGATGTTCGGTGGCGTCTGGCTGACCAGCCGCAACAGTTGCAGGTGCGCATAATCGTTGAGCAAAAACGCCGCCAGGTCGACGTCCAGGTCGGCGCTCAGCTTGCCGGCCTGTTGCAGGTCGCGCAGCAGGCCGCTGATTTCGGCAAGTAGGGCGTTGTTCATGGCCCGGTAGCCTTCGGGCAACTCGCTCTCGCCGCCGAACAGGATCAGCGGCAACAGCTCACGCCACAGGCTGGGGTGCATGACTTCCAGCGCGTAGTCGGTGAGGAGCTTTTCCAGGTAGCAGAGGGCGTCAACCGGATCGTCCATGGCCGGGACCCGGCAACGGGTGTCCTGCAGTGCGCGCCGGTCAGCCTCATGGAGGATTTCCAGGATGATTTCCTGCTTGTTGCCGAAGTACTTGAACACCGTGGGCGCCGAAACGCCCGCCTGGTTGGCGATCTGTTCGATGGTGGTGTTCTGGAAACCCTGGCGTTCGAACAGTTCGATCGCCGCTTTACTGATGGCTTGGCGTCGTTCGAGCCTTTGCCGTTCACGCAGTCCGCTCACGGGAAATCCTTGACAGGTAATAGAGGTGGGCGCAGCAGCCCCCAAGCAGTCTTGCAAAATACTTTATGGGGTAAAAAGTTTAAAGCACTCATTTCTGTAGTGAGGCAGCGATCGATTATCGTCGGCACTAGCCGTTTTCGGCGCGCCTTGCTCGCAGGTGTATGCACACCTTGGTTCGCGTCGGCGGAGTGGGGGGCGCCAGCAGTTGGGAGAGACTACTGACATAGGCGCTGGTGTATTTCGATGTGCTGACGGGCGCCAGCAAGGCGCTTTCGATCCTGCTGTGCTCGATCATTCCCATTTGTAGGCTGCTGGAAAAAACATGAGTTGGTGACCGGAGTTCTCGGCGTGATCAATGGTTATTTGGGCAGCCGTGACGTTGCTCGCAGCGTTGTCTCAGGCTTACCCTGCGGCGCTCACGGTGGGGCGTCCGCCAACTTCAGATTGGCGGCGATGTAGAACCCCAGGATCGTGCGTTTTTTCTCTTCATGCTCACAGGGTACTAGCGCAGTGTTGGGTAGTTGCGCGGTGTCCAGTGCAGACTTGACCAGCATTCTCTTGCCCCCCGAGCGCAGGCGCACATATTGCCCGGGCTCGAAGGTGCTCATGGGCGCGTCTCGGCAACAGCCAGGCGGGTCGGTTCTCCCCATGCGCCACCCAAGGCGGTGTATAGATTGACCTCGGCAATCAACTGCGCCAAGCGGTCAGTGATCAGCGCCTGTTGTGAGGAGAACAAGGAGCGTTGCGCATCGAGGAAGACTAGGTTGCTGTCCACTCCGACGCGATAGCGGTTTTGCGCGAGGTTGTAATAGATCTGATTCGCCTGGACCAAGTCGCGTTGCGCGCTCAGTTGGTTGTCATAGGTCTGGCGTGCCGCCAATCCATCGGACACTTCCTGGAACGCCGTCTGAATGGCTTTTTCATACTGGGCGACACTGATGTCTTTTTGCAACTTGGAATAGTCGAGGCTCGAGCGCAGGCTGCCGGCATTGAAGATCGGCAGGTTGATCTGGGGTTGGAACGTCCAACTGCCCGAGCCACCCTTGAACAGGCTGGATAGCTGGGAGCTGGACGCGCCCGCATTCGCAGTCAGGCTGACACTGGGGAAGAATGCGGCACGGGCGGCGCCGATATTGGCGTTGGCGGATTTGAGCTGGTACTCGGCCTGGAGAATGTCGGGACGACGCTGCAGCAGGTCCGATGGCAGGCCGGAAGGCACTTGGGCGATCAGGTTGCTGGCCAGCGGCCGAGCCGGCAGGAGTTCCGGTAGCGCGGTGCCAACCAACAGCGTCAGGCTGTTGCGGTCCTGCGCCACTTGGCGCTCATAGCGGGCCAGGTTGGTGCGGGCGCTCTCGACACTGGTTTGCGCCTGTGCGGCCTCCAACGAAGACGCGGCGCCCGCATCCAGGCTGCGCGTGGTCAGGCGCAGGCTTTCCTCGTAGGAGGTCAGCGTCTGGCGCGTCAACACGAGTAGCTCCTGGTCGGCGCGCCAGGTCAGGTAGGCATTGGCGACGCTGGCCACTAGGCTCAGTTCCGCGCTGCGGCGTGCTTGCTCGGTGGACAGATAAGCCTGCATCGCCTGCTCGCTGAGGCTGCGGATGCGGCCGAAGAAATCCAGTTCATACGAACTGATTCCCAGCGTCGCAGAATAGGTGGAGGTGATCGCCGACTTGCCGGTCTGGGTAATACTCGCCGGGACACGCTGGCGGGTGCCGCCGCCGCTCGCGGAAATGGCCGGGAACAGGTCGGCACGCTGGATCTGGTACTGTGCGCGGAAAGCCTCGACATTCAAGGCGGCGACACGCAGGTCGCGGTTTTGAGTCAGGGCGGTCTGAATCAGTTGCTGTAAGGACGGGTCGTGAAACAGTGTGCGCCACCCCTGGCTGGCAGCGTCTTCACTGACCGTTCCAGCGGCAGCGGCATACGCCGGGCCTTGTGGGTACTGTATCGCCACCGGTGCTGCGGGTTGGTGGTAATCGGGGATGAGCGAGCATCCGCCCAGCGCCACGGCAACCGTCACCAGGGAGAAAGCAAACTTGTTCATTGGCCAGCCTCATTTGAAAGGGAGCACGGGTTACAGCGCAGTAACCCGTTTCTTGAGTTCTGCTAGGCGCCGACCATCCATTTGGTCAATCCATGTCGGCCGCTGACCCCAAGCTTTGCGGTTGCACGCTTGAGGTAGGTTTCGATAGAGCTATTTTTCAGGCGCAACTTTTCCGCTATTTCCGGCACCGTTCCGCCATTTAGTAAACCCAGGCAAACTTCCTGTTCGCGGGTCGACAAGGTGATGTCGCATAGCGTCAGGCGTTTGTGAAATTCGCGGTGAATTTGCGTCGGCTCCTGGTTGGTGACCAGGGCCGCCATCCAGCTGCCCATTTTTCGCAGCGTGTTCTGGCGACTGAACTGGGCATAACTTTCAATCAGCGGTAGCAAGGCATCGGAGAGATTTTTGAGCAGCGACAGTTCGCTCAGAGAGAAGTCCCTCTGAGTGTGCGACCGATACAAGGTCACGACACAGCGTCGGCTGCCGTCACGCGACACCAGCGTGCACTGGTGCGCGGCGCGGCGCGACACCTTGCTGGCCCCTTTAGTACGCGTGTTCATGCGGATCAGCAGCGAGCCCTCCATCTCCAGCACCTCCTGGAGCAGCGCAGGGGTGTCGGTGGGACTGCTAGCGTTGGGCGCGGGGATGTCGGCAGGATCGCCGGCATTGCCCAAAGCCTTGATATCGGTCAGGTGGGTGTTTGACTTATCGAGTGTCCATTCGCTGAGCGTCAATGCCGTGACCGGCAAGAGCTTGTCGATCAGCTTGAGCATGTTGAGTGCGAAATGATCCTGGTCAGTACTGGAGATCAACTCGCCGAGTATGAAATAGAAGTGTGGGCTGTCCGCATTTCGAATACTGCTGGTCAGATCCATAGTCCAATCATCCTTGATCGCGATGTTTTTATAAGTAGTGGGTGAGCGATCGGCGCAGTCATCGTTCACTCCTGAAGGGTTCGTCTCGGGTCCGTATTAGGCCCATTCATTCTGCGGCGGTCTGTAATAGAAAGCGGGGACATTCAGGTCGCATCCGCTTCTCCCTCGCGGATTTGCCTCGGCCAACGTTTTGTACAGGCTTTCGGGGACAGCCGAATCGTAGGCAATCCGTACACTTGGCGGCTCCGGCACCCTGGCCAGTAGCAGCGGTTTGCCTGACGGGCCATGCCCGGTCTTGAGTGTATTTGAGGAGTTAATCCATGAATAAAGAGCATGAGAAGCCGCCCAAGCCGGGCTCGGTCTTGCGTCTGCTTTGGCAAAATCATCCCTGGCTGGCCTTCTTTTCAGTGGTCACCGGCATCGTCAGCGGCGTGGCGGCGATCGCAGTGGTCAACGTGATCAACCTGGCGATTTACGAGCAGGGATCGCGGTTGCACTTGCTGTATTGGTTTGTCGGTTTGAGTGTGGTGGCGCTGGCGTTTCGCAACGGCGCGACCTTGTTCCCCGCGTACGCCAACATGAAATTGATGACGCGCTTGCGCATTGCGTTGTGCCAGAAAATTCTCTCTTCGCCCCTCGAAGAAGTGGATCGGCGCGGCCCGCCCAATGTGCTGACGCTGTTGACCACCGACATTCCGCAGCTCAATGCGACGCTGCTGGTTATGCCGGTGATGCTGGTGGAGTCCACAGTGTTCATGTGTGGCCTGGCTTACCTGGCTTACCTGTCGTGGACGGTGTTTGCCTTGACCCTGGCGCTGCTGGCAGTGGGGGCGATGCTGTACATCTTCCTGTTCCTCGGCGGCGTGAAGTTCACTGGCCGCGTGCGTGATGAGTTCACGGCCTTCAACGAACACACACACGGCCTGGTCTTCGGTCTCAAGGAATTGAAGCTCAACGGTATTCGCCGACGCTGGTTTGGCCGCTCTGCAATCAAGGAGTCGTCCACGCGGGTGGCACGTTTCAATTTCATCGAGCATATGTGGTACCTCGGCGCTGAAAACATGGGGCTGGTCACCCAATCGCTGCTGATCGGCAGCCTGGTGTTCGCCTTGCCGTTGCTGATGGTGACCGACAGTCAGGTGATGACCGCCAGCGTGTTGACGGTGATGTATATCCTGGGGCCGTTGGGGTTGTTGATCGGCGCGATGCCGGTCATGGCGCAGGGGCGGATTGCGATCAATCGTCTCGCCGAGTTTGGTTTCCTGATCAACGAGCACCATGCTGAACAGGACGAGCCGGATAACACCAATGTCCTGCGCCTGGAGCACAAGAAACACTGGCGCCAGATCGCGCTCAAAGGTGTGGTGATGAACTATCGCGGCGCAGATGCCGAGAACGGTTTTGCTCTGGGGCCGGTCGACCTGACCATCAACAGCGGTGAGTTGATCTACATTATTGGCGGCAACGGCTGCGGAAAAAGTACCCTGGTCAAGGCGCTGTGCGGGTTGTACGTACCCCAGGCCGGGCAGGTATTGCTCGATGGGGTCGCCGTCAACGATGAGACCCGCAGTGATTACCGTGACCTGTTTTCCGCGGTGTTCAGCGACTTCCATCTATTCAACCGACTGATCGGTCCTGAAGGTGAGGAGGTCAATCCGGGTCTGGCGCAGAAGCACCTCACCGCCCTGGGTCTGGCCGACAAAGTCAAGATCGAAGGGCTTGGGTATTCCACCACCAAAGAGCTGTCCTATGGGCAACAAAAGCGCCTGGCCCTGGTGTGTGCCTACATGGAAGATCGCCCGGTGTATGTCCTTGATGAGTGGGCGGCGGATCAGGATCCGCCGTTCAAGCGCTTCTTCTACGAAGAGCTGCTGCCGGAGCTGAAACGTCGCGGCAAGACCGTATTGATCATTACTCATGATGATCAATACTTCCAATTGGCCGACCGTATCGTCAAGTTGGTCGATGGCCATATCGTCTCCGATGTAAGCCTTGTCGCCGAGGACCGCCGCGCCTAATCCAGGTGACGCCGACGCCCATCCCAAAACACGACGCCCATAGCTTTTAAAACTATGGGTTTCGTGTTTTTTTGTTTTAAAAAATCATTAAATATCAATTAGATAAATCAAAAATTGCAGAATGTTTCAATGTCCCGTGATTGTCCGGGATTCAGGTGACATACAGCCAAAAACGCCGATGCTTAAATTTGCCAATGCGCTTATCAGGTGACGCTGTGGGCGACTTTTTTATCCAGCGTACAAGGCCGTATAGGCACCTTGATTTGTCCGTTGGCTTGACGTTTTTAACGATTTATTGCCTCAACTTCCCTCGCTGCTGCGCTGTGACCCAGGTGGCACTGACAAAACTCTGAGAAGGCTTTTATGAAACGTTTTTCTGCAGTGGCCATGGGCGACCTTGTCGCGAAAAAAATCCTCTCAAACAACCTTGCCGTTGCTGGTTTTATCGCGCAGGTGATCGTATGAATTTGCCCGTGCAGTCATCGCAGACGTTCCCTCTGACCGCCGCGCAGAAAGCCATCTGGCTGGACCAGATCAGTCAAGGTGAATCGCCGCTGTACAACATCGGCTCCTACTTGGAGCTCAACGGCCCGCTCAACGCCGAGCGGATGCAACGAGCCGCCGAAGTGCTGGTGGCCAAGCACGATGCCCTGCGTCTCACGCTGCTGGACGCCACCGATGCCGATGGCGTGCCGCTGCAATTCATTGCTCCAACAGTGTCGGTGGCGGTGCCGCTGTTCGACTTGTCTGAACAGGCCGATCCTGTCAACGCAGCGTTGGCGTTGATGGACGAGCACATGGCTCGGGCGTTTTCGCTGACCCAGGCACCACTGTTTCGCTTTTTCCTGATCAAGTTGGGGGAGGCGCACTACTACTTCGCCAGCCAGGCTCACCACATCATTCTTGACGGTTGGGCTTTCGGTGAAATGCTGCAATCGCTGGGCGACATATACAGCGACCTGACCGAGGCGCGGCAGCCTGACATGGAGGCCAGCTCCTATGTCGATTTCATCCATGACGACGTGCGCTACCGCGAGTCGGCACGTTATGAAAAGGACCGCGAATACTGGCAGCACAAGTACCAGACCCTGCCTGAACCGTTATTTGCCGCGCGTCACCAGGATCAATATGCCAAGGGCAAGGCGCCTGGCCGGCATTACATTCGTCCGTTCCCAGTGGTGTTGCACGATCGTATGGGCGAGCTGGCGAAAGTCTGCCAGGCCTCGACCTTCCACGTTTTGCTGGCGGCCATGTATGTCTACTTCACCCGCGTGACCCAGCGTGATGAGTGGGTAGTGGGCCTGCCATTACTCAACCGCTCGGCCAAGTTCAAAACCACTCTGGGCATGTTTACCCAGGTCAGTGCCGTGCGCTTCAGTCTCGGCCGCGAGTTGACCTTTAGCGCCTTGGTCGGCGCCGTACGCGATGCACTCAAGCAGGATTATCGCCACCAGCGCTTCCCGCTGAGCGGCATGAACCTGCGCGCCGAAAGCGGCCCACTGTTCGACCTGACCCTGTCCTACGAACAGGACGATCACCTGTACCAGTTCGCCGAGCAGCGCGGGCACCTGGTCAAAGTCACCAACAACCACGAGCAGATGCCCCTGGCGTTTCACCTGCGGGCGAGCAATCACAAGGATAAGGCGTGGGCGCACTACGTCTATAACGAGGCGTATTTCAACGCCGATGAAATCGAGGCCTTAGCCGAACGCTTTACCTATGTGCTGGAGCAGGCCCTGGAGAATGCCGATCTGGCCGTGGCTGAGTTTTCGTTGACCACCGAGACCGACCGCGCGCTGTTGCAACAGTGGAATGCCGACGTCTGCACGTACCCCGGCCAAGACACTATTCATGGACTGTTTGAGACCCAGGCGGCATCCCGTCCCAATGCGACGGCGCTGATTTTCGACGGCCAACGCCTGAGCTACGACGACTTGAACCGCCGCGCCAACCAGGTCGCGCACCGCCTGTTGAGCCTGGGTGTGCGCCCGGATGATCGGGTGGCGATCTGCGTCGAGCGCGGCCTGGACATGATGGTCGGTCTGTTGGGCATCCTCAAAGCGGGTGCCGGTTATGTGCCGATCGACCCGGCGTACCCGCAGGAGCGCATCAGCTACACCTTGCAGGACAGTGCGCCGGTGGCGGTGCTGGTGCAGCAGGCGACTCATGCCTTGGTCGCCGAGCTGTCGGTGCCGGTTATCGAGTTGGATGCCGACGATTGCCAGGCCGAATCACCCCAAAATCCGCATGTGCCGGGCCTGACCTCGGCCAACCTGGCGTATGTGATCTACACCTCCGGCTCAACCGGCTTGCCCAAGGGCGTGATGATTGAGCATCACAACGTGGCGCGCTTGTTCACCGCCACCGAGGGTTGGTTCAATTTTAACGATCAAGATGTGTGGGCACTGTTCCACTCGTTTGCCTTCGACTTCTCCGTGTGGGAAATCTGGGGCGCGCTGATGCATGGCGGGCAGTTGCTGGTGGTGCCGCAGCTCACCAGCCGTTCGCCGGACGAATGTTATGCCCTGCTGTGCAGTGCCGGGGTGACGATCCTCAACCAGACGCCGAGTGCCTTCCGTTCGTTGATCGCGGCCCAGGGCCAGAGTGCCTTGAAGCACTCCCTGCGCCAGGTGATCTTCGGCGGTGAAGCCCTGGAGCCGGGGATTCTCAAACCGTGGTATGCGCGTACGACCAACGCCGGTACGCAACTGGTGAACATGTACGGCATCACCGAAACCACCGTGCATGTGACCTATCGCGCCCTGACCGCAGCGGATGCCTGCCGGGTAGGCACCAGCCCGATTGGCGGGCGTATCCCGGATCTGCGCCTGTACATCCTCGACGCCCAAGGGCAACCCGTCCCGCATGGGGTGGAAGGTGAGTTGTATGTGGGAGGGGCGGGGGTTGCTCGTGGTTACCTGAACCGGCCTGAATTGAATGCCGAGCGCTTCCTCGATGATCCCTTCGACACGACTCCGGGCGCTCGCATGTACCGCACTGGCGATCTCGGTCGCTGGCTGGCGGACGGCAGTATTGACTACCTGGGTCGTAATGACGATCAGGTGAAAATCCGTGGTTTCCGCATCGAGCTGGGTGAGATCGAAGCGCGTCTGGCTGCCTGTGACGGCGTGCGCGAAGCTGTGGTGATTGCCCGCGAAGATGAATCGGGCGATAAGCGCCTGATAGCCTACGTCATTGCCAGCGACGGCGCGGAACCGTCGGCCGCCGAGCTGCGTACGCAACTGATGGTGTCGCTGGCCGAGTACATGGTGCCCAGCGCCTTTGTGATGTTGTCGAGTTTGCCCCTGACCACCAACGGCAAGCTCGACCGCAAGGCCCTGCCGACGCCGGATACCGAAGCCTTTGCGCGGCGCGAGTACGCGGCGCCGCAGGGTGAACTGGAAACTACCCTGGCGCGTCTTTGGAGCGAATTGTTGGGTGTCGAGCGGGTAGGGCGCCACGACCAGTTCTTCGAGCTGGGCGGTCACTCGTTATTGGCGGTCAAGCTGATTGAGCGCATGCGCCAGGTTGGCCTGAGCGCGGATGTGAGCGTGCTATTCGGTCAACCGACCTTGGTCGCGTTGGCCGCCGCAGCCGGCAGCCGACACCACGTGCAGGTGCCTGCCAATGTGATCCCGGCCGATTGCACGCGGATCACTCCGGCCATGCTGCCCCTGACGCGGTTGCCTCAGGAGCAGATCGACCGCGTTGTCGCCGGCATCCCCGGCGGTGTCGCCAACGTACAGGACATCTACGCGCTGGTGCCGTTGCAGGAAGGCATCCTGTTCCACCACCAGACCAGCACCGATGGCGATCCCTACCTGCTGCAGGTGGTGTTACGCATGCACAGTCGCGAGCAGGTGCAGGGCTTTGTCGACGCCTTGCAACAGGTCATCAGCCGCCACGACATCCTGCGCACCTCAGTGGCCTGGCAAGGTCTCGACGAGCCGGTGCAAGTGGTCTGGCGTGAGGCGCGCCTGCCGGTGCAGGAAGTGCAATTTGAACCGGCGCTCGGGGAGGTTGCCACGCAGTTGTCCGAGCGCTTCGACCCGCGCCACACGCGTATGGACCTGACACGCGCACCGATGATGGCCCTGCATTTTGCTGAAGACCGTCCGGGCGCCGGCTGGGTCGCGGTCCTGCAGTTCCATCACCTGATTGATGACGCTACCTCGCTGGCGTTGCTGGGCCAGGAAATCGAGGCGCTGGCGCAAGGCCGCGGCGATCAACTGGCGCCGTCGGTGCCGTATCGTAATTACGTGGCGCAGACCCGCCTGGGCATTAACCAGGCTGCCCATGAGGCATTTTTCCGCGAGATGCTCGGCGACGTCGACGAGCCGAGTTTGCCGTTCGGCCTGCAGGATGTGCAGGGTGATGGTCGGGATGTTGCGCAAGCCAGCTTGCCGGTGGCGCCGCTGCTTGGTCAGCGCCTGCGTGCCCAGGCCCGACGTCTGGGGGTGAGCAATGCCAGCCTGCATCACTTGGCCTGGGGCCAGGTGGTCGGGCATCTGGCCGCGCGCCGCGACGTGGTGTTCGGCACCGTGTTGATGGGCCGCCTGAGCAGTGGCGAGGACGCCGACCGCGCCTTCGGCATGTTCATCAACACCTTGCCGTTGCGCGTAGAAGCGGGTGATCAAGGCGTCGAACGCGCGCTGAAAACCACCCACGCGCGTCTGGCCGCCTTGCTCGGCCATGAACATGCGCCGCTGTCCCTGGCGCAACGTTGCAGTGGTGTGGCGGCGCCGACACCGTTGTTCAGCGCGTTGCTCAACTACCGGCATGCCGCGGTCGGCGCACAGTCGGCGGAAGATGCCGGCAAGGCCCTGATGTGGGCCGGTGTGGAAATGGCCGGTGGCGAAGAACGCACCAACTTCCCGCTGATGTTGTCGGTGGACGACCTCGGTGACTCCTTCGGTCTGAGTGTGCAGGCCGTGGCCGGCGTCGAACCGAAGCGCATCTGCGGCTACATGCACCGTGTGCTGGAAGCCATCGCTGACGCCCTGGAGCACCAGCCGGATCAAGCATTGCACAGCCTCGCGATCCTGCCGGACGCCGAACGTCAGGTGCTGCTGGCCGACTTCAACGCCTTCGATATTGAATACCCGGTCACCGCGACCGTGCACACGCTGTTCGAAGCACAGGCGCAGCGCCAGCCTGACGCAATCGCCGTGACCTACGACGGTCAGTCCCTGAGCTACGGTGACTTGAACGTGCTGGCCAACCGGATTGCCCACCGCCTGATCGCCGACGGCATCGGGGCCAACGACCGCGTGGCGATTTGCGCCGAACGCAGCCTGGAAATGGTCGCGGGCCTGTTGGCGATTCTCAAGGCCGGCGCGGGTTACGTACCGTTGGACCCGGCCTACCCGGATGAGCGCCTGGCCTACATGCTGCAAGACAGTGCGCCCAAGGCCTTGCTGACCCAGCAGCGCCTGGCGCAGCGTTTCAGCCTGTCCAGCGTGCCGACCTTGCTGCTGGATGCCGCCGACGGTATCGATGCGCAGCCCGCGCACAACCCGCAAGTTCCGGGCCTGGATGCCGATGCCCTGGCCTACGTGATCTACACCTCCGGTTCCACCGGGCAGCCCAAGGGCGTCGCCATGCCCCACGGGCCACTGGTCAACCTGATGCAGTGGCAGATTGCACAAACCCTGACCGATGGCCGTCCGGCCCAACGTACCTTGCAGTTCGCTGCACTGGGCTTTGACGTGGCCTTTCAGGAAGTCTTCAGCACCTTGTGTGCCGGTGGTGAACTGTCATTGATTCCGGGCGACTTGCGGCTGAATTTTCGCGAATTGTTCCGGCATATCTGCGAGCAAGGCGTCCAGCGTCTGTTCCTGCCGTGCATCGCCCTGCAAGCGCTGGCCGAAGCCGTGGCCGAGACGCCTGAACTCGGGCGTTTGCCTTGTGCGCTGAGCGATGTGATCACAGCCGGTGAGCAACTGCGTATCAGCGAACCGATGCGTGAGTTGTTCCTGCGCCTGCCCGGCTGCCGCCTGCACAACCACTACGGGCCTACCGAGTCCCACGTCACCACGGCCCTGACCCTGGACGGTGATGCCACGTTGTGGCCGGTGTTGCCATCGATTGGCGTGCCCGTGGCTAATACGCGTATCTACCTGCTCAACGAACACCTGCAGCCGGTGCCGCTGGGTGTCGCCGGTGAGATCTACATCGGTGGTGCCTGCGTGGCCCGTGGCTATTTGCACCGCGATGACCTGACCGCCGAGCGCTTCCTGGCCGACCCGTTTGTCTCCCAGGGCCGTCTGTACAAAACCGGTGACTTGGGCCGCTACCAACGCGACGGCGAAATCGATTATCTGGGCCGCAACGACGGCCAGATCAAGATTCGCGGTTTCCGTGTGGAACTGGGCGAAATCGAAGCGCGCCTGGCCCAGCATCCCGGCATCCGCGATGCAGCGGTGCTGGTGCGCGAAGACAGCCCCGGCGACAAGCGCCTGGTGGCCTATTTCACTGCCCACGCCGAGGCGGTGCCGGCGGGTATCGACGCGCTGCGCGAGCATCTGCAAGCGCTGCTGCCCGACTACATGATTCCGGCGGCCTATGTGCAACTGGACGCGCTGCCGCTGTCGCCCAACGGAAAACTCGACCGCCGTGCCTTGCCGGTGCCGGATGTTGAGGCGTTTGCCAGCCGTGAATATGAAGCACCGCACAACGCCATCGAGACCACCCTGGCCGAACTGTGGAGCCAGGTGCTGGGCGTGGCCCGCGTGGGCCGCCAGGACAACTTCTTTGAGCTGGGTGGTCACTCGCTGTTGGCAGTCAAACTCATCGAGCGTATGCGCCAACTGGGCCTTAGCGCCGACGTGCGCGTGCTGTTCGGCCAGCCGACATTGGCGGCCCTTGCGGCGGCCGTGGGCGGCGGCAGCGAAATCCAGGTACCGGCCAATGGAATCCCGGCTGACTGCGCACACATCCGCGCCGACATGCTGAGTTTGATCAACCTCGACCAGGACACCCTGGACCGCATCGTCGCTCGGGTGCCCGGTGGTGCGCGCAATGTGCAGGACATCTACCCGTTGGCGCCGTTGCAGCAGGGCATCCTGTATCACCACATCACCAGCGAACAAGGAGATCCCTACCTGTTGCAGGCCACCTTCAGCCTGGAAAACCGCGAGCAACTCGACACCTTTGCCCAGGCCCTGCAGGCGGTGATTGACCGCCATGACATCACGCGCACCGCGATCCTCTGGGACGACCTCGAACAGCCGGTGCAAGTGGTGCTGCGCCGCGCCGAACTGCCCCTCGAAGAACTGTATTTCGACCCGGCCCAGGGCAGTGTGCTGGAACAATTGCACGCGCGCTTCGACCCGCGCCAGGTGCGTCTGGTGTTGAGCCAGGCACCGCTGCTGCACCTGGCCTATGTGCACGATGAAGCCAACCAGCGCTGGTTGGCGATGTTGCTGTTCCACCACATCGCCATGGACCACACCGCGCTGGATGTGATCAGCGAGGAGGTCCTTGCCTACCGCAGCGGCGGCTTCGCGCAATTGGACGCAGCGATGCCGTACCGCAATTACGTGGCGCAGGCGCTGTTGGGCGTCAGCCAGGCCGACCACGAACAGTTTTTCCGCGAGATGCTCAACGACATCGACGAGCCGACCCTGCCGTTCGGTCTGCAGGAAGTGCAGGGTGACGGGCTGTCGGCTGAGGAGGCCAAGATCCAACTGGATGCGCCGCTGTGCCGGCGCTTGCGTGCGCAGGCGCGCCACTTGGGCATCAGCGCCGCCAGCCTGCATCACCTGGCCTGGGCCAGAGTGCTGGCCAGCGTCAGTGGGCGTGATGACGTGGTGTTCGGCACCGTGTTGCTGGGTCGCATGCAGAGTGGTGACGGCGCCGACCGGGCGCTGGGCATGTTCATCAATACGTTGCCGCTGCGCGTCAGCGTCGGTGAGCAAGGCGTGCGTGCCGCTGCGCGCGCCGTGCACGCCCGGCTCTCCGCGTTGTTAGGTCACGAGCATGCACCGCTGGTGGTGGCGCAGCGTTGCAGCGCCGTGCCGGCTGCGTCGCCGCTGTTCAGTTCAATCCTCAACTACCGGCACAGCCCGTTGCTGGAAAGCGAAGGGCCGCAGTACTGGTCCGGTGCGCAAGTGCTGGAGGTGCGCGAACGCACCAACTACCCGTGCATGCTGTCGGTGGACGACCAGGGCGAAGGTTTCTTGCTCGGAGTGCAGACCACCGGTGTGAATGCCCAGCGCGTAGCGGCCTACATGCAGACCGCCTTGCAGCAGTTGGTGGAGGCGCTGGAGACGGCGCCGCACACTGCCGTGCAGCAACTCTCGGTGATACCGCTAGCCGAGCGTGAAACCCTGCTGGTGCGCTTCAACGACACCGTCAAGGATCACGCGCTGCAACAGACGATTCACGGCCTGTTCGAAGCCCAGGTGCAGCGCACGCCGGACGCCATTGCGCTGCTGGCGGACGGTCAGCGCCTGAGCTACCGCGAGCTGAACCAACGCGCCAATCGCCTCGCCCATCATCTGCGCGAACAGGGTGTAGTGCTGGAGTCCCGGGTTGGCATCTGCGTTGAACGGAGCGCCGAGATGGTCATCGGTTTGCTGGCGATCCTCAAGGCCGGCGGCGGTTACGTACCACTGGACCCGGCTTACCCGCTGGACCGCCTGGCCTACATGCTTGAAGACAGCGCGCCGTCCGTGGTCCTGGTGCAAAGCGCCACTCGCGCCTTGCTGGGTGACGTCGCTGTGCCGGTGGTCGACCTGGAGCTCGTCACCTGGCAACACCAGTCGGCAAGCAACCCGCTGATTGCCGAATTGACCCCGCAGCACCAGGCCTACGTGATCTACACCTCCGGCTCCACCGGCAAGCCCAAGGGTGTGATCAACGAACACAGCCCGGTGGTCAACCGCTTGTTGTGCATGCAGGACACCTATCGCCTGGACAGCTCGGATGCGCTCTTGCAGAAAACCCCGTTCAGCTTCGATGTGTCGGTGTGGGAATTCTTCTGGCCGCTGTTCACCGGTGCGCGTCTGGTTATGGCCCGCCCTGGTGGGCACAAAGACCCTGCATACCTGTGTGAGGTGATTCAGGCCGAACACATCACCACGGTGCATTTCGTGCCGTCGATGCTTGACGTGTTCCTGGCCCATGGTGATGTCAGCCAGGCAGCCGGGTTGGCGCGGGTAATGTGCAGCGGTGAAGCCTTGCCAGGCAGCCTGGTGCGACGCTTCAAGGCGCAATTGCCGGGCAGCGCCTTGTTCAACCACTACGGCCCCACCGAAGCCGCAGTGGAAGTGACGGCGTGGGATTGCAATGGCGCCGTTACCCCGGACAACACGCCGATCGGCAAGCCGATTGGCAACGTGCGCATGTACGTGCTCGACGCGCACTTGCAGCCGGTACCACTGGGAGTCAGCGGTGAACTGTTCATCGGCGGCGTGCAGGTTGCCCGTGGCTACCTGAACCGTCCTGAGCTGAACGCCGAACGCTTCCTCAAGGACCCTTACAGCACCGGGCGGATCTACCGCACCGGTGACGTCGCACGCTATTTGCCCGACGGCAACATCGAGTACCTGGGCCGCAACGATGACCAGGTGAAAATCCGTGGCGTGCGTATCGAGTTGGGGGAAATCCAGGCGCGCCTGGGCGAATTCCCGCACATCCAGGAAGCCACGGTGTTGGCCCGCGAAGACGTGCCGGGCGACAAACGCCTGGTGGCCTATTACACCGGCGTACCGGCCGCCACCGAGGCCCTGCGCGCCCACCTGTTGGAGCAATTGCCGGAGTTCATGCTGCCGCAGGTGTTCGTGCACCTCGACGCGCTGCCGCTGAGCCCCAACGGCAAGCTCGACCGCAAGGCCCTGCCGGCGCCGGACGTGGGAGCGCTGCGCACCCATGCATACGAAGCCCCTCAAGGCGAAATTGAAACCGCCATGGCCCGGCTCTGGACGGAGTTGTTGAACGTCGAACGCGTCGGTCGCCACGACAACTTCCTTGAGCTGGGCGGGCATTCGTTATTGGCGGTCAGCCTGATCGGGCGCTTACGCCAGGAAGGTATCGAGGCCAACGTCAAGGCGCTGTTCGAGCACTCCACGCTGTGGGAATACGCCGCAATTACGGAAAGAATGGAGATGGTCCTGTGAGTGTTATCGAACTGTTGGCAACACTGAAAGAAAAGGACGTGCAGCTGTCCGTCAAGGGCGATCAACTCGTGTTGCAGGGCAATAAACTGGCCTTAAGCGAGCCAGGGGTGCTGGCTTCGCTGCGCGAGCATAAGGCCGCGCTGATCGCCTTGATCAATGCCGGCGATTACTCGGCGCAGCGGACCGGGCAGGTCGACGTACCGACCAATGCCATCGCCCCCGACTGCCCCCTGATCACCCCGGCGATGTTGCCACTGGTGAACCTGAACCAGACGGCCATCGACCGTATCGTCGCCATGGTGCCCGGCGGTACTGCGAATGTGCAGGACATCTACCCGTTGGCGGCGCTTCAGGAAGGGATTTTCTACCACCACGTGACGGCGCGCCAAGGTGACCTTTACCTGATGCGCTCACAGTTCGCGATCACCACGCGGCCACGTCTTGAGGCATTTGCCCAGGCCTTGCAGCAGGTAATCAATCGTCACGATATTCTGCGCACCAGCATTGCCTGGGAAGGTCTGGATGAACCGGTGCAAGTGGTCTGGCGCCAGTCACAACTGGTGATCAACGAGGTGGCACTCGACCCGGCCGAAGGGCCGATCACTGAGCAGTTGTACCGACGCTTCGACACCCGCGCCATGCACATGCACCTGGACCAGGCGCCGTTGCTGCGAGTGGTTTTCGCCGAAGACCCGGCCAACCAGCGTTGGGTGGCGATGTTGCTGTTTCATCACATTGCCATTGACCATGTGGCCATGCAGGTGGTGTATCAGGAGATCCACGCCTGCTTGTACGGCGGTGTCGAGCCACTCGGCGCGGCGGTGCCGTACCGCAACTATGTGGCCCAGGCGCGTCTGGGCACGACGGTGCAGGAACACGAAGGATTCTTCCGCGACATGCTCGGCGATCTGGATGAGCCGACGCTGCCTTTCGGTCATCAGGATGTGCAGGGCGACGAGCAGGTGCACGAGTTGGTCCACGTACTGGGCGCCGACTTGAGTCGGCGCCTGCGTGCCCAGGCCCGGCAGCAGGTGGTCAGTGTCGCCAGCCTGCATCACTTGGCCTGGGCCCAGGTACTGGGGCGAATTTCTGGGCGTGACGACGTGGTGTTCGGCACTGTGCTGATGGGGCGCATGGGGGGGGGAGAGGGCAGTGAGCGCGGGCTCGGGCTGTTTATCAATACGTTGCCGCTGCGTCTGGATGTAGGCGCGCTGGACGTACAGGCTGCAGCCAAGGCCGCCCATGTGCGCTTGACGCGCCTGTTGGGGCACGAACACGCGCCGCTGGCGCTGGCCCAGCGTTGCAGCGGCGTGGCCGCGCCTACGCCGTTGTTCAGTGCTTTGATCAACTATCGCCAGAGCCAGGCGCCGGCGTCGAGCGCGCCGCAATGGGACGGTATCGAGTTGCTCGGCGGTGAAGGGCGTAGCAACTATCCCCTGGTGCTGTCGGTGGATGACGTCGGTGAGGACTTCAACCTGACGTTGCAAGGCGTGGCCAGCATGCCGTTGCCGCGCATCCTCGGCTATATGCTCACCGCGCTGCACAGCCTGGTCGATGCGCTGGAGCAGGGTCACGCCACGCCGATGCAGGCCTTGCCGATCGTGCCCGCCGAGGAGCGGGACAGCCAGTTGGCCGGTTTTAATAACACGGCCAGAGATTACCCGCGTGGGCAGACCATTCACGCCTTGTTCGAGGCCCGCGCGCTGGCGCTGCCCCAGGCGGTGGCCGTGCGCCAGGGCGAGCAGCAATTGAGCTATCAACAGCTCAACGAGCAGGCCAACCAACTGGCTCGCCACTTGATCGAATGGGGGGTTGGCCCCGACGATCGCATCGCTATCTGCGCTCGACGCAGCGTCGAAACTCTGGTGGGGCTGCTGGCGATCCTCAAGGCTGGCGCGGCTTACGTGCCGGTGGACCCGGCGCACCCCCAGGAGCGTATTGCCTACCTGTTGCAAGACAGTGCCCCCGTGGCGGTGCTGGTCCAGACGGCGACCGCCGCCCTGGTCACCGGGCTGTCTGTCCCGGTCATTGATCTGAATTCCAATGCCTGGCACGCCGCGCCGGCCGACAATCCGAAGGTGGCCGGCCTGACTCCGGCGCACCTGGCCTATGTGATCTATACCTCCGGCTCCACTGGCCAGCCCAAAGGGGTCATGGTCGAACACCAGACCCTGGAAAACCTGGTGAACTGGCATTGCGATGCGTTCGAGCTGCACGCCGGCAGCCATACCTCCAGTGTCGCCGGTTTCGGTTTCGACGCCATGGCTTGGGAGGTCTGGCCGGCCTTGTGCGCAGGCGCGACTCTGCACCTGCCGCCCGCGCAGCAAGCCCATGAAGACATTGATGCGCTGCTGCAGTGGTGGGTAGTCCAGCCGTTGGATGTCAGCTTCCTGCCGACGCCCGTGGCAGAGTACGCCTTCAGCCAGCACCTGGAACACCCGACCCTGAAGACCCTGCTGATTGGCGGCGACCGTTTGCGCCAGTTCAATACGCCCCGGCGTTTCAACCTGGTCAACAACTACGGCCCGACTGAAGCCACGGTCGTCGCCACCTCCGGCTTGATCGAGGCCGGCAAGACCCTGCACATCGGCAAACCGGTGGCCAACGCGCAGGTGTACGTGCTGGATGCGCAACAGCAACTGCTGCCTCAAGGGGTGGCCGGTGAGCTGTATGTGGCCGGTGCCGGGGTGGCGCGGGGTTACCTGAACCGCGAGCAAATGACTGCCGAACGTTTCCTCAAGGACCCGTTCAGTTGCGACCCGCAGGCGCGCATGTACCGCACAGGTGACCTGGTGCGCTGGCGCGAGGACGGCACCCTGGAGTACCTGGGGCGTAACGATGACCAGGTGAAAATCCGTGGCGTGCGCATCGAACTGGGCGAAATCGAAAGCCGCCTGGGCGAGCAGGCGCAGATTCGCGAAGCGGTGGTACTGGCCCGTGACGGTCGGCTGGTGGCGTACTTCACCGAACACTTCACTCAACCGCAGCCGGTGGACATCGAGGCCCTGCGCAGCGCATTGCAGGCGCAGTTGCCGGAGTACATGGTGCCGGCCGCTTACGTGCGCCTGGACAACCTGCCGCTGACCGCCAACGGTAAACTCGACCGCCAGGCCCTGCCGGAGCCGGGACTTGAGTCGATGCTCAGCCGTGGTTATGCCGCGCCCCAGGGTGAGTTGGAAACCACTCTCGCGCAGATCTGGGCGGACGTGCTCAAGGTCGAGCAAGTGGGGCGCCATGACCACTTCTTCGAGCTGGGCGGGCATTCATTGCTGGCCGTCAACCTAGTGGAACGCATGCGCCAGGCGGGCTTGCAGGCGGATGTGCGCGTGTTGTTCAGCCAGCCAACCCTGGCGGCCCTGGCGGCAGCAGTGGGCAGTGGCCACGAAGTGCAGGTGCCGGCCAATCTGCTGGTGCCGGGCCTCACGCACATCACCCCGGACCTGCTGCCGCTGGCGCGGATCAGCCAGGCCAACATCGACCTGATCACTGCTGCTGTGCCCGGTGGTGCAGCCAATGTGCAAGACATCTACCCGCTGGCGCCGTTGCAGGAAGGCATTCTCTACCTGCACTTGTCGGCCGCGCACCGTGATCCGTACGTGCTCAAGTCGCAATTTGCATTTGCTGACAGCGAGCGGTTGCAGGCGTTTTGCCAAGCCCTGCAACAGGTGGTCGAGCGCCATGACATCCTGCGCACCGCTGTGCTCTGGGAAGGGCTCGATCAGCCGATGCAGGTGGTGTTGCGCCACGCGCAGTTGCCGGTTGAACAGTTCATGCCGACTCCTGGCCCTATTCCGGTGGCCGAACAATTACGCGCCGATGTGCAGGTGCGTTATGCCCGTCTCAATCTGAACCAGGCGCCGCTGATGCGCGTGGTCTACGCCCATGATGCGGCGAGCGGGAAGATCGTCGCGTTCTTTTTGTTTCACCACTTGGTGCTTGATCACACCGCCGTGGAGGTGGTGCAGCATGAAATGCAGGCGTATCTGCTGGGGCACACCGACCGCCTGGGGGCGGCGGTGCCGTATCGCAATTACGTCGCCCAGGCGCGTCTCGGGGTCAGTGAACAGCAACATGAAGCATTCTTCCGCGAGATGTTGGCGGACATCGACGAGCCGACCCTGCCGTTTGGCCTCCAGACGATCGAGGATGACGGGGCGAGCGTCGACGAAGCCGACCTGACCCTGGACGCGGGCCTGAGCCGCCGCCTGCGTGCACGTGCCCGGCAACTGGGCGTCAGCCCGGCCAGCGTGTTTCACCTGGCCTGGGCACGGGTGTTAAGCGTTGTTGCCCATACCGACCGCGTGGTGTTCGGCACGGTGATGATGGGCCGCATGCAAGGTGGTGACGGCGCCGACCGTGCGCTGGGCATGTTTATCAACACCTTGCCCTTGCGTGTCGATATCGACGGCCAAGCGGTGCAGGCGGCGGTCAAGGCCACCCACGCCAGCTTAAGTGGCTTGCTTGGCCATGAGCATGCCTCGTTGGCGCTGGCGCAACGTTGCAGCAGCGTCGCGCATTCCACTCCGTTATTCAGTGCCTTGCTCAACTACCGGCACAGCGCGGTGCCATCAGCGGCCGAGCAAGCCGAGTACCAGTACGCATGGCGCGGTATTGATGTGATTGACGTGCATGAGCGCACCAACTACCCGCTGAGTGTCAGTGTCAACGACCTGGGCGAGCAGTTCAGCCTGAGCGCATTGGCGGTTGCCGCGATGGGTGCAGAGAAAATCTGTGTTTACTTCAATACGGTCATCGAGCAACTGGTCGATGCCCTGGAACATACGCCATCCGCACCACTTAACGGCGTGTCGATGCTGCCGCAGGCTGAGCGTCATCAAGTGCTGCAGGGGTTCAACCGTACTGCCAGGGATTACCCGCACACGCACACCTTGCATGTGCAGTTCGAAGCCCATGCGGCGGCAAATCCGCAGGCGTTGGCAGCGGTGCATGGCGAGCAGTCCTTGAGCTATGCGCAATTGAACCGGCGTGCCAACCAGTTGGCCCATCACTTGATCAGTCAGGGCGTGGCCCCCGGCGACCGCGTGGCGATCCTGCTGGAGCGTTCCCTGGACCTGCTGGTCAGCCAACTGGCAATCAGCAAGTGCGCGGCGGTGTATGTGCCGCTGGACGTCCATGCACCGCTGGACCGTCAAGGCTTCATGATTTCGGACAGCGGCGCGCAGCTGTTGCTGAGCGTGACCTCGATTGAGGTGCCGGAAGGCGCGCGTCGTCTGGACCTGGACACCCTGGACCTGAGTGTTGAGCCTGAGCATAACCCGGCGCTTGAGCAATTGGCCGAGACGGCGGCGTACATCATGTACACCTCCGGCTCTACCGGCACGCCGAAGGGCGTGCTGGTGCCGCACCGGGCGATCACGCGGTTGGTGATCAACAACGGCTATGCCGATTTCAATCAGCACGATCGTGTGGCGTTTGCCTCCAACCCGGCGTTCGACGCTAGCACTCTCGATGTGTGGGCACCGTTGCTCAATGGCGGCGCGGTGGTGGTGGTCGACCAGGACACGCTGCTGTCCCAGACCGATTTCGCCGCGCTGTTGCAGGAGCAAGCGGTCAGCGTGTTGTGGATGACTGCCGGGTTGTTCCATCAGTACGCCGAGGGGCTGTTGGCGGTCTTCCCGCAGTTGCGTTACCTGATCGTCGGCGGCGATGTACTCGACCCGAGCGTGATTGCCCGGGTGCTCAAGGACGGCGCGCCGCAACACTTGCTCAACGGCTATGGTCCGACCGAAGCC